>CAVWXP010000010.1:0-638831 GCA_963759175.1 uncultured Acidimicrobiia bacterium
AAACCTCAGAGGTCCTACATCCTCTGGGGTTTCTTCACGTTCGGGATTTGAACACGCGACCTTCTCCGAAGGTCGAAACCGGAGTCGGATGCTCGCTTCGCTTCGCACCCGCTGTCTGCTATCTGCGAACTGGACTCCGGTCTCCGTAGACGGTGCGTTCACGGGCTGGGGTTCGAGATCTTTGGTTCAAATCCCGCCCCCGCTACGAAGAGAACCCTTGGAATACCTACATTTCCAGGGGTTCTCTGCCGTCTGGGCTGAGTCGAGACGGTGCGCCTGAAGCCATCCTGAAGCCAAACGACGCTGCGTCAGCCTCCCCTGTGTGGACTCATGATCTTGTTCGACAGGACTTGACCACGGTGTGTGGTCAACCGTGTCCAAGAAAATCGAGGCAACTCCACATCCAAGGATCGAGGCAACTCCAGGTAGTCCATTCGCGACGAAGTGGAGGTAGCGGACACGTAGATAAGTAGCAGCTCACAGAGCGACGATCGGACTGGAGGCAGACAATGAGCGTTAAGCGAGGATGGCAGTTGGTGGTTTCGGCCATGTTGGCTGCGGCTTTGGCTGTCGCGACGCTCGGACCTGCAGTGGCCGATGAGCGTCGAGTTTCATCGGACGAGACATCGGACCGGGCGACATCCCTGTCGAAGGCAGCTATCGAAGACCTAGCGTGGCAAGCCGATCTCGAGGGTATCTCCCTTCAGGAGTCGATCGAGAGGTACGGCTGGCATGAGCCGTTTGCCATTCTCGCCCACGCGCTCCGCACAGAGTATCCAGAAGACTTCGCAGGCGCTCGAATCCTCCCGGAGGAGGCCACCGCATGGGTTGCATTCAAGAGAGAGGTTCCCCGGCAGGCTGCAAGGGCCGTCGCCGCCTTCGACCACCCGGTGGATGTTGTGGAGCATCGCGGCTACTCGGAACAAGAACTGGACGCTCAGCTGATCAATGTCCACCACGAAATCCTCGCCTTGGACTATGTCGAGACGGCATCATCGGGGTATGACATTGCGAGCGGTGTGATCAAGGTCGAAGTCCAGGTGGACCCCGATCTCACGAGCACATCAGACACCGAGAACGTGGAGAGGATTCTGACGAACGTTCCCGATGCGATGGGTTCCAACGTTGTTCTCGCGATCGTAGACAACGTCGAAGGGGTTGGCGACACCACCCTCTACGGCGGGGGAACTCTCTCAGAGTGCACCGCAGGGTTTACGCTGAAGAAGACGAACGGCCTTAGGAATGTGTCCACCGCAGGGCACTGCGGGAACAACCTAACCTACGGCTCTACGACCCTCACGTGGGGAGACGAGCACCAAGGAACGTGGGGAGATGTACAGCGGATGTCCGCTCCTTTGCAGGTGACGCTCTCGGACGACTTCTACTACAAGTCAGGGTCGCGCCGGGACACGATCAGCACCGGGTTTCCATCGGAAGGCCAACTGCTATATCGATACGGTAAGTCAACAGGACGCCAGTCGGACAATGTGTATCAGCTGAACCACTGCAACGGGAGCAGATGCCATCTCACTGCGATGCACAACCGAGAGGCAAGCGGCGGTGACTCCGGCGGTCCGTGGTACCTGGGGAACACGGCCTACGGGATTCACCAAGGGGGAAAGTGGTGGAACCTCAAGTGGCGCGACCTGTTCACGCCTGTTTCGTACATTGACGACGGGATGTCGGGATGGAGTGTTGCCACAAGCTGACGGGGAGTCCGAGCCAACGGCGATGCCATGCGTGGCAACGTAGCGGGCGCTGCCAATCCAACGCAGAGGCGACCCGACGAAGGTCCATGCCGAAGGGTCTCCGCCTGACCGGCGGAGAGCATTCCTGGTCGCGACCGGACCCCCCGGCTCAAGCCACTCTGGCGTGGTTCTGGCTGGTCGTTGCCATGGTCGGAGCGTTGGTGGCGTGCGGCGGTGGGCCCAACGCAGACGCCGAGGCGTTCAGCTGCTCGGTCCAAGCAGACCGGCGCTACCCAACGGATCTGCTTCAAGGGCCCGACCTCTCGCGCGACGCCTTCCTTGACACAGAGGCAGGACAGGCCATGCACGCGTACTTCACCACGGAACCCGGCGCACGCGAGGCGGAGGAGTACTGGCTAGCGAATGGCTTCACGATCGTCAGCAGGCACCTAGTCCTCGGCTATGAACACGAGCATCCTTTCGTTGAGTTCGAGATGCTGGGAGGTGAGATAGGGGCCGGCACCTGCTCACCGACGCTCCGGTCCGGGGACCTCACCGCCTACGAGTGGTCCTTGCCGTCCACTCCCGCGACCGACACCACGATCGTCGCTGCAACCGTCGCCGGCTCCGGCTGTGTACGTGACGATGGCTCAATCCATGCCGTCTCCCAAGTTGAGTCCATCGAGGTGATGGAGTTCGCTGATCGCGTCGAGGTGACCGTGTGGGGCCTCGAGGCCGAGCCTCTGCTGACTTGCTCAGACATCGACTTCTCGATGCCGATTGGGATCGCCCTGTCTGACCCTCTCGGGAGTCGAGCGCTCATTGATACCGGTCGGATACCGGCTGTCAAGGTGACCCCGGCAAGGTAGTCCAGTGCGTCCCAAGGTAGAGATGACGCACTCGTCAACATGTGTTGACGGCGTGTTGTAGTGCTGGTACGTTGCATGCGTGGACATCGAACCAAGCGCACGCACGGTGTCCATGACGAAGACATGATGCACGCACTCAGACACCATTGGCGAGCCTTCGAGACTGGTGACCCGGACGTCACGATGTTCATCGGACCATCGCGGACGGCGGAACCGCTCGAGATCGGTGTGGTGGTGGACGCCGACGGTGTCGCGATCATCCACGCGATGGACGCTCGGCCGAAGTTCCTGAAGGGCTGGTGGACGCCATGACCAAGACGAGATCTGAGAGAACACGGGCTCTCGAGCAGTGGGCAGACGACGTCGACGCATCAGACCTGAAGGTCGCTGACACCGAGGCTTTGCGCCAGATCGCTGAACTCGTCGAGCGACGCGATCAGATGGACGAGGAGCTGACCGAAGCCGTGAGGATGGCGCGGAGCTCGAAGCGCAGCTGGTCAGAAATAGGGGCAATGCTCGGCGTGTCCAAACAGGCCGCTCAACGGAAGTACGCAAAGGTCACCCCTTCGGACTCATAACCCGAAGGTCGAAACCCGTATCGGACGCTCGCTTCGCTTCGCACCCGTCGCCTTCTGCCCACGAGCTGGATCTCGGCCTCCGCAGACGGTAGGTTCACGGGCCGGGGTGCGATACTCCTGGTTCAAATCCCGCCCCCGCTACGAACGAAACCGTTGGCAGTCCTACATCTGCTGGCGGTTTCGTCGCGTCTGGGAGTTGTCGATCCCGGTGCCTCTGCAGTGAGCCTGGACTCCCGTGGGTGTTGCCAACCGCCCTCGAGGGTTGAGAAACTATTGGAAACCGATAGTTATGCAGTAGGATAGAGCCGTGGACGGAGCGATACGCCCTCCGATTGGGGCTCGTCTCAGCGACCTAGCTGAGACGCAGCAAGGCTATTTCACACGTTCCCAGGCCGTTCGTGAGGGCGTCGACGACATGGCACTGCAGCGCGCCACCAAAAGCGGAGCGATCGATCGCCTTGATCACGGCGTCTATCGGATCACCGGCGCTGGCCAAGACGCTCACGAGAGGCTTCGCGTCGCTTGGCTCCGTCTCACACCCGAAATGTCGCCTCGGCAGCGCACGATCCATCCGCACCTTTGGGTGGCGTACCGATCGGCGGCATCTCTCTTCGGTCTGGGCGTGATCGCCGCCGACATGCCGGAGTTCATCTCGGACCGGCGCATTCAGACGCGGGCCGAGGTCAGGATTCGAGTCCGATCAGAGGGGCTGTCGCGGGGGGAGTGGATGGTACACGATGGCTTCGCGGTCACAACACCGGAGAGAACGATTGCCGACCTGGCAGCGGATCGGATGGACGGTGGGCACCTCGGTCGTGTTGTCTCCGATGCCCTGGCGACGGGTCACGTCACCGATGACGAAGTGCGAGCTGCCCTTGCAGGTAGGGCCGATCTCGAGGCGATCGTGGCCCAGGCGACGGGCAAGGCACGTTGATGGATCGCGTGGACGGCGTGCCCTACACAACAGCGAGAGCTTTCGAACGGGCGTTGAGCGATCGGATCGCCAACGGTTCGGAATCGTCGGCGTATGGGGTTTCGGAGCTCCGGCGTCAGATTGCCCACGGTCGTCTCCTTGCGAGGGTGTTCTCCCACGAGCCCGAACGCTGGGTTCTGAAGGGAGCAACCGGCCTGCTCGTCCGGATGCCCGGCCGTGCCCGACACAGCATCGACGTCGACCTCTTCTTCGCCGGCGAGATCGCAGAGGCCCTCGATGCTCTCCGGGAAGCGGTCGAGGAGGATCTCGGCGACTACTTCACGTTCGACATCGAGCACGGACCAGAGCTCTCCGGCGTGACGACAGGCAGCCAACTCCGAGCAACCGCCTATCTCGGCGACAGGGTCTTCGAGACCTTCCGCATCGACATCGTCGTCGACATTGCCATGACCGACGACCCGGATTCGACTCCACCCATCGAGCCAATCGAGATCCCGGGACTCCACAGCGTTCCCTATCGGACATACCCGATCCAGGATCAGATCGCCGACAAGCACGCAGCCATGACGGATACCTACGCGGGTCAACCGAGTACCCGGTACCGGGATCTCGTTGATCTGGTACTGATCGCCACCACCCAGACCGTAGATGCCGGTTCCCTGCACACGGCCCTGGACAGCGAGCATCGGCGGCGAGGTACGGCACTGATTGCCGAGACAGCGCTGCCCTCGGAGGACTGGCATGGTGGATACCGCCGGCTTGCAGTCGAAGTCCCCGGCTTCGACTACCCGGACGCGGCCGACGCCATCAGCATCGTGAACCGATTCGTCGGGCCAGTGGTTGCTGGCTTGACGAACGGAACATGGGATCCCGAGAACCTCGAATGGAGAACGCCATGATCCCTGAGTCCGGTCTCGATCGTCTGCGTCAATGGGTCGAAGACGAGAACAACCGAATGCCAGAAGCGGTGCGCGACCAGATCCGCTACGAACTCGATGTGACGGATCGAACCGCAACGCTCATCGAGTGCCGACCGCCATGGAATCCCGACCTGAGTTCGGACTGGACGAGGCTTCCGGTGGCGCGGTTCCGGTACACGAAACACCTCAGGGTGTGGTCGCTGTACTGGTCCGATCGGAACTCCGAATTCCACGAATACGACCTCATCGGACCATCGACAGACATCGAGGATCTCATCGCAGAAGTCGAGCGAGATCCGACCTCGATCTTCTGGGGCTGACGTGACGAAGGCAACGGACGGACCCGAGCGTACCTATTAGTGAAGGAGGCCGATCGGTGTCGACTCGTTTGGCTCATAACCCGAAGGTCGAAACCCGAAACGGGACTCCCTCCGGTCGCCCCGCCGACACCTGCCAACAGCTAGACCTCGGCCGCCGCCGACGGTCGACTCACAGGCAGGGGTTCGAGACCTCTGGTTCACATCCCGCCCCCGCTACGAAGAAAGCCCTTGGAGGTCCTACATCCTCCAGGGGTTTTCTCACGTTCGGGATTGGAACACGGCGACCTTCACCGAAGGCCGAAACCCCGCGTCGGATGCTCGCTTCGCTTCGCACCCATCGCCTGCTGCCTGCGAGCCGGACTTCGGTCACCGTCGACGGCGGCGTTCACGAGCTGGGGTTCGATACTTCTGGTTCACATCCCGCCCCCGCTACGAAAGAAACCTCAGAGGTCCTACATCCTCAGTAGGCGTGGCTTGTAGGATCGCTGCTGGCTGAGAATGGGTCTCGCGGTGTTGCTGTGACGGTTGATGCGTGGTTGGTGCTCGGAGTCATCGTGGTGCTCTTCGGGCTGTTGGTGTGGGACCGGTGGCCGACGTGGGCGGTGTTCTCGGGGGCGTTGGCGGTGATCCTGACCCTCGACCTGGCTCCGGAGGCGGATGCGCTCGGCGGGTTTTCGAACAGCGGGGTCTTGTCCGTCGTTGTGTTGTACGTCGTTGCAGCCGGCATGTATCGCACCGGGGCGATATCTCTGATCGTTGATCGGCTTGTTGGAGTCCCGCGGAGCGAGCGTGCCGCCAACGCGAGATTGCTCCCGATTACTGCGGTCGGCAGCGCATTCTTGAACAACACACCCATCGTTGCGATGTTGATACCGGTGATCGAGGACATCGGGACCTCCGCGCGTCTGGCAGTGTCGAAGATCTACATGGCGGTGTCGAATGCGTCGATCCTGGGAGGCGCTGCGACCCTGATCGGGACCTCGACGAATCTGATCATCGCGGGTCTGGCCGTTGCCGAGTATGGCGATGACCTGACGATCTTCTTCCCGACCCGCCTCGGTCTCCCGGCCGCCATTGTGGGCGTTCTCTTCCTCTTGGTCGCTGGTGGTCGCCTCCTCGGCGAAAGGGCAGTGAAGAGCACTGCGGATCGGCCCGTTGCCATGTTTCGCTCCGATTTCCGTGTCGGAGGACGGCTCGTCGGCCGGACCGTGACCGAGGCCGGTCTCGCCAACCCCCAAGGGGGAACCTTGGTGGGCATGCAGCGCGGCGGTTCGGTCGAGTCGGATCCCTCAGGCGATCTCGTGCTTCAGGACGGGGACGTACTCGGGTACTCGGCATCGGTGGCCGCCGTGGGCACCCTGTGGACCAAAATGGGACTCATAGCCGCCACGCCGCCAGCGGCACTCGTCGGCACCGAGTATGCGCACCGGCTTGCTGAGGCAGTCGTCGCACCATCCTCCAGGTTCATCGGCCAGAAGTACGGCGACATCGACACCGGGGTCCGGAAGATCGTGGCGATGCGCCACTACGAAGGCGGCGTATCCGGTCCGATTGCGCCGGAGATCGTGGGGGCGGGTGACGTGGTCGTACTCGAGGTCGACGAGGCGTGGCTATCAGCGAACCATGATGGCGAGTTCCTCCTCGTCACCGAGCGACGCGGGTACCGCGTCCAGCGGGTATCCAAGGCGGTCACCGCGGCATCCATCGTCGGCGCCATGGTCCTCCTCTCGGCATTCGGAGTCATGAGCCTTCTCAATGCCGCACTGCTCGCATCCATCGCGCTCATCGCCACCGGCTGCCTGTCATTCCGAGCCGCTTGGAACTCGATCGACTGGCAGACCTACATCGTCCTCGCCGCTGCCGTCGGGCTGGCACCCGCCGTGACACAATCCGGGCTCGCAGACGTCTTCGCCGACGTACTCGGCTCAGTCGCCGGTGACAGCATCGTCCTCTCCCTCATCGTCGTCTATGCCGGAGCGATCATCCTGACCAACCTCGTCACCAACGCCGCAGCCGCAGCCCTGATGTTCCCGGTCATGGCCGGAATAGTGGCCTCCCTCGGCACCGGTTGGGAGCCATTCGTCGCGATCCTCATGCTCGGTTGCTCATACGCATTCATCAATCCTGCCGGATACCAGACAAGCCTCATGGTGATGAAGCCCGGCGGATATACCTTCTCCGACTTCGTCCGCGTAGGTGTACCGCTCACGATCATCGTCGGCGTCGTCGCGATCGGGCTGGCCACCATCGTCTATCCGACGTAGTCGACTCCGTCGCGCAGGCGACTGCATTTGGCTCGATGCCCATGCAACGTCATACCGAACAGATGACCGTCACCACGCCACTTCGAAAGCCGCGGCGTTGATCCCGCTTCCCATCCCGACCAGCAACACCTGGTCACCATGACCAACGCGGCCGGCATCGACTTCCTGTGAGAGCACCGTCGGCACCGACGCCGGGCCGGTGTTCCCAAACTCGGGGTAGGTGCGAGGCACACGTTTCGGGTCGTAGTTCAACAGGTCGATGAGCATGTCGGTGTGCACCTTGCTCACCTGATGGATCGCAAAGGTATGAACGGCGTCGGTAGACCAGTCAAAGGCAGCAGCCGCTTCGGCCCATCCGTCTTCTGCCAGCTCGAGGCCGCGTAGCAGCAGCGCCTGCGAGTCGGTTCGGCCGCCCTCGTAGTTTCCGACACTGAGCGCATGGTGCTGACTCGCCGACACGGTGAGGCCACCCATGAATCGCGGCTGTCCGTCGTCTGGTGCCGCGCTGGAAAGCACCATGGCCACGCCAGCCGATCCCAGCGTCAGGCAGGCAAATTGTTCTCGAAACGCGGTGTCGTCTGCCTCGGGCATTTGCAGGTTTCGGATGGTGTTCTCGACGATCGGCCGTCCGTCCTCGCCTGCCACGATGAGCGCATGCTCGATTTCACCGCGCTCGATGAGCGCAGCCGCGAGAGCTGCGCCTTGCAGGAACCCAAGGCATGCGCTGCCGACATCGAAATTGATGCAATCTCGTCCGAGTCCGATCTTGCCCTGGACGATCGAGGCCGTCGAGGGTTCGAGATAGTCACGGCTGACGGACGTGTTGATGAGTGCACCGATCTTTGTGCGGTCAACCGGGCTTTCGCTCAGCGCCTTTTCTGCGGCCAGGGCCGCGGCGTCGCTCGGCTCCATCCCCCGTGACCAGAATCGACGATTCTTGATTCCCGTGAGACCTTCGAGAAGACCCAGCGGCATCTCGAGGCGCTGCATTGTTGGTTCGATCTGGCTCTCGAGCTCGGACGACGACACCACGACGTCCGCATCCACGTGCGCCAATGCCGAGATGGCGATGTTTGCGTATCTCGATCTCGGAGCCACCATTGTCCACTCCTTCGACCGCGTACGGTTCGGCTTAGGATTCCCGGGCACTATAGAACTGCGATGAATGAAGCCTCCCAGAGAAGCAAGATTGCCGCCCGACGGTCTCGCTGGCTTCGATCCCGCATGGTCCACCCTGGTGACCGCGGTCGACCAATCAGGCCGAGATCGGACCTGGCACGTGCTCGACACTGGGGTCAAGCCATCTCAGGGGACGTTGCTCTGTGTCCACGGGAACCCGAGCTGGTCCTACATGTGGCGCGAAGTCGCCCGGACGATGACCGACTGGCGGGTGATTGCGGTCGATGCGCTCAACATGGGCTACTCGGACCGCACGGGCAGCGTTCGGACACTCGACGACCATATTGCTGACCTCGATGCGGTCACGCGTGCGATGAACGTTGCTGGACCAGTCATCACCCTCGCCCATGACTGGGGCGGTCCTGTCTCGATCGGGTGGGCGCACAAGAACCGCACCAAGCTCGCGGGCATGGTCCTCATGAATACTGGCGTCGCTCGCCCCCCATCAGTGCGGGTGCCGCCGCTGATATCGATCGCTCGGTCAACCCTGAAGGCAACGTGTGAGACAACGCCGGCCTTCTTGCATGGGGCACTGCAGATGGCCAGGCCGCGCCTCGAGCGCGACGTGTATCGCGGCTACGCAGCACCGTACGGGTCGGCCGATCTGCGCACCGGTATCCGGGATTTCGTGGGCGACATCCCGGTGGAAGAGTCGCACCGGACGTATGCGAGACTCAAGGCGGTGGCGGATGCTCTCGACGAGCTACAGCAGGTCCCTTCGCTGCTCGTTTGGGGCTCAAAGGACCTCATCTTCACCGACGCGTTTCTGGCGGATTTGATGCAGCGCATGCCGCTCGCTGACGTCCATCGGTATGCCGATTCTGGACATCAGGTCATCGAGGGGACAGACGCGGTCGATGTGATTCGGATGTGGATTGAGCGCACCACGACCGAGCAGCCATCCGCGCCGCCCCCGCCGAGCGCTGACGTCGACCGACGCATCTGGTCAGCGATCGAGGCACGCACTGGCGACGAGACCGATGCAATCGTTGAGATGAGCGCTGGCGAGTTGGGAGACATCGCACGGTCGATCAGTTTTGATGAGCTGGCGCAGAACGTAGAAGCCCTGTCGCGGGGCCTCATCGCGTCAGGCATCAAGAAGGGCGATCGTCTGGCGCCTCTCGTCCCGCCTGGCATCGATCTCATGACACTGGTGTACGGCTGTCTTCGGGCTGGCATCGTCGTGGTGGCACCAGACGCGGCCCTTGGGGTCGACGGCATGCGCCGCGCGTTGCGCTCGTCTCGCCCCGATCACATCGTTGGCGATTGGCGCGGTCTCCTCGTGGCAAAGAGCGTCGGCCGATCAGCCAACTTCATTCCGATCGACCCCATGCCCCGGCCGCTTGCGAAGCCGACCGTCACCTTGCGCGACCTACTCAGGGCAGGGCAGGACGCCCAACCTGTGCCGACGGCGGGTCCTGAAGATCACGCGGCCATTGTCTTCACCTCTGGCTCCACCGGCCCATCGAAGGGCGTGGTCTATACACACGGCCAGCTCGAGGCACAACGCGATTCCATACGGGACGCCTTCGCGATCGATCCTGGCGACAGACTCGTGGCCGCGTTTGCCCCGTTCGCGGTTCTCGCTCCCGCGCTCGGGATCACCTCGGCGATACCGGCGATGGATGTCACCGCTCCCGGCGAGCTGCGAGTTCGCGAATTCGCCAGTGCCGCTCGTGCCATCGGTGCAACGATCGCATTCGCATCGCCTGCGGTATTGGAGAATCTGGCCGCAACCGCTGGCGAGGCCAGCGCCCGGGACCACGAGAATCTGGCGAAGATCCGAATGGTGGGCACCGCAGGGGCGCCAGTCTCGCGGCAGTTGTTGGCAAGGGCAGAACTCGTCTTTCCCCAGGCATCGTTCCACACGCCGTATGGAATGACCGAACTCCTACCGGTCACCAGCGCCTTGGCCACCAGCCTTCCGGCGACCGATTCGGGCCGCGGTGTATGCGTCGGAACGCCATTGCCTCACGTCGATGTCGAGATTCGGCCGATTGGAGCGACGACCACACTGATCGGCAATCCGCTCGGCCCCGGCGCTCTCGGCGAGGTCCATGTTCGAGCGGCTCACAGCGCTGCGGGTTATGACCGCCTGTGGGGCCGCCAACACCGCGCATTTGTCAACGGCTGGCACCGAAGCGGCGACGTTGGTCACCTCGATGCACGCGGCCAGCTGTGGATTGAGGGACGTATCGACGACCTCATCCACGGGGCCGGCGGCACGCTGACGCCGGTACCGATTGAACTCGAAGCCGAGTCTGCAGCGGGCGTAACCAAGGCAGCGGCGGTCGGTATTGGTCCGATTGGGACCCAACAACTGTGCGTCGTTGTCACTGGAGTCATGGGAGGCAAGGGGGTGATCGCCGATGCCACCGTCACCGCTGCGGTTCGCGACGCTGTCACGGCGCCGGTCGCAGCGGTCCTCGTCGTTGCGCGCCTTCCCGTTGACCGGAGGCACAACTCGAAGCTCAATCGGAGCAAGATCCGAGGTTGGGCCGAAGCCGTTCTCCGCGGCGACCGGCCCCGGCGGCTATGAGGATCCTGGTAACAGGGGCCAGTGGGCTGTTCGGTCGCACTGTTGCTCGAACGTTGACCCAAAATGGCCATGTGGTGCGAGTGATGCAACGCCGACCGAGCTATCTCGATTGTGAGGAGATTCTCGGGAGCGTCACCGATGCTCACACCGTCGAACGGGCAACCGTAGGTCAGGATGCAGTCGTGCATCTGGCGGCACTCGTTTCGCCGACTGGCCCTTGGCGTGATTTTCGCGAGGTCAATATCGGCGGGACTCAGAATGTGCTCAACGCGAGCCGAAACACAGGCGTCAAGCGACTCATCTACGTCTCGTCGCCGGCAGTCGCTCACGCAGGGCACGCGCAGGTTGGCACTGCCGCGCTGCCAGCGGATCCGGCGACGACAAAGAGCCACTACGCGCGTAGCAAGGCAATGGCTGAGCAACTCGTACTGAACCGCCGCCGAGGCGAGATACTCGTCGCAGCTGTTCGCCCCCACTTGGTTTGGGGTCCCGGAGACGAGCAGCTCGTCAGGCGAATCGTCGAGAGAGCTGCCAAGGGAACCCTGCGGCTCGTCGGGTCGGGCGCAGCCTTGATCGACTCGACCTATGTGGACAACGCTGCCGATGCGATTGCCGCCTCCGTTGAGCGAGCCGATGTCATTGATGGCAGAGCGCTCGTCGTATCGAATGGCGAGCCTCGAAGCGTTGCGGAACTGATCCGCAGTCTCTGTCACGCAGCGGGGCTGCCAGAACCGACCGGGAAGGTCCCGCGATGGACAGCGATGGCTGCTGGGTCGACGATCGAAGCCATCTGGGCGATGGCGCGGATCACAAAGGACCCTCCCATGACGCGGTTCCTCGCCGAGCAGCTGAGTACCGCACATTGGTACGACCAGAGGGAGACACAGCGCCTGCTCGACTGGACTCCCCGGGTATCAATCGCCGAGGGTCTCGAGCGGCTCGCACAGTCGTACTAGCCGAGTCGACAGCGGTGCGCGACGGAGCATCGGTCGCACAGCACCCGAGCAGAGGTCGCCCAGTTCAGCCCGGTGCGATGAGCAACGTCGCACGATGCCAGCGCCCGTCACACGCCGCAGCCCGCACACCGTGATCCCGTTGGCGGTGCGGTCCGCGAGACTCGCGACCCGAGAGTCGGTAGGGGTCGATGCGTGGTCGGTGGTGATCGGCGGCGGAATCGGCTGCCGCTACTCTGGCGCTACTACCGAATCCGAAAGAGGGCTCGTCCATGACTGAAGTGTCAAAGCCGGTTCCGCCCTCTCGTCGCCGCCATCGCCGGGTGAACATCCGAGTGGTGCTCGTCCGTTTCGTCATGGACTTCATGCTCGTGTCGCTCCTGATCGCCGTCATGCCTGGGATTCGCAGCGGCTACGACTTGACCGTCGGATCGATAGCACTCATCGCGGTCATCTACGGGCTCCTGAACGCGTTCATCCGGCCGGCGCTCGACCTCCTGCTCATGCCGTTCGTTGTGCAGACATACGGATTCGCGGTGGTGCTGGTCGACGTCCTCATCTTCGGGTTGCTGATCCTCTTCTCCGGACCGCTCGAGTCGAGCACCGTCTGGCAGATTCTCGTTGGAGGCATCCTGCTCGGTGTGCTGCGGGTGATCGTGATCGGATTCCTCGGTCTCACTCCCCCGATTGTTCCGGGCCAGGGCGGCCTGCTCCGGCAACCGACCGAACTCGGTGTCCTGCGATTCAGTTCGCGGGCGGGGGAACGGCTCCGCCTCCTTCGGGTCCAGCAGATGTTGAGGATCCACGGCATCGATGCGTTGTTCGACGGCGATGGTGCGATCGCACGATTCAGGCGTCGGCTCCAGACATGGTTGTGGCAGCCGGACGTCCCGCTCGTCCGCGTGACTCCCCCGGTTCGGTTTCGCCTCCTGCTCCAGGACCTCGGGCCCACGTACGTCAAGATCGGTCAGATCATCTCGAGCCGATCCCGGACCCTGCCCGTCGAATGGCAGGTGGAACTCGAGAAGCTGCAGAGCGACGTCGAGGTGTTCCCATATGAGCAGGCACGCGAAATCGTGATCGCCCAGCTGGGGGCGCCACCCGAGGAGCTGTACGCCGAGTTCGATCCGACACCACTCGCCGCGGCGTCCCTCGCCCAGGTTCATCGCGCCGTGCTGCACGACGGTCGCGACGTCGCCGTGAAGATCCAGCGCCCGGGCATTCATCGCCAGCTGCGTTCCGATGTGCGCATCCTGGCCCGGATGTCCGAAGCCCTCGAACGGAGGACTCGGTGGGCCGAGGACATGGACCTGGCAGGCGTCGTGCTCGAGTTCGGGACCACGCTGCTTCGCGAACTCGACTACTCGATCGAGGCCTACAACGCTCGACGTCTGACCAAGGTGCTCGCCCCCATCGAGGGCATCCGCGTCCCCGAGGTGTACTACGAGCTGTCGTCCTCGGGGGTCCTCACGCTCGAGTTCATCCACGGCGTCAAATCAACCGATGCAGCCGCCATCGATGCGGCTGGTCTCGACCGGGAGGTCCTGGCAGACCGGGTGATTCAAGGTGCCGTGAAGATGCTGATGATCGACGGGTTCTTCCACGGTGATCCGCATCCCGGCAATGTCTTCGTGGATCTCAACAGCGGCGACATGGTGATGCTCGACACGGGGATGGTCGGTGAGCTGACGTTCCAGCAGCGGATCAAGTTGGGGAGTTTGCTGCTCACCGTTCGCAACGGTGACGTGCGCGGCCTGGCACAGACGTTGAAGTCCCTGTCGACGCCGTATCGCGAGACCGACGATGCGCGCTACTACCAGGACTTCGAGCGCACCCTGACTCCCTACCTCGATCCTCCCCCTGGCCAGAAGGTCGACGTCATGGGGAAGGTGCTGCCCCTCGGCCTCGGGATCCTCCAGCAGGGCGGATACCGCTTCGACCCGCAACTCACCCTGGCGATGAAGGCGATGGCACAAGCCGAAGCCATCACCGGGGCCCTCGTGCCGAGCTGGACCGGCACCGACTTCATGGAGCGCTCGTTCGAGGCGCTGAAGGAGCAGGTTCCGGAGGCCATCACCAGCGACGTCGTCAAGGACGTCGTGGTGAGGCAGGCGAGCTTCGCCGTTCGGGAGGCCATGGAGCAGATGCCATCGCTCCAGGACGGGATCCTCAAATGGCTGACGAACCTCAAGAGTGGCGGCTTCAAGGTCGAGCTCGACACCAGCGATCTCGATCGGCACGTGTACGCGCTGCGCGGGATCGCCATGATGCTCACGCTCGGCATCCTCGTCGTTGGCCTGATCGTCGGTTCGGCGCTGGCCGCTGGGATCGGTGGTCTCGAAGGCAGCCCCCTCGAACCGGTCACGGACCTCGCCGCGGCCATATTCGCCCTCTCGGCCATCATCGGCGCGATCGCCGTCGTCACCCTGGGGTGGCAGCTCTTCCGCATCAGTCACCCGCGCCGGCGGGACCCGCTCGATCGCATCTGACACGGCGACTCGGCTGGTGCCGGGTTGCCGGTGTCGGTTGCGGTCAGGTGCCCTCGGGCGGAGCGTCCCCGGCGACATCCTCGCCAGGCGGCGAGAGGTCACGAGAGTCCCTGCCCTCGCTTCGCGTGGAGATGTCGTCTGCGAGGTCTGAGAACGTCGCCCCGAGCGCACCGAAGAACACGGCCGCGGTCTCCCTCGCCTCATCGCGGACCCCCGGGTCTGCGACGGCGTCCCCGACGGTCGCGATGACGGCCTTCACCGTCTCCCCGAGCACCCGCACCGCCTCCTTGACCTCATCGTCCGAAGCGGCCCCGACGACGTCCGGGGGCTCCTGGGTCTGGTAGTGATGCTTCAATATCGTGCCGAGCTTCTTGAACTGCTCACCGACGTCGTTCCACGTCTCGTCCGAGTGGCCCATGAGGTTCCCTTCTGTCGTCGAGGATCCGGTGCCGAGCGCCCTCCGGAGCGATCCTCAAGCGTAGTTGCGCATCGCACAGCGCCCAGCCCTACGCTGGACGAAGATCGCCGTCCAGCTTCTGAGGTGAACCGATCGTGCCCGTCATCGTTGTCGACGAGCTGACCAAGACATACGACAGCAGAGCTGTCGTCGATGGCGTCTCCTTCGACGTCGAGGAAGGCGAGATCTTCGCGATCCTGGGACCCAATGGTGCTGGGAAGACGACAACCGTCGAATCGATCGCCGGCCTGCGAACCCCCGATTCGGGCCACATCGAGGTGCTCGGCTTCGATCCCCTCGAGGACAGGTCCGAGGTGCGGGCCCGGCTGGGCGTTCAGCTCCAGGAGAGCAGGTTCCACGACCGCGTGAAAGTGCGAGAGATCGTTGAGACCTTCGCCTCCTTCTATCCGGAGCCACTGGATGTCGCAACGCTGCTCGAGCGACTCGGCATCACCGACAAGGCCGACACGCTCTACTCGCGACTCTCCGGGGGCCAGCAACAGCGCGTATCGATCGCCGTTGCCCTCGTGGGCCGACCCGAGGTGGTGATCCTCGACGAGTTGACCACCGGCCTCGACCCGCAGGCCCGACGCGAGACCTGGGGGCTCGTCGAGGATCTCCGCGACAGCGGTGTCACCATCGTCCTGGTCACCCATTTCATGGAGGAAGCAGAGCGACTCGCGGACCGAATCGCCCTCATCGACGAAGGACGACTGGCAGCCCTGAACACGCCTCGAGGCCTGATCGACAGCGTCGGACTCGAGCAACGGCTCCGATTCACCACCGCCGAGACCGTCGAGGACGCCTGGCTCACGGCGCTTTCGGACGTGACCGGGGTCACACGCTCGGAGGACGAGATCCTCGTCACGGGCAACGAGCGGATGCTCTTCGCCGTCGTCTCGCTCCTGGCCAACCACGAGATCGTCCCAGACCGACTACGGGTCGACCAGACCACCCTCGACGACGCCTTCGTCGCCATCACCGGGCGACGCCTCGATACCGTCGAGGAGGCATCTTGAGCGCTCTCGGCTCACTCACCAGGACCCAGGCCAAGGCCTTCGCGCGTGAGCCGCTGTCCGCGTTCTTCGGGCTGGTGTTCCCTGCCCTGCTCCTCGTCGTGATCGGCATCGTCTATCCCGGTGCCACCGAGCCGAACGCCGACCTCGGGGGAAAGAGCCTCGTCGAGATCTACGCGCCGGTCAGCATCGCTCTCGGACTCGCCACGGTCGCCCTGACGATCCTGCCGGCAACGCTCGGTGGCGATCGCGAGAAGGGCATCCTGCGCAGGCTCTCCACCACGCCTGCCCACCCGGGGACCCTGGTGGGCGCGCACCTCCTGGTGCAGATGGCGGTCGTGACCATCGCCACCATCGCAGCGGTCCTCATCGGGATCCTTGCTTTCGGTATCCCCTTCCCCGAGAACCCGGGATGGTTCTTCGTCTCATTCGCCCTGGGGGCGGTCTCCCTCCTCAGCGTGGGATTGCTCATCGGAGCCGTGGTGCCAACCGCCAACTCCGGCCAGGCACTCGGGATGCTCCTGTATTTTCCGTTGCTGTTCTTCGCCGGCGTCTACATCCCCCTCGAGGTGATGCCCGACGGTGTCCGCACCGTCAGCGGCTACACGCCGAGTGGGGCGACCGTGCAGGCGCTGTCGGCGGCCTGGGCGGGCGAGGTGCCAGCGACCTCGAACCTGCTCGTGATGGCCGCCTACGCACTCGTGCTCGGATCTCTGGCGATCTGGTTCTTCCGCTGGGACTGACGCAGGCAGCGCAGACGTCGCCCCGCCCCGTCCTGGGTGCGTCGCAGTGGGCACGGAGCTCACCGGTACCACGGCCACGACTGCGATAATGCCCCGATGGAGGTCCCGCTGCTGCTCGTCGCCCTAGCCCTGGGCTTCGTGGCGAGGGCAGTGAAGCTACCTCCGCTGGTCGGGTTCCTGATCGCCGGATTCGTCCTGCACGCCTTCGGCATGGAATCGTCCGAGGCCATCGACTGGATCGCCGACATCGGGGTCCTCCTCTTGCTCTTCGGCGTCGGTCTGAAGCTCCAGATCGCGACGCTGGCGAAACCAGCGGTGTGGGCGACCACCTCAGCGTTCAGCGTGGGCGCCACGGTCATCTACGGTTCGGTGCTCTTCGGAGCCGGTGCCCTCGGCCTTCCCCTCGCCTCGGATCTCGATCTGCGGTCCGCAGCCGTGGTGGGCTTCGCCCTGTCGTTCGCATCGACCGTCTTCGCCGTCCAGACGCTCGAACGAGCCGGTGAGACGCGATCCCTGTCCGGTCGCCTGTCCATCGGCGTCCTCGTGCTCCAGGACCTCTTCGCGGTCGCGTTCCTCGTCGCGACCGGGGACGGCTGGCCGTCGCCGTGGGCCCTCCTGCTCATCCCGGGTTTCATCATCTTCAGGCCCGTTGCGTGGTGGATGCTCGATCGAGCCGGCCACGGCGAGATACTGGTCCTGCTCGGCATCACGATGGCGGTGGCGCTGGGTGCCGGCGTGTTCGAGTCCGTCGGACTCAAACCGGACCTCGGTGCGCTCGTCGCGGGTCTGATGCTGTCGGGACATCCACGCGCGAGCGAGATGTCGGCCACCCTCCTCGGATTCAAGGATCTCTTCCTCGTGGGGTTCTTCCTGTCGATCGGTCTCGCGGGAACCCCACCCCTCGAGGCGTGGATCATCGGTGTGGCACTGCTCGTGGCGGCACCACTGCGCACCGGTGCATTCCTGTGGCTGTTCACCCGATTCCGGCTCCGGTCGCGCACGAGCCTCCACTCGGCCCTCACCCTCTCGACGTACTCGGAGTTCGGCCTCATCGTCGGTGCGGCCGCGGTGTCTGCCGGGTACATCACGCAGGACTGGGTCTCGACGGTCGCCGTTGCGGTTGCCGGATCCTTCATCGGCGCGTCGTGGGCAGACGGGAACCGGTATCGCCTCTACGAGCGATGGTCCGCTCCCCTGGCGAAGCTCGAGCGACGACCGATCCAGATCGACGACGCCGTGGTCGATTGCGGCTGGGCCCGTGTCCTCATCTTCGGCATGGGACGCATCGGCGAAGGGGCGTACGACGAGCTCGTCTCCGTGAGGGGAGGGAGCGTCGTCGGGGTGGACCGGAGTCGCGAGGTCGTGGATGCCCAGTTGCGTGCCGGCCGATCGGTGGTGCGTGGCGATGCTCTCGACTTGGATTTCTGGGAACGGTTCAGGTTCCATCCGGAGGTCGAACTGGTCTTTGCGGCGATGAACAGCCAGGAGGCGAACCTCGAGTGCATCCGACGGGTCCAAACGTTCCTCCCCCATGCCCGCATCGCTGCGATCGCCCGCTACCGCGATCAGGTGGCCGAGTTGAGGGATGCAGGCGTCGACGTCGCCCGCAACCTGTACGAGGAGGCCGGTCAAGCTCTCGCAGCCGACGCCGTGGCGGAGGTGTGGGCATCACCCGATGACGACGGGACACCCGGGAGTGGACCGCTACGACGATGAAGCCTGATCGGACGCCGTCGCCTCACCGCCGGCCCCACGACCCGTCATGGTGCCGTAGGACCCCAGGAAGTCGCGAACGGACGGCATCGCTGCGAGCTCACCGCTCTTCCGCTTCTCGCGGTACGCCCCGAGCTCTCCACGGGATGCCAAGTTGAACAGCACGTTGGCCGCAAGGGCATAGGCAGCCTCGGCCGGTCGCCTCCTCCAGACGAACCAGGGAATGGTCAGCCACATGCCAGCGGTGTATGCCACGACCATGTCCTGGAACCCCCCGACGCCGATCGCGATGCCTGCGAGGTTGGTGATCGGCACGGCCTTGGGATCGATCGCCAGCATCCCTCCGAAGAACGGGGCCATGCCCCGACCCCCGTTGAATCCGTGGTATATCGGGTAGTTGTGGCCGGCAATGGCAGCGGTGGCGACGATGGCAGCATACGGCTCTTCCGGCCACCGCTGTTTGGCGTACCACGTGGGAGCGAACGCCTTCGCCATGTCGAGCCCTCCGGTGAGCATGCCCCAACCCGGCCCGGAGCGTGCGGCGATCGAGGTCGCACTCACCCCTTCGTACTCGAGCGTCGATCCCCCCGGCAGTTCGAGGGTGGTGTGGGTCACGTCCTCGTCGGGAGCGGCGACGCGCCCGACGATCCGGCCGAACGACACCGACCCGGCGAGATAGCCGACAACTGCGGCGCCAAGCGCGATACGCAGCTTCATGTCCGGTCCTCGAGGGCGACGAGGCCGCGGTACCCGTCCACGACCGCTGGCACGCCATCCGGGATCCCCATGGCGCCGGCCACCGAGACCACACACGGAATGCCGTACTCGCGTGCCACGATCGAGCTGTGGGACAACATGCCCCCGGACTCCGCCACGACGGCACCCGCCCTGCCGAACAATGGCGTCCACCCGACGTCGGAGAACGGGATGACGAGGATGTCGCCGTCCTCGACCCGATCGAAGTCGGCGATGCCCCGAACGACCCTCGTGGTGCCTCGGTGCGTGCCGCGCGATGTCGGCGTCCCCTTCCACGTCGTCGCGTCCCCGACGTCACCGACCCCCGGCACGAAGTCGTCCCCGAAGATGATGTCCGGCATCACCAGATCCGCGACCTCATCGATCTCCTGCCGACGCACGGCGACGAGGTCCGTAGCCGTTCCATCATCGCCGTCGAGGAATGCCGACCGGAGCTCGTCGATCGTGAGGTACATGACGTCATCGGGGCTGGTGAGCACGCCGCGTTCGGTCAGGCGCCTGCCCACCTCGAGGAAGTACCGCCGGAACTGCCCATAGCCGTAGGTGTACAGCGAGGACACTTCGTCCCGGTATCGCATGAAGGTCGTGGCCCTCGCGTGGATCATCCTGGTGAGCGGACGCCGCCACACGGGCATCACCATCTCGGCGGTCCGCCAATGGACCCGGTCCGTCGCTCGCATGGCTGCACTCCGCGAAGCGATCATCCTGACCACCGTGTCCGGCATCTCACGCCACGGAGCCACCGAGAAGTCGTTGCCCGAATCGCTGAAGTGGCCGAATCGGTCGAGGAAGCCATCGATCTCGACGCGCAGGTCATCCGGCACGGCCTCGTAACCATCGCGGCCGATGGCTTCTCGTTCGGACTCGTCGAGGGCTGCTACCCGCTCCGCGAGGCGATCGAGATGGGGATTGGGATCGAGGTTGTGGTCGTCGTCCATGCCCTCCGTGAGGAGATCGACATCGGCAAGGGTCAATCCGTAGGGACGCAGTTGTGCCCTCATGAGCGCCCCGTACGCGTTTGCGAGCAGCGGCGTCACGACGTTGATCCCCGCCGACCGGACACCGATGCGACGAAGGTCGTCGATGTCTGCCATCAATCCAGCATCGGAGATGGTGGCAAGGTCGGCTTCGCCGTACCTCGCGTACTCGCTCTCGAGCTCTGGGAGCTCGCGACGGATCTCACCCCCGTAGCGTGCCTTGCGGAGGGCCATCGCGAGCATCCGCGGGAGCTTGCGCATCGTGGCGGCCGATGGCGCGAAGGTCGGCTGCTCGGATCCCGCCGGTAGCCCGAGCAGGAGTTCGAGCGACTCGCGGGGCATGCCGAGGACCTCGAAGATCTCCCCGATGGCCGTCATGTTGAAGTACGAGCGGTAGGCGAAGGATCGGGCCAGGTCGTCGGGCTCCAACTCCACCTCGCCGAGCGCTTCCCGAAAGAGCTCGATCCACGCTTCGTTGACCATGGGCACGTTGACCGACCAGACGAGCGGCTTGATGAGCCCCGGCATGACCTCCTTCGCGATACGCCGCGAGTAGATCGTCACATCCTCGAGACCCGTGATCGGCCTGATCTGCACCCACCACAATCGGGCACCGTCGTATACCCATTCGAGGTCGACCGGATCGCCGAACTGATCGGCGATCTCGGTCACGGCAGCGATGATCGAGCGAACGGTGGCCGACTCGAGCGCGCCGTGGGATGGTTGCTCGATGAAATCTCCCCACCGATGCAACCAGCGATCGGGCGTCGCCCCATCGGCCACGAGAAGTTCGCCGCTCCCCTCGACGGCCTCCACCACGGTTTCGGTCAGACCCGTCGTCGGATTCTTCGAGAAGGCGACACCGGACACCGACGGCTGCACCATGTCCTGGATGATGACGGTCATCTCGATCGGGCGCTCATCGCCCTGATGCGCCCGGTACGCGGCGATCCCCGCGTCATCGGCAGATGCGACGACGGCCGCCACAGCATCGGCGACTTCCTCGACGCCGCGAACGTCGAGGAACGAGGCGAACTGGCCTGCATACGACGTGTTGCCGCCATCCTCGACATTGGCTGAAGATCGTACGGCGTAGGCGCGTTGGCCATCGAGCCTTGGCGCGAGCGCCGTGAGGTTGGCCCTGCGATGGCGACTGGGGTTCACCAGTACACGAGTGGGAGGGATCGGGTAGCCGTGTGCAGCGAGCCACCTGAGGCCTTCCACCTTGCCGCCGAGACCGGATGGCAGGTCGGTGTCGCGGAGTTCGAGGAGCTTTGGGCTCGGCATGGCGGAACGGTACCGCATCCCGAGGACACCACCGTCGGGGAAGGCCCCCGAGTGCGCCATACTCCTGACACGACGTGATGGGCACATCACGGAGATGGATGTCAAACCCTGGAGGAACGGAATGGGCGAACGAGTTGCCGTGCTGTTGACCGGATACGGCGAGATCGAGCACTACGACGAGTTCGCCGAATACAACGAACGGTCCTTCCGGTTGCTGGTGTCGAAATCGATCAAGTTCCCCGACTTCGCCATCCCCTATCTCTCGCGTCGCCTCGAACGTCAGCAACGCAAGGAGTGGCACGCCGCGAATCACTACCACTCGCCGCACAACGACATCTTCGAACGCCAACGCGCGGGCATCGAGTCCAACCTCAAGGCCCGGTACGGGGATGCCATCGCCGTCTACAAGACGTTCAACTTCGTCGAGCCTTTCCTACCGGACGAGGTGCTCGCCCAGATCGAAGCGGACGGTTTCGACAAGGTGGTCGTCTACCCCTGGCTGGTCGTCGATTCCGTGTACACGAGCGGTCTCGTACTCGAGCAGATCAACAAAGCTCTCTCGGCGAACGGAAAATGGGTCAGGGACATGCGATACCTCCCATCGTTCTGGGAGCGTGCGGAGTTCCAACAGCGCATGGCCGACCAGATCGTCGACGGCATCACCCCGCTCCTCGATCAATACGCGCCGATCCAGATCGGTGTCGCCCTGTGCCTCCACGGTTGCCCGCTCGAGTCCAAGGGCCAGGAGACAGGGGTCCGCGAGAGCACGGCGCTGTACTACGCCATGCAGGAGCGCCTCATCGAGCGGTTCCCACTCATGACCCCTGCGTGGATGAATCATCCGGTTCCGGGCAAGTGGACCACGCCCGACGTCGACCAGGCAGCCAAGAACCTCATCACGCTCGGAGCCCGAGCGATCGTGTTCGCGCCCATCGGATTCGTGACCGAGAACCACGAGACACAGCTCGACATCGGGTACACGATCGACAAGGTCAAGGATCAGGTGGAGTGCCTCCACCTTCCCGTGCTCAACGACGATCCCGAGCTGCTACGGATGGGTGCCGAGTGGATCAGCCCCCTCATCGACGATCTCGGTGGTGTTCCGGTCGCCTGAACCCAACACGGTGCCTGACCGCTGGGAAGGCCGAGGTCAGAGGTTCCCGTCGTGACCGTACTTCCGAGCGATCTCCTCAGGTGACTCGTTGACCTCGTACTGGCTCTGCTGGAGCCGACTGCTGGGACGGGATACGAGATAGACGACCGACATGATGATCGGGATGATCAGGATGCCGAACGTCCACCCGATCTTGGCGACCACCGTGTAGGGGCCGCGCCACAGGTCGATGAGGGCCCACACGCCGAGGATCAGAGCAATGACTCCCGAGATCGCGAGGACGAGGTTCGTGATGTCCATGGGGTCTCTCCGTTCCGGGGTCCATGTGTCACGACCACGGTAATCGAACCATCGGCGTGGTTCACGCTCGAGCCAGCGGATCGACCTCGGATGTCTGCTCGAAAACGCGACGGGCCTTGCCGAGCTCGGCCCTCGGGATGCTCCCCGGCCGCCCGACTTCGACGGTGATGCGCAGACGGACCGTCTCGGCGAGTCGCCGTTGGAGGCGGTCCGCGATCGACGACGCATGCTCGAAATGTGCCTGCTCTGCGACCTCGACCCTGGCGACGACCTCGGGCAGGGGACCTCGCCGATCGATGATGATGGCGTAGTTCGATCCCAGATCGGGATCGTCCATCAGCACGGCCTCGATCGTCCTCGGGTACACGTTGATGCCACGAATGATCAACATGTCGTCCGCACGACCCTCGAGCCTGCCGATCCGCCGACTCGTCCGCCCGCACGGGCACGGCCCCGGAAGGAACCGCGTGATGTCCCTCGTGCGGTACCGGATGACGGGCTGGGCCTCCTTCGTCAACGTCGTGATGACCAGTTCGCCTGCCTCCCCGTCGGCGACAGGTTCGCCGGTGACCACGTCGACGACCTCGGGATAGAAGTGATCCTCGAAGATGTGCATGCCACCCTTGTTCTCCCGGCACTCAGCCGCCACGCCCGGACCGATGACCTCCGACAGTCCATAGATGTCGCACGCCGAATAGCCGCCACCCCACGCCTCCTCGACCTTCGTTCGCAGTTCCTCGGACCACGCCTCTGCCCCGTGGATGCCCCACCGCAGACCGATGGCGTCCTTGACCCCGAGCTCGGTGGCTCGCTCGGCGAGGAGCAGTGCGAACGACGGGGTCGATGCGAGCCCCGTAGCTCCGGCGTCGGCCAGCAATTGGACCTGGAAGCCGGGGTTTCCCCCTGACGCCGGCACGGCAACGGCGCCGAGCTCTTCGACGCCGTAGTGCAGGCCGAGACCGCCGGTGAACAGGCCGTACCCGTAGGCGACATGGACGATGTCGCCGGGTCCGCCGCCTGCAGCCGACAGCGATCGGGCGTTCACCTGTGCGAACACCCCTACGTCGTTGGCGCTGTAGGCGACGATCGTCGGCTTCCCCGACGTCCCGGATGATGCGTGGATCCGCACGACCCTGTCCATCGGGATCGCCACCATCCCGTACGGGAACGCATCGCGGAACTCCTGCTTGTGGGTGAACGGCAGGGCCGGCAGGTCCTCGAGGGATTCGACCGAACCGATCCCCTCGAGCTTGCGATGCCAGTACGGGGCCTCCGAGGACCGCAGCCGCGCAACGAGATCTCGGAGCCTTTCCGTTTGGAGAGCGCGTAGGGCCTCGGGATCGAGTAGTTCGATGTCAGGGCGATACATCACACTGGCCGTCACGCGTCGACGGCGGACAACTGCTCGAGGAGTTCAGCCTTGGCCTCTGCGGGCAGGAACGATGCCACGATCGAGTTCCCGGCGAGTGCGACCAGGTCGGCTCGCGACAGATCCAGGCCCTTTGCGAGGGCGAGGTAGTTGTCGACCACGTAGCCGCCGAAGTAGGCGGGATCGTCCGAATTGACGGTCACCACCACACCGGCATCGAGTAGGCGCTTGATGTTGTGGGACTCGATGGCGTCGAACACCCGGAGCTTCACGTTCGACAACGGACACATCGTGAGCGGCACACGTTCGTCGACGAGCCGTTGCACGACGCCGGGGTCGTCCTCGGACCGCACGCCGTGGTCGATGCGCTCGACGCCGAGATGGTCGAGGGCACCGGTGATGTACTCGGACGGGCCCTCCTCCCCTGCGTGGGCAACGACATGCAGACCGGCCGCACGCGCCCGGTCGTATACACCCTCGAACAGCTCTGGGGGGAAGCCGACCTCCGAGGAATCGAGGCCGACCCCGAGGAGGTCGCCGCGATAGGGCTCCGATTCCACCCAGGTGGCGAGGGCGTCACCGGGGGGCAGGTGTCGCAGGAAGCACATGATGAGACCGACGGACATGCCCCACCGGTGCGTCGCCTCATCGATCGCCCTCAGGAAACCCGGCATGAAGACCTCGAAACCGATCCCGCGTGCGGTGTGGGTCTGGGGATCGAAGAAGACCTCGGCCCTGCGCACCCCGTCGGCATTGGCACGCTCGAGGTACGCCAGCATCAGATCGTGGAAGTCATCCTCCGTCACGAGGACCGCCGCCCCCTGGTAGTAGATGTCGAGGAACGACTGGAGATCGGTGAACTCGTACGCGGCCCGAACCTCGTCCACCGACGCAAATGGCAGTGCGATCCCGTTCCGCTCCGCGAGGGCAACCATCATCTCGGGTTCGAGCGTGCCCTCGATGTGGAGATGCAACTCGGCCTTCGGGAGCGCACGGATGAACGAGGCTGTGTCCATCGGGCCATTCAACCAGAAGCGCGATCCGAACCGGATGCGCAACCGCACCCACGACAGGAACGGAACGCGCAGAGCGCGTACCATGGGTGCAACGACCCAGGGAGGCGATGTCCAAGTGAGTGCAGTGACCCCGGGACTCGTGTGTGCACACCACCACCTCTACTCGGAACTGGCCAGGGGCATGCCGCCACCACCCGCGGTGGCCACGAACTTCCAGGAGATCCTCGAACAGGTGTGGTGGCGCCTCGACGCAGCCCTCGACCTCGAGATGCTCCATTGGTCAGCGAAGCTCGGCGCCCTCGAAGCCCTCGAGTCCGGCACCACCGCCATCATCGACCACAACGAGACCCCCAATGCCATCGAGGGCTCACTCACCGTCATCGCCGATGCCTGCGCCGAAGTCGGCGTGCGCGTCATCCCCGCATACGGGGTGACGGACCGCCATGGGGCCGACGGAGCACGTCGGGGTCTCGAGGAGAATCGACGGTTCCTCGCCGACGGGGGCATTGGTCTCGTCGGTGTCCACGCATCGTTCACATGCACCGATGACACGCTCGCTGCCGCTGCCGCCCTTGCCGAGGACTATGACGTCGGCGTCCACATCCACGTTGCCGAGGGCCCCGGCGACATCGACGCGCCGCGGCGCCTCGAAGGCCTCACGAACGATTCGTGGTTGCTGAGCCACTGCGTCCACCTGGCAGACGACCACGACCTACGCGGCACCGTGCTCCACAATCCTCGGTCGAACCTCAACAACGGCGTCGGCTACGCACGACCGTATCGCTTCTCGAATCCCGTCGCCCTCGGCACCGACGGGATCGGCGCCAACATGATCGAGTCGTTCCGGCTCGCCTACGTGATGCACCGTTCCCAGGACGTGACCGTGGGTCCCGACCTCGCCTGGTCCTGGCTCGAGAACGGATGGGACCTCGTACCCGGCGCACGCGACGACGTCGTGACGTGGTCGTACGACCCGATGGACCCGTGGCACATCGCATTCACGCCCGGTATCCGTCCCGTCCGGGTGGAGGTCGACGGTGAGACCGTGTACGCCGAGGGCAAACCGACGCGTGTGGATGCGGACGAGATCAGGGCGAAGGCCCGCGAGCAGGCCGTACGCCTGCATGCACGCCTCTAGGCGAAGGGAGACAGCCGTGTCGGACCGATTCCAACCCCTCTCGATGGAGCAGCTGACGCATTGGGTGTTCACCGAGCTCGAAGAGAAGGACTCGATCTTCGGTATTCCCCGCAAGGCGTTCTTCGTGCCGAACGATGCCCACCGATTCCGCCAGCCGAACTACGACATGATGCTCGACACGCCGTTCGGTGTCGCAGCCGGGCCACACACGCAGATGGCGCAGAACATCGTGGTGTCGTGGCTCGTGGGTGCGCGGTTCATCGAGCTCAAGACGATCCAGACCCTCGATGAGCTCGACATCAACAAGCCATGCATCGATCTCGAGGATGAGGGATACAACGTCGAGTGGTCCCAGGAGCTGAAGGTCCACGAGTCCTTCGACGAGTACCTGCGGGCCTGGGTGCTCATCCATGCCCTGCACCACGCGCTCGGCTTCCCCGGGGCGTCACCGGGCATGGTGTTCAACATGAGCGTCGGGTACGACATGGCTGGGATCCTCGAACCGAATGTCCAGTGGTACCTCGATGTGATGCGCGATGCCTCGGGATACCTCGAGCCGTACATCGAGATCGTGGCCGATCGATACCCGGCGATTCGCGACATCGACATTCCCGCTGAGATGTCGAACACGATCACGCTGTCGACGATGCACGGCTGTCCGCCCGAGGAGATCGAGCAGATCACGACGTACCTGATGAACGAGCGGGACTTGCACACGTCGGTGAAGTGCAATCCGACACTGCTCGGAGCTGGGACCGTTCGCTCGATCGTCAACGACGAGCTCGGCTTCAAGGACATCGTGATACCCGACGAGGCCTTCGGACACGACCTGAAGTGGGTGGACGCCGTCCCGATGTTCCACAACCTCAGGTCGATTGCCGACGCGAAGGGCCTGACCTTCGGTGTGAAGCTCTCGAACACGCTGGAGGTGGAGAATCACCGAACGACCTTCCCCGACGACGAGATGATGTACATGTCCGGTCGGGCGTTGCACGCCGTGACCACCAACCTCGCCCTCCGCCTCGCCGAAGAGTTCGATGGTTCGATGCTGATGTCGTTCGCCGGTGGCGCGGATGCCTTCAACGTGTCGGACCTGTTGCGCTCGGGCATGACCACCATCACGGTGTGCTCCGACCTCCTCAAGACCGGTGGATACCTCAGGATGCCCCAGTACATCGAGGAACTGGAACGTCACCTCGATGCGGCACGGGCCACGAGCCTCCCGGACTTCATCGGCCGCACGGCCGTGGCGGAGGATTCGATGCGGGGGTTCGCCGCCTTGATGCGGTCCCTGACCGAGCACGACACCGATGCGCCGACCCTCACCACCACCGACGCGGCCGCTCTGGCCGAGCGAATCGGCGCACTCGGTGACGAGCCGGTCCCCGTCATCGTCGATCGCTGGGCAGTGGAACACGGGTACTCCGAACACGACGCGTCCACCCTCGCGGTGCTCGCGATGAGGGCGCTGACCATCGTCAACCTTCGCTCCTACGCCGACACGGTGCGCTCCGAGTGGCGTTACCGCATGGACTCGTTCCGTACGCACGCCTCGAAGACGCCACGCGATCTGCATCTGTTCGATTGCATCGAGGCACCGTGCGTCGACGAATGCCCGGTGGACCAGGACGTACCGGCGTACATGCGCGCCGTGAGGGAGGGACGATTCGACGATGCCGTCGAGATCACCCGCGGGGACAACCCGGTCTCAGCGATCCTCGGGCGCGTCTGTGACCACCTGTGTGAGACCACCTGCATCCGGACGCACCTCGACCAACCCCTGGCGATCAGGGACATGAAGCGATTCATCATGTCGCACGAGACCTGGCCTCGAACCCCGGAGCGCGTCGCGCCGACGGGGAGGAAGGTCGCGATCATCGGCGCAGGACCCGCTGGCATCTCGGCTGCCCAGGAACTCGCCCTCGCAGGGATCGACGTCACCGTCTTCGAGGCTCATCCGTACGCCGGGGGCATGGTCGGTGGTGCAATCCCCGAGTACCGCTTGCCGCAGTTCGAGATCGACAAGGACATGGCGATCCTCGAGGAGCTCGACGTCGAGGTCCGCTACGGCCAGACAGCGGGTACGGACTTCACGATCGAGGACCTGCGTGACGATGGCTACGAGCGGGTGTTCATCGCCGTCGGAGCACAGCTCCCCAAGTTCCTCGGCTACCCAGGGGAGGACGCCGACGGCGTGCTCGACGCCCTGACCTTCCTGCGAAGCGTCCGCGAGCATCGACCCGTGCCGATCGGGGCTCGCGTCGGCGTGGTCGGAGCTGGCGACACCGCAATGGACTGCGCAAGGTCCGCTCTGCGCGTCGGCGCTGACGAAGTAACGATCATCTACCGCCGCTCGACCGACCAGATGCCAGCGGATCCCGAGGAGATCCATGGATGCATCGAGGAAGGCGTCCGCATCGCGGAGCACGCCAATCCGGCAGCCCTTCACGTCGAGGAAGGTGAGCTACGGGGCCTGATCGCCACCCGGACCGAGTACCAGGGCGATCGTGACTCATCCGGTCGCAAGATCCCCCACGACATTCCCGATTCCGAGTTCGAGATACCGCTCGACACCCTGATCCTCGCGATCAGCCAGCACTCGATGCTCGACTTCTTCGGGACCGACATCCCTGCGCTCACGTCACGGGGCTACATCGAGGTGGACCCGACGACCCTGGAATCCTCGATCCCCGGTGTGCATGCAGGTGGCGACGTCGCAGCCGATGGTCCCTCATCGATCGTCAAGGCGGCCGCCGACGGCAAAGCGGCTGCGGCAGCCATCATCACGGCGATGGGCGGCACGGTGCCAACCAACGGTCGGCCCGTCGTTGCCAGCGACGACACCGCCGCTCTCGTCATGAGGAGGGCGAGGCGCGAGTATCGGGTACCCACGAGGTTCACACCCCTGTCGGTACGCAACGACTTCTCCGAGACGGCGCTCGTGTACACGGCGGAGGAGGCTCAGCAGGAAGCGAGCCGGTGCGTCGACTGTGACACCATCTGCAGCCTGTGCGTCGGCGTGTGCCCGAACATCGCCCTGATGACCTACCGCAGCGAGGCGGTGTCCGCGGACCTCCCGACCTTCGCATCGAACGGAGGCGTGCTCACCCGTACGGGTACCGAGCATTTCGGCGTCGACCAGCCGTACCAGATCGCCGTGCTGACCGACTTGTGCAACGAATGCGGCAACTGCGTGACGGCCTGTCCGACATCGGGTACGCCCTACATCGACAAGCCACGCCTGTATCTCGATGACAGCGAGTTCCTCGCCGAGGAGGCCAATGCGTTCATGGTGCGAAGTGACGCCGACTCGGTGACGGTCCTCGGCCGCTTCGGCGGCAGCACCCATCGCTTGTCGATCAACGGCTCGGTCGGGTACGAGGGTCCGGCGCTCCGCGCCACCTTCGACGAGGACCTCGGGTTCGTGTCGGCAGATGCCACACAGGGCGGGCACGACGGCGATGTCTCACTGCTTCCGGCGGCGATCATGTACACGCTGTGGAAGGGGCTCAACGACTCGATGCCGGAGCTCCCGACAGCCACCGACGCCGGCACGAGGATCCAGGCCCCGGAGTTGGCGAACCCGTGACCCACGTCGCACGACGCACCCGATTCGGTCACGGAGGGAGCCCATGAGAACACTCGTCGCCAACGGAACGGTGGTCACGGCGGCTGCGGCCAGCGATGCCGACGTCCTCATCGACGGCGAGCACATCACCGGCGTCGTCGCTCCGGGTACGGTCGATCGGGAGGGATTCGATCGTGTGATCGACGCCTCCGGGCGGTATGTGATCCCCGGCGGCGTGGACATGCACACCCACATGGAACTCCCGGTGTCCGGCACCGTCTCGTCCGACACCTACACGACCGGCACCATCGCCGCGGCAATGGGCGGGACGACGACCATCGTCGACTACGCGGGCCAGACGAGGGGCTCGACCCTCCGGGAGGGCCTGGCCACGTGGAAACGCAGGGCCGAGGGCAAGGCGGCCATCGACTACGGGTTCCACATGATGGTGACCGACGTCCACGCGGGCACCCTCGACGAGTTCGCCGAGATGATGCACGAGGGCGTCACGACCTTCAAGCTGTTCACGGCCTACCCGGGAGTCAACCTGTCGGACGACCGCCAGATCCTCGAAGCCATGCAGGCGGCAGCATCGGTCGGTGCCACGATCATGATGCATGCCGAGAACGGCATTGCGATCGATGCACTACGCGACCAGGCCGTGGAACGGGGCGACACCGACCCCATCAACCACCTGCTCACTCGGCCCGCAGCGATGGAGGCCGAAGCGGTGCACCGGGTGGCAGCCCTGGCGGAGATCGCCCGATGCCCCCTCGTGATCGTCCACATCTCCTCCCAGGACGCGTTCGCCGAGGCGGTCGCTGCGAGGGATCGAGGGCTACCGGTGTTCACCGAGACGTGCCCCCAGTATCTCTGGCTCGCCGTCGAGGACGTCCCCGGTGGATTCGAGGGCGCCAAGTTCGTGTGCTCACCTCCCCTTCGGCACCGCTCGGAGGGCCACCAGGCTGCGCTGTGGGCCGGGATCGCATCGGGCCGGATGGACGTGGTCGCAACCGATCACTGCCCGTTCACGTGGGAGCAGAAGGAGGCCGGGCGCGGGGACTTCCGACGGATCCCCAACGGCCTCGGCGTCGTCGAGCACCGGATGGACCTCGTCTACCAGGGCGTCGTGGAGGGGTGGATACCCCTGACGCGGTGGGTCGAGGTGACCTCCGAGACACCGGCGAAGCTCTCCGGGCTGTACCCGCGCAAGGGAACGATCGCCCCGGGCTCCGATGCCGACATCGTCATCTACGACCCGACGTCATCACATACGATCTCGGTCGACACCCACCACATGCACCTCGACTATTCGGTCTTCGAAGGCGTCCAGATCGGCGGGGCGATCGACACCGTCCTCCTCCGCGGGGCCGTCATCGTCGAAGCGGGAGCGTTCGTCGGCGGCGTCGGCGACGGCCGCTATCTCGCCAGGGGCACCAATGCCCTGGTGCCCGAGGCGCCGTAGATCGTCACCACGGAACGACCACGACGCGCTCGACCCGCGGGTGGGCCTCGAGCGCGTCACGAACCGCATCGGCCGCCATCGCATCCTCCTCGGTGGGAGCGACCAGCGCCATCAACCACCCTCGTCGTGTCCGCCACTCGAGACAGCCCTCCGTCGGCGTGGGTCAGGACGCCGACCATGTAATGCGGGGTCAGCTCCGCTGAAGGCGCTGCGCCGACGATCCGAGCGACGCGCTCGGGTCGGTGGGCAACCTCGTCGATCGGTCTTCCGAGCGCAGCCAACGAGGCGACCACGATCACCGTCGTCGAACCGGCAGGCACCACCGGCTCGTGGGGAGCGGGGGCCTTGATCAGACGTGAGCGGGCACCGTCGGCTTCGACCACCACGGCATCGACGCCTGGCGATGCGTGCACTGCCGTCACGACCTCTGGTGCGAGGCCCGTCACCTTCTCCATATCCCGTGCCGCAGCGACGAAGAGCGATGTGCCCGGTTCGACGGCATCGATGATCGTGCGAGGATCGGACGAGAACACCGATGGTTCCGTGGCCTGATCGGCACCCATCTTCGTGGTGGTGGTGACGACGACCGCTGCACCCGATGCAGCCCACTCGCGTCCGATGCGAGCAAGGATCGTCGACTTCCCGCCTGCACCCACGATGGCGACGAGTTCCCGACTCCCGAGGCCGAGCCGGTCGACCAGGCGAGGACTCATGGCTCCACGCCACCGAGCCATACCAGGATCGCCTCGAGCACACCGGCAGCCACCGCGAGCGACTTGTCCGAGATGTGGTCGATGGCCCCTTCGAGGGCCCGGGGATCGATGTCGCCGATCTTGTCGCCGCCAGCGACGGGTCCGGGGGCGATCAGGCCCCGGACCGTCCCCGTGAGAGTGGCGATGACCGGGACCGATCCCACATGGCCGATCGTGTCGCCTTCCGTGACGGCATCGCCGAACCCGACCTGCCAGCGAACGTCACCGGCGCCCGTGGACCGCAGCACCCGACGAGCCGTGACCCCACCCAACTCTCCGGGGACGCCGGTGTTCGGGTGGGCGACCCCGTCCCAGATCACGGATCCGAGACGATGACCTCGCATGGTCTCGACGACCGCGTGGCAGTCGGTGCCCGCCACGAAGCCGGGACCGAGCGCAACGACGAAGGGGGCCTGCTCGATCGACGTGTCGAGGACCTCCTTGGCGAGTCGGGCATCGACGACCACCGACGCGGGTGTCGGGAAGGTCGGGAGCGTTTCCGCTGCGAGCACCGCTACCTCGCCAGCCGTCGCGGTAGCGACGGCGTCGGCTGGCTCATCGACCCTACGTGCGCTGATCCCATCGACCTCGATGTGCCCTTCGAGCAACGCCGTGGCGAACGCGACCGTCCTGCGAACGGCACGAGGACGCGCGAGGTCGAGGGCGACGACGGGGAACCCGACTCGTGCGAGACGCCACGCTACGCCCGTTCCGAGGTCGCCCGCACCCCGTACGACGACGAGGCGATCGTCGAACAACCCCATCAATCGGTCCGCGCGTTGAAGGCGATCACTTCGGAGAGGATCGAAACGGCGATCTCCTCGACGCTCTCGGCCCCGATGTCGATGCCGATGGGATTCTGGATCCGCGAGAGGGCTTCTTCTGGCATGCCGTCCGAACGCAGGGCGTCAGTGGTGACCTCCCATCGCCGCTTGCTCCCCATGACACCGATGTACGGCGCTGGTGTTGCAACCAACAGCGGCGTGATGGCCGCGTCGAGCTCGTGGCTGCGCGTCACCACGACGATCGAGGTCTGGTGCGTCACGGGATGGGCATCGAGCGCGTCCGGGACCGCACCGGCGAACCGGATGTCGGCGTTCGGCATGGCGTCCTCGGACACGAGCTCGGACCGATCATCGACCACGATGGTCCGGTACCCGAGCCAGTGGGCGAGATCGACCACGGCTCGACCGACGTGGCCGGCTCCGATGACGTACACGGTGTGAGGGGTCATGTATGGCTCCAGGTAGACCGTCATGATGCCACCGCAGACGCCGGGATCGCCGCCTTCGGGATCCTGGAGGACGTAGCGGTGGGTGGAGGAGCGTCCCAGGCGCAGAGCCTCGAGCGCATCGGTTCGCACGGCGATCTCCACCTTGCCTCCTCCGACCGTCCCGAGCATCGAACCGTCGGCACGCACCACCATCTTGGTCCCCGCATGTCGTGGCACCGAGCCGTCCGTCGCCACAATGGTCGCCAGAGCCACGGGATCGCCGCCATCGACCGCATCCATGAGTTCCGCGAGGATCTGGTGTTCGCCGATGGCCGCCATCACGCGGTGATCGCCCGCCACACCCGCTCGGGGGTGAATGGGATGGCATTGATACGGACGCCGGTCGCGTCCACGATCGCGTTCCTGATGGCTGGGGCCACGCCGTCCTTGGGGATCTCGGCGATGGCCTTGGCACCGAACGGACCGCTCTCCTCGAGGGTCTGCACGAGGATCGCCTCGAGGTGGGGCATCTCGTCCGCCCGGTAGATCTTGTAGGGCCCGAACGATGCGTTGACCATGCGTCCCGATTCGTCGTAGGCCATCTCCTCGCAGTGGCCGTACCCGAGGGCCTGGACCATGCCCCCCTCCACCTGTCCTGAGGCCGTGACGGGGTTGATCGGGACACCGCAGTCGACCGCCATCACGAGCGACACGACCGTCACCTGACCCGTCTCGATGTCGACTTCGACCTCGGCGAACTGCCCGGCGTACGGTGGTGGGGATTCCGGGGAGACATACGACGCCGTCGCCATGATCTGGTGTTGCGCCTCCTGGTGCAACGACGACAGGGCGATCGTCGCCAGGGTCACCGATTGCCCGTCGTTCGACCAGGCGGCTCCGTCGCGGAGGTCGATCGCCCCGGTCGGGACGCCGAGGAGGTGTGATGCCCGAGCCACGATCTGCTCCCTGACCTCCTCGGCGGCACGCTTGACGGCCATGCCAGAGATGTACGTGGTGCTCGATGCATAGGCGCCGGTGTCGAACGGTGTCATGTCGGTGTCAGACGAGTACACGACGATGTCCTCGGTGGCCACACCGACCACTTCTGCGGCGATCTGGGCCAACACGGTGTCCGATCCGGTGCCGAGGTCGGTCGCGCCAACGAGGAGGTTGAAGGATCCGTCGTCGTTGATCTTGAGACTCGCACCGCCCATGTCGAGGCCGGGTATCGCCGTGCCGTGCATGCACATGGCGAACCCGATCCCGCGTCGGATGTGGGGACGATCGGGAGGTGTTCGCCAGGCTGGGTCCTCGCGGCGGCGCCAGTCGATCGCCCGCATCCCCTGGAGCACGGCCTCCTCGAGACCGCTGGAGGTGATGATCGGCATCACCCCTTCCTCGATGTCCCCCTCCCCGAGCTGGGGAGCGATGTCGATGGGATCCCCGACACCCGTCCAGTTGCTACGCCGGAAATCGATCGCGTCGAGCCCGAGCTCGTGGGCGATGTCCTCCATGTGGGCTTCGAGGGCGAAGAGCGCCTGGGGCGCCCCGTATCCGCGGTAGGCGCCGGGCACAGGGATGTTCGTGTACGCGACCTTGCAGTCGAACGCCTTGACAGGGGCGTTGTACGAACTCAACCCGCGCAAACCCGACACCATCTGGACCGTGAGTCCGTGGGTCCCGTAGGCGCCGGTGTTGGCGACGATCTCCATCCGTTGGGCCGTGAGCTTGCCGTCGGCATCGACCCCGGAGGTGAACGTGATCGTCTGCGGATGCCGCGTACGCGAGGAGACGAACTCCTCCTCCCTGGTGAGCTCGAGCCTCACCCGACGGCCGGTCGCCATGGTGAGGTGCCCCACGATGTCCTCGATCAGCATCTCCTGCTTGACGCCGAAGCCCCCGCCGATGCGGGGCTTGATGATGCGGATCTGGCGCACGGGGATACCGAGGAGCGGCGCCACCATCCTCCGGACGTGGAACGGGACCTGGGTCGAGGTCGTGATGACCATGCGCTCGTCGCTGTCCCACTCGGCGATCGCCACGTGGGGTTCGATGGGGGTCTGTTGCACCTGGTGGACGCGGAAGGTTCCGGAGAACACACGCGGTGACGCCTCGAGCGCAGCCTCGACGTCGCCCGTCTCAGCCACGAGGTGGTGGACGATGTTGCGGGTGGCGTCGTGTGCCCCTTCCATGTCTGGCTCGTCGTGGATGACCGGAGCGCCCTCGGCGATCGCTTCGTTCTCGTCGAACACTGCGGGGAGTACCTCGTAGGTGACGTCGATGAGCCCGATGGCCTCGATCGCGATCTCCTCGGTGTCGGCTGCCACGGCCGCGACCCGATCACCGACGTAGCGGACCTTGTCGTCGAAGCTGACCTGGTCATACGGGAGCGGATTGGGGTAGCTCTGACCACCCGACGCGTACCGCACCCTTTCGATGTTGCCGTGATGGATCACGGCGCGCACACCGGGGAGGGCTCGCGCCGCCGAGTCGTCGATGCTGACGATGCGGGCGTGCGCGTGGGGGCTGTAGAGGACCTTGGCGATGAGCGCAGTGGACAGGTCGGTGTCGTCGGTGAACGCAGCGTTGCCCTTCACCAGCTTGATCGCATCGGTCTTCGCCGCACCGTGCCCGACAACTCGCGTCGAGGGCACGTCATCGCTCGGGACGACCCTCGGTGCGATCGGTGGGAGGTCGTCCCGATCGCTGTGCGAGCCGCTCGCCCCTTCGAGGCGATCGAGGTACACGAGATCCACCGGGTCCGGTTCCTCGCCGAGGAGCAGGGCTGCTGCCCGCGACACGGCGTGCACAGGTCGCAGGTAGCCCGTTTCGCGATCGAGGACACCCGACAAGGCGTCGCGGATCTCCTCTTCGGTGGGATTGGCATTGCGTTCGAGCAGCGCCTTTGCCGCGAGGATCATCGCCGGCGTCGAGTATCCGGACTGGATGGCGCCCGTGTCGATGAAGGCCTGTTGGATGGGATGGATCTCCCTGGGTCCGGCGAGGCCCTCGACGGTCTCGATCTCGTGACCATCTGCCTGGGCAGCAAGCATCACATCCGCCGAGACCAGGACACCATCCACGAGGACACCGGCTGCGCCCGTCTCCCCCGTGTCGGAACCGAAGCGGACCGAATGGAAACCGGCCCGTCGCAGCACCGTGCGCAAGGACTCGTGTGGGGCACAGGCCAGGGTCACCGACTCGCCGTTGAGTACGATGTCGATCGTCATGACGGACCCCCGATCCGTGCGAGCACCCGATCGGAGAGCACACCGGCGAGATGTAGGCGATACGCCGACGATCCTCGGAAGTCGGACGGTGGGTCCAGATCATCGAGCGTGCCGGGTTCCACGACGACCGGCCGATCAGCCACCCCGGCGAGGGCGAGGCGTGCTTGTGCTCCACGGGCACGATGGGCAACGGCCATGACGATCGGTCGGTCCTTGGGCGTGCGTGCCGTCCACTCGGCGGCCCCGACACCGTCGGCCGGGAAGGAGATCGCCGTGATGATCGCACCTTCGGGCGAGGCCCCGGCCCCGACGAGGTCATCGATCGGAACCGATCCGTGACCCTCCAGGGTCGCCACCTCGACCTGGGCCCCCATCGCCATCAGTGTCGTGAGCAGCGGACTCTCGCGATCCGCGTCGCCCACCACTCCCCCGATGGTTCCGACGCCGCGAAGTGTGCTCGGCCCCTCGAGGTCCGCTGCGTCGACAATGATCCGGTCGATCCCAGCGGTGTCGACGAGATCCTGGAGCGTCGTCATCGCACCGACGGTCATCACCTCACCGTCACGCGAGACGCCGGTGAGGCCCAACGCCTGGAGGTCGACGACTTCCCACGAACCGGAGCCGAGGGTCGGTACGACCGACGTGCCGCCACCGAGGACCACTGCCGTGGGTCGTGCAGCGAGGGCAACGGCATCATCGAGGGTGAGCGGTCGGTGGTACTGCGTGGTCACGGCGGTGGTGCACCCCTGTTCGGACGAGCACCCACCCTACCGAGGCGGGTGTGCTCGCAGCCTCATGATACGGACGAGACCACGCAGGCCCGCGGCCCCGTCCCACACGAATGGTACATTGGGCATCGATGGGCAGCCTCCTCGTTCGCAACGCACACGTCCTCGCGACGATGGACGACGGCGACACCGAGATCCTCGATGGTGGCCTGTTCGCCGTCGACGGGTTCATCACCGCGGTGGGTACCACCGATGATCTGCCGGACACCGCTGACGAGGTCTTCGACGCCAAGGGCCACGTCGTGCTTCCCGGCCTCATCAACACGCACCACCACTTCTACCAGACACTGACGCGCGCGGTCCCCGGCGCCCAGGACGTCGGTCTCTTCGGCTGGCTCCGTACGCTCTACCCCATCTGGGCCCGCATGACCCCTGACGACGTGCGCATCGCGACACGCCTTGCCCTGTGTGAGCTCGCCCTCTCGGGGTGTACGACGTCATCCGACCATCAGTATCTGTTCCCCAACGGTGCGCGCCTCGACGACCAGATCGACGGGGCCTCGGGGGTGGGGATGCGGTTCCACGCTCGCGCGGATCCATGAGCCTCGGCGAGAGTGCCGGCGGCCTCCCACCCGATTCGGTGGTCGAGGACGAGCACGCGATCCTCACCGACACCGAGCGGGTCATCGAGGCATTCCACGATCCCGCTCCAGGGGCGATGACGCGCATCGTCGTCGCACCGTGCTCACCGTTCTCCGTCACCCCCGAGATCATGCGGGCCTCGGCCGAGCTCGCACGGATCCACGGCGTCCACCTCCACACCCACGTCGCCGAGACCCACGACGAGGAGCGGTTCTGCATCGAGACGTTCGGCCGAAGGCCCGTGGAGTTGATGGAGGACCTGGGATGGGTCGGCAGCGACGTCTGGTACGCGCACGGGATCTTCGTCGACGCGGCGGAGATCGCCCGCATGGCGGCCGCGGGCACTGGCGTCGCCCACTGCCCTTCGTCGAACATGCGGCTCGCTTCGGGCATCGCTCCGGTCCGCAGCTACGTCGATGCGGGGGTCCGACTCGGGCTCGGGGTCGATGGGTCTGCGAGCAACGATGGCAGCCACATGATCGCCGAGGCGCGTCAGGCGATGCTCCTCGCTCGGCTCGATGCGGCACCCTCACTCCGTGGCGGCGCCTTGATGACGGCTCGAGAGTCGCTGCGCATCGCCACGCGTGGCTCAGCGACCGTGTTGGGTCGACCCGATCTGGGTGCCCTCGAGGTCGGGCGATGCGCCGATTTCATCGCCATCTCGCTCGACCGGCTCGAGTACGCAGGCGCTCTCCACGATCCCGTTGCTGCGGTCGTGTTCGCGGCGCCGGTGCGGGTGGATCGTTCCTACGTCCATGGCAGGCCCATCGTGAAGGATGGCGCGCTCGTGGGTGTCGACGTGCCAGAGTTGATCGCCCACCACAACGAGTCCGCGACCCGACTCGTCGGGGGCGCACCACCACGGATGCGTGTTCCGAATGGGCCGGCTTCCGGCTAGCGTCGCCCCATGGACTTCATCGCCGCCACCCAAGTCGACGAAGCGCTCGATGCCATGGCCGACCTCGACGATCCACGGCCCCTCGCCGGCGGCACGGATCTGATGGTCGGAGTCAACCTCGCCCACTATCGACCGACCTCGGTGGTGTCCGTGCGCAGGATCGGCGACCTCGCCGGCATGGATCCCCGTCGGATCGGTTCGGGAGTGACATGGGAGCGGCTGGAGCACTCCGAGCACCGTGGCCTCGCCCAGGCCGCCCGCACCGTCGGTTCGCCCCAAATACGTTCGGCAGGCACCATCGGGGGCAACATCGCCACAGCGAGTCCCGCCGGAGACGGTCTGCCGTGGATCGCGGCTGCCGAGGCGTCGATCGTCGCTCGCTCGCGGGATCGCGGGGAACGAACCATCCGCTGGGACGATTTCTTCGTCGGCGTCAAACGTACGTCACTCGCCCCCGACGAGCTGATCGTCGGTGTCGAGGTTCCCGACGATGTCCCGGCGATCCAGGAATTCGCCAAGGTCGGCGTTCGCAACGCCATGGTGATCGCGACGGTCAGCTGCCTCGTGATGCGCGGCGACGACGGGTTCCGCATCGCCCTCGGATCGGTAGCCCCGACCCCCATCCGTGCACGGCGAACCGAGGCCATGCTGAACGAGGCAACGCACATCACCGGCGAGGTACTCGATCGCATCGCTGCGATGGTTGCAGGCGAGATCAGACCGATCACGGATCATCGCTCCACTGCCGCCTATCGGACCCACGCGGCAGGTGTGCTGGCGCGCCGGCTCGTGGAACGGTGCCTCGCATGACCGTCTCGTTCATCGTCAACGGCGTTGCCGTCTCCGTGGACATCGAGGGTCCAGCCAGCCTGCTCAGCATCCTTCGCACGGAACTCGGCATGGCTGGCACCAAGGATGCATGCGAGCAGGGTGAGTGCGGGTCGTGCTCGGTGATCATGGACGACGACCTCGTCTGCTCGTGCCTCGTCATGGCGGCCGACGCCGCCGGCACGTCGATCATCACGATCGAGGGTCTGGGATCGGAAGGCTCCCTCCACCGCGTCCAGGAGGCGCTGCTCGAACACGGAGCGGTCCAATGCGGATTCTGCACGCCAGGGTTCGTCGTCGCCGGGGCTCATCTCCTCGCGTCGAACCCAACACCGTCCGAACTCGAGGTGCGCGAGGCACTCGCCGGAAACGTCTGCCGATGCACCGGATACGGAGCGATCCTCCGGGCCTTCGAGGACCTCGGCGAGGACTCACCATGACCGTCGACACAGCGTCCGTCGTACGAGGCGGTATCGGAACGAGTGTGCGAAGACCGGACGGCGAACCGAAGGTCATGGGCAACTTCGCATACGCGTCGGATCTTCACGCCGACGGCATGCTGTGGGGTGCCACGCTGCGGAGTCCGCATCCCCACGCACGGCTGATCGGCCTCGACACGTCCCGAGCCGTCGCGATGGATGGTGTCCACGCGGTCCTCACGCAGGATGACGTACCGGGCAAGCCGTCGTTCGGCCAGGAGGAACAGGACCAACCGGTGATGTGCGACGGAATCGCCCGCTACTGGGGTGAACCCGTCGCGGTCGTCGCCGCCGAGGATGAGGAGACCGCCCGCCTCGCGGTCTCGGCGATCGTCGCCGAATGGGAGCCGCTCGCACCCCTGGTCGATCCCAGGTCCGCCCTCGACTCCGGTTCCGTCTACCGCTCGATGCAGATACGTCGCGGCGATCCCGAAGCGGCAGGCACCGTCATCGTCGAGGGGTTCTATGAGACGGCAACCCAGGACCAGGCGCCGCTGGGTCCCGAAGCCGGCATGGCCATTCCCGACGGCGACGGCGGCCTCGACCTGCACGTGACGAGCCAGTGGATCCACGTCGACCACCAGCAGATCGTCGCGTGCCTTGCCATGCAACCCGACCAGATCCGGTGCCACCCCGTCGGCATCGGTGGCGCCTTCGGCGCCCGCGAGGACATCTCGGTGCACATCCACGTCGCAATGCTGTCGTTGGCCACCGGGCGACCCGTCAAGATGGTGTACGACCGCAGCGAGTCGTTCGTCGGCCACGTGAAGCGACATCCGTCCATGCTGTGGTGTCGCCACGAGGCCGATGCCGATGGCACGCTCGTCAAGGTGGACACTCGCCTCATCTTCGATGGTGGCGCCTACGCCCACACGAGTAGGGCCGTCCTCGCAAACGGTGCGTTCTTCACCGTTGGGCCCTACCGGTGCGACAACGTCTTCGTCGACGCCGCCGCGGTGCGCACGAACAACCCACCAGCAGGAGCAATGCGCGGTTTCGGAGCCGTCCAGACGTGTTTCGCATACGAAATGCAGATGGACAGGTTGGCACGGGCCCTCTCGATGGACCCGCTCGACCTGCGACGCAAGAACGCCCTCGCCCCGGGTGATCCCATGGCGACGTCGGGTCAGATCATCGAGGGCTCGCTGCCGACGGTCGGGGTGATCGATGCCGTTGCCGCCATTCCCCTCCCACCGCCGATCGAAGGCGACGACCCCCGATCGCTACCAGGCGGGACCGGACTCACGACCCCTCCATCGCGCGTCGTGCGGGGCGTCGGCTATGCGGTCGGACTCAAGAACCTGGCGTTCTCGGAGGCCTTCGACGACTTTGCCGAGGCGCGGGTCGTGATGACCACCGCAGGTGTCGAGGTGCATACGGCAGCGATCGAGGTCGGTCAGGGGCTCATCACCGTGTGCCAGCAGATCGCCAGGACCGTACTGAACGCCGATCGCGTGGCCGTTGTGTGGGCGGACACCTCCCAGATCGGATCGGCGGGGTCGACGTCGGCTTCCCGCCAGACACAGATGACCGGGGGTGCCGTGCATGCGGCGTCGGTCGGGCTCAGGGACGCGATCCTCGAACGCCACGGTGGGGACGACCTCCGATCCGATGGCGTGTACCGAAGCGGCGAACGCGTCGCGACCATCGACGAGATCTGCGCAGGGGGACCGGTCGAACACCATGTGCAGTTCCGCCATCCGCCGACGGAACGACCCGACGAGAACGGCCAGGGCAACGTGCACGCTGGGTTCGTCGTTGCGGCACACCGAGCCGTGGTCGATGTCGATCCGGACCTCGGCCTCGTTCGGGTGGTGCGCGTCGACACGGCCCAGGACGTCGGGAAGGCCCTCAACCCCCAGGCGATCACCGGGCAACTCGAGGGTGGCATCATGCAGGGCACCGGGTTCGCCGTCATGGAACGCCTCGTCGTGGAGGAAGGCGTGATCCTCAATCCCACGTTCACCGACTACCTCGTTCCGACCTTCATGGACGCTCCCGCCGTCGAGACGCGCATCATCGAGGAAGGAGACCACTGGGGTCCCTTCGGAGCGAAGGGCATCGGGGAGTCACCAACGATCTCGTCGACCCCGGCGATCGTGTCGGCGATCGCCAACGCCATCGGCAAGGACCTGACGCGTGTTCCCGTCCTTCCCGAGGACATCGTCGGTTTGTGAACCGATGACCACGACGGCGATCGTGCTCGCCGCTGGTGCGTCCCAACGTATGGGGCGGACCAAACTGCTGCTCCCCCATCGCTCGACCACGCTCCTCGGGGCGACGGTCGCCGCCGTGGCCGCAAGCACGGTCGACCGGGTGATCATCGTCGCGGGCGCCGAGACGGCTGCTGCAGCCTCGGCGTTGGCCGACCACCGGGTGAGCGCCGTCGAGAATCCCGATCCAGCCCGTGGCAACATGTCCTCATTGGCGACGGCCATCGACGCCGACCCACACGCCTCGTTCTTCATCATCGTGGCCGGAGACCTGCCCACGATTGCACCCGCAGCCATCGACGCCGCCGCCGCCGATGCACGGACCGACCATGCCTGGGCCGTGGTGACGGCCTACCGCGATCGCATCGCCCACCCCTTCGTCCTCTCGCGAGCGGCCGTCGACGAACTCGGGCACCTCGAGGGGTCGAAGGTGCTCTGGAGGGTCCTCGTCGAGGACGGGGACCCCCGCGTACGGCGCGCTTCGTTCGACACCGATGCACCGATCGATGTCAACACCCCGGACGACTACGCCGAGCTCACGAGGCGTTCCCCGGCCTGACACCGGTCGCGCCTGACACGGTGCACGACCAGGCACTCCACTAGAGTTCATGAGTTGGGTAGTGCGCGTTTCAGGAATCTCATCGTGACCCGGGCACTACGGACACGCACCGACCGCACGAGCGAGGAGACGAACATGACCGCTGCACCAGCGAGTCAAGAGGCTGGGACTGCAAGGAAGCCGGGTCCGGTACGGATGGCCGCCGCCGTGGTGATCATCCTCATCGGGGTCGGATTCATCGCGATGACCATGATCAACAACCTGTTCGCTGTGGGCCCCGCGTTCGAGGAGATGATCGACGATTTCCGACCCGTGCTCACCGACGAGTCGCTCGAGACGGCCCGGGCTGACATCGCTGGCCTCGCGGCCGCAGGACAGGAGTTCCAGGAGGTCGTCGCACCCGCGATGGCTGCGGCCATGGGGACGTCGGTGGAGGAGTTCGGGGCGATGGTCTCGACGAACTACCCGGACGTCGCCGTCGGCATGGCAGCCCTACCGGAGATCACTGCGACCTTCAACGGCCTCGTCGACACCCTCGACAGCCAGCAGGAGCTGTTCGCCTCGGCTGATGCGATTCCGACCGACGACCTGCCAGCCACCACCGTCCCATGGATCATCGCCATTTCGGGCTTCCTCGCCATCGTCGTCGGCGGACTCATGTTCCTCCCAGGGCGCATCTGGCCGATCCTGGCCGTCGTGCTCGGAGGGTCCGTCGTGGCCGCATCGTTCGTGCTCAGCCTTCCCCAGAAGGCAGCCGACGCTGATGAGCTCAACGCGAACCTCAAGCCGATCTACACCCAGGAGCTGATCGATGATGCGACGACCTCGCTCGGCATCGTGTCGGCGATGGGACAACAGATGCAGGCCGAGATGCTGCCGGATCTCGCCGCACAGATGGGCATGACGCCAGAGGAACTGGGTGCGTTCATGGGCGAGAACTTCCCTGCCACCGCCGCCGCGATGCAGACGATGCCGGATTCGCTCGAGCGGTTCCAGGGATTCGTAGGCGTCTTCGCCGTGAACCTCGAGAACTACGAGACCATCCAGGACGTGTCGTTCACGCCGATCATCTGGGCCATGATCATCGGTGCCGCCATCATCGTTCTGGCAGGTGGAGCGGTGCTGGTCCTCAAGCAGTAGGCGCCCACGGACGTCGATCGATACACGGTCCGCGGGTTTCGACCTGCGGACCGTGTGCGCGTCGCTGCTGATCAGGCGGTGTCGTCACCGGAAGGCTGGAGCACGAGGAAGCGGTCGATGCCGAACACGCGTGCATTCCGTACCTCGCGGGCCGAGAGCATCCCCTCGACGGCTCCGAGCGGAACCACCTCGGGCCGCACGACGCTGACGGTGGCACCCTCGTGGATGAGGTTCGCCGATCCGGCCGCCAACACGTTCTTCACCCAATCCGCCGTGGTCCCGTAGGGCAGCGTCACGAGGTACCCGGCATCCGACTCGACCACGCCGATCGGCGTCCGGTACAACGCTCCCGACCTCCGACCGACGTGCTCCACGACCGATGTTCCAGATCCCGGTTCACCCGCAGTGGCCAGTGCCGAAGGGTTGACCACCGCCTTGTTCATTCGGCGGATCAACGCCAGACCGGGCTCGAACTGGGTCCGGAACGTGACGATGAACACCGCACCGACGGCCGCTGCGGCGACGGCGAGGACGCCTGCCACACCCAGCGCAGTGACCGTGATTCGGCGCATCCGCGTCACATCGTCAGGGCCATGACGGCCTTCTGGGCGTGCAGTCGGTTCTCCGCCTGGTCGAACACCCGACTCCACCGACCATCGATCACCTCGTCGGCGACCTCGATGTTGCGGTCTGCCGGCAGGGGATGCATGTAGATCGCATCCTCGTCAGCCATCTCCATCCGGCGCGGATCGACGATCCAGTCCGTGTAGTTGGCGGAGATCCTCGCCGACTCCTCGAGATCCGAGGTCGTGAGCATCGAGCCCCATGCCTTCGCGTAGACGACGTCGGCTCCAGCCATTCCCTCTTCGAAGTCCTCCACGATCTCGAACGATCCGTGCGCCTTCTTGGCGTTCTCCTCGGCCTGGGCCACGATCTCTGGCATGAGTTCGAACTCAGGTGGCCGGGTAAGGCGCACGTTGGCACCGTATCGGGTCATCAGCAGGATGAGGCTCTGGGGGACACTGATCGGCTTCTGGTAGCTGGCGGCGTAGGCGTAGCTCATGTTGATCGTCAGCTTGCGGGGATCACCCTTCTGCTCGATGATCGTGAGCAGGTCGGCAAGGGCCTGGTGCGGGTGGTACCAATCGCACTGCATGTTGAGCACGGGCACCCGACTGGCCTCTGCAACGGCGCGGATGTACTCGTTGCCGATACCCCAGTCCACCTGGCGGATGGCGATACCGTCGTTGTATCGACCGAGGATCTCCCCGATCTCCTTCCAGGTGTCCCCATGGCCGATCTGGGTCGACGACGAGTCCAGGAACATCGCATGTCCCCCGAGCTGGGCCATGCCTGCCTCGAAACTGGCCCGCGTCCGGGTGCTCGAGAAGAAGAACAGCATGGCGAGCACCTTGTCCCGCAGCAACGCATGATCCTCGCCGAGTGCTCGTCGTCGCTTGAGGTCGAGTGCGACATCGATGACGGTGTCGAGTTCGTCCTTGGTCCATTCCTGGGTCGTGATCATGTCACGTCCGTGCAGGTGGGTTTGCATCACATCTCCTCTGGTGATCGTCGGACAGGGTCAGCTCCGCCTGCGGATCAGGCGGAATCGGAGTAGGTCATCGCGGAAGTAGGACGTGGCACGCACGATGGGTTCGTTGCTGTGGTCGAAGCCGACCTCCTCGAACGACACGGCTGGCGTCCCGACAGGCAGTCCGAGCTTTGACGCCGTTTCGGCATCGAGGGCGACAGGGACGATCTCGGAGAGGTAGTAGCTGAGCGCTCGTTCGGTGTGCCGCTCGATGAACTCGTAGATGGGGGTCGCCTCGTCGGCGGCGTAGTCACCGTCGACGAGCAGCTGGCTCGGGATGCGGTTGATGGTGAGGATGACCGGCTCGTCGTCCTCCCGGAAGATCTTCTCGATCGTCACGACCATGTCTCCGGGTCCGAGGGCGAGAGCCTCGAGGGTCACCGGGTCGGGAGCATCCACCGTTTCGCCGAGGACCGTGACCGAGGGCTCGTAGCCATGATCCTCGAGCACCTGCTCGTAGGACCAGATCTCCTCCAGACGGGACTTGATCTGGAGTCCGTGCTCGTTCACGAACGTCCCTGCACCCTGTCGCCGATAGATCGCCCCCTCCTGTTCGAGGCGGCTGAGAGCGTCACGAACCGTGGTGCGGCTCACACCGAGGTCGCTGGCGAGCTCGGTTTCGGGCGGGATGCGCCCGTCGTCGAACGCCTCATCGGCGATGCGTTGCTTGAGATGTGCCTTCACCTGATCGGTCAGCGATGGGTTCCTCGTGATCACGATGCCCCCTCCCGACGCCGGGCGATGATGTTTCTGCGTCCGGTCATCAGGTTGTAGTATAGTCATACCAATAGTCCCACACCACTCCCAGGAGGACGGACATGCGCAGCTTCGCCGGACGCGACATTCTCTCGCTCAAGGATTTCGAGAGGAACGAGTTCTTTCACCTCTTCGAGATCGCCGATCGGCTCGAGCCGATCGCTCGGGAACGTCGCAATACCGACCTGTTGAGCCACAAGATCCTCGTCACGGCGTTCTATCAGCCCTCGACCAGGACGCGCCTCGCGCACGAGGCGGCGATGCACCGCCTCGGCGGTCACGTGACCGGCTTCTCGGATGCGAAGATGACGCGGGCCGGGGACTTCTACCAGGAGTCCATCAAGGACACCGTCCACATGCTCGAGTACTACGGCGACGTGATCGTGATGCGCCACTTCCAGCAGGGCGCCCCGCACGAGGCAGCCGAATGGTCTTCCGTACCGATCATCAACGGTGGCGACGGTTGGGGCGAACACCCCACCCAGGTGTTGACCGACCTCTACACGGTGCAGAAGGAGATGGGCTCGGTCGACGGCAAGTCGTTCCTCGCCATCGGCGACCACCGGATGCGGACCATGCACTCGCTCGGCTACGCCCTCTCCCAGTTCGATGCCGAGATGATCATCCTCGCTCCCGAGGAGATGTCCCCCCTCCCCGAGTTCCTCGCCGAGCTCGATGCGAAGGGCACGGCCTACCGGATCGTCGACCACGTCGACGACGCCATCGCTGATGCCGACGTGATCTACATGGAGCCCGTCGTCCAACCGGACTACACGCAGTCGCGGCAGGAGAAGCAGGACGACTACGGCCTCACGCCGGCGAACTACCAGATCACCCAGGACGTGATGACACGCGCCAAGGGCGATGCGATCATCCTCCACTCCCTGCCCAGGATGGACGAACTGCTCCCCGAGGTGGATCAGCTCAAGCATGCCCGGTACTGGCAGGAGGCCTACAACGGCGTCGTGATGCGGATGGCGCTCCTGTCATCGGTCCTCGGCGCCTGGGAGTAACGATGCCCCGACTCGTCATCGCGATCGGGGGCAACTCGCTGATCCCCGACGCCGAGCACAGCTCCGTCCAGGACCAGTATGCGGCAGCAGCCGAGACCGACGATCACATCGCATCCCTGGTCGAGCAGGGATGGGAGGTCGCCATCTCGCACGGGAACGGGCCGCAGGTGGGTTTCATCCTGCGCCGATCGGAACTGGCGAGTAGCGAGCTCCATGAAATCCCCCTCGACTACTGCGGAGCCGACACCCAGGGAGCCATCGGCTACATGCTCCAGCAGAACCTGGTCAACGACTTCCGCCAGCGCGGCATCGACGCCTCCGTGGCCACGATCGTGACCCAGGTGGAGGTGGATCCGAACGATCCCGCCTTCGACGACGCCTCGAAGCCGATCGGTTCGTTCATGGACGAGGAACAGGCCATGCGGCGCAGGGACAAGGAGGGCTGGATCGTCAAGGAGGATGCCGGTCGGGGATGGCGACGGGTCGTCGCCTCCCCCATGCCCATGCGGATCGTCGAACTCCCCGTCATCAAGCAACTCCTCGACGCCGGTGTGGTCACGATCGCCGTCGGCGGGGGCGGCATCCCGGTCGTGAAGGATGACAACGGCGACCTGGTCGGCATTGCCGCCGTCATCGACAAGGACCTGGCGTCGGCGCTGCTCGCAACCGAGGTCGGAGCGGACCTGCTGTTGATCTCGACCGCCGTCGAACAGGTGGCCCTGCACTACGGCACACCGGACCAGGTCTGGGTCGACCAGATGACGCTCGCGGAGTTGAAGGGCTACCTCGACGAGGGAGTCCACTTCTCCGAGGGATCGATGGCCCCGAAGATGCGTGCCGTCGTGCAATTCCTCGAGGGAGGTGGCAGGGAGGCGCTCATCACGGACCCGGCCAACCTCGAACGCGCCATGGCCGGCGAGACCGGGACCAGGATCGTTCGATGAGCGATGTCGTCGGGCTCACCTGTGTCATCTGCCACACCACGTATCCCGCGGACTTCGCGGGATACGTGTGCCCGGACCACGGCTCGGAGGGGATCCTCGACGTCGGGTACGACTACGAGCGCATCGCCGCACACACGAGCCCCGACACACTCGCTGCGAACCGGGACCGCACGATGTGGCGATATCGCTTCGTCATGCCCATCGATGACGCGACCCCGGTTCCGCCGCTGGCCGTCGGAGGCACGCCGATGTACGACGTCCCCCAGATGGCGAGGACCCTCGGAATCGGTCGCCTCCGGGTCAAGGATGAGGGACGCCAGCCGACGGCCTCGCTGAAGGATCGCGCCTCGGCGATGGGTGTCGTCAAGGCCATCGAGGCGGGGGCCGACACCATCACGACCGCCTCCACGGGCAACGCTGCCGCCGCACTCGCCGGCATCTCGGCAAGCGTCGGGATGGCGAACGTCATCTTCGTTCCCGCATCGGCTCCCCAGGCCAAGATCGCCCAGCTCCTGGCCTTCGGATCGACGGTGGCACTCGTCGAGGGCTCATACGGGGACGCATTCGAGCTCTGCATGGAGGCCGCACCGGTGTTCGGCTGGTACAACCGCAACACCGGCTACAACCCCTACATGACCGAGGGGAAGAAGACCGTGGGTCTCGAGATCCTCGAGGACCTCGGCTGGTCGCCGCCCGATGCGATCTTCGTCAGCGTCGGCGACGGATCGATCATCGGTGGTGTCCACAAGGCGATGAAGGACGCTGTTGCGCTGGGGTGGATCGATCGGGTGCCTCGAATCTTCGGTATCCAATCCGCAGGCAGCGACTACCTCGTCCAGGCATTCGAGACCGGCGAGGACGTCTTGACCAAACCGCCCATCGCCGCGGACACGATTGCCGACTCGATCAGCGCTGATCTCCCCCGCGACCGCGTCAAGGCGATGGCGGCGGTGGTCGACACCGGCGGCGCCTACCTGCGGGTCAGTGACGACGCCATCCTCGCATCGATACCGACGCTCGCCAGAGGTTCGGGCGTCTTCGCAGAGCCAGCCGGTGCAGCTGCGCATGCCGGCGTGGTCGAGGCCATCAGCCGCGGCCTCCTCGGACCCTCCGATGAGGTGGTCATCATCGCCACCGGCAGCGGTCTCAAGGACGTCGCTTCCGCCATGACCGCGGTCGCCGCCATCGGCACCGAACCGATGCGCATCGCGCCCGACCTCGCAGCCCTCCAATCAGCCCTCGAAGCCCGAAAGGACCACCGACCATGATCGATCTCACCGTGCACGAGTCCGTGCTCGCCTCCGCCGTCGAGCAGGCACGGGCGCGCCAGTTCAAGATCCCGACGTTCCGCCAGATGCGCGACCCCGACCTCATCCCTGACGATGTGAAGACGCGCCTGGGTGATGTCGGGCTGTGGGATCTCGATCCGATCAACCTGTTCCGCATCACGTGGCACAACGACCCGACGCCCCACGGCGGTGGCTTCGGAGGCGTCAACTACCTCGAGGTGCCATCCGAGATCAGCGGCGTCGATGCCAGGATCGTGATGCTCGAGGGCAAGTGGTTCCCGACGGGGGCCCACAAGGTCGGCGCGGCATTCGGCTGTCTGGCACCCCGTCTCGTGACCGGCCAGTTCGATCCGGCGTCACAGAAGGCCGTGTGGCCATCCACGGGCAACTACTGCCGGGGCGGCGCCTACGACTCGCACCTGCTTGCGTGCGAATCGATCGCGATCCTGCCCGAGGGCATGAGCGCCGAGCGCTTCCACTGGCTCGAGAGCGTGGCCGGCGAGATCATCCGGACACCGGGCAGCGAGTCGAACGTCAAGGAGATCTTCGACAAATGCAACGAGCTCCGGGCGTCCGGAGAGGACCTCGTGATCTTCAACCAGTTCGACGAGTTCGGGAACTACCTGTGGCACTACGCCGTGACGGGGCCCGCGATGGTCGAGGTGCTCGAGCAGATCATGGGACCGAACGACCGCTTCGCCGGGGTCACCCTCACCACGGGTTCAGCGGGGACGATCGGGTCCGGTGACTACCTCAAGCAGCACTTCCCCACATCGAAGATCGCCGCCGGTGAGGCCGTGCAATGCCCGACCATCCTGTCGAACGGTTTCGGCGAGCATCGGATCGAAGGTATCGGCGACAAGCACATCCCGTGGATCCACAACGTCCGCAACACGGACCTCGCGATCGGTATCGACGACGACGCGTCGATCGATCTGATCAGGCTCTTCAACGAGCCCGAGGGCCAGGCCTACCTGTCCTCCCAGGGCGTCGCCCAGGACTTCATCGACAAGCTACCCCTCCTCGGGATCTCGGGCGTGGCCAACATGCTCATGGCCGTCAAGATGGCCAAGTGGTACGAGCTCACCGGCAACGATGTCATCGTCACGGTGGCAACGGACTCGATGGAGATGTACGGGTCGCGACTCGCCGAGCTCAACACCGAGCGGGGCGAGTTCACCGCCCTCGATGCCGCAGGGGCATACCACCGCCATCTCATGGGTCAGGGGATCGACCACGTCGAGGAGCTCGGCTACTACGAGCGCAAGCGGATCCACAACCTGAAGTACTACACGTGGGTCGAGCAGCAGGGCAAGACATACGAGGAGATCCAGGCGCAGTGGTACGACCCGGGCTACTGGACGAGTATCCAGTCCATGGTGGATCCGATCGATGCCATGATCGATGCGTTCAACGAACGGATCGACGCAACCGGGTGAAGGTATCGGACGACGCGGCCGGCTGATCGACTAGCGCGTGAAGACGGCTGACTCGCCCGTGGGTGGCGCCCCCGCGGCGTCGACGATGAGCCGGTTGGCCTCGGTGATGAGGCGTGTCGCCTCCTCGACGCGTTCCTGATAGAGCCCGAGGTCGCCCTCGCGGAGCGCAACATCGGCCTGGGTGAGGAGGACCTCGGCGCGTTCGAGGAGCTGGGCCACCTGCTCTTCGACGCTACCCGTTGGCGGTTCCGGCGTTCCACCATCCCCGCCGTCGGTGCCTCCGTCCGTGCCTCCGTCGGTGCCTCCGTCGGTGCCTCCGTCCGTGCCTCCGTCGGTGCCGCCGTCCGGGGTCCCGAAGAGCTCGATCAGCACCTCATCGAGGGACTCGCCGATCTCGATCCTGCTGTTGAAGGAGGCGACCACACGCTTGAACTGGGGAATACCGGTGCCACCGGTATCTGCGGCGAGGTAGATCGGTTGGACGTAGAGCAGCGAGTCCTCGATGGGAACCACCAACATGTTGCCACGGATCACTTCGGATCCCTCCTGGCCGAGGAGCGTGAACTCCGCTGAGGCAACCGGGTCCTGGTCGATGAAGTCACCGACCTGCCCGGGACCGTCGATCTGGCGATCCCTCGGCATGGCGTACTCGATGATGTCGCCGTACTCCTCGAGCGGACCGCTCTTGGCGACCACGAAGGCGGACATGTTCGGCCGGGACAATGGCGTGAACGGCTGCATGAGGAGGAAGCTCAGACGGTCCTCCTCGGGCAGCTCCATCAGCAGGTAGTACGGGAGCATCGGGTCGGACGTGAACGAGGCCCGCAGCTGCGGCTTGTCCGAGGTCGACGGATCCCTGGCGATCTGCCACGGATCGTTGCGCTGGAAGAGATCGACGGGATTCGTCATGTGGTACAGCTGGTACATGTCGGTCTGCATCCGGAACAGGTCCTCGGGATACCGGATGTTGCCGACGAGGTTGACGGGGAACTCGCTGAGCGGACGGAAGACATCCGGGAAGATCCTCTGGTTGACCTTCATGATGGGGTCTTCCTCATCGAACACGTACATGTCGATCGTCCCGTCATAGGCGTCGATGACGGCCTTGACGGAGTTGCGGATGTAGTTGAAACTCCTCGGCAGCGCCGAACCGAGGTTGAGCCTCGCGGTCCCGGCCGGCTCGGAGTAGGGGAACCGATCGGTCACCGTGTAGAGGTCCATGATCCACACGAGTCGACCCTCGGAGATGGCGAGGTATGGGTCGTTGTCCGCGTACAGGAACGGGGCGACGCGCTGGATCCGCTCCTGGATGTTCCGGGCGATCAGGACACGACTGTCGGGGGTGACCTGGCTCGAGATGAGGGTGTTGAGATCACCGAAACGCAACGCCCACGCAGCCCTGCTCAGGATGCCGCCGATCGGTACGCCACCCTCGCCGTCGTAGCTGTTCGTGGTGGCCTCGGTCGATTCCGGGCCACCCCGAGGAAGGTCGACTTCCCCCTCACTGGAACCCACGATGAGGAAGTCACGCTGGGCATCGTCTGAGAAGTAGATACGGGGCTGGTCGATGTCGAGCGCCGACTCCCCCGTTGTGTTGATGGGTGGAAGGTCCTGGACGAAGAAGTCGGGCAGACCATCGCTCGTGACGTCACGGGCAGGGCTCAGGACCGCGCCGAGGCCGTGGGTGTACACGAGGCGCTCGTTCACCCACCCCTCACCGGGGATCCGTTGCTCATCGAGGCTCCGGGCGGCGATCATGACCTGCTTGAGCTCACCGTCGATCACGTAGCGGTCGACATCGATGTCGTCGAACGTGTAGTACGTCTTGATGTTCTGGAGCTCGGGGTAGGTCCTTTCGAGGACCCCCGGATCCCACAGGCGGATGTTCTCGATGGTCTCCTCGTTGTCCGCTAGCTCCTGGGCGGTGAGGTCGGGGGAGGCGTTGAACTCCCGAACCTCCACCTCGTCGAGACCGAACGCGTACCTCGTGAAGTCGAGGTTGTGCTGGACGAACTCGGTTTCTCGGTTGATCTCATTGGGTTCGACCGAGAAACGCTGCACGAGCGCGGGATAGATGCCTCCGACACCGATCGACGTCACGAGCCAGATGCCGAGCGCGATCGCCGGCAATGTCCACCCCTTGAACCTGACATTGACGAGCAGGATGATCGCCGAAACGATCGAGATGAAGATCAACAGGTTGAGGGCGGGCAGCTGGGCGTTGACGTCGGTGTAGCTGGCACCGAAGACCTGCCCGCGCCCCGAGTACAACAGCTCCCACTTGTCGAACTGGTATCCGACCGCCTTCAACAACGCCATGAGAGCGACGAGGACCGAGATGTGCGCCTTGACGGCATCCGAGGTCCGCTGGCCGGGGGTGGCGATCTTGATCCCACCGTTGAGGTAGTGGGCGGCGATCACCACGAGGGTCGTCACCAGCAGCAGCTGGAACGTCCAACCGAAGATGTCCCGATACAGCGGCAGCTGGAAGACATACAGGGCCACATCGTTGCCGAACACCGGATCGACGAGGCCGAAGTCCTCAGAGTTGCGCCACACGAGGAAGTCCTGCCACCACGCAGCGGCCCCCAACCCGATCAGGATTCCGAAGAAGCTCGCGAACAGGGTCCTGATGAGTGTCGAGCGAGGCTCGATCCACTCCTGATAGCGTTCGAGGAGTTCCTCGTCCGGGGCACCGGTGACGGCGCCCGAGCGCGGGGACAGCCGATCGACGAGCCACAGGTTGATCCAGAAGAACACGAACGCCGTCACGGCTGCGGCGAGCACGAGCCAGACCCGGGTGAAGGTCAACGTGGTCCAGATCCCGGCGACGCCGAGCTCGTTGTACCAGAAGTAGTCGGTGACGAGGGTGGCGAGCCACCGGCCGAAGATGAGCAGCAGGAAGACACCGACGACCAGGACGGTCAATACCCGGCGGATCCCCGATCCCTGGCGGTAGTTGATCGGTTCTCTGTTAATCACCGACGGGATTCTATGGCGATGCCGACCATGTGGTACCCGTCACGCCGGAGACATGGTCCCGGTCGCATCGAACACCCTGCGCTCGGCTTCGTCGGAACGCCACATTCGGAAGACCTTGCTCGCAGCGGCAGCCACCTCACGGTCGCCACCGCCAGCTCCTCGCGTGCGCTCGATGGCCGAGCTCACCGCGTCGTGGAGATCCGTGGCGAAAGCGTCTGCGAGGTCGTCGTGTTCGTTGCCGACGGCGTCGGCGAGCTCGCCGAAGGCGGGGGTGAACCGGTCCATGAACGACTCGTCCGGCACCCACGCCGGGTCCGTACGCAGGTGTTCGAGGGTCTCGTTCTGGAGCTCCACGAGCGATCGCTTGATGGAGCGAAGTGCGTCATTCTGCATCGGGATCCAGGATGGAGGGGCCGACTCCGCGCCCTCCGGACCGGGCACAGCACCGCTGGCCCCTTCGACCTCGGCCTTCTCGTTGTGCACCGGCATCGGCGACGGGTCCGGTTCGCTTGCTGCGGGTTCGTCGACGGTACCCGTCTCGGTTGGGGGGCCGGAACGCTGACCGGGTCCGTCGCGGAGTTGTGCGAAGAGTGAACCGATCTCATCCGATCGCGCATCGACGGGGACCTCCACAGTGGTCGCGACCGGGATCTCATCGACGGCGCCCACTACGCCATCGTCCTCCATCTCGGGAACCGCATCCAGATCATCGACCGGGGCCGCGGCAGGAACGGCGTCGACCTCGACGGCGACGGGGCTTCCGGCGGTCGGAGGCGGATCGACGACGTCCGATGGCGACTCCGGTCCGACAGGAGGCTCGTCGGACTGCGGGCTGTCAGCGGCCACGACGGCTTCGGAGTACACGGAAGCGGTATCTGGCTTCGGCGATGGCTCCATGACGACCGGGGACTCCGGCACCATCGCATCGTCGGCGGGCGACACCGTCTCGTCGATGGCCTCGACCTCGGGGACCGTAGGCGACGCGGCGGCCGAAGCCTCTGCTCGCAGCGCAGCGACCTCGGCGACGAACGCGTCGGGATCGACCGGACTCAAGGACACGACGGACGAAGGCGACACGATGCGCACCGAACCGCCGTCCTCGGTGTGGTGGGTGGGGTCCTCGGGGTCGGGTTCCTCGACCACCGGTTCCTCGAGTTCCTGGCGTTTCGATTCGATCTCCGACTCGAGCACGGTGATCGATGAGCGGGCAGCTTCGAGCTCATGGAGGAGTTCTGTTCGCCGCTCCTCGAGCGCACGTGCCCGTTCCTGCGCCAGCTCTGCTTGCTGGTTGGCTGCGACCAGGACGGCGTCGCTCTCCGTGCGTGCGGCATCGATGATCTGTTCGGCCTCGGCTCGAGCGGACCGCACCGCCTCCTCGCGGTCACGACGGGCATCGCTCGTGAGCCGCAGCGCCTCTCGCTCGGCTTCGGCACGGAGGTACAGCGTCTCCTCCTTGGCTGCGGCGACGATCGCTTCCGCCTCGGCGGTCGCTGCAGCGAGGAGTGCCGTTCCCTCTGTCCATGCGCTCGAGCGCATCGACTCGCTCTCCTCGGAGGCCGACCGCCGCATGGCAGCGGAGGCCTCCTCGGCCTCCCCGGTCCACGATGCCGCATCGGAAGCCGCTCGGATCCGCATGCCCTCGGCCGTCGACCGAGCTGCCTCGAGGATCTCGGCCACTCCTTCACCGATCATGTGGAGCTCGCGTGCGAGCGCTTCGTGGTCATCGATGCCCATGGCGGGGTCCTGTGCCGCCGATGCCGCGACCGAAGCCTCGAGTTCGGACAGGCGGGAGGCGAGATCCTCTACGAAACGATCGACCTGTGCGCGGTCATATCCCTTGCGCGCAACCTCGAAACGCTGTGCGCGCACGAGGTCGGAGGTCAGGTCATCGCTCATGGGATGAGCGTACCGGCACCCCTCAGGGTGTCCGCGGATTGTCAGCCTGCGTCGAGGAACGCCAACGCATCATCGATGGTGACGACCTCGACGACCTCGATCCGGTCACCTGCAGCGTCGAGAGCATCGGGATAGTTGGCTGAAGGGACCAGCACTGCCACCGCGCCGGCATCGATGGCTGCGTACACCTTCTGACGAACGCCACCGATGGGACCAACCTCCCCCGTCCGCTGGATGGTGCCGGTGCCGGCGATACGAGCACCGCCGGTGAGGTCTCCCTCGGACAGCTGGTCGATGATCTGGAGGGTGAACATCATCCCTGCCGACGGGCCACCGATGTTCTGCGAATCGATGGTCACCTCGACCGGGAACTCGACGATGGGTTCGTTGTTTTCGAGCAGCACGCCGATGAATGCACGATCGGGGTCGTCCGGGTTCTGGCCGAGCGTGATGTCGACGGTGAGCTCCTCGAATACGTCGACGAGTTCCTCGGCGGGTCGCTCGATGAGCATGGAGACCACTTCACCCACGGAGCGACCCGTGAGCCCCGCGATGACATCGCTGCGGAACGCGATCGGCTCCCCGTCGAGCTCGATGATCACATCATCCGGCATGAGGATGCCATCGGCGCCGGAATCGGGAACGGTGTCGATGACAAGCGCTCCGGTGCCGGTCAGCGTGACCTCATAGCCGAGGGTGGTGAGCGCAACGAAGATCGCCTCGTTCTTGGATGCATCCATCGCTGCGAGGCTCTCGCGTCGAAGCTCCTCGGGTGAGACCCCCGATGGTCGGATGTTCTCGCGTGGCCTCGTATCGACGCTGTCGTCGAACTGGGCCGCGACCCACTCGAAGGCGTTCGCCTCCTTCAATGAAACCGTCAGGAAGAACAGTTCGCCGGCGGTCGACGGTGTTCCCCCCTCGACCTGGACGAAGTCGGAGGTGTCGTACACCGGTCCGGGGCTGAGGGTGTAGTACGGGAGGCGGATGGGCCACGCGATCGCGATGGCGAGACCGATGGCGATCAGGACACCCGCGACGACCCATGGCCACCTCGGATAGGGGTCAGAAGGCCTCACCGACTCGGGAACGTCGGCGTACGGGTCGACCGGGTCGCTCACCACGGTGTCATTGTCCATCTGGCGAGGTTACCCACCGACGTCCGTTGCAGTGCGCTCAGGCGATCTTGCGGCCCGTGAGGAGTTCGGCCGTGACCACGATGCGATACCGGGCCGAACCCTTCGGATGGCATGCGAACATCGTCAGCGACGGACGGTCCCGGTTGTAGGTGATCCACAGGTCCGACGGGTCGACGATGAAGGTCTTGTCGACGCGATAGATGACCTCGAAGCCGGATCCGTCGTCGAGGTACACGAGGTCACCGACCGAGATCCGGTCGAGGTCCTCGAAAGGCCTGGTGTGCGTCGTGCGATGACCAGCAAGGACGACGTTCCCCTCATCGCCTGGCCCTGCGGTGCCTGCCCAGTGTGCCACGCCCCGGTCGATGACATCGAGCGAGACACCGGATCGAACCACCTCATCGAGGCCGATCGTCGGGATCCGGAGCGTGGTCACGGAGGTCCCCGACGTCTGGGAACGATGGAACGACGGTTGACGTGCCGGATCGGGTACGAGGCCGGCAGGTTCGGGAGTGGCCTGGACGCCGGCGGGAATACCGACGGCGATCACCACCACGGTCGCAATGATGAAACGCGTCAACGTTCGATGTGGTCTCATGGTCGTATGCATCGGCACATCAGAGGATGTGCTGGAATGGGAATCCATCGACGACGCGCAATGGTACGGAGGCCCCAACCATGACCACCTACGAAGCCCCCACCCTCGCTGGGGTCGTATTCCCCCGATCGCGGGTCGCGACGATCGCGATGATGATCGGGTTCGCACTCCTCACCGCACTCGCTGCACAGATCCGGATACCCGTCCCCGGGACGCCTGTTCCGATCACGGGACAGACCTTCGCCGTCCTGCTCGCCGGCGCGGCCCTCGGTTCGCGGGCCGGTGCCGGATCCCAGGCCATCTACTGGGCGCTCGGAGCGATCGGCCTCCCGTTCTATACGAACGCCTCCGGTGGATGGGAAGCCGCAACGGGCGCGACGGCCGGATACCTCGTCGGATTCATCGCTGCCGCCTGGGTCGTAGGCGCCCTCGCTGAGCGCGGACAGGACCGCAACGTGTGGTCGGCCATTCCCGCCTTCCTGGCAGGCAACGCCGTCATCTATGCATTCGGCGTCACGTGGTTGCTCGTCAGCGTCGAGGGGATCGCGACGATGAGCGAGGCGCTCACCGCCGGCTTCACCCCGTTCGTGATCGGCGATGTCGTCAAGATCCTCGGCGTGGGACTCCTCCTCCCCCTTGCGTGGAAGCTCGTCGACTGGTCGAGGCGCTGATCAGCGGGCCCGCGCCTCCCAGCTACGATCGCACCATGGATCGAGCCGAACGCATTCATGCCGCCATCGCATCGGACCCGTACGCCACAAGTCAGGGCTTCACCCTCGCCGGCGTGACGGACGATTCCGTCTCGGTGACGATGACCGTACGCGACGACCAGGTGAACTTCCTCGGTGGCACCCACGGCGGGGTACTCCACTCGCTCGCCGACTGTGCGTTCTCCCTCGCATCCAACGCCCATCCCGAGGATGCGGTTGCGATCGACACACACTTGGCCATCACCGCGCCATCGGGCATCGGCGACGCACTCACGGCCGTGGCACGCGAGCAGACCCTCGGCCGTTCGCTGGCGACCTACCGCGTCGACGTGACCCGCACCGATGGCCGGACGGTTGCCCTCTTCACGGGGACGGTTTTTCGCATCCCCGTGGAATGACGGGCGCGGCGGCCGTCGTCATGGTCCGTTCCCGATGGATTGACACGGTGCGGCGAAATCGAACAGCGTCGCCGCTTCCCCGGTGGTGAAATCGCGGACGAGGATCGACCCCGTACTCGCATCCGGATCGGTGAGTCGTTGGTCGAAGCCCCCCGCGGCCTGATACGCATCGAGATCCGGCTTGTAGACGGCGCTGGCTCGCGTCACGAAGTCGGCGGGCTCACCGGTGTATTGCTGGTCGGGTGCGGAGCCACCGAATGGAACGGTCTCGATCCCGTTCGCCGCACGGAGCATCCCACGACGGGTGAGATCGTTCGACCCGATGGCGGAGGCGAGGACGGAGCGCATCGTGACGCCGGCGTTCCACCCCACGATGAAGGCATCGGATGGTCGACGATCGGGATACGCGGTCGCCATGGCGCCCATCATCTCCCGGATCCCCGGTACGTCGGTTCCCCACGGAGCCACATACGCGGATTGGAAATAGCGGCTCGAGAACAGCTCCGCGGACGCCGAGTCGAGCAGTCGTGGGTCATAGCTCGGCGCGGCTCCGATGAAGACACCCTGGTATCCGAGCTGGACGGCTCCTGCCAGGATCTGTGCACTGGTCGACGGACTGGTGGCCAGGAACGTCCAGTCTGCCCCTGACTCGACGATCGACCGAACGACGACCGACAACTCCTCGCCGATCCGGATCTGCGCCGTGCCGTCGTAGGCGACGGGGAGGGCGTAGAAGTCGGAGGCGTACGAGGCACCCGCTCCGGCATCGAGGCCGTAGAGGTCGGCGTCGGTCGCGATGGCCAATGATGCTGCGCCATTGTCAACGGCGAAATCGACAGCGTTCATCGCCTCGATGCAGTAGTTCGTGTACTGCTCGAGCAACAATCCTCCATCGACATCGTCGAACGGCCATCCCGAGTACCACGAGAGCGGGACCACGAGCATGGTGTCGGCGAGGTAGGCATCGAGGACCTCCGCGTTGTTCCGGGAACCGAAGGCCTGGGCGATGGCGAGCACCTGGGGTTCGAGCTCTTCGTACGCCTGGAGCCACTGGCCGGGGTCGCCGCGGGTATCGGCAATCACCAGCTCGATGGTCCATCCCTGGACCCCTCCATCGGCATTGACACCTTCCCAGAACACCTCGAGCGCATCGGTGACGTCGATCGACAGCGATGCAAAGGGACCGGAGAGATCGGCGAGCACACCGAGCCGGATGGTGCGCGACACCGGGTCGACGCCGATGTTCCCGACCGGGTCGGTGGCGGCACCGGTACCACTCGTGGTCGATGTGGTGGCCACCGTTGCTTCGGGGCCACTCGTCGAGGTCGTGGTGCCGGGCTCATCGCCGGCACAGGCCGCCACGAGCACCAGGCACCCCGCGACGACAGCTGCCAGCAGCAGTCGGATCGTTGGGGTGGTCCTCGTCATGATCACGCCTCGGATCGAGGAGGGAAGCCGTTCAGCATCGGATCGTACCGGCCGGTGTCGCAACCGGACGGCACGCAATCAATCCAGGTCCTCGCCGAGGTACGCCTTGATGACCTTCGGATCCTTCTGTACGGCCTCGGGGGTGCCCTGTGCGATGACCTGCCCGAAGTCGAGGACGAGCACGCGATCGGCGATGTCCATCACGAGGCCCATGTCGTGCTCGACGAGGACCATGGCGATCCCAAGCTCGTGCTGGATGTCGAGGATGAATCGGGCCATGTCCTCGGTCTCCTCGAGGTTCATGCCGGCGACCGGCTCATCGAGGAGCAGCAGCTGGGGCTCCATCGCCAACGCCCTGCCGAGCTCCACCCGCTTCTGGATGCCATACGGGAGCATCCCGACCGGGTAGGCACGCCACGCCTCGATCTCGAGCAGCTCGATGATGTCCTCGACGCGGGCCCGGACCTCCATCTCCTCACGCTTGGCCGCCCCGAGCCAGAGGGCCCCGCGGAGCGCACCCGTCTTGGTGCGCACGTACTGCCCCGTCGAAATGTTCTCCCTCACCGTCATGTGGGCGAACAGTTCGATGTTCTGGAACGTACGGGCAACCCCGAGACCGGCCACACGATCGGGCCGCATACCAAGTACGGACTCCCCCTTCCAGAGGATGTCCCCACCCTGGGGCCGGTATACCCCGTTGAGGCAGTTGAACGTCGATGTCTTCCCTGCACCGTTCGGACCGATGATGGCGAAGAGCTCTCCGTCGTCGACGTGGAAGGAGATGTCGCCGAGGGCCTGGACGGCTCCGAAGGACAGCGACACATCGCGGAACTCCAGGAGGTGCTCGTAGTCGCCCTCATCGGAGCGTCGTGCCCACCGCAGGCCCGTGCCACGCCTCGACGTCATGACAACCACCGCTTCCGCCGCTTGTAGTGCTTCACGTCACGGAACGACTTCTTCTCCTCGTCGCCGTGGAGACCCAGGTAGAACTCCTGGACGTCCTCGTCCTGGAGCAGTTTCTTGGGATCACCGTCCATGACCACCTTGCCCACCTCCATGATGTACCCGTAGTCGGCGATCGACAGCGCCATCGAGGCGTTCTGCTCGATGAGTAGGACGCTCGTTCCTTGGCTGTTGATGTCGACGATGATGTCACGGATCTGCTGGACCAGCATCGGTGCGAGCCCCAGCGACGGCTCATCGAGGATCAGGAGCTTCGGGTTCGCCATCAGCGCACGGCCGATCGCCAGCATCTGCTGCTCGCCACCGGAGAGATATCCGGCCGTGTCGCGGCGACGGTCCGAGAGGATCGGGAAGAGCCCCATCACCCGCTCGTACGACTCCTGCACGACGGACCGCTTGCGATTCGTGTAGCCACCTGCGCGCAGGTTGTCCTCTACGGACATCTCCACGAAGATCCGCCGACCCTCGAGCACCTGGGTGATACCCGACCGCACGATCTTCGACGGCTCCATCGAGTCGATGCGCTGACCGTCGAACGTGATGGTGCCCTTGGTGACATCGCCCTCGTGGACGCCGAGGAGCCCCGTTATGGCACGAAGGGCCGTCGTCTTGCCTGCGCCGTTGGCGCCGAGCAGGGCGACGATCTGCCCATCACGTACCTCGATGGACAGACCGCGAAGCACGAGGACCACGTCGTTGTACACGACCTCGAGATTGGCGACTTCCAGCATGGGTCTCCTGTGTCGGTGTTCGGGAGTGGGTGGCCCGGATCCCCGGGCCACCCACTCGGTTGGTCAGGTCAGAGCTCGAAGCACGCGGTCTCGAACACGAAGTTCGCCGCGATGTCCGACGTGTAGCCGGGCTCGACCACCTCGACACCGGTACCTCCAGCGAGGAGGTCATCGAGGTTCGGGCGGCTGATCACCGTCACACGGTTCAACCGCTCGTTCGGCGTACCGACGTAGCTCTCGTTGGGTGCGAGGCCGTCGAAGTCGACTTCCTCGAGCGTCTTGGCTGCTGCGAGCACACCCGCCTGGGTCATGTCGCCCGCGGCGTACGCCGCACGCAGTGCCGCTTCGAGGATGATCGCCTCGACGAAGCCCTCGGCATAGAAGTCGAGGGGATCGGCACCAGCGGCCGTCATGATGTCACGCACCTGGGCGTTGCCTGGTGAGTCGTAGCCCCACGGGCGGTAGTACGCACTCCAGTACCAGTCACGCTGGATCTGCTCGGCGAAGTCCGATCCGAGATACGCAGGGCTGTAGGTCGGGGAGGCCCCGGTCCAAGCCGCTTCGTAGCCGGTCGCGATCGCTGCGCCGTACACCGAGGGGAACGTCGTCGGCGTCGCAGTGACGAACGCGATGTCCGCGCCGCTCTCGGCGATGGCGACACCGATCGGTGCCAGGTCCTCACCGGGGATGATCCCGCCGGTGGCGTCGTACACGATCTCGAGACCGAGGGCCTCGGCTGCGAGGGCAGCGCCTGCCGCGGAATCGAGCCCGTAGTCGCCGGGCAGCGATGCAATGGCAATGGTCGTTGCACCGGTCTGCTCCTGGATGTACGCCAGCGAGTTCATCGCCTCGATGCAGTACGGCGAACCGTGGTGCATCGTGTTGGAGTCGAACGGCGCCGTCCAGCCCGAGTACCAGGTCAGCGGGATCGCGAGCATGCCATCTGCGACGAGGTCCTCATAGATCGCCACGGTGTGTGGCGAACCGGTCGAGTGGCCGATCGCCACGACCTCGTCCTTGAGCTCCTCGTAGAGCGTCACGTGCGTCGGAACGTCGTAGCCCGTGTCACGGGTGACGAGCTCCACCTGGAGCCCCTCGATACCACCATTGGCGTTGACGAAGCCCCAGTACGCCTCCTGGCCGGCAACGATCGCACTCACCAGACCCGCGAAGGGTCCGCTGAGGTCCGAGAGCAATCCGACCTGGATCGTCCCGGCGTCGAGGTCGACGCCGATGTCGGTTGTGGGCGGCGTCATCGACTCCGCCGTCGTTGTGGTCTCTTCCGTCCCGCCACCGTCGGCGGTTGTCGTCGTCTCCTCGGTCCCTCCGCCATCGGCGGTGGTGGTGGTCGTGTCGTCGCTGTCACTGCTACACGCAGCTGCGACCATTGCCAACACCAGGACCAAGACGAGGAAAGCGAATCGCTTTCTCATCCGGTTTCTCCTCTCATCGTTTCCCTTTTCTTTCGTATGTCTCGCCCGGTCACGACCGGGTCGAGAGAGCTAGTAGGTGAAGGGCCAGCCCTTCCAGTAGTTGCGGATGCGGATCCAGATGCCGTACAGGCCCAGCGGCTCGAACACCAGGAACACGATCAACAGGACGCCGTACAGCACGAGGTTGAACTGTGACACGTTGAGGCCGGGCGAGTTGCCCGCCGCGGTGGAGATCAAGCCCCAATCATCGGGTCCGGTCGACACGAACAGGTTCGCAATGCCGGCCAGGATCCCGGAACCGGATTCGGCTGTCTCGGACAGCAGGTCGCTGAAGTCCTGCACCAGGCGCGGCAGGGTCACCACGAACACCGATCCGAGCAACGTGCCGGTGATGGTGCCGAGCCCTCCCACGAGCAGGATGGCGAGGAACTGCACGGACAGGAACAGGTTGAAGCTCTCGGGGATGAGCCGCGACACAAACGCACCGAGGAGGGCCCCTGCGATGCCGGCGTAGAACGAGGACAGGGCGAACGACACGGCCTTGCTGCGGGTCTCGGGAACGCCCATCACCTCCGCAGCCACATCCCGATCCCGGATCGCCATGAACGAACGACCCGTTCGCGTGCGCTGGATGTTCTTCGTGACGAGCGAGAAGATGATCACGAACGCGAGGAGCAGGAAGTAGGTCTTGGCCTCCCCCGAGAGCTCCACACCGAACCATGGCCCGTCGGTGGAGAACGAGATGAGCGGAACCTCCTCCTTCCACAGCCGGAAGTCGAGGGAGGGGAACCGCCGCCCCGACTGGGACCCTCCGGTGACGTCGACGAGGTTGCGCCACAACCACTCCCCGATGAACACCAGACCCACCGTGACGATGGCGAGGTAGATGCCTCGGACACGCACGGCGGTCGGAGCGACGAGCGCTCCGACGAGCGCAGCGACGATGCCCGCAGCTGGGAGCCAGATCCAAATCGGCAGACCGAAGCCCATCGTCGCCTTCCCGACCTCGCCGCCCAACACGGCAGCGGTGTAAGCACCGACACCCATGAAGAACGCATGCCCGAGTGACACCTGACCCGTGAGGCCGGAGAGGATGTGGAGGCCGAGCGCCCCGACGGCGAAGATCAGGACCTCGCTGAGGATGCGCATCCACGACCCATCGCCGAGGAAGCCGATCCCAGGGATCACCTGGAGCGGGATGAGGACGAGGAGCACCAGGAGGAGGGCGAGCATGATCCGCTTGGTCCACGTGGGGACGAGCGACATCTCGGCTTCGTACTCCGTGAACAGGAGTGGGCGACCTCTCATACCCGTCGCACCTCCTCGGTACCGAACAGGCCATAGGGGCGCACCAGCAACACGGCCAGCATGACGATGTACGGCATGATCCCGGCGAAGCCCGTGCCGAGGAAGGAGAACTCGAGGTACGCGCCCGCGTAGACCTCGGCGAGGCCGATGATGAATCCGCCGACCACCGCCCCGGTGATGGAGTCGAGGCCGCCGATGACGACGGCGGGAAGCGCACGGAACGCAAAGAACGCCGTCGCACTGCTGACGCCGACCGATCGCGGGAAGACCGAGGAGAAGATGCCTGCGATCGCTGCAAGTCCCGCACCGATCATCCATGCGAGGGAGAAGATCTGTCCGGCACTGATGCCCTGGGCCATGGCGGCTTCCTGGTCGAAGGCCGTGGCGCGCATCGCCACGCCGATCCGCGTCCTGAAGAACCATGCCATGCCGACGAGGCACACGATGGCCACGACGATCGTGGCGATCTCGGCCTTGGCGATGAGGCCCGGACCGATCTGGACCACCTCCGAACCCCACGGCGTCCCCAACGGGCGGGGGTTGTTGCCGATGAAGTCGTCGGTGATGGTCCGGAGGATGATGTCGAGCGCGATCGTGATGAGCACCACGGCGAAGAGCGGTTCACCGATCATCGGTCGAATGGCGATCCGTTCGATGAGCCACCCGACGGCCGCTGCGGCCAGCACGGCGAGGATGGCAGACAGGATCCATTGGAGGGTCACGGGGAGGCCGGGGAACCATCGACCGGGCACGTTCAACGTCACGGCCAGATAGGCCGCGAAGTACCCGCCGAGGGCGGCAAGGGCACCGTGGGCGAAGTTGAGGATCTGTGTCGCCTTGTAGATGAGGACCAGACCCAGGGCGAGCAGGGCGTAGATCGCACCCAACGCGAGACCGCTGTACGTCGCATTGGCGAACTTCTCGATCGCCGTCGGCACCTCCTGGGCGAAGATCAGGATCACCGGTCGGCCGACCCGAGTTGTCGGATGCGCATCGCAGCTGGCATCACGAGTACATCTCCTCCACGAGGTCGCCGAACATGTCCTCCATGGCGCTGCGCTTGATCTTCTGGGTGGCGGTCAACTCGCCGTCCTCGTGATCGAGCTCCTTCGGGATCATCATGAACCGTTTGACCTGCTCGACTCTGGCGAACTTCTCGTTGGTCTCGTTCACGACCTTCTGGATCAGGTCGATGACCTCCGGCTTCTCCGAGAGGTCGCGGTACGTGGTGTAGGGGATCTGCCTGCGAAGGGCCCAGTCCCCCACCACGTCGAACTCGATGCCGATGAGTGCCGTCAGGTACTTGCGGCCATCGCCGATGACCATGGCCTCCTTGACGTACGGCGACGTCTTGAGGCTGTTCTCGATCTCCGACGGAGAGATGTTCTTGCCACCGGACGTGATGATGATGTGTTTGATGCGATCGACGATCTTGACCCAGTGCCCGTCGACCCACACGCCGACGTCGCCGGTCTTGAGCCAGCCGTCGTCGGTGAACGTCTCGGCCGTGGCTTCGGGCTTGTTCCAGTAGCCGGGGAACACCGCCGGGTGCTTCGTCTGGATCTCCCCGGTTTCCTCGTCGATGCGGAACCCGATGCTGTCGTAGGGCTCCCCGACCGTCCCGAGCTTGACGCGACCCTCGAAGTTCACGGTCGCACAGGCCGTGTTCTCGGTCATGCCGTACACCTCGTACACCGGGATGCCCAGCCCCATGAAGAACTCGAGCACCTCGGGGGCGATCGGCGCAGCACCGGACGACGCGTAGCGGCAGTAGCGCAGGCCGATTCGTTCGCGGAGGGCCCGGAAGAAGATCGGGTATCCGATCCAATAGGCAACCCGCGCCCCGAACGTGAATTCTCCGTCGTTCTCCACCCGTTTGCGGCCGATGTAGCTCGCGAGGCTCAGTCCGATGCCCGAGAACAGCCGCTTGAGTCGCGTGGCATCCTGGAGCCGGATCAGGACACCGGCGTGGATCCGCTCCCAGATACGGGGCACGGCGAAGAAGATGGTCGGCTGCACCTCGCGCAGATTGACCTGAACCGTCTCGATCGATTCGGCAAAGTTGAGAATCGGACCGTTGTACGCCATCGACCATGCCGAGAACAACCGCTCGGCGACGTGGCACAGCGGCAGGTACGTGAGCTTCTCGTCCTTGGTTCCCTCACCGTGCGAGGTTGGGAATCGCTTGGGGTCGTTGATCACCTTGAGGACCGCGAACTCCACGTTGCGGTGGGTCAGCATCGCGCCCTTCGGTGGCCCGGTGGTCCCCGACGTGTAGATGAGGGTCATGACCTCGTCGCCGTCGACCTCGGCCATCAGCCGTTCAACGGCTCCGGGGTTCGACGCACGATGCTCCGCCCCCAACGCCATGAAGTCGTCCCAGAACATGAGCCGGTCGTCGTCGAGGTTGCGCACACCGCGGGGCTCGACGTAGATGATCCTGTCCATCGTCGGGAACGCGTCGCGTCCCGGTTCGAGCACCTTGTCGACCTGTTCCTGGTCCTCGGCGAAGTGCACTCGCGATCGAGCGTCGTTGAGGAGGTACTGCACCTCCGCTGTCGGATTGGTGGGATACATGCCGGTGCAGATCGCTCGTATCGCCACCGTGGCAAAGTCGAAGATGAGCCACTCCGGTCGGTCCTCGGCGTGGATGGAGGTGACATCGCCGGGTTGGACGCCGAGTGCCAGCAATGCGTGGGCGGCGTCGAGCACTTCGTCCCAGAACTCGGCGCTGGTGCGTTCACGCCAGATTCCGAAGTCCTTGTCGCGCATGCAGACGCGGTCGGGCGTCGTCTGCGCCCATTCCCTGACCTTCCAGGCAACGGTGGGGAACGCCCCTGTGAGATCCGGGACATCTGCGTGTTGGAGGGTGCTGGTCATCGTCTCCCTGCCGTCCGCCGTCTACGACCTGCGGGCAAGTTAGACGAAACGATCGGCCCGTGCCGGAAAATTCGACGCGGTTTGTGAGCGAAGGTTCACCGATCTTTCGATCTCAGGGGGCAGGCTCTATTCGTACTCCGACGACCCGGAAACGCCCGACGACGAATGCCGGGTCCGTCAGGGATGCGTTGCCAGCCGGGTTGTCACCCGTCACGTGGAAGTCGGAGAAGGCTGCGGACTGGTTCACGAACAGACCACCGGTGAGGTTGAACGCGACCGAAACGCCGGCTTGCACCGCTGCGTCGATGACACGGTCCATGACCGCTTCGTCGGTGGTGTAGGCGAGCCACGTGATCGCTCCGTGTGCCCGGGCCGCGTCACGGGCCGCGTCGATCGCGTCGCCGACCGTGGGGACCTTTACGACGAAGATCACCGGACCGAACATCTCCGACCGGTAGGCATCGGATGCTGCCTCGACCTCGACGATGACCGGCGTACGCACGACGGCATCGGGGAACTCGGGGTTCGCGACCTCCCGGGAGACGGACAGCACGGTGCCGGCACCGGCGGCTGCGTCGATCCGATCGATCGACGCTGTCCCCTTGACCGCTCCGAGGATGGCCGACGCACGCGCATCGTCTCCCAGCAGCCCATCGACCGCTGCCACGAACCCGGCGACGACCTCGTCGTAGGGAACCACCTCACCACCCACCCGCACACCCGTCTCGGGAATGAAGACGTTCTGGGGTGTCGTGCACATCTGGCCCGAGTACATCGTCATCGACACCGACAGGTTCCGGAACACAGCTCCGAGGTCCGCCGCCGAGTCGATGATGACCGAGTTCACGCCGGCCTTCTCCGTGTACACCTCCGCCTGGGTCGCGTGCTCCTCGAGCCAGGTACCGAAGGTCGAACCTCCGGTGTAGTCGACGATGCCGACCTCGGGTCGCGTCACCAGGTCCTTTGCAACGAGGGCCTCGGGGGTGTCGACCAGCAGTTGGACGACGTCGGGATCGTGCCCGGCATCCGCGAGGACCTCCCTTGCGATGCGCACGAACAGGGCGAAGGGCAGGATCGTCTCGGGGTGCGGTTTGATGATCACGGGGTTGCCGGTCGCCAGTGAGGCGAAGATCCCGGGATATCCGTTCCATGTCGGGAAGGTCGATACCCCGATCGTCACGGCCACGCCTCGGGGGCTGAGGACCCACCGCTTGTCGATCACGAGCGGATCACGTGAGCCCTGGGGCTTGACCCACCTGAGCGGATCCGGCAGGCGCCGCTGCTCGGAGTATGCGTACGCAACAGCCTCGAGCCCGCGATCGAGAGCGTGGGGACCGCCCGCCTGGAAGGCCATCAGGAAGCTTTGACCCGTGGTGTGCATCACGGCATGGGCCATCGTGAACGAGGCCTTTGCGAGCCGGTCGAGGAGCTCGAGGCACACGATGGCTCGTTCATCCGGCGACGTACGGCCCCACGGCGCCATGGCGTCGAGCGCAGCTTGGATCGTGGCGTCCACCGTGGTCGCCGGATAGGTGACGCCGAGCTCGATGCCGTAGGGCGAGGTCTCGGCGGTCTCGAGGTATCCGTCGTGGTGCTGGTCGGTGGTGAACGGCGACCCGAGGAGGGCTTCGAACTCGGATTGACCCCGTTCGGGAGCATCCTCGCCGTAGGCCTTGGGATGCTCGGGGAACGCACTCCAGTACGTCCGTTCGTCCATCGCCTGCAACGCCTGATCGAGCATGGCTCGGTGATCGGTGGCAACGTCGGGCATGAGGTCTCCTCGTCGGTGGTGTCGCACCGAATCTACTCGTTGGAGCCGACGGTGCCTCGTGGGACCGCACAGCCGACGGAAGTCGAACGCGCCTGCGCGAACGACGTAGTCTCTGCCCATGGACGCCTTTCTCCTCACCTATGTGCGCACACCGATCGGACGATTCGGCGGATCGCTCGCCTCCGTCAGACCCGACGACCTGGCGGCACTCGCCATCGCACAGGTCGTCGCCGATGCGGGGATCGATCCGCAGCGGATCGACGATGTCTACTTCGGCGACGCCAACCAGGCCGGCGAGGACAACCGGAACGTGGCTCGGATGGCCTCCCTCATCGCAGGACTGCCGGTGGAGGTCCCAGGGAGCACGGTCAACCGGCTGTGCGGATCGGGCATGGAGGCCATCGGCTTGGCGGCTCGCACCATTCGGGCGGACGAGGCCGACCTGATCATCGCAGGCGGGGTGGAGTCGATGAGCCGTGCACCCAAGGTGATGGGCAAGGCCCAATCGGCCTACGACCGCACCGTCGAGGTCCACGACTCGACGATCGGGTGGCGTTTCGTCAATCCACGGATGCGCGATCGATTCGGCACCGACGAGATGCCAGGCACGGCAGAGAACGTCGCAGTCGAGTTCGGGATCAGCCGCGCAGACCAGGACGCCTTTGCCCTCCGCAGCCAGCAGCGAACAGCTGATGCGACCGCGGCGGGCTTCTTCACCGGCGAGATCGTCCCCGTCGAGGTTCCGCAGCGCAGGACGGACCCGATCGTCGTCAGCGCCGACGAGCACCCGCGTCCCGACACAACCCTCGAAGCCCTCCGCCGCCTACGTCCGATCTTCGCCGAGGGCACCGTCACGGCGGGGAACGCATCGGGAATCAACGACGGAGCGGCCGCAGCGGTGATCGTGTCGGGACGGATGCTCGAAACGCTCGGCACCGAGCCGATGGCGCGGATCGTCGGCATGGCGACCGCGGGTGTGCCGCCACGCATCATGGGCATCGGACCCGTGCCAGCAACACGCAAATTGCTCGAACGCACGGGGATGGATCTGGGTCGGATCGATGCGATCGAGCTCAACGAGGCGTTCGCAGCCCAGGCCCTGGCGTGCCTCCGTGAGCTCGACCTGCCAGACGATGCCGACCATGTGAACCCGAACGGAGGCGCGATCGCCATCGGTCACCCGCTCGGCATGTCGGGGGCGAGGCTGGTGGGAACCGTGGCGCGCGAAACGGCGAGGCGCGACGGACGCTACGGCTTGGCGACCATGTGCATCGGAGTGGGTCAGGGCATCGCCATGCTGCTCGAGCGCACCGAGTGAGGACCTCGAGGGGTCAGGCGCCCGGAGACCATTCGGCGCCGCCGTCCCAGTGCTCCTTCTTCCAGATGGGCACCCTCGCCTTGAGCTCATCGATCACGTGGCGCGCTGCGGGGAACGCGTCGACGCGGTGCGCCGAGGACACGGCAACGACCACCGTGGGGTCGCCGAGCGCGACGTCACCGATGCGATGGCCCACGGCGACGGCCACGAGAGGCCACCGTGCGAACGCCTCGTCCACGATCTCGCCGATCTTCGCCTCGGCGACGCCTTCGTAGGCCTCGTAGGACAACATCGTGACCCCGGTGTGCTCAGCGGAATGGTCGCGAACCGTGCCCGTGAAGGTCACCGAGCATCCGGCTGACGGATCGGCAACGAACGCTGAGTACGCGCCGACGTCGAGGGGATCGCCACCCAACGACACCCACCGGCGCTGCGTACCGGCTACTGGACCGCCACTCATACAATCACAACCATGCGCAACGATACCCCGGACAACGGTTCCGACGATTCTCAGCCTCCTTTCATCTCGGAGGGGAACGACGACGGAGTGTCGAGCGTTGCAGAGGACATGATGGATCACAACGACACGCCCCCCAGCGAAGCACCCGAGTCCGCCGATCGATCCGGAGCCATCGGCGTCGCAGACACCGGCGAGATGGCGCCGATCGATCGTGCGATCCAACCGTCGGTCGTCGAGGCAGCCCCCTTCGACTACGACACCTACTACGGGACCGAGCCGGTGTGGCCCGACGAAGCGCCCGCGGAGCCTCCCGTAGAGGCTCGCACCCCCAAGGGCAGGGACGGTGCCATGTACTTCATCGGGGCTATCGCTGCCGGTGTCGTCGGTGCGGCCCTGACCGTCGGTGTCCTCGCCGCAACGGGCACCTTCAATGACGACGCAGCGGCAGTCGCCGTACCGCCGACCCAGGAGGCGGTCACGTCGACCGAAGCCCCGTCGGAAATCCCAGCCCCGATCAACAACACCATCATCAACAACGAGCTCGGATCGGCCGTCAACCCCACGGCCGTGGCCGTCAAGACGATCCCCTCGATCGTCACCGTCAACACGTTCAACGGTGAAGGCGAATCCGCCGTCGGTGTGGGGTCGGGTTCCGGCGTCGTCCTGACAGCCGATGGGTACATCGCAACCAACGAGCACGTCGTCGACGGCGCAGCGAACTATGCCGTCACCTTCGAGGACGGACGGGTCTATGAGGCAGAGCTCGTCGGTCAGGATGCACTCACCGACCTCGCGGTGCTCAAGATCACGGCCGATGGGCTCGTCCCCATCGAGTTCGGTTCTTCGGACGCCCTGGCCCTCGGTGACCCCGCCGTGGCCGTCGGGAATCCCCTCGGCCAGGACGGCGGCTCCTCGATCTCCGTCGGCATCGTGTCGGCATTCGATCGCCAGGTGGACTTCGGTGACGGTTCGAGCCTCTTCGGCATGATCCAGACCGACGCCGCCATCAACAGCGGGTCCTCCGGCGGCGCCCTCGTCAACTCCGATGGGCAGCTGATCGGGATCACGTCGGCGATCGGCGTCTCGAACGCCGGCCCCGAGGGCATCGGGTACGCCATCCCCGTGGAGCTCGTGGAGCGGATCACCGACGAGATCATCGAGATCGGCGACGTCAACCATCCCTTCCTCGGCGTCACCGTCGGCACGTTCCTCGAGGAGAAGGCCGATGGGGCCATTCAACCCTCGGGAGCCGAGATCATCGGCATCGAGGGAGACGACTCCGCCGCTGCCGCAGCAGGTGTCCAGGAGGGCGATGTCGTCGTGATGATCGGCGACGAGGAGATCAGCACACGGAACGACCTGATCCTCGAGGTACGCTTGTACCGCGTCGGTGACGTCGTCGAGTTCGGCGTGCTGCGCAACGGTGAACCGCTCAGGTTCTCCGTCGAGATGGGGCAACGACCGTCCGCCCTCGGAGGCTGACCATGTACGGGATGGACGACGAAGGCATCTTCGAACAGTTGTTCAAGCTGCTCCAGTCACCCGGACCGGTCAACTGGAAGCTCGCACGCGAGGTCACCAAGAGCCTCGCCGGTACACCCACTCCCGTGGAGCCCGCCGTTGCCGAGGAGTACCAGGAACTCGCCCACGTGGCCGACATGCGGTTGTCGGCGGTCGTCGACCTGCCGTCCGCCCCCACATCCGACCTGAACCCGACCGATCGTGCCACATGGGCAGCGGAGAACCAGCAGTCATTCCGCATCCTGGTGGAACCGCTCGCGGACAAGCTGGGTGGATTCGCCGACCAGGGTTCGATCCCGGGGCTTGGGGACATGGGCGGCATGGCGGCCATGCTCGCCCCGCTTGGCCCTGCGTTGATCGGCATCCAAGCCGGAACGATGGTCGGCTTCATGGCACACCGCGCACTCGGTCAGTTCGATACCGGGCTGCCGGCGATGGACCACGATCGGCTCTACGTCATCGTCCAGAACCTCGACGAATTCGCGATCGACCACGGCATCGACCATCGCCAGGTTCGCCTCTGGGCGGCCCTCCACGAGGTTGCCTTCCACCGAATCATGGCGATCGAATGGGTGCGTGGGCGATTCACATCACTCATCGGAGCGTTCTACGACTCCGTCGAGATCGACACCTCCGACCTCATCGGCAAGCTCGGCGCCATGAACGATCCCGATGAGATCCAACGGATGCTCGGCGACGGCGAGGGCGATGCGACGAGCCTCATCCAGGGAACCTCGGATCCCGAACGCCTTGCCGCTGTCCAGGCGTTCACGGCGTTCATCGACGGATACGCCGACCGCATCGTGCGTATCGCAGGTGGCGAGTTGCTGCCATCGATCGATCGCATCGAGGAGGCATACGCCGTTCGTCGCACCGAACCCGACCAGGCCGAGCAGTTCCTTCAGCAGTTTGCAGGTCTCACCCTCGACCGATCGCGAGCCGCGGATGCCGTGGCGTTCTGCGACGACGTCGTCGAACGGTGGGGCGCCGACACCCTCGCAAAGGTGTGGCACGAGCCGGACAACATGCCGACCCTCGCTGAGCTCACCGACCCGATCGGGTGGGCGGCGCGCGTCGTTCTCGATGATGCGGCCTTCGGTGAGGAAGCCGACACGGCCTGAACCGATCCGCCGTTCGGTACCATCCCCACCATTCCTCACGACCCAGGAGCAGTTCATGTCCGCCACCATCGGTCAGCCAGCACCCACCTTCGACCTCCCCGACCAGAACAAGGAACGCGTCAACCTCGACGACCTCAAGGGCAAGAGGACGCTGGTGATGTTCATCCCGTTCCCGTTCACCGGGATCTGCGACGCCGAGGGGTGCGCACTCCGTGACGGTATCGGCCACCTCGAGGCGCTCGATGCCAACGTCGTCGTGATCACGGCGCACGCCGCCCAGACGAACAAGAAGTGGGCCGAGGTCAACGACTTCACCTTCCCGATCCTGTCGGACTTCTGGCCCCACGGAGCGGTCAGCGAGGCATACGGCACCTTCAACGAAACGGTCGGGGTCCCGACGAGGTCGAGCTACATCCTCGACGCCGACGGCGTGGTCCGCGACATCATCGCCACCGACAGCCTCGGTGTGGCCCGCGAACACGAGGCCCAGGTGGAGGCGCTGGCGAGCATCTGAGCTACCAGCTGTGAGCCTTGAGCCTTGAGCTTTGAGCAGCAGTTCACAGTTCACAGTTCACGGTTACGGTACGGTTTGTGGTCAACGGTCTTCTCACTGTGAACCGTGAACTGTCAACCGTGAACCGAGCTCAGAGCTCACAGCTCAAAGCTCATAGCTCTCCTTCCAACCGATAGCCCACTCCTCGGATCGTCACGATCCTGGGGGCGTCATCGCTCTGCTCGAGCTTGCGGCGCAGCCTGCGAATGTGCTGGTCGAGGCTCTTCGTGTCGCCCCAACCGAGTCCCCACACATCGTCGAGGATCCGGTCACGGGTCACGATGCGACCTGCGCGTTCCATGAGCATGGTCATCACCTCGAACTCCTTGCGCGGGAGGTCGAACGCGTCGCCGGCAACGATCAACTGGTAGCGATCCGCGTCGAGTGAGACGTTGCCGACGGTGATGGACGCCTGATCGTCGGCCGTCGCAGCCCGCCGCACCACCGCACGCACCCTGGCGATCAACTCGCGGGCCGAATAGGGTTTGGTGAGGTAATCATCGGCCCCGAGCTCGAGCGCCGTCACCACATCCGATTCGGCGTCCTTGGCCGACACCACGACGACCGGCGTCACGGAATCGGCTCGGATCGCACGAAGGACATCGAGGCCCGAAACCGACGGCAGCATGAGGTCGAGCAGGACCACATCGTAGGGATTCGCCCGGAACTCCCTGATGGCGTCCCTCCCGTCGAGTACCGCGGTCGAGTCGATTCCCTCCACCTCGAGCGCCACGCGCAGGGCGTCGACATAGGCGGGTTCGTCCTCGACGATCAGGACGTTCACGACGGATCACCCCCGACGACGGGCAACGAAACGGTGAACACGGATCCAACGCCGACCTTCGAGCGCAAGCTTGCATTCCCGCCATGGGCGCGGGCGATGTTGCGCACGATCGACAGCCCGAGGCCCGTTCCACCGGATGCACGGCTCCGGGCCCGATCGACACGGAAGAAGCGCTCGAAGACCCGGTCCTGGTACCGGTCCGGTATCCCGATCCCGGTGTCCTCGATCTCGATGCACACCGTCGCACCACTCCGGTAGCTGCGGTAGCGGACGACGCCCGGTTCGCCCTTCACCGCCGTGTAGGTGATCGCATTGTGCAACAGGTTCGTGATGGCGGACACGAGCTGCTCCCGGTTCCCCGCCACGACGGCATCGACGACGTCGTCGCCCACGATGGTGATGCCGTGCTCGGCGGCGATCGTGTCGACCGACTTGACGGCCTCCTCGATAACCCCGGCCATCGCCACGGGGACGTACTCGGCGCCGAGCGACTCGGTCTCGGCCAACTGCAGGACATCGTCGATGACGTTGGCCATACGCGACGCCTCGGATTGGAGTCGTTGCGCGAGACGGATCCGCGACTCCTCGTCGGTGGCGGCTGCGAGGGTCTCGGCCAGGAGGGCGAGCGCACCGAGTGGGGTCTTGAGCTCATGGCTCGCATTGGCGACGAAGTCGGTGCGCATGGTCTCGATCCTCCGTTTCGCCGAGAGATCATCGAGGTAGAGGCACACGCGGCCCACGGAGCCACCCTCAGACGACCAACGGGACGGCGGTGAGCGAAAGGACCCTGCGGTCAGGGTCGTGGATGTCGACCTCGACGACCTCGGACCGCCCGCTGCCTGCGACACGCTGACCGAGCGCCGTGACCCTGCTTCGCAGGACGGCCCGCTCCCTCGGACCGTCGAGGAGCAGCTGGGCAGCAGGATTCATGTACTGGATTGCCCCAGACGAGGACAGGATCGCGATTCCGGTCGACGAACCCTCGAGCGCTGCTGCGTAGCTGTTCGCACGCGCCTCGAGGTCGCGTGCGTCGGCGGCTACCGATCGCACGTCGATCACGAGGTCGGCGTCGATCGACGTGCTCCCCACGGCCTTGCGGATGGACCGAAGCATGCGATCGCGAGCCTCGAGACGCCTGAGGAGGACCACCACGCCGATGATCGCCACGATGGCGACCATGGTCACGACGAAGGCATACACAGGCATCGTGGCGACTATAGGAGCGCACCGAGGCGGTGCCCCGGGATCGTGGAGTCTGCACGAGAGTTCACCTCCAGTTCACCCCCGAGTTGCGTTGCGATCACGTTGGCTCCGTACGTTTCGGGCTGTCACTCCCCGGTGCGGCCTTGATGCAACACGTCGTTCAGAGGGGAAGGCTCTCTAGGAAGGAAACTGAATGAGCAAACTGACCAAGTTCGCCGTGCTGCTTGCAGTGCTCGCGCTTGTCGCCGCGGCATGCGGATCGGACTCGGACGACACGACGACGACCGATGCAGGTGGCACCGAGGAGACGACGACCACCACCGGTGGTGGCAGCGGCGACGCCTCCCCGTGGGGCCTACCGATCATCGACCCGCTCGACGTACCCGAAGGTGACATCGCCATCGCCGGCTCCTCGACGGTGTTCCCCCTGTCGGTTGCCGTGGTCGATCAGTGGATCGACGAGGGTGGCCCGGCAGTACTCGATCGACTCGATCGGCTCAGGCGGTGGCTTCGAACGCTTCTGCGTCGAGGGCGCATCCGACATCTCGAATGCGAGCCGCGCCATCAAGACCGAGGAGATCGAGGCCTGCGAGTCGATCGGGCGCACGCCGATCGAGATCCGCGTCGGTTCCGACGCCCTGTCGCTGGTCATCAGCTCAGGCAACTACTTCGCCCAGGAACTGACCCTCGAGGAGATCGCCCTCGCGTTCGCCGCTCCGTCGGGTGCGACGTGGGACACGGTCAACCCCGCCTTCCCCGCCCACCCGATCCAGGCGTTCTCGCCCGGCGCGGACTCGGGCACGTTCGACTACTTCAACGAAGTGGTCTTCGAGGAGGCCGAGCCCTCGCCGATCCTCGAGGCAGGTGTCGTCGAGATCGTCGGTGAGGACGACAACCTCACGGTCCGCGGTGTCGCCGACGACGGATGCACCGAAGGTGACCTCGAGCTCGACGTGTGCCATCGGCTACTTCGGGTATGCCTTCTTCCAGGAGAACGCCGACGTCCTCCAGGTCGTCTCCGTGGATGGCGGTGACGGTCCGGTGGAGCCGAACGACGCAACGGTGAACGAGGGAACGTATCCCATCGCCCGCCCGCTGTTCATGTACACCGCACAGGCGGTGATCGAGGAGAAGCCACAGGTCGCGGACTTCATCTCGTACTACCTGAACAACGTGAACGATCTGATCGGTGAGGTCGGGTACTTCCCTGCTCCCGATGATGCCCTCCAGGGTGCTGCCAACGCCATCGGCGCTGCGGCCGGCTACCCGGGCTTCTGATCGAGACACTGACTCGTGCATGATGGTGGTGGTCCCGGCCGGTTTGGACCGGCTGGGACCACCACCGGTACGATCACCATCTGACGACCCGCCCGCAGCTGCGGGTACCGCGAGGATCGAAAAGGCATGACGGCAAGCAGCCCACCGCAGTCCGATGTCCCGATCAAGGACCAGCTGAAACGGCGACGGCGACCACTCGAGTCAGGGGTCATCGCCTCCCTCTTCATCGCCGGCGTGATCTCGATCGGGATCACCGTCGGCATCCTCTACGAGCTGGTCCGCGAATCCCTGCTGTTCTTCCAGGACGACCGTGTCAGCTTCGTCGAGTTCTTCACGACGACCGTCTGGCAACCGCAGGCCGGGTCCTTCGGCATCTGGCCGCTCATCCTCGGCACGCTGCTCATCACGGTCATCGCCCTCATCGTCGCCGTGCCGATCGGGCTGGCCGCAGCGATCTACCTCTCCGAGTACGCGAGTACTCGGGTCCGCAACATCTTCAAGCCCGTCCTCGAGATCCTCGTCGGCATCCCCACCGTCGTCTTCGGGTTCTTCGCCATCACCTTCATGACGCCCCTGCTCCGGTCGATCTTCGGCACCAGCACGGTCGGCTTCTTCAACGTCCTGTCCGCAGGCATCGTCGTGGGCATCCTCATCGTCCCACTCGTGAGCTCGCTCTCGGAGGACGCCATGTCCGCGGTTCCCGACTCGCTCAGGCAGGCTGCCTACGGCCTCGGGCGCGTCGAAACTCGAAGTATCGCTTCGCATCATCGTGCCGGCAGCCCTCTCGGGTATCGCAGCAGGCATCGTGATCGCGATGTCCCGGGCGATCGGCGAGACCATGGTCGTCACGCTCGCGGCCGGCGCCTCCCCGAGGAACTTCGACATAGGTTCAGACGGCATCTGGTACCTGCTCAACCCGTTCCAGGGTGCCCAGACGATGACCGGCTACGTGGCGATCACCGCTTCCGGTGACATCAGCTACAACACCATCGACTACAACTCGATCTTCGCCATCGGGTTGACGCTGTTCTTCATGACCCTGGGTCTCAACTCCCTGAGTCGCCGCATCGTCAAGCGCTTCCGGCAGGTGTACGAATGACCGACACGGGCACGAGGCGACCCGAGACCTACTTCCCCTCGGGAGAGGACTACGACAAGCTCCTCGACCGACGCACACGCCAAGGCCTTCTGGATGCAGATGGTGCTGATGTCCGCACTGATCGTCGCTGTCCTCGCCCTGGCGACCCTGCTGTGGACGATCGTCAACGACAGCTTCGGCATCGTCGGCCAGGTCAACCAGGTCGAGCCCGAGCAGATCGTCGAGTCGTTCGGATACGACCCGGCCGAGGTCGGATTCGAGGACCTCACGTTCGACGAACTGGTGATCACGCTGCAAGGGCAGCGTGTCGAGTGGCGTAGGGAGACGCCTCGAACGCGATCAGCGGTTCTACGAGGACCGACTCGTCTTCGAGTCCCAGGCCAAGTGGGACGAGGTGTGCGCCGAGGCCGATGCACCGACAGGGTGCACGTCGGGACCCCGCGACATCGGCAACGTCCGACTGCTCGTCGAGGAGCGAGTGATCGCGCCGGACATCATCGCCGTGGCCACGCTGTGGGAGTCGGTGACCGACCCTGCCGGGTTCCAGGAGAGCGTCCGGGAGGACTTCGCCGCCAACCCAGGATCGTACGAGCCCTACACGTTCGACCAGGTCCAGTTCCCCTGGCGAGCCTGGTTCAGCTGGAAGTTCATCACCAGCCCACAATCCTCGACCCCCGAGATCGCCGGCATCCGAACGGCGATCCTCGGATCGCTGTGGTTGGTCATCATCACGGTCGCCTTCGCCGTGCCGGTCGGGGTGGGAGCCGCCATATACCTCGAGGAGTTCGCGAAGCCGAACCGGATCAACGACTTCATCCAGACGAACATCAACAACCTCGCCGGTGTGCCATCGATCATCTACGGCATGCTCGGTCTGGCCGTGTTCGTGCGCATCATGGAACCGATCACCTCCGGTTCGCTGTTCGGTGACTACGCACCGAACGGTCGCACCGTGCTCGCAGCGGGATTGACGCTCGGTGCCCTCACCCTTCCCGTCGTCATCATCTCCTCCCAGGAGGCCATCCGCGCCGTACCGAATTCCCTCCGACAGGCCGGCATGGGGCTCGGGGCGACCAAGTGGCAGACCGTCCGGGCCCATGTCCTCCCGAACGCCCTCCCCGGCATGCTCACCGGCACGATCCTCGCGGTTGCGCGAGCCATCGGCGAGACGGCACCACTGATCCTCGTCGGCGCCGCCGGCTTCATCACGGTGAGTCCGTCGGGACCGTTCAGCCAGTTCACCGCCCTTCCCATCCAGATCTTCCAATGGACGGCGCTCCCGCAGGAGGAGTGGCGTCACCTCGCCGCCGCGGCGAGCCTTGCGTTGCTGGTCCTCCTGCTCATACTCAACGCGGGAGCCGTGCTCCTGCGCAATCGCTACTCCCGGAGGATGCCGTGACCGACCAGACACCGGACGCGACCCGCGTCGACACCGTGGCGCCACACGAGGTGCCGGACACACCGTCCGGGGCCGAGCCGTCGCACGAGCCCACATCGGTCCCGACGGTCGCCGACGGGGTTCTCGAGACGAGGGACATGGACATCTCCTACGGGGACTTCAAGGCCGTCGCCGATGTGAACATCGCCTTCGCCTTCAACGAGATCAGCGCCCTCATCGGCCCATCCGGATGCGGCAAGTCCACGGTCCTGCGGTCCCTGAACCGGATGAACGACCTGATCCCGAGCGCCCATCTCGACGGCGAGGTCCGCTATCACGGAGAGAACATCTACGCCCCCGGGGTCGACCCCGTGGAGATACGCCGGCGGATCGGGATGGTCTTCCAGAAACCGAATCCCTTCCCCAAGTCGATCTTCGACAACATCGCCTGGGGGGCGAAGATCAACGGGTTCAAGGGAACCAAGGCGGAACTCGGCGACCTCGTCGAGGAGGCTCTCGTCCGTGCGGCCCTCTGGGACGAGGTGAAGGACAAGCTCAAGGACAGCGGCCTGTCCCTGTCGGGTGGCCAGCAACAGCGCCTGTGCATCGCACGCACGATCGCGACGCAACCCGATGTCATCCTCATGGACGAACCGTGCTCGGCCCTCGACCCGATCGCAACACTGCGGATCGAGGAGCTGATGATCCAACTCAAGCAGGACTACTCGATCATCATCGTCACCCACAACATGCAGCAGGCGGCCAGGGTCTCGGACAAGACCGCCTTCTTCAACGTGGCACTCGACACCAAAGGACAGCGGACGGGCTACCTCGTGGAGTTCAGCCCGACCGACGAACTCTTCACGACGCCGAAGGAGAAGGCGACGGAGGACTACATCACAGGACGGTTCGGATGACCGACACGACCATTCCCCCCATTCCCGAGCCCATCCCCACGGGCGAACAGCACGAGATACGGACCCATTTCGAGGAGCAGATGGACGAGATCCAGGTGCGCCTCGTGGACATGGCCACGATGGTCCTCGCCAACACCCGTCGTGCCGGCGATGTGATCCTCGAGAATCGCTTCGACGAGGTCGAGGCCGTGATGGCAGCCGACAAGCCGATCAACGACGAATACCTCGTCCTCGAGGAGAAGGTGTTCCAGATCCTCGCCCTCCAGCAACCGGTCGCCTCTGACCTGCGATTCCTCGTCGCTGCCACGCGACTGCTCTATGAGATCGAGCGCAGCGGCGACCTCGCCGTGAACATCGTCAAGCAGATGAAGCGAATCGACGGAATTCCTTCCGATCCCGTCATCCACTCCCTGGTCGCGAGGCTGGTCGACGCTGCGGCCACCATGTTCGCCCGCGGCATCGAGGCCTTGGCCACCATGGATCCCGAGATCGGGGTGACGGCCGAGCTCGAGGACCAGACCACGGACGAACTGACGGCCGAGCTATTCACAGCCGTCACCGCCAGACAGGCAGGAATCGGGTTGGAGGCGTCCGTCGCCCTCTTCTACATCGGACGGTTCCTCGAGCGGATCGCAGACCACGGTGTGAACATGGCCCAGAACGTCACATTCGCCGTGACGGCCGAGTTCCCGAGCGCCGACTAGGATCCCTCGACCGTGGAGGGGCGTCTAGTGTCGACCCATGGACTTCTCACACTCATCGCGATCGCTGCAGTACCAGGAACGGCTCAACGCCTTCATGGACGATCATGTCCGGCCCGCTGAGGCGGCCATCGAGGCGCGTCGGCGCACCGAGGGCGTCGACCCCACGGAGGCACCGCCCGAACTCCATGAGCTGAAGCGGCTGGCGAGGGCCGACGGCCTGTGGAACCTGTTCCTCCCCGACGACGAGTACGGCGCCGGCCTCTCGAACACGGACTACGCACCCCTCGCCGAGATCATGGGGCAGGTCATCGAACTCGCACCCGAGGCGACGAACTGCTCGGCGCCAGACACCGGCAACATGGAGGTGCTCCACCTCTTCGGGACACCCGAGCAGAAGGAGCGGTGGCTCGTGCCCCTGCTCGAGGGCGAGATCCGCTCGAACTTCGGCATGACCGAGCCCGCCGTTGCGTCATCTGATCCTCGCAACCTCCAATGCTCGATCACGAGGGATGGTGACGACTACATCGTGTCCGGGACGAAGTGGTGGTCCACCGGAGCGGCGACCAAGGATTCGAAGGTCGCGATCGTGATGGGAGTCACCGATCCGGACGCACCACCCAAGGCTCGGTACTCGATGATCCTCGTCCCGATGGACGCCGAGGGTGTCGAGGTCGTGCGCGATGTCCCGGTCTTCGGGTACCACCATCGAGGTGGGCACGCGGAGGTTCGCTACAACGATGTGCGCGTCCCGGCGACGAGCATCATCTCGGGACCGGGCGAGGGATACATGATCGCGCAGGCTCGACTGGGTCCCGGACGCATTCACCACTGCATGCGTGCCATCGGTCAGGCCGAGCGCGCCCTGGGACTCATGATCGAACGGGCGAAGGCACGCGAGGCCTTTGGGAAACGGGTCGCCGATCAGGGTGTCGTGCAGGAATGGATAGCCGAATCCCGATGGCGCATCGACCAGGCCCGACTGCTCGTGCTGCACACCGCCTGGCTCATCGACACCCAGGGGAACCGTGCAGCGCGACGAGATGTGTCCGCCATCAAGGTCGTCGCACCGAACACGGCCCTGTGGGTGATCGACAAGGCGATCCAGGTCCACGGTGGTATGGGTGTGAGCGACGACACGCCACTCGCCGCGATGTGGGCCAACATGCGCACCCTGCGCATCGCCGACGGCCCCGACGAGGTCCACACGATGGTCGTCGCCCGCCGCGAGATCGGTCGGGACTGAAGCAGCACCGGATCGGTCGGCGGCTCGACGAACATCGTCAGCCGAACAGCGCTCGCCACAGGCGGGCGAGGACACCGGCACGGTCCGGATGGGGCAGTTCGGCCAGCACCGACTCGAGATGGTCCGGCGGCAGGTCACCGACGAGCACATAGTGGTAGTCGGCGGACGACCAATGCACACGCACATCACGAGCCGTGGTGAGGACGTCGTATGCCCCCGCCTCCGTGATGAGCGTCGAGGGCTCCTCGAATCCCTCCACCTTCGTCGACAACGGCATGGCGAACAGGGAGAAGCTGAACAGACCGTCGGAGTAGTAACCCTGCTCTGACGAGGCCGGGCCAGGGAACACATCCACGACCTGGTACCCGTACACGGCGTCCGGCACCGTGTACGACTCGTCGTGCATCACGATCTCCACCGGGACCGTCTTCGGGTCTGTGCCCCACTCGTAGGTGCGATGCGGTGAGAAGTCCGACAGGGAGATCGTGCGGTAGGTGCGGCCATCGCCGTCGTAGACGTAGGTGATCAACGGTGCGCCCGTGCGGGTGTCCACCAGGACCTTGGCACGGGTGTGGTCTCCCTCGGTGATCGCGATGAACGAACACTGGCGCCGCAGGTGCCGACACGGCGCCTCCTCGCCGATCGCATAGCGCTCGGTCGACACCGACGCGCCCTTCGTCATGAAGGCGATGCCCTCGGGTGCGTCGCCCATCACCACCGTGCGTCCGTTGCCGACCATGGACCACGTCTCGTCGACCCGGACCATCTCGGCACCGGCAGCATGCTCGACACGCTCACGTGTCACGTTCGTCTGATCCCCCCACACCGAGACCGTCAGGCGCGTGGCGGTATACGTCGCGGATCTCGCTCGTTCGAGGACGTCGTCGACCTCGGCGGCCGCAGCCATGGGTGCAGAAAGAACGAGGACGACGGTGATGGCCGTGCCCAGGGCAACCGAACGGCGGGCGATGTCGATCATCGGTTCGACACCTCGAAACCGGAGGCCCCTGCGGGTACCGAAGCCACCGCGGCGTGCCGGGTCTGCAGGTCGGCCACGTCGATCGAAACCGGTTCGGATCCCGCCGACGAGGCGCTCAGCGAGAACGCGATCGCGGCGGCAGCGATACCGCCGACCGCTGCTGCGGCGGGCCAGATCCGACGTCGGTGCGGAGCATCGATCCGCCGGACCTCGAGGAACTCGGGCGGTTCGACACCGGGCAGGGCACGGACGGCCGTTCTCGAGCGGTCGAGCTCAGCGAGCTCGTCTCGGCAATCGGCACACGATGCGAGGTGTGCCATGACGACTGGCATCTCCATCGTCACGAGCTCGCCATCGAGGTATGCAGAGAGCTCCTCGCCGAGGTGGGCGCCGGGGAGCAACGATGGTGGCATCGAGATCGCAGGCAGCGTGCGCAGGGCGGCACGGGCTTCCTTCAGACGTCGGAACTCGGCGATCGCGTCGACATCGTTCTCGAGGATCGCCACGACCTCGGCCAGCTCGTCATGCGAGAGCTCACCGTCGAGGTAGCACGAAAGCAGGACGGACACGGGTACACCGCTGGAGGTCATACCGGCCATGTCAGCATTCCTCGGAGCATCGACCGTCCGCGATGGATGCGGGACCGCACCGTACCCACGGGCACCTCCGTGGCGTCGGCGATCTCCTCGTAGGTGAGCCCGACGACGTCACACAACACCACGGCTTCCCGGAAGTCGTAGGGAAGCTTGAGGAGCGCACTCTGCACGTCATCGGATAGGCGAACAGAGGCGAGAACCTCGTCGGGAGAGGGGCTCGATCCCAGGGCGACGTGGTCCCCCTCGGGCAGCGGCGTGGTGGGCCTGCGGTTCTTCTTGCGGACACCGTCGAGGAAGGCATTGCGGGTGATGCGCCAGAGCCATCCCTCGAAGCTGCCGGGGGTGTACCCATCGAGACCCTTTCGCACGCGTAGCAAGACCTCTTGCACCAGATCGGCCGCATCATCCGGGTTTCCGGTGAGGCGATATGCAAACGTGTAGATCTTGCGGCCGTAGCGATGCGCAACGTCTTCCCACGACAAGCTCGGTTGTTCAGCCATGGTCCCCATCTCGTCGGGGATAACGTCGTACGGGCCGGATCGGTTCCGCCGTCGTCACGTCGAGGAGTCGTTCGACCCCGTTCCCGCTATCCGCAGACACCATCCGAGGAGCCCGCGCGGACGTCGGTACTCAGTGTATCGACGTCGTCCGGATGCTCGACGGCGTCGGTCAGGAGAGCCCGAAGCTGTCGACGAACGCCTGCAAGCGTTCCCGCGTCACGAACACCAAACGCTTGTCCCGTCGCTCGCGCTCGTACATCGCATACGGGCTGAACTTGTCGGTCACGAGCAGCGCCCGCTGGGGATTGGCCTGGGCGACGGCGACCGCGAACTCGGCGAGGACATGGTCCTCGAGCTCGGGGTATTCGCCGTCACGATGACGGAGGATGACCATGACGGAGCTCTCGGCGCCCCGGGTGAGCGAATGGATGTCACCGGCGGGCACCGACGACATGGAGAAGCCACGCCCCGGCCCAACGGTGTATCCGCTGATGCGGAACAATCCGACGACCAGATCCTCGAGGCTCATCGTCGAGGTGTCGACGCCCATCGTGCGCAGGTGGGCTGCCGTGGGACCCGAGAGCACCACCAATTCGGGAATGGATTCGAGGGTGTCGCCCCTCCCACTGGGCGTTGCAACGGATGCATCAGCCGCAACGGCCTGGACAGCGGCGATCGGATCGTGCAGGGAGGGATCGCGGCGCAGGATGGGCGCCTCGTCCGGCAGCTCGCCGACGTCTGGCAACTCGACGGTCGTGAGGCGCTCTGGCACGGCGCCGCGCATCGCTGATACGGCGATCGTGTGCACCCCGTCGAGCGGCAGCCCGTCGTCGACCTTCTGGCGTACGTACTCGACGGCGTTGGCCGCCAGCAGGTCCGTCAGGTGCTCGCCTGCGGCGTCGTCGCCGAGGGGCACGGCGAACACGACCGATGCCGTCTGGCCCTTCACGTGGAAGTCAGAGATCTGGGGCATGGGCCGACGCGGAGCGCCGCCGCTCGAACGATCCTCAGCGTTTCTCTCCGCCGATTGGCCTGCGGATCGCAACGCGAACACGGCGAATCCGACGATCGCAATGGCGATGACGGCGATCAGGATGGCGAGGAAGACCAACAGCGACTCCTTGGCTCTGTGGACGGATTGTATGCCGCCGTCAGACCGGACGCGTACACCCCCGGCCGAGCCGATGCGGCGTCAGCCGGCTTCGTTTGCGCTTGATCGTGATCTGGCGCTCCCGACGGATCTTGCGACGCTCGCGCTCGGACATCGCTCCCCAGATACCGAACTTCTCACTCGAGACGATCGCGAACTCGAGGCACTCCTCGCGAACGGTGCACTCTCGGCAGATCTGTTTCGCGACGCGCGTCGACGCACCACGTTCGGGGAAGAACAGGTCGGGATCCGCGCCACGGCAATTGGCAAAGTCCTGCCATGCCATGTCGATTCCCTCGTTTTTCAAAGCTTCAAGAAGGTCGGCGATCACGCGCGCTCCTACAGAGGTGTAATTACATTCTTGTGATTCAACAGTACCCGCGACGCGTGTCAACCCCGCGCGCGCATTTCCCCCGATTTGTCAAGGACCGATCGGTTCACAGTTCACGGTTCACAGTTCACAGTTCAAGGCTCAAAGCCCAAAGCTCCCCCCGATGTCGCACTCTCCCCCACAGGCCGCGATAATCAGAGCCACGCAGACCGAAGGACCGATACGTGACCAGCACGAAGGAACGCCCGGACGTTCATCGACGGCAGACATGGCAGGACTGGCTCGGAGGGTTCTTCACCTCCTCGATCGGGCTCAAGTGGTTGATGGCCCTCACCGGCATCGGACTTCTCGCCTACGTCCTCGCCCACATGATCGGGAACGCCAAGATGTTCCTGGGCATGAACGAGTTCGGCGAATACGAGATCGACCTGTACGGGGAGGCGCTGCGCAACCTCGGCGGCGACCTCCTCCCCCACGGCTCGGTCCTGTGGCTGTTCCGCATCGGCCTCATCGCTGCGTTTGCGATGCACATCGGCGCCTCGGCCATCCTCACACGGCGGAACTGGGAGGCACGTGGCTGGGATCGCTACGACCACCAGCGCAACTACGCAGCGGCGAACTACGCCAGCCGAACGATGCGGTGGGGTGGAACGATCATCCTGCTGTTCGTCCTCTTCCACCTGGCCGATCTCACGCTCGGATGGGCGAATCCGGACTTCGTCTACGGAGCGGTCTACGACAACATGATCGCCAGCCTCACACGACCAGCCGTCGCGATCCTCTACCTCGTCGCCCAGGTTGCGCTCGCATTCCACATCTACCACGGGGGTTGGAGCCTGTTCCAGAGCCTCGGATTCGCAAACCCCAGGTACAAGGTCTTCCGGCGAGCGTTCGCAGTGGCATTCGCGGCACTGATCTTCGTTGGAAACAGCGCCATCGTGGTCGGTGTCTGGACCGGCGTCGTTGCGTGAGCGGAAGGTAGGAACCATGACCAACACCCCAACCCTCGACGCCAGGATCCCAACCGGACCGATCCAGGAGCGCTGGGACCAACACAAGTTCGACGTCCACCTCGTCAATCCTGCGAACAAGCGCAAGTACGAGATCATCGTCATCGGCACGGGTCTCGCCGGTGCTTCGGCAGCCGCCACCTTCGGCGAGCTCGGCTACAAGGTGAAGGCGTTCACCTACAACGACTCCGCCAGGCGAGCGCACTCGATCGCTGCCCAGGGTGGCATCAACGGTGCGAAGAACTACGCCAACGACGGCGATTCGATCTACCGGCTGTTCTACGACACCGTCAAGGGGGGCGACTTCCGCTCCCGCGAAGCGAACGTCTACCGGCTCGCTCAGGTATCGAACGCGATCATCGACCAGGCAACCGCACAGGGCGTTCCGTTCGCCCGTGAATACGGCGGCCTCCTCGACAACCGCTCCTTCGGTGGCGCCCAGGTCTCTCGAACCTTCTATGCAAGGGGCCAGACCGGCCAACAGCTCCTCCTCGGCGCCTATCAGGCGCTGGAGCGCCAGGTCCATGCAGGATCGGTCGAGGTGTTCACCCGATCCGAGATGCTCGACGTCGTGATCAAGGACGACCGAGCCGTCGGCGCCGTGTTCCGCGATCTCGTGACGGGTGAGGTCACTGCACACTCCGCCCACGCCGTGGTGTTGGCCACCGGCGGCTACTCGAATGTGTACTTCCTGTCGACGAACGCCATGGCGTGCAACGTGACCGCCGCCTGGCGTGCCCATCGCAAGGGTGCGTACTTCGCCAACCCGTGCTTCACACAGATCCACCCGACGTGCATCCCGGCGTCCGATGAACACCAATCGAAGCTGACGCTGATGTCCGAGTCGCTCCGCAACGACGGTCGGATCTGGGTGCCGGTCGATCCCGATGACGCACGCTCCCCGAACGACATCCCCGAGGATGAACGGGACTACTACCTCGAACGGCAGTATCCGGCCTTCGGCAATCTGGTGCCGCGCGACGTCGCCTCTCGGGCGGCGATGCGCATGATCGACCAGAACCGTGGCGTGGGACCGCTCAAGAACGGCGTCTACCTGGACTTCGGCGAAGCCATCGATCGATTGGGCAAGGCGACGATCGCCGAACGCTACGGCAACCTCTTCGAGATGTACGAACGCATCACCGACGAGGACCCGTACACGGTGCCGATGCGGATCTATCCCGCACCCCACTACACGATGGGTGGGCTCTGGGTCGACTACAACCTGATGACGACCGTGCCGGGGCTCTATGCGATCGGCGAGGCGAACTTCTCCGATCACGGGGCCAACCGGCTCGGGGCGTCCGCCCTCATGCAGGGTGTGGCCGACGGGTACTTCGTGCTCCCATACACGATCGGCGACTACCTGTCGGACTGGCTGAACACCGACCCCGTGTCGACCGAAGACGAGGTCTTCAGGGAAGCGCTCGACGAGGTGGAGGATCGCACCCAGCGGTTCCTCGACATCAACGGGACGCGCTCCGTCGACTACTTCCACCGAAGGCTCGGCACCATCATGATCGACTACTGCGGCCTCGCACGGTCACGTGAAGGCCTGGAGAAGGCGATCGCTGAGATCCAGGCACTCCGGGCCGAGTTCTGGAGCGACCTCAAGGTGCTCGGAACCTCGGACAACCTGAACCAATCCCTCGAACGGGCGGGTCGGGTCGCCGACTTCCTCGAACTCGGGGAGCTCATGTGCCGCGACGCCCTCGATCGGGAGGAGTCCTGTGGAGGGCACTTCCGGATCGAGCACCAGACCGACGACGGCGAGGCGAGACGCGACGACGAAGGTTTCTCCTTCGTCTCGGCATGGGCATGGGAAGGCCCGTCGACGCCCCAGGTGCTCCACAAGGAGCCGCTGACATTCGAGTACGTACCTCCGAGCCAGAGGAGCTACAAGTAGATGAACCTGACTCTCAAGGTCTGGCGCCAGGCCAACGCCGATGCCGAAGGTGCGTTCACGACGTACGAGGCGACCAACGTGTCACCGGATTCCTCGTTCCTCGAGATGCTCGACGAGGTGAACGAGCGCCTCAACGAGCTCGGCGAGGAGCCGATCGCCTTCGATCACGATTGCCGTGAGGGCATCTGTGGCACCTGTGGCGTGATGATCAACGGGGACCCGCACGGGCCCCAGAGCGGCACCGCGACGTGCCAGCTCCACATGCGCAAGTTCAACGATGGCGACGCGATCACCATCGAGCCGTGGCGTGCGGTCGCCTTCCCGGTGATCAAGGACCTGATCGTCGACCGGTCACCGTTCGATCGCATCATCGAAGCCGGCGGGTACATCTCGGTCAACACGGGAGCTGCTCCCGACGCCAACATCATCCGGGTACCCAAGGAGGCTGCCGACGCGGCCATGGACGCAGCCGCGTGCATCGGGTGTGCAGCTTGCGTCGCTGCGTGCCCGAACAGTGCAGCGAACCTGTTCACGGCTGCCAAGATGCAGCACCTGAATCTGCTGCCCCAGGGCCAACCCGAGCGCTACTCGCGTGCCGTGGCCATGGTCGAGACGATGGAGGAGTACTTCGGATCGTGCACGAACCACGGCGAGTGCGAGAAGGCGTGCCCGAAGAGCATCTCGATCGACTTCATCGCCATGATGAACCGCGACTACGTCAAGGCGCAGTTCAAGAACGCAGAGAAGATCGGCCAGTCCAGGACGGGTTGACCACCGCCTTCGCCGCCCACGGGTGCAGTGGCGGCGAGCCGGGGCACGATCGGGTCACCGGACGGGCCTTGGGTACACTGCCAGCGACCATTCCCACGAAAGGACTCCCAGTGGCCACGTTCCTGAGTGACGACCATTTCCTCGCAGCCAAAGAGGCACTCGCCGGCGATGCCGGGTTCCAGAACTCGATCGCAAACGTCGACCTCGCCGTGCAGTTCGACGTCACGGGCGCTCCCGATGGCGACGTGTCGTACTACCTCACCATCGCCGACGGTGCGGTGGACACGGACACCGGCCCCCTCGGCGATCCCGACGTCACGGTGACGAGCGACTACGCCACGTCGGTCGCCATCTCGAAGGGCGAACTGAACGTCCAGATGGCCTTCATGACCGGCAAGATCAAGGTGGGCGGCAACATGGCCAAGATCATGATGCACCAGACCGTCCTCAACGACTACGCCAGGGTGCTCTCCGGCCTCGACGTGGAGTACTGAGTCGTACGACACCACCACCCCTGACGTAGTGAAGGCGCCCCGTGGGGCGCCTTCACTCGTATCTGATAGGGGTCGACGTCAGCCTGGCTTGACGGCGTCCTTGAAGCCCTTGCCCGCCTTGAATGCGGGGACTCGGGTCGCCTTGACCTGGATCTCTGCACCCGTCTGGGGGTTGCGGGCCGTACGTGCGGCTCGGTTGCGTGCCTCGAATGTACCGAAGCCTGTGATCGAGACCTTGCCCGAGGCAACCACGCCCGTCACGATGACGTCGAGCGTCTCGTTGACGAGCTTTTCGGCCGTTGCCTTCGACTCGCCTGTGTTGCGAGCCACTGCCTCGATGAGTTCGCCCTTGTTCATTGGGAAACCTCCTGGGATTGTCCACGACGATCGTGGAACGAATAACACGAGTGTAACTCTACCCAGCACCCGATTGTGTAGCAACAATAGGCATTCGGGAATGCCGGACGTGCGCGAACCCGATAGAGTAGCGGCCGGACCGGAGGCAGACCTTTGAAGAAGTACTGGACCAAGATCGCCATCGCCCTGGGACCCGCGATCGTCGCGGCCTCCGTCGTGTGGGTCTATGCGACCACCAACAAGGAATACAACTTCCTGGTCACGCCCTGGTCATTGCGCGGGTACGAGACCGATCACGGCACCGTCTTCCTCGTGCTCGCCGCCCTCCTCCTCCTCGGTGGCATCGCCACATCGTGGGAGGGCACCCTCAAGAACGCCGTGTCATCTGCCATCGCGGCGTACTTCGTGATCGCTGCCACCCTGTTCGCCTTCGTCTTCGCCGAGGACGACATCACGGTCTCGGTGACGTCGGTGATGAACATCATGTTCTCACTGTTCGTCGCCGTGGCAACGGCGGTGGCGCTCCGAAGCCTCCTCGGGGATCGATCCAGACTGTTCAAGCGGGCCCTGCCCACGGCCATCATCGTGTTCGTCATCATGTTCGGCCTCGCCTCCGTTGCCGTCGTCGGAAGTGAGATCACGGCTCCCGTATGGGTGTTCGTGTTCATCGTCTTCCTGCTCTTCGCCGGGCTCTCTGTTGCGATCCGACCGATCAACATGGCAGCCAATCGCATGCTCGTGATGTCAGCGGTCGCAGGTTGGGGCGTGATCACGCTGTCGGCTGGTGCGATTCGTCAGCATCTCCTCGACACCCAGTTGACGACCATCCAGACGAACGGCGCCGTCGGTATCTCCGCCCAGTACAAGGACACCCAGGCTGCCCTGGGATGGTGGCTGGCCGGATTCGGGGCATTCGTGCTCTTCATCGGTGCGGTCGGCCTGTGGGCCAAGCGGCGTGACATCGTGTCCGCTCTCGCAAGGGCGCGCAAGCAGCGTGAGGCGGCGGAGAAGAGCGCCCGAGAGATCCAGGAAGCCGCCGATACCTATGCCAAGGAGCTCTCGGCGAGCCAGAGCACTGCCTCAGGATCGCCGACGCCGCCCTCGTGACGACCGGGATCTGAATCGGTGCCGCTCGCCATCGGCGGGATCCGCCGACTCGAGGTTGGGTGCGACTAGGTGTCGAGCTCGGCCATCTCTGCGACCTTCGCCTTCACCGCATCGGCTGCCTCGACGAGACCCGAACGCTCCGTATCGGTCAGGTCGACCTCGACCACCGACTCCACGCCGTTGGCACCGAGCTTCGCAATGACCCCGAGGTAGACGTCGGAGATGCCGTACTGGCCCTCCATCCATGCACACACGGGCATCTCAGCACCCGAATCCTCGACGATCGCCCTCACCATCGATGCTGCAGCCGCCGATGGTGCGTAGTAGGCCGAGCCCGTCTTGAGGTAGGCGACGATCTCGGCGCCACCGTTGCGAGTACGGTCGACGAGCTCGTCGATGGTGGCCTGATCGAGGACATCCGCCAGTGCCCGATCGCCGACCTTGCACAAGGACGGAACCGGCACCATGGTCTCGCCGTGGGATCCGAGCGTCACAGCGGCGATATCGAGGACGTCGTGGTCTGCGACTTCGGCGATGAAGTGGGCGAACCGTGCGCTGTCGAGCATCCCTGCCTGACCGAGGACCTTGTGGCGCGGAAGGCCGGAGACCTCGGCGGCGAGCGTGGTCATCTGGTCGAGGGGGTTCGTCACGACGATGATCACTGCATCGGGCGAATACCTGACGATCTCCGTCGTGACGTCCCTGACGATCCCGGCATTGACCCCGAGCAGATCCATCCTGCTCATCCCGGGCTTGCGCGGAAGACCTGCCGTGATGACGACGACGTCCGATCCCGCGGTGTCGGCGTAGTCGTTCGTGCCGGTCACCATGGTGCGATACCCGAGAACGGGACGCGACTGGTTCATGTCGAGCGCAAGACCCTGGGGAAGCCCTTCGACGATGTCCGTCATGACGACCTCGTCGACGATGTCCCACTCGGCTATCCGCTGTGCCGTCGTGGATCCGTACTTGCCAGCCCCGACAACCGTGACCTTGGACATGCCTGCGCTCCTGTGGATCGACGAAAGGTGCGGACCACAGGCTAGCCCAGAGCCGCGACCCCGAGCTCAAGGCTCAAGGCTCAAAGCCCAAAGCCCAAAGCCGCTCAAGAGCTCAAGGCTCAAGGCTCAAGGCTCACATATGATCGACGACGGCCTGCCCGAAGGCCGAGCACGACACCTCGGTCGCATCGTCCATGAGCCGTGCGAAGTCGTAGGTGACGATCCGATCGGCGATGGCGCCCTCGACGCCTTTGACGATCAGGTCTGCCGCCTCATCCCAGCCGAGGTAGCGCAACATCATCTCGCCAGAAAGGATCACCGAACCGGGGTTCACCTTGTCCAGGCCCGCATACTTGGGCGCGGTCCCGTGGGTCGCCTCGAAGATGGCAAAGCCCGATTCGTAGTTGATGTTGCCACCCGGAGCGATGCCGATGCCCCCGACCTGGGCCGCGAGGGCGTCCGAGATGTAGTCGCCATTGAGGTTCATCGTGGCGATGACGTCGTACTCCGCCGGGCGGGTGAGGATCTGCTGCAAGAAGGCGTCGGCGATGACGTCCTTGACCAACAGCCTGTCCCCCGGTTGCCCATTGCAGTCCTCCCAACCCACGGCGACATCGGCGAACTCGTCCCTGACGACCTCATAGCCCCATTCACGGAAGGCTCCCTCCGTGAACTTCATGATGTTGCCCTTGTGCACGAGGGTCACCGAGGTGCGCCCCTGATCGAGGGCGTACTGGATCGCTGCGCGGACGTGTCGTTTCGTACCGGTCTCCGATATCGGCTTGATGCCCAGACCCGAGTCGGGCCGGATGTCCCACCCGTATCTCTCGTCGAGGAAGGCGAGAAGCTCCTTGGCTCCGTCGGAACCAGCCTCCAGCTCCTTGCCCGCGTAGACATCCTCGGTGTTCTCCCTGAAGATGACCATGTCGACGGCACCGGGGTTCTTCACGGGTGACGGGACACCCTCGTACCAGCGCACGGGCCGCAGGCAGACGTACAGGTCGAGGATCTGACGCAACGCGACGTTGAGCGACCGGATCCCGCCGCCAACCGGCGTCGTCAAGGGACCCTTGATTCCCACGAGGTAGGTGCGGAACGCATCCACGGTTGCATCGGGAAGCCACTCACCGGTCTCGTTGAATGCCTTCTCCCCGGCGAGCACCTCGAGCCAGGCGATGCTGCGATCGCCGCCATAGGCCTTCTCGACGGCAGCGTCGAACACGTGTTGGGCGGCGGCCCAGATGTCGGGACCGATACCGTCACCCTCGATGAAGGGGATGATCGGATCGTGGGGTACGTCGAGGCCGTGTTCGGTCTTGGTGATCGCTGTCGCCATGATTGCTCCGTTGTCTTCGGGATTCGTCGTGATCCGGGGGGAAACCTAGGTTGCCGTGCGTGATCGGTGGGCCAACATGACCGTGTTGGCGAGGAGGGACGCACGTGTCATCGGCCCGACGCCACCCGGCACGGGGGTGATCGCCGAAGCGACTTCGACGACCTCGTCGAATGCTACGTCCCCGACGAGTCCATCATCGGTTCGGTTCGTGCCCACGTCGATGACGACGGCGCCGGGCTTGACGAAGTCCGCCGTGAACATGCCAGGCCTCCCCACGGCGGTTACGAGGATGTCGGCCGTCCTGCAGACCGCGGCGAGGTCCGGGGTGCGCGAGTGGGCCTGGACGACGGTGGCGTCGGCCCCCTTGGCGCCGAGGAGCAATGCCATCGGCTTGCCGACGAGGAAGCTGCGCCCGACGACCACCGCCGTGACACCGGCCGTTGCGATCCCGTAGTGACCGAGGATCGTCATGACACCCGATGGTGTCGCGGGGAGAGGTCCCGGCCTGCCCAACAGCATGCGCCCGAGGTTGAAGGGGTGCAGACCATCTGCGTCCTTCGCCGGCGAGACACGCTCGACGGCCGCCTCACCGTCGAGGCCGTCGGGAAGCGGAAGCTGGACGATCATCCCCGTTACGTCGTCCCGGTGGTTGAGCTCGTCGACGGCGGCGAGCACATCGGCCTGGGTTGCCGAAGCCGGGAGCTGCACGTCGATGGAGTTGATCCCGGCCGCCTTGGCATCCTTGTGTTTGTACGACACGTAGACGTGGGAGGCTGGGTCATCACCGACGAGCAGCGTCGCCAACCCGACGTGGTAGCCCACCTGGGCCAGTTCCGCCACCTGGGAGGCGACATCGGCCCGCACGACGGCGGCGACGTCCTTGCCGGACAGTATGTGTGCAGTCAATGTCGGAAATGCCTTTCACCCGTGAACATCAGTGCCATGTCGTGCTCGAGCGCTGCCTCGATCACCTCGTCGTCGCGCATCGAGCCACCCGGTTCGACGATCGCCGTGACGCCCGCCGCAGCGAGGGTGTCGGGGCCATCGCGGAACGGGAAGAACGCATCAGATGCGCACACAGCGCCCTCGGCGCGTTCCCCGGCCCTGGCGAGGGCACGTTCGGCGGCACCGACGCGACTCTGATCACCTGCGCCGACACCGACGGCGGCACCGTCGTTGACGAGGACGATCGCATTCGACTTCGTATGGGCGGCGATGATCCATGCCATGGCGAGGTCGCGCATCTCGGTGTCGGTCGGTGGTCGTGTCCGCGCCTCCCAGGCGAGCGTATCCGCGTCGACAGCGTCGGCCTTCTGGACGAGGAACCCGCCATCGATCGAGCGCACGTCGAGATCGTCGCTCGATGGCTCAGGGGCGATGAGGATCCTGAGCTGCTTCTTGCGGGCCAGGACGGCTGCCGCTTCGTCGGTGATCGACGAGGCGACGACGATCTCGACGAAGTACTCCCTGATCGCCCGCGCCGTGTCGGCGTCGAGCTCGCCGTGCACGGCCACGACACCACCGAAGGCCGACAACGGGTCGCACGCCCAGGCCTTCGCGAAGGCATCGGCCGTCGTGGACCCCGTCGCCACACCGCAGGCGTTCATGTGCTTGAGGATCGCAACAGCTCCCTCGGGGAGATCCGAGGCCAGGCGCCACGCGGCGTCGGCGTCGGCCCAGTTGTTGAACGACATCTCCTTGCCCTGCACCTGGCGTGAACCGTTCCACCAGCCGTCGGTGTCCGCCGTCGCATAGAGCCCAGCGGGTTGATGGGGGTTCTCCCCGTAGCGCAGCGTCGCCCGCTGCTCGAGGGCGAGGACCAACCGGTCGGCACCATCACGCTCGAACCAGTTGACGATCGCCGCGTCGTACTGCGCCGTGCGGAAGAAGGCCTCCCTGGCGAAACGCCTGCGTTGATCCGATGTCGTACCGCCGGCATCGATGGCCGAGATGACCTCGCCGTAGCGATCCGGCGACACGATGGTCGCCACCCACGCATGGTTCTTCGCTGCTGCTCGGATCATCGTCGGACCGCCGATGTCGATCTGTTCGATGATCTCGCCTTCGGGGGCACCGGAGGCCGCAGTCTCCTCGAACGGGTACAGGTTGACGACCACCAATTGGAAAGGGCTGATACCGAAGTCCAGCAAGCTCTGGCGATGGTCCTGTTTCGCGAGGTCGGCGAGGATGCCGCCGTGGATCCGCGGGTGGAGCGTCTTCACCCGTCCGCCGAGCATCTCGGGAGCCCCCGTGACGTCCTCGACGCGTATCACGGGGAGACCCGCATCCTCGAGGTGCGTGGCGGTGCCACCCGAGGACACGATCTCGACTCCGCGATCGATGAGCGCTTCGGCGAAGGGAGTGAGGCCCCTCTTGTTCGATACCGACACCAACGCCCGTCCGATGGGGATCCTCGGCATCACACCGCCTCGCTGACGTCATCGACACCGGCGAACCGGACCTGGCGGCCCTCGACCCGGAGCTCGCCGCGTCCGAAGGCGTCGACGACCTTCGGGTAGAGCCGGTGCTCCACGGTTCGGATCCGGGCGTGGAGACGGTCGGCATCGTCGCCGGGCAGCACCGGGACGGCCTCCTGGGCGATGATGGGGCCGTGGTCCACCTGCTCGTCGACGAAGTGGACGGTGACCCCTGTCAGCGTGACACCATGCTCGAGCGCCAATGGCACCGCCCTGGCGCCGGGAAACGACGGCAGCAGGGCCGGGTGGATATTGATGATGGCGTGGGGGAACCGCTCCATCGCTCGAGGGGCGAGGATGCGCATGAACCCTGCCAGGACGAGCCCTCGCGCACCGTGCTGCTCGGCGCGGTCGCAGATCGCGTCGGTGAACGATTCGCGGGACGGGCAACCCGCCCAGTCGACGACCTCGGTGGCTATCGATGCGGCTGCCGCCCGCTCGAGACCCCCGACCATCGGTCGATCCGATATGACGACGACGATGCGGTACCCCAACGAAGAAGCCCGCTCCGCATCGATGAGTGCCTGGAGGTTCGTTCCGCCACCGGAGATCAGGACGGCGATCGGGAGCGGCTCAAACATCGTGGGCGAGTCTAGAGGCCGGAGCGTCGGTGCATCCTGGTCACGCCGATCTCAGACGGCGTGTGGATCAGCCCATGGCCCGGAGCATCGCCGCACCCATGTCGGTGGGTGTCGGTGCCACGACCACGCCGGCCTCCGTCAGTGCGTCGATCTTGGCCGCCGCCGTGCCCTTCCCGCCCGAGATGATCGCTCCGGCATGCCCCATCCGCTTTCCGGGCGGTGCGGACGTTCCCGCTATGAACCCCGCGACGGGCTTCGTCATGTTCTCGGTGATCCAGGCTGCTGCCTCCTCCTCGGCCGTGCCGCCGATCTCCCCGATCATGATGACCCCTTCGGTGGCGGGATCGTCGTTGAACAAGGCGAGGCAATCGACGAAGTTCGTGCCGTTGACGGGGTCACCTCCGATGCCGATCGCCGTCGTCTGGCCGAGTCCGTTACGGGTCAGCTGGTAGACCGCCTCATAGGTGAGGGTGCCCGAGCGCGACACGACACCGATCGACCCCGGTGTATGGATGTAGCCGGGCATGATGCCGATCTTGCACTCGCGCGGTGTGATGACTCCGGGACAGTTCGGCCCGACGAGCCGCACATCGCGCTCGGCGAGGTAGCGCTTCGCCACCACCATGTCGGCAACCGGGATGCCCTCCGTGATGGCGATGATGAGGGACACCCCCGCATCAGCGGCCTCCATGATGGCGTCCGCGGCGAACGGCGGCGGCACGTACACCACCGATGCGTCGGCCCCGGTGGCGGCGACGGCCTCGGAGACGTCGCGGAAGATCGGAACGGACACCTCGTAGGTGTCCGGGCGATCCGGCACACCACTGTGGTCGGTCTCACCCGTGAACACCTCGGTCTGCCCCGCCCTCGACGGATGGACCGCTCCCACCATGTTCGTCCCGTAGGCGATGGCCTTGTCGGTGTGGAAAGTCCCCGTCCTGCCCATGCCCTGGATCAGGACCTTCGTGTCCTTGTCGACGAGGACGCTCATTTCGCCAGCTCCACGATCTTCGTCGCTCCATCCTTCATGTCCGATGCACTCACGACATTGAGCCCCGATTCGTCGATGATCTGCTTGCCGATCTCGACGTTGGTGCCCTCGAGTCTCACGACCAGCGGGACATCGAGTCCGACCTCCTTGACGGCGGCAACGACGCCCTCGGCGATCGTGTCACATCGCATGATCCCACCGAAGATGTTCACGAAGATCCCCTGGACGTTCGGATCCGCAGTGATGATCTTGAACGCCGCAGCGATCTGATCCTTGTCGGCGCCGCCGCCCACGTCGAGGAAATTCGCCGGTTCGCCACCGACGTAGTTGATGATGTCCATCGTCGCCATCGCCAGTCCCGCCCCGTTCACCATGCATCCGATGGTGCCGTCGAGCTTGATGAACGACAGGCCGTACTCCTTGGCGTGGAGCTCGGCCGGGTCCTCCTCCGATTCGTCGCGCAGTGCCACGACGTCGGGATGCCGGTACAGCGCATTTGCCTCGAAGCCCATCTTGCCGTCGAGTGCCATCACCGTGCCGTCGCTGGTCACCACCAGCGGGTTGATCTCGACGAGGTCGGTGTCGAGGGCGACGGCGGCCTCGGTGAGGGCTGTGAGGAACTGGACGCCGTTGCCGAACGCCTCACCCTCGAGGCCGAGTCCATGGGCGATGCGTCGCGCCTGGAAACCCACCAGCCCGAACGCCGGGTCGATCTCCTCCCTGAGGATCTTGTCAGGCGTCTCCTCCGCAACGACCTCGATCTCCGTGCCACCCTCGGTCGACGCCATCACGATATTGCGGCTGGTCGAACGGTCGAGCAGCACCGAGACGTAGAGCTCGGTGGCGATGTCGATGCCCTGCTCGATGTAGAGCCGGTTCACGACCTTGCCCTCAGCACCCGTTTGCACCGTGACGAGCGTCGACCCGAGCATCTGCTCGGCGAGTGCCCGCACTGCCTCCTCGGCGGCGGGGATACCGCCCTCGATGCCGTCGAGGACGACATTGACGCCACCGACATCGGGATGCTCCTTGAAGCGTCCCTTGCCGCGACCGCCCGCGTGGATCTGGGATTTCACCACGACGACGGGGTTGCCCGTGGCCTCGACGAGCGTGCGAACGGCCGCCACGGCCTCGTCGACGGTGGTTGCCATGACGCCGGCGGGGACGATGATCCCCCGCTGTGCCATGAGCGCTTTCGCCTGGTACTCGTGGATCTTCACTGGCCCTCCTCGGACACGCTCGACGGGTCATGGAACTGGTGGTCGACCCATGACTGGATCTCCTCGAGCGAGGTCCCCGGACCGAATATCCTGGCGATACCCGCCTGCTCGAGGGTCGGGATGTCGGCGTCGGGGATGATCCCGCCCCCGAAGACGACGATGTCGCCTGCGCCTCGACGCCGCAACTCGGCGACCACGCTCGGGAAGAGCGTCAGGTGCGCGCCGGAGAGGGCGGACAACCCGACACCATGGACGTCCTCCTGGATCGCCACCTCGGCGATGTGTTCGGGGCTCTGGTGGAGCCCGGTGTAGATCACCTCGCATCCGGCGTCGCGGAGCGCTCGGGCAACGACCTTCGCCCCGCGGTCGTGACCGTCGAGACCGGGCTTGGCGATGAGGATCCGAATCGGCATCGCCAGCGATGCTAGTTGGGCACCGGTTGCTGGGGCCCCACGGCGTCCGTCAGGCGCCGGCGATGAAGTCCCGGTACCAGTGGTAGCTGGCCTTCGGCGTGCGTGCGAGTGTGTCGTAGTCCACACGGACGAGGCCGAAACGCTTGGCGAAACCGTACGCCCACTCGAAGTTGTCCAACAGCGACCACACGTAGTACCCGCGCACATCGGTGCCTTCGTCGATCGCCTCCTTGATCGCCGCGATGTGCTGCTGGATGTATGCGATCCGCTTCGGATCGTCGACGATGCCATCGGGACCGACCTCGTCGGGATACGCAGCACCGTTCTCGGTGACATAGAGCGGCAGATCCGGCGCCCAGGTCGTCACGCGGTTGAGCATCCATGTCAATCCGACGGGCTCGACCCCCCACCCCATCTCGGTGAGCTCCCCTGGTGGGCGGGCAAGGACACCGTTCTCGGGCCCTGGCCAATCGGTGAGCATCGGAGCACCCTGCTCGTAGCCGAAATGATTGACGTTGTAGTAGTTCACGCCGAGGAAATCGATGGGGACGACCGCACCGGCGAGTTCATCCGTGTCGATGCGGTCGGCCACGCCGAAACGATCGAAGAACCGCAGGATCGTGTCCGGGTACTCCCCCGACAGGACAGCCGAAGCGAACAGCCGGTTGTGGATCGCGTCAGCGTCGGCGGCGACGTGGCCAGCCTCTCGACTGGCGTCGACCGCCCACGCTGGTATGAGGTTGAGCACGATGCCCAGCTGATCGTCGTCATGGGGATTCGTCGTGCGCATCGCGGCGATCGCCCGGTGATGGGCGAGCATGAGATGGTGGGCAACCACGTACGCCGTTGCCGGATCGGCGACACCGGGGGCGTGGAGCCCCTCGCTGTAGCCGAGGAACGCCGTGCAGTGCGGTTCGTTGAACGTCGCCCACATCCGCACGATGTCGCCCAACGCCTCCTTGGCCGTGACGGCGTACTCGGCGAACCACTCGACCGACCGGGGGTCTGCCCATCCTCCACGATCATGGAGGACCTGTGGTAGATCCCAGTGATACAGCGTCGCCAGCGGTTCGATCCCACGGTCGCGCAGCGCCGTGCAGAGCCTGCGGTAGAAGTCGACACCCTCGGGGTTCACCTCACCGGTGCCCTCCGGTATCAAGCGGGACCACGAGATCGAGAACCGGTACGAGGTGACGCCGAGATCGGCCATCAATGCGACATCCTCTTCGAACCGATGGAAGTGGTCGGCCGTCACATCACCGGTCTGGCCATCGAACGTCTTCCCCGGCGTGTGTGCGAAGGTGTCCCAGATCGACGGCGTCCGTCCACCCTCGGCCACGGCGCCTTCGATCTGGTAGGCGCTTGCGGCCACTCCCCACACGAAGCCATCGGGGAAGTCCTGTGCATTGATCTCCATGATGTCGTCCTCTTCCACATCGAGGGTTCGGTTCGCCTACGGCCGTACCCCGCCCTCGTTTCGCTGTCTGCCGTTGCTCACACGGCCCGACGGTACCTGCTGATCGCAAACGGGATGAACACCCCGAGCAGGATGACGATCCAGACCAGGGCCTTCATCACGTCCGCAGGGAAGCCCCACGGCTCACCGAGGATGAGGTACCGGGTTCCGTTCACCGCGTGTGTCACCGGGTTGTTGCGGGCAAACCACGCGAGCCAGTCCGGCATCGTCTCGACCGGCACGAATGCCGAGCTCGCAAACGTGAGCGGGAACAGCCATATGAAGCTCGCGGCCTGGACGGACTCGACGTCCTTGATGGCCAGGCCGATGGTCGCCGATATCCACGTGAAGGCATATCCGAAGAGCATCACGAGGACGATCGCGAGCACCGCATCGACGAACCCGTTCTGGAAGTTGAACCCGATGAGGTAGCCGACCCCGACCATCAACAGCACCACGAACAGGTTCCGGACCGCATCGGAGAGGGTCCGACCCGCGAGCACGGCGGACCGACTCATGGGCAGGGATCGGAACCGATCGATCAAGCCCTTGTTCATGTCCTCGGCCAGGCCGATGCCGGTGTTCGTGGACCCGAACACCGACGTCTGGACGAAGATCCCTGCCATCAGGAAGTCGATGTAGTCGATCCCTGGCAGGGTGATGGCACCGCCGAAGACGAACGCGAACAACAACACGAACATGATCGGCTGGACCGTGGAGAACACGAGGAGGGTCGGTACCCGCACATACTTGAGGAGGTTCCGACGCATGACGACGAGGGTGTCGCGGATCACCCAGATCGGGCCCCGTCCGGTTGGGGCCGGTGCGGGTGCAGGTGCGGTCGACGTGGTCATGACATGCTCCTCTGCCGCTTGCGGCGCTTGCCGCCGTTGGCGACCGACTCCGTGACATGTTCCCCCGTGAGCGAGAGGAACACATCGTCGAGGGTCGGCCGATGGACGGCTATGTCGACGAGATCGATTCCCGCCCGGTCGATCCGGCGGACGGCGTCGGTGATCGTGCCGACGGCCGACTCCACCGGCACGCGTACGGTGTTGGTGAGGTGCTCGAACGTCGGCTCGCCACAACACATCCCGCTCAGTGCCGCGGCAGCCGCCTCGAGCTGGGACGGGTCGACGAGTTCGAGCTCGAGGACGTCGCCACCGATGGTGCCCTTGAGCTCCGTGCTGGTGCCCTCGGCGATCACCCGCCCGTGGTCGATGACCGCGATGCGATCCGCGAGCCGATCCGCCTCCTCGAGGTACTGGGTCGTGAGCAGGAGTGTCGTTCCCTCCGCCACCAGGCTCTCGATGAAGTCCCACAAGCCGAGGCGGCTCCTCGGATCGAGACCCGTTGTCGGTTCGTCGAGGAACAGCACCCTGGGCCGACCGACCAGGCTCGCCGCGAGATCGAGCCTGCGCCGCATCCCGCCCGAATAGGTCTTCACGGGCCGGCCACCGGCGTCGGCGAGGTCGAAGCGTTCGAGGATGTCATCAGCACGTCGGCGGGCTTCGGCCGTCGACAGCCGGTAGAGCTGGCCCACCATGACGAGGTTCTCGCGCCCGGTGAGGATCTCATCCACAGCGGCATACTGGCCGGCGAGACCGATCACGGACCGCAACGAGGTTCGCTGCGTCACGACGTCGTACCCGGCGACGCTCGCCGTGCCCGCGTCGGGCGTGAGCAGCGTGGTGAGCACACGCACCGTGGTGGTCTTGCCCGCACCGTTCGGTCCGAGGAGTCCGTAGACCGTCCCCTCGGCGACCTCGAGGTCGACACCGGACAGGGCATGGACGTCACCGAAGGACTTCGTCAGTCCCTCGGCGCGAATGATCGGGGCTTCCAGTTCTGGCATGGGCGCTTCTCCTCGGTGCCCGTCCGTCGTCATGCACCTTCACGGTGCGCACCGCCGACGATGGGCGTGGGACATGACGATATACCCCCTCGCGCAAGGGGCGGTCGGTCACCCGATGGATTCGGCGATCTCATCGGCGATCCCATCAGGGGCGCGGCCTGTCGTGTCGATGATCAGGTCAGCGACCTCGCGGTGATGACCGAGGCGAACTGACGCGAGGTGCGCCGCTTCCGCTGACCCCATGGTGCGGCGATGGACGCCACGCGATCGACGGACCTCGAGCACGTCCTCGGAGGCCCACAGGACCACGATCCAGCAGGTGCGGCAGATCGCCCGGCCGGCGCCTGTGTCCACCACTGATGCGCCGGGCGCGATCACGACCGGCTCCCGCGAGCTGGTCATCTCGATGAACAGGTCGAGTTCAAGACGGTGGAGCACGGCGACGCCGTCGTCCGCTGCGATCTCCGCTCCGGTACGTCCCATCCGGTCCATCACCAAGGCATCGGAGTCGAGGAACGACCGTCCCATCCGTCGGGCGGCACGGCTGCCGATCGTGGTCTTGCCGACACCCATCGGTCCGAGGAGGACGAGATGTCGGGGAACCTGGGGCATAACGCCACGGTACCTCCTACGCCGCACGGTGATCGGGCTGCGAGAATGCGCCCGTGGACACGTCGATCCTCGAAGCGAACCCGCTGGCCGTCGTCGCCGCATCGCTCACCCTTGTGGGCGCTGCCGCGGCGATGGCGTGGTGGCTCGGTCTCGGGGTACAACGGTCGATCATGTGGGCATCGGTGCGCGCTGCGATCCAACTCGTCGCCGTGGGTGTCGTGTTGAGCTTCGCCATCGACAGCTCGTGGGAGTGGATCCTGGCTCCCGTGTGGATCGTGGCCATGGTCGCCATCGCCGCCAACACCGTCCGTCAACGTGCGCGGCGGACCGGCGTCGCCGTACCTGCTGCCCTGGCGATCGCCGCGGCGACGTTGCTCTCGATGGCGGTGGTCTTCGGCTTCGGGGTGCTGCCCGCCGAGCCGATCCAGATGATCGTCGTGGCAGGCATCACGATCGGCAACGTGATGCCTGCGACCGTCGTCGCCACCGACCAGGTCCACAAACAGCTCACCGACGGTCGTGCCACGATCGAGGGACTGCTGGCCCTGGGCATCGACGCCGGCCGATCGACTCGTTACATCGTTGCCGAGGCCACGCGCGTCAGCCTCATTCCGCAGATCGAACGCACCAAGGTGGTGGGACTCATCGCGTTGCCCGGTGCATTCACCGGTCTGCTCATCGCAGGAGTCGATCCCCTCGAGGCGGCCGTCATCCAGCTGGTGGTCATGTACCTGGTGCTGGGCTCGGTGGCCATCTCGACGGCCGTGGTGGCCCTGACATCGGCGCGAACGGCCTTCACACCGGATCAGCGACTCAAGCCGGTGGAGTGACGCTCCCGATCCTCTCGAGGGGAGCCCAGGCCAGGAGGAGGCGTTTTGCACCGTGGCCGTTGAATACGACGACCGCTTCGGCACGATCACCCGTACCGACGACCTCGCGCACGACGCCATCCCCCCAGTGCGAGTGCCGTACCCGGTCCCCTGATTCGATCTCGGCGTCTGACACGGTCGAGATCGGGCTCGCCGCCTCGAGGGAACGACTGCGTCGCGTGCGCTTCGCCTCGGCGGTGAGGCCTGCCGGGATCTCCTTGAGGAATCGGCTCGGGCCGTTGTAGTTGTTCTGTCCCCACAGGTTCCGACTCCACGCCCTGGTCAGGTAGAGCCTGCGTTCGGCCCTCGTGATGCCTACATAGCAGAGGCGTCGCTCCTCCTCGAGCTCGGCCGGATCACCCAGGGCTCGCATGTGGGGGAAGACGCCATCCTCGAGGCCGGTCAGGAACACCGCTGGGTACTCGAGCCCCTTGGCGTTGTGCAGCGTCATGAGGGTGACCGCACGGGACTGGTCGATCGCGTCGAGGTCGGTCACGAGACTGATGGATTCGAGGAACATCTCGAGTTTCCCGAGACCATCGAGCGCCTGCCAGTCGTCAGGGCCCATCGACGCCGGCCCCGTCTCCTCGAACTCGCCTGCCGCCGTGAGGAGCTCGCGTAGGTTCTCCTCCCGTCCCATGGCTTCGATCGTCCGCTCGGATCGCACGGCGTCGAGGTAGCCGGTGTCCGTGAGGACGGCGTCGACGGCGGCCTCGGGTCCGATGGTCGCCTTCTCGGCGATCACGTCCATCAACGCGACGAAATCGGCGATGCCGTTTTGCGCCCTGGTGGTCAACGCGTCGATCTCTCGAACCCGTCGCAGCGCGTCCATGAACCCGATGCCGTGCGATTGGGCGAACCGGTCGACGTGGGCGACCGAGGTGTCACCGATGGCTCGCTTGGGAGTGTTGATGATGCGCTTGATCGACACCTGGTCGTCGGGGTTCACGATGGATTTGAGATAAGCGAGGGCGTCCTTGACCTCACGCCGGTCGTAGTACTTGAGCCCACCGACGACCTGGTAGGTGACGCCGAAACGGACGAACAGCTCCTCGATGACCCGCGACTGGGCATTGGTCCGATAGAACACCGCGACTTCGTCCGGGTCGATGCCGGTGTCGGCGAGGCGCGTGATCTCCTCGGCGATGTACGCGGCTTCCTCGTGCTCGTCCTGCGCCTCGAATACGACGATGGGATCCCCCGAACCCTCGTCCGTCCACAGTCGCTTGGGCTTGCGGCCGGCATTGTTCGTGATGACGGCGTTCGCCGCGTCGAGGATCGTCTGGGTCGATCGGTAGTTCTGTTCGAGGAGGACGATGCGGGCGTCCGGGTAGTCCTTCTCGAACTCCATGATGTTGCGGAGGTCGGCGCCCCGGAAGGCATAGATCGACTGGTCCGAGTCCCCGACGACGCACACGTTGCGGTGCCGTTGGGCGAGGAGCTTCACGAGCATGTACTGCGCGTGGTTGGTGTCCTGGTACTCGTCGACGAGCACGTAGCGGAAGCGATTCTGCCAGCGTTCGAGGACATCGGGGAAAGCCTGGAACAGCTCCACCGTCAACTTGAGGATGTCGTCGAAATCGACCGCCGAGGCCTCGACCAACCTCTGCTGGTACAGGCGGTAGATGTCTGAGGCCCTCTCGTGATAGAAGCCAGAGTCCCTCGAAGCGAAGGTCTCGTAGTCGATGAGCTCGTTCTTGGCCCTCGAGATCGCCGCCTTCATCTGGCGGGGCGGGAACCGCTTCGGATCCAGATCGAGATCCTTGATGCACATCGTGATCAACCGGATCGCATCGGCGTCGTCGTAGATCGTGAACGACGACCGGTAGCCGAATCGACCGATCTCCTGGCGCAGGATCCTCACGCACGCGGAGTGGAAGGTCGACACCCACATGTCATGGGCGACTCGACCGATGAGGGCCTCGACCCGGTCCTTCATCTCGCCCGCCGCCTTGTTCGTGAAGGTGATCGCCAGGATCTCGTACGGCGAAACACCGAGGTCGCGCACGAGGTGGGCGATGCGATAGGTGAGCACCCGCGTCTTGCCCGAGCCTGCCCCGGCGACCACGAGGACCGGGCCCTCGGTGGCAGCCACGGCCTCACGCTGCGTCGGGTTCAAGGTGGCGAAGAGGGGGGATTCGGACATCCGAGGCGAGTGTACCGAGGGCGGGTGCCCGAATCACATGCGTGTCATCATGCCGACGACCACGCCAGCTCGGCGGTGATCGGTCGGCAGGTCGGGTCAGCTCGCGAGCCCCGCCTCGGCATTCTTCGGTTCGGCGTCGACGAGCTCCCGGAGCTTCTCGACCAGCGCACCCTTGGCGAAGTCGGCCTTGTCGAAGAAAGCGTCGGCGCCTGCTCGCTCGGCGCGGGTGCGATCCTCCTCGTTCGCGACACCCGAGAGCATGACCACGGGGATGTCGCCGTAGCGTTGGCGCACCATGTGGATCAGGGCGACGCCATCGGCGCGGGGCATGGAGAAGTCGACGACCAGGGCATCCACGTGATGCTTGGAGAGCACGGCGAGGGCGTCCGAAACGCTTCCCGCCGACAGGGTGGAGAACCCGTGCGATGCGAGGACGCCTGATACGACCTGGCGAACGCCCTGGCTGTCGTCGACCACGAGGACCGAATGCACGGGGCCCTCGGGCCGGAACTCGATCTCACGCATCTTGTCGGCAAGGCGGCCGGCGTCGACGAGCATGACGGTCTCACCGCCGCCGAGCAGGGCGACACCCGACACGACAGACGTGGATCCGCTCAGGATCGGGCTGAGGTCCTTGGTGGCGACCTGGCGTAGTTCGGTGACGTCGTCGACGGCGAGGGCGATGGGGCCGGTGGGGCTCTGGATGACCATCACCTGGGACGGCAGACCCTCGACGTCGAGGCCGACGACCGTCGCGAACGACGAATACGGGATCGCCTGGTCGCCGTGGGAGATGAAGCTGCCACGTTCGGTGACGCTGATCGAGACGGCCGGCAGTCCGAGCACCTCCGCGACGGATGAGGCGGGGATCCCCCACGCCCGTCCACCAGCGGAGAAGATCTGGGCGCTCTGGAGGGCACGGTGGGCCGGCATGGTGACCACGAACGTCGTGCCGCGGCCCGGTGTCGAGTCGAGCGTCATCGTGCCGAACACCTGCTCGACGATCTCGGTCACACGGGCGAGGCCTTCACCATCCCCGGTGAACTCGGTCTGGCCGGGACTCGTGGAGAAGCCTGCTGAGTAGAGCACACTGCGCAGTTCCTCCGTCGTCGGATCCTCCTCGACGAGGCCCTGAGCGACGGCGGTGTCCCTGACCTTGTGCCAGTCGATGCCTGCACCGTCGTCGGTCACGACGATCTGGACGTGCTCGTCGTTGCGTGACAGTGAGACCTTGACCATTCCGAGCGAGGACTTGCCGGCGGCCGCACGCTCATCGACCGGCTCGATGCCATGGGCGACGGCGTTGACCACGAGCTGGCGGATGACCTCGCCGATGCGATCGACGAGCTGGCGATCGACCGGGGTGTCGTCGCCCTCGACGACGAGTTCGATGTCCCGCCCGACGCGCTTTGCGAGGTACTTGGTGAGTTGGGGAAGGGTCGAGGTGACGCCCGAGAGTGGCATCGTCGTCAGACCCAGCGCAGCGGTCTCGAGGCTCACCGTTGCACGTCGCACCGTTTCGAGCGATTCCAGTGATCCCGCCATCGCTGCGGCGGAGACGCCCTCGGCTGCCTGGAGCAGGTGGCCCGCTTGTGCGATCGAGGACTCGAGATCGATGCGAAGGGCCGCGACGTCGTTGATCATCCGGAAGAGGCGACCGGCGTTGACGGGCACGGATTCCTCGGTGGCCCAGGTCTCGACAGCACCGACGAGACCACCGAGGTCGTAGGCGGCACCGGAATCGGGGTCGAGGACCGATGTCCCCGTGTCGACGACCGTCAGGCTCGGCGGTTCGTCGTGGCCGGCCGAGGGGCCAGCGGAACCGGCGGCCGGTGCATCGGCGAACGCCGACGTGACGATCTCGTAGGTGATGATCGGTGTGGGGAGCTTTCCGTCAGGGCCCGGTTCGAACACCAAAGGGCCGTCGTCTGCACCCGGGTCGCCGGTATCGGAAGCGCCCTCGGCTTCGGTCGGCGCTGTCGGTTCTGCGGTGAGCTCGGGGACGATCGCCGTCTCGACGAGCGGTGTGGGCGCTGCGGTCCCGTCCCCGGTATCCGATGGCCGATCCTCTGGCCGATCGTCTGGGCGGTCGTCGCGGGCGTCCATGTGATCGGCGGCTGCATCGGAGGTCGCGTCCGCACGCTTCGCGGCGGCTTCGTCGATCTCTCGCTCGATCTGATCGAGGGTCGCGGCGACATCCGCGACGTCATCCTGGTCGAGGGACTCGATCCCGGGTTCGGGCGTCGCTGCGTCGCGGTTGGACTCGTCTCCGGTCGGCAGATCGGTGGCGGCTTCGTCCCTCAGATCGACCTCCGCGTCCAGGCCGTCACGTGCTGCTTCCGGATCGATCTGTTCGACGACGACGTCGATGACCTCGGGCATGACCTCGGGTTCCGCCGCCGAGTCATCCTCGGATACGGCGTTGCTCGATTCGGCTGCGGCATCGTCGGCGACGTGGTCGGCGGCGATGGGTTCGGGGAGTTGGTCGACGAGTGTCTGATCCGAGATGAGCGCGCGTACCGTATCGATGGCAACGGAGATCTCGGTGGTGTCCCCCGACAGCGCGCTCGGAATCGCGTGGGCGAGGTGCTCGAGCGTCCGTGCGAGCATCGACGACGGCGCCAGATCACCCTGCTGGACCCATCGCCACACGAACTCCGACGTCTCGCCCCCGCGGGCGATGCCCTCGTAGCCCATCACGCGGCCGGTGCCCTTGATCGTGTGCCCTTCGCGGAGCATCTTGCCTGCGATCTCGGGGGTCAGCTCACCCGCTGCCATCGCGCGCGCACCGGCGGCGAGGGACCCGGCGCGCTCGTCGAGTTCGTCCTTGAAGAGCTTCTCGAGTTCAGGATCGTTCTGGAAGTCCATGTACCCACCACAGGGAGGAGGCGATTGCCATCACTGCGATATCGGGTGGATCGGAGCACGGCTTGAGCGGTATGACTAGTCAAGGGGACCGCCTCGCACCCGGGTGTTTGCACAGGCGCGTCGTGCCCCATCGGATCTGCGGACGGAGGCGGTCGGGCCGGACCCATCCACCCACGGACAAGCGCCGGACGTGTCACGGTCGAATGCCCCGCATCGGCCTGCGGAGGCACAACCGAGTAGTCTGAGCCGTGGGAGCGGGCGCACGGCCCGCAGGGAGTTCACCGAACGGGGCAGGAGGAACCAGCGATGAACAAGAGGTTGATCTGGCTGAGCGCATTCGTGGCGCTCATGCTGATCGTTGCCGCATGCAGCGACTCGGATTCGGACACGACCGAGGCACCGTCCGACTCCACGACGACGACCGAGGGAACCGACAGCGGGGAGCCGCTCACGTTCGGCATGATCCTCGTCGGACCACAGGACGATCGGGGTTGGAGCCAGGCCCACAGGGAAGCAGGCGAGGTGCTCGAGGAGACGCTCGGTGCCGAGATGATCCTGCTCGACAAGATGAACACGGCTGATCGACCCGAGTTGACCGTGGACCAGGCGGCCCGTGACATGATCGACCAGGGCGCCCAGCTGATCTTCATGACGTCCGACGACATGAAGGACGGGGCCTTCCTGGCCGCCGAGCAGAATCCCGACGTGCCGATGATCTGGTCCTCCGGCGACAACGCATGGGCCGACGGTCAGGACTACCGGCCCGACCTCACGAACCTCGGGAACGTGATGGGCGAGATGGAGTACGGGAAGATGATCGCCGGATGTAGTGCCGCCCTGCGCAGCACCACCGGGTCCATCGGCTATGTGGGACCGCTGATCAACGACGAGACCCGCCGGTTGGTCAACTCCGCGTACCTGGGTGCCACGTACTGCTGGGAGAACTTCCGCGGCAACGACGCGGCTGATCTGACCTTTGCCGTCAACTGGATCGGATTCTGGTTCAACATCCCCGGCGTGACGCTCGATCCGACACTCGTGTCGAACGACTTCTTCGACGGGGGCGCCGACGTCCTCATCTCAGGCATCGACACCACCGAAGCCCTCACGGTCGCCGGCCAGCGAGCAGCGGCCGGGGAGACGGTGGCTGCCGTTCCCTACGACTACGTGGGTGCCTGCGACAGCGCTCCGGAGGTGTGTCTCGGTACACCGTGGTTCAACTGGGGACCGGACGTACCTCGAGATCGCCCAGAGTGTGATCGACGGGACATTCACGGCCGGCTTCGAGTGGAATGGTCCGGACTGGGCAGACATCAACAACCCGGACACGACGGCCATCGGCTACATCCAGGGACCGGGACTCACGGCCGATGAGGCCACCACGGTCCAGCAGTTCATCGACGGACTCGCCGACGGGTCGATCAACCTGTGGCAGGGACCACTGAACTACCAGGACGGCACCGAATGGGTGGCCGAGGGTGCGACAGCGACACCCGAGCAGATCTGGTACACCAAGCAGCTCCTCGAGGGCATCGACGGGGCCAGCGAGTCCTGATCGCAGCATCGTTGGCATCGGGGCGGGTATCGACCGATACCCGCCCCGATCGCGCTCGGTGATCCCGCATCGAATCGACATGCACGGCGACGTGCGAATCCCTAGGCTCCTGATCGGGCATGAGTCTCGAACTACGCGACATTCACAAACACTTCGGCCGTGTGCGCGCGAACGACGGGATCTCCCTGACCGTTGAAGCCGGCAGCCTCCACGGATTGCTCGGGGAGAACGGTGCAGGCAAGTCGACCCTCATGAAGGTCCTGTCCGGGTTCTACGAAGCAGATTCCGGTGACATCATCCTCGACGGTCGACAGGTGCGGCTTGGTTCGCCCGATGACGCCATAGCAGCGGGCATCGGCATGCTCCACCAGGATCCTCTCGTATTCCTCCCCTTCACCGTCGTCGACAACTTCCTCCTCGCAAGCCCGGGCTCGATCGTCCTCGACCGTTCGACGACCCGCCGTGAGATCATCGAGCTCCGCGACCGCTTCGGCTTCACGTACGACGTCGACTCCCCCGCCCGGACCCTGACGGTGGGTGAGCGCCAACAGGTCGAGATCACCCGACTCCTGTGGCTGGGGGCCCGCGTCCTGATCCTCGACGAACCGACGACCGGCATCTCGGCCGACCAGCGCGAGCTGTTGTTCGCGACGCTGAGGGAACTCGCTGCCGACGGCATGATCGTGATCTTCGTCTCCCACAAACTCGAGGAGGTCGAGGAGATCTGTCGCGAGGTGACGGTCATGCGACGCGGCAGGGTCGTCGGTGCAGCCTCGATGCCGGTGCCACCAGAGGAACTCGTCACGATGATGTTCGGCGAACCCGTCGAGATCGCCGAGCGCACGGGACTGCCACTGGAGGAACCACTGTTCGCCATGGACGGTGTCGCCATCTCCGAACGCCACATGCACCTCCAGGACCTCGACCTCGCGGTCTCCAAGGGTGAGGTCATCGGGCTTGCGGGAATGGGCGGGAGCGGCCAGAGGACGTTCCTGCGGGGCATCGCAGGCCTCGTGCCCCCGTCGGCGGGCACGATCACGCTCAACGACGAGGACCTGACCAGGACGAGCTACCGCCATCGGCTCGATGCCGGGATCCAGTACCTGCCGGCTGGACGGCTGGAGGAGGGCTTGGTGGAGGGCCTGACGATCACCGAGCATTTCATCCTCGCCGACCGCAACGACCGAGGTCTGTTCATCGATCGGGCTTCGGCCGAGGCGCAGGCCCAACGCCACATCGACGAGTACTCGATCAAGGGCACGGACGAGTCGACGGCGGAGTCGCTCTCCGGCGGCAACCAGCAACGGCTACTGCTGGCGATGCTCCCCGACGACGTCGAGCTGCTGTTGATGGAGCACCCCACCCGCGGACTCGACATCGAATCGGCCGATTGGGTGTGGACGCGACTCCTCGAGCGCAGACGCAGCGGCACCGGCATCATCTTCGCCTCCTCCGACCTCGACGAACTGCTCCGCTACAGCGATCGCATCCTCGTGTTCTTCTCGGGAGAGGTACTCGCCGTCCTCGACGGTTCGGCCACGAACGTCGATGAGATCGGACACCTCATCGGTGGCCGCCGGGTGGCGTCGGGCTCGGGAGGTGAGGCATGACCGTGCGCTCTGGCCAGGACGCGGTGGGCGTCAAGGGCGCCGCCATCGCCCTCATCCCGGTGGTGGTTGCCCTGGGGGTGGCATCGTTGCTCGTTCTCCTCGTAGGCGAGAACCCGATCGAAGCGTTCCGACTGATCCTCGAGGGTTCCCTCGGGTCGCCGGACAAGCTGTCGGACACGGTCATGGTCTGGGTACCCCTCACGCTGGCCGCCGCCGGCCTGGTTGTCACGTTCGCCGCCGGATTGTGGAACATCGGCGTCGAGGGGCAGATAGCCCTCGGTGCGATCGGCGCAGCGCTGATCGCACGGGAGGTCCCGGCTCCCGCCATCGTCCTCGTCCCCCTGACGCTCGTGTTCGGGGTCCTCTTCGGCATCCTCTGGGCCCTGTTCGCCGGCGTGCTCAAGACCCACGGCAAGGTCAACGAGATCTTCGGCGGACTTGGCCTCGACTTCGTCGCCACCGGCCTCACGATCTACCTCATCATCGGACCATGGGCGCGTCCCGGTATCGCATCCACGAGCGGCACCGAACCGTTCCCCGAGGCTGCATGGCTGCCGTCGGTCGGCAACACCCGGTTCTCCCCCATCGCCGTGGCACTTGCGATCATCGCCGTCATCGGTGTGTGGCTCCTGCTGCGGGGCACGCGCTTCGGCCTCAAACTCAAGGCCGTTGGTCGCAACACGCAGAGTTCCTACCTGCTCGGCATCCCGACGAATCGATACATGCTCGGCGCCTTTGCGATCTGTGGTGGCCTCGCCGGCCTCGCCGGGGCGATCCAGGCGACAGGCTTCCACTACAAGCTCGTTCCGTCATCGTCGGGTGGCTACGGATTCCTCGGGATCCTGGTCGTGCTCCTGGCCGGCTACCGAGCAGCGCTGGTCGCACCGATCTCGGCCTTCTTCGCCATCGTGGCGGTAGGCAGCATCACGCTCACCCTCCGCCTCGACGTCGATTCGGCACTCGGCGCCGTCCTCACCGGTGTGCTCGTGCTCTTCGCCCTCCTCGGGACGGGCGTCCGGTCGTACCGTGCCCGGAAGCGGGCCGCATCCGTCGTCTCGGATACCGGCGACGCATCGGACACACCCGCACCGGCGGCGGGTGCCTGATGGAGGCGACACTGGCCACGATCATCGCAGCAGCGGCTCCCCTGCTGTTCGCCACGACCGGTGAAACGATCAGCGAGAAGGCGGGCGTCATCAACCTGTCCCTCGAAGGGAGCCTGATGCTCTCGGCGCTCGCAGGCTTCGCCGCCGCGTTCGAGACCGGGAACACCTGGCTCGGCTTCGTCGCTGCCGCGGCCGTGGGAGCTGCCTTTGCGGCCATCGTCGCCTTCTCGAGCATCACGTTGCGTCTGAACCAGATCGCTGTCGGATTCGTCCTTGCCATCCTCGGTGTGGCCCTCAGTTCGTTCCTCGGAAGTGGCTTCACGGGCAAACCCGGTGGACCCATCGCGGTACCGCCCCTCGACATCCCCGTCCTGTCCGACATCCCCTTCGTGGGACCAGTGCTGTTCAGCCACAACATCGTCGTGTACGCAAGCATCGTGGTGGTGGGCCTCACATGGTGGTTCATGTACCGATCACGGCCGGGCCTCGCCCTCCAGGGTGTCGGGGAGCGCCCCGAGGCTGCGTTCTCACGCGGCGTCCATGTCAACCGGCTGCGATATCTCTACACGATCGTCGGCGGCGCGCTCGTCGGCATCGGCGGAGCGGCATTCACCCTCGATGTGAAGCTGGGTTGGTCGTTCCAACACACGAGGAACTTCGGTTGGATCGCTCTCGCCATCGTCATCTTCGGCGGATGGCACCCCATCCGCGTGGCTGCAGGGGTCCTCCTCTTCGGGTTCCTCCAGTGGTTGTCGCTCGACCTGCAATCCACGTTCCCCAACCTCACGCAGGTGCTCCCGATCATGCCGTTCGTACTCATGATCTTCGCCCTCGTGCTCGTGAACGCCGACTGGCTGCGGGAATGGGCGGACCGTCACCCGAGATGGGGCAATCTCATCCGAGGTGATGCGCCGTCGGCCATCGGTACCTCCTTCTCCCCCGAATGAGTCCTCCACGCGGCGGTCGCCGCCTCGCCGACGATCAGCGTCGTCTGGACCAGCTCTTCGGCAGGTCCGATCTGCTTCCCCTCTGGATCGCCGAGCCGTACCTCGAGCTCGACACGGGCCTCCGCACATCTCTGATCGAGCGTGCCGACCGGGGTTGGTACGGATACGAGTCACGACCCGGCGACCTCATCGAGGCCTTCTGGGGATGGATGCAACGACGCCACGCCTGGTCTGGATCGGGCCTCGACGCATCGATCAGCCCGAGCGTTGCCACCTCCCTGGCCGTCCTGATCGATGCCCACACCGATCCGGGGGATGGTGTGATCCTCCAACCCCCGGTGTTCACCGACTTCAAGCCCGTCGTCACGGCGTCGGGACGTGCGGTCGTGCGCAACCCGCTGCGCTTCGACGGATCCCGCTACACCTTCGACCTCGACGACCTCGCCACAAGGGCCGCCGACCCTCGCAACCGCTTCCTCGTGCTGTGCAATCCCCACAACCCGGTGGGACGATCCTGGACGGTCGACGAGCTCGACCACGTGGCGAACATCTGTGCCGCGCACGACGTGTTCGTGTTCGCCGACGAGATCCACGCCGATCTCACACTGCCCCACGCCACCTTCACGCCGTTCGCCGGAGCGGGGGCGCAGGCAGGAGCTCGATGGGCAGCGGCCCACGGCCCCATCAAGACCTTCGGCCTCGCCGGCGTGTGCGACACGCTGATGATCACGGACGACCCTGCAACCACCGAGGTGTTCCGAGAGGTGAGCTCGCGGTACCACCTGACGCGCAACAACGTCTTCGCCCTCGCAGCCTTTGCGACCGTGTACTCGGAGGGTGACCGGTGGCTCGACGGGTTCCTGACCTCGGTGACCCGGAACGTAGAGGTGCTCAAGGCCGGGTTGCCCGAACCGATCGGGATCATCGAACCCGATGCGACCTATCTGGCATGGTTGGACCTGCGCGGGCTCGGGCTCGACGTCCCTTCCCTCAGTGCCTGGCTGGTCGACGCCGGGCTGGCGTTGAGCCCCGGCCATTGGTTCGGGCGGGAGGGCGCGGGGTTCGCACGCATGACGATCGCCGTGCCGGAGACCACCATCCACGAGGCCCTGGGTCTTCTCACTCGTCACCTCGAGGACCCCGATACGTGACCTCGCCGGTCGAGATCGGTACCCGGTGCGGCTCGTGGGGCAGGTAGGTTACGTCAGACCATCCACCCGCCCAAGACATCGAGGTCCACCGTGGGTCCCAAACGCCGCAAACCGAGCGAGGAGACATCCGATCGTTGGCGCGCCGAGCCGATGGTGGCGGAGGGCACGATCCAAACGCCCGACGACGTCGACGGGCTCGATGTGTCCATTCGCATCGATGTTTCGCGCATCACGATGCGATCCGGGGATACGGACCTCGGCAGTTGGCCCACGGGTGCCGTCACGATCACCCGCATCGATGACTCGCAATTCGTGTTCGTCGCCGAGGGCGATCGGCTGCTCTTCTCGCCGAACGACGTCGACGCTTTCGCGGCCCACCCCGGTGTCCTCGACGACACCGGGACGAGGCAACGGCGCAAGAAGCGAACCGCTCAGGCTCCGCAGGCACCATCGGCGGAACCCCAGCCGCCACCCGCCTCGTCCACCGATGTCACGCCGAAGAAGCAACGGACCGCGCGCATCACCCCGAAGGTGTTCACCCGGAAGCGATCCGTGCGAACCGACCAACCACCACCGGACGCCAGCAGTGCCGACAGCGCCCGACGGCCGCCCAAGCCCGGCGTGTGGCTACGGGTGATCGACATTGCACGTCCCTACAGCATCTTCAGCCTCGATCGGGTCCCGGTCGACACACGGCTCCGGGGTCGGGACCACGAACACACGTGGGACCATTCAGCGGCCCGGTCATCGGGTCCGAGCCACCACCTGTGCACGATCTGCGGCAAGATCCGTTGGCGTTGACAGGTCCACCGTCGGCCTCGCGGCCATCATCGGGATCGCGGCTCAGTACCTGACATCGAAGGTCGTCATCGCGGGGTTGACGACGCCCGGCGTCACGACCACTGCGTCCACGTGTGCAGCGAGCGGTCCCGCATCGAGGAACCGGACGAACCGATCGACGGCATCGGCTTCGCCCTGGGCCCACACCTCCACCGAGCCATCGACAGCGTTGCGAACCCACCCCGTCAGACCCAACGATCGAGCACTCCGAACAGCCGAGATGCGATAGCCGACACCCTGCACCCGACCCCGCACGACGGCATGCACCGCTCGGGGCGGGGCGTGGGTCATCGCAGCGTGAACGGTGGATAGCGATCCGTGACGAGCAGGCCCATGTACGCGTAGACGCGTAGCGTCCAACGACCCACGCCGACGACGAAGTCGAACAGGCCATTCGGGTACCGCCCCGTGAAGAGGATGGCGAACCACGCGATCACGACCGCGAAGAACGCTCCCAACCACAGGAACGCCAGGACGAAGTAGTGCGGGATGGCCAGGAACCACTTCACGAGTGGTAGCCACCTGTTGAGGTCGTGCTCCGCGTCCGGGTAGTCGATCTCGACGTGGACCGCCTGCTCATCCTCCGTCGACGGGTAGAGGTCGGTGAGCAGGGCTGCGTAGGCACCGATGCGAGCGCCGAAGCGTGTGAGCTCGCGGGCGAAGTCGAACCACCAACGCGGGTACTTCTGTCGGAAGACGATCAGGAGCACCGTAGCGAACACCAACGCGCCAGCGATGCCTCCCGTGCTCTCGGTGAGCACCTCACCCGTGGCCGTGACATAGGTGTAGGTCCCCGTGGCCGACAACACCACCCACACGATGCCGATCGGGATGATCCAGATGAGACGGAAGAAGGTCGTGAATCGGTCGAGATCGGCTGGACGATCGACGTCGAATCGTGCGGCGTACGCGTCGGCCCCCGTGTGATCGGATGTGGTCATGGTGTCCTCCCCGGACGCAAGTGATCTGAGGCAGGATCCCACGAATCGCCCCATGGCGCCAACGGCGCGGCCGCACGGTCACGCCGTCGTCAGCGAGTCATTCCCACTCGATGGTGGCCGGCGGCTTGGAGGAGATGTCGTACGCGACGCGATTGATGCCTGGGACCTCGTTGATGACCCGTGACGAGATCCGCGCCAGGACGTCGTAGTCGATCCTCGCCCAGTCGGCCGTCATGGCGTCGTCCGAGGTCACCGCTCGCACGATCAGCGGGTACGCGTACGTGCGGCCATCACCCTGGACACCGACGCTCTTGATGGCGGGGAGGACGCCGAACGACTGCCAGATCTCGCGTTCGAGTCCCGCCTTGCGGAGTTCGTCGAGGACGATCGCATCGGCCGCTCGGAGGATGTCGAGGCGCTCCTTGGTGATGTCTCCGATGATCCGCACGGCGAGGCCGGGTCCTGGGAAGGGTTGGCGCCACACGATCTCGTCTGGCAAGCCGAGTTCCTCACCGACCGACCGCACTTCGTCCTTGAACAGGTCCCTGAGCGGTTCGATGAGCTCGAACGCCATGTCGTCGGGCAGGCCACCCACGTTGTGGTGGCTCTTGATCTTGGCGGCGTCCTTCGTTCCCGACTCGATGACGTCGGGATACAGGGTCCCCTGCACGAGGTAGTTGGCACCCTCGATACCGGCCGCCACCTCTTCGAAGACCCTGATGAAGGTCTCCCCGATGATCTTGCGCTTCTCCTCGGGATCGGTCACGCCGGCAAGCGCCTCGAGGAACCGCTCCTCGGCATCGACGTGGATCAGGTTCATGTGGAAGTGGTTGCGGAAGGTCTCCTCGACCTGGACGCCTTCCCCGAGGCGCATGAGGCCGTGGTCGACGAACACGCACACGAGCTGATCGCCGATGGCCTTGTGGACGATCGCTGCAGCGACCGACGAGTCGACGCCACCGGACAACCCACAGATCGCAACACCGTCGCCCACCGCGTCCCGGATGCCCTCGACGGACTGCTCGATGATGCCCACGTGGGTCCAGGTGGGCCGAGCATGGCAGACGTGCCACAGGAACTCCTCGAGCACCCGTTGCCCGTGTTCGGTGTGGGCGACCTCCGGATGGAACTGCACGCCGAAATACCCGGCGACGACGTTCTCCATGGCAGCGACGGGCGCATCCGGCGTCGATGCGGTGACCGTGAAGCCGTCCGGCGCAACGGACACGGCATCGTTGTGGCTCATCCACACCTGCTGGACCGTCGGTTGACCGACGAACAGGGCCGAGCCATCGTCGACCACCGTGAGCGACGCCGCTCCGAACTCGGAGAGACCGGTGTTCGACACCGTGCCACCGAGCGTCTTGGCGAGGACCTGATGGCCGTAGCAGATGCCGAGGACGGGTATCCCGAGATCCAGGATGGCGGGGTCGAGGTCGTACGCGTCGTCGGCATAGACCGAGGCCGGACCGCCCGAAAGGATGATCCCCACCGGTGCCTTGGCTGCGACCTCATCGGCGGTGATGTCGCGGGCCACGATCTCGGAGAAGACCCTCGCCTCGCGGACGCGGCGGGCGATCAGTTGGGCGTATTGGGCGCCGAAGTCGACGACCAGTACCTTGTCGAAGTCACCTTCGGAGGCATGGCCCGAGGCGGTCGCCACCGCCATCAGCCCATCCCCACGCCCTGGGACCGCTGGAGTTGCTTGCCCTCGGTCTGGAGGGCGGGTGCGACCATGACCTCGGCCTTCTGGAACTCCTTGACCGTGGCATATCCGGTGGTCGCCATCGAGCCCCGCAGACCACCGAACAGGTTGCGGCGCCCATCGTTCTCGTGGGCGGGCCCGAGGAGGATCTCCTCGAGGGTGCCAAGGGTTCCGACCTGGACCCGCGAGCCGCGCGGCAGGGTGGGATGGAAGGTCGCCATCCCCCAGTGGTAACCGCCAGACGGTGACTCCTCAGCCGCAGCCATCGGCGAGCCGAGCATCACGGCATCGGCTCCGCAGGCGATCGCCTTCGACACGTCGCCGCCGGTACGCATGCCGCCGTCGGCGATCACATGAACGTAGCGGCCGGTCTCCTCGAGATAGGCGGAGCGTGCGCCAGCGGCGTCGGCGATCGCTGTTGCCTGTGGGACGCCGATTCCCAGGACACCGCGTGTCGTGCACGCGGCCCCCGGACCGACGCCGACGAGCACGCCCACGGCACCGGTGCGCATGAGGTGCAGGGCGCCCGAGTAGCTGGCACAGCCGCCGACGATCACGGGCATCTCGACCTCTCGAATGAACCGGTACAGGTCGAGGGGCTCCTCGCGTGACGAAACGTGTTCGGCGGAGACGACGGTCCCCTGGATCACGAGCACATCGAGACCACCGGCCTTGGCGTAGTCGATGTACCTGGCCACCGTTGGCGGGGTGAGGCTGCCGCAGGCGACGACGCCTGCATCCTTGATCTCCCTCACCCGTTCCGTGATGAGCTCGGGGATGACGGGGGCGGCATACATCTCCTGCATCCGCCGGGTCGCCTTCTCCTTGTCGAGCTCTGCGATCTCCTCGTAGACGGGGATCGGATCCTCGTAGCGGGTCCACAGGCCCTCGAGGTTGAGACACGCGAGACCGCCGAGGCGGCCGATCTCGATCGCCGTTGCCGGCGTGACCGCGGAATCCATGCCCGATGCCATCATCGGCAGTCCGAACGTGAATGCGTCGAGTTCCCACGCCAGGCTCACGTCCTCGGGATCCCGCGTCCTGCGGGACGGAACGATCGCTATGTCGTCGAACCCCCACGCTCGTCGACCGGACTTCGCCCTTCCAATCTCGATTTCCACGAGGACCTCCACGCCAGCGCCAGCATTGCCGTGAGCGTAGCGGGTGGGTGCGAGCACGAGATCCACGCTGCCCCGACGCAGGTGAGGGGCCGGCGAAGCGGCCCCTCACCTCGTCGAGTTGGAAGAACTGCTACGGGAGCAGCACCTCGCTGATGCCGTGGACCAGTGCGTTGCCTGCGTCGATGTTGCGCTGCACGACGTACGGGTTGTTGGTGCCGAAGCCAGCCGTCCCCGCATCATCGAGCTGGAGGAACCAGCCACGACGATCGAGGTCGAGCGAACCCCCGTTGTACATCTCGATGGAGACGTCCGTGCCATTGCGCCGGTTGTCGTCGAGGCTCAACGCTGTGCGATAGTCGACCTTGCCGAACTCGCCGGCATAGATGTGGTACTTGACCACTTCGGCGATCGTCGCGGTGCCACCGGGAATGAGGCCGATCAGGGCTGGGATCACATCGGCCTCCCTGACCTGCCACCAGAATCGGATGTCGGGGTCGAGATCAGCGACCAGACGCTTGAATGCGCGGTCGGTTGGCAGGAATGCGGTCAACGACGCGTTCGCGAGCGCATCGACATCGCCGCCGGACAGATCACCCGTGCCGACGAGGGCGAGGACCGTCTGACCGATGACGTTGTAGTTGCCGCGCTTCTTGTCCGCTTGCTCCGAGACGAAATCGACGAAGTCGTCGCCCTCGGTGGCGGTTGCGGGAAGCGCCATGACGCCGACCAGCATCGCTGCTGCGGTGAGCGTGGTGAACAGTTTCTTCACGGGAATACCTTCCTTGTCCGTTGCCCTACCCACCCTGCGTACGGAGCCGACTACGGAGGGAGATGACGCCGAATCGGAGAGACGGTCACGGCGGTCGACAACGGTGAGGGCGTGCGATCACCCACTCGCACGGTGGGAGGTGATGACCGGGGACGTCCCGATGGTGTTCCCGGGCATCGATCGTCCGGGTACTCCGATGGGGTCGGTGGGCGACGAACACATCGGTCCGGCCACCCGGGGTAGTGTGCCGCAGGAGGTTTCACTCGTGGAATGGTTCAAACAACTGCCGATCGGAGCGTTGGCGATCGTCGTGGGCACCATCTCGGTGATCGGGTGGATCGTGTTCGACGGCACCCTCCCGCTCGTCATCTCGATCATCGCCGGCGGCCTCATCGCCCTGCGTGCCTCGCTGGGCAACTCGCAGGGCTGACTACGTCAGTCGTTCGGCAGCGGATCAGCCAGGTTGATCAGGCCTGCAGCCGTGGATTCGAAGCCGCATGCCTCGAGGTAGAACGAGGCAGCGTCGTCGTCGAAATCGACATGGAGCCACTCACATCCAGCGATGCGAGCGTGCTCCGTTGCAGCGGTGATGAGCCCCGTACCGATCCCGGTGCGCTGGCTCTCCGGATCAACGATCGTGTCCTGGATCCAGGCATGGGCGAGGCCGTCCCAGATGACATTGACGAATCCGATGAGTTCGCGACCACGGCGCGCCGTCACCCACCCGAGGCTGTGACGTGCGAGGAGATCGTTCCACGGATCATCGAACACCCGATGGGCGAAGGCGGCTGCATGGAGGCGGTTGACCTCGGCATCCTCCACGGCACCGCGCCACGAGAACTCAGGCTCCATCATCGGGCGAGCATACCGAGCGTCCTCGGTCTGATCGTGCGCGTCCACGAGTGGACCGCCGAGCCTCAGGACGTGACGATCACCTTGGCTCGCATCCACGGGTGGGGAAGGCAGAAGTATTCGAACTCGCCTTCCTCGGTGAACGTGTACGACCAGGTCTCACCCTGTTCGAGGAAGCCAGAGTCGAAGGCGTCGTCCGCGGACGAGACGGTGTGCAGCAACTCGTCTCGGTTCGTCCAGGTCACCGTGGTACCGACAGCGACCTCGAGCACGTTGACCGAGTAGTCCACCGGGGACTCCGACTCGGCGAACTCGTCGGGATGGTCGAGGTCCTGCGGATCTCCCGACCCCACAGCGATGTCGATCGCCACATCCGTCGCAACGTCTCCGCCCGCATCGCCCGGGTCTGATGACTGACCACCGGGACTGACCGCAGAGAAGATCTCGGGCTGGGGATCGCCGCTGACGACGATCTGACCCGCTGCACCCTTGTCGAAGGTGCGCGACAGGGCGTGATCCACGAGGATGATCGTCGAGGGAACCTGTCCGATCAGTTCAACGATGGTCCCACCCCCGGCGGGCACGAGCGTCGTCTGGGAACCCCGAAGCGGTGCATTGAGGGTCGCTGCTTCGGCGTACACGGTGTCCCAATGCGAACCGATGGGATGGAAGTTCGATGTCAAGTTCAAACCGGCGTTGACGAAGTAGATGCGGGCGCGCTCCCCCACGTTCATCTGGAGGGCTCGATCTCCTGCAATCGCGCCTCGAGCGCCGTTGAACACGACGAAGTCGGGTTCCTCTGCTGTCACGGCGGCGCGATCGAGGTCGAGGACCCCTGTCTCGCCATCGGTCGTGTAGTACTCGGACTGCACGATGTACCACTCCCGATCCACAGCGGGCAGCGGAGTTGCCGGATCGACGAGGATGCCTCCGTACATGCCGTGCGAGATGTGGGCTGGCACATCGCCATACGCGCAGTGATACATGAAGAAGCCCGGGTACAGGAGTCTCGCCTCGATCGTCTTGGTTTCGCCCGGCGCCACGACGGTGTCCGCCGCACCCCCGCCCTGGCCCGTGACGGCGTGAAAGTCGACGTTGTGGGGATGGGTGTTGGTGTCGGGGTTGATGATCGTGAACCGAAGGAGGTCACCGACACGAGCCCGGATGATCGGGCCGGGCGTGCCAATGACTGCACCTTCGGAACTGCCGACGAGTCTGTAGCCCCAGGTCTCGAACTCGATCCCGGATGCCGGGTCGATGGTTGCCACGTTCTCGACGAGTTCGAAGGTCACGTCGACGATCGCAGGTTGGGTGCGGGTCGCCGCTGCAGGGACCGACGGCGCCACGGCAACGTTGATCTCTCCGGCAGGAACAGCACCGAGTTCGGCCTTCGGCACGATGGCAGGGAGGACCGACTCGCTGGCGTCGAGGCCTCCTGGAGCAGCAGCGATCGCGCCCGTCGCCAACGCCTCTTGGATCTGCCGGGTGACGAGCTGGTCGTCGACGGAGTTGCGACTCGCCACGATGCCGACGGCAACCATGCCCAGCACGGCTGCGACGAGAGCAGCCACGAGGGCGATGACGGCCACCGACCCGAGGGTGAAGTGGGGGTGATCGGGAACGTCGCTCGGGTGGTCCATGCGCTCGACCTCGGGTCGCACCTGGGTGTCGCTCATGGCGACGCTCCTCTCGTCAGGTGGAGTCTGTGCTCCATTCATGCATTATTTCGAGTGTATGATATAAATAATGACATGGCAAGTCAGCGACTCACCAATCGCATCCGCAGCCGCGCTCCGATGGCCCGATATCGTGATGACATGACGAAAGCGAGCAGATCGGCCGAACGGGACCCGGAGCAACACGACGACATCCGGGCGCAAGCGCGAGCTTTGGGAGATGCCACCCGATACCGGATCTACTCGTTCGTGCTCGATGCCGATGCGCCGGTCACCATTGCCGCCCTCACCGACCACATCGGCATCCACCACACGGCAACCCGCCAGCATGTGGCCAAGCTCGTCGGGGCCGGTCTCCTCGAGGAGATGACCGAACGCCGCACGACGCGGGGCAGGCCGCGCAAGCTCTACCGCGTCCATCCGACGGCCGACTCCCGATGGCGGACCCGCGGTCCGTATCAGCGCCTGTCACGCCTCCTGGTGGAGGTCGTGGCGACAGGCAGGTCGCCCGAGGATGTCGGCTTCGATGAAGGCGCTCGCGCCACGGTCGATCGGTCGGGGCTCGATGACCAGGTCGATGTGCTCCAGGACGCCATTGCGCGGGGCGGATTCGACCCGAGACGACGCACCGTCGGCGGCAAGGTCGAGTTCGTGCTCCAGAGTTGCCCCTTCGCCGATGCAGCGGATGTCGATCCTGATACGGTCTGCGACCTGCACCTCGGTATGGCCCGAGGCCTCTCGTCCCAGCTCGACAGCGTCACGGTCGATGAGCTCGTGCGTGCGGATCCCCACAAGGCTGGCTGCCGCTTGCGCTTCCACCTCTGACGGGAGGCGGTCCCGACCGGCCGATCAGAACCGCTTGAGACCCGTGGCCGTGCGCACATCTCGCATGTAGGAGTCAGCGAGCTCCCTGCCCTTTGACCCGGATTCGCGAAGGACCTGGCGGACATCGTCGTTGCGTATCGCCGCATGTGCGGTCCTGAACGGGGCGAGTTCGTCGATGACGGCATCGGCGACGGCGTCCTTGAACACGCCGTATCCGGCCGCGGAGTACTCGGCGACGAGGCTCTCGACGGAACGACCGGTGCAGCTCGCCATGATGTCGAGCAGGTTCGAGATCCCCGGCTTCGCGGCGGTGTCGTATCGGACCTCGGGATCGCTGTCCGTTACGGCCGACCGGATCCGCTTCCTGATGACGTCCGGATCGTCGAGGATCGTGACCCGCGACTTCACCTGCGGGTCCGATTTGGACATCTTCGAGGTGGGATCGGTGAACGACATCACCCTTGCGGCGGTGTCGGGGATGTAGGCCTCGGGGATGGGGAAGACATCGCCGAACTTGTTGTTGAAGCGCTCAGCCAGATCCCTCGTCATCTCCATGTGCTGGCGCTGGTCGTCGCCGATCGGGACGAGGTTGGCGTGGTACAACAGGATGTCGGCGGCCATCAGGACGGGGTATGAATACAGGCCGAGGTTCGCCGCGATCCCCTTGTCGGTCTTGTCCTTGAACTGCGTCATCCGGTTGAGGACGCCCATCGGCGTCATCGTGCCGAGAATCCACGCCAGCTCGGCGTGGCCGGGCACCTGGCTCTGGGTGTAGAGCAGCGAACGATCGGGATCGATACCGAGGGCGAGCAGCACCTTCGCCGTCTCGATCCGGGACCGCTGGAGTTCGGCGGGGTCATAGTCCACGGTCATCGCATGCAGATCGACGATGCAGTAGATCGCGTCGTAGTCGTCCTGGAGTTTCACCCAGTTGCGGAAGGCACCGAGGTAGTTCCCGAGGTGGATGTTGCCTGTCGGTTGGACCCCCGAGAAGATGCGGGGCTTCGCTTCGACCGTCACATTGTCTCCTTGCTCTGCGCCGTTGCGAGCCCGTCGCGTCCTGACACCATCACCGCATCGGCAGCGACAACGATACGAAGGTACGCTCGGTTACCTCGTCGACCCGACTCGACGGCCATCGATCACAGACGCACCATCATCTTGCCGGTGTTGGCCCCGGTGAAGAGCCTGACGAGAGCGTCGGGGGCCGATTCGAGGCCCTCCATCACATCGGTGCGGTACTGGATCTGGCCGCTCCCAACCCATGCGGCGAGATCGGCGATGGCTTCGTTGGCCCGACCCATGTAGTCGAGGATGATGAAGCCCTCCATCCGACCGCGCTGGGAGATGAGCATTCCGAGGTTGGCGGGTCCCGGGCTCGGAGCGGCGTCGTTGTACTGGGAGATCGCTCCACACAACACGATACGACCCCGCAGTGCCAGGTTGGCGATCGCCGCCTCGAGGATCGGACCGCCCACGTTGTCGTAGAAGACATCGACGCCATCGGGACACGCGGCCCGGATGGCCCTGCGGACGTCATCGGTGCGATAGTTGATGGCAGCGTCGAACCCGAGCTCATCGGTCAACCACGCGCACTTGTCCTCGGAACCTGCGATGCCCACGACCCGGCATCCCTTGATCTTCGCGATCTGACCCACGATCGAACCTGTCGCACCTGCAGCGCCCGACACGAGGACGGTGTCGCCCTCATTCGGTCGTCCCACGTCGAGGAGACCGAAATAGGCCGTGAGGCCGGTGGTCCCGAAGACGCTCAGCGCCGCCTCCGGAGCGGCGCCCTCGGGGAGCACCCGTAATCCCCTGCTCGCCACTGCATACTGCTGCCACCCGAGCATCCCGAACACCGTGGAACCCTCCGGATACCGGTCGTTGCGCGACGCGATCACGGTTCCGAGCCCGCCGCTGCGGATGGGCGCCCCGATCTCGATGGCAGGGAGGTAGGTGTCGTAGGCAATCCACCCGCGAATCGTCGGATCAATCGAGAGCCACGTGACCTCCACGAGGGCTTCATCGTCCCCGAGGGTCGGGACCTCCACGAGATCGGTACCAAAGGTCGTGTCGTCCGGCATCCCGGAGGGACGCTGGGACAGGGTGATGCGGCGGTTCATACGAGTCATGGGGTGCATGGTACGCCGATCGATCGATCGCACGAGGGCCGAGCCCGAGGGTGCAGTTTTGACGTGCGGTTGGCACTCGTGCATACTCGCCATCGATGCAGACGATCACCGCAACCGACATCATCATTATCTAGGCGTACACGTCCACCGACGTGTGCGCTGCTGAGCCCTCCGCAACCGGGGGGTTCTTTCATTGGAGGGGCACCCATGACGACATCCGTCGAGATCTACGACACGACACTGCGCGACGGCACGCAGCAGGAGGGCATCTCGCTCACAGCAGGCGACAAGTTGCGCATCTGCGGGTTGCTCGACGACCTCGGGGTGGCATACATCGAGGGAGGATGGCCGGGCGCCAATCCGAAGGACGACGAGTTCTTCGCCAGGGCCCGCACCGAACTCGACCTCGAGACGGCCACCCTCGTGGCATTCGGGTCGACGCGCCGATCGGGAGTCGCACCCGGGGACGACGAGCAGGTGAACGCCCTCCTCGCGGCCGAGACCGCCACGGTATGCCTCGTCGGCAAGACGTGGGATTACCACGTCGAGCACGCACTCCGCACGAGTCTCGACGAGGCCGTGGCGATGATCGCCGACACCGTGGCGTTCTTTCGGTCCGAGGATCGCGAGGTGTTCTTCGACGCTGAGCACTTCTTCGACGGATACCGGTCGCACCCCGAGTTCGCGCTCGCGGCGCTCAGGGCCGCCCACGACGCCGGAGCGGCGCGGCTGGTCCTGTGCGACACCAACGGCGGGTTCCTCAGTCACGAGGTCGAGAGGATCGTCGGCGAGGTCACCGAGGCCCTCCCCGAGGGCACCTTCGGCTGCCACTTCCACAACGACTCCGGCATGGCGGTCGGCAACTCCCTGACGGCCGTCCGGACAGGCGTATACCAGGTGCAGGGCTGCGTCAACGGCTACGGGGAGCGCACGGGCAACGCCGACCTGTGCTCCGTGATCCCGAACCTGTCCCTGAAGATGGGCATCGAAACGATCCCATCGAATCGCATGCACCGGCTCACGACGGTGTCGCACCACATTGCGGACGTGATCAACCTCACGCTCGACCCCCACCTCCCGTACGTGGGGACATCGGCATTCACCCACAAGGCGGGTCTCCACACGAGCGCCCTCGCCCGGCGGCCCGACGCCTACGAGCATCTCAGCCCGACGACGGTCGGGAACTCGACCAGGGTGGTCGTGTCGGAGCTCGCCGGACGCTCCACCATCCTCGCAAAGGCCAGGGCCACGGGCCTCGAGCTCACGTCCGACCAGGCCCAGGCCGTCGTCGACGAGATCAAGCTCAAGGAGCACCAGGGCTATCAGTACGAGGCAGCAGACGGTTCGTTCGAACTCATCACACGTCGCGCCATGGGTTGGGAGCAGCCCTTCTTCTCCCTCGAGTCCTACCGCGTGTTCATCGAGCACCGCGACGGCGACGTCGTCGCCGAGGCGACCATCAAGCTCTACGTCGGTGACGACCGGGTCATCACCACCAGGGAGGGTGACGGACCTGTGTCCGCCCTCGACCAGGCACTACGAGCCGCTCTACGGGATTCCTACCCGGTCGTCGATGCGATCAAGCTCACCGACTACCGCGTTCGGGACCTCGACTCGTCGGATGGTTCGAGTGCACGCGTACGCGTGTTGACGTCCCACCGTGACGCGGACGCCTCATGGGGTTCGGTCGGCGTCCACCAGAACATCATCGACGCCTCGTGGACCGCCGTGTCCGAGGGCATCATCCTCGGTCTCCTACGCGCCGCCGACTGACGTCGGTCGGGATGCGGGGGCACGCCGGACCCGGGCCACCCCGAGGGGGCCACGGTGTGCCATCCTTCGCAGTACCGGACAAGGAGACACATGGGCCGCCCTATCACCCCCGAGGACCTCTGGACGCTGCGGAGGGTCGGACAGCCCGAACACATCCCGACGACCACGTCGGTCGTCGTCCCGGTCACCGGGTACACCGACGAAGGGAAGGCCCACTCGACCGTGTTCCGGGTGGAGCGTGACGGCACCACTGTCGCCCTGACCTCGGCCGAGCGCTCATCCACGGCCCCTGCCCCATCCCCGACCGGGGACCGCATGGCCTTCCTCGGATCCGTCGGCGATGCACCATCCCAGGCGTTCGTCATGCGCCTCGACGGTGGTGAGGCGACGGCTGTGACCGACCTGCCGCTCGGTGTGCGCCACGTGGCATGGGTACCCGGTCGCGATTCGCTGATCGTCGCTGCGCCGCTCCTTCGCGGCCATCCCACGATCGAGGCGACCACGGAGGCCAAGGACGAGCGCGATGAGGCGCCACGACCGATCGCTACCGAGGATCGGATCTACCGTCATTGGAAGCGCTGGCTCGCCGACGGGTCGATCGACCACCTCTTCCGGGTGGATCTCGCCGACGGGTCGGTGCACCACCTCACCGATGGCCTCGACCGCCTGATCGGGCTCGACGACATCGGTGGTTCGATCACGATCAGCCCCGATGGTTCGACGATCTACTTCACGCTCGACGACCACCCGGATCCGTGGGAGCATCTGCGGTTCTCGATCCACACCGTGCCCGTCGACGGCGGCGACATCGTGCGGATCCCGACCGCCGACGCCGAGCACCAACATCGTCCGCGCATATCCCCGGACGGAACCACACTCGTGTATGGCGTCCAGTACGAGTTCGCCTACTACGCCGATCTCGTGCGCCTCGTGAGCCACCACCTCCCGACGGGCACCGAACAGGTCGTCACTGCCGAGTGGGACCGATCCGCTGGAGGGTGGGAGTTCATCGACGACGATTCGCTCGTGCTCCACGCCGAGGACGCGGGCCACCTGCGACTCTTCACGCTCGACCTCGACGGCGGCAAGCCGATGCCGCAGACCTCGACCGGCTCCAACCACGGTCCCCGACTCGGCGTCGACTGCTACTGGCACCGGCACGAGACGATGGCCCAGCCACCCGAGGTCGCCATCACGACGGGTGGCCACACGAGCGTCGTCTCTGCCTTCAACGCCGACCTCCTCGCCGAGCTGGACCTCCGGCCCGCGGGGGAGATCCGATTCACGGGAGCTGAGGGCAACACGATCCAGGCGTTCGTGGTGGAGCCGCCGGGCTTCGACGCCTCAGCGACCTGGCCACTGCTCCACAACGTCCACGGGGGTCCCCACAACGGCGTGATCGATGCGTGGCACTGGCGGTGGAACACCCAGGTCATGGCCGCCGATGGGTACGTCGTGGTGTCGGTGAACTTCCATGGCTCCTCGTCGTTCGGTGATGCCTTCACCCGATCGATCCGGGGTCGCTGGGGCGATCAACCCGCCATCGACATCGACGCGGCGACGGACCACATGCTCTCGCTCGGATACATCGACGAGGATCGCATGGCGATCGCCGGTGGTTCCTATGGCGGGTACCTCGTGACGTGGATCACCGCCCAGACGGACCGATACGCAGCATCGGTGTGTCATGCCGGAGTCACGGATCTCCTTGGCCAGTACGCCTCGGACCACACCGCCGGTCGTGACACCGCCATGGGGGGTCTCCCATGGGAGGATATGGATGCCGTCCTGCGGTGGTCGCCGATGGCCCACACCCACGACATCGTCACACCGACGCTCGTCATCCACGGTGAACTCGACTATCGCGTCGTGATCACGCAGGGTCTCGAGCTGTACGGTCTCCTCAAGGCCAAGGGCGTACCCACCCGGTTGCTGTACTACGGGGATGAGGGCCACTGGATCGAGAAGCGATCGAATGCCCTGGTGTGGTGGTCAGAGGTCCTCGGTTGGCTCGAGCGATGGGTGGGCCGGACGAGGGAGTAGCTACCGGCCATTCCCCAGCCCGGCGATCATCCGATCGATCTCACCGTCGAAGAACGCGTCCGCATCCTCCCCGTAGATCCAGTCGAACTGGCCGGTGATCTCGAGGGCGACGAGACCGTGCCAGTGCGCCCAAGTACCCAGCAACGCGCCGATGGCTCCGGCAGGGAGATCCAGGGACTCTCCCGTCTCCTCGGCGAAGGCCATCTCGCCCGCCGTCGGCGACCGGCCCGAGGAAGGATGCAGCGAGCCGTCGGCGATCCCGTCCGCAGCGAGGCTGAAGAAGGCCCATCCCATCCGTCGGTTCGCTTCGACCGTCGGCCCGTCCTCGGGTGCCGCATATCCGGGTATGGGCGTACCGAAGATGAGCAGGAATCGATGAGGATCCTCGCGCGCCCAGGCGCGGTAGCAGCGAACGCCCGCCGCGAAACGATCCGCTGCTGATCCCGGCGTGGAGGTGATGGCCCCCTCGACCGCGTCCGCCAATCCGTTGTAGGCATCCGTCAGGAGGTCGGTCAGCAGTGCATCGCGTCCGTCGTAGTACCGATAGAGACCGGCCGGGCTCATCCCGATGGACCGCGCGACGCCTCGCAACGACAGGGAGGGAGCTCCCTCGCTGGCGATCTGGTCGAGGGCTGCGTCCTTGATGTCGGCGATCGTGGCAGCCCGGAGACGTTCGCGTCGGGTGGCGGTCATGTCCGAAGTCTCACACGGATCCAGCTTGGATGCAAACACCCTTGACATTGCGAACACTGTTCACATATGATGCCGGAAGAAACGCAAACGCTGTTCGCATTCATGACGAGGGGACCCTTCATGACCACCGACCTGCACACCGTCCTCGGAGCCAGCGGCGGCGCCGGCAACGCCATCGCCCGAGCCCTGCTCGATGCCGGTATTCCGACACGCGCCGTCAGCCGATCCGCAGCACCACTCCCCGAGGGCATCGCCGTCGTCGAAGCGGACATCACGGATCCCGGTGAGCTCACGAACGCCATCGAGGGATCGAGCGTCGTCTACATGGCCGCCCAACCGGCCTACCACCGCTGGCCCGAGGAGTTCCCTGACATGCTCGAAGGGGTCATCGCGGCGTGCGCTTCGATCGACGCGAAGCTCGTGATGGTGGACAACTTGTACGCCTACGGACCCGGCCACGAGCGCCTCACTCCATCGACACCGCACACGGCGAGCGACACCAAGGGTGTCCTCCGCCGCCAGATGCAGGAACGCTTGATGTCGACGCACGCTGCCGGAACGCTCAGGGTCGCCATCGGGCAGGCTTCCGACTACTACGGGCCCCGATCGGACAACTCCTCCGTGACAGCACTGGCTGTCGCCCCGGTCGGCGGCAGCGGTTCGCTCCGATGGGTCGGGTCGCTCGACATGCCCCATTCGGTCGCCTACCTGCCGGACATCGCGCGGGCCTACGTGGTGCTCGGGACCTCCGATGCCGCCAACGGAGCGGCGTGGGTCCTTCCCCACGGCGAACCGGTGACCGGTAGGCAGTTCATCGACCTCGTCAACGCGAACCTCGAAGAACCTCGCAAGGCAGGCAGGGTCTCGAAGCTCATGTTGCGGGTCGCGTCGCCGTTCCACGCCATCTCGAAGGAGACGCTCGGTGTCGCCTACCAATGGACGGACCCGTGGATCGCCGACGACTCGGCGTTCCAGGCGACCTTCGGACCCTTCACGACGACACCCCTCGAAGTCGCCGTCGCGGCGTCGGTCGACGCCTACCGCTGATAGCGACTCAGACGTCCACCTCGCCGCGCCCGGGACGCGGCGCCAAACCGTCGATGAGCTGCCACAGTGAGTCGACGTGGCGTTGCTCCGTGTACGTCTGGCCCACGGATACGCGGATGAAGGCCTCTCCATCGATCTCGGACGCCGTGACAGCCACCTTCCCCGAAGTGTTGAGCGCAACAGCCAGGTCGCGCGTCCTGCCGCTGCCATCGACATGCGCGAAGCACACCAGGCCGAACGGGTGCGGCGCCGTGAGAACGAAGCGGTCGTCTGCCGCCAGTCGATCGGCGAGCTCGTCGGCAAGCGCGACATGGCCGCGAACGAGGTCTCGAAGGCCGCGTGCCCCGTAGGAGCGGATGACCCACCACAACTTGAGGGCCCGGAAGCGCCGGCCCATGGATACGTGCCAATCCCGGTAGTCGATGACGGACCCGGCCTCCGAGGCCTCGTTCTTGAGATACGGAGGCAGGATGCTCATCGTGTCGATGAGCGGTCCACGGTCGGCAACCCACATGACGGTGCAGTCGAAGTTCACCATCATCCACTTGTGGGGATTGAACGTGTAGCTGTCCACGGCGTCGAGACCGGGCTGGTGCACGCGGAACTCCGGGCAGATCATCGCCGTGCCCGCATAGGCGGCATCGACGTGGTGCCACAGCCCGTGTTCAGAGGCGATCGACGAGATGGACTCCAAGGGGTCCACGGCGGTGGTTGCGGTGGTGCCGACGGCCGACACAACGGCGATCGGCGTCAGGCCGGCAGCGATGTCCCGATCGATCGCGCGTCGCAGAGCGCTGGGATCCATGGCGAATGCTCCGTCGACTGCGATCTTGCGGCAATGGCCGATGCCAGCCACGGTGCAACCCTTCTCGATGGACGAGTGGGCCTCGGATGACACGTACACGACCATGTCCTCGGCGTGCGCGAGGGATCGGGCGTGGTGCCTCGCAACCACGAGCGCCGTGTGGGTGGCGTCGGACGCACTCATCTGGATCACTCCCCCGCCCGTACCCGTCGACCGCCAGGCATCAGGGAGCCCCATCAGGTCGATCAGCCAGTCGAGGACCCTCGACTCGACCTCGGTGAGGGCCGGGGACGTCGACCAGAGCATCCCTTGTGCGCCGAGGCCCGCGGACACCAACTCGGCGAGGATGGACGGAGGGGAAGCATTCGAGGGAAAGTACGCGAACCAGTTCGGCGACTGCCAATGCGTGATGCCGGGAAGCACCACGGTATCGAGATCGTCCATGAGCGATGCGAAAGGCTCTGGTTCCTCGGGCGGATGCAGCGGCAGCATTGCCGCAATCTCACCCGGCTCGACCGTCGACAGGACGGGGAGGTCCTCGACCCGACTGCGGTACTCGGCGATCCAGTCGATGAGCGCGTAGCCATGGGTCCGGAACTCGTCCGGTGTCATGTGATCGACCATGATGTCATCCCACCTCCGCTCGCATGCCTTCACCTCGCAGGAATCCCACCAATTCACGCATCATGAAGGCCGTGGCACCCCACAGGATGCCCTCATCGAACTCGCAGAACCACAGGGCGTGACCGAACCAGTCCCGCTCGACCCAGTTCGACTCGTCCATCAGGAAGGCCAGGGTCGGCTCGATGATGAGCTCCACCTCACGCGCATCGGGCACGAGCTGGCTCGGTCGATCGATGCGGGCCACCACGGGCACGATCGGCCGTGACCTATCCCGAGTCGTGACCGGCGTCAACCCACCGAGTACCTCGAGGATGTTCTCCTCCGGCAGGCCGACCTCCTCCCACGCCTCCCTCGCCGCCGTGCTGATGGGCTCCTCACCATCCTCGCGATGGCCACCGGGGAACACGACGTCGCCCGGATGGGTGGGCATCGAGTCTGGGCGCTTCGTCAGGATGACCCGCACATCACCAGCCGCATCCTCATACAACGGGACGAGGACGGCGTACTCGGCGCCTGGCGGGTCGACGACGGGCGGAAGCGATCGCAAGAGCGGCCAAGGATCCATTCGGCGAGCTTATCCAGATAGGCTGTTGCGGATGCCGAATGCCGTCCATAGCCAACCCCGGTATACCCGGCGGCTCGTGCTCCGACCGTTCCGGAGGCGCGATGTCGGACCGCTCCACGACGCCATCGAGATCTCCCTGGCCGATCTGCAACCGTGGCTGCCCTGGGTGGAGGGCTACGACCGTGGCGTGTCGCAGCGGTTCGTACGCGAATCCGTTGCCGCATGGGCGGAACGTCGGGCCTACGACTTCACGATTCGGACGCTGGACGATCCGGGTCGACACATCGGCAACGTCTCGCTCTGGTCGACATCGGCCCAGAACGGCATCGGCGAGGTCGGGTACTGGATCCGATCCGACGAGACCGGCCAGGGGTACGGCGCCGAAGCCACCACCCGTGCCGTCCAGGTCGGATTCGAGGAGATGCGGCTCCACAAGGTGCAGCTGCGCATCGCCGTCGGCAACGTCCGCTCCGAGCAGATCGCGCGACGCCTCGGATTCGCCCTCGAGGGCACGCTGCGCGACGAGGTGAAGGTCGGCGACGAATGGCTCGACCACACCGTGTGGTCGCTCCTCGACCACGAATGGTGGATCCAACGCGAGCGACATCGCTCCGAGGGCACGATCGCCTGAGTCGTCGTTCGGGGTTCTCCACGATCCACGCTGCGTGTAGCGTATGGCGGGTTCCCAGTCGAAACGGAGTACGTGCATGCGCATCGGCATCCTCACCGGCGGCGGCGACGTCCCCGGCCTGAATCCCTGCATCAAGGCGGTCGTTCACCGCGTCGCCCACGAGGGCCACGAAGTCGTCGGCTTCCGACGCGGCTGGGGCGGCCTCCTGTACACGGATCCGTCCGATCCCGAGTCCGTGGCCACCAACACCATGGAGCTGACCCCGGCGAACGTGCGCACCGTGGATCGCACCGGCGGCACCTTCCTGCACACATCACGCACCAACCCCGGACGTGTCCGTCCCTCGGAGGTGCCGGACTTCCTCGGCGGACCTCCGGAGGGAGAAGGGCCCTTCGACTACACGGAACACTCCCTCGAGGTGCTCGATGCCCTCGGCGTGGACGTGCTGATCCCGATCGGCGGCGACGACACCCTCTCGTACGGACTGCGACTCCACCAGGAAGGCGTGCCCGTCATCGCCATCCCCAAGACGATGGACAACGACGTCAACGGTACCGACTACTGCATCGGCTTCTCCACGGCAGTGACACGCGGCGTCGAGTTCATCCACAACCTGCGAACCAGCACGGGAAGCCACGAGCGCATCGCGGTGGTCGAGCTCTTTGGTCGGTACTCGGGCGAGACCAGCCTCATCACGGCCTACCTCGCAGGCGTCGACCGCGCCGTCATCTCCGAGATCCCCTTCAACGTCGAACGGCTCGCCGCCATGCTGATGGAGGACAAACGGGCCAACTCGTCTCACTACGCCATGATGACGATCTCCGAAGGCGCCCAGATCGAAGAGGGAGAGATGATCCTGTCCGGTGAGGCGGATGCATATGGGCACCGCAAGCTCGGCGGGATCGGTGCCGTCACCGGATCCCTGCTCACCGAACTCACCGGCGAGCGCATCATCTACCAGCAGGTCGGGTATCTCATGCGCTCCGGTCGCCCGGACTCACTCGACCTCATGGTCGCCACGAACTACGCCAACATGGCGGCGGACCTCGCCCTCGAGGGCATGTCCGGTCGCATGGTGGCACTGCGCGGCGGCACCTACACGAACGTCCCGATCACCGAGACGAGCGAGGGCGTCAAACGAGTGGACGTTGCGGAGCTCTACGACACCGAGAAGTATCGCCCGAAGATCCGCCACGTCATGGGCAAGCCCATGTTCCTCTACTGATCCATCGACCGCCGACCACCTCGGGATCCGCCGGTTCCCCTTGGCAAACGGACCGTTCGGGTGGATGATCGAGGCAGGCGACCCACGGAGGGCGGATGCACAAGCACGTGACGATCGAAGTCGGCATCGACGAGGATGACACCCACACGCTCGTCCACATCACGCTGGACCTGCGCGGTGACCACTTCGATGCGACAGGCAAGTCCAAGCGCAACCCGACCGACCCGAACATCCCGGTGATCGGTGAGGAACTCGCCCTGGCCCGTGCGCTCGGCTCCCTCGAGGAGCAGCTCGTGGACCGGGCATACGCACGCATCGACGGAGCGACATCCCTGATCGGGTGACCCCCGATCCAAGGGCCACGACGCAGAGGAGGGGCACCCAATCGGGTGCCCCTCCTCTCTCGTCGAGTGTGGTTGGCGATCAGCCGCCGAGCAGCTTTGCCTTCTGGGCCGTGAACTCCTCGTCCGACAGGACGCCGTCGTCACGCAACTTGGCGAGCTTCTCGAGCTCGTCGGCACCCGAGGCGCCGGCGACGTTCTGGATGTAGTCGCGCTGGGCCTGCTCCATCGCAGCTGCCTGCTCGATCGATCGCTTCTGCATGTCCCCACCATGGACGATGAGGTACACCAGTACGCCGAGCAGCGGGAGGAAGATCACGAAGAGCACCCAACCGGCCTTCGCCCAGCCCGATACCGGGCTGCGGAAGATGTCGATGAAGATCGTGATCAGCACCCACATCCATGCGAAGAACAGGAAGAAGGCGAGCATCGTCCAGAACAGGTCGAGCAGTGGCATGAAGAATCCTTTCGTTGTGCGGACCCATGCTACCGGCGGTTGCGGCACCAGGAGGGCCTCGGGGCCCATCGGATTCGCCACGATCGCCATCCGGGCATCGATCGACGGTTCGTCCGACGCATCGACGAGTCGGCGGCCAGGGACGATCCACGACGAACGGAGGGGCGGCCATTGGCCGCCCCTCCGTTGGTGTGTCGGCGCCGGACCGTGGTCCGGCGGGTCGATGGTGGTGGATCCTAGAAGTCCATGCCTCCACCGTGGTCGTGGCCACCGCCCGCAGGCGCCGCATCCTCTGGCTGCTCGGCGACGAGCGCCTCCGTCGTGACGACGAGGGCTGCGATCGACGCAGCGTTCTGCAACGTCGAACGGGTCACCTTGGCGGGATCGATGATGCCCGCAGCGATGAGGTCCTCGTAGTCGCCCGTGGCAGCGTTGAAGCCGAAGTTGGCCTCATCGCTCGCCTGGACCTTGTCGACGACGACGCCGCCCTCGTAGCCGGCGTTGACGGCGATCTGGCGCAACGGTGCCTCGAGGGCACGACGAACCAGCTGGCGCCCTGCCTTCCAGTCGTCGCTCTTGCCGCGAAGCTTGTCGACGGCTGCGGCACTGCGCAGGAGCGCAACACCACCACCGGGGACGATGCCCTCTTCGACAGCTGCACGAGTTGCCTGGATGGCATCCTCGATGCGGTGCTTCTTCTCCTTGAGCTCAACCTCGGTGGCTGCACCGACCTTGATGACGGCCACGCCGCCCGACAGCTTCGCGAGTCGCTCGGAGAGCTTCTCACGATCCCAGTCGGAATCCGAGTTCTCGATCTCCTGGCGGATCTGCTTGACGCGTGCCTCGACATCGGCGTGCGAGCCCGCACCCTCGACGATCGTGGTGTCGTCCTTGGAGATGACGACCTTGCGAGCCGTTCCCAGCATGTCGATGGTGGTGCCGTCGAGCTTGAGGCCCACCTCTTCGGAGATGACGGTCGCACCCGTGAGGATGGCGATGTCCTGGAGCTGCGCCTTGCGGCGCTCACCGAAGCCCGGGGCCTTGACGGCCACCGAGTTGAACGTGCCGCGGATCTTGTTCACGACGAGCGTGGCGAGGGCCTCGCCCTCGACATCCTCGGAGATCACCAGGACGGGCTTGCCCGTCTGCATGACCTTCTCGAGCACGGGAACGAGGTCCTGCACCGAGGCGATCTTCTGGTTCGCGATGAGGATGTACGGGTCGTCGAGGACCGCCTCTTGGCGATCGGGATCCGTGATGAAGTACGGCGAGATGAAGCCCTTGTCGAACTGCATGCCCTCCGTGAACTCGAGGTCGACGCCGAAGGTCTGGCTGTCCTCGACGGTGATGACACCCTCGTTGCCGACCTTCTGCATCGCGTCGGCGATACGAGCACCGATGTCGCTGTCGGCGGCCGAGTTGGCTGCCACGTAGGCGATCGAGTCATGGTCATCCGAACCCACCGGGATCGCGATGTCGGCGATCGATGCAACGACGGCCCCGACGGCCTCCTCGATGCCCCGACGCATCTCCATCGGGTTGGCGCCGGCGGTCACGAGTCGGAGCCCGTCCGTCACCATGGCCTGGGCCAGAACCGTGGCGGTGGTGGTGCCGTCACCGGCGACGTCATTGGTCTTGTTCGCCACTTCCTTGGCGAGCTGGGCACCCATGTTCTCGAACGGGTCCTCCAGCTCGATCTCCTTGGCGATCGTGACACCGTCGTTCGTGATCGTGGGGGCGCCCCACTTCTTCTCGAGCACGACATTGCGCCCCTTGGGGCCGAGTGTCACCTTGACGGTGTTTGCGAGCTTGTCGACGCCTGCCTGCAGGCCGCGACGAGCTTCGTCGTCGAAATGGATTTCTTTTGCTGCCATCGTGCTTCCTCCTACGAAAGGACCGCGAGCACGTCACGGCTGGAGAGGATCAACAGGTCCTTGCCGTCGTGCTTGACCTCGGTGCCGCCGTACTTCGAGTAGAAGACGACATCTCCGACGTTGACGTCGACGGGAACGCGCTCCCCGTCCTTGAACTCACCAGGACCGACGGCAAGGACTTCACCCAACTGGGGCTTCTCCTTGGCGGTGTCCGGGATCACGAGCCCGCTTGCAGTGCGCGACTCCTCTTCGTCTTGGGGCTTCACGACGATGCGATCGCCCAAAGGCTTGAGATTCATCCGACCTCTCCTTCATTGCTCGAGTTGGCAGTCGGTGCTTACGAGTGCCAATGGTACACGGTCTTGGCACTCATCAACACCGAGTGCTAACAATGCACCAACACGCGGACAGAGGATCGTGTTCCGGGTGTCCGAGGTTGCGGGTCGTCGTGCCGCTCGACCCGCCGACGTCAGTCGGGAAGCACCCGGGCGAGATCGGCGCCCTCGATGATGCCCACCACGGTTCCGTGCCGGGTCACCACGGCTCGGCCGGACCTCCCCGCCGGTTGCACGAGGAGCGTCTCGAGCGGCGCATCGGCATCGACGACGTCACTCGGACCGATCTCGGTCATCCGCGAGACCACGCGCGTGCTCGGCCATCGCGACGGAGCAAGGGCATCGATCTCGTCCTGGCCGATCACACCCACGACGTGACCGTCCACCTCGACGGGTAGTGACTTGAGGCGTGGACCAATCGCATACAGGTCCAGTACAGCGGCGATCGTGGACCGGCCGGACACCGCCTCGGGCGTCGGTCGCATCGCGTCGGCAACCGTCATACCGTCGAAGGAGGCGCTGAGCATCTCCCTACGCCCGGCCGAAGCCGCGCTCGACACGAGGTACCAACCACCGACGAGGACGAAGAGGCCCGCTGCATATCGCCGCAGGAGGAGGACGAGACCGGCGCCGATCGCCGCGTATCCGATCCACTGACCGATGCGAGCCACCGCACGGGTCGCAGCGACGCGGTCACCCGAGCGCGCCGCGAGGGCGCCGCGGAGGAATCGACCCCCATCGAGCGGGAATCCTGGCAAGAGGTTGAACGCACCGATGGCCAGGTTGGCGAGCGCCACGGCGAACAGCGCACGACCCGCTGCGGTACCGGTGCCCACGAGTGTGGCCATACCCCACAGGATCGCACCGACGACGATCGATGCACCGGGACCGGCGGCCGCGACGAGGAGCTCGGTGGTCGGTGACGGTTTGCCGTCGATCACCGAGTACCCGCCGAACATGTAGAGCCTGATCGCACGAACGTGCAGCCCGCGTCGGACAGCCACCACGACGTGGCTCAGCTCGTGGACGAGGATGCTGCCGACGACCGCGAGGCCGGCAGCCGCGGCGAGCAGCCAGGGGGCATCGCCACCTGCGAGCTCCGAGGTTCGCAGGTCGATCAGGACGACGACGCCGAACAGCAGGGCGAGGACGAAGGCAGAGGCATCGGCGACGATCGGGGCTCCGAAGACCTTGCCGAGGCGGATACCCGAGGTCATGCCCCGAGGCGCAGACCGGGCTCGACGTCACCATCGAGCTGGTCGCCGGGGATGCCCGCCATGACACGGTCGACGGCAACACTGGCGATCATGGCGCCGTTGTCGGTGCAGAGGGAGGGTTCGGGCACGAACAGTCCGACGCCACGACGATCAGCCTCCTCCGCCATGCGTTCGCGGAGCCGAGTGTTCGCCAGCACACCACCGCCGCCACCAACGATCTCGACACCGGTCGCTTCGACCGCGGCGAACGTCTTGTCGACGATCACGTCGACGATGGCTTCCTGGATGGACGCCGAGACGTCGGCCCGTGGTGGCAGCGAACCGTCGGCCTTCGCCTTCTCGAGGTAGGTGACCACGGACGTCTTGAGCCCCGAGAACGAGAAATCGTAGGGTCGGTCGCGCAACGCCCTGGGAAACGCGACGGCCGTGGGGTCCCCCTCGCGGGCATCCCTGTCGATCGCCGGTCCACCGGGGAATCCGAGCCCCATGAACCTCGCGAGTTTGTCGAACGCCTCGCCCGCAGCGTCATCGATCGTCCCTCCGAGGACGACGTAGTCGCCCCAACCCCTCATGTGCACGATCTGACTGTGACCACCGCTCGCCAGGATGATCACGGCTGGCGGCTCATATCCGTCGAAGGACAAGCGAGGTGCATAGAGATGACCCTCCATGTGGTCGATGCCGAACAGGGGGCGGCCGAGGCTGTAGGCGAGCGACTTGCCGAAGGCGTATCCGACCATGAGCGGGCCGATGAGGCCGGGACCCTTGGTGACGGCGATGGCGTCGAGATCGTCGGGGTGGATCCCCGCCTGGGTGATCGCACGATGGGCGAGGGGCCGAATGGCCTCGACATGGGCTCGGGCGGCGACCTCGGGCACGACACCGCCGAATCGCTCGTGCAGCTCCACCTGGGAGGCCAGCACCGAACTCCGCACGTCCATGCCCTCGAGCACGGCAACGCCGGTCTCATCGCAGCTCGTCTCGATTCCGAGCACCAGGGGGCCACTCATCGCTCGTCCTCCAGGTTCTGCTGAATCGTCTCGAGACGGTGCCGGTACTCCTCGGTGTCGATGTCGGTCGCCCACATGACGAGGGCATCCTCATCCTTGTAGTAGTTCTTCCTCCGACCGACCGGGTCGAACCCGAACCTCTGGTAGAGGCCCTGGGCGGCGGCGTTGGTGATCCGCACCTCGAGGGTGAGATGCCTGGCACCCTCGGAGAGGGCACGCTCGACCAGGGCGACCATGAGATGGGTCCCGATGTGGCGACCGCGCACCTCTGGTGCGACGGCGATCGTGGTGATATGGGCGTCCTCCTCGACGAGGAGTAGACCTCCATAACCGATGATCGTGTCGTGGCCGTCGAGCGCCACCATGTAGGCGCGGGACTCCGTGGCGAGCTCGTCGAAGAACACCCTCGGCGACCACGGCTGGGGATAGATCTCGGTCTCGAGAGCCGCAACGGCGGGGATGTCGGACCTCCGCATGTCCCTGATGGCAGGGGCGCTCATTCCGGCCACGCTCCCTCGGCTCGGAACGCCGTCCAGTTGATGTCGACGTCTGGTTCGCGCATGTAGAGGGGCCGCACGTCCTCGGCGGCCGTGAGGTCATCACGACGTGCCTTCATCGAGGCGATCTCGAGCATGGTCTCGGCCGACGGGTACCGCGGCCTGCCCCGACGCACGCGGTGCAGACCCGTCCACATCGACTCGGGGAGCGACGCCCAGTCACCGACCACCAACGAGTCCGAACCATCGGATTCGAGCAATGCCTTGAAGTCCGTCGGGCGCACGATCTCGGCGCTGCCGTCGGGGGCCACACCACCGGGTAGCGGTCGATAGGGCGCAATGGCGAACTGGCCCCGTCGCATGTCGACAACGGGCCAGATGCGCCGGCGGCCCGTCGCAGCTCGCAGGGCGATGACCGTGAGCGAGCTCGTGGTGACCATGGGTGCACCGATGGCAGCGGCGAACGCCTGTGCCGTGGCGATGCCAGCCCGAAGGCCCGTGTAGGGACCGGGGCCGATGTCCACTGCGACCACGTCGATGTCGCGCGGCTTCCATCCGGCCCGGGTCAGGGCGAAATCGATCGCAGGCATGAGGAAGCCGACATGTCCCCGGCGGTCCACGTTGACACTCATCCCGAGGAGCGCATCGTCCTCGCCGATCGCCACAGACGATGCCGGCGTTGCGGTCTCGATCGCGACGATCTTCATGTGAGCATCTCCAGACTGCGGGCGGACCAGGCACCTCGGCGCAGGAACGTGAACCGGCGCCGGTCCTCTTCGATGTCGATGTGCACCACGAGATGGTCCGGCGAGACGCTCTCGGCGACGGTGTCCCCCCATTCGATGACGAGCACGCCGTCGATGGCGTCATCCGGGAGCTCGAGGTCCTCGAACTCGGCGAGGGTACCGAGTCGGTAGACGTCGGCGTGCACGAGCGGCAGGAACCCGTCCCGATGGATACGGGAGATCACGAACGAGGGGCTCGTGATGCGGTCGTCGATGCCGAGCCCCTCGGCGATGCCCGATACGAACAGGGTCTTGCCGGCCCCGAGACGCCCCGACAGCAGGATCGTGTCGCCTGCCGTGAGCACTGCGGCGAGGCGACGCCCGAGCGCCAACGTGTCGGCTTCGGATGTGGTCACGATCTCGAGGTTCATGGGGTGGGTCCGAAGAGGCCGAGCTGTGTCTCATCGGGTTCCGATTGCTTCGGTTCCGGGGTCTCGGGCGCCGGCTCGGGCGGTGCGATCGAAATCCTACCGTCGATGAGGGACCGCACCAGTGCAAGGTCCGTACGGATGTCGTCGGTGACACGCGCTCCACCGCGCAGCGCAGCTGCCGGGTGGAACGTCGGGACGAGGTATCGCCCCCACCAGGCATAGGCCCGGCCCCGCATCGCCGTGATCCCGGTCTCGGTTCGCAGCAACAATTTCGTGGAGAAATTGCCGAGGGTGACGACGACGGCGGGATCGATCAGCTGCATCTGGCGACGGAGGTAGCCCTTGCATGCGTCGATCTCGTCGGGACGTGGATCACGATTGCCGGGAGGCCGACACTTGACGACATTGGCGATGTAGACCTCGTCGCGCCGCAGGTCGATCTCGGCGAGCAGCGACTCGAGCAGCTTGCCCGACCGACCGACGAACGGCACGCCCTCCTCATCCTCCTGACGACCTGGCCCCTCCCCCACGATCATCACATCGGCGTCCGCGGATCCCGATCCGAACACCACGTTCGTCCGACCTTCGGCGAGCGAGCAGCTGGTGCACCCATGGGCGATCGCGGCCAGCTCGGGGAGGGTTGCCACCGTGTCGATCGACGTACTCATGGCCGCGACGATTGGATGGCATCGACGATCGAGGCGGCCACGACGCTGAACACGGCCTCCCCGAGGCGGTCGATGTCGGCATCGGCCCGACCGCCGCTCACCACGAAGGCGGTGTCGCCGTCGTATCGGGTGTGGGCAGGGCGCACCGTCGATGCAAGGGCGTCGTGTGCCCGGACACCGAGTCGTCGCAGTTCGTTGCGGTCCTCGACGAGGGCATCGGTGGCGACCGCGATCAGCGTCGTGTTGAAGCCGAACGGACCGTCGGACGCCGTACGGTCGATCTCGGCCGACCCTGTCATCCGGTGCCCGGCGAGGTCGTAGACATCGCCGATGGCGTTGAGCACGACCAGGGCACCCACACTCGCCTCATCAACGGTGATGCACGCCGATCCGACACCACCCGGACTCATGCCGGCAGGGCCGTTCATCTTTCCGACCGTGGCACCGGTGCCCGCTCCGACGAGTCCCCTCTCGACGGGACGTGAGGCGCGCGCCCGATACGCTGCCACCCCGTCGGCGGCGGTCGGGCGCACATCCGCCCTGCCGACCAGGAGGTCGAAGATGATGGCCGCCGGGACGATCGGTACGGGCCCCGCCGGTGTCGGTGCGCCCCGACCCTCGGACTCGACCTCACCCATGACACCGTCGGCGGCGGCGAGTCCGAAGGCGGAACCGCCGGCGAACACGAGGGCGTTGACCGTGACGGGCTTGATAGCGTCACCGAAGAGGCCGAACTCACGTGAACCGGGAGCGCCCCCTCGCACGTCGACGATGGCGACGTTTGGCTCCTCGAACGTGAGCACGGTCACCCCCGTCATGGCGTCGCGGTCGGTGTGGTGGCCCACCGCCACCCCTGGCACCGAGGTGATCGTCCGCTCAGGCACCGGGAGCCCCGACATAACGACGCGGCAGGCGGGGGCCGAAGTCGCAGACGACTTCCCAGGTGATGGTCCCGAGCAGATCCGCCCATTCCTCCGCTGTGATGGCCTCGTCACCCTGGCTGCCCAACAGGACGACCTCGTCGCCGACCTGGACCTCGTCGTCCCCCATGTCGACGATGACCATGTCCATGGTCACCGTGCCGGCGAATGGTCGACGTACTCCGCCGATGAGCACCGATCCGGTGGTCGACAGGCTCCGTGGAACACCGTCGGCATACCCGATCGGGACCGTGGCAACGGTGTGGGCGCCCGCGAGTTCCCTCGTGCGTCCGTATGACGGCCGGGCACCGGACGGAAGCCGCTGCGTGTACGCGACATGGCTCACCACGGACATCGCAGGTCGTAGGTCGATGTCGGCGCCTGATCCGGGGGTCGGGCGGAGGCCATAGAGGCCCAACCCGACCCTGCACAGGTCGTGGCGCGTTCCCTCGAGATCGAGCGACGCTGCCGTGTTGGCGGCGTGGATCAGCCGTGGAACGATGCCTTCCTCGGCGAGGGCTGCAACGAACTGCTCGAGGGCCACGTTCTGGCGCAGGGTGAACCCATGATCGGAGTCGGCTACGGGGAAGTGTGTATAGACCCCCTGGAGCAGCAGACGATCATCGGCTTCGATCTTCCGGGCGATCTCGAAGGCCTCGACAGGAGGCGCCCCGACGCGGTGCATACCGGTATCGAGCTTGAGATGGACGGGATAGGGCAGGGTGGTCGCATGCTCGGCAACGGCGGCGAGCAGATCGACGAACGACGATCGGTACGCCGTCGGCGTCAACCCGTGCCTGACGATGAGGTCCATCTCCTCGAGTGTCGGCTCGGAGAGCACCAGGATCGGCACGTCGACATCGGCCTCGCGCAGGCGGACGCCCTCCTCGACGAGCGCCACGGCGAGGTACTCGGCACCGCCGCGAATGGCAGCCTCGGCAACCGGTATGTCGCCGTGGCCATAGGCATCCGCCTTCACCACGGCACACAACGATGCCGGGGCGATGGCCCTGGCGATCTGGCGGGCGTTGTGCTCGATGGCAGCGAGATCGATCTCGATCCATGATGGGCGCATCAGGACTCCACTCGGTGGCACCGCAACGGTACAGCGGCTCTCATCGGATCGGTTTGCCGGTCCCACGGGCGACGATGGCACCGACGGCGTCGACCAGGTCCGACGCCGTGACAACGGTCGAGTCTGCGAGACCGGCGGCTGCGCGGGCGTGGATGTGGGCGCCCATGGCCGCAGCGAGCCCGGGCTCGACGCCGCCGGCCAGAAGGGCGGCGATGACCCCGGCGAGCACGTCGCCAGTGCCGATGGACGCGAGCTCGGGTCCACCGGCGTCGACGACCACGAGTTCGCGGCCGGCGACGAAGGTCGGGTTGCCCTTCAGCAGCACGATGGCCCCGGTGACGTCGGCGAGGCGCATGGCCTCCTCGTGGCTCGCCTCGACCCCCGTGAGGCGGCGGAACTCGCCTGCGTGGGGTGTGAGCACCGTCGGCGCCTCACGCTCGAGAAGCGTGTCGAGCCGGGTGATCGCTCCTATGGCCCCGGCATCGACGACCATGGGACCGTCGAATCCCTCGAGCAATCGCTCGACGAACTGTGCGGGAGCGGGTTCGAGGCCCGGACCGACCACCAGCACGTCGTAGCGTGCCAGCAGCGCGAGGACCTCGGAAGCGTGGTCCCGCCACGAGTCGGTCTCGGATGCCTGCAGCGTCGTGAGCTCGGGTGCCAGTGCCTCGTACGTGGCCACGGTGGCTGCCGTCGTGAGGATCGACGAGACTCCCGCACCACTACGGAGCGCAGCGCGGGCCGCAAGCAATGCCGCTCCCGTCAGTCCCGGCATCCCGCCGATCGTGGCGACGGCACCCACCGACCACTTGTGTGCGGTCCGCTGCCGACCGGGCACGGAGACATCGTCGTCGGTGAATCGGAACATGACCGGTGCACCACCGTCGAGCCCGATATCGACCACGACGACCTCCCCGCACAGATCGGGACCCGATCCCAGGATGTGTCCGGGTTTGGGTGTGTGGAAGGTCACGGTGCGTTCGGCTCGAAATGCGGTGCCGTCGACCTCGCCCGTGTCGCCGTGTACGCCCGACGGTATGTCGACCGCGAGCACAGATGTCGAAGCGTTCGCCCAGCCGGCGACCTCGTCGGGCAGCGTCCCGTGGAATCCGGTACCGAACACCGCATCGACCACGAGGGATCCCGGCTCGTACGGTGCGGTCGTCATCGGCGACATAGGCACACCGGCCGACAGGGCACGGTGCTGTGCCCGCCCCGGTGCGGTGTCACTCGAGGGCACGCCGAAGGAGTGGACCCGTGCATCCACGCCGCGACGCCTCAGGTACGCGGCGGCGACGTATCCGTCGCCGCCATTGTTCCCGCTCCCGCACAGGACATGGACCACGTCACCGTATGCGGCTCCCATGCGGGCTGCCTCGACCGCTACCGCGAAGCCTGCACGGTCCATGAGCGTGTCGACCGAGACGCTCGCCGCGACATCGACCGCTTGCATCTCGGCAACCGAGAGCACAGGGATCATCGGTGGCGCCCCTGGGAGATCACGAACACCATCGCATTCCCGCGGGTGTGGGTGATGGTGAGCTTGATGTCGGTGACACCCAGCATGTCCGCTCGGTCACGTGCCCGGCCGAACAGGTTCACACTCGGTGGTCCACCCCCCGTGATCTCGATGTCCGTCCACGGGATCCTCCGCCAACCGGTGAACAGGCTCTTCATCACGGCTTCCTTGCCGGCGAAACGTGCCGCGAGTCGTTCGGATGGATCGGAGAACCGATGGGCGTACTCCCACTCGTGGTCGGTGAAGCACCTCCGGCGGAAGCCGTCGGGGCTCCGCAGGAGCAGGGAGCGCACGCGATCGACGTCAGCGAGGTCGACCCCCAGTCCGATGATCTCCATGGCACCAGAGCGTAGTTCACCGCACCGGCGATACCGATCGATGGGTGACCGTCACGCGGCCGTGGCGTGCGGTCCGTCGGTCGTTGCGGCCTCGGCGAGGTGCCCTGTGTCGTGACCCATGGCGATCCACCGCAAGGGCGTCACGGCGCCGAGGTGCTCGTTCGGACGAGCGAGCCAATCGGCGATCGTGACGTCGTCGTATCGACGGCGGAGACGCTGGACGACGCCACCGAGATCGCGCCGGATTCCGGACCGATCGAACTGGAAACCGAAGTACACCTCTTCGAGGTGGGTGCCGCCCACGCGCAGCAGGTCGGGCCGATGGCGCAATTCATCGGGACCGATCCCGGCGCGCCCTGCCGCCTGCTCCCGCGTGAGGAAGTGCCCTACGAGGATGCGTTCCGTGGTCCCCCCCTATCGATGGCCGACGATGACCGTGGTCTTCCGTCGCACCACGGCCGTCACGGCGTCGGCGATCTCACCGAACGACAGGTACTCCGTGTTCGCCACGAGGTCATAGCCCGTCGGATCGTCGATGTCGGTGCCGAAGTGTGCACGGATGAGTCTGGCCCGATCGGCGTCTCTCCTCCGGGCTCCCGCGATGGCTTCACGTTCGCTCATGCCGTGGATCTCCATGGCCCGACGGGTACGGAATGCATCGGATGCCACGAGACGCACGGAGACGCCGCCGTCCATGTCCCTTGTCACATGCGATCCGCCGCGACCCACGATGATGGCCTTCCCCATGCCTGCGATGGTGCGCACCACGAGGAACACTCGGTTCATCACCATCTTCTGGTCGACGGTGGAGCGGAGCATCTGGTGGAAGAAGTCCTTCGTCGGCGACCGGTACTCCTCGTCGATGAGCGAGTCCAACGAGCGGGCGAACGCCGGATCGCGCGCGACGATCTCACAGACGGTCTTGTCGTACACCTGCCAGCCCCCGAAGACACTGGCGTCCTGTTGACGGTCGAAGGTCTCGACAACGGCCTCGGCGAGGGCATGTCCACCCGTACCCGCCTGTCGCGAGATCGTCACGAACGGCATCACCGCCGCTTCCACTTCCGGTGGCACGGGCATCCGCTCCGATGCGAGCTTGGCCTGGAGATACCGTTCGATATTCTCGACGCGATTCATGAGTTCACCACTCACCATTATCGCGCCGATCCCCCCAACCGTCAGCTGGTGTCTCGGGCCGATGTCCCCCGCGCACGCACCTGCAATCGTGTGGTCACTCCACCGTGACGCTCTTCGCCAGGTTGCGCGGCTGGTCGATGTCATGGCCTCGCAGGCGGGCAACGTGATACGCCAACAGCTGCAACGGCACCACAGCGGCCACGGGGGCGAGCAGGTCCTCCATATCGGGGATCCGGATGACATGATCGGCGTGCTTTTCGACCTCGGTGTCGGAGTCGTAGGCGACAGCGATGACCATACCGCCCCGAGCCTTGACCTCCTGGACCGCAGAAATCGTCTTGTCGTACACGGCGCGTTGGGTGAGGATCACCACCACCGGGACGCCTTCGGTGATGAGCGCGAGCGTCCCGTGTTTGAGCTCACCAGCCGGCATGGCTTCCGAGTGCAGGTACGAGATCTCCTTGAGCTTGAGCGATCCCTCCATCGCAACGGCATAGTCGAGGCCGCGACCGATGAAGTACATGTCTTCGGCGTCGCGCACGAGCATGGCTGCCTTCTCCGCCTCGCCCTCACGACGCAGGACCTCCTCGATGGCGCCCGGGAGTTGATGCAACCCGTGGGACACCCGGGAGGCGAGCTCGTCGTCCACCGTTCCGCGTGCCGCCCCGATGCGCAGAGCGAGCAGGTACTGCGCGATCAGCATCGCCATGTACGCCTTCGTCGACGCAACGGAGATCTCGGGTCCCGCACGGGTGTAGAGGATGTCGTCGGAATAGCGAGACAGCGTCGATCCGACGACGTTCGTGATGGCGAGCATCCTCGAGCCGTGTTCGGTGGCGAGCCTCGCCGCGGCAAGGGTGTCGGCGGTCTCGCCCGACTGTGAGATCGCGATCGTGAGCTCGTTGGGGCCGATGATGGGATCGGCGTACCGAAGCTCGTGGGCGTATTCGACGTTGGCCGGCAGGCGCAGGACCCGGCGGAAGATCTCCTGGCCGATCAGGCCCGCGTGGTAGGCCGTGCCACATGCCGTGATCCACACGCGTCCGATCGACGCAGCGTACGCATCGTCGAACCCGACGTCCTCGAGCCAGACGTGGCCAGCCTCGTCGAGGCGGCCGGCGAGTGTCTCGGTGATGACCGCAGGCTGCTCGTGGATCTCCTTGAGCATGAAGTGCTCGTAGCCGCCCTTCTCGGCCTGTTGGGCATCCCAGGTGATGTGGGTCACCGGTCGATCGACGGGCTCACCCGCGATCGTCTCGACGACGGCACCGTCCTCGGTGACCACGACCAACTCGTCGTCCTCGATGATGAGGAAGTCCCGTGTGTGGTGGAGCACGGCGGGGATGTCCGATGCGAGGAAGGTTTCGCCGTCCCCGAGGCCCACCACCAGCGGGCTGATCTTGCGAACGGCGACGATCGTTCGCGGTTCGCGCGTCGACATGACCACCATCGCATAGGCACCGTCGGACAGGGCGACGGTGCGGCGGACAGCCGCCACGAGGTCGCCGTCGTACTCCCGCGCGACGAGATGTGCGAGGACCTCGCTGTCGGTATCGGAGGCGAACTCGGCACCCGCCTCGGAGAGTCCATCCTTGAGGGTCTGGAAGTTCTCGATGATCCCGTTGTGGACCACGACGAACTCGCCGGAAGGGTCCGTGTGGGGATGGGCGTTGGCGTCGGTCGGGGCACCGTGGGTGGCCCACCGGGTATGCCCGATCCCGACGGTCCCCTCGATGGGATCGCCACCGAGCATCGTCTCGAGGTTCACGATCTTGCCCTTGGCCTTGCGGACCTCGATAGCGTCACTCGTCACGGCGATGCCCGCCGAGTCGTATCCGCGGTATTCGAGTCGCCTGAGGCCGTCCACCAGAATCGGGCCTGCCTGTTGCGGCCCGACGTATCCCATGATCCCGCACATCGCGCGCGATCTCCTTTCGTCGGAGACGGGCGATACGGCGATGGGTCTCCCCACTCACATCGGTCGGGTTCTGTCCCCGGGATCACTCCCGGGATTTGTCCCGATCCGTCACGGCCGTGAGCGACCGAGAGGGCATCCGCCGAACGTTTCGATACTCCCTCTTCCTCGTCGCCTCGCCGTAGCGAGGGCAGGCGCTGTCTGAGATCCGTACCGCACGTCTATGTGGTTGTCGAACGACAGGTTACCGCCATCGAGCCGAGTTCAGCTGCAGCGCGGCGGAGGTCTGCGGCTCGGGCCCAACGCCGTCACGACAGGGTGCGTCTGACGACCCCGGCGATCGATGTTGCGGCCTCGTCGGCCTCGGATGCGGTCGGGGCCTCGACCATGACGCGGATCATGGGTTCGGTACCCGACGGCCGGACGAGGATCCGGCCACGTGTGCCGAGGTGCGCCTCCCACTGTCCGATGGAGGCCAGGATCTCGCCGTTCGTGTCCCACCCGTCCTTGGAGGCGACCGTGACGTTGGTGAGCACCTGGGGCAATTCGGTCATCACCGTGCGCAGCTGGCGGAGTTCCTTGCCCGTGGCGGCCATCACCTCCATCAACCGGAGCGCCGTGCGCAGGCCATCACCGGTTGAACGATCCTCGAGGAGGATGTGGCCGGACTGCTCACCGCCGACGACCGCTTGGGTCGATCGCATCTCCTCGACGACGTATCGGTCCCCGACCGGGGTGACGACGACCTTGATCCCCAGGCGCTCCATGGCGTGATGGAAGCCGAGGTTGGACATCACGGTCGCCACGACCGTATCGTTCTTGAGCTTGCCCCGTTCGTGCTGCCATTGGGCGAAGATGGCCATGATGACGTCGCCATCGACGGTCTCGCCGTCCTCGTCGACGGCGATGAGGCGATCGGCGTCACCATCGAACGACAACCCGACGAGGCCTCGGGCGACCCTGGCAACCGCCTCGGGATGGGTCGCACCACAATGGTCGTTGATGTTCATGCCGTCGGGGGAATCACCGTGGACGGCAACGGACGCGCCGACCTCGCTGAACAGGCGCGGCGCGGCGAGGAAGGCGGCACCGTTGGCGCAGTCGATCACGAACTCGAGTCCCCGCATCGAGTAGTCGACGGTCTTGGCGACCTTGTCGATGTACCGGTCGATCGCGTCCGCCATCACCGTCTGGATCCCGACCTTGCCGGCGATGGGCCTGGCATAGGGATCATCGGAGAAGTACCGCGCCTCGATGGCTCGCTCACGGTCATCGGAGAGCTTGGCCCCGTCCATGCCGAAGAACTTGATGCCGTTGTCCTCGGCCGGGTTGTGCGAAGCCGACACCATCACGCCGTACGACGCCCCGGTATCGCGTGCAAGCCGGGAAACGCCACCGACGGGGATGATGCCGAGGTCGACGGTGTCGATGCCGACAGCGTTGAATCCTGCAGCGACAGCCGAGGCGAGCATCGGACCTGACCGTCGGGTATCCCTGCCGATCACCACATGGCGATCTATGCGCTCACCGGCAGCGCGAGCGAGGTCGAAGGCCATCTCGGGGGTGAGGTCGGAGTTGGCTCGGCCACGCACGCCGTCGGTGCCGAAGAGGCGTGGACCGTCAGCCGACATGTCGACTCGACCCGTCACGGGCGACCATGAGCACCGGTGTCCCTACCGCTTGGTGAACTGCGGCGCCCTGCGAGCCTTGCGAAGTCCGTACTTCTTGCGCTCTACGCGACGGTCGTCGCGGCGCAGCATGCCCATCTTCTTGAGGGCTGGCCGCAGCTCGGGATCGATCACGATGAGGGCGCGGGCGATGCCGAGGCGGAGCGCATCACTCTGTCCCGTCGTACCGCCGCCCTCGAGGGTGGCGATCACGTCGTACCGACCATTGGTATCCGTGATCACGAAGGCTTCCTGGACCCGGCGGCGAAGCTCGGGATCGGGGAAGTAGTCGTCGAGGGTGCGACCGTTGAGGCTGTAGTCGCCGGTGCCGTTGTAGAGGCGCACGCGAGCGACGGAGCTCTTGCGGCGACCGGTGGTCTGGACGAGCGGCTTCGCGTTGGCCATCAGGCGTCAACCTTTCGGTACTTGAGAGCGAGGGGTTCGGGACGCTGCGAGACGTGCGGGTGATCAGGGCCCGCGTGGACCTTGAGCTTGCGGAGCATCTGGCGACCGAGTCGGTTCTTCGGCAACATGCCGCGTACGGCGATCTCGACGAGTCGCTCGGGATGGGTCTCGCGCACCTCCGAGAGGGTCTCGGCCCTCAGACCACCGGGGAATCCCGAGTGGCGGAAGTAGACCTTCTCGATCTCCTTGTTCCCCGACACGTGGACCTTGGCGGCGTTGACGACGACGACGAAGTCACCTCCGTCGACGTGGGGTGCATAGGTGGGCTTGTGCTTCCCACGCAGGATCTGGGCGACCTCGGACGCGAGTCGCCCGAGCGGTACGTCCGCGGCGTCCATCACGTACCAGGCACGATCGATGTCAGTCGGCGTGGGCGTGAACGTTGTCTGCAGCTTGGCCTTCATGGCGTAGTCATCCCTCGGAGAGACGTGAGGAAACAGCCCCGGTCGGAGCGGCTCCCTATGCTATCGGTTCCGTGATGTAATGGCCAACGGCGCGTACCGACGCACCGAAAGACCTCGCGGTGGAGGAACCGTGCCCGACCCTATCGCGCTCATCGATATCACTGCAGCAAGGGAGCGGGGACGCCCCGTGGTCCTCGAGACGCCCGCGCTGCCGTCGTCGTCGTTCTCACGACTCGTCGGCACCGACGTGTGGCTCAAGGCGGAGAACCTCCAGCGCACAGGTTCGTTCAAGATCCGAGGGGGTATGAACGCCATCTCGCTGCTGTCGCCGGAAGCGAAGGCCTCGGGGGTCGTCGCCGCATCTGCGGGCAATCATGCCCAGGGCGTGGCCCTCGCCGCAGCCGAGCTCGGCGTGACCGCAACGGTCTTCATGCCGGAGAACGCCGCCATCCCCAAGGTCTCGGCGACCAGGGCATACGGCGCTGCCATCGAGCTCGTCGGCTCGAGCCTCGCCGAGGCAACGGATCACGCGCAGGCCTTCGCCGCACGGACCGGCGGAGCCTTCATCCATCCATTCGACGACCCACACATCGTGGCAGGCCAGGGAACCCTCGGCCTGGAGCTCCTCGAGCAGGTGCCTGCACTCGAGACCATCGTGGTCCCCGTCGGTGGCGGTGGCCTCATCTCGGGTGTAGCCGTCGCCGTGAAGGCATCGCTGCCCGATGTGAGGATCGTCGGCGTCCAATCCGCCGCGGTCCCGACCTACGTCACGGCACGTGCGCGTGGCGTCGCTGCGCCCATCGCGGACCACTTCACCGTTGCCGACGGCATCGCCGTTTCACGACCGTCCGCCCTGTGCTTCGAGATCATCGAGCAACTCGTCGACGACCTGATCACGGTCGAGGACGCCCAGGCCACGGAGGCCGTCGCCCTGCTGCTCGAGCGCGCCAAGTACCTCGTCGAGCCTTCCGGTGCCGTCGGGATCGCTGCCATGCTCCACGGCCTCGTGCCGGATTCCGGGAGGACTGCCGTCGTACTGTCGGGGGGCAATGTCGACCTCCTCCTCCTCGACGATGTCGTCAGACACGGTCTCGAGGCAAGGGGGCGGTTCGCCTCCATCACGGTCGTCGTCCCCGACGAACCCGGGCACCTGGCGGCGGTGCTGACGCGAATCGGGGGTGCCGGCGGCAACGTACTGTCCGTGGACCACCACCGTGAGGGACGGGGCCTGGCCTTCGGAACGGTCGAGATCCGGGTGACACTCGAGACGCGCGGCATCGAACACATGCACCGGATCCTCGACGCCCTCGACGACTACGAGGTCTCGGACACCCACCGTGGGCGGGGCAACGGCTCGACCCCGTAGGACACCGCAACCAGCGTGAGCCCACCCGGCGGTGCCGCCCCCTTGGCTATCGACCGGTCGCCGGAGGTGAGGATCTCCTTCATTGCTCCCGCGGGGAGCCTTCCGCGACCGATCTCCACCGACACGGCCACGATCGACCGCACCATCTGGTGGCAGAACGACGATGCCCCGATCGACAAGTCGACATCCACGTCCTTGCGGCGCCACGACGACCACAGCACACGCCGAATCGTCGGGGCCCCGGCACGGGCGCGACAGAACGCAGCGAAGTCGTGGTCGCCGACGAGCGCATGCACCGCCGCGTCCATCGCAGCGACGTCGAGCGGTTCGGTGTACGCCCACCGTGTCCTGGCCGTGAACGGATCGGGGATGGCCGAGTTCCGGATGCGGTAGCGATAGGCCCGTCCGGTGGCGGAGAAGCGGGCGTGGAACCCGTCGGGTACCCGGGTGATGCGACGAACCGCGATCGCGGGAGCGAGCTGCCGATTGAGCGATCGTATGACACGCTCGGTGTCGAGTGGTTCGCAGGACACCGAGACCACCTGGTGGGAAGCATGCACGCCCTTGTCGGTGCGACCGGCAACCGCGGTGTTGGCTCCCTTGATCCACGGCTCGAGCACGTCCTCGAGATCGCCCTGCACCGTGCGAAGGCCGGGTTGTTTGGCGAAACCATGAAACCCGGCCCCGTCATAGGCGAGGTCGAGCCGGTAGGTCGGCACCGCTAGAAGATGCGCAGGCCCGACAGGATGGCCTGAGCGATGATCACGAGGATGTATCCGCCGATAGCGGCCCCGAAGGCCTTCTCCCTCGACAGATCGGCGATGTAGGTGATGCCGGTTGCCACGACCACGACGAACAGCAGGGCCCCAGCGGCGAGGGCGAGGATGTCGGAGCCGATGACGAGCCGCGTGAAGATGACGAGCAGCAGCGTCGGATAGGCGAACCCGGTGACGCGCAGGTAGAACGGATAGCCACCGTGGCCATCGAAGATGAACCGGGCGATCGCATAGGTGGCGCCCGAGTAGATCAACCAGAAGAACAGGCCCGAGATCAGCAGTTGGATCAACGTGAACGGGTTCAGCAATCCGACGATGCTCGCCCCGGTACCCATCGCGAGCAACACCTGGGTGATCGCCACGAGGATGGCGGCGTCCCCCGTGGCCCGGTCGTTGAAGTCCATCCATACGAACGCGTCGCGCTGCAACTTGATCGTTTGGAGAAGTCGACTGAAGACGACGCCCAGGTGGAACCCCCTACTACGGCTCGGCGAGGATACCCACAGCCACGTACGATTCCGCCTATCGGGAGATCAACGCCTCGAGGCATGCCGCGCCTCGTCGAACGGCATCGTCGGTTTCGAACCCGGCGAGCTCATCGAAGCGCACCCACCGCGCATCGAGCACCTCCTCGATCGGGCCGATGGTCCACATCGCTGCTCGATAGGCCATGCCGAGGTCGACGTGGGTGTGGGCAGGCTCGTCCGACCGAGCGGGAATCGGATGAGCATCGATACGGATGATCCGCCGATCGAGCAGGGTCAGATCCCCGACTCCTGTCTCCTCGAGAACCTCGCGCCTCGCCGCCGCGTCGACGGATCGATCAACGGCCTCGAAGTGCCCACCCGGCTGGAGCCACCGACCGAGCCTGGCGTGCTCGACGAGCAACAACGCGGTGCCATCAGGGGAACCGACGAAGCCCGACGCCGTGACATGCCCCGGATCGAACTCGGTCCGCATCCACATGGACGCAGCACGATCCACCAGCTCGCTGGCCACGGCATCCGAGGCACCGGGTACGAGCGTGCCAAGCGAGATCGTGTCCGCGATGGCCGTCGACAGATGCATGACCGCATCGTACGGGGGTCGACGGTTCACGGTTCACGGTCTACGGTCAACGGTCAACGGTCAACAGTTCACAGTGCAGGGTGCACGTGTGTTCTTACTGTGAACTGTGAACCGTGAACTGTGAACCGTGAACTCAGAACTCAAAGCAGGAAGCCGGCCCGAGGGGCCGGCTTCCGCGTCCTCGATCGAAGTCGGTCTAGACCAGTTCGACCTTCGCCATCTCGGCTCCGTCACCGCGACGAGGTCCGAGCTTCGTGATGCGCAGGTACCCGCCCGGGCGATTCGCATACCGCGGAGCAACGTCGTCGAAGAGCTTCGTGACGACCTCGGTGTCCTCGATCTTCTTGAGGACCGTGCGGCGAGCGTGCAGGTCACCACGCCGTGCCTTGGTGATCACCTTCTCGGCATACGGCCGAAGCACCTTGGCCTTGGCCGCGGTCGTGGTCACCTGCTCGTGCTCGATCAGCGACGCCGTGAGGTTCGCGAGGATCTTCCGCTGGTGCGACGGCGAACCGCCGAGACGGGGACCCTTCTTGGGGCGAGGCATCAGGCAACGCTCCCTTCGGCGTCTGCGTAGTTCTTCAATGAGAAACCGAGCTCGTCGAGCTTCGCCACGACCTCTTCGAGCGACTTCTGACCGAAGTTGGTGATATTGAGGAGGTCCTCCTCGGACTTCTCGATCAGCTCGCCGACGGTCTGCACCTGGGCGCGACGCAAGCAGTTGCGCGGCCGTTCCGACAGGTCGAGTGCTTCGATCGGCAGATCGAGGTGCTCCTGACCGGTTGCCTCGACCGGGGCCAGCTCGTCGGGGACGAGGCCGTCGTAGTCCGCCATTTCGGCGAGCAGTTCGAACAGGTTGCGCAAGGTACCGCCAGCTGACGAGATGCCCTCGGCCGGAGTGATGGAACCGTCCGTCTCGACATCCAGGATCAGCTTGTCGAAGTCGGTGCGCTGCCCGACCTGGGTGCTGTCCACCCGGTAGGCGACCTTGCGGATCGGCGAGAAGATGGAGTCGATCGGGATGACCCCGATCGTGTCGCTCTTCTGGTTGCGATCCGCGCTCCGATATCCGACGCCGCGCTCGGCGGTCAGCTCGACCTCGAGCTTGCCCGACGATGAGAGGGTCGCGAGGTGGAGGTCGCCGTTGATGATCTCGACGCCCGCGGGGGCCTTGAGGTCGGCAGCCGTCACGTCCCCGGCCCCCTTGGCCGACAGGTACAACGTCTGGACGTCGTCGGCGTCGATGCGCAGAACGACCTGCTTGAGGTTCAGGATGAAGTCGACGACGTCCTCTACGACGCCTTCGATGGTCGAGAACTCGTGTTGGACACCGTCGATCCGGACCGAGGTGATCGCTGCACCGGGGATGCGGGACAGCAACGTCCTGCGCATGGTGTTCCCGAGCGTGTAGCCGAAGCCTGGTTCGAGTGGCTCGACGACGAACCTCGAACGGTTCTCCGCGACCGGTTCCTCTTCGATTGTGGGGCGCTGAGTGATGAGCACGTTTGCTCCTGTGTTCGTAGTGCGGCTCGTCGTTCTACTTGGAGTAGAGCTCGACGATGAGTTGTTCCTTGATGTCCGTGTCGATCATCTCGCGGGAGGGCATCGCATCGATCGTGATCGATCGCTCACCCGTGTTGACGGTGATCCATTCGGGGACCTGTCGTCCGACCGTGTCGATGGCGTGTTGGATGGGCAGGATGTCCTGGCTCCGCTCCTTCACGGTCACCACGTCGCCGGCCCGGACCTCGTATGAGGGGATGTCGACCTTCTTGCCGTTGACCAGGAAGTGCCCATGGTTGACGAGCTGGCGGGCCTGGGGCCTCGTGTTCGCCAGGGCTGCCCGATACACGACGTTGTCGAGCCTCGTCTCCAGGATCACGAGCAGGTTGGTACCCGTGATACCGCTCTTCTTCGCAGCGTTCTTGTAGTACTTGCGGAACTGCTTCTCGAGCACGCCGTACATGAAGCGGAGCTTCTGCTTCTCGCGGAGCTGGATCTGGTACTGGGACTCGCGGATGCGGCCCCGACCATGCTGGCCCGGCGGATACGGTCGCCGATCGAAGTACTTCGCCTTGTTCTCGTCGAGGAGTTGGCGAGCGCGTCGGCTGCGCTTCGTCCTCGGTCCGGTGTAGCGCGCCATGGTTAACGCCCCTTCCGCTTCTTGGGGCGACAGCCGTTGTGCGGGACGGGGGTCACGTCCTTGATGCCCGTGATCTCGATCCCCATGTTCTGGAGGGTACGGATGGCCGTCTCACGGCCCGAACCTGAACCGCGAACGATGACATCGAGCTTGCGGATCCCCATCTCGCCGGCTTTGCGTGCTGCCTGCTCGGCTGCCACCTGCGCCGCATAGGGAGTCGACTTGCGGGAGCCCTTGAACCCCACCGAGCCACCCGAGGTCCAGGCGGCGACCTTGCCGTCCTGGTCGGTGATCGTCAGGATCGTGTTGTTGAAGGTCGCCTTGATGTGCACCTGACCGTGCGAGATCATCCGCTTGCCGCGGCGACGCCGGGCGGGAGCGACTTCCTCGGTCGCCGTCGGAGCGGCTTCCTCGGGGGCCTCGGCCTGAGGAGCGGCTTCCTCGGGGGCCTCGGCCTGAGGAGCGACGTCCGCTTGGATATCGGTGTCTGCTGTGGTCATTACTTCGTGACCTTCTTCTTGCCGGCGATCGCCACACGCTTGCCCTTACGGGTGCGGGCATTCGTGTGGGTGCGTTGACCGCGAACCGGCATGCCGCGACGATGGCGCAGGCCCTGGTAGCAGCCGATCTCGATCTTCCGCTTGATGTTCTGGGCGGTCTCGCGACGCAGGTCGCCTTCCACCGTGTAGTTCGCGTCGATGAACTGGCGGATGCGCAGCACCTCGGCATCCGACAGGTCGCGGACCTTCGTGTTGTAATCGATGTCGAGAGCCTCGAGGATCTGCAACGACCTCGAGTGCCCGACGCCGAACACGTAGGTCAGGCCGATCTCGATTCGCTTGTCCCTCGGGAGGTCGACTCCGGCGATACGAGCCATACGTTCGTTACCCCTGACGCTGCTTGTGGCGAGGGTTCTCGCAGATCACCCAGACGCGGCCATGCCGCCGGATGACCCGACACTTCTCGCACATCTTCTTCGTTGAGGCTGAGACTTTCATTCGGTGATCCTGCCTCGATACCTGGTAGGGACGCCGTCCGCCAAGCACCGGGGGATCGAAAGCCGAACACCCATGGTGATTGACGTCTACATCTCGGGAGGACGGGCACGCGTGCCCGACAGTCCGGTCGATATCAGCGACGTCGGGTTGTCACAAGAAAACACAGCCGCGCACGGCTGCTGCAGCAATCATAGGGACACACCGGAATTAACGGCAAGTCACGGCCGCCGAAGGGCGGTCGACCCCGTCAGCCGGTCATGTCACTTGCTGGTGAGTACGGAGACGCACGCAGAGTCGAGGCCGTCGTTCCCCACCGCGTAGCAGTCCGTGACCCCCAGGTTGAGGTCGGATCCCTGCCACCACGATGTTCCCCTGATGGCATCGCCGTCGCCGGTGTCGTTCGTGAACGACGACGTGCTCCACTCTCCGCCCTGGCCGGCGACCCAGTCCGTGTAGTACGCCACGAGATCCTCGTATCGGTCCCTCGGATACGCCATCGAGACCGAGGCCCCGTCGTCGGACTGGAAGACGGATTGCACCGAACCCCCATCGGGGAAGGGCACGGGGAAACCGGCCGGGACCTCACCACCGCCGACGGTGATCGATCCATCCTCGGTCTGGACCGACACCTGACCCGTGTCGAGGTCGAGGTCGACGTCGGCATCACCTCCGGCAGACTGCTCGATGATCTGTTCGGTGAGCTGCTCGCTGGCGGCCTGACATGCCGCGGCGAGCAACGCCACGATGGCGACGAGTACGGCCAGACGTCGCATGGATCCCTCCTCGGATCGCGGTCGCGGAACGGCTGCCCCGATCCTACGCACTCATCGCGGGGGATCGAGAGGAATTCTGGCCCGCTACAGGAGCTCCATCCATCGATGCGTGGGAACGGCCGTCGCCAACGGCGAAGGGTGGACCAGAGCGACCGGCGCATCCGTCGGCACCGCACAAGCGACCGTGAAGACGAATGCGCCATGGCGAATCCACCAGCCCCATTGCGGATCACCCTCGGCGTCGTCCACGGAGAATGCCTGCCATCCGCCGTCACGAGCGTCACCGAGCGTCACCTCCACGGTCCTGGTGTCACGCCGCAGACCGGTCCGCAGGACCTTGAGGGCGCTCTCCTTGGCAGACCAGATCAGGTTCGCCAACAGGTCGTGATCGCCATCGGCGACGACCTCCCGCTCCGCTGGAGTGAAGTAGTCGTCGACGAACGCCGGGGACCGCGGCTCGACGACCTCGAGGTCACAGCCGATGCGTTCCCGGCCACGACGGATCGCACACACCGCCCAATCGGAACGGTCGGTCATCGCGATCACCGCATCGGCGGAGGCACCGTCGATCGTCAACTCCGGAGCGCCGTCTGGCGCGTTCCTCACGGCGATCCTCGCCATCTCGGCACGCGTCTGACCCATACCGAAGGCTCTCGCGATGGTCGCCTTGGCGGTCCAACGGCCCAGCCTCGATTCACTTCGGCGCTTCGGGTAGGCCATCGTGGAGAACCGCACACGTTCGTACTCGTCGAGCCAGTCGTCGTCGGCAGGCACGTCGTCCATGCCGATCGCATGCCAGCTGATGTCGGTCATCCGACGCCACCGGCGAGGTGGCGCTGCATCCCCCGTTCGACGGCCCCAATGACATAGGGACGTATCTCGTGCGGGTCGATGATCCGATGGACCGATCCGACACGCAACGCCCGATTGATGTCGTGGATCTCGTCGAACTCGTCTGCCACCTCACCGAGCTTGCGGGCGTTGACATCGCTTCGGACCTCGGCGAGCCGAGCCCGCAGCTGCGTGCGCTCAGCACCCTCGGCGTCGGCGACAGCAGCCGTCAGGGCGACGACCTCGGGATCCTTGTCGACCCTGGTCCTCACCTCTCGTGCGAACACGACGGCAGCCGCCGGCGCACCACCGATCACCGAGGCGTGCGAACCGCGTACGGCGGCAATCTCCATGTTGTCGTTGAGGGTGTTCGAGAACACGACGAACGCTCCGCCGTGGTAGCGCGACACGACGGTGAACACGATGGGCCCATCGAAGTTGACCACGGCGCGCCCGATCTCCGCTCCGTACTCGAGCTGGAGGTTCCGCATCGACTCGGGGGATCCGTCGAATCCCGACAGGTTCGCCAGGACCACGAGCGGTCGACTACCGCTTGCGGCGTTGATGGCCCGGGCGACCTTCTTGGAGGCAACCGGGAACAGGGTCCCGCTGGTCCACCGATCCGGCCCGTCGGCGGGAACGAAACCCGTCCTGGGAATGGGCTTGGACTCGAGGCCGATGAGCGAAACGGCGTATCCACCGATGCGCGCATCCCACACGACGGCGACTTCGCCGTGCTGCATCCCGAACCATCGCTCGAGGTGGGCGTGATCGCCGTCGATGACCGATGCCATGACCTGCCGCATCTCGAACGGCTTCTTGCGACCAGGGTTCTCGGTCTCGGAGAAGACGTCGCCAACGGTCGCGAAGTCGCCACCATGGGGCGAGGCGGTGATGTCGCGATCGGAGGGATCCGCTGTCTCGGCCTTCCTGGGGAACATGTCACCCGGCGACACGTAGGTGTACGCGTAGTGGCGCAGCAGGATCTGGCACGCATCACCGATGTCTCGGGCGAAGTACTGGGCCTGACCGTTGGGGCCCATGATCCGCTCGTATCCGCCGATTCCCTGGTTGTCCTCCGCCGACACGCCTCCTGAGTAGTCGAGCGCTTGCTTGCCGGTGAGGACCATCGCTGAGTCTGGGGTCATGATCAGGATGCCCCGTGTGTGCATGAGCATGGTCGCCTCGGCGTTCCAGTACGGCTGGGCACCGACGTTGATCCCGGTCACGACCACGTTCACCTCGCCGCCGCGTTGGGTGAACTCGATCAGTCGGCGCAGCACGAGGCCGATCCAGTCCATGTTCTCCGTGCCGGATTCCATCGAGATACGCGCCCCTGCGGACACCGCGAACCACTCGACCGGGAGGCCCTCGCGTTCGGCGAGTTCGATGGCGGCGACGATGCGCGCACATTCGGCCTCCGCGAGGTTCCCGAGGCCGTTCGTGGGATCGCCGAGGATGATGACGCGGCGGATCCCCTCCGGATGCGTCGGGGCATCGTTCGTGACGACCCCGGTGACGATGTTGCAGGTGTTCTCGCCGAGCGGACGATGGACGGGCACGAGTTCGCCGTGGAGGAGGTCGTACTCGCTGAACGCGCCACGGTTGGCGGTCGTGCGGCCGCCGCCGCGGGTCAGGAGCTCGATGATGTCTGCCGGGTGATACAGGCCGCGCTGACGCAACCTCGCCACCGTCTGCTCGAGCGGCGTCAGCGTCGCGATCGGGTCGGTGCGGGTCCGCTTGAGTCGCACACCGATCTCCTCGCCGCCGGGGTTCGAGAACTCCAGGGTGCTCGGGATGATCTTCGAGGTTCCCGGCGTACGCACGCGAACGATGACCTCGACCTGTTGGAGTCCGATGCCTTCGGTCTCGCGTGCCAACCGATCCGCGAGTGCCCGGATCTCGTCCTGACCGAGTTCGAGGACCGGCCATACATACAGGACCGCACGGTTGAAGATGAGCCGTTTGTGGGCAGGGCGATGCGCCTGGAATCGACGAATGACGCCGAGCACGTCGCGGAACATTCGCTCGAAGTCGGGAAGCCGCACGATCGATCCGTCGGCATCGCGGATCGGGGTCAGGTCACGGACCTCGGCGAGGGCGAAGAGCCGTTCGTCCCTGGGGTTGTCGCGCGCAACGGCGTGGAAGACGTAGATGTCCTCGAGAGTCGGCAACCGACCGAGCTCGAATGCGGAGAAGCGGTCCATGCGGAGGCGCTTGGCCATCATCGGGTGGAGGTCGCGCTGAACGGTCTCCTCGAGATAGGTACCGTCGCCCGATGGTCGGAACGTGAAGTTCAGCACCCCGCCGATCCCCATCCCCGAGTCGCGACTCGACACCGTCACGACCACACGACGTAGTGCGGTCGACCCCAGCGTCGCATCGAGGGTCGAACGGATGGTGTCACTCATCGCCCCCGGCGATCCGCCGGGCTCGTCCTGCCACACGTAGATGTCAGCCACGAGGTCGTCCGTATCGAGCGAGTCGGACAACCGGCCGAGCGCCGTTGCAGCGGCGGCGAGTTGGTCCCACTGGACCTGTACGGCCCCGACGGCCACCCGATGGCCCTCGTGATCGTATTCGGCGGCAGCCACGGCGTACCCATCGATGTCGTCGCATCGCACGGCCTCGAGGGTGCGGATCCGGTAGTAGCGGCGGACCATCACCTCGAGGAGCGCCTGCTTCAGCGCGGTGTCGGCTCCCGCGAACCGCCGGGAGAGGTAGCTCGTGAGCGGCTGCGGGCAGTCCACGAGCGAGCGGATCGCGGCCTCTCGCTCCTCGGCGTCGTCGGACGTGCCGAGGATGTCGAGGTTCTCCTGGGCATCGGCGTACGCCCGCTCCTTGATCTGCTCGAGGAAGGGATGGTCGAACCTGCCATAGGCGACCTCGCGTGCGAGGTCGTGGACGGCCGGGTACCGATCTCGGGTCTGGCTCACGATCCGGTCGAGGATGTCGCGGAATGCCTCATCGTCGCCAGCCGGGTGCTCGAGGCGATGATCGAGGATCGCGAGGATCATCGGGATCTGGAGATCCATCCGGTCATACGACTTCGTGATCCGATACAGGGCCTCGTCACGGCCATCGGTGCGGTCGTGGGCAGCTCCGTAGTGTGCGAGCGTACGATCGAGCCGTTCGACGAACCGCCCTGGCAGGCCCACCGTCGAACCGGGATCCCGAAGGTAGCTGTAGAGGTACTCGCCGCTCGATCGGCGCGTGATGTCCTCGTACTCATCATCGATGGGGTCACGCCGGAAGAGGGAGATCAGGTCGACGAACAACTCGAGGATTCGTTGCTCGGCGGCGTCGAGGTCCTCGAGGGCCATGTCCTCGGTGCAGCGTCGTGTCGCCCCTGCGAGATCCGCCGCGACGGTCGACGGCGACACGTCGTACCCAGCCAGCATCGCAGCGATGCGCTTGAGGTGATGGGCGCAGCCGAGGTGGTCTCCCTCGAGCGGTTCGGCGAGGGAGCCGATTCCGACCCTGTCGACGGCGATGTCGACGGCGGCGCTGTCCGGATCGATCACCATCAGCGCTGCGCCGGTGGGCACCTGCGCATTGGTCCTGACGAGCACCTCACGAACGGTCCCGGTGAGGGGGGCCGTGACCTGCGTTTCCATCTTCATCGCCTCGACCACGGCGAGACGGTCACCGCGCTCGACATGGTCCCCGGGTCCCACATCGATCGCCGCCACGACCGAAGGCGCTGGCGAGCGAACGACACCGCCCTCATCCGGCGTGATCCGATGGGGAAGGCCGTCGATCTCCACGTAGTGGGTTCCTCCGTCCGCCAGGGACAACAATCGATGTGACCTCGGCCCCATCGTGATCCGCTGACCCAATCGACCGGTGTCGGCGATCGTCGCCTCGACCGTCGTACCGTCGATCGTCACCGCAAAGGTGTCTCGGTCGAGCATGGCCACGTCGAGCTCGTAGCTGTTCCCGCCATACCGCAGGCCGACGGTGTGCCCGATGTCCTGCTCGATGTGGGGCCGCCCACGATTCGCCGAGGCATGGAAGCGCTTCAGTTCGAGGTCCATCGCGTCGTCGTAGGCAGCGATACCGGCGGCAACCAGTGCAGCGTCGGCGACTTCGGAGCCCACCAGGGGACCCGATTCGACGAGGCCGTCGACCCACCCCGTATCGAAGTCACCTGAATGGAATTCGGGTGTGGACAGGAGCCACTCGACGAACGACTTGTTGGATGCACCGTCACGGACCACGACCGTGGTCTCCTGGAGAGCGCGGCGAAGTCGAGCCACGGCCTCGGATCGATCGGACCCGTACGCCATGATCTTGGCGATCATCGAATCGAACTCGGGAGCGATCGCATCACCCTCCTCGACGCCCGAATCGACGCGAACACCCGGCCCGAAGGGGAAGCGCAACACCGTCAGCTCCCCCGGTGCCGGAGCGAAGCCGGTTCCGGGGTCCTCCGCGTTGAGGCGGATCTCGATCGCGTGACCCACGGTGGTCGGTGGGTCGCCCGGGAGCGGGTGGCCCGAGGCGACATCGATCTGGAGCTTCACCATGTCGGCGCCCGTCGTGAGCTCGGTGATCGGATGCTCGACCTGGAGGCGAGCGTTGACCTCCATGAACCAGAAGTCACCGGTGTGGGGCTCGAAGAGGAACTCGACCGTGCCCGCATTGCGGTATCCGGCGGCACGGCCGAGATCCGCTGCGGCCTCCATGACGGCTCGGTGTTGTTCGGGCGTGAGGGCAGGCGATGGTGCTTCCTCGATGATCTTCTGGTTGCGGCGCTGCACCGTGCAGTCGCGCACCCCCACGGGCCACACGGCGCCATGGCCATCGGCGATCATCTGGACTTCGATGTGGCGTGCCTTCATCACGGCCCGTTCGATGAACACGGTTGCGTCACCGAAGGCCGAGGCCGCCTCCGACCGGGCCGAGGCGAGCTTGTCGGCGATCTCGTCGCGAGAGCGAACGCGCCGGATGCCGCGGCCTCCCCCGCCGGCGGTCGCCTTGATCATGAACGGGTAGCCGATCCTCTCGGCTACGACCTCGGCTTCCTCGACCGTCTCGACCGGCCCACCGCTCCACGGGACCACCGGGACGCCGGCCTGCTCGGCGATCCGCTTCGACGTGATCTTGTCGCCGAGCTTGCGCATGGTGTCACCGTTGGGACCGATGAAGGTGATGCCGAGCCGTTGGCACATGTCGGCGAAATCGGCGTGTTCGGCCACGAAACCCCATCCAACCCAGGCAGCGTCGGCACCGGTCTGGACGAGGGCCTCCTCCAATCGGGCGTAGTCGAGGTACCCGACCTTGCGCTGGCCGGTCTCGTCGGTATACACCGAGGGTCCCAGCCGGTATCGCTCATCGGCCTCCCGTACGAACATCGAGCGTCGGTCCGTGTCGGTGTACAGGGCGATCGTCGCCACTCGGGTTCCGTACTCGAGGTTGATGTCGCGCACCGCGTTGATGAGCCGCATCGCCGGTTCGCCGCGATTGACGATGGCGATCCGTTCGAAGGCTGGCTCAGGCATCGCCACCCATCGCTCCTCGCACGGGCGCCACGAGGGATTCGTCCATGGCACCGGGCAGGCGCACCGTGCGATACCCGTCGAGCCGGAGGATCGGACCCGCGTCGGTGACGACCGTGGCGGTGAAGCCGTCGTCCGTTGCCGACACGACGGCTGTTGCCGGGGCCGAATCGGCCCCATCCACCTCGCCATACGTGACGCTGCCTATCCGCATGGGCAGGGCCATCGCCCCCGTCGTACCGATCTCGAAGGCACCAGCGGTCTGAAAGCACAACTCGAGGAGTCGCGGGTTCGTGATCGTGGCCCGATCGGCGGGATCGTGGTTCGTCGGGAGGTCCGCAGCGAGGGCCCCACCGATGAGGTCGCCCCGCCGCCAGACATGGTCGAGCACCTGGTAGGTGGGCCCGTGGAAATACACCTCGTACAGGTCTCCTGCACCGACACCCGCAGCATCATCGGGTATCGGCGGGGTGCTCAGCGACGAACGATGGCTGCGCAGCCTGACCTTCCCCGTGAAGTGCACCGTCACGACGGGATCGGGGCTGGTCGGGAGCGTACGCGACCCGAGGAGGGCGCAGTGGGCCACCAGGTCGTCGCCCTCGGGTGCGAAGCGGGCGGTGACGGTCACCGTCCGCGGTTCGTCCTTGTAGAACTTGAAGGGAGCGAGGAACTCGACGTCCTCGACCGCCGTCACGACGAGATCGTCCCACGGCAACGACGCCACCTCGGCGAACGCCTCGACACCCATGACCCCCGGCAGGACCGGTGTTCCATCGATCTGATGGTCGAAGAGGAAGCCCTGCCGGGTGGGGTCGAGGTCGACCGTTGTCGTGAGTCCCTCGTGGACCCCGAACGAGATGACGGTGTCCGCCATGACGGCTGCATCGAGCCGGTGGGTGAACGCCGCCGGGTCCACGCCCGCCGTCTCCCCCCATTCCTCGGTGAGCATGCCGAGCCGCTGTGCGACGAGCATCTCGCGCGAACCCGACGCTCCGGTGAGCTCCTCACGGATGAATGGCACTCCGAGGGCGGCAGGCAGCATGTCGATGCCCGCAGCCTTCATGATCGTGGGGATCGATCCGCGGGTGGCCATGCCGATATCGCCCCACGCGGTCCAGTCGATGGCGAGGCCGATCGTGTCGGGACGCGAGCCCCGGAACGACAACGCGTACTTGCACAAGAGGTCGTTGGCAGCGCTGTAGTCCGACTGCCCGGCGTTGCCGAATCGGCCCGCGATCGACGAGAAGGCAACCGTTGCTCCGATCTCCGTCCCCGAGAGACCGGCGATCAGGTTGAACCAACCATCCGCCTTGACGTCGAAGACGAGGTCGTACTCGGAGCGGTCCTTGTCGGGGAGCAGACGCGAGATCTCGAGCCCCCCGGCATGGAGGAGTACGTCGACACGCTCGTGCATCCCTGCGATCTCGGCCATCGTCGCCGCCATGGCATCGCCGTCGAGCAGGTTGACGCTGTGGTAGTGCACCGTGCCGCCTGCACCCTCGATGGCCTCGATGGCGTCGAGGGCCGCACTGGCACGCTCGAGGCGACCCATCTCACGCTCGACGACGGCTGGGGTCGCCCGCTCACCGGATGTCTTCAGCCGCTCGAAGATGGTCAGACGCAGCGCATCGGGGTCGGACCGGTACGCGGCGAGGTCCTCGCTGTCACGGTCGGGTTGTGGGACGAGGTCCATGAGATGGAAGACGCCGCCGCTGGCTGCGGCGAGGTCGGCCGTGATCGCCGAGACGATGCTGCCGGCTGCACCGGTCACGACGAACACCGACTCCGGTCCCAACTGCATCCCGTCGGGGTGTTCCGGGAGCTGCTCCACACCAAGCCCCAGGGTCCACCGCATCCCATCATCGGTTCGTCCGATCTCGATTGCTCCGGGGTCCACGAGGGTCTCCTCGATGAGGATGTCCGCGAACGCGGCCGTCTTGCGCGACGCGGGAACGTCGACGACCTTCACGAGCGCCCCCGGGCGTTCGCGTTTGAAGGTCTTGGTGAAGCCGGACACGGCGCCGCCCATCGGGGAGACCGGCCCGTGCTCGTCGAAGCCGAAGCGGCCCCCGAGTCGGGTCGCCGAGACCAGGAACGTACCGGCCGCCGCGACATCCTCGTAGAGGTACCTCATGGTCTCGAACAGCAGCTTCACCCTCACACGGAGCTCTTCCCGCCAGGTGTCGAGATCCATGCCCTCGATGGCACCGTGGGCATCGAGCGCACGGAGCCAGTAGACACCGGTCACCGGCGTGGCTCCCCTCCATGCATCGATGCGGGCGACGAGTTCCTCGGCATCGGGAGCGTCGTCGACGAGCAGCACCTCGACGCCGCGCTTTACCAATCGATCCGCGAGGGCCGTTCCGACGCCGCCTGCGTCAGCGGCCACGACGACCCTCGAACCCTCCCCGAGCTCGACGCCGGTGGGGGCGGACACCGAGGCGGGTGGCCGCGCGAGTACGACGGGAACCCGCCGTTCGAGTTCGGTCCCTCCGGAGTGCTCGTCCATCGGGACGACGCTCGTCGACGCCGACACGGTCTCGGCGGCGGCGGGCGGAGCATCGACGGGGGCCTTCCCTGGAGCGAGGTCGGGCCTTCGCTCGAGGACGAACCCGATCACCGCACGCAACGTCGGATAATCCCGCAACGCCACCGCATCATCACGCTCGATATCCCACTCACCACGGATCGCCGCAAACATCTCAGCCTGCTTCACCGTATCGATCCCCAGATCAGCCTCGAGATCCAAATCGAGATCCAACATCTCCGACGGATACCCCGTCTCCCCCGCCACGATCTCCAACACCCGATCAGCAACCGGATCACCACCAACCGCACCAGGCGCAACAGCAGCAACAGGCACAGCAGCAGCAGGCGCAGCAGCCAGATCCGGACGACGCTCGAGGACGAACCCGATCACCGCACGCAACGTCGGATAATCCCGCAACGCCACCGCATCATCACGCTCGATATCCCACTCACCACGGATCGCCGCAAACATCTCAGCCTGCTTCACCGTATCGATCCCCAGATCAGCCTCGAGATCCAAATCGAGATCCAACATCTCCGACGGATACCCCGTCTCCCCCGCCACGATCTCCAACACCCGATCAGCAACCGGATCACCACCAACCGCACCAGGCGCAACAGCAGCACCAGGCACAGCAGCAGCAGGCGCAGCAGCCAGATCCGGACGACGCTCGAGGACGAACCCGATCACCGCACGCAACGTCGGATAATCCCGCAACGCCACCGCATCATCACGCTCGATATCCCACTCACCACGGATCGCCGCAAACATCTCAGCCTGCTTCACCGTATCGATCCCCAGATCAGCCTCGAGATCCAAATCGAGATCCAACATCTCCGACGGATACCCCGTCTCCCCCGCCACGATCTCCAACACCCGATCAGCAACCGGATCACCACCAACCGCACCAGGCGCAACAGCAGCAACAGGCACAGCAGCAGCAGGCGCAGCAGCCAGATCCGGACGACGCTCGAGGACGAACCCGATCACCGCACGCAACGTCGGATAATCCCGCAACGCCACCGCATCATCACGCTCGATATCCCACTCACCACGGATCGCCGCAAACATCTCAGCCTGCTTCACCGTGTCGATCCCCAGATCAGCCTCGAGATCCAAATCGAGATCCAACATCTCCGACGGATACCCCGTCTCCCCCGCCACGATCTCCAACACCCGATCAGCAACCGGATCACCACCAACCGCACCAGGCGCAACAGCAGCAACAGGCACAGCAGCAGCAGGCGCAGCAGCAGACACAGCAGCAGCAGCAGGTGGGGGCGGCGGCGTGGCGGCAGGCATCGAAGCGACCGACGCCGGTGCCGCCACCGATGGTGCAACGGGTACCACGGCAGGCGTCGGGCGCGCAGGTGCGCGCACCGGTGCCCCCTGGTCGGCGACCCGCAGCGTGCGCGCAACGATCTCGATCTCGGGGGCGTCGTGTCCGGTGACGCTTGCGAGCCACCTCGCCCATCGCTCACCGTCGACGATGCGGTAGCCGAAACCGAGTTGATCGATGTCGGGATGACGACCGAGCGGGGACGGAACCGCCCGGTACAACGTCATCGAGACCTGCGATCCGAACCCGGCGCCCAGTCGCAGGCCGTAGCGCACGGGGTATGAGCCCCCGGTCGACAGGTTCAGCACGCCGAGATCCGGATCCACCTCCTTGTAGTTGGGCACCTTCGGAACGATCCCGGTCTCCATCGCCTTGATCGCGAGGACATCCTCGACGCCGGTGGCCATCGCGTGTCCCGTGTACCCCTTGGTGTTCGTGATGACGATCTGGTCGGCCATCGATCCGAACACGTGGCGAAGCGCATCGACCTCGGCCTGGGCGCTTCCTCCCCTGGCCGGCGTGTACGTCTCATGCGAGACGAACATCGTCTCGGGCGCGATCCGGGATCGATCGATTCCCCACCGATGCTCGGCGGTCGCCACCAGGCCCTCCATGACCTGGCGGATGTGCGAGGGATCGAGGCGGCTTCCATGGAAGGCACTGTTGGCCGTGACGGACGAGAGCACCTCGGCGATCGGCAGGATTCCGCGGTCCGCAGCCGATGCGGGGCTCTCGACGACGAGCGCGGCCGCCCCCATGCCGAGGATCATTCCGTGACGGCGCCGATCGAACGGTATGGCGGCATCCTCGACGATCTCATCGGTTGCTGCAGCTCCCACGGCGAGGAAGCCGGACCCGATCCAGCCGAGCATTGCGTCGGTGGTGACATCGTCCGACGAGATGATGATGACCCGAGCGCAGCGCTCCTCGCGGATCCAGTCCTCGGCGATGGCGACAGCCTGGGTCGTCGATGCGCATGCGGCATTGACCTGCGTGTTCGGACCCCGCGCGCCGATGTACTCGGCGAACTGTGCGTGTGCGAACGACAGGCTCTTGTACAGGAACCGACGATCGAACACGTAGCCGTCGCGCTCGAGCTCGATGGTGAGCTCATGGATCCGTCGGTCGAGGTCGTCAGCAAGGACTCCGTCGGCTCTCGCACGGAGCTCCTCGAGCTCGACGAGTCGGTCACGTGCTGCTTTGTCCTCGTTGAAGCGCGTGACTTCGTCGATGAGGCTCTCCGTGCCGGGGAAGGCGGATGCGAAGATCACCGCCGTGTCGTCCCGCATGGCCTCGGGCAGCATCCACCGCTCGGGGATCTCCGCTCCCGTGGTCGCCGTCTTGTAGCTCATCACCAATGGGATGCCCGCATCACGCAGAGCGTCGATGCCTGCACCGATGGCGAGCTGGGCGGTGCGGTCGAGCGCTGCTTCCCTCTCGGCCGGGAACCCGAACTCGTCGGCCAGGCTGACGGTTCCGCCCCTTCCGGCGAGCTTGATCACATCCGCCTGGGTGTCGATCGTCTCGAAGTGGCCACCGCCCTCCTTGCTCTTCACCAACCGCGTGATGTGGTGGTCGACGATCTCCTGTCGGCTCTTGAGCGGGATCGCGTCGATGAACTGCTCCCCGTGCAACAGGCGCGACAGCGCACCTTCCTCGAAGACGCGTTCCATGCCCGGCAGGCCGATGCCTGCACCCGTGATCACGACGGGCGCATCGGGATCCCGGCGAGCCTCGTGTCCCCGCGTGGGCAAGGACGTCGCTGAGCTCGTCGATCCCCGATAGACGGCGTTGGCCCTGTCGAGGAAATCGGCGAGCAGGTGCCCGAGTTCGGCGTAGGTCCCATCACCGGTCGCCTCGAGCGACGCGGGCGCACTCGATTCCGGTTCGGTCACGGGCGGGATGGATGGCACGGCTTCCTCCTGAGGAACCTCGACGTCGGGAGTGTCGTGCGGCACGTCGTGTGCGACACGGCCGGTTCCCAGGCCGGCGGCGTACATGCCGCACAGCGCCTGGTTGAAGGACACGAGATCCCCTTGTTTCGGGTGATTGGCGAACAGCACCCGCACATCACCGCGGGACCCGAGGACATCCTCGGCCATGCCGTGGAGCGCCTTCTTGGGCCCGATCTCGCACAGGACCCTCGCACCCGCCTTGTAGAGGGTCTCGAGGCCCTTGACGAACTGCACCGGCGAGAAGATCTGCTGACCCAGGATCTCGATCATCTCCCGATCGACCTGGGGCCCCCGCGGATAGAAGTCCCCCGTCGTGTTCGCGACGATCGGCATGCTCGGTGAGCGGACATCCATCGTCGCGAGCATCTCCATGAGGGGCGCGCTCGCGGGCGCCACGATCTCGGTGTGGAACGCATGGCTCACGGGCAGCGGCACGACCTGGGCGCCCGCGGCACCGAGCAACTCCGACGCCGCCTCGACACCCGCCGTGGATCCTCCGATGACCGCCTGGTGGTTGCTGTTGACGTTGGCGACCACGACATAGTCGTCGACGCTCTCGACGACACGCTCGATGTCGTCGATGGGAGCGAAGACCGCCGCCATCAATCCACGATCGTCGACCTGCACGTTGGCCATCTCCCGCCCGCGCCCGGCGACCGCACGCAGAGCATCCTCGAAGGGCAGGGCGTCGGCAGCGACGAGCGCACCGTACTCACCCAGGCTGTGCCCCATGACCATCGACGGTTCGATGCCGTAGGCAGCCATCAGCCTCTGGAGCGCGAGGTCGACGGTGAGCACGGCCGGTTGGGTGATCTCGGTCTGCATGAGATCGACCTCCGATGCCCTCACGGCGTCGGGGTCGTCGGTGTCGATGAAGATGTAGTCGGTGAGCGGCTTGCCGAGGATCGGTTCCATGACGGCGTCCGCCTCGATGAAGGTGTCCCTGACGATGGGTTCGGTCCGACGCAGGGTGTCGAGCATGTTCACGTACTGGGATCCCTGTCCCGTGTAGAGGAACGCCAGATGCCCGGGGCTCCCCACCCCCTTGAATACGCCCTGATTGGCAAGGAGCTGCCATGCCGCATCATTCGTGGTCTCGAGCGCCGCGATGGCTCGCTCGACCTTGGTCACGAGCTCGTGCGCATCACCGAAGTCGATGGCGACGCGGTGCTCGGCTTCCAGATCGGCGGCAGCTGGGGCACGCGTGGGGGGGACCATGCCGTTGCGTGCGTCATCGGCGATCGCGCGCAGCCGCTCGATGATCGCGGCGTCGGAGGACCCACCGACCACCAGGGCTCCCCGCAGTGGCGCCTTCGGCTCGCTGCGGTCGCGTGTGGACGGGGGTGACCCGGCCAACGAATACGTCACCTTGCGATCGTTCGTGCGGATGCGCCCCGGGAGGTACTCCTCGAGCACGACGTGGAAGTTCGTGCCGCCGAAACCGAACGCCGAGACGCCAGCTTGCCGGACCTGGCCCGCCGACGCCTTCCACTCCCGCAACTCGGTGTTGACGTACAGCGGCGATCCCGCCAGGGCGAGGTTGGGATTCGGGGTCGACGCGTTGAGGCTCGGGGGAAGGACGCGATCGTTGAGCGCCATCGTCGCCTTGAGCATGCCGGCCGCACCGGCCGCTGCCTTGAGGTGACCGATGTTCGATTTGACCGAACCCAGCGGGAGACTGCCTGGAGCGAGGCCCAAGGACGAGAAGACGGTCGACAGGGCCTCGAACTCGACGACATCGCCGACCCTGGTCGACGTTCCGTGTCCCTCGATCAGGGAGGCGCTGTCGGGCGTCGACCCGGCGTTCTTCCATGCTCGCTGGACGGCGAAACGCTGGCCGACGGGGTTGGGTGCCGTGATGCCCTTGCCACGGCCGTCCGACGATCCACCCACGCCCCGAATGACGGCATAGATGTGATCGCCATCGCGCTCGGCGTCCTCGAGCCGCTTGAGGAGGAACACCGCGGCACCCTCGCCCATCACGAACCCGTCGGCGCCTTGTCCGTAGGGCCGAGTCCCGGTTGCCGAGAGTGCACCGATCTTGCAGAACTTGACGAAACTGCTCGCGCTCATGTTCGAGTCGATGCCCCCGGTCAACACGGCGTCGTAGTCGCGCTGTTCGAGACCCTCGATCGCGGCATCGATGCCGGCCAACGCGGAGGCGCAAGCAGCGTCGGTGACGAAGTTGGGACCGTGGAAATTGAACAGGTTGGCGATGCGCCCGGCGGTGATGTTCGCCAGCTCGCCCGGCATCGTGTCCTCGGTGATGTCGGGTGCCCGTTCGGCGATGGCCATCCGCAGCTCTTCGACGATGGAACGTTGCACATCGGGGGGGAGTTGCCGGAAGACCTCGAGTTCCTCGAGTTCACGGACGTGCTCGGCCGCATAGACGCGCATGGCGGTCTCGTAGTGGCGGTCGCCTCCCATCGCGTTCCCGAGGATGACCGCCGTACGGTCGCCATCGAGTTCACGACCTGGATGGCCATAGTCGGCGAGGGCCTCACGCGCGGCGACGATCGACCAGATGTGCGTGCGATCCATCGATTCGGCGACCTTCGGAGGTATCGGGAGCCGCCACGTCATCGGGTCCCATGCCCAGTCGGTCACCCAACCGCCGATCCGCGAGTAGGTCTTGTCCGGAACGGACGGATCAGGGTCGAAGTACAGCTCGGGATCCCATCGACCGGCTGGCACATCGCTGATGCTGTACCGAGCGTCGCGGACATTGCTCCAGAACGTGGGGGCATCGGGTGCGTCGGGGAGCACCGCACCGACGCCGACGATGGCTACTGCTCGATCGACCTTTTCACTCATCTTCGCAACCACCCGACATCGAGATCCGGTCCTCCTGCCATGCCACACCCACGAGGGGCGTCACCAATCTATCAAAATCCTTAGTAAGGTTCTCAGGATTTTCTCCTCCGCTGCAGAACACCACTTCAGGCGTAGATCGCGGCTGCCACCGCGTCCATGTCGGCGACCAGACCGACCTGGGCATCGCGAATGGCCGGAACGCCCACGGCGGCCTCGAACGCCGCGATGTCGATGCCCCCCGGCTCGCTCGCACCGACGATCCACCTCGTTCCCTCCTGACCGACCTTCATGGCGGCTTCGCGTGCGAAGACCCTGCTGATGGCCGCCAGGCCATCGGCATCGAAGCGTTCGTCGGTCTTCTCCGGAAGGGTTCCGAGGCGTGCCCTGACCGCCCGTCGTGCCATCGCCTCGGCGCCCTCGGCGAACGCAACGACCTCGCCGATGCGGAACAAGACGTGCTGGCTGCGGGTGAGGCGGTGGATGCGCGCCTGTTCGAGGACCTCGGCGAGACTGTGCAGCGCGACGGCAGCGGTCGAGCAACCCGCACCCGGCGCCTCCCGCTCGAGTTGCTCGAGGGCACGAGCGCGATCGTGGTAGTAGACACCCCGCGTCTTGAGGTGGTGCTGCCACCGATCCCTCGCGATCGTCATCTCCATGATCTCGGACGTGCCCTCGTAGATGGTCGTGATGCGGACGTCGCGCTTGTACTTCTCGACCATGTACTCCTTGGTGTAGCCGTAGCCACCAAGTGCCTGGATACCGGCGTCCGCTGCGTCGTTCCCGGCTTCCGATGCGAGGTACTTGGCGATGGCGCCCTCGGTGTTGAGGATCTCCTCCCCCGTGTCGAGCCGTTCCGCGGTCTCCTCGATGTAGGCGCGTGCTGCCTCGAGCCGCACGACGTGGGGAACGATCAGCTTGTGCGTGTAGCCCTGCTTCTGCGACAGCGGGGATCCCGCCTGGATGCGCTCGGTCGAGTACGGGATCGCGCGGTCCATCGCCGCCCATCCTCCCCCGAGGCCGAACGCGGCCACCATCAACCGGGTGTAGCCGAACACCATCTGGGCCTGGACGAGACCTTGGCCCTCAACGTCACCAACGACCCGATCCGGCGTCACGTGGACATCCTGAAGTGACAGGGCCGCCGTGTTCGAGGCACGAATGCCGTGCTTGTCCTCGGGGGCGCCCTTGGTGAATCCCTCGGCATCGTGATCGACCACGAACCATGTCGGTCCATCCGGGGCCATCGCGAGGATCGTGTACAGGTCGGCGTATCCCCCGTTGGAGATCCACTGCTTGTTGCCGTTGATGACGTATCCCGTGATGGAGCCGTCCTCCTCGACCCGCTTCGCGGTGGTCTTCAATGAGCCGAGATCGCTCCCCGCCTCGGGCTCCGTGGCCCCGTAGGCCATCAGGAGGCCATGCTCGGCGATGGCTCCGATCCATCGTTCCTTCTGCTCCTCCGTGCCTCCGAAGACGATCGGATCGGAACCGAGGAACGTGGCCAACGCACCCGTCGCTATGCCGAGGTCGATACCCGCGAGGAGCTCCGAGACCCGATACACATCGAACGCGTCGCCGCCCATGCCGCCCAGATGCTCGGGGATGAACAGGAGCGAGACCCCGAGCACATCGCCGCACAGGCCGCGCACGATCTCCTCGGGGAACACATCCGTCGTGTCGATCTCGATGAGGACCGCATCGGTGAGTTCATGCTGGGCATAGTCCTTGATGGACTGCATCACGAGGTTGAAGGTGTCGCGGTCGAGGCCCATGCCCGTCCCCTCTCACTGGTCGCCATGTGCTCGGGGTGCCCCGGCTGCGCCGCACCCTAGACCTCAGTGCCCACCCGCGCGCAAGCGGTTTCTGGAACCGTTGCCGGTAATTCCGCTCCGACTTTCGCGGGAGGCACGACGTACCTCGCGCACCATGGTCTGTCGTGGTGCCAGCGGATCGGATCCGGAGGATGTCGAGGCGCTCGATGTCCCGGTCGGACTCAGACGCGCGACCACATCGAGGTGAATCCGCCGAAGGATGCCGTCATCGTGTCACCGGCGCAGGTGATCGCCGCACCGCTGAACTCGGCGTCCGGTGCCTCGATCGGCAGGGTGCCAGCGGGGAAATCCACGGGGGCGCCATCGACCAACACGCTGACCTCCGGTGCCTCACCCGGCTCGAGCGTCGTCGACAGGATGTCGCCGTCGATCGACCACGTTCCCATCTGCCGATCATCGATCGTCAGTTGGAGATCGCCGAACTCGCTCGTCACGAGGAACGTCCATCCGTCGCGCTCGTTGACCCAGGTGCCGTCAGCCCCGGCCATGATCCGGTACGCACCTCCGACCACGCTGAACTCCCCTACCTGTTCGTCCGGTGGGAGGGTCGCGAGGAGGTCGTCGAAGAACGCCTCACTGTCGAGCTCCCACGACCCGACGACACACGACGCCAGATCCCCGACGGCCCCGGGTTCGGTCGTCGTCGAGGCCGCCGAGGTGGTGGTGGTCGCAGCGGCGACAGTCGTCGTCGTTTCCTGCGATGACGGTTCGGTCGTCGTCGTGTCGGGAGCCGAGTCCTCGGCGCCGCCGTCGGAACCGCAGGCAGCGACACCGAGCGCCGCCACCAGCATGAGGATCACGATTCGTCGTACCACGAGGCCTCCGTGTCGGATGTCCCACCCTACTCGGCGGGCATGGTCATGATCCCGGCGCTACGCGACGACGACCGGTTCGGGGACGGTCGACACGACGGTCCCCTCGTCCGTGAACAACACGGTGTGCTCGAAGTGCGCCGACCAGGCGCCGTCGGCCGTCACCACCGTCCAGTGGTCGTCGAGTACGTGTGATTCGGGAGTACCGAGGTTGAACATCGGCTCGATCGCCAGGGCCATGCCCTTCTTGAGCCGCAACCCCTTGCCTGCCCTCCCGTAGTTCGGCACCGATGGCGCTTCGTGCATCTGGCGGCCGATGCCGTGACCGACATACTCGCGTACGACGCCGAGACCGTGGGGCAGCGCCTCTCCTTCGACAGCCGCGCCGATGTCGCCGAGGCGATTCCCGGCCTTGGCTGCCGCGATACCGCTCCACAGGGCACGCTCCGTGACCTCGAGGAGGGTCGCAACCTCGTCCGACACCTCGCCGACCGCAGCGGTGAAAGCGGCATCACCATGCCAGCCCTCGTAGATGGCGCCTGCATCGATCGAGATGATGTCGCCCTCCCGCAGTCTCGTGTCGTCCGGGATGCCATGGACGATGACCGAGTTCGGCGAGGTGCACAACACACCGGGGAACGGATGCTGGGGTCCGCCGTAGCCGAGGAACGACGACGTGCACCCATGGTCCACGAGCACCCCCCTGGCGATCTCGTCGAGCTCCCTGGTCGTCACGCCGGGCGCAATCGCAGCACGGACGGCCGCATGCATCGCTGCGACACACCGACCCGCAACCTTCATTCGGGCGAAGTCCGCGGAGGTCTTGCGTGTGATGACCCGCGTGGTGTTCATCGCCGTGGGGTCACGCCGTCAGGGCGAGCACGATCCGCGAGAAGACCTCATCGATCGAACCCATGCCATCGACGCGGATCACGGTCGACGCGTAGTGGTCGACCAACGGTTCCGTCTCGGCCCGATAGACCTCCAGCCGACGGCGGATCGTCTCCTCGTTGTCGTCAGCTCGGCCCTCCTCGGCAGCTCGACGCAGGAGTCGCCCGACGAGTTCGTCGGTGTCGACGTCGAGGAGGACGACGGTGCCGATGGCGTTGACCACGGCATCGTTGAGCGCCTTGGCCTGGGCGACGTTGCGGGGGAAGCCGTCGAGGAGGTACCCACATCGGGCATCGTCGCTCGCCAAGCGCTCGTCGACGATGGCGACCACGAGGTCGTCGGAGACGAGCTCACCGGCCGCCATGACGCCCTCGACGCGCTTGCCGAGGTCCGTACCCGCTTCGACGGCATCGCGCAACATGGCCCCTGTCGATATGTGGGGGACCTTCAGTGCCCGTGCGAGCATCGCCGCTTGGGTGCCCTTGCCGGCCCCCGGAGGTCCGAGGAACAGGATCCGTCTCGCCATGGTGTCGATTCCTCCGTGGATTCTCGGCGGGCTCTCAGCTGAGGAAACCCTCGTAGTTGCGCATCGTCAGCTGGCTCTCGATCTGCTTCGTCGTGTCGAGCGCCACGCCCGCAACGATGATGATCGAGACACCCGACAGGCCGACCGGCACGTTCCAGAACCAACCGAACAACGACGGCAACACGGTCACCAGTGCGAGGTAGAGGGCACCCGGCAGGGTGATCCTCGACAACACGTGGCTCAGGTAGTTCACCGTGGCACGGCCGGGACGGATGCCGGGGATGAACCCGCCCTGTCGCTGGATCATGTCGGCCTGCCGCTCGGGATCGAACTGGATCGCGGTGTAGAAGTAGGTGAAGAACACCACCAGCATGGCGAGGATGAAGATGTACCACAGGCTCGGGGAGAAGCCGGCACCGGATGTCGACAACATGTTGGTGTCGATCCACTCCCTCACCGATGCACCCCAACCCGTACTCGGCAGCGCCGACGCCAACAAGGCGGGGAAGTACATGATCGAGGTCGCGAAGATGACAGGGATCACGCCGGCCATGTTGACCTTGAGCGGGATGTAGGTCGACTGCCCGCCCATCACCTTGCGTCCGCGTACTCGACGCGAGAACTGCACGGGGATGCGGCGTTGCCCCTGCTCGATGAAGATGATGCCGACGGTCAGGGCGATCATGATGGCGAAGATCACAATGGCCTGGTAGGTGTCGGCGTTCGTCCACAGGATCGCCAGCTGGCTCGGGATCTGGCTGATGATCGAGATGAAGATCAGCAGCGACATGCCGTTGCCGATGCCTCGCTGGGTGATGAGCTCACCCATCCACATGAGCAGGGCCGTACCGGCGGTCATGGTGATCACGATGATGATCACGTTGCGAGGAGTGAAGTCCGGGATGAGATCCACACCGTTGGTGAACTGGCCGCTGTGGAACAGATAGGCGAACCCCGTCGACTGGAGGAGGGCGAGGATGACCGTCACGTAGCGGGTCCACTGGGTGATCACCTTGCGTCCCGACTCACCCTCTTCCTGGAGTGCCTGCAACTTGGGGATCACCACGGCGAGCAGCTGCATGATGATCGATGCCGTGATGTAGGGCATGATGCCCAACGCAAAGATCGACATCTGGGTCAGGGCGCCACCCGAGAACAGGTTCAGGAGACCGACGAAGCCGGATTGCTCGGCCTGATCGGCGAATGACCGCACCGCATCCAGATCGACACCGGGGACCGGGATGGTCGCGCCAAGCCGGTAGATGGCGAAGATGAACAGGGTGAAGAGGATCTTGTTCCGGAGATCGTGGATCCTGAAGGCGTTCCTGAAGGCGGTGAGCATGTGAGTCCTGGGTCCTACGCGGTCAGTGTGGATGGCCGTCGAACAACGATGGCAGGGTACGGTCGATCCACGGGGAACGAGTACGCACGGCCACCGTAGCGCCCATCACTCGTCGATGAGCTCGGTCGAGCCACCAGCGGCGGCGATCTTGTCGGCAGCGCCGATGGAGAAGGCATGGGCCTTGACGGTCAGGGAGATGTCGATATCGCCCTGACCGAGGACCTTGATCTTCCCACGCTTCTTGGCGAGGCCCGCCTCACGCATCTCGTCGGGCGATACGGTGGATCCGGCTTCGAAGACGCCGAGGCGTTCGACATTGACGACCGTGTACTCCTCGCGGTTCGGGTTCTTGAACCCCTTGAGCTTCGGGATCTGCCGGATCAGCGGCGTCTGGCCGCCCTCGAAACCCGGCCGCACCTTGCTGCGAGCCTTGAGGCCCTTGGTGCCACGTCCCGCGGTCTTGCCGCGGCGCCCGCCCTCACCGCGACCGACGCGGATCTTGCGCTTCTTCGACCCCTCGGCGGGGCGGAGGTGGTGCAGTTTCATCAGACTTCCTCTACTTCGAGCAGGTGGCGGGCCCGGTGGACCATGCCACGCACGTCAGGAGTGTCGGGACGTTCAACGGTCGAGTTGATCTTCCGCAGCCCCAGACTCTCGATGGTGGCGCGCGTCTTGGGCTTCTCGCCGATCGTGCTACGCACCAGGGTGATCTTGAGGGTGTCGGCCATGGTCAACCCTTCGTCCTCATCAACTCGGCAGAGTTGTACGAAGCCAGCAGGGCGGGCGGGAAGATCTCCTCGGCCTTCTTGCCACGGGCGCGGGCGACGACGTCCGGGCGCTGTTGGCTCTTGAGCGCATCGACGGTCGCCTTGGCGACGTTGATATGCGTCGGGGAACCGAGCGACTTGGCGAGTACGTTGTGGATGCCCGCTGCTTCGATGATCTGCCGCACGGCCCCGCCGGCGATGACCCCGGTACCGGGCGCTGCAGGCTTGAGCAACACGCGACTGGCGCCCTGCTCACCGATGATCTCATGGATGATCGTCTCGCCTGCCATCGGCACGTTGAACATGTCCTTGCGGGCGAGTTCGAAGGCCTTCTGGATCGCAGCCGGTACCTCTTTGGCCTTGCCGTAGCCGATCCCCACGCGCCCCTTGCCATCGCCGACTGCGACGAGCGCTGTGAACGAGAACCTGCGACCGCCCTTGACGACCTTTGCCACGCGGTTGATCGCTATGACGCGTTCGTCGAACTCGGGTACGTCGCGCTCGCGGCCTCGACCGCGGTCGCCCCTGTCGTTTCGGTTTCTGCTGGTCATTGCTCGCTCCTAGAAATCGAGGCCGGCTTCACGGGCGGCCTCGGCCAGCGCTTGCACGCGACCGTGATACTTGAACCCGCCCCGGTCGAACACCACGGTGGTGATACCGGCGTCCTTGGCACGAGCACCGACGAGTTCGCCGACCTTCGACGCCACATCGACCGTGAGGGTGTCGCCTTTGACGGCTGACTCCTTCGACGATGCCGATGCGATCGTGGTGCCGCTGTCGTCGTCGATGACCTGTGCATAGATGTGCTTGTTGCTGCGGAACACCGCCAGGCGGGGGCGGCTGCCGGTGCCGTGCACCGACTTGCGCACCCGATAGTGCCTGCGGCGACGGGCGATGGCTCGGTTGCTGCTCATCCGGTGACTCCTGCCTTGCCTGCCTTGCGCCGCACGCGCTCATCGGAGTAGCGGATGCCCTTGCCCTTGTAGGGCTCCGGCGGACGCACCGCACGGATGTCCGCGGCGACCTGGCCGACCTTCTGCTTGTCGATGCCCTCGACGATGATCCTCGTCGGTTCGGGCACGTCGAACGTGATGCCTTCGAGTGCCTCCATGTTGACGGGATGCGAGAACCCGACCTGGAGCTCGAGCTCACGGCCCTTGAGGGCCGCGCGGTACCCGACGCCAACGAGGCTGAGTTCCTTCCGGTACCCCTCGGACACCCCGACGACCATGTTGTTGATCAGCGCCCGCGTCAGGCCGTGGCGGGCACGACTGTCACGCTCGTCGTTGGCGCGTTCTACGGTGACGACGCCATCGTCGACCGAGACCGAGACCAGCGGATCGACGGTACGACTGAGGGTGCCCTTGGGCCCCTTGACCTCGACCTGATCGTTCGTGACCTTGACCTCGACACCGGAGGGGAGGGTGATGGGTGCTTTGCCGATACGACTCATGTCACCACACCTTGCACAGGACTTCGCCGCCGACGTTGCGACGGCGTGCGTCCCGGTCGGTCATGACGCCCTCGGAGGTCGACACGATGGATACGCCGATGCCGCCGCGTACGCGACCGATGTTCGTTGCACCGGCATAGACACGGTGGCCCGGCTTGGAGATCCGCTGGATGCCCTGGAGCACACGCTTGCGGTCGGCTCCGTAGCGGAGCCGCACGACGAGCTCGGTCCCGACCTCGCCATCGGCCGTCTTCCACGAGTCGATGAACCCCTCCTCAGAGAGGATCCGGGCGATCTCTTCCTTCAGCTTCGACGAGGGCATCGCGGTCTCCGGGTGGAGTGCCTGGTTGGCGTTGCGAATCCTCGTGAGCATGTCGGCAATGGGATCTGTGTACATGGCTACCACGAAGCCTTTCTGACACCGGGGAGCTCGCCGCGGTGGGCCATGTCCCGCAGGGCGATGCGCGAAAGGCCGAACTTGCGGAAGTACGCACGGGGCCGACCCGACACATTGCACCGGTTCCGGTATCGCGTTGCGCTGGCGTCGCGGGGCATCTTTGCGATGGCGGCATATGCCTCTCGCTTGTCCTCGTACGAAGCCTCCGGGTCCTTGATGACCACGATGAGCTCGGCGCGACGCTCTGCGTAGCGCTCGACGAGCACCTTGCGTCGGTTGTTCTTGACGATCTTTGATGTCTTGGCCATTACGCACCTACCTGCTGCCGACGGAATGGGAACCCGAAGGCGTCGAGGAGTGCCCTCCCCTGCGCGTCGGTCTCCGCAGTGGTCACGAGGGTGATGTCCATACCGCGGACCTTCACCACCTGGTCGTAATCGATCTCCGGGAAGATCAACTGCTCCGTCACTCCGAAGCTGTAGTTCCCGCGTCCGTCGAAACCCTTGGGGCTGAGGCCACGGAAGTCACGAATGCGAGGAATCGCGAGAGCGATGAGTCTATCGAGGAACTCCCACATCCGATCACCGCGCAAGGTGACATTGGCCCCGATGGCCTGGCCCTCACGCAACTTGAAGTTCGACACCGACTTGCGGGCGCGATTCACCTTCGGCTGCTGCCCGGTGATGGTGCGGAGGTCGGCCACGACGCCGTCGATGAGCTTCGCATCGGCCGCGGCGTCGCCGGCTCCCATATTGACGACGATCTTCGTCAGTCGGGGCACCTGCATCACGTTGTCGAGACCGAGATCCTCCTGGAGCTTGCCGCGGATCTCGCTGTCGTATTGCTCTTTGAGTCGTGGAGCCATCAGAGATCGCCTCCGCACTTGCGACACACGCGGCGCTTCCGGCCGTCGTCGTCGATGCGGGCGCCGATCTTCGTCGGACCGCATTCCTTGCATACGATCATCACGTTCGATACGTGGATCGGCATGTCCTTGTCGATGATGCCGCCGGTGTTGAGTTCGCCGGTCGGCCGCTGGTGGCGTTTCGCCGTGGCGACGCCCTCGACGATGATGCGCTCGGTCTTCGGGAAGACGCGAGCGATCTTCGACTCGGTACCGGCATCCTTGCCTGAGATCACCATGACGGTGTCACCTTCGCGGAGCTTCATCACAGCACCTCCGGGGCGAGCGACACGATGCGCATGAACTTCTTCTCACGCAACTCCCGGCCGACCGGGCCGAAGATGCGGGTGCCTCGCGGCTGGCTCTGGTCGTTGATGATCACGCAGGCGTTGTCGTCGAAGCGGATGTAGGAACCGTCCTGGCGACGGATCTCCTTGCTCGTGCGTACGACGACTGCCTTGACGACCTCACCCTTCTTCACGGTGCCGCCGGGCGTGGCGTCCTTGACGGTCGCCACCACGACGTCACCGACCGAGGCGTATCGACGGCCGGAGCCACCGAGCACCCTGATGGTGAGGACCTCACGTGCGCCGGAATTGTCGGCGACCTTGAGGCGGGATTCCTGTTGGATCATCGGGCACGCTCCACGACTTCTTCGACACGCCACCGCTTCGACTTCGAGAGCGGCCGGGTCTCGACGATGCGAACGGTGTCGCCCACGTGGGCATCGTTCGACTCGTCATGGGCGTGGAACTTCGTACGGGCAGGAATCGTCTTTCCGTAGCGCGGGTGGCGCTTGGTGTCCCTGACCTCGACGGTGACGGTCTTGTCACGGCTGTCGGACACGACGATTCCGACGCGTACCTTGCGGGTTGCGCGTTCCATCTACGCCTCCTCCTGCTGTGATGCCCATGCAGCGATCTCCTGCTCCCGCATCACCGTGGAGATGCGGGCGATGTCCTGCTTGACATGCTTGATTCTGGCGGTGTTGTCGAGCTGGTTCGTGACGAGCTGGAAGCGAAGGTTGAACAGCTCTTCCTTCGATTCGTCGAGCTTGCCACTGAGCTCCTTGTAGGTGAGTTTGCGGAGTTCGACGGCGTTCATAGGTCATCCCTCGTCACGAACTTGCACTTGACGGGCAGCTTGTGCGCGGCGAGGCGCATGGCCTCACGAGCGAGTTCATCGTCGACGCCGGCCATCTCGAACATGACCCGTCCGGGCTTGACGACTGCCACCCAGTACTCCGGGTTCCCCTTGCCCGAACCCATGCGGGTCTCGGCGGGCTTCTGGGTGATCGGCTTGTCGGGGAAGATCGTGATCCACACCTTCCCACCACGCTTGATCTTGCGCGTCATCGCGATACGGGCTGCCTCGATCTGACGAGACGTGATGAACCCGGGCTCCTGGGCCTGCAATCCGAACTCGCCGAACGAGACCTTGGTGCCGCCCTTGGCCATGCCCTTCATGCGACCGGTGTGCATCTTGCGATGCTTCGTGCGCTTCGGCATCAACATCAGGACTCACCGTCCTCGGGCTCGTCGTCGGCGACGACCTCGTCGGCTTCGGCGACCTCGACAGCCTCGACGGCGACCGCTGCAGCCTCTTCAGCCACGGCGTCGGCGACGACGGCCTCGGCAACGGCCTCGACAGCGGCTTCGTCGGCAGCATCGGCCACAGCGTCAGCGACGACAGCCTCGGCAACGGCTTCCTCCGCCGCTTCGACCACGGTCTCGTCGCCCGATTCGACAGCCTCGGTGACAGCCTCGACGGCGACCACGTCGGCAGCATCGGCCACAGCGTCGGCGACGATGGCCTCGGCAACGGCTTCCTCCGCCACGACCTCGCTGGCGACCGCTTCGACGGCTGCCTCACCGGCGGCGTCAACGGCCTCCCTGGCTTCCTCGAGCTCGGCCGTTGCATCTGCAGCCGTGACGACACGCTTGCCGCCACCAGCTTCGATCAGGCGCTTGCCTCCGGACTTCTTGCCGCCACCGGCCTCGACGACACGCTTGCCGCCACCAGCTTCGATGATTCGGCGTTCGGAACCGCCACCGGCGGCTGCCTCGGCGCGCGACTTCGCGGAACGACGACGGGTGCGCTCGGTCTGCCCACCGGCAGCCATGCGAGCCTCCGCCGCAACCTTCCCCGCGGTCGCGGAACGGCTCATGATGTCGCCCTTGTAGACCCACACCTTGACGCCGATGGCGCCAACGGTGGTCTCGGCGGTCGCCTGCCCGAAATCGATGTCGGCCCGAAGGGTGTGCAGCGGCACGCGGCCCTCCAGGTACCACTCACGACGTCCCATGTCCGCACCGCCGAGTCGGCCCGTTGCCTGGACGCGAACGCCCTCGGCTCCCGCCTTGAGGGCGGTGGACACGGTTCGCTTGAGCGCACGACGGAACGAGACGCGCCCCTCCAACTGGTCCGCAACGCTGCGGGCGAGCAGGGTGGCGTCGAGCTCGGGGTTGTGCACCTCGATGACGTTGAACTTGACCATGCGACCGGAGAGCTTCTCGAGGCCCGAGCGGAGTCGCTCGGCCTCGGAACCCCCGCGTCCGATGACCACGCCGGGACGGCCCGTGTGGACATCGATCTGGACCTTCTTGTCACCGATGCGCTCGATGTCGATACGCGAGATCGCTCCGCGCTTGAGCTCGCCCTTGAGGTACGTCCGGATCTTGTAGTCCTCGGCGACGTTGGCGGCGTACTCCTTCTCGGAGTACCAGCGCGACTTCCAATCGGTGACGATCCCGAGCCGCAGACCATAAGGATGGATCTTCTGCCCCATCAGGCAACCTCCTCCTCGTCTGCTACGACGATCGTGATATGGCTCGTGCGTTTCCTGATGCGGGTCGCACGGCCACGTGCGCGCGGACGCCACCGCTTGAGGGTCGGACCCTCGTCTGCGTAGGCCTCGGCGACGAAGAGCTCGTCGGCATCGAGCGCGAAATTGTGTTCTGCGTTGGCGACGGCCGAATTGAGCACCTTCTTGATGGTGTCCGCCGAGCGTCGGTTCGTGAACTCGAGGACCGAGCGCGCCTCGTCGACGGGGAGCCCCCGCACGAGATCGAGGACGCGACGCACCTTGTACGGAGACTGGCGCACATGCTTGGCCTGTGCGTGTGCCTTCATCGCTTCCTCACTGACTTGTCGGCAACGTGCCCGCGGAACGTCCGCGTCGGAGCGAACTCGCCGAGCTTGTGTCCGACCATGGATTCGTTGATGAACACCGGCACGTGCTTGCGACCGTCGTGGACGGCGATCGTAAGTCCGACCATCTCGGGGATGATCGTCGAGCGGCGGCTCCACGTGCGGATGACACGCTTGTCCCCGCCGGCATTGGCCTTCTCGACTTTCCTCAAGAGGTGTTCGTCGACGAAAGGCCCCTTCTTCAGGCTCCTCGCCATGGGTTACCTCTTCCCCTTCTTGGAGCGACGTCGCACGATGTACTTGTCGCTTGCCTTGTTCTTCTTGCGCGTGCGTGCCTCGGGCTTGCCCCAGGGACTCACGGGATGTCGACCGCCCGAGCTGCGGCCCTCGCCGCCGCCCAGTGGGTGGTCGACCGGGTTCATGGCCACGCCACGGCTCTGGGGGCGCTTGCCCTTCCAGCGGTTGCGTCCTGCCTTGCCGATCTTGACCAGCTCCGCCTCGGTGTTGCCCACCTGGCCGACCGTCGCGCGACAGTCCAGGCTGACCTGGCGCATCTCGCCGGACGGGAGGCGCACGAGCGCCACGGAGCGCTCCTTGGACATCAGCTGGATGGCCGTGCCCGCGGACCGACCCATCTTCGCGCCGCCGCCCGGTCGCAGCTCGACACCGTGCACGACCGTACCGGTCGGGATGTTCCGCAGCGGGAGGGCGTTGCCGGGACGGATCTCTGCACCCGAGCCTGACTCGACCATGTCGCCGACCGAGAGGCCGACAGGTGCGAGGATGTAGCGCTTCTCACCGTCCACGTAATGGAGCAGGGCGATGCGGGCGTTGCGGTTCGGGTCGTACTCGATGGCCGCGACCTTGGCGGGAACGCCGTCCTTGGTGCGACGGAAATCGATGATGCGATAGCGACGCTTGTGGCCTCCGCCACGATGGCGCGACGTGATCCGGCCATACGAGTTGCGGCCCGATGATCGCGTCTTGGGGGCGAGCAGGCTCTTCTCCGGCGTCGACTTGGTGACCGACTCGAAGTCGGAGACCGTCTGGAATCGACGTCCCGGAGAGGTTGGCTTGAGTTTCTTGACACCCATGGCTTATACCTCGAAGACGTCGATCGTGTCGCCGGGGGCGAGGGTCACGAGGGCACGCTTGGTGTCCTTGCGGGTCCCCACCGTCCAGCCGGTGCGCTTCTTCTTGCCCTTGCGATTCATCGTGTTCACGCTGACGACCTTGACGTCGAAGATCGCCTCGATTGCCTGCTTGATCTCGGTCTTGTGTGATCGCGGATCGACGATGAACGTGTACGTGTTGAAATCCGAGACCAGGTCGTAGGACTTCTCCGACACGACCGGCTCGAAGATGATGTCACGTGGATTCTTCATGCTGAGGCCTCCTCGCGCTGCTCGGAGTCACCAGAGCTTTGGGCTTTGACGGCGTCGGCATGGTCTTCGGTTCCGCGGGGTGCAGCCTGACCGAGCTCGAGGGTGCCCTTGCTCATGATCACCGTGTCAGCCCACACCACGTCGTACGTGTTCGCCTGACCGAGGTTGATCGCCGTGACGTGTGCGAGGTTGCGGAATGATGTGATGGCGGTGCGTTCGTGGTCCTCGGCGATCAACAACACCTTGCCGGTGACACCCATCGCTTCGAGGAGGGCGACAGCCTTCTTGGTCTTCGGCTCGTCCCAGATGTCGAAGGTCTCGACGACCTTGATCTGCCCCTCGGCGGCACGAGCCGACAAGGCGCTGCGCAGTGCGAGGCGCTTCATCTTCTTGGGGGTCCGCTGGCTGTAGTCGCGAGGCTTGGGGCCGTGGGCGACACCGCCTCCGACCCACTGCGGGGAACGAATCGAACCGTGGCGTGCACGACCGAGGCCCTTCTGGCGCCACGGCTTGGCACCGCCGCCGCGCACCTCGGCGCGGGTCTTGGTGGAGTGCGTGCCGGCGCGTTTGGCAGCGAGCTGCGCGGTCACGACCTGGTGCATGACGGCCGTGTTCGGTTCGATACCGAAGATGCCTTCGTCGAGGTCGACGGTTCCGGTCTCGACTCCGTCTGCGGTGTACAGCGGTGCGGTCAGAGTGTCAGCCATTGGCCTTCACCGCCTCGCGTACGACGACGATCGAGCCCTTCGGCCCCGGAACGGAACCCGCGAGGAGCACGATGTTGCGCTCCGCGTCGACCCGAACCACATCGATGTTCATCAATGTCACCTGATCGCCACCCATACGGCCAGGCATCCGCTTGCCCTTGAACACGCGTGCGGGAGTCGCACACGCACCGATGGAACCGGGTGCACGGTGGACCTTGTGGGCACCGTGGGATGCTCCCTGGCCCTTGAAGTTGTGGCGCTTCATGGAACCTGCGAAGCCCTTTCCCTTCGAGATGCCCGTGATGTCGGCCTTCTGCCCTGCCTCGAGGACGTCGGCGATCGTGATCGTCTGACCGACCTCGTACTGATCGGGATCCTCGACCCTGACCTCGACGACATGACGATGAGGAGCGACGCCAGCCTTGGCGAAGTGTCCCGTTGCGGGACGGCCGGCCTTGTCGACCGACATCTCCTTGAAGGCGATCTGGACCGCGGCGTAGCCGTCCGTCTCCGGACGCTTCACCTGCGTCACGACGACGGGACCTGCCTTGACGGCGGTCACCGGGATCGCCCGGTTCGCATCGTCGAAGATCTGGGTCATGCCCAGCTTCTCTCCGATGATCGCATTCATGTCTTGATCTCCACCTCTACGCCGGCGGGAAGGTCGAGTCGCATGAGCGAATCGACCGTCTTCGGCGTCGGTTCCAGGATGTCGATGAGCCGCTTGTGGATCCGCATCTCGAAGTGCTCACGGGACGTCTTGTCGACGTGTGGGCCGCGGATGACGGTGTAGCGATGGATCTTCGTCGGGAGCGGTACCGGTCCCCTGATCTTCGCCTGCGTACGGATCACCGTTTCCGCGATTTTGCGCGCCGACTCGTCGACGACCGAGTGGTCGTACGCCTTGAGTCGGATGCGGATCCGATGGTCGTTTGCCATTGTTGTAACTCACTTTGTCGTTCGTTGTCGGCTCAAGGTTCAAAGTCATCCGTGAAGCGTCAACCTTGACTGTGAACTCAGTTGATGATCTTCGTCACACGGCCAGCACCCACCGTGCGGCCACCCTCACGGATCGCGAAACGCAAACCCTCATCCATCGCAATCGGCTTCCCCAAATGCACCGTCATCTCCGTGTTGTCACCAGGCATCACCATCTCGGTGCCCTCAGGCAACTTCACCTCACCCGTCACATCCGTCGTCCGGAAATAGAACTGCGGGCGATACCCATCAAAGAACGGATTGTGACGACCACCCTCATCCTTCGTCAGGATGTACACATTCCCCTCGAAATCGGTATGCGGCGTAATCGAACCCGGAGCAGCAATCACCTGACCACGCTCCACATCATCCTTCCCGATACCCCGCAACAACAAACCCACATTGTCACCAGCACGACCCTCATCCAACAGCTTCCGGAACATCTCGATCCCCGTCACCGTCGTCGTCTGCACATCACGCAAACCAATGATCTCGACCTGGTCCCCAACCTTCAACACACCCTGCTCGATACGGCCCGTCACCACCGTCCCACGACCCGTGATCGAAAACACATCCTCAATCGGCATCGCAAACGGCTTATCCGTCTCACGCTCAGGCTCAGGGATATACGAATCAACCTGATCCATCAACTCCATGATCTGCGCAGCAGCATCCACATCACCCTCGAGAGCCTTCAACGCAGACCCCCGCACCACCGGCACATCATCACCAGGGAACTCATACTCATTCAACAAATCACGAACCTCGAGCTCCACCAGATCCAACAACTCATCATCATCGACCTGATCAACCTTGTTCATGAACACCGCAATCGCCGGCACACCCACCTGACGCGCCAACAACACATGCTCACGCGTCTGAGGCATCGGACCATCAGCAGCAGACACCACCAAAATCGCGCCATCCACCTGCGCAGCACCCGTAATCATGTTCTTCACATAATCCGCATGCCCAGGCATATCCACATGCGCATAGTGACGATTCACCGTCTCATACTCCACATGAGCAATCGCAATCGTGATCCCACGCTCACGCTCCTCAGGAGCCTTATCAATATCCTCAAACGCCGTATACGCCGACGACCCAACACCAGCCTCAGCCAACGTCTTCGTAATCGCAGCCGTCAACGTCGTCTTCCCATGATCAATATGACCCATCGTCCCGATGTTCACATGCGGCTTCGTCCGCTCAAACTTTGCTTTCGCCATCGTGGTGTCTCCTATTCGCCTCTGACCTTGGCCACGATTTCCTGAGCGGCCGCTGTCGGTACTTCCTGGTATGAATGGAACTGCATCGTGTACGTGGCCCGACCCTGGGTCCGGGACCGCAGATCGGTTGCGTAGCCGAACATCTCGGCGAGTGGGACCAGCGCCTTGATCACGCGTGCCGCACCCCTCGAATCCATCGACTCGACCTTGCCCCTGCGGGACGACAGGTCGCCGATCACGTCACCCATGTAGTCCTCGGGGGTGACGACCTCGAGCTCCATCACCGGCTCGAGGAGCTTGATGCCGGCAGCCTTCGCCGCCTCCTGCATCGCCATCGATCCGGCGATCTTGAACGCCATCTCGTTCGAGTCGACGTTGTGGCTCGAGCCATCGATGAGCCTCGCACGGACGTCGACGAGCGGGTATCCGGCGAGGATCCCGCCATCGAGGGCCTCGCGGAGCCCCTTCTCGACCGCGGGGATGTACTCGCGCGGCACGTTGCCACCCTTGACGGCATCCTCGAACTCGAATCCGGTGCCGGGAGCGAGCGGCTCGAGGTCGATGACCACGTGGCCGTACATGCCGGAACCACCGGTTTGACGCTTGAACTTCGCGTCGATCTTGCTCACCGGGCGCTTGATGGTCTCGCGGTACGCCACCTGGGGCCGGCCAACGTTCGCCTCGACCTTGAACTCGCGGAAGAGACGGTCGACGATGACTTCGAGGTGGAGCTCGCCCATGCCGGCAATGATCGTCTGGCCGGTCTCGTCATCGGAGTGGACGTTGAACGTCGGATCCTCCTCGGACAGCCGTGCGAGGCCGTTGCCGAGTTTGTCCTGATCACTCTTCGTCTTCGGCTCGATGGCGACCGAGATCACCGGCTCGGGGAACGTCATCGACTCGAGCTGGATCGGATCGCTCGTCGACGTCAGCGTGTCCCCGGTCTTGGTGTTCTTCATGCCGACGGCGGCGACGATGTCGCCCGTCATGATCTCGTCGATGTCCTCCTGCTTGGCCGCATGCATGCGGAGGAGGCGACCGAAGCGCTCCTTCTTCCCGGTCGTCGTGTTGATGACCGAATCACCCTTGTCCGCCCGTCCCGAGTACACCCGGAAGTACGTCAGCTTGCCGACGTACGGGTCGGACATGATCTTGAAGGCGAGCGCCGAGAAGGGCTCGTCGTCGGATGGCTTGCGCTCCATCGTGTCGTCCTCGTGCCCGGGCCGGAAACCCGTCATCGGCGGCAGGTCGACGGGACTCGGGAGGTAGGAGACAACGGCGTCGAGGAGCGGTTGGACGCCCTTGTTCTTGAAGGCGCTGCCCAACATGACGGGGACGAAGTCTCGGTTGATGGTGCCCTTGCGGATGACGAGGCGGATCTCCTCGGGCGTGAGGTCCTCCTCCATCAGGTACTTCTCCATCAGGGCCTCGTCCTCGGATGCGACGACGTCGAGCATCTTGTGGTGCCACTCGGTGGCCTGGGCCATGTGCTCGGCCGGGATGTCGGTGACCTCGCGCTCCTTGCCCTCCTCGTCGTGCCAGAGAATGGCCTTCATTTCGACGAGGTCGATGACACCACGGAACTCGGACTCGGCACCGATGGGAATCTGGATGGCGACGGGGTTACCGCCGAGGCGATCCACGATCGACTGGGTCGAAGCGAAGAAGTCGGCCCCGATCCGGTCCATCTTGTTGATGAAGCAGATGCGCGGTACGCCGTACTTGTCGGCCTGGCGCCACACCGTCTCGGACTGTGGCTCGACCCCGGATACGGCGTCGAAGACCGCCACGGCTCCGTCGAGCACGCGCAACGAGCGCTCCACCTCGACGGTGAAATCCACGTGGCCCGGGGTGTCGATGATGTTGATGGTGTGGCCATCCCACTCGGCGGTGGTGGCGGCAGAGGTGATCGTGATGCCACGCTCCTGCTCCTGCTCCATCCAGTCCATGACGGCCGCGCCTTCATGAACCTCACCCATCTTGTAGGTGCGGCCCGTGTAGTAGAGGATCCGTTCGGTCGTCGTCGTCTTGCCCGCATCGATGTGGGCCATGATCCCGATGTTCCGGATCGTGTTGAGGGGGATGGTTCGTGCCATGGTGAACTACCAGCGATAGTGGGCGAAGGCCTTGTTGGACTCCGCCATCTTGTGGACGTCTTCTCGACGCTTGGCTGCGGCACCGGTGCGGTTGGCGGCATCGAGGATCTCATTGGCGAGACGCTCGGCCATCGTCTTCTCACGGCGCTTGCGCGCGAACTCGACGAGCCAGCGCACAGCGAGCGTCTGTGCCCGACGCGGGCGAACCTCGACCGGAACCTGGTAGTTCGAGCCGCCAACGCGCCGCGACCGCACCTCGAGGGTGGGGCGCACGTTGTCGATGGCGCGCTTGAGGGTGGGCAGGGGATCCGAGCCCGTGCGCTGCTCGACGATGTCCATGGCCGTGTAGACGATGCGGCGCGCCGCACCCTTCTTGCCTTTGAGGAGCACCTTGTTGATGACCTGCGTCACCAGGATCGACTGGTAGACCGGATCGGGGTCGAGTCTGCGGACTTCAGCGGGAGCGCGACGCATGGATTACGACTCCTTCTTCGCGCCGTAGCGGGAACGAGCTTGCTTGCGACCGTCGACACCTGCAGCATCGAGGGCACCGCGAATGACCTTGTAGCGCACGCCAGGGAGGTCCTTCACACGACCACCGCGAACGAGGACGATGGAGTGCTCCTGGAGATTGTGTCCCTCACCGGGGATGTACGCCGTGACCTCCATGCCCGACGAGAGCCGCACTCGGGCGACCTTGCGGAGCGCCGAGTTGGGCTTCTTCGGGGTGACGGTGTAGACACGTGTGCATACGCCGCGACGCTGCGGGGACCCGGCAAGACCGACGGTCCTCTGCTTCTTCGGCTTCGGCTTCCGGCCCTGGCGGACCAGCTGCTGTACGGTTGGCACTGTTGCTCTGTCTCTCTCTTCGGCGCACCCCGACCCGACACCCGGGTATCGGAGTTCCTGACGTACGAAAATCGGCCTCATTGCGGCGTGCACAACAGGACCGATCCCTTGTGTGAACCTCTTCCGATACAACAGCCACCCGAGCGCAGCTCAGACAGCCTCCGGGTACCGGCGGGTTCGGCTGGGAAAAACCAAGACGCAGTATATCCAGCGCGTTCGCTAACGCGCAAGACGGGATGGCCACCTGGCCATCACCACGTTGCATGGGGATCCTAACAGTGGTCCGGGCAGGCGTACAACGACTCCCGATCGGTCCGGCACGGCTAGCGTTCGTGGGTGAGGGCCGCCTGGCCCGCCGCCAAGGAGGACCGGTGGACGAATATCGCGACACGATCAGGGAACTATCGGATCGGATCGTGGAGGCCCAACGCCCCATCCGGCTCCTGAGCGCCATCAACTGGGATGCATCGATCAGGGAGCGGTTCTTCGCCGACGGATGCACCGAGCAGCCCGAGGTCGACGCCGACTACTACCGATCCCGGTCGACTCGCCTCGATCCCGTGGCAACACGCAACGAACTGCACGACATCGAAGGCGCCATCACCTCGAAGCTCGGGCCCCTGTCGCCGGCGGGATCGCTGATGCGGTTCATGTGCGAGCAGTTCCGGCTCACCGTCGACATGATCGATGCCCGGGGCACGCCGCAGTTCTCCCAGATTTCGGCACTCCTGTACGGAACACCGGCGGATGTCTTCCACGTGGGTGGCCCGACCGTTGCCGATCTCGGTACCACGTTGCGCCAGACGCTCGAGGCGAACTCCGACATCATCATGGACCTCGTCGACGAGCGCACCATCCCCGGCTCCGAAGCCGCCAGACTCCTCCAGGAACAACTCGACGAAACGGTCGGGCCGGGGATCATCGACGTGCGGGAGGACGACGGCATCGCCGCCGATGCCGCCGCAGGATCCGACTACATCAAGGTTCGCGGCGATCGATACTTCAGCCAGCGCGACATCGACCTGCTCGAAGCCCACGAGGGCTGGGTGCACGTGGCAACCACGTTGAACGGGCTCGCACAACCGGTGTGCACATTCCTGGGCAAGGCCGCACCGCGCACGACGGTGACTCAGGAGGGATTGGCCGTCCTCACCGAGATGCTCAACCAACGCAGCCACCCCCGCCGACTGGCCAAGCTCATGCGGCGCATCGAAGCCATCCGCCTCGCCCAGGAGGGCGCAACCTTCGTCGACGTGTTCGAGGTGTGCCGTGACGAGGGCCTGTCGGATGACGACGCGTGGACGACGACCAGCCGTGTCTTTCGCGGCAGCACCCCCGTGGACGGTCCCTTCACCAAGGACATCGGCTACGGAAAGGGGTTGGTCCTCACGCTGCTGTACGTCCGCATGGCGATCAGGTTCGGACGGACGGACCGGATTCCGATGCTGTTCTGCGGCAAGGTCGACCTGCTCGACATGCCTGCACTGCACATGCTCGAGGACGAAGGCATCATCGAGGCCCCCCGCTTCATCCCGCCTCCTTTCGACAACCTTCCAGGGCTCGCCACAACCCTCAGCCTCGGGCGGTTCACGGGACAACTGGACCTCGACCGGATGAGCGCGGACTATGAGCGCTTCTTCTGATCCGACCGATTCGCCGTGACGCAGGTGAGCGGCGGTATCGTCGCCCCGTGACCACACCCAACGCCGACGATGTCAATGCCTTTCTCATCGAGGCGTTCCCTGCGGCGGCCGCGACGGGGATACGGTGTGAGGAGCTCGGAAGCCGCTGGGCGGTCGTCCGACTCCCCTATGACGCAACGGCGGTCCGCCCGGGTGGCTACATCAGTGGTCCCTCGATGTTCACGGCGGCGGATACGGCTCTGTGGTTCGGGTGCTTCACGGTGATCGGGATCGAAGCGATGGCGGTGACGAGCGAGCTGTCGATCAGGTTCCTCCGACCTGCCCGCGACGGTGACCTCATGGCGAGGGCCGACATCCACTCGGTTGGGCGTCGTCGCATCGTGGGCACGATCGAGCTGTGGATCGAGGGATCGCCCGATCGCCCGGTGGCCGTTGCGCAGGGGACCTACGTCAGGCCGTGATCGCCAGCGGTGTCGCGGTAGCGTGCCACGAGGAAGTCCCAGGCAAGGGTCGTGTTCGTGCGCCGCTCCTCGGCCCCCGGACCCAATCGGTCCCAGCCCGTGTGCTCCAATCGCACCGCTGTGCCCCCGGCGCTGGGTTGGAAGGTGATCGAGACATCGGTCGCCTCGCACGGATCGAAGAACAGATGCCACGTGAAGGCAAGGCGCGTCGGTGGCTCCCAGACGACGATCCGGCCCCATTCGTGTTCATGGCCGTCACGACCCAGCTCGTAGATCCTGCCGCCGACGGTCGGCTCGATGGTGATCCGCACGAGGTCGTCACCCGAGACCGTCTTGCCCTTCGGCCACCACCGGTCGAGCTCTTCGACCCACACGGTGAAGGCATGTTCCACGTTCGTCGCGACATCGAACTCCATGACGAGCGGTCCGGTCATGTCGAAGGGTCCGTCGTGTTGTCGGCGATGAGGCGAAACCGTGCTGTGGCCTCGCCCCACATCTCGCCGAGGAACTCCACGACGACATCGACGCCAGATGCGTCGAGCCGGTAGATGCGCCGGGTTCCCTCAGATCGCGTCGTGACCAACCCCGCATCCTTGAGGAGGCGGAGGTGGCGCGACACGGCGGGCCGACTGATCGGCAGCGAGTCCGCAAGCTCCTGGACGGACCGATCGCGATCGTGGAGCAGCTGGAGGATGGCGCGACGATTCGCATCCCCGAGTGCGCTGAAGGCGGCGTCACCCCCTGCTCGTGTCACGCTGCCGATTCGGCTGTCGTCTTCAGATCGGCGGCAAACGCATCGAACGAATCGGACATGTCAGGGATGGACCTGGTGATCAGCGGGGCCAGGAGGCCCGAGTACCGCTCGACCATCGAGAACGTGGATCCGACCGTCGGGCGTCGGGTCCACGGTGAAGGTCCTCACACCCGAGAAGAGACCGAGCGGCATCCCGTCCGACCAGACCATCGACGACGGCGCCTCGATCGCCGACACCTTCAACCGAAAGGTGCGCTTGGGGTTGAGCGTCGATACCAGCGAGATCGTCTCGCCGTCGGCGATCACACCCTCCATCGAGATGATGGTGGAGTTCCACGACGGATAGGAAGCCGCATCCGTGAGGATGCCCCATACCTGTTCGACGGGCGCGGCGATGTCGGTAGAGGTCTCGTAGCTCGTCATGGCGCCCCCTTGTCTCGTAACGCGTTCGTTACCGTAACACACAGGTTACTGCGTGTCGCACCGGTGGACCTTCACGGCGATCAGGGCTGAGCGCACGGGTCCACGAACCGGCGACGGGCTCCGGATCAGATCGGGAACTCGGGTGGGTCCTGTGGAGAGCTCGATGATCGCCGACCGCCCGGTCCGCGCATCGGGTCGCCGGACGGTGTGGGCGTTGCGGGCGGTGCGGGCTCGATCGCATCGGGACGGATGACGCCGTCGTCGGACATGGGTTCGGCCTGCGCCCGAGGTGTTCGTTTGCGGGTGGCATCGCGATACTCGCGCAATCCCGCAACGGCGAACATCACCAGGATGATGACGGCGAACTGGTAGCCGTTGATCCACGCGAGGGGCACGATGATCGCGAGCGAGACCCACGTCAGGATCTGCCCGATGAGGGGGGCCCGCTCCTCGTTGAAGATCGAGACCAGGTGCACGACCATGTGTCCGCCATCGAGCGGCACGATCGGGATCCAATTCAGGACACCCCACACGAGGGCCGTGAACACGAACGAGTTCACGAGGACGACCACCGGACGGCCGGCCCCGTCGAAGACGCCGGACCAAGCGAGGTACCAGACGGCGCCACCGGCGATGATGCCCACCAGCGAACCCGCCGCCGACACGATGAAGGACTTCCCGTGGGTCATCGCTCGGCCCGGGTTGAATGTCGTGACTCCCCCGAGTCCGTAGAGCGTGACACCGATGCCGCTGCTGCCGAACGCCCGAGCCGACAACGCATGACCAAGCTCGTGGAGGAGGATCGAGACGAACGCCGCGACCGTCCACCACGCGATGTCCCAGCCCCGGTAGGCCGTGGCTCCGAGGAGCGCGATGAACAGGAAGGTCGCATGTACCCCGATGGGGATGCCGAAGAGCCGGAACCGAACCATGACCTGAAGGTAGCCGCCGGCCCCGCTACCTCGGGGCGCCTTGCCGTGGCAGCTCCGGGAACCGCGTGGTCCCGGAGTCGATGCCCGCAGCCCGGTCGTCGATCGCCCCTGCAGGCGCGCTCAAGCCCCTTTGCTCGTGTATGTGGTGAGCATCTTCATGTAGTTGGCTCGCACGAACGCATCGGGATTCGGCGCCGTACCGATGCTCATCGATCCCTTCATCTGGGCGATCGACTCGTACTCGTGCTCGTCGAGCCAGGTCTGCATGTCGGCGAGCATGCGCGTCACGTGGCTTGCCCCGCCCCGCAGCAATGCCGCCGCCATCATCGAGACGTCGGCTCCCACGAGAGCCGCCTTCAAGGCGTCCTCCCCCGTGTGCACCCCCGAGGTGATCGCCAGGTCCGCCTGCACCATCCCTTTGAGGATGCCGATCCATCGCAGTGGGAGCAGCAGCGCGGTGCGCGGCGACAGGTTGACCGTCGGCACGACCTCGAGCGTCTCGAGGTCGATGTCGGGCTGATAGAACCGATTGAACAGGACGAGTCCCTGCGCTCCGGCATCGACGAGTTCCCTCGCCATGAACGGCGGGGACGAGAAGTAGGGACCCACCTTCACGGAGAGGGGGATCGACACCTCCTCCTTGACGGCGCGTACGAGATCGAGGTATCGCTCCTCGATGTCGCGACCGCTCGCATAGGGATCCGTAGGGATGAGGTACACGTTCAGCTCGAGGGCGTCGGCGCCTGCCTCCTCGATCTTGCGGGCATAGTGCACCCACCCGCCGCGAGTCGTGCCGTTGAGCGACGCGATCACCGGGATGTCGAGGGCCTCCTTGGCATCACGCACGCCCACGAGGTAGGCCTCGGTCCGCGTCGAGTAGTCCTCGAACTCGGGGAAATACCCGGACAGGGACTCGGCGAACGAATCCACGCCGAACTCGTACAGGCGCTGCATCTCGAGCGCCTCGTGTTCGATCTGCTCCTCGTACAGCGACGGCAACACCACGGCGGCGATGCCAGCCTCCTCGAGCGCCTTCAAGGAATCGATGTTCCCGGTCATCGGGGAGCTCGAGGCCACCAGGGGGTTGGGGAGCTCCAACCCGAGATAGGTCGTGGAAAGGTCGGCAGCCATCACTCGGCCTCCTCATAGGGTTGGATCCGGTCCAGCTCGGTGAACTCCTCGTACAGGGACCACCGGTCGTCGATGTCGCGCTGCGCCTCCTCCATGAGGCGTACGTGGCCATCGGGGTTGACCTTCGAGAGCACGGCGTACCTCGCCTCCTTGAGCGCCACCTCGGCAAACGGCCGTGACGGCGGTTTGCTGTCGAGGCGGAAGGGATGCCTGCCCTCCTCACCCACCCTCGGGTCGTAGCGGTACAGCGGCCAGTAGCCCGCATCGACGAGGTCCTTCTGGTGGGTCATCGACGTTGCCATGTCGATGCCATGGGCAATGCATGTCGAGTAGGCGATCACCACCGAGGGTCCGTCGTAGGCCTCGGCCTCGGCGATCGCCTTCACCGTCTGCATGTTGTTGGCGCCGATGGCCACCTGGGCGACGTAGACGTTGCCATACGACATCGCGATCTGTCCCAGATCCTTCTTGCCCGTTCGCTTCCCGCCCGCCGTGAACTTGGCGACCGCGCCGCGTGGCGTGGCCTTCGAGGCTTGTCCACCGGTGTTCGAGTACACCTCGGTGTCCATCACGAGGATGTTGATGTTGAGCCCCGATGCAAGCGCGTGATCCAGCCCACCGAACCCGATGTCGTAGGCCCAGCCGTCGCCACCCATGATCCACACGCTCTTGCGGGCGAGTACACCGGACACCGCCTTGAGCCTCCGGGTTTCGGAGGTGTCGAGGTCATCGAGCACATCATCGAGGAGGGCGATCCTGCGCCGCTGCGCCTCGATACCGGCCTCGGTCGTCTGGTCGGCTTCGAGCAGGGCGGTGGCGAGTTCACCACCGATGTCTGACGACAACTCGGTTACGAGGGATCGAGCCTCGGAGATCTCGGCGTCGAGCGCCAAGCGCATCCCGAGGCCGAACTCGGCGTTGTCCTCGAATAGCGAGTTCGCCCACACAGGACCGCGACCGTGTTCGTCCTTCTTCCACGGCGTCGTCGGCAGGTTGCCCCCGTAGATCGACGAGCACCCCGTTGCGTTCGCGACCAGCATCCGGTCGCCGACGAGCTGGCTGACCAGCTTGACATAGGGCGTCTCGCCGCAGCCCGAGCATGCTCCCGAGAACTCGAAGAGCGGTTCGAGCATCTGGGAGCCCTTGAGCGTGTCGGCCCGTACCTTGGAGCGGTCGATCTCGGGTATCGAGAGGAAGAAGTCCCAGTTCGCACGCTCAGCGGCGAGGTGCTCCTCCTTCGGCTCCATGTTGATGGCCTTGTGCTTGACCTCCGACTTCGACTTCGCAGGGCACACGTCGACGCACACGGAGCAACCCGTGCAGTCGTCCGGTGCGACCTGGATCGTCATGAGGGCGTCAGGGAGGTCCCGGCTGCGGAACGGCTTCACCTTGAACGATTCCGGTGCGCCGTCGAGATCTCCCTCCTCGAAGACCTTGAGTCGAATCGCGGCATGCGGACACACGAGGGCGCACTTGGCGCATTCGATGCAGATCTCAGGGTCGAAGATCGGTATCTCGACGGCGATCGATCGCTTCTCGTACTGCGTGGTGCCCGTGGGGAAGGTCCCATCGACCGGGAGGGCCGACACGGGGAGGAGATCGCCCTGGTCCGCCATCATCATGGCAGTGATCCGCTGGACGAAGTCGGGGGCATCGGCTGGGACGAGGTCGCGGCGTGTGTGCTGGGACGTGACCGCATCGGGAACCGACACCTCGTGCAGTGCAGCGATGGCACCGTCGACACCGGCGTTGTTGCGTTCGACGACGACGTCTCCGAACTTCGCGTACGACTTGGTGATCGCCGCCTTGATCGCGCCGATCGCATCGTCGATGGGCATGAGGTCGGTGAGGGCGAAGAAGCATGTCTGGAGGACGGTGTTGACCCGCTGTCCGAGGCCCGCTTCGCGTGCGACCGCTGTCGCGTCGACCACGTAGAGGGCGAGCTCCTTGTCCACGATGTCCTGCTGGACCTCGCGAGGCAGGTGATCCCACACCTCGTCCGGGCCGTAGGGACTGTTGAGGAGGAAGGTCGCGCCCTGGTGCGCCTTGCCGAGGATGTCGAGCTTGTTCAAGAACTCGAACTGGTGACATGCCACGAAATTGGCATCATCGATCAGGTACGGAGCCTCGATGGGACCATCGTCGAACCGCAGGTGCGACGTCGTCATCGCACCGGACTTCTTGGAGTCGTACACGAAGTACCCCTGGGCGTAGAGGGGGGTCGTGTCGCCGATGATCTTCACCGTGTTCTTGTTCGCTCCGACGGTGCCATCGGCACCGAGACCGTAGAACAAGGCGCGGAGGCGCTTCTTGGGGCCGGAGTCGAACGAGCGGTCGTAGTCGATCGACAGGCCCGTGACGTCGTCGACGATGCCTACGGTGAAGCGGCGCTTCGCATCGACCTTGCGAGCCTCCGCGAACACACCTGCGGCCATGGCGGGCGTGAACTCCTTGGACGAGAGCCCATAACGACCACCGATGACCCTCGGCGTCTCTGTCCATGAAGCTGCACCCGTCTGGGTCTGCTCGATCATCGACACGAACACGTCCTGGAGCAGTGGCTCACCCACGGCACCCGGCTCCTTCGTCCGGTCGAGGACGGCCACGGTCCGCACCGTCGAGGGCATCGCTGCGATGAGGGCCTCAGAGGAGAAGGGGCGGAACAACCGCACCTTCAGCACGCCGACCTTCTCGCCTTGGCCCACCATCGCCTCGACGGTGGACTCGACGGTCTCGGCCCCGGATCCCATGATGACGATGACCTCGGTCGCATCCGGCGCCCCGACGTAGTCGAACAGGTGGTACTGGCGACCCGTTCGCTCGGCGAAGCGGTCCATCACCCGTTGGACGATGTCGGGAACGGCGTCGTGGTACGGGTTGCAGGCTTCGCGCGCCTGGAAGAACACGTCGGCGTTCTGTGCGGTCCCGCGAAGCACCGGTCGATCGGGGTCCATGCGTCGATTGCGGTGCGCCAACACCGTGGCGTCGTCGATCATGAAGCGGATGTCGTCGTCGGAGAGTGACTCGATCATGTTCACTTCGTGCGACGTTCGGAACCCATCGAAGAAATGAACGAACGGCACCCGGGACTCGAGGGTCGCCGCTTGTGCGATGAGGGCCATGTCGTGGGCTTCCTGGACCGAGTTCGACGACAGCATCGCCCAGCCGGTCGCACGGGTGGCCATCACATCGGAGTGGTCACCGAATATCGACAGGGCGTGGGTGGCCACGGTGCGGGCCGCTACGTGGAAGACGGCCGGAAGCAGCTCGCCGGCGATCTTGTACATGTTCGGGATCATGAGCAGGAGGCCCTGGGACGCCGTGAACGTCGATGTCAGCGCTCCCCCTTGGAGGGACCCATGCACCGTTCCGGCCGCGCCGGCCTCGCTCTGCATCTCGACGACCGTCGGAACGTTCCCCCACACGTTGGGTCTGCCCTTGTTGGCCCAGTCGTCCGAGAGCTCACCCATCGGCGAAGACGGGGTGATCGGGTAGATGGCGAGGACCTCATTCGTTCGGTACGCAACCGATGCTGCCGCCTGGTTTCCGTCGACGGTCTCCATCGTGCGGGTGGGTGCCTCTGCTCGTGCGGCATCCTCGGTCAGTGTCATGGTGGGCCTTCCTTCGACAAAGATCTTTACATCTTAGCTAAGGAATTAACCTTGTGGAACCTTGCCCCAGGAAGATCCGGGCGGCACTGCCATCCGCGTGATAGCGCCGCATCGAATCCATGCCATGGACAGTCGCTCACGAGAATCCGTCTGGGACTATCCGCGACCGCCGCGGATCGAGCACGACACACGCGAGGTGCTGATCCTCCATCGCGGTCGCGAGATCGTCAGGACATCTGCTGCCGTCCGCGTCCTCGAGACCTCACATCCTCCCGCGTTCTACGTGCCCATCGGAGCAATAGCCGACGGCGTGATCGTGCCCAACTCGCGCCGCACCTTCTGCGAGTTCAAGGGCACGGCCTCCTACCTCGACATCGTGGTCGACGGCCTGACGACACCTGCCGTCGGTTGGACATACCCCGATCCCTCCCCCGGCTACGAAGAACTCGCCGGAATGGGCTCGTTCTATGCCGGGCGACTCGACCACTGCTCGGTCGGAGGTGAGCGGGTGATCCCCCAACCGGGCGACTTCTATGGCGGGTGGATCACCGCAGAGATCGATGGACCCTTCAAGGGAGGCGAGGGCACCCTGGGTTGGTAGGCCTCACCCGGTCGCAGACCGGACCACGCCAACGGGGCGCGTACACTGCCGGCATGCCACCAGACGCCAACCCGACCGCGGCCGTTCCCAGCCTCATCGCATCCACCATCGACTGCTCCGACCTCGCGGCGATGACCCGGTTCTGGGGAGAACTCCTCGACGTCCCGTTCCAGATCGTCGACCACTTCGGATTCCTCGCCCACGCCGACGACCGCAAGGTCACCTTGTGGCTCCAGCAGGTGCCAGAGGCCAAGGCCGGCAAGAACCGTGTCCACCTCGACTTCGTTGTCGGGGATCTCGATGCGGCCCTCGAACGCGTGGCCGCCCTCGGCGGCGCAGTGGGCAACCGCCACACGTGGCAGGGCCACGTGTGGAACACCTGCACGGACCCCGAAGGCAACGTGTTCGACATCATGGCTGCGAGCGTTCCAACCCAATCGAGCTGATCAGTCGATCCCCGAGAACGGGGAAGGGGGCCCGAAGGCCCCCTTCGCACATGGTCGTCCTGACCGATGATCAGCCGTCGTCGCCGTCGTCGCTTCCACCCGTATCGGGCGATGCACCGAGGGAAGCGAGCCATTCGGCAGGATCCTGCGGGAGCGCATCGTCCGCGGACTCGATCTCCACGTCACCGAAGAGCGACGCTGCCGTCGGTATCTGGGCATCGGGGAGCATCGGCTCGATCGCCTGGTAGACGTCGGATCCGGTTCCTGCCGGGATCAACTTGCCGATGATCACATTCTCCTTGAGTCCGCGCATGTAGTCGGACTTGGAGTTCAGCGATGCTTCGGTGAGCACCCGAGTCGTCTCCTGGAAGGACGCAGCCGACAGCCACGAATCGGTGGCGAGCGACGCCTTCGTGATACCCATGAGTTCGGGTCGACCCTCGGCGGGTTGCTTGCCGTCCTCGACGAGCTCGCGGTTCGTGTCACGGAACTCCTGGGTGTCGACCAGCTCGGCCGGCAACCACGGGCCATCGCCCGGGTTGACGATCCGGACACGGCGCAGCATCTGGCGAACGATCAACTCGATGTGCTTGTCGTGGATGTCGACACCCTGGGAGCGGTATACCTCCTGGACCTGGTCCACGAGGTAGCGCTGACAGGCACGCACGCCCTGGATGTTGAGAACTTCCTTCGGATCGAGCGGTCCCTCGGTCAGCTGGGTGCCGGGTTCGATGATGTCGCCCTCGGCGACCCGCAAGCGTGCCCGGACCGGCAACTGGTAGCGGACCTCGTCCTCGCCATCGACCACGACGATGAATCGCTCACGTGTGTCGGGGTCCTGGTCCATCTTCACGACACCGCCGACCTCGGAGAGGATCGCGACGCCCTTCGGGGTCCTGGCCTCGAACAACTCCGTGACACGGGGGAGACCGTGCGTGATGTCCTCACCGGCGATACCGCCCGTGTGGAACGTACGCATCGTCAGCTGCGTGCCGGGCTCACCGATCGACTGTGCAGCCATGATCCCGACGGCCGTCCCCGGTTCGACCATGGCGCCCGTGGCGAGGTCGATACCGTAGGACAACTGGGAAATGCCGTACTTGGATGTGTCGGTGAGCGGTGAACGCACGCGGATCTCGGTGACGTCCTCGAGCTGTTGGATTCCCTTGATCGCTTCACGATCGAGCACGAATCCCCGCTTCAGCTTCCGTCCATCGGGGAGCTCGGCCAATGCCCGACCGATCTTCGCGTCCTCCGCGAGCACACGTCCGAAGATGTGGTTTCGCAGATGGCGCACCGGCTTGCCTTCGGCGTCCCTGACGGGGACGACGAGGCCGGGATCGTCCGTTTCGTCGCTGTGGATGATGATCTCCTGGGAGACATCGACCAGACGACGAGTCAGATACCCCGAGTCCGCCGTCCTCAGCGCCGTGTCCGCGAGACCCTTGCGGGCACCGTGGGTCGAGATGAAGTACTCGAGCACCGACAATCCCTCACGGAAGTTCGACTTGATCGGCTGCGGGATGATGTCACCCTTCGGGTTGGCCACGAGGCCACGCATCCCTGCGATCTGTCGCAGCTGCATGATGTTTCCACGCGCCCCGGACCTCACCATCATGTCCATGGGGTTGAACGGATCGGCCTGGAGCGTGTTCTGCATCGCGTCCTTGACCTCGTCTGTCGCAACCGTCCAGATCTCGATGAGCTCGGACCGGCGCTCGTCATCGGTGATGACGCCCTTCTGGTAGAGGCTCTCCACCTTGGCCACGCGAGCCTCGAACTCGGCGAGGATCTCCTGCTTCTCGTCCGGCGTCTTCACATCCTGGAGGCCGATCGTGAGACCGGCACGGGTCGCGTAGTGGAACCCGAGTTCCTTGATGTTGTCGAGCGTGTTGGCGACATCGGGCTTGTCGTATGCGTGGATGACTTCCTCAACCAGCGTGCGGATGTCCGACTTGATCAACACGGCGTTGACGAACGGGAACCCGGCAGGGAACGCACCGTTGAGGATGGACCTGCCGAGGGTGGTGTCCGTCAGGATGGAACCGTCGATCGGCTCATCGGCGATGAGGTCACCGAGCAATGGCTTGAGCTGGGCGTGCACGTCGGGATCACCCGCCAGCCATCCGACGCGGATCCTGATCGGGGCGTGGAGCGAAAGATCGCCGATCTCGTAGGCCATGACGGCCTCCTCGACAGACGAGAACGCCCGTCCCTCACCCTTGGCACCGGGAACGACCGCTGACAGGTAGTACATACCGATGATCATGTCCTGGGACGGAGTCACGATCGGGCGCCCGTCGGCGGGCGACAGCACGTTGTTCGACGAGAGCATGAGGATCCGGGCCTCGGCTTGCGCCTCCGCGGACAGCGGCAGGTGCACGGCCATCTGGTCACCATCGAAGTCGGCATTGAACGCTTCACACACGAGTGGGTGGAGCTGAATCGCCTTGCCCTCGATGAGGACCGGCTCGAATGCCTGGATGCCCAGTCGGTGCAGTGTCGGCGCACGGTTCAGCAGTACCGGATGCTCCTGGATGACATCGGCGAGCACATCCCACACCTGGGCGCGGCGACGCTCCACCATGCGCTTGGCGGCCTTGATGTTCTGCGCGATGTCGAGATCGACGAGGCGCTTCATCACGAATGGCTTGAACAGCTCGAGCGCCATGATCTTGGGGAGCCCGCACTGGTGGAGGCGCAGCTGGGGACCGACCACGATCACGGAACGACCCGAATAGTCGACGCGCTTGCCGAGGAGGTTCTGACGGAACCGTCCCTGCTTGCCCTTCAGCATGTCGGACAGCGACTTGAGCGGGCGGCTGCCGGGACCCGTGACGGCACGGCCGCGACGACCGTTGTCGAAGAGTGCATCGACGGCTTCCTGCAACATGCGCTTCTCGTTGTTCACGATGATCTCGGGTGCGCCAAGGTCGATGAGCCGCTTCAGGCGGTTGTTGCGGTTGATCACCCTTCGGTACAGATCGTTCATGTCCGAGGTCGCGAAACGGCCACCGTCGAGCTGCACCATCGGGCGGAGATCGGGTGGGATCACGGGAATCGCCTCGAGGATCATCCCCGAGGGATCGTTCTTCCCGTCGGCGAAGGGCTGGACGACCTTGAGCCGCTTCATCGCACGCTGCCTGCGCTGCTGGCTGTTGGCGTCGAGGTCGGCGCGCAGTGACTCGATCTCCTCGTTGAGGTCCATCCTGAGGATGAGATCCTTGACGAATTCGGCACCCATGCCACCGGTGTAGTACTCGCCGTAACGGTCGATGATCTCGCGCCACAGCTGTTCGGATTCGATGAGATCCCTCGGCTTGAGCGACTTGAACGTGTCGAACGCCTCGTCGAGGAGGTCGACCTCGATCGTCGCACGATCCTCGCGGTCCTTGATCTCGCGCTCGACCTCTTTCTTGCGAGCGCTGATCTCATTCGGCTTGGCTCCGGCGTCCTCCATCTGGGCGAGTTCGCCCTCGAGACGCTCGAGTCGGGCCTCACGCCACTCCTCGAACTCCTCGGTGATGAGGAGTCGCTCGGCGCGTGCGGCCTCCTCGAGGTCGGGAAGGTCGGCCTGGCGCTTGTCCGCGTCCACGTGGGTCACGAGGTACGCAGCGAAGTAGATGACCTTCTCGAGTTCCTTGGGGGACATGTCGAGGAGGTAGCCCAGACGGCTGGGAACGCCCTTGAAGAACCAGATGTGGGTCACTGGTGCAGCGAGCTCGATGTGACCCATGCGCTCGCGGCGGACCTTGGCGCGGGTCACCTCGACGCCGCATCGCTCACAGATGATGCCGCGGAAGCGGACACGCTTGTACTTTCCGCAGTAGCACTCCCAGTCCCTCGTGGGACCGAAGATGCGCTCGTCGAACAAGCCATCCTTCTCCGGCTTGAGCGTGCGGTAGTTGATCGTTTCGGGCTTCTTGACCTCGCCGAACGACCAGGAGCGGATCTGGTCGGAGGATGCGAGACCGATTTTCAGTTCATCGAAGATTTGTGCCACGTGTGTGCTCCAGTCTCAGGCTCGTGCGCCCATCCAGCAGTTCGGTCAGTCGACGTCCGGGCGTTCTGGTCGGGAGATGTCGATCCCCAGCGACGCCGCGGTCCGGAACACGTCGTCCTCGAGATCCTTGAGCTCGACCTCTTCACCGGCCGAGAGCATCTCGACGTTGAGGCACAGCGACTGCATCTCCTTGACGAGCACCTTGAAGGACTCAGGGATGCCGGGCTCGGGGATGTTCTCGCCTTTGACGATCGCCTCATAGACCTTCACACGGCCACGCACGTCGTCGGACTTGATGGTCAACAACTCCTGGAGGGCGTAGGCGGCGCCGTAGGCCTCGAGCGCCCACACTTCCATCTCACCGAAGCGCTGGCCACCGAACTGGGCCTTGCCGCCCAGGGGCTGCTGGGTGATCATCGAGTACGGGCCGGTCGACCGGGCGTGGATCTTGTGATCGACGAGGTGGACGAGCTTGAGGATGTACATGTAGCCGACGGTGATCGGCGAGTCGAACGGCTCGCCGTTGCGACCGTCGTAGAGCGTCCCCTTGCCCTCGGTATTGATCAGCTGGACGCCGTCACGGTTCGGCAGCGACTTCGCGAGCACCTTGAGGACCTCGTCCTCGTGTGCGCCGTCGAACACCGGTGTTGCGATGTGGGTCCAGGGATCGGCACCACCCGACGCCGGGCTCTCGAGATCGTCGAAGGCTTCCCACCCGGTGGCTGCTGCCCATCCGAGGTGGGTCTCGAGCACCTGACCGAGGTTCATGCGGGACGGCACACCGAGCGGCGACAGGATGATGTCGACGGGCGTTCCGTCCTCGAAGAACGGCATGTCCTCCTCGGGGAGGATCTTGGCGATGACACCCTTGTTGCCGTGGCGTCCGGCGAGCTTGTCACCCGCAGAGATCTTGCGCTGCTTGGCGACGTAGACCCTGACGAGTTCGTTCATCCCCGGGGGCAGGTCGTACCCGTCCTCACGGCTGAACTCCTTCACCGCGATGGCCTTGCCGGACTCACCGTGGGGCACCTTGAGCGACACGTCCCTGACCTCGCGAGCCTTCTCACCGAAGATGGCGCGCAGGAGGCGCTCCTCGGGAGTCAGTTCCGTCTCGCCCTTCGGCGTGACCTTGCCGACGAGGTAGTCACCGGGACCGACCTCGGCGCCGATGCGAATGATGCCTCGCTCGTCGAGGTCCATGAGGACCTCCTCGGCGACGTTCGGGATGTCACGCGTGATCTCCTCGGCACCGAGTTTGGTGTCGCGAGCCTCGATCTCGTGTTCCTCGATGTGGATCGAGGTGAGGATGTCCTCCTTGACGAGGCGCTCCGAGATGACGATCGCATCCTCGAAGTTGTGGCCCTCCCACGGCATGAACGCGACCATGAGGTTCCGGCCCAGGGCGAGCTCACCGTTCTCCGTCGACGCGCCGTCCGCAAGGGCGTCACCAGCCTTCACCTTGTCACCCTCGGCGACGATCGGCTTCTGGTTGATGCACGTGCCCTGGTTCGAGCGCTCGAACTTCTTGAGGGGGAAGGTGTGCTTCTTGTTGGCTCCGGCTTCCTTCACGACGATCTCTTCACCGGTGACGGAAACGACCTCTCCGTCGACAGTGCAGATGACGACCTCGCCGGAGTCCTTGGCGGCACGGCCTTCCATACCGGTTCCGACCAGCGGTGCGTCGGACGTGATCAGCGGCACGGCCTGGCGCTGCATGTTGGATCCCATGAGCGCCCGGTTCGCGTCGTCGTGCTCGAGGAACGGGATGAGCGCCGTCGCTACGGACACGACCTGCTTGGGGGACACATCCATGTAGTCGACCTGATCGGCGTTGACCGTGTCGACCTCACCACCCGTCTTGCGGACGAGGATGCGATCGTTCACGAACGAGCCGTCGTCGTTGAGTACGGCGTTCGCCTGGGCGATGATGTGGCCCTCTTCCTCGGATGCCGTGAGGTAGTCGACCTTCGCCGTGACCTTGCCGTTCTCCACCCTGCGGTAGGGGGACTCGATGAAACCGAAACGATTCACTCGTGCGTAGGACGCCAACGAGCCGATGAGGCCGATGTTGGGACCTTCGGGGGTCTCGATCGGGCACATGCGTCCGTAGTGCGAGGGGTGCACGTCGCGAACCTCGAAACCTGCGCGCTCACGGGAGAGGCCACCGGGGCCGAGCGCCGAGAGGCGACGACGGTGGGTGATCGAGGCGAGCGGGTTCGGCTGGTCCATGAACTGGCTGAGCTGCGACGTTCCAAAGAACTCCTTGATCGACGCCACCACGGGCCGGATGTTGATGAGGGTCTGGGGCGTGATCGCCTCCGGATCCTGGGTCGTCATGCGCTCACGCACGACTCGCTCGAGGCGGGTGAGGCCGACGCGGATCTGGTTCTGGATCAACTCCCCCACCGTGCGGATGCGGCGGTTCTGGAAGTTGTCGATGTCGTCGACGCGATAGCCGTCCTTGCCCTCGTGCAGTGCCATGAGGTAGAGGATCGTGTTGACCATGTCCTCGTCGGTGATGAGTCCCTGCTCGTCGGCGCGGTAGGCGTCGAGCATCTCGGTGGAGGCATCGCCGCCGAGCTTCTGGTTCACCTTGTAGCGACCGACTCGCGTCAGGTCGTAGCGCTTCGGGGTTCGGAACAGCGTCTTGATGAGGCTGCGCGCCGACTCGACCGTCGTGAGCTCTCCGGGTCGGAGCTTGCGGTAGAGGTCGAGCAGGGCTTCGTCCTTCGTCGACGTCGGGTCCTTCTCGAGGGTGTTGCGCACGAGCTCGTTGTCACCGAGCAGGGCGATGATCTCCTCGTCCGTCTCCGCGATTCCGAGGGCGCGCAGGAAGGTACTGACGAACTGCCGGCGCTTGCGGTCGACACGAACGCCGATGGTGTCCTTCTTGTCGATGTCGAACTCGAGCCACGCACCGCGGCCCGGGATCACCTTGGACGAGTACAGGTACCTGCCGGACGTCTTGTCGAGCGTTCCATCGAAGTAGACGCCGGGGCTGCGCACGAGTTGGCTCACGACGACACGCTCGGTGCCGTTGATGATGAACGTGCCGTTGTCGGTCATCATCGGGAAATCGCCGAGGAAGACCTGCTGCTCCTTGATCTCGCCGGTCTCCTTGTTGAGGAAGCGGGCCGTGACGAACAGCGGACGCGAGTAGTTGGCGTCCCTGTCCTTCGCTTCCTCGATCGTCAGGGGTGGCTCGTCGAAACGATGATCGGTGAGCTGGAGTGCGAGGTTGCCGGTGAAGTCCTCGATCGGCGAGACCTCGTCGAACATCTGCTTGAGCCCGGTCTCCATGAAGGCTTGGAAGGATTCCCGTTGGATCCCGAGGAGATCGGGCAGGTCCTGGACTTCGGGGATCTTGGCGAACGAAAGACGGTGGGAACGCGCACGGGCCAACGCGGATCCTCCTCATATAGGTGCCAGCAAAGCAGGGCGAAGCTGGGAGCAGTTACGGGCGAAGGGGAAAGAATAGCACAAATCCGGGATAGCGCAGCGCTACCCCGGCTCTGCCCCTGGAGAGTCGTGAAAAGGTCTTCAACTGTTGCCGAAACGATACCGCAGCGGACGCCAATGGTCAACCATTCGAGTCGGTGTCCGGTTCACGGTTCATCGTTCCTTTCGCCTCCGTGGCGATCGAACCGTGGACCATGGACGCCCATGCGCGTAGCGTGGGGCCATGGGGTCCTCGGTCGGGCACACGTCCAATGGTTTGCCGTTCCTCGCGTTCGGGGACGGACCGCCGTTGGTCGTCTTCCCCGGACTGACGATGACGAACGAGGTGCCCAAGGGCGCCGATCGGTACTTCCAGGTGCGGATGTTCCGCGTCCTCGCCCGACACCACCGGATCCATGTGCTCGCCCGTCGTCCGGGACTCGCGCGGGGCACCGACATGGCCGACCTTGCTCGCGACTACGCCGAGGCGATCCGCTGCGACATCGGTGGCCCGGTGCCGTTGGTGGGGACATCGACGGGAGGGTCGGTGGCCCTCCAGTTCGCGGTCGACCATCCCGACCTCGTCCGCCGCCTCGTCGTCGTGGCAGCCGGATCCCGACTGTCCGACCGCGGTCGCGCGGTGCAACGAGCGTTCGGATACCTCATCCTCGCCGGTGAGCATCGGACCGCGTGGAGCATCTTCGGACGCTCACTCGTCGCGACCCCACCGGCGAAGTTCGCTCTGTCGACGCTGCTGTGGTCGCTCGGACCCACGCTGTCGCCGGATGACCCGTCGGACATGCTGGTGACCCTCGATGCCGAGGATCGATTCGACATCACGGATCGTCTCTGTTCGATCGGGGCAGCGACCCTCATCATCGGCGGCGACCACGACGAGCTGAACTCCGCTGCGATCCTGCGGGACACGGCCGATCGTATACCGTCGGGTCGATCGATCATCCTGCCCGGCAAGGGTCACGTCCGAGCGGCGGGGAGCGGCAGGACGATCCGGCACCTCACGGAGTTCATCCTCGAAGGGTGAGTGTCAGGAGTCCGTAGCGACCGGGGTGTGGGCGAGGGCGAGCAGGTGAGGGCCGATGCCGAGCAGGGACGGCTCCTCTTCCACCCGGCCGATGAGGTCGAGCAGAATCGCTCGGCGATGCGGATCCATCCAGTCACCGGCGAGACCCGGAAGCGCTCCGAGCACCGACTCGACGGCGACGATGCGCACGTCCTCGAGACCGGCCTCCTCGAGTTCCGATCGCAGCTCGTCGGGATGGTGGAAGAAGGCCGTCGTGAAATAGTCGCGGCCGGGTACGTTGCGATGCTGCCCTTCATCGAGGTCGCGTTCGATGACGGAGCGGAACTCGGGAACGTGGTATTCGTCCTGCGTCAGCCCTGAGAACAAGGAGGCGAATCGCGAGATCGCCGCAACCACGACGCGGCCCGCGGGTCGGCAGACTCGGATGGCCTCGGTCAGGGCGAGGAGTCTGTCGGATCGTTCGGGCAGGTGATACAGCGGCCCCAGCAGCAACACGACGTCGTAGAGGTCGGTCGGATCCCCGAGGGATCGGGCATCGCCGACCCGTGCCGAGAATGCATCCCGATCACCGAGGGCCGCCTCGGCCTGCTCGACGTGAAGCGGCACCGGATCGACGAGTTCGACCGTATGCCCGTCATCGAGTAGCCACTCGGCGTGGATCCCGCTGGCGCCGCCGACATCGAGGATCCGCAGGTTGCGACCGTGGAGCTCGCGGCGGATCAGTTCTCGGGTTCGGATCAACTCGAGTTCGTTCAGGCCCGACCGTAGCCGGGCGTCCTCGTCCCAGTCGGCCTCGTAGTACCGCTGGATGTCGTGATCGAGTTCGGCCATCCGTCCGACTCTACGAAGACTCGCCTCGCTGGCCAAGCGACCATGCGAGAAGCGCGTGAGACCCCGGGGGCCGACCCCGGGGTCTCACGCTCGTGTACCTGCCCTCGCAACGGAGCGCCGATACGGCGGCGAAAGTCGCCGCCTCGTTGCTACTTCAGCTCGACGCTGCCGCCAGCACCTTCGATGGCTTCCTTGGCCTTCTCGGCCGTCTCCTTGTCGACACCCTCGAGGATGTTCGACGGAGCACTATCGACGAGCTCCTTGGCTTCCTTGAGACCGAGGCTCGTGAGTCCACGGACCTCTTTGATCACCTGGATCTTCTTCTCACCGGCGCCCGTGAGCACCACGTCGAACTCGTCCTTCTCTTCCTCGGCAGCTGCACCGGCATCGCCGGCGCCCGGAGCCATCGCGGCAACCGCCACCGGTGCGGCAGCAGTCACCTCGAACTTCTCCTCGAATGCCTTGAGGAACTCCGAGAGCTCGAGGACGGTCATCTCCTCGAAGGTCTCGAGCAACTTCTCAGTTGTCGTCTTCGCCATGATCATTTCTCCTCGGCGTCGTCGGACGCCTCTTCTTGTTCGTCTTCGGTGTCGTCGTCTTCGGTTGCCTCGGCGGCAGCCTCGACGGTCGCATCGGAATCGTCTTCGGTCTCGGCATCGTCGTCCGCCCCGGCATCCACGTCCTGCGTGGGTGCCTGCGCGTCCGGCTCGGGTGCAGCGTCATCCGCCTCGGCCTCGGGAGCAGCACCTGCTGCCTCGTCGACGACGGATTCGTCAACGGCGGGTGCCGCTTCGGACGCAACCGATGGCGCCTCGGCTTCCTTCTTCTCCAGCAACTGCTGGAGCACGGAGGCCGTGTTGCGCGGCAGGGCAGCCATCAGACCCGCGAGGTTCGCCATCGGTGCCTTCATGGCCCCGGCGAGCTTTGCGAGGAGGACCTCGCGTGGCTCGATCTCGGCGAGTTCGGAGATCTTCTCCGGTGACAGGTACTCCGCGCCGAGCAATCCGCCCTTCACGTTGAACACCTCGTGGTCCTTGGCGAAGTCCTTCAGGACCTTCGCCGCACCCACGGGATCCCCGTCGGCGAATGCCATCCCGGTCGGACCGAGGAGGAGTTCGTCGAGGGACTCGATGTCGAGGGCATCGGTTGCCCGGCGGGCGAGGGTCATCTTGACGACCTTGAACTCGGCCCCGTTGGCACGAAGGGCCCGCCTGAGTTGCTGCTGAGCCTTGACCGAAAGACCGGCGTACTCGGCGAGGAACACGGCTTGTGCCCCTTCGATACGCTCTTTGATTTCAGCGACAGCCTGGACCTTCTCGGGTCGTGGCATGTGTCGTCCTCCTCAACGGACTCTCGTCTTGCGACCCCATCGAGCCCTGAAACGATCAAAGCCCCCGACGCAAGACGTACAGGAGCTTCCTTGGAGGATCGGCCTGCGTTGGATGCTTATGCCCTCGGAGGGCCCCAACGGTCTCGGGTCGGTATGAGGTTGTTGGGCGATGCTACCCGCCTACGGCGGTTAGCGAGCTTTGAGCTTCTGAGCCTTGAGCTTTGAGTTGAGCGCTCATGGCTCAGAACTCAGAACTCAAAACTCACAGCTCAGAAATCGATAGCGCGGGGAGCGCTGGCGGAGGCGGTGGTCCATTGAGGTTCGAGAAGACGGCGGGCCAGGAAGCCATCAACTCGCTGTGTCACTCCGGATGGTCGGGGTAGGGGCCGACCTGCGTGGTCCGAAGCGCCAGTACCACCTCGAGACGGTGGTGGATCGCCTCTGTTTGCCTTCCTCCAACGCTCCCCTGCTATCTGATTCGTATGCTCGCCGTGCACGTCGGCGATGTCAACCCATAATCAGGAAGCCAGGTCACTGAAGACCGGTCAGCAGCGGCAAACGGACCAGAACGCGAAAAAACGGCGCGTACGAGCTCGCGCCGTCCCTTCGTGGGTGGCCTGTCAGACCCTCGACTTGAGAAGGTCCTCGACGGCCACCGTATCGATCTTGATGCCCGGACCCATCGTGGATGACACCGCGATGCGCTGGATGTACTTCCCCTTCGACGATGCAGGCCGTGCCCGCCTGATCTCCTGAGAGATCTCTGCGAAGTTGTCGATCAGCTTGTCGGGTTCGAACGACACACGACCAATGGGCACGTGCACGTTCCCGTACCGGTCGTTGCGATACTCGACCCGGCCGGCCTTGAACGCCTGCACGGTTGCCGCGACATCCTTGGTCACGGTGCCCGACTTGGGGTTCGGCATGAGGCCACGCGGTCCCAGGACCTGTCCGAGCTTGCCGACGATCGGCATCATGTCTGGCGTGGCGATGGTGACGTCCCAGTCGAGGTCCCTGCCTGCAGCGATCTCGTCGGCGAGGTCCTGGCCACCGACGATGTCGGCTCCGGCTTCCTCGGCGTCCTTCAGCTGGTCGTTGGCGAACACGGCGATCCGTACGTCCTTGCCGGTTCCGTGGGGAAGCGAGACGGTTCCACGGACGATCTGATCGGCCTGCCTCGGGTCGATCCCGAGTTGGAACACGACGTCGATCGACTCGTCGAACTTCGCGTAGGCGAGCGTCTTGACGAGGTCGACGGCGTCGACGGGGGTGTACAAGGCGTCCTTGTCGTAGCGACGATCGACATCGGCACGTTTCTTGGCAATGGCCATGATGATTCCTTTCGTGGTGTAACGGACCCGGGGCCCTTCCACTATGAGGAGCCTTGAGTTCTGAGCCTTGAGCAACGAGTCACCGGAACGAGGCCGGGACCCACTCACAGCTCAGAGCTCAGAGCTCAGAGCTCTATTCATGCGTCGACGACGACCAGACCCATCGATCGGGCGGTGCCCTCGATGATCAGCATGGCGTTGTCGATGTCGTTGGCGTTCAGGTCAGGCATCTTGGTCTCGGCGATCTCCTTGACCTGTGCCTTCGTGACGGTCCCGACCTTCTCCTTGTGGGGAACGCCGGATCCCTTCTCGATCTTGGCCGCCTGGCGCAGGAGCACGGCTGCTGGCGGTGTCTTGGTGACGAAGGTGAACGAACGATCCTCGTAGATCGAGATCTCGACGGGGATGATCGTCCCGGACTGCGCCTGTGTTGCGTTGTTGTACGCCTGGACGAAGTCCATGATGTTCACACCGTGCTGGCCGAGTGCAGGACCCACAGGCGGAGCTGGGCTTGCCGCTCCCGCGGGGATCTGCAACTTGAGCACGGTCATGAGTTTCTTGCGGCCCATGGTTCAGTTCCTTGATTCAGTACTTGATGATCTGGTCGAAGTTGAGTTCGACCGGCGTCTCACGACCAAAGATGTCGACGAGCACTCGGACCTTCGACTGGTCGATGTTGATGTCCTCGATGACGCCGTTGAAGTCTGCAAACGGTCCTTCGACGACCCGGACGGTCTCGCCGACTTCCCACGCAGGCTTGAAGGTCGGCTTGTCCTTCTTGGTGCCCTCTTCCTTCTCGACACCGAGGATTCGTTCGACCTCGCGCCTCGACAGTGGGCTGGGCTTGGTGCCCGATCCGACGAAACCCGTCACGTTCGGCGTGTTGCGCACGGCGTACCACGAGTCGTCGTCCATGTACATGCGCACGAGCACGTAGCCGGGGAACTTCTTGCGTTCCACGGTGACCTTCTTGCCGTTCTTGTACTCGACGACATCCTCCATCGGGATGACGACATCGAAGACCTTGTCCTCCATGTGCATCGAGCGGACCCGGGTCTCGAGGTTCGCCTTGACCTTGTTCTCGTAGCCCGAGTACGAATGGATCACGTACCACGCACCCGGCAGGTCGTAGGGGCTCAGCGGTTTGGGTTCGACGATCTCCTCGACGACGTCGACCTCGGTCACGATGTCTTCCACGGTATCGGCCATCAGGTGATCGCATCCAGGACGGAAATGACGAGCTTGTTGAAGCCCCAGTCCATGCCGAACACGACGAGGGTGAGGACGGTGGTCATTCCGAACACCACGATGGAGTAGGTGGTGAGTTCCTCGCGGGTCGGCCAGTTGACCTTCTTGAGCTCGCTGCGGACTTCCTTGAAGTACTTACGTACTCGTTGGATGAGGCTGAGCTCCTCCTTCGGACCCTTCTTGCCCTGGCGCGCGCCCTCGGAGCGGCGCTTCTTCGCTCGCTCTTCTTCCTTCGCCTGGAGGCGTCGCATCTCACGGTTCAAGGAACTACTCCTCAGTCGTTCGCAGGGGTGGCGGGACTCGAACCCACAACATCCGGTTTTGGAGACCGGCGCTCTGCCAATTGGAGCTACACCCCTCCGGCCGGCGTGGGCCCGGTCGGGGAGTATATGTACCCCTCCTTGGAAGTGTAAACCGACTCGCCGGACTCGTGGTGGGTCACGCGGCTCGGTGCCGATACAACCGAACCAGCACGGCCGTACCGGCCGCGGCCGCTGTCGCAGCCGTCGCAACGGCTGCCGCGGTGACGAGATGGAGGTTCCGCTCCGCCTCCTCACCGTGTTCGGGAACCGCCCAGGGCCCGATACGGTCCATCACCCCCGGGAGGATCTCGGCAGGGGCATACAGGGTCTCGAAGCGGAGTCGATGCATGGTCTCGCCGATCGCCCGGTGTGCCGAGAGCTCACTGCGACACGCAAAGCACCCGTCGATGTGGCGGTGCTGGCGTCCGGTGAGCCCGCTCTCCCCTCGTGTGGACAAGGTGGCGGTCACCGGCACACACCGCGCCTTCACGGGGCACCATCCTTCCACGGGCGAAGCCGCTCGCGCAGCTCCTTGCGGCCACGGTGGAGTCGCACCTTCGCTGCGGTGACCGAGATGTCGAGGTGGTCTGCGATCTCGGCATGTGACCAGTCGTAGATGTCCTTGAGCACGACGACGGATCGCACCGACGACGACAGGTCCATGAGGGCTTCCTCGATGGATGGACGTACGGCAACCGCCTCGCCAGCCCGCTCCGGTTGGAGCGCAGCCGACTCGGGTTCCGAGGCGAGGGACTCGAGCGGGTCGAGGCGTACACGGTTGCGCCTGGTGCGATGTGTCCAGGCCGTGTTCACCGTGATGCGGTGCAACCACGTCGAGAACTTCGCATCGCCACGGAACTTCGGCATGGCACGCCAGGCGCGGACGAATGCATCCTGGGTCACATCCGACGCCATGTCGCGATCGCGCACCAATCGAACGGCCAACGTGTACACCTCGTGCTGGTGGATCCGCACGAGCTCGCCGAAGGCGTCCCGGTCACCCGAGCGGGCCTGATCGATGAGATCGTGCGGCTGTAGAGGTTCGACCCGTTCGCGTTCCATGCCGTTACTCCTGTGCGGGGGCCACGGTAGCGGTGCCCGTGACGAGTGGGACGCCATCCCTGGTCAGCGACACCGAGGCCCCACCCTCGTGCGGTTCGACCGCGATCGATGCCGGTTGCCCCGGATGGAGCGCAGAACGGAACCGCACCTTGGCCGCAGCGATCGGCGCCCCGTCGCACGCGGCTGCCGCCTCCTGCATCATCCATGCGTACATCAACAGGCCGTGGACCACGGTGCCAGGCAGTCCGGAGTCGATCGCCGTGTCATGATCCCAGTGCAGCGGATTGAAGTCCCTGGTGGCCGCCGCATAGCGGACCAAGTCGTGGCGGCTGGCCGAACGCTCGGATCCCACGTCACCGGCCTTGGCCCGTGCCGCGGGCTCCGTGAACTCGGCCTCGGGAGCCGGGGCCTGTTGGTCCGACAGCACGAATGTCGATGTCGAGGTGATCACGACCTCGGTGTCGTCGCGACCCTCTGCATCGAACGTGACGAAGTACGACCCGGCACGCTCGCGTACTCGGGTGATCGTTCCCCCCATGGTGATCGTCGATCCGGCCCGGATGGGTGCGAGGTAGGTGAACGACTGGTCGACGTGGAGAAGCGTTGCCGTGAACGGCACGACCCTCGGGTGATGGAGGAAGAGGTCGGCGACGGCGAACAGCAGGACCGATGCGAACCCTGGAGGCGCCTCGCTCCCCCAGCGGTCACCGACGTCGCCCGTGGCATCGACATAGAACGCGATCCGGTCGGCGGTCACCGACACGGCGACGGGCCCGAGGGTTGCGTCCTGGAGGTCGAGCGGAGAGGTGATGTCGTCGAGCATGGCCCCCGGACACTACCGGCTCGGCCGGTGCACGCGGAGGGGGTCCGCCACGTGGCGGACCCCCTCGTGGGCCGATCGGTCGAATCGACCGGTCGTGTCGGCTGCGGCAGGTGACTACCGCGTCTCTCGGTGCGGCGTCGTCTCACGGCACCACTTGCAGAACTTGCGAAGCTCGAGGCGTTCCCTCGTGTTCGTCTTGTTCTTGGTGGTGACGTAGTTGCGCCGCTTGCATCCCTCACAAGCCAAGGTGATCGGCGGCCTCTTGTCACTAGCCATTGTCTTTAACTCACTTCGTTCGTTGTCATGAGCTATGAGCTATGAGCTCTGAGCTCGTCGTGTTCGTTGGCTCAAAGCTCAAAGCTCAAAGCTCACAGCTTCTTCTAGTTGATGATCTTCGTCACACGGCCAGCACCCACCGTGCGGCCACCCTCACGGATCGCGAAACGCAAACCCTCATCCATCGCAATCGGCTTCCCCAAATGCACCGTCATCTCCGTGTTGTCACCAGGCATCACCATCTCGGTGCCCTCAGGCAACTTCACCTCACCCGTCACATCCGTCGTCCGGAAATAGAACTGCGGGCGATACCCATCAAAGAACGGATTGTGACGACCACCCTCATCCTTCGTCAGGATGTACACATTCCCCTCGAAATCGGTATGCGGCGTAATCGAACCCGGAGCAGCAATCACCTGACCACGCTCCACATCATCCTTCCCGATACCCCGCAACAACAAACCCACATTGTCACCAGCACGACCCTCATCCAACAGCTTCCGGAACATCTCGATCCCCGTCACCGTCGTCGTCTGCACATCACGCAAACCAATGATCTCGACCTGGTCCCCAACCTTCAACACACCCTGCTCGATACGGCCCGTCACCACCGTCCCACGACCCGTGATCGAAAACACATCCTCAATCGGCATCGCAAACGGCTTATCCGTCTCACGCTCAGGCTCAGGGATATACGAATCAACCTGATCCATCAACTCCATGATCTGCGCAGCAGCATCCACATCACCCTCGAGAGCCTTCAACGCAGACCCCCGCACCACCGGCACATCATCACCAGGGAACTCATACTCATTCAACAAATCACGAACCTCGAGCTCCACCAGATCCAACAACTCATCATCATCGACCTGATCAACCTTGTTCATGAACACCGCAATCGCCGGCACACCCACCTGACGCGCCAACAACACATGCTCACGCGTCTGAGGCATCGGACCATCAGCAGCAGACACCACCAAAATCGCGCCATCCACCTGCGCAGCACCCGTAATCATGTTCTTCACATAATCCGCATGCCCAGGCATATCCACATGCGCATAGTGACGATTCACCGTCTCATACTCCACATGAGCAATCGCAATCGTGATCCCACGCTCACGCTCCTCAGGAGCCTTATCAATATCCTCAAACGCCGTATACGCCGACGACCCAACACCAGCCTCAGCCAACGTCTTCGTAATCGCAGCCGTCAACGTCGTCTTCCCATGATCAATATGACCCATCGTCCCGATGTTCACATGCGGCTTCGTCCGCTCAAACTTTGCTTTCGCCATGGTCTGGTCCTCCCGAACCTGATGTCTTTGGTGGCTGTTGCGTATGCGTAGCGGCGGGCAGACTTGAACTGCCGACCTCTCGATTATGAGTCGAGCGCTCTTACCGACTGAGCTACGCCGCCGTGTGCGTCGCACCGCTCACGCGGCACAGGGTCGGGATCGGACCCGACCGACTCCCTGCCGGTCACCCGACACCCCGGGCACCACCGATGAAGGGGAACGAGGGGGTTGGAAGCTGGCGGGGAGTATAGATATGAGCGCTCCTACTGACGCAATCGACCGACCGGATCGTGGCCGAACCCTGGGCAACGGGCTGCGCCGTACCTCGGAGGTGCCGATATCATCCCGTCCGACGGGATTCACCATTCAGGGAGTCACCCACGCATGCGACAGTTCCTGCGCTCCAAGGTGCATCGGGCAACGATCACCCAGACCGAACTCCACTACGAAGGCTCGCTCACCCTCGATCGCGATCTGATGGATGCGGCCTCCATGGCCCAGTTCGAGACGATCGATGTGGTCAACGTCAACAACGGTGCCCGGTTCACCACCTACGTGATCGAAGGGGAACCCGGATCGGGCATCGTCGGCCTCAACGGCGCAGCCGCAAGGCTCGGGGAACCCGGCGACCTCGTCATCATCATGACGTACCGCTACGAGGAGGTGCCGGATGGTGGAGTGCCGACCCAGCCGATCCTCGTGATGGTCGACGAGAAGAACCAGGTGCTGTCGGGAGGTTCGCCCGTCTGAGCCGATCGCTCAGTCGTCGACCCCGCTATCCTCGCCCACGCTCCCGTTCGGGAGCGGCACCCCTGCCGGGATACCCAAGTGGCCAAAGGGAGCAGACTGTAAATCTGTTGGTAATCACCTTCGGAGGTTCGAATCCTTCTCCCGGCACGCGTAACGTTGGACGGATGAGGTAGGAGGCCCGCCGAGTTCGCACAACCGAAGCACGAACGAAGATGTGCCTCCTTAGCTCAGTGGTAGAGCACTTCCATGGTAAGGAAGGGGTCCCGGGTTCGAATCCCGGAGGAGGCTCTGACGAGAACGGCCCCCAAGGGTCGTTCTCTCCGTTTCCGGGACCCCTACCACCTTCCCGGAAAGGGGTCCAACACCAGAACGCTCGCAGGCTCGCGACGCCTCCCGCCAACGAGCTGGGACCAGGCCAAGCGAGACGGGCCACCGGCGTGATGCTGCGTCGAGTCTTCAGGTTCGAATCCCGGAGGAGGCTCTGACGAGAACGGCCCCCAAGGGTCGTTCTCTCCGTTTCCGGGACCCCTACCACCTTCCCGGAAAGGGGTCCAACACCAGAACGCTCGCAGGCTCGCGACGCCTCCCGCCAACGAGCTGGGACCAGGCCAAGCGAGACGGGCCACCGGCGTGATGCTGCGTCGAGTCTTCAGGTTCGAATCCCGGAGGAGGCTCTGACGAGAACGGCCCCCAAGGGTCGTTCTCTCCGTTTCCGGGACCCCTACCACCTTCCCGGAAAGGGGTCCAACACCAGAACGCTCGCAGGCTCGCGACGCCTCCCGCCAACGAGCTGGGACCAGGCCAAGCGAGACGGGCCACCGGCGTGATGCTGCGTCGAGTCTTCAGGTTCGAATCCCGGAGGAGGCTCTGACGAGAACGGCCCCCAAGGGTCGTTCTCTCCGTTTCCGGGACCCCTACCACCTTCCCGGAAAGGGGTCCAACACCAGAACGCTCGCAGGCTCGCGACGCCTCCCGCCAACGAGCTGGGACCAGGCCAAGCGAGACGGGCCACCGGCGTGATGCTGCGTCGAGTCTTCAGGTTCGAATCCCGGAGGAGGCTCTGACGAGAACGGCCCCCAAGGGTCGTTCTCTCCGTTTCCGGGACCCCTACCACCTTCCCGGAAAGGGGTCCAACACCAGAACGCTCGCAGGCTCGCGACGCCTCCCGCCAACGAGCTGGGACCAGGCCAAGCGAGACGGGCCACCCACATGATCCTGCGACAAGGCTCGACACCCCGGGCTGTACCGCCAAAGCGACGGCATGGTGTATCTGCGCAACACGAACACCCAAGGCACCGCAGACCTGAGCTTCTTCTTCGGGAACCCGGTGACATCCCGATCGCAGGCGACTTCAACGGCGACGGATGCGCCACCGTGTCGGTGTAACGGCCATCACAAGGACGGTTCTACATCATCAACGACCTCGGCACCGACGGCGGTTTGAACTTGACATGACTCCATCCGCTCAGGAAGTGGAGCCTCCGGAAGACCCGGACCGGTTCACCCTCTGGGCCAGCCGGGTATCGCCGTCAGTTGGAGTCCAGCCCTGGGGGGCCTCGCTCGATTGCGTCATCCGGGATCAGATCGTGGCACGCCACCGTCAGGAGCAACCAGACCGCCTGCGGGCCAGCCTGCTCCGGTGCGTTCGGGTGGACATCGCCGATCATCTCGTCAGAGATCTGCGCTGCGACATCCCAATCCCACGCACCGTCGTTGCACGCCCGAGTAGCAATCTCCACCCACAGGTCCTGGGAGATGTCGTCCCTTCCGGTCGAGTTGGCACCCAGTCGCTGGACATCCTCGTGAGCCGACTCCGGAACCGTCACCTGCGACGCTGTGGACACGGACGTTCCGCAGCCGGCAAGGACAAGCACAATCGCAAGCCCACCCAGGCGAAGCCTCCTGCTAGTTCGGATACCCATTCAGTCCCCGTCCGTTGACCCACTGGGCCCAGTCGATGTCCCATCCGTCATGGGTGGAGCACGTCTTCGGGTTGTTGGCGACTGCCGTGTAGCCGTACTTCGATGCGAAGCCGGTCTTGACTCCCGAGGTGCCCATGTAACCGATTGTCTGGCAGAAACCGCCACCACCTTGAGACTGCGAGTTCTGGCGAAGCGTCACGCTCACGTAGTGACAAGCGCTGAGCGCTGTGCTCGTCCCTCGGAAGTACCCAGTGCTCAGGTTGCGGAAGTTGTAGGCGTCAACGCACGGTCCTGTGATCCCGGAGAACGTTGCTGTGCGGTCGTCGCTGCTCCGAGTCGCTGGCCCAGCAGGTGCCCCACCCTCGACCACTGGTGGGTACGCACCGCCCGTTGGGGTAAGGATGCCGGCATTCGCAGCTGTTTCCGTCCATGCCACATCGAGGGTGGCGAAGTCCCCGCTGGCGTTCCGAGCAAGCTCCACATCACTCGTCATCGCTGCCTTCGACCGACCCTCGAATGCCTTCATGACGTAGTGACCGATGCCATCCCCAATCACGGTGAACGAAGGCTCCCCATAGCCGGGCGAGATGATCGCTCTCTGCACGTGACCGTCGTAGATCACCTCCTCAGAAGACCCATCAGGAGACGAGACGATGATCCGGTATCGTCTATCGGTCGAGACCCAAGCAGATACCTCTCGATCAAGGACGTGTCCGTCCTGGGAAATCGTGTGGACACCTACGCCGCGAAACCACTGTTCACCAACGGCTTCGGCGGCCTGCTCCACCTCCCACGGACTCTCCGCGTCCGCTGCGAGCGGGGTCAGAACCGCTGCAGCAACAGCAGCAAGGCAGACCAATCGGATGAATGAACGAGTCGCCAGCATCAGCATGGCAGGACATCCCCTTGGACGGGTGGCGTTTAAGGAATCGTAAACTGCAGCCGACAACCCGTCCAGAGGACACTCGTCAACACCGCGAGGCCCGCCAGACGCTCCAGGATCGACGTATACGCGCGCTTCCCATCTCGGTGGGTACCTGACCACGCTCATTGAATCTCCCCAGACCTGCTCACTGAAATTCCCCACCTCCTGAGAGGGAGTACCCGTTGTTGGGTGGGGTCCTCTCCAAGCTGGCTGTCAGCTATGACCGGCCGGCGAGGAGAGGAACCCCTGCCTGATGTTGACACATGAGGAAGACGTGGAGATCCATGCATTGAGGAGGCAGGGTTGGACGATCTCGGAGATCGCCCGCCACACCAGACGGGCCACCGGCGTGATGCTGCGCCAAGACCCTTGGTCCGAATCCCGGAGGAGGCTCTTGAGAGAACGGCCCCCAGGGTCGTTCCCTTCGTTTCCACGACCCCTGCAATCCTTCCTGGAAAGGGGTCCAACACCCGAACGCTCGCTCACGCTCCCGACCCCTCCTGCCTACGAGCTGGGACCAGGCCACACCAGACGGGCCACCGGCGTGATGCTGCGCCAAGACTCTTGGTTCGAATCCCGGAGGAGGCTCTCAAGAGAACGGCCGAAAGGTCGTTCTCGTCGTTTCCGTGACCCCTACCGCTTTCCTGGAAGGGGTCCAACCCCGAACGCTCGCATAGCTCGCGACCTCTCCTGCCCACGAGCTGGGACCAGCCCAAGCGAGACGGGAAACCCACATGATCCTGCGTCAAGACCTAGACACGGACCGCTCGCAGGCTCGCGACGTCTCCTGCCTACGAGCTGGGACCAGGCCAGCACCACGGGCCACCGGCGTGATGCTGCGTAGAGTCTTTAGGTTCGAATCCCGGAGGAGGCTCTGGAGAGAACGGCCGAAAGGTCGCTACGGGGCCACGTCCATCGAGTGACGGGAGCGGCGCGTCCAGGTTTCTGCGCCGATCACCGTGATCAACAGCGCCGCAACGACCATGGCGAGAACCGACCCCGGGAGGGGCACGAGTCCGAGCATGGTGCGCAACGGGGCGAACGTGATCGTGAGGATCTGGAGGACGACGCTTGCCACCACGATGACGTTGAGGACGCGGTTCGGGGTCGGTCGGGTGTGGATCCGTCGAGCGGGGTACGCGAAGGCCAACTGCGCGAGGGATTCGTACAGGAACACGGCCGTTTGGATCACGGCGGCTGCGTAGCCGAGGGCCGGCAGGCCGAAGAACAACGCAAGGCCTACGCCTGCCTTGAGACCCCCGGTCGTGAAGATGAAACGGAGTCCCGCTGGCGTGAGTAAAGGAGCCGACGGTGAACGAGGACGCTGCCGCATCATGCCGGGGTTGCGATCGAGGCCGAGTGCCAGCGCCGGAGGCCCATCGGCGATGATGTTGATCCACAACAGCTGGACGGCGAGAAGCGGCACGAGGAGGTTCCCCGCGTCGTCCCTGAGGTTCAGGATCGCGGCACCGGTGACGCCGATGGCGATGAGGAGGACCAGCGCCACGTTCGTGGAGAACAGGAAACGGATGAATTTGAGGATGTTGGCGTAGATGCCGCGACCCTCCTCGACGGCGGCCGCGATCGTGGCGAAGTTGTCATCGAGGAGCACCAGATCGGCGACCTCGCGGCTGACATCGCTGCCGCGCTGTCCCATGGCGACACCGATGTCGGCTCGCTTCAGTGCAGGGGCGTCGTTGACGCCGTCGCCGGTCATCGCAACGATCTCACCGTTCGCCCGGAGCGCCTCGACCAGTGCGAGTTTGTGCTCGGGGTTGACCCGTGCGAACACGCCGACGTCTCGCACCCGATGGGCAAGCTCGTCGGCACTCAACCGATCGAGCTCGTCGCCCGTCATCACCGCGTCGGAGTCGATACCGATGGCATGCGCGACTGCCTTGGCCGTTGCGGGATGATCGCCGGTGATCATCAGTACTCGGATGCCGGCACGCCTCGTCGCGGCGATGGCCGCGGGCACCTCGGGTCGGGGAGGATCCCACAGCGCAACGATGCCGAGCCAGGTGACGTCATCCTCGGTCTCCCCTTCGGCCCAGGCCAGCGCAAGGACACGGTTGCCATCGGCCGCGGCCGCCTCCACCTCTGCGAGCCATGCCGTCCGCTGGTCATCGGTGAGTCGGCTCGCGGCGAGGATGACCTCGGGTGCGCCCTTCAGATAGGACGCAGTCTCGCCATCGTGATGCACTGTCACCCGCATGTACTTCCACTCCGAGTCGAACGGACGCTCCGAGAGCCTCGTGTGGCGTCCACGCTCGAGGGCCGGATCGACGCCGCATTGGGCGGCGTAGGCATAGAGGCCAACTTCGAGGGGATCGCCCGATACTCCGTCCGGCTCGGCCTCGGCAGCCAACACCATGGCGAGCAGGGCACGGCTCCGGTCGGGTGTGTCGAGCGAACGGACGGTCATCGTGTTCTCGGTGAGCGTGCCGGTCTTGTCGGTGGCGACCGCCGTGACCGATCCGAGTGCCTCGACTGCGGACAGCCGACGAACGACCGCCTTGCGATTGGCCATGCGCTCGGTGCCGAGTGCCAGCGTAAGGGTCAACACCGCCGGTAGCCCCTCCGGTACGGCGGCGACAGCGACGGCCACGGCGAAGAGAAGCGCCTCGTCGATGCGGTCGATGCCCTCGACACCGACGCCGACCACCATCAGGACGACGGCGAGGGCTGCCACCCAGCGGGCGATGCGGTGTCCGAAGTGGGTCAATCGGCGTTCGAGGGGCGTCGCTTCCGTCTCGACGCCAGCCAACATCCCTGCGATGTGGCCCATCGCCGACGCAGGTCCGGTTCGGGTCACCACGACCCACGCGAGACCCCGCACCGCCAGTGTTCCGGAGAACACCTCCTCACCGACAGCCCGCTCGACCGGCACCGATTCACCGGTCAGCATCGCTTCGTCCACCATCAAACCCTGGTCACCGGTGAGCACCCCGTCGGCAGGGATCCGGTCACCGGCCTCCACCCGGACGAGGTCCCCCACGACGAGCTCGGCCGCAGGGATCGCGTGAAGTCGGCCATCGCGCCGTACCGACACGTGGGGTTCAGCGAGCTCCTTGAGGCGAGCCAGGGCATCCTCGGCCCGATACTCCTGCCATACGCCCATGATGGTGTTGAACGCCAGGATCACCAGGATCGCGATCGACTCGATCGGCCAACCGTTCGCCCCCTCGATGATCCAGATCACTGCGTCGAACGCCAGGGCGAAGATCAGGATGTAGATGATCGGACTCCGCAGCTGGCGGCCGACGCGTACCCACCATGGCACGATCACGGCCTCGGGGAGCAGGTTGGGACCGTTCTCGGCCAGCCGAGCGGCGGCCTCGCCCGAACTCAGTCCGACCGTTGTGGCCTCCGAATCGTCGACGGGCGACGTCGATCCTCGCAGTGCATCATCGCCGGGTGTCACGTGGCGGCTACTCGTTCGTGGTCTGGGGTCGGGCGCCCTTGGCGGGTTTGACCGGCGTCACGAATCCCTTCGGTTTGACCGCCAGCACCGAGCACGTCACCGATCGCAGGATGGACTCGGCCGTGTTGCCCATGATCAATCCGCTCAATCCGGTTCGTGCAACGGTGCCCATCACGATGAGTCCGACGCCGAGCCGATCGGCCAAGAGGGGCAATGCGACCCTGGCTTCACCTGTGACCATGTGCACGGTCGCTCCGAGTTCGGTCGCACCGTGTCGCTCCAGCAGTGAATCGAGCTCTTCACGGTGCGACGATTCGACGGACTCGACCATCACATCGACCATCCCGCCGGGAAGCGCCACGTAGGGCGAGGACCGCAGCGTGGCTTCGCCTGCGAGGTTCCAGGCGTGCCCGATGTGCAGGGTTGCGTTCTCGCGTCGGGTCAGTGACGTCGCCAACTCCATGACGAGATCGTTCAAACCGTCGCGAACCGGGTCATCGGGATCTGGATCCACCAGTGCCAGCAGCCGGAGGTCACGGGCCTGCGACGGGCGCATCACCCACACGGGAACCGGGCACTTGCGCAGCAGGTGCATGATGTCGCTCTCGGGATCCGGAACGCTACCGACCATGACCAGATCGTTGCCGTGGGTGAGGACGTGGCGGATCACCTCGATGAACGGCTCACCGACGATCACCTTCACCTCGGTACCTGCCCCGGCCCTCGTGTTCTCCACGAGCCGCCGGAGCCGCTCCTCGCGATCGTGCAGCAGCGCGGCCTCGACATCGATGACGCGGCCCTCGACCTCGAGCACCTTGCGCAGCCGGGGCACGGGCGGTACGACATCGATCACGGTCAGGTGGGCTTCGTTGGTGTTTGCGAGCTTCACTGCGGCCCGCAGCGTCAGCGCTTCGATGTGGCCGGGAGACGCCGCCACGAGGATGTTCTTGAATCGATCCATTACCGGTCCGCCTTTCCTGCGCTATGCCTGTCCTTCCGGTTCGTCACGTGGAGGCTGCTCGTCGGCGTGTCGACGGAACCCCGTATGTCCGAGGAGCATCGGGTCCTGACGCGCGCGAGCAGGGTTCGGTGGAATGAAGAGAGCGGGAATCGACATTTCGTCCTCATGACCTCCGTGGGACACGTCCTGTCCTGAAGGTCTCTCCCGCCCCTCGAGGGGCCAGCACGCCGGGTCTTGTCGACCGTATTGACGGCGCTGCTCGTTGTGGGGTACTCCCCTTGTACGTCAGGTATATCACGACACGGATGGCATGCCTAGATGGAATCGCGCGGGCGAACCCAGGGTTCCAGTGACCGTATTCGACCAACCCAGCCCACAGAACGCCACGGAGTCGGGCTCACACTGGTCGCAGGTTCGAACTGTGGGCTCCAGTGACCGTATTCGACCACTGGAACCCTGGGTTCGCCGCCGCGGTGGCCGGACAGGCGGCTAGCGTCGCACCATGTCGAGCACCCCATCCGGTATCCGTCCGGAGACCCGCTACGTGGACACGCCCCATGGCAACGTCGCGTACCAGGTCTTCGGACGTGCCGACGCTGAAGCCAGGAACATCGTCTTCATCACGAGCGCGCTCACGAACCTCGATGCGATATGGGACGAACCGTCCGCCGCCCGGTTCCTCGACCGACTCGGGACGATGGGGCGCGTGGTGCACTTCGACATGATCGGATCGGGTGTCTCGGACCCCATCCCCAATCGCTCCACGTGGCTGCCCATCGAGTCGAACGTAGCGGACATCCGCGCCGTCCTCGACGCCGCTGACATGCCTCAGGTGCACGTCTACGGGGACGTCGAGGGCGGGTTCTTCGCGATGATGCTGGCAGCACTGGACCCCGGGCGCGTCGTGTCCATGGCGCTCGTCAACTGCATGGCCCGGGTGCTGAGGGCGCCCGACTACCCGATCGGGGTGCCCTCCGATGCCGCCGAGACCCTCTCGGCGATGTACAAGGCACAACACGGCACGACGGGAGCACTCATCGAGTTGACCGCTCCGTCGGTTGCCGACGACCCCAGGTTCCGCACGTGGTTCACGAGATACCAACGCCTGTGCGTTCCCCTCGGACTCGTCGGGCGAACCTTCGACTGGTTCGCCGAGACCGATGTTCGAGCCGCCCTCCCAACGATCCAGGCCCCGACACTCGTCGTGACGAGGCGCGACGCCCGCTACCACCGTGCGTCACACGGTGCCTATCTCGCCGACCACATCGCCGGAGCGCAGCTGATCGAACTCGAGGGTTCCGACAGCCTTCCGTTCCACGCTGGCGACTTCGGCCCGGTGCTCGACGCCGTCGAGGAGTTCTTCACGGGCCGAACGGAGCCGATCGCAACGAAGCGCATGCTCGCCACGGTCTTCCTGTCCGACATCGTGGGTTCGACGGCACGAGCATCCGAGATGGGCGACGAGCGATGGCTCGACCTGCTTGCGGATCACGACCGCATCGTTCGATCCCAACTCGATCGCTTCGGCGGGAGCGAGGTGAAGATGACCGGCGACGGGTGTTTGGCCGTGTTCGATGGGCCCGCACAAGCGATCCAATGCGCGATCGCGACCCTGTCGCTCCTCACCGACGTCGGAGTGGTGGCTCGCGTCGGGATCCACACGGGCGAGATCGAGGTCAGGGACCATGACATCGGAGGAGTCGGAGTTCACATCGCTTCACGCGTCATGGACGAGGCGCAGCACGGCGGTGTCCTGGTCTCGAGCACGGTGAAGGACCTGGTCGTCGGCTCGGGCATCTCGTTCACTGAGTTCGGCGTGCACTCGCTCAAGGGGATCCCCGGTGAGTGGAAGCTCTACGAGGTTGCCCTCGGCGGAGCATGATCCAGTCGGTCGGGCCAGCTAGTAGATGCCACTTGCCATGCGCTCGAGCCGCTCGATGCGCTCATCGACCGGTGGGTGCGTCGAAAACATCTTCGAGAACTGGCCCTGGCGACTCCCACGACTGAACGATTTCATCGGATCAGAGATGAAAAGCTGGGACACCGCCGGATTCACCTGCATCGGGTGCCGCTGCGTCCCCACTGAGATCTTCTGGAGCGCCGAGGCGAGCGCAAGCGGGGATCCGGTGGCGGCCGCGCCGTCGCGGTCGGCCTCGAACTCACGAGAGCGACTGATCGCCATCTGCAGCAGGGCAGCGGCGATCGGCACCACGATGATCGACACGATGCCGAGGATGCCCGCGATCGGATTGTCGTTGCTGCGCCGCCCGCCGAGGTTCGACCAGAAGGCCATCCGAGCCAGGAGCGACAGCGCAGCCGCGAGCGTCGCTGCGATGGTCGCGATGAGGATGTCACGGTTCTTCACATGGGCGAGTTCGTGGGCCAACACACCCTCGAGCTCCCGGTGGTCGAGCATCTCGACGATCCCCGTCGTCACGGCGACCGCGGCATGCCGAGGACTGCGTCCCGTCGCGAACGCATTGGGTTGCGGGGAGTCGATCACATAGAGATCGGGCATCGGCAGCCCTTCGCGCTGCGCCAGAGATGAGACCGTGGTCCGGATGCCTGGCAACTCCGTTTCGCCGAGCGGTCGGGCACGCGCCGCCTTGAGAGCGATCTTGTCCGAGAAGAAATACATGCCGAAGTTGAAGAGCACAGCGAACCCGAGTGCGAACAGGCCGCCGGTGGTGCCACCGAGGAGGTACCCCAACGCGACGAACAGCACGCCGAGGAAGGTGAGGAGGGCTGCCGTCTTGACGTTGTTCATGATCGCGATCGTACCGGTCACACCCGAATATCTCGACGGCTCGCGAAGAGGGGGAGGAGTCTCGCTCCTCCCCCTCTCGAAGGTGTTCGGATCAGGCGCCGGCCGCTGGTGGGGGCGGTGGTTCCTCGGCATCCGGTGGCGGTGTGGCGTCGGCGTCCTCGGTCTCCTTCGAACGGGCGTCCATCACCAGGAGGACGCCGATGATGGCCAGGGCGACGATCACGACGATGAGGATGATCCACACCCATCCGGGTATGCCAGCCTCTTCCTGCGGTTCGTCGACCGTCTCCCCGACGGGTGGTAGGTCGAAGGTCTGCTCGAATGCGGTGCCGTCCTCGGCTGTGCCCGTGATCAGCACCTCGTAGGCGACGTTCGGGTCGAGCGACGTCGTATCGATCGTGACGAGCCAGTACCCGCTGTCGTCGACCACATCCTTCGCCGTGAGAGCCGTCGTGAGGACGGAGGCCTCGGAAACGCTGCCGACCTCGAAGTTGATGCCGGCTGCTGTGAGGATGCGGTCGGGATCGAGCTTGATGCTGGCCCATGCATCCTCAGTGGCGGGGCTGAGCTGCACCGTGACATCGGTACCGAAGGCAACCATCTCGCCGGCTTCCGGGTCCTGGCCGACCACGAGGCCGTCCGGGTCGGGGTCACCAGGGTCCTCGACGACCGTGAGTGCGACCCCGGTCGCTTCGGCGAGTTCGTTGGCTTCTGCGGCGGTGAGACCGAGGAAGTCGGGCACGACGACATCCTCTGGGCCCGTCGATGCCACGACGGTGACGTTGGTGCCGGGAGCGACCTCGATACCTGCAGCTGGGTTCGTCTCCAGTACCAATCCGGCTTCGACCTCGTTGTCCGGTCGTTCCTCGACGGTGGACGTGAGACCTACGGCTTCCAGAGCGGCTTGGGCATCGGCCGTCGAGGCCCCGATGACATCGGGCACGACCGTGGTCGACGCGCCACTCGAGACCACGACGGTGACGAGCTCTCCCACCGCCAACTCGGCGCCGGCCACTGGCTGTGTCGCGATGACGAGACCCGCCTCGACCGTGTCGGACGGCTGCTCGATGACACCCACGCTGTAGCCGGCGTCGATCAGTGCTGCCTCGGCGTCAGCCTGCAATTGACCGACCACATCGGGCACCGATGGCAGCCCGATTGCGTCGATGATGTCGTTCATCGAGGGGATGACCGAGTTCGCAACGCCGAGGGTGGTGCCATCGCTCACGGCGAAGACGTCGAAGTAGTTGTCGGCGACTGGGTGTGTAGCTGAACGTCTCGGTTGCGTCGACGCCCACCTGTACGGTGAACTCCTGGTCTGCCGGAACGACCTGGGGTTCGAGGCCCTCTCCTGCCAACAGCTCGAAGGGGTCACTTCCGTTGACGGAGAACAACACGGTGTCGTTCGTGGCGTTCCAGACGGCGACCTTCGCCTGGCCGTCGGGAATGGGTTCGATGACCGCCGGGTAGGCGTTCGCGTCGTTGGTCCCGAAGCCGGAAACGACCGTCCACGCCGAGGCGGCTGGCAATGATCCCTCCAACGATGAACCGTCGGTGAAGGCAACCGAGATGGCGCCGGACTCGCGCACGACGGCGTCACTGGTCGCAGCGAATGCGAGGTCGGTGGCGACCGATTCACCATTGATGGTGACCGCCACCGGGTCCGTCGAGTTCCCGTTCACGAAGGCGAGGCGACCCTGGGTCGTCTGTGCGGCGGCTGCGCCGGCGATCGCGGCCATGAGGCCCACGATCAATCCCAGGACGAGGACGAGCGCGAGCGGACGTGAGTTACGCATACATGATCTCCCTGTGTTCCACGCGGTATTCATGCTATCGGCACGAATCGCACGATCCCTCGACTCGACGTCGAAGTGTCGGAGTCACTCACACAGGAATGGGGCTCTCCCGAGTTCGCCGTGATATGTGTAGGTCGTTGCTCCATCGGCGAGCTCGATCCTGTATCCCTCGACGAGGGCCTGGGCATACGAGGTGTCGGGCTCGGGGCACCCCAGCGATGCATCGGGCCAGGTCAGCTCGTGCGCGACGACGACCTCGATGAGCCGATCGGTCCCGACGCGTCCCGTGAGGTCGGAGACCGCGAGCTCCACTTCGTCGGCGAGGTCCGGCGACACCACCGGAAGGCCCTCCCCTGTCGCTCCGTCGCCGATCCCGCCGTCGGGCTCGACGGGAATGGGCGTCTCGTCGTCGGGGGCGCTCTGCGTCTGGTCATTCACCGGAAGGGACTCGGCAGCGCCGTCGCCTCCGTCCGCGGATGCGCATGCCGACACAGCCATCGCTGCAACAGCCACCAGGGCAAGAATCCTGTGCATCGGGTCACCTCTCGTCGGTCTCTCGTCGACTCGGTGGGTTCGACGCTCCATCAACCCCGTCAGGTTCCCTTCGTGATGACGAATACGCTGAATCCCCCGAGGCCCGAAGGGTCGAGGAGGGCCTCCACACCGATTCTCTGGGACCGCGCTGCGAGCTGGTCCATGACACGACCGTGCGCTGCCCGCCCCCGTTCGGCGGCCAACAGGCCTTCGACGACGGCGGCGGCGCCGTGGTCGAGGAGGAACTCACGCTGCGTCGTGAGCACGACATCGGCCCCTGCCCGCGTGGCGGCGGCGACGACGGCATCGGCGTTGACATCCACGGTGATGTCGGTGGCACCGGGTCGGGCGAACCAGTCCCGTGGCGCCGTGTGGCGGCGGTACGCCCGAACGAGGTCATCGGGACGGCGATGCGCGAGCTCGTCGGAAGACGCTGCATAGTCGATGACGCACATCGCGAGACTCGCGAAGCGGCCAATGACCCCGGTCAGCCACTCCGCGGCGTCGAGCTGAGCGCTCACCAGCGTCCCGACCCCGACATCGGGGAAGAACTCACGGCACCAAGCGGCGACGTCGTCACGGATCGGCAGGTCGCTCCATACGATGGCCTCATCGTCCGTGCCCACACCCACCTCCGTCCAGCCGTCATGCGTCCGCCTGGCGAGAGCGAACGGGAGGTTGTCGAGGAGCTCGTTGGCGATGACCACACCATGGGCGAGGTCCGGCAGCTCGTCCATCGTCGCCAGTACGCCGACGCCCGGTACCCGATCGGCGATCGATCGACGCGCGGCGGGTGATCGTTCGACGGCGTACAAGGGACGGTGGGTGGATCCCATCGAAGCAAGCAGGGCCCCGGACCCAGCGCCGACATCGATGACCGGGGACTCGACTCGAGGTGCGGCCTCGTCGACCCAGTGGATCAGGAGTTCACCGAAGTGGCCGCTCACCTCAGGACTCGTGACGAAGTCCCCTTCGCTGCCCGGCGAACCGTGACCCGCCGTGAAGAAGCCTTCGGCGCCGTACAGGCATCGGTCCATGTAGGCATCGAACGGCATCACACCGTTCATACGGATGCTCTCGATGATGGCGGCTCTCACGTCCGGAGCCTACGAGTCGCGCACGGCCGGCGTGCCCCTCGACGACCCGACTAGAGCCCGAACGCAGCGAGGATCTCGCTGGAGAACTCCCCGATGTTGGCGGCCAACCCGGGGAAGACGCCGAGGATGACGACGCCGAACGCCGTGAGCCCGACAGCGAAGCCGATGGGGCCGGGAATCTCGACACGTTCCATCGACTCGACGTCGAGCCCGTCGGGGACTGAGTCGAAGAATGCGGTCTTCATCACCTTGGCGTAGTAGACGAACGCAATGACCGCATTGACCGCGGCGATGATCGCGATGCTGTAGCCCCACCAGTTGCCGACGCCGATCGTCGCCTGGAACATCGCGAACTTCGCAAACCATCCGGCGAGCGGCGGCACGCCGGCAAGCGACATGAAGAACACGGCCAGCGCCAACGCGAGACCCGTTGCGTACCGGTACAGCCCACCCCAATCCTCGAGCTCGTACGAACCCAGGCGTTGGCCGATGACGATCGCCACGGCGAACGCGCCGAGGTTCATCACGGCGTAGATGACGAAATAGGTGACGGTTGCGTAGAACGGTCCGGCGAGGTCGTCGGCACCCGATGCCGCCGCTGCACCGAATGGAGCGAGCATGAACCCGGCCTGGGCGATCGATGAGTATCCGAGCAGTCGGATGATGTTCGTCTGCTTGATGGCGACGAGGTTGCCGACCGTCATCGACAGCGCCGCAACGACCCACAGGAGCGGTCCCCACACGTCCGTTACGGTCGGGAGGGCGAGGTAGCACACCGAGAGGATGGCGACGAAGCCTGCACCCTTGGAGCCGACCGACAGCCAGGCCGTCACGGGTGTCGGGGCGCCTTCGTAGGTGTCGGGCGTCCAGTAGTGGAACGGCACCGCCGAGACCTTGAACCCGAGCCCGAGGATCACGAAGATCACGCCGAGGCTGAACAGCGGGATCTCGGATGCCCCGACGGCGGCGATCGCCATCTCGTCGAACTGCAGGGTCCCGGTGAGCCCGTAGAGCAGCGACACACCGAAGAGGGTGAGCGCGAGCGCCAGGACGCCGGTGACGAAGAACTTGAGTGCGGCCTCGTTCGAGCGCGGATCAGCCTTCCGCCAACCGGCCAACATGAAGGCTGGTCCCGAGACGAGCTCGAGGGCCACGATGAGCGTGATGAAGTCACGGGCCGAGGCCATGACGACACCACCGAGAACCGACGCAACGAGGAGGAAGTAGTACTCGCCCTCGTAATAGCGGTCGGTCTCGAGGAACCCGATCGACAACAGCAGCGCCACGAACCCGGAGAAGATGAACACTGCCTTCAACACGAGCGCATACGTGTCGATCACGTAGGTGCCTTCGAACAGCACCCGCGTTCCCGTGTCGGTGCAAAAGTCGAGGCTCCCGCAGAAGGCGAGGCTCAGGATCGGCACCATGGCCGCGAAGAGGCCGAGCACGGCGATGATCGCGACGAGGTATTTGCGTCGCGTGAAGCTGTCGACGAGCAGCGTCACGACGACGGTGACCGCCAGGATCACCTCCGGTGCAAGCGCGTGCCAGTCAATGGTGAACACGGATCAGCCTCCAAAGGCCTTCTCGACGAGACCGATGACGGCGTCGTTGGTCGCCCCGAAGATGATCCGGGGGAAGATGCCGATGAGGATGGTCCCGATCACGAGGGGGGTCCATGCGAGCCATTCGGACATGTCGACGTCGTGGAACTCCTGACCCGCCCATTCCTCGGACGGTTCACCGAAGTTGACGTTGCGCAGCATGTACAGCATGTACCCCGCCGTCAGGACGGTGCCGATGGCGCCAACCACCATGAAGGTCCGGAAGGTGGGCGTTGCGCCGATGGCCTCGAGCGGCTGGAACGACGCCATGAGCGCCATGAACTCACCCCAGAACCCGGCGAGTGCTGGCAGACCCAAGGACGCCATGGCGGCGAGTCCGAGCAGCACACCCATCTTGGGCATGAGCTTGAGGTTGCCCCCGAGCCGACGCATGTCCCTGGTGTGGTAGCGGTGCGACATGGACCCTGCGATGAAGAACAACAGGCCGGTGATGAGGCCGTGGGCGACCATGCCGATGATCGCGGCGTTGATACCGATGTCCGTCAGGGTGGCGATACCGAGCATCACGAAGCCCATGTGGCCCACCGACGAGTACGCGATGAGGCGCTTCATGTCGGTTTGTGCCAGACAGGCGAGCGATCCGTAGATGATGCCGATGACGGCGAGGAATCCGATCCACGGGGCCCATCGCACCGCTTCGTCCGGGAGGATCGGAAGGGCGATCCTGACGAATCCGTAGGTACCGAGCTTCAGGAGGACGGCAGCCAGGATGACGGATCCCACGGTCGGTGCGGCCGTGTGGGCATCGGGGAGCCACGTGTGGAGGGGCCACATCGGCACCTTCACGGCGAATCCGAGGAACATGCCGCCGAACACCAACAGGGCGAAGGTGCCGGTGAACGCGCCGGCGGCACCGATGTCCGCGAGCTCGATCATCGAGAAGCTCCGGTAGCCGAGCGTCTCCTCGCTCTTGAAGTAGAGCGCCAGGAAGCTCAACAGCATGAACGCGGAGCCGGCGAGGGTGAACACGAAGAACTTCAGGGACGCGTAGAGCCGCATCTCCATCTTCCACCCGAAGATCGGCACCTCTCGTATGCCACGATCACCCCAGATGCCGATCATGAAGTACATCGGCAGGAGCACGACCTCGAAGAACACGAAGAACAGGACCAGGTCGAGTGCGACGAACGTACCCGTCATGCCAGTGGCGAGGATCAGCACGAACACCAGGAGGAGCTTCGGGTTGTGCGGTTCGGGCCAGTGGTTCCACGAGTAGACGATGGCGAGCACCGTGATGACCGTCGACAACACGACGAGCGACAGGGAGATCCCGTCCACACCGATGGCATAGTTGGCGTTGATCGCCTCGATCCATGTCGTGTCGATCGACGTACCGAACTGGTACGTGTCTGCGGCTGAGTAATCGAAGTTCGCTACCAGTACGACCGATGCTGCCAGCGTCACCAGACTGAAGGCGAGGGCGGTCCACTTGAGGGCCGCCTCCTGCGCCTTCGGTATGGCGAGTAGCACCACCGCGCCGATGACCGGCAGGAAGACGATCAGGCTCAAGCCCCAACCGTTTTCTAACCAATCCATCTCTTTGCTCCTCCTAGAGAATGATGAACAGCACGGCTATCACGATGACGCCGACGAAGCTGAACGCTGCGTACTGCTGGACGCGCCCGGTGAAGGCACGTCGCAGCACGGATCCGGACGCCCCGGTTGCGGCACCGGTTGCGTTGTACACGCCGTCGACGACGTTCTCGTCCGTTGCACGCACACCTTGGGCGAGCGCCAACGATCCCGCACCGACGGCGTTCGCCACGCCGTCGACCACCCGCATGTCGAACCACAGCACGACACGGGCGAGAGGGCCCATGGTCGGCCGCACGATGGCCGCCATGTAGAAGTCGTCGATGTAATAGAGGTTCTCCCACAGCGGCCACAGGACGGGTATGCGGAAGGTGTCCCGTTCCGCTTGCGTCTTGCTGTCGGCATCGCGACCGTAGAGCCACCACCCGATGCCGAGTCCGAGGAGGGCCACCGGTGTGACGATGGCGATGAGAGCGAAATCGAAGCTCTCCGGGTGGTGATCGCCGATGCCCGTGAGCGGGTTCCTCTTGGCGAGCCAATCGGTGAAACCGGTGTAGATGCCTGGCATGTTGACCCAGCCGGCCGTGAGGGCGAAGAACGCGAGGCCCATGAGCGGGAAGGTCATGACGGATGGCGATTCGTGCGGGTGGCCATCGCCCTTGTAGGTGCCGAAGAACGTGAGTGACACGGCGCGAGCCATGTAGAGCGCGGTGATGAACGCACCGGCGATGCCGAGGACGAGGATGAAGTTGGCGACGGGTTGGCCGTGGCCACCTGCGTACTTCATCGAGGCGAGGATCTCGTCCTTCGAGAAGAATCCGGCGAACGGGAAGATGCCCACCAGGGCCAACGTGCCCATGACGAAGGTCCAGAACGTCTTCGGCATGTACTTGCGCAGCCCGCCCATGTCGGACATGTTGTTCGAGTGCACGGCGTGGATGACCGATCCTGCGCCGAGGAAGAGCAACGACTTGAAGAACGCATGCGTGAAGAGATGGAACAGGCCAGCGGTGTAGGCGCCCGCACCCATTGCAGCGACCATGTAGCCGAGCTGGCTCACGGTGGAGTACGCCAGGACCTTCTTGATGTCGTTCTGGACGATGGCGAGGAAGCCCATGAGGAACAGGGTGAGTCCGCCGATCACGATGATGATGTTGCGAACGTCCCCGGCGAACATGCCGTCGAGGTCGAGGTAGAACGGGAAGAGCCTGCCGAGCAGGTACACGCCCGCGGTCACCATGGTCGCGGCGTGCATGAGCGCCGACACCGGCGTGGGACCGGCCATGGCATCGGGCAGCCACACGTGGAGCGGGAACTGGGCGGACTTGCCCATGGCACCGATGAACAGCAGGAGGCCAGCCCAGAATGCGTACTGGGAGAGCATCCCGTTCTGGCCCTCCACCACGACGTCCATCACATCGTTGAACTGGAACGAGCCGACCGAAACCGCCATGATGATCGCACCGAGGAACAGCCCTGCGTCGGCGACCTTGTTGACCATGAACGCCTTGTTGGCGGCATCGACGTTGGCCATGTCCTCCCAGTAGTGACCGATGAGGAGGTACGACGACACGCCGACGAGTTCCCAGCCGACGATCAGCTGGATCAGGTTGGGTGATGCGACCAGGACGAGCATGCCGCCGGCGAAGAGCGAGAAGCTGGCGAAGAACCAGGTGAAGCGGACGTCGCCCTCGAGATATCCCTTGGCGTATGTGAACACCAGGAGACCCACCACGCCGACGAGGAAATACATCATGATCGAGAGGCCGTCGACCGCAACGCCCCATTCGAGGGTGTACGACCCGATCTCGGCGATCTCGATCTGTCCGTAATACGCAACACCCTCGGTCGCATTCAGGATGAACAGCACGGTGCCGTACACCGCGACGAACCCGATGGCGAGCTCGGCCATGAGCCATCCCTTGAAGGGCGACTTCTTCCCGAAGAGGACGATGAGGAACGTCGTGAGGATCGGAACGACCACGATCAGCCATGCGAACTCGACGATCGGGCCACTCTGTGATTCCGGCTTCGATGGCCTTGCCTCCTCCTCGGCAGCGAGGAGGAGATTCGGAACGATGGAGGCGAGGGTATGCAGCATCATCAACCCCGCATCATCGTCAGGTCGTTCGGATCAGCCGACTGGCGATTCCGGAAGATCATCAGGACGATCGCGATACCGATGCCGACCTCTGCCGCCGCGAGGGCGATGATGAACAGCGAGAACACCTGCCCGGACACCAGCACATCCTGGAGGTACACGTCGAATGCGACGAGGTTGATGTTGACCGCGGCGAGCATGAGTTCGACCGAGGCGAGGATGAGCACGGTGTTCTTCCGCGTGATCACGCCGTAGAGGCCGAGCGAGAACAAGGCTGACCCGACGAGGATGAACTGGACGATGGTCATCGCTCCACCGCCTCCTCGTCCCTGCGTGCCAGGGCGATACCGCCGATGAGTGCAGCGAGCAGCACGACGGACAGGACCTCGAACGGAATGATGTAGCGGGTGAAGATGACGTCGGCGATGTCGGCGGTTGGCGTGGGTTCGAACGGCTCGATCATCTCGTTCGAGAAGGCGTCGATGGTGGCCCAGGCGATGACGCCGAACAACACCACGGACAGGAGGGCGGCCGGCCTCGTGACATTGGTCCCCTGCGTGAGCTGGGCGTTCATTCCGAGCGGAGCCCGCGTGATCATCGTGCCGATGAGGAAGAGGATGATGACCGCACCGATGTAGACCAGGACCACGGTCCATCCGACGAATTCGGCGCCGAGCATGAGGAACAGCGCTGCGGTGCCGGCGAGGGACACGACCAGATAGAGCACGGCTCGCACGATGTTCTGCGATGTCACGGTCTTCCACGCGCCGAAGACCGTGGGGAGGGCGATGAGCAGGAACACCCAATTCGCACTCTCGCGCAGCCAATCACCAAGTGAGACCGTCATGCCTACTTCTCCAGCGCCGGGGGCTCGGGGACGGTCGCGAGCCAATCGGTCAGCCGCTCCTTGTCGTGGAGCATGAGCGAGACATTGTCCTCGCTGTACTCGTACTCGGGGCTCCAGTGGAGGGCGTCGAAGGGACACACCTCGACGCAGATGCCGCAGTACATGCACAAGCTGTAGTCGATGTCGAAGCGATCGAGTGTGGCGCGTGCGCGCGGCCGCCCGCCGGGCTTCGAGGGAGGCTGCTCCTCCTTGTGGCCCTCGATGTAGATGCACCAGTCGGGGCACTCACGGGCACACAGCATGCACACCGTGCAGTTGTCGACGTCGAGCGAGATGACGCCGCGTGCACGCGGCACCGGCACCTCCTGCTCCTCCGGGTACATCGTGACCGGCGCCTTCTTCACCATGGTCTTGAGCGTCAGCCACATGCCTTTGAACAGGCCGGGGAAGGGGAACGCGATGTTCTTCGACATCAGAAAACCACCTTGAAGATCGACACGAGGGCGATGTTGAAGAGGGCGAGGGGGATCAACCACGTCCACGCGATGGTCTGGAGCTGATCCTCACGGAGGCGCGGCCAGGTCCATCGGATCCAGATGATCACGAACACGAGTACGGCGATCTTGAGGCCGAGGACGCCGGGTCCGGCGAGGTTGGCGAGTACACCCGAGAGGCCCGGAGCCGAGTATCCGCCGAGGTAGAGCGTTGCGGCGATCGCCGACAGACCGATCATCGATGCGTATTCGCCGAGGAAGAACATCGTGAAGCGGATGCCCGAGTACTCGGTGAGGTACCCCATGGTGAGCTCGGACTCGGCGATCGGCATGTCGAAGGGGATGCGGCTGAGCTCGGCGACGGCAGCGATCATGAAGATCGCAAATCCGAGGATCTGACCTCGGACGAGGTACGGCATCGATACCTCGAACCCTGCCACGGTGAACCACGTGTCGGCCTGGGCCTCGACGATGCCGTTGAGGGACATCGTCCCTGCCTGGATCACGACGGCGACGACGGCGAGCACCAACGGCAACTCGTACGCGATCAGCTGGGCGGCGGCACGCAGGCCGCCCATGAGCGAGTACTTGTTCGCCGACGACCATCCGGCCATCAGGACGCCGAGCACCGACAGCGACGAGATCGCCAGGAGATAGAACGCCCCGACGTCGAGATTCGCACCGACGAGGTCCGGACCGAGTGGGATGACGGCGAACACGCCGATGGTCGCCATGAGCACGACGTAGGGGGCGTATCCGTAGACCGTGCGGTCCGCTCCGGTGGGTGCGAGGTCCTCCTTCTGGAGGAACTTGAGTCCATCGGCGAGCGGCTGGGCCCAGCCGTAACGCCCACCTGCGTAGTACGGACCGATACGCGACTGCATGTGCGAGCCGATCTTGAGTTCGGCGTAGATGACCACGAGGGCACCGGTGAGCACGATGAGGAGTGCGCCGACCACCTTGAGGACCAGCTGGATCCAGAAACCGTCGAGGAACTCGGTCATCGGTCCACATCCCCGAGCACGAAGTCGAGCGATCCCATGATCGCGACGAGGTCGGGGACGAGCTGTCCAGGCAGGATCCACGGCAGGATCGAGAGGTTCGAGAACGAGGTGGAGCGGATCTTCACGCGGTACGGCACCTTGCCGCCCTCGGAGACGATGAAGTAGCCGAACTCGCCCTTCGGGTTCTCGGCTCGTGTATACACCTGGCCCTTCGGTGGCTTCAGGATGCGGGGCACCTTGGCCTGGAGTGGACCCGAAGGGATCATGTCGACGGCCTGACGGATGATCCTCACCGATTGGCGGATCTCCTCGAGCCGGACGATGTACCGGTCGTAGCAATCACCGTCCTGGGCGACGGCGATGTCGAAGTCGAGCTGGTCGTAGGTGAGGTAGGGATCGGCCTTGCGCAGGTCATAGGCGACGCCCGAGGCACGCAGGTTCGGGCCCGAAAGCCCGTACTCGATGGCCTTGTCTGCGGGGATGACACCCACGCCGACCGTTCGCATCTTGATGAGTTCGTTGCCGGTCACGAGCGAATCGATGTCCGAGCAGATCTTGTCCATGCGGTCCATCGCCTCGAGGGTTCGCTGGAAGAACCCGGCCGGCAGGTCCATCGACTGCTTCTTCGTGGTCGAACCACCGCCGTAGTTGGGCTTGACGCCGCCGACGCGGTTGAAGTTCGGGTGGAACCTGCCACCCGTCACCTCCTCGATCAACTCGAGGATGTACTCGCGTTCGCGGAGGGAATGCATGAGCGGTGTCGTGGCACCGAGCTCGAGCGGATACGACGACATGAAGACCAGATGCGAGGAGATCCGTGCCAGCTCGGACAGGATGAGGCGGATCCACTGGGCCCGCTCTGGCACCTCGACGCCCATGAGCTTCTCGACACCCATGATGAAGGGAACCTCGTTCGCAAATCCAGACACCCAGTCGATCCGGTTGACGAGGGTCGTGATCTGCGCGTAGGTCCGGACTTCGGCCAGCTTCTCATAGCCCCGATGCATGTACCCGATCACGGGTTCGACTTCGCGAATCCGTTCACCGTCGACCTTGGCGACGAGGCGCAACACGCCATGGGTGGAGGGGTGCTGGGGACCGATGTTGAGCGTCATGTCCGGCGTCTGGAGCTCCACCGAGACCGCAGCTTCGGAGCGGTGCATCATCTCTCGCGAGGTCACGCGTCACCCCCTTCGTCGTCCGCCGCAGGCATGTCCTCGACGTCCACGTCGCCGGGCCACGGCTTGACCTCGCGCGACAACAGTGGGTAGGACTTGAGCAAGGGGTTCCCGATGAAGTCGTCGGGGAGGTAGAGATGGGTGAGGTTGTCGTTGCCGACGAAGTCGATGCCGAACATCTCGTGCGCCTCACGTTCGTGCCATGCGGCTCCACCGATGTGGGGTGCGAGTGAGCCGATCGCCGGTTCGGCCCTGGGAAGGGATGCAACGAAGATCGCTCCTTCGGCTGTCGTCACGGATGACAAACGGCACATGACCTCGAAGCGCTCGTCGAGGGAGTCCGGATCTTTCACGGGCTCGCCGACCTCGACGTCCTTGGACCAATCGATGGCCGACAACCACGAGAAGAAGTCGAGTTGTTCGTAGGCCGACAGGATCGTCTCGACCCACCGATCCGCGTCGACGGAGATCCGGGGAGTGTCGAATTCGACGACGTAGCCGAGTGCTCCGACGCTCTCGGCGAGCGCCGCGGTCCATGCCTCGAGCGCGTCATCCTCGGCGGGTGCCTCTTCGACGGTGGTGGGGGTGTCAGGCGCGTCGCTCATCGACCCCGCTCCACTTCTTCTTCACGTCCTCGTTCATGATCCGGTCCTGGAGCATGACGATGCCCTCGAGGAGGGCCTCGGGACGCGGTGGGCACCCGGGGACGTAGATGTCCACGGGAATGATCTGATCGACGCCCTTGGTCACCGAGTACGAGTCCCAATACGGTCCACCGGTGTTCGAGCACGACCCCATGGAGATGACGTACTTCGGCTCGGGCATCTGGTCGTAGAGGCGCTTGATGGCAGGTGCCATCTTGTCCGTCACCGTCCCGGCGACGACCATCAGGTCGGCCTGACGGGGCGAGGCGGGCAACGGAACGATCCCGAACCGCATGAAGTCGTATCGGGGACCGGAAACGGCCATGACCTCGATCGCACAGCACGCAAGCCCGAACTGGAAGTACCACAGCGAGTACTTGCGGGACCAGTTCAGCAGCCACGAAATCGGCTTGGGAGCGCCGAACTTCTCGATCACTCCCATTTGAGCACGCCCTTGCGGATCGCGTAGAGCAGACCCTCGAGCAGGGTGGCGATGAAGAGGAACATGACCACGAGGGCGGCGAAGCCACCTCCGGCGTCACTGAAGGATTCGAGCTGGATGGCCCACGGGAACACGAACACAGCTTCGATGTCGAAGATGAGGAAGAGGAGGGCGAAGATGTAGTAGCGGATGTGGCTCTGGTTCCAGCCGCCGCCGATGGGCTCGATGCCCGATTCGTAGGGGACGTCCTTGAGGCCACCGGGTGCATTCGGGGCGATGACCCTGTTGGCTGCGATCGCCCCGGCCACGAGGAGAGCACCGATCGCCACGAACACTGCGACCGTGATGTAGTCGCCGTAGTACTGGTTCAGCACCCGTGAAACCCCTCGAGCCTCTCCTCGGCCGTTTGGCCGCCAACCGACCGGGATTGTAACGCCGCGTGTGGCGCCACTCCCAATTCATCCCCGAGGATGGCAGATCACGGTTCCGAGCGCGGGTACGGTGCAGCCATGGGCGCCATCGGACCTCCTGATCAGAGCGGCCGCGGCCTCGTCAACCTCGTTGCCGAGGTGGAACGCAGGCTCACGAGCCACGCCGTGAGCGACGGTTTGGCCATCGACCTCGCCACGCTCGTCCCCGCTGGACGTTCGTACGTCGTGGTCCTGTTCGACGGTCTCGGTGCCCACCAACTGGGCCACCCGGCCGCGGGCGATCTCGCCGGATCGCACGCCGGCACGATCGATGCCCCGTTCCCGACCACGACCACGGTCAGCCTGGCGACCGTGGCGACGGGCAGGTCCCCGTCACAGCATGGGTTGATCGCCTACGCCATGAAGATCCCTCCCGTACCGGCGATCGTGAACACCATCCACATGCGCTCCGTGTGGGGTGACCCGATTCCCCTCGACCCTGCCACCTTCCTCCCCGGCCCGACGTTGTGGTCCAGGGCCGCGGCAGCAGGGATCGAGCCCGTGGTGGTCCAACCGGGGAACTTCGCGGGATCCCCGTTGACGGCGGCGCTCTACGGTGGCGCACGGTTCGAGCCGTACTACGGCATCGACGACCTCGTCGAGGCGACGGTGATCGTGGCGTCACCGCCGCGACGACTGGTGTTCGTGTACGTCCCGTTCGTGGACGTGGCAGCACACATGCACGGGCAGATGAGCGACGAGTACTCAGACGCCATGACCACCGCGAACCACATCTGGGCGGAACTCGCCCGCCGCCTCGGCGACGATGTCACGCTGCTCGGAACCGCCGACCACGGTCACGTCGACATCGCCGAGTCGGGCAAGGTACGCCTGACCGAGGAGCAGGAGGCCGGGTTGGTGATGTACGGCGATGCCCGCGCCTTGTACGTCGACGGCGATCCCGCAGCGATCCTCTCCGCGGTGCCGTCGACATGGGTGCCGCGAGCCGACCTCGATCCGTACTGGGGACCGACGCCCATCGACGACCGGTTCGCAAACCGACTACCCGATGGCGTGGTGTTGCCCGACGACGGCTGGGCGGTCTTCCCCCGGTACATGAATGATCGTCTCGTCGGGTACCACGGCGGATTGAGCGCAGCCGAGCGTTCGATCCCACTGCTGGTCCGCCGGGGCTGACGAACTCAACGCCCCACGCCGCTGATCGACCCAACGGTCTCGGCCCCGGTCAGATCGAAGGCGAAACAGATCACCTCACGGTCGCCGATCGCCCACGAATCGGCCGAAGGGGCGAACCACCCCACCTCGTAGACGCTCTCGGCGTAGGCGATGCCGACGTACGGATCGAACGCTGCGATGCACCCCTCCCCTGCACGTGCATTGACCACGTCCTCCCCGGGAAAGGAAGGACCGTCGACGGTGAGCAAAGCGATCACCTCGTTGTCGTGGGGATCAGCGCACGCCACCACCGGCACGTCGGTCACCTCAGCGAACGATGCCGGATCGTCGAAGCAGGTGCCGATCTCGAGGATGAGGACGGACCCTCCACAGGAGGCCAGCACGAGGGCGAGCATCGCGGAGGGAACGAGGGATCGCATGCCCGGACGATACGACGACTCACAAGAAATCACCTCATGCACCGCATGAATCACTACAACTGTCGGGTGACTATCATTGACTAGCAAATCAGCCCTGCTGAGGTGTGCCAATACGCCGATACTCTTCGTGTGGGGTGAGCGATTGCATGAGACATCCCGAATCGCCGACGCCGTGCGGGTCCATCGCACCACCATTGCGGACAAGGGAACGAAATCATGAAATACGTACACACTGAACCAACCGTTCCGAGTGGGGGGCCGCGATGGTCGAGCTCGCCGTGATCCTGCCCATCTTCGTCCTCCTGTTGTTCGGCATGATCGAGGCCAGTTGGGCCTTCGCCCAGTCCAACGACGTGCGGCACGGGGCCAGGGAAGGCGCACGCCTCGCGGCCGTCGACTTCGGCGACGTCGCGACCATCGGCGCCGAGGTGTGCGATCGGATGGATGTCACCGGCGGCGGCGTCACCGTCACCCTGTCACCCGGGAGTTCACCAGCCGATCCCGGTGACCGCGGATCCACGGGCCGTATCCTGGTGACGGTCGTGTACTCGTCCATCACGGGAGCGGTCGATCAGTTCTTCGACGGAAAGACCCTGTCGTCGGATATCGACTTCATCCTCGAACAGCCCCTCACCGGTGAAGCGCAGTGGTGGAACACCGGTGCCGGAGGCACGTTCACATGCGTGTCCTAGCCCGTCTTCGACGCGAGGATTCGGGGGCCATCATGGTCCTCTTCGCGCTGATGCTCGTCGTCCTGTTCGCGTTCGCCGCGCTCGCCGTCGATGCGGCGCACGCCTTCACGGAGCGCCGCGATTCCCAGGCGACGGCAGATGTCGCCGCCATCGGTGGGGCCCTGACCCTGATCGACGGTTCGTCGAACTCCCTCATTCGGGCCACCGATCTCGTCGATGAGGTGTTCGCCATCGCCGAACGCAACCTCGGTCCGGGCCTCGACTGGGAGAACTGCACCGATCCCGACCGCCCCTCGCAATTCGACCAGGTGGCGAGCAACGTGTTCACGTATGGACTCGACGACCAGTACACGGAGTGTGTCAGCTGGAGTTCCGACTGGAGCGAGGTGCGGGTGAACATCCCCAACCGTGACATCGACACGTTCTTCGCCGGCGTCATCGGATTCGACACCTTCAGCGTCGGAGCCTTCGCAGAGGTCGGAGCCGTCGTTTCGGGCAACGGAGGAGTACTGCCATTCGGTGTCCTCTCGGGAGGATCCGACGGGCTCGTATGCCTGAAGACCGGACCTCAGTTCCCGTCCGAGTGCGACCCGAACGTCAGCGGCAACTTCAACTTCCTCGACTTCCGCCTCTTCGGCAATGCAGCCCTCGGCACGACGACGCAATGCACGGGTGGTTCGGTGACGACGCTCAAGGAGAACATCGCCCACGGCGTCGACCACGACCTCGACGTCGCCCCACCGACGCCCATAGATGACAAGGGCATCGAGAACGAGATAACCATCATCAAGGAAGCCGAGCAGTGCTCGAGCACCAGCGATCCCGTGCAGGCCGTGCTCACGGAAACCGGGAACAAGACGAAGGTCATCATCGATGGGTTCGTCGAGGGGGCGGGTGGCTTCCCAGGGAGGCTCACGCTCGGTTCCGGGACCTTCGATTACTCGGGACAGAAGATCGACGACAGGGGCCTGTGGGAGTTCCTCGACGCTGACGGTCAGGCGGCGTGCGACTCCGCCGTGGGCGGCACGACGGACACGGAGGCCGAGATCCTCACCTGCCTCGACACCACCAGCGTCGAGCTGTTCGACGATGCCATAGTGAACACACCCCGGCTGGCCGTCGTCCCGGTGCTCCACCAGACGACCTGGCCGAGCGGTTCGAAGCTCGTCAGCTTCCAGCGGTTCGCATTCGTCTACATCCAGACCCTCTACGGCGGCTGCAAGAACAACGGCAGCTGCAAGCTCGAGATAGCGCCCGGCGCTTCGGGAACGAAGAAGGTCACCGGTGACGACCCTGTCGTGGTGACGGCGATCGTCCTCCCCAACGACACGATCTCCCAAGCGGTCGAGGACAGCTTCGGCACCCACAGGTCCTCACGTACGCGCTCACCCGCTGACGACGGCCCATTTGCCCTACGTTCATAGGGGTTATAACCTCGCCTAATCATTTTCGTCAGGTAGAGGTGAACAATGTGGCGCTATCTCGCAGCGGCAGCCGTCATCGCGTTGGCATCATCGGCATGCTCGACCGCCGACGCCGACGGCATCACGGTCTACTCGGGCCGCAGCGAGGAACTCGTCCAGCCCATCATCGACCGATTCATCGACGAGACGGGCATCGATGTCACCGTGCGATACGCCGATTCCGCAGACCTCGCAGCCACGATCCTCGAGGAGGGTGGCGGCTCTCCCGCCGACGTGTTCTTCGCCCAGGATCCCGCCTCCCTGGGGACTGTTGCCCTGGCGGGGTTGTTCGCAGTACTCCCCGACGACGTGCTCACCTCCGTTCCCGAGCGCTTCTCCGACAGCGGTGGCGCCTGGGTTGGGGTGTCTGGACGCGCCCGTGTGGTCGTCCACGACCCCACGGTGGTCTCCGCCGCCGAACTCCCCGAGACCGAGGACGGTTTTGCCGATCCGTCGTGGGCGGGCAGGGTCGGCATCGCCCCCACCAACGGATCCTTCCTCGCATTCGTCGCAGCCAAGATCCTCCTCGACGGGGAGGACGCGACGGCGACGTGGTTGGCGGCCATGGCGGAGAACGGGTCGCCGACCTATCCGAGGAACTCCGCCATCGTCACCGCGGTCATCGATGGTCAGGTGCCCACGGGCCTGGTGAACCACTACTACCTGCTCCGAGCGCTGGCCGAGGATCCCGATGCCACGGCGTCGAACCACTTCTTCACCACGCCCACGGCCGGGTCGATCGTGATGCCAGCCGGGGTGGGCATCATGGCGAGTTCCGAATCGGCCGATGCCGCACTGACCTTCGTTCGCTACCTCCTCGAGACACCCGCACAGCGGTACTTCTCCGAGGAGACATTCGAGTACCCCCTCGTCCCGGGAATCGACGCGGATCCCAGGCTCCCGGCCATCGACTCGCTGCCGACGCCCGACCTCGACCTGTCCCTCCTCGCAACGACCCTCGATCGGGCCACCGACCTCGTCGCCGAGGCCGGTCTGCTGTGAACGATCGGCACGCCACCACGACGGCACCGGCGGGGGCGCCTGCGGCGACGCCCGGCCCGATCCGCCAGGGGAATCGCGCGCCGTGGTGGCTGTGGGCGGCGGCGCTCGCCATCCTGGTACCGGTGGTCGTGCCGGTTGCGGGCCTCCTCCTCCGGGCATTCGGTGCGTCCGATGCTGCCTGGCAGACACTCACGTCATGGCGAACGGTCGAGTTGATCGTGCGCACGCTGGGATTCACGACGCTCGTGACGGCGAGCGCGACGGCGATCGGTGTCACCGGTGCATGGCTGGTCTCGCGAACCGATGTCCGCTGGCGCAGGTTCTGGGGTGTCGGGCTGGCACTCCCGCTCATCATCCCCTCGTATGTCGTCGCGATGGTCCTGATATCCGCGACCGGTCCTCGGGGCCTCTTCACCGACCTCACAGCGATCCCGCTCCCCCACCTCGTCGGCCTCCCCGGGGCGTGGCTCGCCCTCACGCTCTCCACCTATCCGTACGTGTACCTGATCACCACTGCCGCGCTGCACCGCATGGATCCGACATTGGAGGAGGCAGCGCGTGGCCTCGGCGCCGGCCCGGCAAAGGTGCTTCGCACCGTCGTCCTGCCGCAGCTCCGCCCGGCCATCGGCGCAGGCGCACTGCTCGCCGCCCTCTACACGCTCTCGGACTTCGGCGCCGTCAGCCTGATGCGGTTCGACGCCTTCACGAGGGTGATCTATGCGCAATACTCGGGCAGGCTCGACCGCACCCCGGCGATCGTCTTGTCGCTCGTGCTCATCGCGATCGCACTCGTCGTCATCGCCGCCGAACACCGCACGAGGGGGAAGGGCGCCTACTTCTCCCACCGGCCGGTGCGACCTCCACGCATCATCCGGCTCACGGGTCCGGTTCGTGGGGCCGCCCACGCCTTTCTGGCGACGGTGGTCACGATCGGCGTCGGTATCCCGATCGCAGTGCTCGGGGCATGGTTGGTGCGCGGAATCGCCTCGGGGGTGGAGGTCAGCGTGCCGTGGGGTGCCGTTGCTGGCTCGCTCGCCGGGTCGTCACTCGCCGCGGCCGTCGCCGTCATCGCTGCCGTTCCGATCGTCGTGCTCGCTGTTCGATACTCCAGTCGGGCTACCACCTGGCTCGAACGATCGGTGTACGTGTCGTTCTCCCTCCCCCACATCACCGTGGCCATCGCCGTCGTCGCCTTCACTGTCCGCTACGCACGACCCGTCTACCAGAGCCTCGCCGTACTCGTGGTCGTGTACGCAGCGATGTTCCTGGCCCAGGCCACTGGCCCCGCCAAGGCGTCGATGCTCCAGATCGACCCCCGACTCGACGATGCCTCTCGGTCCCTGGGCAAGGGGTCACTCGCCACCTTGATGCGCGTCACGGTCCCCTTGATGTCGAAGGGGCTCATTGCGGGCGGACTGCTGGTGTTCGTGACCACGCTCAAGGAACTACCGGCCACGCTGCTCCTGCGACCGAGCGGGTTCTCGACGCTGTCCGTGAGGATCTGGTCGGCGGCCGACGAGTTGCTGTACACCCGGGCGGCAGCTGCCGCGCTGATCCTCATTGCGATATCGGTCCTGCCGGTGTACCACCTGACCATCAAGCCGCAAGGAGTGGTCGACGCATGAGCGATCCGGTCATCTCCGCTCGGGACCTCGTGGTGTCGTTCGATGGCGTCCCGGCGCTCGAGGAGTTCTCGCTCGACGTCGAGCCGGGTTCGATCGTCGCCCTCGTCGGGCCGTCCGGGTGCGGCAAGACCACCGCGCTGCGGTGCATCGCCGGCTTCCAATCCGTTGCTTCGGGCACGATCAGCATCCGGGGCCGCTTGGTCAGCGGTGGCGGCGAAATGGTCGAACCCGAGAAGCGGCGCGTCGGCATGGTGTTCCAGGAGTTCGCGCTGTTCCCGCACATCAGCGTCGGTGAGAACGTCGGCTACGGCGTGCGGGGCGCAGACAGGGTCCGGCGCGTATCGACGACGCTGCGACTCGTCGGTCTCGACGGGTACGAGAACCGCTTCCCCCACGAGCTCTCGGGTGGGGAGCAGCAACGGGTGGCCCTTGCACGTGCCCTGGCCCCTGAACCCGATGTCGTGCTGCTCGACGAGCCGTTCTCGAACCTCGACGCCCCCAAGCGCGAGGAGATGCGCCGCGAGCTACGCAGGATCATCCACGCCACAGGCGTCACAGCCGTGTTCGTCACCCACGATCAAGCCGAGGCCCTCGCCATCGCCGACGTCGTCGCCGTGATGCGGTCCGGCTCGATCGTCCAGGCCGGACCACCCGATGAGGTCTACGGCGCACCTCGCACGCCATGGGTGGCGAGCTTCCTCGGCGATGCGGTCGTGCTCCCAGCGACCGTCCGCGACGGCGTCGCGTTGACCCCACTCGGACCCGTAGCCACCTCGATCGACGACGGCGTCGCCGTCGACGTCATGGTGCGCCCTGAGTGGGTCCTGCCATCGGCGTCGCCTGATGGTCGGGCCAAGGTCGTCGACCGTGAGTTCTACGGCCACGACCAGCGGGTCGAGGTCAGGCTGGACGGCGGCCGAACGGTCGATGCGCTCGTCTCCGGCCGGATCCCGCTGCGGGTCGGGGATCGGGTCGATGTCGCCCTGACGGACGCCATCGTATTCCCCCGCAACGAGGGATCCCCGACGATCTAGGACCTCGGGAGTCCCCAGTCGTCGCCAGCGTCGCCGTCAGGCTCGCCGTCATCGACCTGCGGCTGGACAGGAACGTCGACGTCGGGATCATCGCCGCCCCGACGAAGCTCTTCTTGCATCGCCGCGGAGCGTTCCACCGCCTCGGGGTCACTGGACGCCTCCGGCTCGGCCTCCTCGAGCTCCCTGCGGAAGGACGCGAGCCTGTCCTCGAGGCTCATCGCACCCGCTTGATCGGCTTCGTCGTTCGTTGGGGTGGCATCGTCGACTTCGGCATCGTCCACTTCGGCGTCCTCGACATCGTTGCGTGGTGCGCCGAAACGGATCGCCGCCGCTGCCGCGGCGACGGTTGGCGCCGGAGATGCAGGCGTCTCGGGGGTCGCAGCGGCGGTGACCTCCGCCGCCGGATCCCCAGGTGACCGATCGACAGACACTTCCGGCTCCGCGTCATCGTGGGCTCCCGAGCCGTGCGGCCCACGGTGATCGCTTGGGGCCTCGGGTGCCGGATCGGGCTTCGCCCCCGGCGCACGAGGGGGCTCCCACGTGGGGGCCGGCTCATTCGCAAGGAGGCTGGCCGGGATGAGCATCGGCGGGGTCGGATCGCCGCGTCTGGCGGCGAACGCACCGAGAACCCAGGCACCGAGGCCCCACACGAGGCCCACGACGTAGATGGCCCCGCCGACAACGGGGATGAGCCAGATGCCGAGGCGCCACAGGACCGCGCCCACGAGGAAGGCGCCGAAGAGGCCTCCCCGGTTGATCAACACCCGGTTCCCGAGCGCAGCAACGGCGGGTACCGGGCCGATGATGAATGCCACGACACCCAGGGCGATCGCCACGATGGCGAGCGGGATGCCGACGAGCGTGACCGCGAGCAGCCCGATCGACAGCGGCAGCAGGATGACGAACGCGATGCCGGCGAGGAGCGACCGTACGGGGCGGGTGAGCATGGCACCCACGGCCCGCGACCCAACGCCACGTGCGAGCCAGAGCGCCACAAGACCGGCAACGAGGAAACCGAGGAAACCGACCACGTTCGCGAGGCTGAGGATGATCCCGTAGAGGAAGTTGCTCTGTGCCGGGAGTTTGGTGACCGTGCCGACGATCGTGGCCCCGGGTTCGATCGAGGCATCCGAGCTCGAGCGGTACAGGACGTCGCCGCCGATCTCGGCCTGCGCATCGATTCCCAACGACGATGTCGCGATATCGACATCGCCACCGACCGTTCCCGAGATCGTCGTTCGGAATGAGCGCCCACGGACATCGCGACCGACGGATCCCTCGATCCGTGTCGTACCACCGAACGCCATCACGTCCCTTGCGACCGATCCGGTGTCGGCGACGACGACCGTGCCCGCCGTGAAGAAGACATCGCCACCCACATCACCCTCGATCGTCAGGTTCAATCCGGCGCCCTGGACGGATCCACCTATCGATCCCGAAGGCTCCAGCCGCACCGTGGCCGACGAGAAGGCCGTGACGTTCCCTGTGATTTCACCGACGATGGAGACACTGCCGGAGAAGATCGTGAGGTCGCCGTCGATGGTTCCTTCGATGACCGCGGACGTGGACGTGACGTACTGGTCCTCGTCGATGCGCTCGTCCTCCGTGACGATGTACCGGTCGGTGGTGACGAGGGCACCGAGGCCCGCCACACCGTGGACCAGCACGACGAGGACGGCGACGACAGCGAGGGCTGCCACCTTCGTGGTTGCCGGTTGATGTATGTCAGAGGGGGAGTGCGTCACGAACCACATCGAGGAGGGGCCATGGCACGATACCGAATACGAGCGTGATCGTCGCGGCGATGACGATCGCGAAGCGTGCACCGAATCCGGCCTCGATGGGATCGTCCCCTCCCTCGTCGCTGAAGAACGCCGCAACGACTCGCAGGTAGAAGGCGAATCCGATGACCGTCGTGAGGGCGCCGATGACGACGAGCCACAGATACCCGTTCGTCGCGACCGGCCAGCCGGTCCCGACGTTGGCAGCTGCGATGAATGCGAACAGCTTGCCGACGAAGCCTGCGAAGAACGGCATGCCGGACATGCCGAGTATGAGGATCGTCATGAGCCATCCCAGCTCGCCGTTCCGTCGAACGAGCCCCGAGTACTCCCCGATCGGGGCTGCCGATGAGTCTGGACCCGATACCACCGACACGACGGCGAACGACCCGATGATCATGAACGCATAGGTCGCCACGTAGAACCACATCGCGGGGATGCCGTCGATCCCGGCCACCATGCCGGTGAGGATGTACCCGGCGTGGGCGACGCCCGAGTAGGCGAGGAGTCGCTTGAGGTCGCTCTGGACCAGGGCGAGTACCGTGCCGATGACCATCGACAACGCAGCGATGATCGCGATGATCGGCGCCCACGAGTCGATCTGGGACACGAACCCACCGACGAAGATGCGTGCGAGCGCAGCGAACCCTGCGACCTTCACGCCGGCGGCCATGATGCCTACCGCTGCGCTCGGTGCTCCTTGGTACACGTCCGGCGCCCACTGGTGGAACGGGGCCGCAGACACCTTGAACGACAGGCCGACGACCATGAGCGCCATACCGGCGAGCAGGATGCCCGGTTGTGTGACGATGTCGTTTGCGAAGAAGTCCCGAATCGAGTTGACCCCGTAGATCGAGAGCGAACCCGTCGCGCCGAACGTGAGCGCGACGCCGTAGAGGAACATCGCTGACGCAAGCGAGCCGAGCAGGAAGTACTTGAGGGCCGCCTCCTCGGATCCCTCCTGGCGTCGCACGAAGCCCGCGATCACGTAGAAGGCGATCGAGGCCGTCTCGAGACCGAGGAAGATGACGATGAGGTTCGGAGTCGCGGCCATCATGTGCAGCCCGGCCACGGCGAGCAGCACGAGGGAAACGAACTCGGGGCCCCGCTTGTCGACCTTCACGACGAGATCCCACGAGGCGAGGAGACCGACGAAGCCGACGGCGCCCAAAACGATCGCTGCGAACGCCGAGAATCCGTCCATCACGACCATCGGTGATCGGATGATCTCGAGGTCCATGGCCGAGTAGTACAGACCGCCTCCGCCGTCGGCCACCTCCTGCCATTGGAGCAGGCCCACGACACCGGCGGCAGCGAACGCGACACCGGCGACGGGACCCCAGAACCTGCGGTCCTTGTCGGCCACGACGGCGACGAGCAGCACGGCGAGCGCGCCCACGAGCAGCACGACCTCGAACGCAACGGGCAGGAACGCCACGTTCTCCATCAGCCCCCACCTTCCTCGTCATCGTGGGACTCGTCGTCGTGGACGATCGGCCCGTACTCGACCTCGACCAGGTCGTCGGTCCGACCGAACTCCGGTGCCTCGTAGTCGGTCACGGCCTCGATGCGATCGAGGATGATCTCGACGGAAGGCTCGATCCGGTCCATCACCGGCTTGGGATAGACGCCGAGCGCGACGATGAGCACGACCAGCGGAACCATGATGGCGATCTCGCGCATGCCCAGATCCCTCAGCCCTTCGAGCTTCGGGTTGGTGACGGGACCCGTGAACACCCGCTCGTACGCCCACAACAGGTAGATCGCGGCGAGCACGACGCCGGATCCTGCGATGATCGCCAGCACCGGCAGGGTCATGTACGAGCCCACCAGCACGGCGAACTCGCCGATGAAGCCAGACAGACCCGGCAGACCGGCCGAGGCGAACGCCGAGAAGAGGAACAGGCCCGCGTAGACCGGCATGACTTTGGCGAGGCCCCCGTAGTCCGAGATCTTGCGGGTGTGGGTGCGGTCGTAGATCATCCCGACGAGGAGGAACAACGCGCCTGTGGTGAGCCCGTGGCTGATCATCTGGAACACGGAGCCCTGCATGCCCTGGGAGGTCAGGGCGAACATGCCAAGGACGATGAAACCCATGTGGCTCACCGAGGAGTAGGCGATGAGGCGTTTGATGTCCGGTTGGACGATCGCAACGGCTGCGCCGTACACGATGCCGATCACGCCGAACAGGGCGATCCAGAAGGCGAGGTCCACCGTCGCCTCGGGGAACAGGGTCATGTTGAACCGCAACAGGCCGTACGTACCCATCTTGAGCAGGACGCCGGCGAGGATGACGGATCCAGCCGTCGGGGCCTCGGTGTGGGCATCGGCCAGCCATGTGTGGACGGGGAACAGCGGGACCTTGATCGCGAAGGCGATGCCGAAACCGGCGAACAGCCACAGCTGGGTCGTGCTCGAGAGGTCGATGAGTGCGATCTTGCGGAAGTCGAAGGACGTGAACGTTCCGACCTGGTCGCCGGCGATCACACCCAACGCCACGATCGACGCAAGCAGGAAGGCCGACCCGACGGCCGTGAACAGCACGAACTTCATCGAGGCGTAGGCACGGTTCTCGGAACCCCACAGGCGGATGAGCATGTACATCGGGATGAGCACGATCTCGAAGAACGCGAAGAACAGCAGGAGATCGAGAGCGATGAACACGCCGAGCACACCCGCCTCGAGGATGAGCATCAGCACCACGTAGGTCTTGAGCCGATCGGACACGGATCGCGACGCCGCCAACGCGATCGGGAACAACAGAGCGGTCAGCACGACCATGAACAGGGAAATGCCGTCGACCGCGACCCGCCATCCGATGTCGAGGCCGATCGAGAAGACGACATCCTCACCGAACTGGAAGTTCGCCGTGCCGGTGGCGAATTCCCACAGGATGTAGAGCGCCACGGCCAGCGGAGCCATCGATACGGCGATGCCGACCGGGAGGATGATCTCGGGACGGCGCCTGGGCAGAAGCGCTACCGCCGCGGCGCCGACGATGGGCAACACGACGAGCAGGGTGAGGACCGGCATCAGAACGCTCCTCCCAACACCAGGAACAGCACGATGACGCCGACGCCGGCGATGGCGATCGCGCTCGCGTACCAACGGACCTGGCCGCTCTGTACGGCGCGGGCTTCGTCCCCGGCATCGCGCACCATGTGTGCGATGCCGTGGGATGCACCATCGATCACCTTGGGATCGACGACATCGGCACACCACTGCGCCACCGCTTTGGCCGGGGCGACGATCCAACGGCCGTAGAGGTCGTCGACGCCGAACGCGCCGAGTGACACCTGCCAGAAACGCCCGGATTCGTCCGGGAGCTCATCACGGTTGTACCGCAGCCAACCCCACACGATGCCGATGGTGGCGACGACGAGCGCCACCGCCGCGAGGGCTGCGAGAAGTCCGTAGCTCAGGGCCTCCGGGTGGGGCACGCCGTAGAACGAGGGCTCGAGGAAGTGTTCGAATGAGAGCCGGAACGGTGTGTTGAACCCGCCGGCCACGACCGTGAACACGGCGAGGACGATGAGCGGGATCGTCATGGTGCGGGGAGCTTCATGCGGGTGCGCATCGTCGTCCCAACGCTTGGTGCCGAGGAACGTCATCACGAACAGACGTGTCATGTAGAAGGCCGTGATGAGCGCCACGACGATGCCGATGAACCAGAGGCCCAGATACCACCCACCGCGCGCCCAGGCGGCAGCGAGGATCTCGTCCTTCGACCAGAAGCCGGAGAAGGGGAACATCCCCGAGATGGCGAGCCACGCCGTACCCATGGTGACGAACGTGACCGGCATCGCCTTGCGCAGGCCGCCCATCTTGCGCATGTCCTGCTGGTCGGCCATGGCATGGATCACGGCGCCGGCTCCGAGGAACAGGAGGGCCTTGAAGAACGCATGCGTCGTGAGGTGGAACAACCCGGCCGAGTACGCACCGACACCCACCGCAAGTGCCATGTACCCGAGCTGGCTGATCGTCGAATACGCCAGGACGCGCTTGATGTCGGTCTGTGCCACGGCGATCACGGCGGCGAGCAATGCGGTGAGTGCGCCAACCGTGGCAACGACGGTGCCGGACGTCGGTGCGAGATCGAACAGCACGGCCGATCGGGCGATCATGAAGATGCCAGCCGTGACCATGGTCGCCGCGTGGATGAGCGCCGACACCGGGGTTGGGCCCTCCATCGCGTCCGGCAACCACACGTACAGGGGAATCTGGGCCGACTTGCCCGCGGCGCCGACGAACAGCAGCAAGGTGATGGCTGTGATGACACCCGAACCCACCCCGAACATCAGCGGTGCCTCGGCGAAGATCGTCTGGAAGTCGAACGTTCCGAACGTGGCGAAGATGATCATCAGGGCGACCAGGTAGCCCCAGTCGCCGATGCGGTTGACGATGAAGGCCTTCTTGCCTGCCGCTGCGGCGGTGGGCTTGGTGAACCAGAACGAGATGAGGAGGTACGACGACAGGCCGACGAGTTCCCAGCCGACGAACATCACGGCGTAGTTCGCAGCGAGGACGAGGATCAGCATCGATGCGATGAACAGGTTCAGGAAGGCGAAGAACCGCGGGAACCGCTCATCGCCGCGCATGTAGCCGATCGAGTAGAGGTGGATGAGCGATCCGACGCCGGTGACGATGAACGTCATCAGGGCCGAGAGCGGGTCCCACAGGATCGCGGCGTCTGCGCCGACCACGGGGATCCACGAGAACAGCAGGACGGTCTCGGGGTCGAGGGTCTGCGTGACGAAACCGAGGCCGGCCAACGAGCTCAGCACGAAGCCGATCGCAACGACGACGAACGCGAACCACCCTGCCACCGGCTGCCCGATCCGCTTGCCGAAGAACAGGTTGATCGTTGCACCGATGAGGGGCAGCGCGACAAGCAACCAGAGGTAGTCCGTCATCTCCCCATCTAACCCTTCAGTCCAGCAAGCTCATCGACGTTCGCGCTCGCCCGCGTGCGGAAGATCGCCACGATGATCGCAAGGCCCACCGTCACTTCGGCGGCGGCGATCACCATCACGAACAGAGCCGCGACCTGACCCTCCATGAGACCGAGCTCCTTGCTCAGCGCCACGAGGGTCAGATTGACGCTGTTGAGCATCAACTCGATCGACATGAACATGATCAATGCGTTGCGTCTGATCATCACACCCGCGACGCCCATAGAGAAGAGCGCCGCACCCAACAGGAGGTACCACGTCACCGTGACCGTCACGGTGCCACCTCCTCGGACTCCTTGGCGGCGACCAACCGATCGGCACCCGTTCCGAAGTACGCCAATGCGATCGTTCCGAGTGCAGCGATCGTCAACAACATGACGGTCGCCAGGAACACGATCGTCCAGGTGCCGAACAACTCATCGGCCACGTTCTCGATCGTTCCGTTGAGGTTCGGTGTCCCGAAGGTGGTGGTGCCGGTGACCCACGCCTCACGCCCGGCCAGTGCCAGGGCGGCGAAGAATCCGATCGCCACGACGGCAGTGATCACCTTGTGGCCGACCGTCTGGTCACCATAGGCCCCGGGTCGATCGACGCCGATGAGCATGATCACGAACAGGAACAGCGTCATGATCGCGCCTGCGTAGATGATGACCTGGACGACGGCGACGAAGTGTGCGTCCAACAGGATGTACAGGATGGCGATCGAGAACATCGTCGAGAGCAGGCCGATCGCCGAATACACGGGGTTCTTCGCCGTCAGCATCGTGACGGCCCCCGCGAGCGCGACGGCGGCGAAGATGATGAACGTGATCGATTCAGCCATCGTCGCCTTCCTCGGGACCCTCGGGAGCCGGCACCGAACCGGATTGGCCGATTTCGGGTGGCATGTCACCGGTGCGTGCCGATGGTGTCCAGGCCTTGACCCCCTCGTAGTCGGCGCGACCGGACGGTGACGTCGCAATCAACCATCCGTCCCCGATCCGGAGCTCGTCGAGGTCGATGAGCTTCGACTCCGACTGGGGGTGGTTCGGCGTCCCATCGGGGTCGACCAGGAGTTCGTCCTTGGTGTAGATGGCATCTTCACGATCGGTCACGGACATCTCGAAGAGATGGGTCATGGTGATCGCCTGGGTCGGGCACGCCTCGACGCACATCGCACAGAACACACATCGCAGCATGTTGATCTCGTAGACGAACCCGTATCGCTCGCCGGGACTGACCGGATCGTCGGGTGGGTTGTCGGCACCACGCACGTAGATGCAGTTGGCGGGGCACACCCCGGCACACAGTTCGCACCCGATGCACTTCTCCATGCCGTCGTCGTAGCGGTTGAGCACGTGCCGTCCATGGAATCGGGGAGGTTTGACCCGCTTCTCCTCGGGGTACTTCCGCGTTACCCGCGGCTTGCCGACCTGGCGCATGGTCACGGCGAATCCCTTGAACGGGCCGAGTAGGTCGGTGATCCAGCTCATCGCATCCTCCTCACGACCACGGCATCCCGAACTCGCGGACCCCGAGTGACAATGCGACGAGGATGATCCACGCCAGCGAGACCGGGATGAGCCGCTTCCAACCGAAGCTCATGAGCTGGTCGTAGCGCATCCGGGGCAGCGTCGCCCGCACCCACACGAACAGCAGCACGATGGCCCACGTCTTGGCCAGGAACCACACGATGGGTAGCAGTGCCTCGAGCCACGCCGGTCCGAACGTCGGGCCGGCCCAACCCCCGAGGAACAACACGGCGGTGAGCGCCGAGATGTTGAACACATTGATGTACTCGGCGAGGAAGAACAGGGCGAAACTCAATCCGGAGTACTCGGTGTGGTACCCGCCAACGATCTCCGATTCCGCCTCGACGAGGTCGAAGGGCGCCCGGTTGGTTTCGGCGAACCCCGCGATGAGGAAGATCACGAATGAAGGGAGGAGGATGAGGTTCCAGGCGGGGAAGAACCCCCCGAATGTGCCCTGCTGGGACTCGACGATGCCGACGATCGATGTCGTGCCGGCGAACATGACCACCGGGACGAGGGCGAGACCCATCGCGGCCTCATACGAGATCATCTGCGCCGAAGCTCGCACGGAGCCCAACAGCGGATACTTCGAACCGGACGACCAACCGGCAAGGGTCACGGCGTAGACCGCCATGGACGACAGGGCCAGCACATAGAGCAGACCGACGTTGAGGTCGACGCCGACCAGCTGGTACTCGGTGTCGCCGATGGTGATCGGGGCACCGATCGGCACGACGAGGAAGATGAGCAGGGCCGGAATGAGGGCTGCGATCGGGGCAGCGAGGTAGATCGCCAGCTCGGCCTTCGTCGGGCGGATCGACTCCTTGAAGAACGACTTCACACCATCGGCGAGCGACTGCAGGATGCCCCATGGACCGGCCTTGTCGGGGCCGACACGGTTCTGGAGGTCCGACACGAACTTGCGCTCGACCCAGATCAGGAGCAGGACGGTCACGAGGAGGAAGACGAACACGACCACGACTCGTATCGCTGCCTCGATGAAGACAGTCATCGGTCGCTCCTGACGGCGTCGACCTTCACAGCCGCCGTGGCTGCGAGACCCTTGGTTGCGGGATGATTGAACGGCACGACGATCGAGCCTACGGCCACGTTCGCATCGATCACCACCGGGAGCTCGATGACAGACTCGATGGCGACCATCGAGCCGTCCTGCACGGCGAGGATCGATGCGTCGCGTGGGTGTACCCGTGCCACCGCGATTCGCGGGAGGGATGCGATCGTCTCAGCGTGGCGATTCCACACGCCGTCGTCGTACAGGGACGGTGCGAAATGGAGCGTCATACGGTCCGTTACGACGGGCACCGAGATGTCGACGGGGATGTAGCCGAGCGGTTGGGTCGCGCCATCGAGGGGCACGACAACGCCTTCGGGCCCGCCCTCGAACGTCAGGTAGTCGTGGGTGATACCCGCATACGCCGGGGCGATCGTGGCGATCTCACCGGCGATCGCGTCGACCTTCGCGGCACCGAGCTCGACGCCGAGGCGAAGGGCGATGTCGTCGAGGACAGCGTTCAGTGGCCGTGCGCGCCCGACGGGGGGAATCGAGGGTCGGATGCGTTGCACCCTGCCCTCGAGGTTCGTGACCGTTCCGTCGACCTCTCCCCAGACCGCGGCAGGGAGGAAGACGTCAGCGTGGCGGGATGAGTCGGTGACGAACGCGTCGATCGCCAGGACGAACTCCGCCTGTTCGAGGGCGGCCGTCGCCAGTGCGGGGTCCGGGCAGTCGCGAACGGGATCCGCACCGACGAGCACCAGCGCTTTGACGTCCCCCGACACGCACGCCTCGAGCATCTCCATGGTCGACCGTCCGGGATCGGCTGGCAGCAGGCCCCACGCGTCCTCGATGGCGGCGGCCGCCGCCGCGTCACCGGTCGACACCCTCCCGGGGAGGAGGTTCGGAGCCAGACCCATGTCGAGGGCGCCGTACACGTTGGCTCGACCCAAGAGGGTCAGGAGCTCGGCATCGGGGAGGCCTCGAGCGAAGGCAGCCACGGCTTCGGCGAGTCGCATGTCCTCGGCGAGCGACGATCGTCCTACGAGCGCGACGACCGGACCCTCGGTGAGCGAAGCCGCGACGTCGGCGAAGTCCTGCTCCCCGGCGGCCAACTTGCGCAAGGTGTCGGATCCGCTGCCGGCGCGATAGCGAACGACGTGGGTGGCGATTGCGTCCAAGCCGGTTCCCGCAGGACTGGCCACCACGAGGGTCGCGCCATTGCGAACGGCTTTGCGGACGCGCAGGTACACGACGGGGTGGGTCTCCTTGATGTCGGGACCCCACAGGAAGATGGTTGCGGCCGTATCCAGTGACGCCAGGGTGGCGCGCGGGGTGAGGGCTGCGGCGAACTGCGGGGCGATGCCATCGCCAATCTGGGCATCGACATGGGGCGATCCGATCACGGATCGCATGAACTTCGCGAGGGTGTACGCCTCTTCGTTCGTGTTGTTCGCTCCGCCGATCGCACCGATCTCCCCTGGGAGGAACGATCCGAACCTCTCGGCGACCGTATCGAGGACGAATCCCCACGACGCGTCGGCGAGCCCGTCGTGACCGGCAACCATCGGCGACGTGACCCGCTGCGGGTGGTGGACCGCGGAGAAGATGAATCGGTCCTTGTCCGAGAGCCATCCCTCGTTGACCGCATCGTTCTCGATCCCGTAGACGCGGATGATCTTGCCTCGGCTCGTCTGGACATCGACCGTGGAATGGACCGAATCGACGAGCGATACCGACGTCGTGTGGTCGAGATCCCACGGACGGGCCTTGAAGCGATAGTCGACCGATGTCAGGGCGCCGACGGGGCACAACTGGACGGTGTTGCCGGAGAAGTACGACGAGAAGGGCTGATCAGGGAAGGTCTGGATCTGGACGTGGTTGCCGCGGTCCTGGAACACGAGTAGCGGGTCGCCTGCAACATCGTCCGCGGCGCGGACGCAGCGATCGCACAGCACGCACCGTTCACGATCGAGCAACACGATGTCCGACACGTGGATCGGCTTGGGGAAGGTCCGCTTCTCCTCGATGAAACGACTCTCACCGGGGCCCCATTGCATGGTCTGGTCCTGGAGGGGGCACTCCCCACCCTTGTCGCAGATGGGGCAGTCGAGGGGGTGGTTGATGAGGAGGAACTCGAGGACGCCTTCCTGGGCCTTCTTGACCACCGCTGATTCGGTGTCGACGACCATGCCGTCGCTGACCGCGAGGGTGCAACTCGGCACGAGGGCCTTCCCGCGTGGTCCCTCGACCTCGACGAGGCACATCCTGCACTTCCCGACAGGTTCGAGCTTGTCGTGATGGCAGAACCTCGGTATGTAGTCGCCGACCTTCTCAGCCGCGGTGATGAGTCGTTGTCCGGCTTCGACGTCATGTGCAACGCCGTTGATCGTGATCGAGACCGTGGAGACCGGTTCAGGCATGGGCAGGCTCCGATGTCCCGATCATGGCTTCGACCTCGGGTCGGAACCACTTCATGATCGATGTGATGGGAGCCGTGGCCGACGGACCGAGGGGACAGATGGTGGTCATCGCCGGCGGCCAGGTGAGCCCGGGCGAGATGTTGTCCGAGACATCGAGCAGCAGCGGCAGATCCTCTGGCCTTCCCCGACCGTCGAGGATCCTCGTCAGCACGTCCTCGAGCCACGAGGTTCCCTCGCGACATGGCGTGCATTGGCCACAGGACTCGTGGGCGAAGAACCGCACGATACTGTGAGCCGCCGCGACCACGTTGGTGGTCTCGTCCATCACCACGACAGCCCCCGAACCGAGCATCGAGCCCTGCTGGGCGACGTCGTCGATCGTCACGAGCGTGTCGAGGTGCTCGGATGGCACCATCCACGGGGCCGAAGCACCACCGGGGATCCACGTCTTGAGGGCGTTGTCGTCGCGTATCCCGCCGCCGATCTCATGGATCAGTTCCGCCCACGTTATGCCCATGACGATCTCATAGTTGCCCGGCTTCTTGAGGTGTCCCGACAGGGAGAACAGCCGTGTCCCCGCGGAGCGTTCGGGACCGATGGCGGCATACGCCGCGCCGCCGTGGGTGGTGATCCACGGGATGTTGGAGATCGACTCGACGTTGTTGACGATCGTCGGCTTGGCGTAGAGGCCCTCGACGGCCGGGAACGGTGGCTTGAGTCGCGGCTCACCCCTCCTGCCCTCGAGGGAGTTCAACAGGGCCGTCTCCTCACCACAGATGTATGCACCGCCGCCGAGGTGGACCACGACATCGAGGGAGAACCCGGATCCGAGGATGTCGTCACCGAGGTAGCCGGCTGCGTATGCCTCATCGATGGCTCGCTGGACACGGCGTGCAGGCTTGGGGTACTCACCGCGGATGTAGACGTAGGCGCGTTCGACGCCCAGGGCGTACGACGAGATGACGATCCCCTCGAGCAACTGATGGGGATCACGTTCGAGGAGCTGACGGTCCTTGAAGGTGCCTGGCTCCGACTCGTCGGCGTTGACGACGAGATACCGAGGCTCGGAGTCTGCGAGGAAGCCCCACTTGACACCGGTGGGGAATCCGGCACCGCCACGACCACGCATGTTCGAGGCCTTCACCTCGTCGATGATCTGCTCGGGGGTCATCGTGGACAGGGCCGATCGCAGCGCGTCGTAGCCACCTGTCGCCTCGTACCGGGCGAGGGTGTGGCTGTCGTCGGGATGGGCATCCATCCTCACGGTGAGGATCTTGGACGTCATCGACCCTCCTTTGCGGATCCGTACGGCCCAAACGCCGGCACGGGGCCCGTGGCACCCTCGGCCTCGGTGGGGCCCCACGGGAAGGATCGCTGCCCACCGAAGAGCTGCTGCATCTCGTCCGCCAACACGACGGGTGGTGCCGAACTCCGCAGCCAATCGATGAGGGCGGTTGCCTTCTCGGGGGTGACGCCCTCGATCGTCTCGTAGTTGACCTGCACGGCCGGTGCGCCACCACATGCCCCGATGCACTCGACATGCTCGACCGAGAAGGTTCCGTCGTTGCCGGTCCCGCCGTGTGCCACACCCGAGGTCTCCTCCACGGCCGCGAGGACCTCATCTCCCCCGAGCAGGTGGCACGAGATGGAGGTGCACACCGATACGAGGTAGCGACCGACCTCCTCGCTCTTGAACATCGTGTAGAAGGACACGACGGACTTCACCTGGGCGGGCGTGATGCCGACCAACGACGCCACCTCGACCATGGCCCGATCGGAGGCGTGGTCGTGCTCGAGGCTCGCGAGGTACATGAGCGGCATCAGGGCCGATCGGCGTTCGGGGTACTGCTCGAGGATCTCCCTGGCCCGCTCCTGGTTGGCAGGACTCCATTGCGCGATCGCGGTGCTCATCGGTCCACGTCCCCGAGTACCGGGTCGGCCGAGGCGAGCGTGGCGACGACGTCGGCGACGAGGGCATCAGTCATCATCGGAGGGAGGGCCTGGACCGCGGCGAACGACGGTGCCCGCCAGTGCATCCGCCACGGACGAGCGCCGCCCTTCGACACCAGATAGCACCCGACCTCCCCCCGTGGCCCCTCGACCGACTGGTAGGCCGTGCCGGCTGGCACGACGATGCCCTCGGTGAACAGCTTGAAGTGGTGGATCAGCGCTTCCATCGATTCGTCGATGCGCTTGCGGGGAGGAGGGGTGACCTTCGGGTCCGGATTCCGGTAGTCGCCGAGGGGGATCGTCTCGAGGATCTGCTCGACGATCCGCAGGGACTGCTCGATCTCGGCGATACGGACGAGGTAGCGATCGTGGACATCTCCGTGGAGGCCGGTCGGTACATCGAACTCGTACTGGTCGATGCCGCAGTACGGCATGGCCTTGCGGAGGTCCCACGTGATGCCGGATGCCCTCGCCATCGGTCCGGTGACGCCGTACTGCTTGCACTCGTCGGGGGTGATGACGCCGACACCCATCGTTCGGTCGAGGAAGATCGGGTTCTCGTCGAGGAGCTCCTGGTACTCGGCGACGCCGGCGCGCACGGCCGGGATGAGGTCGGCAACGTCCTGCTCCCATCCGTCCGGCAGGTCGGCTGCCACACCGCCCGGACGGATGTAGTTGTGGTTCATGCGCAGGCCGGTGGTCTTCTCGAAGAAGTCGAGGCACACCTCGCGTTCGCGCCAGCCATAGATCATCATCGACAGGGCACCGATGTCCATACCCATCGTGGCCGCCCACAGGAGGTGGCTCGACACGCGATTCAGCTCGGTCATCAGCACGCGGATCGCATCGGCACGCGGTGGCACGTCGATGCCGAGGAGTTGCTCGGTGGCGAGCGAGAATGCGAGCTCGTTGTGGAACGGGGCGAGGTAGTCCATGCGCGTGACGTTCGTCGAGCCCTGTGCGTACGTGAGCGTCTCGGCCGTCTTCTCCATGCCGGTGTGGAGGTATCCGATGATCGGCTTCACGCGGCGGATCGTTTCACCCTCGAGTTCGAGCTGGAGCCTGAGCACACCGTGGGTCGAGGGGTGCTGGGGTCCCATGTTGATGACCTGGCGTTCCTCGTCGACGAACTCGGGATCCGACTCGTAGTCGTCATCGACGACGACGCCTTCCTGGACCGCGAGGGCGGGTTCCTGATCACGGGGAAGCAGCTCCTGTGCACCCTCGTTTGTCGCCTTCGAGAAGGGGAAACGCTCCTCGGTACCGGACACCCAGACGTCGTGGACGCGACGACGCTCGTCAGCGACCGACGCCGCGGCGGGATCGACCGTCTCGTCCTCGGGGGAGGGCAACGTCGTATCGGTCACAGGTCCACACTCCCAGCCTTGAACTCGACCGGCACCGCGCCGATGTCGTAGTCCTTGCGCAGTGGATGGCCATCCCAATCGTCGGGAAGCAGGATGCGGGTCAGGTCGGGATGGCCGGGGAAGTCGATGCCGAACAGGTCATAGGCCTCGCGCTCGTAGAAGTTGGCTCCGGCGAACACACCGGTGAGGGTGGGGACCGTTGCATCGTCGTACGGCACACGGGTCGACACCACGATACGTTCTCCCGCCTTGAGGTCGAGGAGATTCAGCGCTACCTCGAAACGAGGCGCATCGGTGAAGTGGTCGACGGCGGCGATGTCGATGAATGCGTCGAACCCCGCGACCTTGGCGGCCTCGGCGAATGCGACCCATTGATCGACCGGGATCGAGATCGCGTGGTACGTCACGTTGCTCGACGCATACGATCGCTCGGAGAACGTGGCGTCATCGAACCCCGCGACGACCGCGGCAACGGCCTCCGAGCGCGGCACCGCACGAGAGGGCGTCGTATCGGGATCCCCGACCGCCGGCGTGTCGATGTCGGGAGTCGCGTCGGTGTCGCTCATCTCACAGGACCCCGGTCGAGCGTCGGATCTCGCCACTCATGATCTTCTGCTGGAGGCTCAGGATCCCATGCATGAGCGACTGCGGGCCGGGCGGGCATCCGGGTACGTACATGTCGACGGGCACCACCTGGTCGACACCCTGGATGAGTGCGTAGTTGTTGAACATGCCGCCAGACGACGCGCAGGCGCCCATGGAGATCACCCACTTCGGCTCCGCCATCTGGTCGTACACCTGACGGAGAACGGGCGCCATCTTCTGGGAGACCCGGCCGGCGACGATCATGAGATCGGCCTGACGCGGCGAGGCACGGAACACCTCCATGCCGAACCGAGCCAGGTCGTTGTGCGCAGCACCCGTCCCCATCATCTCGATGGCACAGCACGCCAATCCGAACGATGCGGGCCACATCGAGTTCGTGCGCGCCCAGTTGACGCCCTTCTCCATGGTCGTCATGAGGAAGCCCGGCTCGTTGGAGACACCTGCCATCAGGCGGCCTCCTCGAGCTCCGGATCCGGAGCGACGATCCGGCGGTACCTGGCACGGCGAGCGACGTTCCAATCGAGGGCACCGCGCTTCCATACGTACGCCAGGGTCTCGATGAGCATGAGCATGAAGATGACGACGGCCCCGACGCCCGCCCACCCGAACTGCTCGTACCGGACGGCCCACACGAACAGGAAGATGATCTCGACATCGAAGATCACGAACAACATGGCCACGAGGTAGAACTTGACCGGGAACCGTTCAACGGGCTCCTGGAGGGGCACGATGCCACACTCGTAGGGTGCGAGCTTCTCCGGGGTCGGGTTGTTCGGAGCTAGGAGTCGGGACACCATCAACGAGGCGATGGCGAACCCCAATCCGAGCAGCGTCATGAGCGCGATGGGGAGGTAGTCGGCGAGCTCCATTGGCCTGGAGGATACCCCGTCCCCCAACCCTTCCGGCAGACCGGCGGCGCCGATTCATGGCTGTGCACGCGGTTCCCTATTGTTCCCGCCATGACGTCCTCGATTCCCTCGGCGACCGTCGCCAGACTCCCCCGCTACCTGCGGTGCCTATCGGACATGGCGACGAACGCCGCCCAGTGTTCGTCGGAGCAGCTCGCATCCGTATCGGGGTGCACGGCTGCACAGGTGCGCAAGGATCTCTCGTACCTCGGGAGCCACGGAACACGTGGAGTCGGATATGACATCGGCCAGCTGATGGGCCAGATACGTGATGTGCTCGGGATGAACCGCAGCCACCCCGTGGTCATCATCGGCGCGGGGAACCTCGGAACGGCCCTGACGAACTACAAGGGCTTCGAGAACTGGGGCTTTGCGATCGTCGCTGTGCTCGACATCGATGAGGACAAGATCGGGAGCCCCCTCGACGGCCTCGTCGTCGGTTCGGTCAACGACCTGGAATCCATCATCGACGAACTCGGCGTCGAGATCGGCATCATCACGACCCCACCGTCGGCGGCCCAGGCTGCGGCGGATCGGATGATGGCGGCAGGTGTCAAGTCGATCCTCAACCTGGCACCCGTTGTCCTCAAGACCCAGCCGGACGTGTCGGTACGGCGCGTCGACCTGTCGACCGAACTCGGAATCCTCGCCCACCACCTGAGTGCGGCACAGCTCCAGAAACGGGATGCCGAGTAGGAGGGTTCACGGTTCACGGTTCACGGTCGACTGTGAACGGTGAACCGTCGACTGTGAACTGAGGCACTCAGGCCTCGGCGTCGGCTTCGTACCTCGTGAGCGCCACCGAGAACATCGCGAACAGCACGAGGGATCCGAGCGTCATGGCGACGGCCGGGAGACGGAACTGGATCGCATTGAGGCCCTCGAGGTCGGCGGGCCGGATGCCACGTGGGGCATAGACGATGAACAGGATGCCGTTGATGACGAGCCACCCGAAGGTTGCGGCACCGGTGAGCAGGAACGCAAGGCGCTTGCCGAGGTTCGTCCACAGGAGGAACCAGCCTGCCCCGATGAACACCAGGATGGAACCAGCGGTGATGCCGAAACCGCGCATCGCGACGGAGAAGTCCGTCAGCTCCCCGGTGTCGGGATCGCGTTGGTCGAAGACGATACCGATGGTGTCCACCACGAACTCCCTGACGAACGGGACCATCGACAGCAGCGCCGCGATGAAGGCGATGACGCCCACGATCTCGAGGGTCGAGGCGCCGGATTCCTCCCGAACGAAACGGTTGTGGAGACGTTGGGGCATCACATCGACCTCTCGTACTCGACGATGAGCCTGATCTGGTCCTCGGACAGGACGTTGCCGAAGCCTGGCATGCGGCCCGACCCGATGCCGTTGACACCGTACCCGACGGCGTTCTGGGAACCGGAGATGATGAACGAGATCTGGTCCTCGATGTCGGGGAACTGGATCAGCGGAGCGACCGTCGTTGAGTCGCCGGACCCCACGCACCCGACCCTGCGCCCTGCTCGAACGCCGGGCCAGCGCTGTAGCCGCCGGTGTGGCACCGTGCGCAGTAGGCGTTGAAGAGTCCCACGGCGAACTCGGCGTCGTCGGTCGATGTGCCCATGTCCGAAGCGACCTCGTCGAAGTCGACTGCCCATGGTTCGTCGGCGAGCGCATCCTCGAGGAAGGCGAGGCCCGGCTCGAGGTCGGCGAGGAAGGCATCCCTGCGCTCGGCGGTCACGTTCAACAACAAGATGTCGGTCTCGAGGTGGTCGAGGAGCGCCTCGGCGGCTTCGAGATCCGCTTCAGAGCCCTCCGGCGTCTCGTTGGTGAAGGCGATGAACGGATCGAAGCGCACGTCATAGAGATCGTTCATCTCCGTCGTGTACTCGAGGACACCGTCATCGTTCGGTGAACTCGCGATCACGGTGATGGTGTCCTTGGAGATCCCGGCGATCACCGTGAGCTCTCGCTCGGCGGCGTCCGTCAGCCCATCCCGATCGCTGTCGAGTCCTGGGTCGTCACAGACCGCACCGATCACGGCTGCGGACTGCGTCGTGCACGTTCCGGGTCCCTGGAAGATGTCCTTGACGTCCTCGGCGAAGGTACCGACGACGTCGACCTTGCCCTGGGCGGCATTCACATCGTCGATGTCGGCCCGCTGGCGGTTGATCAACGACTGGGTCGATACCGATCCGCCTTCGATACGGGCGAGCGCCTGTTCGGCTGCGGGCACGGCCCGAGCGAACGCATCGGCCTGCGACACCTGGATCGAATCGAGCCAAGCAATCGTCTGGTCGACTTCCTGAACGCTCATCGCACCGCCGCCCTCGAGTCCGTTGGCAGGCATCGGTGAGTTCGCCCGACCGAAGACGATCCAGTATGCGACCTCCTCCGCGTCGTAGCGGTACAACACGTCGTCGAGCGCGGGGGCGGCCCATGACACCGAGACGCCACTTCGCTCCTCCGTGTACGGCGCCGCTCCGCCGCCTGCGACCGGGCCGTGGCAGTTCGAGCACTGGAACCCGTCGACGCCGTACCAATGCGCACCTTCCTCGACGTCGAGTTCCTCGATCGCCACGGCTGCTTCCGCCTGACGGTCGGGTTCGTTGAATGCGTACCACGGCAATGCCACGGCGAGCAGGGCCGATCCGAACAGGGCGGCACGGAGGACCTTGGTGAGCTTGGTGTTCTCGAGCTCGTCGTCGGAGGCGGGCGGCGACAGGTTCGAGGGTGCAGCCTCGCCGGACGATGCACGCGACCGGCGCGAGTTGACGAACAGGTATCCCATCCAGATGAGGATGAGGGACACGGCGATGAGCAGCGCGATGGCTCCGACGCCCAAGCCGCTCGCCGAATCGACGGGCTCGGTTTCCTCGGCGACGGCCAGGATCTGATGGAAGTTGGTCACGTACGCATCACCCCACGCAGAACGGTCCCTGCGGATAGGCGACCGTCATCACCTTGGCGCGCGATGTCTGGACGATCGTGCCTGTGTCGATGACGAAGTCTCCGGCCGCATCGACGCTGACGCCGAACCGATCCAGGTTCCTCGGTGCCGGACCCGAGTCGTACTCACCGTGGGCGTTGTACTTCGATCCGTGGCACGGGCACTCGAATCCCTGGGACGATTCACAGCTCGGCACGCGGCACCCGAGATGCACACATCGCTGCCACAGGGCCATGAGGCCGATCCCGTCGGATTCACCGCCTGCCACAACGAACGGCGTGGCCTCGAAGGACGACCCTGCGAGCTCCGACATCGCGAACGGAACAACCCATGACTGGGCAGCCGGCACGAACTTGGGAACGATGTTCGCGCCGTCGATGACCTCGAGTTTGAGTGATGCGACCGAACCGGCCTTGATGGCCGTGCCGAACCCGCCCTTGAGCTTCGGCCAGAAGAACGCGAGGCCTGCGAGGGCGAACTGGAGCATGAAGAGGCCGAACACTGCACCGATCGCCCGGTTGAAGAACTTGCGGCGGGTCACTCCGTACTCGGTCGACGAGATCTCGACGCGCGGAGCGTCCTCGGCGAACTCGGCTGGTGGCGCCACGAGGGTCGCCACCGATCCGGATTCATCGGATCCTTGCGCAGCCTGTGCCACCGCAGCCTGGGCCTTGCGTCGATCCCTGTCGGCCTTCGCAGCGCGGCGATCGAGTTCGCCGGCCGTCGCCGCGCCGTCGGCGTCCGATCGACGTGAGGCGATGGACACGATCGCAAATGCGGCGGCGAGCGCCACGAGGATGAGGATGACTGCGAAGAGGACTGCCCCTGTCATGGTGAACCCATCATTCGTGCCCCAGGATCGTCAGTAGGTCATCGAAGAATATGCCGTCGCGCCACGGGAACGTGAAGTTGAAGCCGGGTCCTCGGAAGAACGATCCGAAGATCGTGAGGACGGCAGCCGCCATGAAGAACACGGTGAAGAGCGAAATCGCCAGTTTGCGATCGCTCGGGCGCACGGACGGGTTCCGATCGATGTAGGGGATGAAGGCGAGCGCCGCGAGGCCGAATCCGGGGATGATCACACCCGCGACCATCGGATCGAAGTAGGCGAGCAGTTCCTGGAGACCGAGGAAGTACCACGGTGCCTTCGACGGGTTGGGCTGCTCATTGAAGTTGGCGAACTCGAGCAGTGGTGCATCGACGAACGCCGAGAGCAGCGTCAGGAACGCAAGCATCCCGAGGAGGGCCACGAACTCGATCGCGAGGAGGTGCGGCCAGACATTCACCTTGTCGACAGGTTCCTTGGTGGTCCCCTGGATGGCGCCGGCCTTGACGACGGTGAGGAGCCGTTGGGTACGAACGCCCGGAGGCGGACCCGCGGGGGCGGGCGTCGAAGCGGGGGCCGATGGTGCCGCTGCGCCGGCGGCTGTAGCAACGGGAGCGCCAGCTCCGACGAGGGCCGGCACGGCGGTGCCGTCCTTCCTCGCTCTGGCGAACATGCCCCGCTCGAGCAGGGATCGCGGGACGCCGTAGCGGGCCGACTCGGCATCGAGGTCCCGGCCATCGCCGGTAGCGGCGGCCGCGACAGGAGCAGCGGCAGGGGCAGCCGCACCGCCGTTGCCTGATGACATGGCGGCCATCTCCGCCTCGACGGAGGTGCCGTTCGCCTTTGCACGCGCCTCGGCCGCTCGGCGCTTGAGATGTTCTGGTAGCTCTGCCACGCCTTCTCCTTAGAGCGGTCCTGAGATTCCGCCGTCTTTGCGGACTCGCCAGAAGTGGACGGCCATGAAGATCGTGATGATGAACGGGAGGAACAGGACATGCAGCACGTACCACCGCAACAGCGTGTCCGCGGTGATCTGCACGCCACCAATGAGGGCGAAGCTCACTTGTTCCCCGAACACCGGTGTGTACGCCGCCATGTTGGTCCCGACGGTCACCGCCCACAGGGCCAGCTGGTCCCACGGGAGGAGGTAGCCGGTGAACGAGAGCAGCAGGGTGAGCAGCAACAGGATGATCCCGACGACCCAGTTGAACTCACGAGGCGGCTTGTACGCCCCGTGGTAGAACACCCGCGACATGTGCAGGAAGACCGTCAGCACCATGATGTGGGCACCCCACCGGTGCATGTTGCGCACCAGCTGCCCGAAGGCCACGTCGGTCGCGAGCGCTTGGAGGTCGAAGTACGCCTGGGGCGATGTCGGCCGGTAGTAGAACATCAGGAAGATGCCGGTGATCGTCAACAGGATGAAGAGGAAGAAGCTCAGTCCACCGAGGCACAGGGTGTAGGACAGCTTCACGCCGTGGCGCTTCACCTTCACGGGATGGAGGTGGTACAGGACGTTGTTCATGACGACGTAGGCACGGTTGCGCGGTGAGTCGCCGCTGTCGGCGCGCATCGACGAACCCGGTCGGAAGATCGAGGTCCACACCTGGGAATTACGAACGTGACCACCGAGTCCGGTGACTGCGTCCTTCAATCCCGTTCTACCGCTGCCGTTGCCGTTGGCCAACTGTCGTCTCCGTTTCGCTACCAGCGCACGCCGTAGCTGTACCCGCTCTTGTCATCCCGCTCACCCGTGTCGAACTCCCACGGAGCCTGTCCGAGGGCATCGCCCATGTCGGCCACCGAACCGGCGAACTTGCCGATCGTGATGACGTTGGTGGGGCATCGGTCGACGCACAGCTTGCACCTCGTGCATTCCGTATCGTCGATCATGAACAGCGCACCGTTCTCTTCCTTGTCCGCCGGGTTCTCGACACCGAACGTCTCCGTGACGATGTCGGGGGACAGGAAATGGATGCACTTCCACGGGCAGATGTCGACACAACCTGCGCACAGGATGCACTCTGCCTCGTTGATGTGGATGAACTGCTTCGGCTTGACGGTCGCCTGCACGTAGGACGTGTCGACGATCGCGAGCTGGTAGTCGTCCCGGATGGGCGGGGTCTCGAGCCACACTTCCTTCGCCATCAGCTACCCGCCCGCATCGGTCGACCGTAGTTGGAGACGGGCTCGGGCTTCGGCTCGTCCGCCTTCTTGGCACGTTCCTGCCACTGGTACATGACGACGGGAAGCAGGATCAAGAGGGTGGTGACGTATCCCGCGACGATCATGTCCTTGAGCGCGGCATACGAGATGGAGAGATCGTTGCCAAGGACGAGCCACGAAGGAACGGTGAAGAAGATCTTCTGCGGCGTCCATTCGAGTGTCGACTGGAAGATGGTGAGCATCTGGTTCGGGATGATCGCGAAGAGCACGAACATGAGCGCTGCGAACAGGAGGGCACCGAGCATGGCGCGGGCCCACGTCAGCTGGCGCTTGTAGAGGAAGGCGAGGGCGATCCCGGCCATGGCCAGCAGCACCCCGCCGAGGGCGATCGTCTGTGCGATCAGGGCGGGAACCCAGCCACGGGGGAAGCCCACGAAGATCGCTTCACCGAACTCGTTGAACTCGTCCGCCTCGGCCGTGTGGACGAGGAACGAGAACACGATCGCAACGATGATGCCGAGGAGCACGAGCCCCAGGCCTGCGATCAGCTGCTTACGTTCGGTCACGCATGTCCCTGTCCGAGTGCGGGTAGTTTACGGTGCCTGCGAAGTCATGGGGAGGCATCTCCCCGAGGGCCGCGCCGACATCGGCCGGGATTGTGGTCGGTCGGGCCCTCGCCCGCCAATCGGAACCGAGGGATGAAGGTTGCAGTCGGCCGCGCGGCTAGAGTTTCGTCAGCCTCGCACGGCAACGAAGTGAGCGCGCACAGGAGGGTGCCGACAGCGTGACCGCCGAAACGTCCACAGACCAGCAGGAACAAGCACCATCCGCTCCTGCGGGAACCGGCACAGCGCGCATCCACCTCATCGTCGCAGCTGTGTTCCTCGTCCTCGGTTCGGTCCTGGCTTCCGTCGCCGCGGTCCAGCTCATCGTTCCCGAGTTCCTGTCGGGCCTCGCATTCACGACGTACGGCCGACTCGCACCAGCGGCACGGATCCTGCTCGCCGACGGCTGGCTCACGATCGGCCTCCTCGGTATGTCGTACTACGCGCTGGCCAGGATCACCGGTTCGGGTGTGAGCCGCCGACCGCTGGCGATCGCCTCGCTCGTCCTGATCGCCGCCGGCACCGCCGCTGGCGTCGTCGGTGTCCTGATCGGTTACCAGAGTGGCCTCACCGGCCAGGAGGCTCCGGTGTGGGCCCGCCTCATCACGCTGGCCGGGTACCTCCTCGGTGCCATCGCCCTCATCGGTACGGCCCGACAGAACAAGGATCGACTCGGTGCAGCCGGTTGGTACCTGACGGCGGCACCCATCTGGCTCACGTTGTCAGCCATCGTTGCCGTGCTCCCGACACCCGACGGCGTGGCCGGATCGATCCAGGTCGCCTTCGCCAACGCCGGCTTCACCGGATTGTTCTACGTCACCGCGGCCGTCGGCCTCCTCTACTTCGTCTTCACCTCGATAGCGAACGCCGACCCGACCGAGCCACGTCCCTTGGCTGCGCTCGGTTTCTGGTCACTCACCCTGGTGTGGTCCAACCTCGCTGCCGTCTCGCTGATCTTCTCCCCCGCTCCCGACTGGTACGAGACTCTGGCTGTGGCCTTTGCGATCGGGTCGCTGATCCCGCTCCTCACGATCGCAGCCGACATCGGGCTCATGATGCGGGGACTCGTGGCGTCGATCACCGACCGGGCCTCGCTGCGGTATGGCGTCGTGGCCTCGGTCGCCCTGGCGGCGGCGACCGTCGTCAACCTCTCGCTCGCGTGGCGGGCGTCGAGCGGTGTCGTCCAGTTCTCGACCTGGGTCAACGGCGTGGAGTTGCTCATCGTCCTCGGGGGCGGATCGTTCGCCGTGTTTGCTGCGGCCTCCGTCATCAGGGGCGGCCGCAGTGGCGGTGCCTCCGCACATCTCATTGCATCCGTGCTCGGACTCCTCGTGGCAACGGTGGGCTACCTGGTCGGTGGTGTCGTGGTCGGCTTCAGCTGGGCGGCGGGCCCAGCGAGCCAGCAGTTCGCCAACACCGGCGACGCGTGGAGGATCACGAGCGACGCATCGGTCCCCTTCCTCTGGCTGGCCGCGCTCGGCCTCGTGCTGTTCGCTGCCGCTCAGGTCATCTTCATCGCCACCATGGGTCGCACGCACGACGAGAATCTCGCGGCACCCGCAGGCCCGATGGCATACGATCTCGAGTTCGAGGGAACGCCGCCGTATGCAACATGGCGTCGGCTCGTGTGGGGCGTCGCGGCTGTCTGGGTGTTCGCAGCGATCATGACCTGGATCATCCCCATCGTGGACGACACGGATCGTGAGGCCACGCTCCTCGCCGATACGTCACGCACCTATGCGGCAGACAGCCTCGAGGCCATCGGTCGCCAGCTGTACATCTCCGAGGGATGCGCCGAGTGCCACACCCAGCAGGTGCGACCGCTCGGGACCGACGTCGGTCTCGGTCCCGTGAGCGTCGCCGGTGATTACGCCAACGAGCAACCCGCCCTGTTGGGCGCGTATCGGTTCGGACCCGACCTGATGCACTACGCGAGCACGACGGAGTTCTTCGACAAGGTCATCATCCAGGCCTACCTCGACGAGCCACGCGCGATCGTGCCGTGGTCCACCAAGCCCTCATACTCCTATCTTTCGTCGAACGACCTGAGTGCCCTTGTCAGCTACATCGAGACCCTCGAGTAACACCATGGACGAACTCCTCAACAAAGCTGCAGCCAAGATGGGTATGCCGCCTGCCCTCGCCATGCGATCGGCAGAGGCGAGAGCCACCAAGGAGGGCACGACGGTCGAGGCCGTGCTCGCCGAATGGGCGGGAGAGGACACGTCCACCGGCGACGCGGCTCCAGAGGATGCAGCAGCGGTCGTTGCGTCCGAGGCGGATGTGCCGACCGACGCACCGGAACCGTCGGAGCCGCCTGCATCCGCGGCGCCGTCGGAGGTGACGAGCGACTACCTCGTCCAGCTCGCCGCGCACGCCAAGCGCATGCCACCGAAGCTGGTGCGTTCCTCCGCCGAAGCACGCGCCCGGAACTCCCAGACGGATGTCGACGTCGTCCTCGCGACGTGGGCGGGCTACGACCTGGACGACTTGCGCGAGCGCGCCGCAGCCGGGAACCTCCCCGCCGTCGCCCCTCAGATCTCCACACCGGCGACGCCTACCCCGGCACCGCAGCCCACGGCCGATCCCGCGCCGGCCGCTGCGGCAGAAACCGAACCTGCCGCCCCGTCCCCGGCCGCCCCGATTGCCGCGGCTGCAGCAGCGATGTCCGTCGACGAACTGCTCGACAAGGCCGCCGCCGCAAAAGGCATGCCCGCCCCCCTCGCCAAACGCTCAGCACAGGCACGCGCCACCAAGGAGGGCACCACCCTCGAAGCAGTCCTCGCCGAATGGGCAGGCGTCGACCCCACGGTCGTGTCGTCAGCACCTGCCGCCACATCCGAGGCGGCTGCCCCTGAGCCGGCCTCGGCTCCCGCCGCGGCACCAGTTGTCTCGGCCGCAGCAGCGATGTCCGTCGACGAACTGCTCGACAAGGCCGCCGCCGCAAAAGGCATGCCCGCCCCCCTCGCCAAACGCTCAGCACAGGCACGCGCCACCAAGGAGGGCACCACCCTCGAAGCAGTCCTCGCCGAATGGGCAGGCGTCGACCCCACGGTCGTGTCGTCAGCACCTGCCGCCACATCGGAGGCGCCGGTTGCCGCCGAGGCGCCAGCCGATCCGCAACCGCCCGCACCGTCCGACGACGTCGAGGTCATCGAGGCGTCGGCGGGAGGCACGGCCGCGGAGCCGCTCGATCCCGGGGACGCACCGATGCGTCCCCGCCGGTCCGGGTACCCGACGTGGCTCGCAGCCGCGTTCGTGATCATCCCGCTGCTGGCCGTGACGTACATCCTCGTATCGCCCAACGGTCCCGATTGCGGGACGGCGGGTCAGCTGAAGGTCGATCCCGTCACGGGCCTGGCCGTCAACTGCGACGGTTCCGAGTTCGGCGGGTCGAGTGTCGACTTCTTCTCCCAGGGCGCAGGGATCTACGCCCAGTGCGCGGCGTGCCACGGGGCCAACGGCGGCGGAGGTGTGGGACCGGCCTTCACCGGGGGCGCCGTCCTCGCAACGTTCCCGGCGTGTACCGACCACGTGGTCTGGGTGACGCTCGGCACGGCGAACTTCCCCGACCCCACCTACGGGGCGACCAACAAACCCGTCGGTGGCGGTGGACTCATGCCCGGCTACGAAGGCGCGCTGACCGAGGAGCAGATCGCCTCCGTCTCCTTGTATGAGCGCGTAACGTTTGGCGGACAACCGCTCGAGGAGGCCGAAATCGACTGCGGACTCGTCGAGGGTGAGGGCGACGGCACCGAGGGCGGCGACGAGATGGTCGAAGCCAGCCCCTGATCGTCGCGACGGCCTTGTGACGCGCCCGTCCCGATCCGTCCTGTGACCGGTAGCCTTCCCGCCATGACTGCATCCGTACTCGTCGTCGGGGGAGGCCCCGGAGGGGCAAGCGCTGCGTACTGGCTCGCCCGCAACGGGATCGATGTCCACCTCGTCGAGAAGAAGCGCTATCCACGCGAGAAGGCATGTGGGGACGGCCTGACGCCCCGCGCCATCAAGCAACTCCTCGACATGGGCTTCGATTTCGACGGTCTCGACCTCCACCGCGTCGAGGGGCTCCGGGCGTATGCGGGCGGCCGCAAGATCGAGCTCTCGTGGCCCGACCACTCGAGCTACCCCAGCTGGGGAGCGACGATGCGTCGAGCCGACCTCGACGGAACGGTCGCCGCCCTGGCCGAGGCGCAGGGCGCGACCGTCGAGCAGGGCACGACGGCGATGCCGATCTTCGCCGACAGCGGGGTCACCGGCGTGACGCTGACCAATGCCGACGGGGAGCGAACGATCCATCCCGACCGTGTCATCATTGCCGACGGATCGAACTCCAGGTTCGGTCGTGGCGTGGGGGCATCCCGTCGTCGTGACTACCCGTACGGCATGGCCGTGCGTGGCTACTGGGAGAGCCCGAACAGCGACGATCGCATGATCGAGAGCCAGCTCGACATCCGCGATGCCGAGGGACGGGCCATGCCGGGCTACGGGTGGGTGTTCCCCCTCGGCGACGGCGAGATCAACGTCGGGGCAGGCCTCGTCTCCACCTTCAAGGGGTGGAAGGACATCAATACGTCGAGGATCCTCGACGCCTATGCCCAATCCCTCCCCGATCATTGGAAGATCACCGACGAGACCAACCACACGCGCCCGATCGGCGGCAAACTGCCGATGTCCCTGTCGGTCGGCCCGAAGGTCGGCCGCAACTGGGTGCTGGTCGGCGATGCATCAGGTGCGATCAATCCATTCAACGGAGAGGGCATCGACTACGCCTACGAGACCGGGCGGATGGCCGCCCGCTACACGGCTGAGTCGTTGGCCGGCGATGATCACGCCCTGGCGGGCTACGCAGCCGAGCTCGAGGAGACCTACGGCGACTACCACCGTGTGGCACGCGTGTTCGTCAAGGCGATCGGCAATCCGGCCATCATGAAGACGCTCACGACCGTTGGTATCCGCAACAAGCCCCTCATGGAGTGGACGCTCAAGGTGATGGCCAACCTGCTCGATCCCGACGAGGCCAAGATGACCGAGCACATCTACTCGGCCATCGAACGCACCGTCAACGTGGGGTCCTGAGGCATGCGACCCGTCACCTCGATCGCCGTGGCGGTCCTCATGGCGTTCATCGTGATCGCCTTCCTCATCAAGCTCGCATCGGGTGGCCTCACGCCCTGAGGCACCGATCGAGCGACTCGCGGCCGGTCATCACCGGCCCGGACCACTCCCTCGTCGGATCCTCGACGATTCACCATCGGCGTGAGCAGCTTTCGGCGAGAGCATTCGGCGCGGGTCGCCCTCGGGTCGCTGCCGGGACGTGGCGATCCGAGAGGACCGAGTTCAGCCTTCGCTCGAATCGGGCGCCCTGGCTCCGAGGGCGGTGAGCTGGGATTGCGCATCGGCTACTCGGTCCGAGGATGGGCCGTAGATGTCGGCGGCGACGAGGAGGTCGATCTCGGCCCGCTGGATCCGTCGGGCCCGGCCGTGGTCGTCGGCCTGGCGTGCCGCCTTCCGGCGGTGGCGACGCGAGGACAGCGCCTCGAGGTCGTCCTCGGTGATCGCTTCGTAGCCATCGGCGATGGCGCCGAGGTCTGCCCGGTACTCGCGCCGTGCCCACCACAGGACGACGAGGAAGACGGCGAGGGCGGGGATCCCCTTGATGACGAGGGCGAGCGAATTGTCCTCGAGGATGGGGGAATTCTGGAACCCGTGGAGGAGGAACGCAGCGACGTAGAAGCCGAAAGCCACGAGTGTGCGGCCCACCACCGACTGGCCACGACGGGACATGAAGTAGCCGATGCCCGCACCGGCGATGCCGGTGAACACGACGTGACTGAACGGCAGGACGATGAACCCCCGCACGAGGAACGTCTCGAAGAGCGCCGTGCCGATGCTGTCGCCTTCGAGGTTGATGGCCTCGTTCATGAAGAACGCGTTCTCGCTGACGAGGAATCCGAGACCCGACAACATGCCGTAATAGAGCCCGTCGATGACCCGACTCAGGTTCACCCTCGGGATGAGCGCAAGCGCCACGACCCCGAGCAGCTTGAGCGTCTCCTCGATGAACGGGGCACGGATCGCCGGGCCCCATTCCCGACTGGCTTCGAACCCGAACACCTTGTCGAACAAGGATTGCAGGTCCTGACCGACCAGGCCGATGATCCCGCCGGCGACGAACGCACCCCAGGCGATTGCGGCGATCGTGGCCGACACGGGCCGGTGCTCGAACAGCTGGAGCCGGTAGATGAGCCATCCGACGACGATGCCGTAGGCGAGCCAGAACACCGCGGCGATGATCAGTCCGCTCCGGTTGCTCCACAAGTCGGTCTGGCTGGTGACCTGCCAGTAGACACCGAGCGCCATGAGCACCATGGTCACCCAGGTGACGAGCGACCGGCGGTCGAGGAACCCCGGCGTGGTCGGCACGCTCATGATCCACCCCTCGGGTCCACGCTGATCTCTACGGTCCGCACGATCGCCTCCGCCTCGTCGAAGAACGGGTCCGCCAGGTCACCCGGCCCCGTGAAGAAGGGCTGGAACGAACGCCCGTTCTCGATGATGGCGAAGACGGCGGAACCGTTCCCGGACGGGTCGGTGGCGAGCACCACCCGGTACCCAGCCGCCTCACCACCCGAGTCGGTGGTGAACGTCTCGATGGGCGTACGCTCGTTCGCAGGGTCGGCCCCATAGCTGTCATAGACCGGCTGGAGGGTCTCCGCCGGGGTCGCCTCATCGGCCGGGTTCGAGGGGATGACGAAGAATTGGTGCGTGCCATCGGTGAGGGTCGTGAGGAGCTCGTTCTGACTCTCGACCGACCAACCGTCCGGCAGCAGGATCGTCGTGTAGTCGTCGACGACGAATCGACCGGCCTCATCGGTCTCGAGGCTCACCTCGACGTTCTCCTCGAGGAACGGAACCCCGACGACATAGAAAACCGCGACGAGGACGATGGCGAGCGCGCCGATCACCGATCGGCGGTCGGTGATCGCCGACTGCTGCCAGGGCCTGAGCATGTCCTTGTCCTGTCCCGTCACCGCAACCTCGCTGCCATGGGAAGCGAAAGCATAGGGGAGACCGTGGTGCCACGAAGCGTCACGCCGAAGCCGGTTGGACGCCGATCTCGGTGGCCTTGATGGAGGCCCAGACGGGTCCGCCGGCGACGAGGCCGAGCGCCGTCACCGACTCTGTCGTCACCTCGGCCGTCAGCCGGATCGGATCCCCGAGGGCGACCCTGGCGACGTCGCCCGTCGATTCGATGGCGCCGATCGTCGTGTCCCACACGTTGCGGGGGCTCCCCGTGGGCCGCTCCGCGTGGAGAGCGATGGCCGAGGGTGCGATCGTGAGAAGCACCGGTCCCGAAATTTCGTGGGTGGCGATGGCCAGGGTCGCCCCCTCCACCGCCACTGCTCCTCCGGAGGCGGCGCCGCGCAGCAGGTTCACGCCACCGAACTCAGCGGCATACCCCGTCCGCGGCCGGAGCCGGATCTCGTCGGCGGTGCCGGACTGGGTGATGGCGCCGTGCTCGATGACGTGGATCTCGTCACCGAGCATGAACGCCTCCGCCGGGTCGTGGGTGATGAGGATGCGGGGACCCTCGAAGGCACCGAGGTGTTCGGCAAGCACGCGTCGCACAGCGCTCCGGGTCCGGACATCGAGCGATGACAACGGTTCGTCGAGGAGCAGGAGGGACGGCTCCGGAGCGAGCGCCCGGGCCAGGGCGACACGTTGGCGCTGTCCTCCGGATAGGTTCGCCGGCCGCTTCATCCCCTGATCGCCCAGCCCGACCCGCTCCAACCACTCGTCCGCCGTTGCGAGGGCTGCGGCATGTCGCACCCCCCGGGAGCGGAGTCCGAACGCGACGTTCTCGCGTGCGTCGAGGTGGGGGAAGAGGGCGTGGTCCTGGAACACGACACCGACGTTGCGATCCCCGGACTCCACGAAGATCGCAGCTGCCGGGTCGTCGAGCACGCGTGAGCCGATGGCGATTCGCCCCTCGTCGATGGGGAGGGCGCCGACGATCGCGTCGACCAGCGTGGTCTTGCCAGCCCCGCTGGGGCCGACCACGGCCACGGTGCGCCCGTCGGGTACATGCAGCTCCACACCGAGGCGAAAGCCACCGGGGCGCAGCACCGACACCTCGGCAGAGAGTCCGGTCATCGGCTCCCCCACCAACGTTCACGAAGGGCGACGAGGACCGCGACCGAGATGACCACCATGAACAGGCTGATCGCGATGGCGACGTCCCGGTCGGACTGGAGGGCGACGAACACCGCGAGGGGCATGGTCTGCGTGCGGCCAGCCAGTGTCCCGGCGAAGGTGACGGTGGCACCGAACTCGCCGAACGCCCTGGCCCATGTGAGGACGAGCCCGGCGACGAGCGACGATCGTACGAGTGGCAGGGTCACCCGCAACAGCACGGTCCACCGGCTCGCACCGAGGGATGCAGCTGCCACCTCGTAGCGCGGATCGAGACCGCGCAGGGCCCCCTCGAGGGTGATCACGAGGAACGGCATCGCCACGAACGTGTTGGCGATGATCACCGCCCAGATCGAGAACGGCAGCACGAGACCGGTCGCCTCGAACACGGGCTCCCCGATGAATCCGGTCCTCCCGAAGGTGAGCAGCAGGGCGGTACCGGCGACCACCGGCGGGAGCACCAGCGGAAGGGTGACGAGAGCGCGGACGAGCGTGCGTCCCGGGAACTCGACGCGGGCGAGCACCCATGCCAGGGGGACGCCGAGCAGCAACGAGATGACCACGGCCGCCAGCGAACCGACGAGAGAGATGCGGAGGGCGTCGATCACGAACGGGTCGGAGAGCAGATCTCCGAGCGTGGACCAGGGCAGCCGTACGATCAGGCCGGCCAGCGGAAGCAGGAAGACCACGATCGCGAACGCAGCGAGTGCGATGAAACCCCTGGGTGCTCGGCGGGCGGAACGCGTCCTGGTCATGGTGGGCCGAAACCGTACTCGGAGAGGATCGAGAGGCCCGCCTCCGACTCGAGGAACCCGAGGAAATCCGACGCCGCGGACGCCGAAGAGCCCGTCACGGTGACCGCGGCGCCGTAGGTCGTGCGGGGGAGAGGGTCGGCGACCGGTACCGCCACGAGTGCCCCCCCGGATGCGACGACGTCCGAGGCATACACGAGGCCGGCGTCCAGCTCCCCCGCCTCGAGCTTGGCCGCGAGCGCCCGCACATTCGGCTCGTACGTGTCGACCGAGGCCGTCACACCCGCCTCGGCGAGCGCAGTTGCAGCGAGATCGCCGCACGGCACACCCACGGCGCACAGTCCGACGACAAGCGACGGATCGGCGAGGTCGCCCAAAGACGTGACACGACCGGGGTTGCCGGACGGCACGACGAGGACCAGCTCGTTCGTTGCGATCCGCTGTGCTGATCCGGAGGTGAGCCCTGCCTCGACGATCGGTTGGAGGAGTCCGTCATCAGCGAGGACCACGAGGTCGATCGGTGCCCGGGCCAGGACGACCTGGTCGCGTAGCAGCGAGCTGCCACCGGTGGTCGACGCCACGTCGATGCCCGGGTGTTCGGCCTCGTACGCCGCCGCGATGTCCCGCATCGCGGGTTCGATCGACGATGCGGCAGCGACGACCACGGTCGTGTCGGATCCCGGAGAACACGCCGTCGCCAACGCCATCACTGCGACGGCGAACCCGAGCCAGCGGATCACGGGACGGCGCGGATCTCGATGCGGTTGCCGCCATCGGGCCGACCGATGACGAGCGAGTCACCGACGGCGAGCGGGAAGTCCTCATCAGCTCGACCCCCATGCACGGCGAGCGCCATCTGACCATGGCTGTCGACATGGAGGACGGCCTCCCCGACATCGACCGAACCGTAGGTATCCGCCCACACGATGCGATGCTGCATCAGTTCGAACGACACCGCCACATCGTCGCCCGGTCCGAGACCGAGGAGGGCGAGGTCCTCTGGCGCGACGTTGAACTGCATGTTGCCGAATCCATCGATCCACAGGACAGTTGCCTTGACGGCACCATTGCCCGCCGGCTCCGATAGCGGGATCATGAGCGGCGTGATCGATCCGGGAGCAAGCGCCGGTCCGAGGTCCTCGATGGTGGCCTGATCCGAGGCGAGGACGGCTGCAGCTGGGCCGAACACATCCCTGCCGTGGAACGTCACTCCCGGTGATGGAAGCCTGAACCGGGGATCCTCGATGGCGACGATGAGGTCCGCACCACCGACCATGGCAACGGCCGGGGCCAGCAATCCGTTGTCGGGGCCGACGAAGTACCCGACAGGGGTTCGTGCGGCGATGGGTGTCCTATCGGTACCGACACCGGGATCCACGACAGCGAGGAAGACACCGTCCGGCATGAACTGCACGGCACGCGTGAGGGCGAGGGCGCCACCGTGGATGTCTCCCCGAGCGATGCCATGGGTGATGTCGAGGATGCGAACGTCGGGTGCGATGCGGCCGATGACCCCGTGCACGACTCCGACGAACTCGTCGCCGTGACCGAAATCGCTGAGGAAGGAGACCGGAACACTCATGGCCGATCAGGCTACCCGTGACCCGGACCTGCCAGTCCCCGAAACGACAGGTATCGTGGGACAACGCAACCAGCAGGAGCAAACCGCATGAGTGGTGCCAAGGAATCGGTGTTCGACACCATCGAGCCGGCCAAGAGCATCCGTCCTCCCAAGCTCAAGAAGTCGTTCTATGAGAGCGAACTCAATCGATTGCAGGAGGAGCTCGTCAAACTCCAGAGCTACGTCCGGGACGAGGGACTCAAGGTCGTCATCATCTTCGAGGGACGCGATGCCGCAGGCAAGGGCGGCGTCATCAAGCGCATCACGGAGCGCCTCAATCCGAGGATCTGTCGCACCGAGGCGCTCGGCACCCCCACCGAACGCGAGAAGACCCAGTGGTGGTTCCAGCGGTACTCCAACTACCTGCCGGCCGCCGGCGAGATGGTCCTGTTCGACCGGTCGTGGTACAACCGTGCCCTCGTCGAACCGGTGATGGGATTCTGCACGGAGGACGAGTACAAGGAGTTCCTGCGGTCGTGTCCCGAGTTCGAGCGCATGCTCGTACGAAGCGGCATCGTCCTCATCAAGTACTGGTTCTCGGTGAGCGACGAGGAACAGGAGCGTCGATTCCAGGCGAGGATCGACGACAAGACGAAGCGCTGGAAGCTCAGTCCGATGGACCTCGAGTCGCGGGCCCGGTGGGTCGAGTTCTCGAAGGCGAAGGACATCATGTTCGACCACACCGACATCAAGCAGGCGCCGTGGTATGTCGTCAACGCCGAGGACAAGAAGCGGGCGCGGCTGAACTGCATCAGCCACCTGTTGACGATGATTCCCTACGAGGACCGCACCTCGGGAACCATCGAGCTACCACCCCGCCAGGAGGACCTCGGCTACATCCGGCCGCCGATCACCGAACAGACCTTCGTCCCCGAGTTGTACTAGGCCCGGCTCCGCCGGGCGGTTCACGGTTCACAGTTCACGGTTCACGGTTGACCGTTGCTCCCGTGCGAGACGGGTGAGATGATGCGCGAATGGGCAGGTGCCTCATGCCGGTGCTGCGGATCATTGCTTCGGCGCTCCTGATCGCCCTGACCCTCCCGGCGTGTTCCCAAGCCGGCGAGACGACGCCGACGCCCACCGAGCCGCCGCCCGTCACGAGTCTGACGACACTCGCGACGACCATCACGAGTTCGACGACGACATCGGCCCCGCAGGTCACATCGACCACACTCGGCCCACCTGACATCCACGTGTCCGGGGGAACAGTCGTCCACACCACGTCGGGTGACCTCTTCGTCGAAGGCTGGGTCTCCGCTCCGGCGGTGGTGACGATCGGAGGGGCGCCAACGGAGACACGCCAGGAGCCCGACGGCCGGACGGTCTTCCTCGCCGAGTTGACCGACATGGACACCGGTTCGTACGACATCCCGATCGAGGCGACGACTCGCGATGGGAGGGTCGCCACGCTCGACCTCACGATCGTGCACGACCCGACGTTGGAGGAACAGTTCACCTACATCGTGTCGGCGAGTACCGAGCCGGCGGGCATCGTGGCCGACTACGCGCAGTGGTTCTCCGGTGAGGCGGCGGATGCGGCAGCCGCCGAGGATGGGGCCGCCAACGATGATGGAACGGTGGACGGTGGCTTCTACATCCGCAACGTCAACGATCGGCTGCGTACCCTCGCCGTTGCGCCGGGAGCAACCGTGGTGCTCTACGCCTGCCACGTCGAGGGTCCCTGCCTGACCAGGGAATCCGTCGACCTCGAGACCCTCCGCTCTCTCCTGGATGACCCGGGCAGCGATGTCGCAACGGTCGGATGGCAGTGGTACGGGGGCGGGACGCTCCCGTACTGGTTGTTCATCGAGGACGGGGTCGTGGTGCACATCGAGGAGCACTACCTGCCCTGAAGCTGACCCCTCACGCTCCTACCGTGAATCGTGAACCGTGAACTGTCAACCGTCCGATGCAGCCCGCGGCTATAGGTTCCCCCGCTTGGCCTGCTCGCGTTCGATTGCTTCGAACAGGGCCTTGAAGTTGCCGACGCCGAATCCGGTGGCGCCGCGACGTTCGATGAACTCGAAGAACACGGTCGGCCGGTCCTGGAGCATCTTCGTGAACGTCTGGAGCAGATAGCCGTCCTCGTCCTTGTCGACGAGGAGGCTGAGCTCCTCGATGCGGTCCCAGTCGAGGTCGTACTCGCTCAAGCGTTGCTGGGCCTCCGGGTAGTACTCGTGGGGGACGCTGATCGTCTCGAGCCCACGGCCATGGATGTCCTCCATCGTCGATTGGAGGTCCGGGGTCGACAGGGCGAGGTGCTGGACGCCCGGCGACTTGTAGAAGTCGAGGTACTCCTCGATCTGGCTCTTCTTCTTCCCGTCGGCAGGCTCGTTGATCGGGAGCTTGATCACGCCGCTGCCACCTGCCATGACCTTCGACATGAGTGCCGTGTACTCGGTCGAGATCGCCTCGTCGTCGAAGTGGCGCAGCATCGTGAACGAGAAGATCCGCTCGTAGAACTGGACCCATTCGTTCATCTTGCCGAGTTCGACGTTCGCTACGACGTGATCGATCGCATGGAGGCCCGTCGTCCTGGCGATCGTGTCCGTTCGTGCCTCGAATCGGGGATCGTCCCCTTCGAGTTCGATGAGGGAATGGATCGTGTCCCCGTAGGCGTGGATGGACCCGATGACCATGCGGCCCCGATCGTTTGCGATCGCCTCGGGCTCGGCATGGGGCACGGCGCCCCGCTCGACCGCCATGGCGAACGCTGCGGCGGCATCGGGAACCAGGAAGCCGACGTCCTTCACACCGGGCCCATGGAGTTTGACATGGTCGGCGATCGGGTGGTCACCGTCCTGGGCACCGGAGACGATGAACCGGATCTGGTCGGTGGCGAGCAGGTACGAGGCGCGATCGGGGATTCCCGTCTCGGGTCCCCGATAGCCGATGATCTCCATACCGAGGAGGGCGCGGAAGGCCTGGGCGGTCATGAAGGCGTTCCCGACCCACCACTCGACCGGTCCGAAGCCCTTCATGGGGAACGGATCCTTCGATGCAAACTCCTTGGCTCGCAGGGTCAGGTCGATGTCCATGGGCGTCCTCTCGTGGCGGCGTGCCTCAAGTATCGCGAACCGAACGCCTCTACGGGCGGCCGAACCACGTGCGCTGGATACCGTCGAATGCCGCCGATCACTCGACTCAAAGCTCAAAGCCCAAAGCTCAAGGCTCACGCCTGCGTAGCATGGACTGAGAGAGGAGCTCGATGCCGTACTACCGCACCGTCGGTGACATCCCGCCGAAACGCCACACCCAGTTCCGTCAACCCGACGGCTCGCTGTACGCCGAGGAGCTGATGGGCGAGGAGGGCTTCTCGTTCGACTCCGCCCTGCTCTACCACCGATTTCCCCCGACGGCGTTGGCCTCGATCGAGGCCGTGGAGGCCGAGGAACAGGAGACCACGCCGAACCATCCCCTGCGTCCCCGCCACTTCCGTACCCATCAGCTCAAGGCCGGTGGCGACGCGGTGACGGCCAGATCGGTCCTCCTCGGCAACGAGGACTGCACGATCTCGTACTTCGTGGGCTCCGACAGTTCGGGGCTCTACAAGAACGCGACGGGCGACGAGATGGTGTTCATCGAGCAGGGCTCGGGCATCCTCGAGACGACGTTCGGTGCGCTGCGGTTCGTAGCGGGGGACTACCTCATCATCCCCGCATCCACCATCCATCGCTACGAACTCGATCCATCGGACGAGCCGACTCGGGCGCTCGTGCTCGAGACGAGGGGGCACATCGGACCGCCACGCCGCTACCTGTCGCGCAACGGCCAACTGCTCGAACACGCTCCGTACTGCGAACGGGACATCCACGCCCCCGCCGCTCCCCTGCTTCGCGAAGGCACCAACGTCGACGTGCTCGTCAAGCATCGTGGCGGCATGACGAGGTTCGTCTACGAGCACCACCCCTTCGACGTCGTCGGGTGGGACGGGTGCATGTACCCCCACAAGCTGTCGATCCACGACTTCGAGCCCATCACCGGCCGCATACACCAACCCCCTCCGGTCCACCAGACGTTCGAGGCCCCAGGCGTGGTCGTGTGCTCGTTCGTTCCTCGTCTGTTCGACTATCACCCCGATGCGATCCCCGCGCCGTACAACCACGCCAACGTCGACTCGGACGAGGTCCTCTTCTACGTCGACGGCGATTTCATGTCGCGCAAGGGAGCGGGTATCGAGCGGGGCAGCGTGTCGTTGCATCCAGGAGGACATACGCATGGTCCCCAGCCCGGTTCGGTCGAGGCCTCGATCGGCAAGCAGGGCACCGAGGAGCTGGCCGTGATGATCGACACCTTCCGTCCCCTCGACCTCGGACCGGGTGCACGGGACTCCGAGGACGACGGGTACGCCTGGACATGGCTCGAGGGTCGATGAGACTCGCTCTCGACGCCCGCACGGCCGCCTTCGGAGGCTTGATCGACTACGCAGGCACCTTCCCGCCTGCCTCGCTGCCAATGGACGAAGCCGTGGAGGAGTTTCGGCGCATCCGCACGTCACCGAACCGCTGGGTGATGGGACGATTCCTGAGTCGTGCGTCGGAGCTCGAACGGCTCGCCGCCGTGGCGACCGGGTCGATGCGCCGCGGCGAACCGCCATGGAGCATCGGCGTGATCTTCGACATCACGCATGGCGCCGCTGCGGCACTTGGCCAGGAGTTCCAGCGCGAGATGGCGCCCGTCATGTCCGTGTCGAGCGCCGAGGCACGGGCCACGCCCGAAGCACCGCCCGGTGCCCTGATCGATGCCATGGCCACGATCGATCCCGACATCGCCACCTTCATCGAGGTCGATACGGCCACCGACCTCACGGACCAGATCCGCGACATCAGCTCCGCGCTACGTGAGCGGGGCCGTCCGGGAGGCGCCAAGCTGCGCTGCGGCGGCACGACCCCCGAGGCATTCCCGACGGTGGGCGACGTGTCCACCTTCCTCTGGGAGGCATCGGGATCGTCGATACCGTTCAAGGCCACTGCGGGACTCCATCATCCGATCCGCCACCGCGACGAGAAGCTGGGGGTCTGGAGGCACGGGTTCGTCAACATCCTCCTCGCGTCGGTTGCCTGCGACGCTGGCGAGTCGAAGTCGACCGTCGAACAGATCGTGGCCGAGACCGACCCCGATGCGTTTGCGATCGGCACGATGGCGGCATCATGGCGAGACGTGTCGCTTCCGGGGGCGGCGATCGCCCGCTCACGACGTTCGGGCTTCACGGCGTTCGGATCGTGCGACGTCGAGGAACCGCTCAACGACCTCATCAACCACGCATTCCTAGGAGACGGAGCATGATCGTCGAGCCACACATCGAGACCTGGATGGACCTGCCAGAGGCCACGGTGTTCCCCATCCAGAACCTGCCCTACGGCGTGTTCTCCGATCCCGCCGGTACCCGATGTGGCGTAGCGATCGGCGACGCCATCCTCGACCTCGCCCGCGCCGAGTCGGCTGGCCTGTTCGCCAACACCGGCCTCGAACGCGACACGTTCCGGACTGCGACCCTGAACGCCTTCCTGGGACACAACCGTGGCGTGTGGTCGAGCGTGCGTTCACGCATCGTGGAAGTACTCAACAAGGCCGACCGCGAGGGTGAACGGTTCTGTCGAACCCATGATCTCATCGTCAGCGGCCCGGTCACGATGCGCCTGCCGGTCGAGGTCGGCGATTTCGTGGACTTCTACTCGTCGGAACACCACGCTACGAACGTCGGGCGTATGTTCCGACCCGACGGCGCACCGCTCCTCGACAACTGGAAGCACCTGCCCGTCGGGTACCACGGACGGGCAGGCACCGTCGTGGGATCGGGCACCGACATCCAACGGCCGCACGGCCAACGCACGGGACCCAACGGCCCCGAGTTCGGCCCGACGCGCAAACTCGACTACGAACTCGAGGTGGGCTTCGTGACCGGACGGGGGCCTGAGCTCGGTGGGACGATCCACGTCGACGAGGCCGAACACCACATCTTCGGTGTCGTCCTCGTCAACGACTGGTCGGCCCGCGACATCCAGGCATGGGAATACGCCCCTCTCGGGCCCTTCCTCGGGAAGAGCTTCGCCACGACGGTCTCGCCGTGGGTCGTGCCCCTCGACGCTCTTGCGCCGTTCCGTGGTCCCGCCCCCGTCCAGGTCCCCGAGCCACTTCCCTACCTGAGGGAAGGTCACCGCAGCGGGATCGACATCGACCTGCGGGTCGAGGTACACCCCCGTGGGGCGACCTCGCCCACCACCACCGCCCACGTGTCATTCCTCGAGATGTACTGGACGATGGCCCAGCAACTCGCCCACGCCACCGTCAACGGGGCAACGGTGCGGCCGGGTGACCTGTTCGGTTCGGGAACCGTGTCGGGACCGTCGAAGGAGTCCGTCGGATCCCTCCTCGAAGCGTCGTGGAACGGCACCGATCCCGTGGCGATGGTCGGCGGCCAGAAGCGCACGTTCCTCGAGGACGGCGACACCGTCCGGATGACGGGCCAGTGCACGTCGGCCGAGGGTGTGCGCATCGGGTTCGGCGAGTGCCTCGGCACGATCGTCGCCTGACCCGTGACAGCGCCCACGACGCCCGATTTCGCGCCGTGAGGCCCCTGACGATCACGGGTGGCGTCGATGCCAGTGGCCGATCGACCACGATCACGATCACGAACGGAACGATCGGCGGTCACGATGACGGCGGGCAGACCCTCGACGCCGCCGGGCTCACGGTGGTCCCGGGTTTCGTCGACATTCAGATCAACGGAGCGTTCTCCCACGATTTCACGGCCGATCCGACCTCGATCTGGGCGGTGGGCGAACGGCTGCCCGAGACCGGGGTGACGGCGTTCTGCCCCACCATCATCACGGCGCCGGAGGGTGCGATCGCTGCGGCCCAGGACGCCATGCGGACCCGCCCGGAAGGCTACGTCGGAGCCGAGCCGCTCGGCCTCCACATCGAAGGACCGCACCTCGCAGCGGCGCGGAGGGGAACCCACCCAGCGTCCGATCTCCGACCTCCCTCCGAGGCCACGTTCACCCTCGACGATGTCGCCATCGTCACGCTCGCCCCCGAGTTGCCTGGCGCGCTCCCCCTCGTTCGGTCACTGGCCGCGCACGGTGTCGTCGTGTCGATCGGCCACTCCGATGCGACGGCTGCCGAAGCGAGGGCGGCGCTCGACGCCGGTGCGACACTCGGCACACACCTGTTGAACGCCATGCCACCGATCTCGGCCCGCGAACCCGGCATCGCAGGTGTGGTCCTCGCTGATCCACGGTGCCGCTTCTCGATGATCGTCGATGGACACCACCACGACCGCGATGTCATCCGAATGGCCTGGAACGCCGCCGATGAGCGGTTCGTGGTCATCACCGATGCGATCGCTGCGGCCGGGATGTCCGATGGGGAGTACCGCATCGGATCGGTCGATGTCACGGTCGACGCGGGTGCAGCGCGGAACGCGGACGGCCGTCTTGCCGGTGCCACCGCAACCATGGAGACATCCCTCGCCAACCTGATCGAGATCACCGGGGCGACCCTCGCCTCGGCCCTGCGGTCCGTCACGTCGACGCCGGCGGCAGTGCTCGGGCGCACGGACATCGGCGGCCTCGACCACGGCATGCGCGGCGATGTCACCCTCCTCGCCGACGGGTCCGTCGCAGCGACCATCGTCGGCGGCGCCGTCGCGCATCTACGCGATCCCGGACGCCTCACACCACGCTGACACACATCTCCGGCCGCTGGCAGGAGAACACCGTCGGCCAAGTCGTGTCTCACAGAGGCGACCCACTACGCTTGCCCCCATGGCGACACTGCGTCTCTTCGCTCAGCTCAAGGATTCGGCGGGAACCGGAAGCATCGAGCTCGATGCCCCCACCGTTGGAGACCTCCTCGCCGTGGCTTCCACCGAGTTCGGAGAGGCGTTCGCCGCTGGCATCACGACCTCCGGCATCTGGGTGAACGGCGAGCCCGCCGACCCGACGACACCGATCTCGCCGACCGACGAGGTCGCCGTGATCCCACCGGTGAGCGGCGGTACGACGGCTGCGAACGCCGCCGTCGACCTCGCCCCGAACCTGTTGTCCGTCGCCCTCGTCGTCGCTCTCCTCGCCGTCGCGTGGGCAGCACCCGAGTGGTTCGTGATCGTTGCCGTCGGATCGGTCCTCGCCTGGGTCTGGGATGTGTCCGAGACCGCACGCGTCACCCGTGACGCCTTCATCGTGTATCCCCCACTCGTGGCCGCCACCGCTGCAGGGGCCGCCAGCTACGCGTGGGGTTTCGAGGGCTTCGCCGGAGGTCTCGCCCTCGGTGTCGTGGTCGCCGTCACGTGGCCGGTGTTCGATCAGCACCACCGCGATTTCCGCACCACCTCCGCCACCACGCTCGTGGCCGTCATCGCCGCCGCGACGACCGGCGGACTCGTGCTGATCCGCCTCATCGGATCGTACGCCGTGTTGGCGTTCGTGCTCATCACGGTCTTCGCACTCGTCGGTGCCTGGCTCGCCGGGGCCTACGGCGCAGCCATCCAGTCGGTGGACGCCAACGTCGGTGCCCTCCTCGGTGCCCTCATCGCCGGGCTTCTCGCCGGTCTGGTGGTCTCCGAGCTCGACATGGCCGCCGCCCTGCTCGGCGCCGTCGCTGCCGCTGCCGGTGTGATAGCGGGCAGGGCCCTGGGGTCCATGCTGCGCACCGGAACCGTCACCCACACCGAGAACGCACCCGGATCCCTCGCGATGTTCGACGGGGCGATCATCGCCGCGCCGCTCTTCTGGCTCGCAATCTGGGTCTTCGGCTGACCCAGCCTGTTCACGCCAGACCACCGACAGACACCCGGCCTGGACACGCCCGACAATCCCCCTGGCTCACTCCGTTCGCCCGTCCCCCTTCAAAGGGGGACCGACTTAGCGGTCAGGACTCGGGGTCGTCGTCGTCGCTGTCCGAGGTGAGACGGTCGGCGCCTGCGCCGAGTGCGGCTCCGATGGCTACGCCTACGGCGATCCACACCGGGCTTCCGGTCGCGGCGAACAGGGCAGCACCAACGCCTGCGCCGATCGCGACGCCTGCACCGGCGCTCATGGTGCCACTCGCAGGACGGCAGTGACCATCGACTGCTCCGTGCTCGGTCCAGTGGGATTCGTGAACGTGACCGACATGCGACCCTCCAGGTGTCTCTGATGTCTTACACCGTAAGGTATCATGATTCGAATACTGCCGACATCGCGGCCACCAAGCGGCGATTCCGAAGACGATGCGGTTGCCAAACGGGCAACGAGTTCCGGAAACGCGCGCCTAACCTGAGGAATTCATGTTCCGACCATTTGCTCGGCGCTGGGTAACCCTTCTCATGACGATCGCCCTGATGGCACTCGTGCCGATCGGCGCGTCCGCACAGACCCAGGCCGATGTGGAACGTGCCGAACGTGACAAGCGAGTCGCAGAGGCCCGCCAATCGCAGGCGTACCAGGACTATGTCGACGTGAGCAACCGACTCGACGACGCCGTGGAACGATACGAGATCATCCACGCCGAGCACGAGGATCTCCTGTGGCGGATATCGCGGATGGAAGCCGCCGTGGAACGGTACGAGACCGAGGCAGCGGAGCTCGAGGAGAGCGCCAGGAACATCGTCCTCGATGCGTACATGTCGGGACAGAAGAACCTGATCGGAACGGCATTCAACGCCACCAACATCCAGGACCTGGTGACGTCACGTGCCCTGATCGATCGAGCAGCCGAACGGGAACTCGCCTCGATCGACAACCTCGACGCAGTGTCACGCCAGGCAGACCGTTCGTCGGCAGAACTCGACATCCGAAGGGCCGATGTCGCGTCGAACCAGGACGCAGCGGCTCTCGTGGTCGAGGAGATCGCTGAGCTCCAGTCACGCCAGCGCCAAATCCTCGCCTCGGCTGATGACGCGCTCACGGACGCCATCAGCGCGCTCAACCGGGAGATCAGAGAGAAGAAGATCGAGGACGACCGGCGCAAGCGGCAGGCGGCGGCCCAGTCCGCATCCCGCCCGGGAGCGGCCGGAGGTGCCCCCGCAGCTGCCACCCCAGGGTTCATGTGTCCGGTCCAGGGCGGCGCCGCGTTCATCGATTCGTGGGGGTTCCCCCGATCGGGCGGCCGATCCCACAAAGGCGTCGACATGTTCAACGCACGCAACACACCGCTCATCGCCGTCGTGGATGGTCGCATCAAGCTGAGCTCGAACAGCCTCGGCGGCCTGTCGACCCACCTGTATGCCGACAACGGCGTGGTGTACTACTACACCCACCTCGAGGCTCATCCCAGCGGCCTCTCGTCGGGCCAGAGGGTGGCCAAGGGCACCGTCGTCGGCTTCCTCGGGAACTCGGGGAACGCCCGGTACACCTCGCCCCACCTCCATTTCGAGATCCGCCCCAATGGCAAAGCCGTGAACCCGTACCCCACGGTGCGCTCTGCTTGCTAAGTTGTCAGCAGCCATGCCAGAGCAACGCCGACGCATCGATCAGGTCCTCGACCCCGCGTTCACCGCGGATCTCACGACGGTTCCCGTCCGTGAACTCCGCGATCGACGCCATCTCCTCGACGTGCTCGACACCGAACTGTCGTACTACCGCAGGATCCTCCATGGCCGCATGGACCTGCTCGACTTCGAACTCGCTCGCAGGGCTGGGACCGAGAAGCGATCGCTCATCGAGGCACTGCCCGAGATCCTCGCCGACCCACCGTCGGGTCGCCTGTCGAACCCCCTCGACCCCGAGCTGTCGCTCGAGACCCCCGAACTCGCGGGCCAGGGCCGACGCGAGGTCGACAAGGCGCTCGGGGACGATTTCCTGACCAGGTTGCCCATGCTCGACGACGAGGACCTCGCGGCGATCAGGGACTCCCTCTCGTCGACGGAAGGCGCCATCTCCGAACAGCGCCGAGCCGTCCACGACGCCCACGACCTCATCACCGGCGAACTGACGAAGCGATATCGCGACGGTCTCGCAGACGCCGACGAGTTGCTCTCGACGAACTGACCGATGCGATTCGCACGGGTGCGGTCGGGCCTGGCCGAGTCGATCCACGATGTCGCGGTCGTGGCCCTCGACGACACCGGTGCCATCACCTTCGCCAGCGGTGACACGGATGCCCCGTTCTTCTATCGGTCGTCGATCAAGCCCTTTCAGGCGTTGGCGGCAGCGCGCGCAGGCGTCACGCTTCCCGCCGAGCACCTCGCTGTCACCTGCTCGAGCCACGGAGGCTGGCCGGTGCACCTGGCCATCGTCGAGCAGATCCTCACCGACCACGGCCTCACGACAGGAGACCTGCAATGCCCACCGGGTTGGCCGTTCCCGGAGGGAGCCAGGGACCTCCTCATCCGCAAGGGCCTGCGCAGCCCCCAGAGCATCCATCACAACTGCAGCGGCAAGCATGCCGGTTGGCTGGCGGCGTGCACGATCGCCGGATGGGACACCGCCGGCTATCTGGCACCCGAACACCCGATCCAGCAGTCGGTGCGCGACATCGTGGCCGACGTGACGGGATGCGATCCCGAGCCGGTCGGTGTCGACGGATGCGGTGCACCGACGCTGCGCGGCACCCTCGAAGGGTTGGGAAGGGCATTCCTGCGACTGACGACCGACGACGACCTCGCGCCGATGAACGATGCGATGACCAGATTCGGTGCGTTGATCGCCGACAACACCTCGCCATGGGGTCGCGTCGCCATCACCTGGGGCCACGCCTCGAAGATCGGCGCAGAGGGGGTCTACGGCATCGCCACTGCGGGAGGAGCCATCGCGGCGAAGTCGGCCGAGGGCGATGCCTCCATGGCGGTGGCTGCGATCATCGAGGCTGCCGACCGACTCGGAGTGATGCCCGATGCTGTGGCCGATCGTCTCGCCGATGTCCGGCACCCTCCGGTCCTGGGCGGCGGCGCCTCCGTCGGGCGCCTCGAATTCGTCGACGCATGACGACCGACCCACGCTGGCATCTCCTCGGAGCGGAACTCCAGCCCGCTGCCGCGCATGTCGGACCGTTCCCGCACGCAGCCTTCCTCGACGCCGTCGAACGGGCCGTGGGCACGGTTCCCTCCGACATCGAGGTCCACGGCGACGATGCGGGCGCCCTCGTCCTCGTGATGGGTACCGATGGCATCCGGCTCGCGGGAGTCGAGTCCCTCACCGACTACCACGCCCCTCTCGGAAGCGTGGCGTCGCTGCTCACCGATGCGCTGCGACCGCACAGCGGGACCCGCTTCCGGTTCGACTCCCTTCCCGAGGAGGCTACGCGCCCACTCATGGATGCGTTGGTCGAGATCGCGGCCGCGCCCACGATGGAGCGACACGACGCCACGGCCGTCCTCCGCCTTCCAACGACCTTCGAGGCATGGCTGTCGTCCATCGGGAAGAAGGAACGGCACGAGGTCCGGCGGAAGCGGCGGCGGTTCGCCGCGACCTTCGGCGAGATCGAGGTCGTGGATGCCGGACCATCGGGCATCGACGCGTTCTGCGACCTGCATCGCACGTCGGCAGGCGAGAAGGGATCGTTCATGACCGATACGATGCAGGCCTTCTTCACCGAACTGGCGACAATCGTTGGGGGGACCGTCCACCACCTCGTGTGCGGCGGCGTCGTACGCGCATCGGCCTTCGGCTTCGAGACACCCGACGGCTACTACTACTACAACAGCGCCTACGACCCCGACGCCGCCATGGCATCGCCGGGCGTCGTCCTGTTCTCATCGATGATCGAACGCCAGATCGAACGAGGAGTCCCCGTGTTCGACTTCCTCAAGGGGGACGAGCCGTACAAGTACCGCCACGGAGCAGCGCCGAGGCCGCTGTTCGCCATCGAGGGCGTGATCGCGTGATCGAGCGGGTGGCCTACATCGCGATGCACACCTCGCCACTCCACCTCCCCGGAACCGGTGATGCCGGGGGCATGAACGTCTATCTCGATCGACTTGCGACCACCATGGCGGGGAGGGGCGTCGATGTCACGGTGTTCACCCGACGGGTCGACGCAGACATTCCCCAGGTCGTCGAGGTGACACCCGGGTACCGCGTCGCCCACATCGAGGCAGGACCCGTCGGTCCGCTCCCGATCCGTGATCTCATGCCGTTGGCCAAGCCGTTCGCCGATGCCGTTGCGGGGTGGGTGGACGAGCGAAACGACCGCTTCGACCTCGTCCACAGCCACTATTGGCTCTCCGGCCGCACCGGCGTGCGCCTCGCCGATCGCTACGGAATCCCGCTCGCCAACTCGTTCCACACCCTCGGCAAGGTCAAGGACGCCACGCGTTCGGCGCTCGAGAAGCGGTCGGCGCCGGAACGCCTGCTGACCGAGGAGGAGGTGATCGCCCGATCCTCGTGCGTCATCGCTTCGACACCATTCGAGTTCGATGACCTCCTCGAGCACTACGCGGCGTCGCCGGAAAGGCTCTGCGTCTCGCCGCCGGGCGTCGACCACGACGTCTTCTCCCCTGGCGACCGCAACGCAGCACGCCAGCGCCTCGGCCTGGGCGACGAGCGCATCGTCCTGTACGCGGGTCGGATCCAGCATCACAAGGGAACCCAGGTGGCGGTGGAGGCAATCGCCCGGCTGGTGGACGCCGAGCAGGCCGGTCAACAGCCGACGGTGCTTCACATCGTCGGAGGGGCGTCGGGTTCCGACGGCGACCGCGAGCTCGCCCGCTGCATGGACACCGTGGAACGCCACGCCCTCCACGACCGGGTCCGATTCTTCGCCCCAGTGCGTCACGATCGACTCGCCGACCACTACCGAGCCGCCCACGCCGTGGTGGTGCCGTCGCGCAGCGAATCCTTCGGGCTGGTGGCAGCCGAGGCACAGGCCTGCGGAATACCCGTTGTCGCCTCCAACATCGGAGGCCTCCCCTACGTGGTGAACGCCTCGGAATCCGGTCTGCTCGTCGACGACCAGGACCCCGCTGCCTTCGCCGCGGCGATCCGCGCGATCCTCGACCATCCGGGCTTCTCCCAGAGACTGAGTGACGGTGCAATCGCCTTCAGTCAGAGGTTCTCGTGGCAGGCCACGGCCACTCGCATGTTGGAGCTGTACGAGGGCATCACCGCCTGAACCAACCGCGAAAAATTGCCTCGCCCGAGTTGCGCACATCGACTTGTGCACAACCCCCTGTGGATGGCGGTGGATATGTGGAGAACTCCCGCGGCCGACCATCAGGTGGTCGCAAGTACCAGCAGATGCGATGCTCCCAACTCGTCGAACGGCGCGAAAAGGTCCGCAACAGGGCCGTTGTAACGTCTCCGTGAAGGGCCTAACTTGCGCTATGGAAGGCCCGATGTGCCGACACGGACGTTGCTCGTATGGGGAAGTGCGGGACACAGCCGTGAGGTTCGTCGGGTCTTCCGCGTCGTTTCCCCTTCCGATCCGACGGGAAGAACCCCGTCGGGACGACCTACGCTGCATGCGTGACCAGGATCACCACGCTCTGCCTCCCCATCGACTGGACCGCCTTTGCATGGCCGGCCACACCCTCGCTCGGCGGCGTGACACTCGTCACCGACGATCCCCGGTGGGCATGGGACCCTGCGGCACCCGCCTTCCCGATCAGGACCATGGACGCAGCGACCGGTGACCCCATCGAGGGATTCTCCATCGACCACGTGGTCCTGTTGGTGCCCGATCTCGAGGCTGCGGTTTTGACCATGGAACGGATCGGCATCGCTCCGAGGATGCGGATGACGATTCGGGGTGGGCGACCGGCAGCCTTCTTCCGGGTCGGTACGGTCCTCGAAGTGATCCAGGCGCCCGTGCGGGAAGCATCGTTGTACGGGATGGCCGTCACGACGGACGGCTCATTGGAATCGCTCGCCCTCGCATGGAAGGGCCTCGGACTCGAGGTCGGCGACATCGCTCCGGCGATCCAACCGGGCCGACGCATCATGACCGTCCATGGACTCGATGCGGGATTCGCTGTGATGTCCGCAGATGCCGCGGTCCCCACGACCGACCGGTGAGCACCACGCGCCCACACCGAGCAGGCCCTCAGACGCCGAAGATGAGCTCGCGTAGCCTGACCCGACTCGTCGCGTAGGTCGCGAGGTCGACGCGCAACGACCCCAACCGAAGGCCGCGCATCTCGTCCCCGTGTTGTGTCGCAACCCGCACGGTTCCCTCGGTGTGTTCGAGCACGCCAAGGCCTCTACATCGTCCCTGCTCGTCCTGGACGCCCACGAGCATGCCGTCGAGCCGGCTCACGTCGAAACCGTCGGGGAGCGTCGGCGCGAACACGGTCGTCTGGACCCGCCACCTCTGGGGATCCGACCCGAGATCCCTACGGAACGCAGCTGCCCTGGCCTCCGAACGCGCAATGGGATCGGCGGACACGACGTCGTCATCCGACGGCACCTCCGCTACCCGAACCGACAGGAACCGTCGCAACATACCGATGACGGGTTCGAGTTCCGATCCCCTGGTCAGGGCGACGACCAGGCTCGGCTTCGTGAGTTCGGCGAGGTGGTACTTGAGCGTCTGGCCCACGACGCCCGACACGACGTTGGTGGTATCGAGGATGACGAGGTCGGCTCGCTGCATGGCGATGTCGACGAGTGATCCAACAGCCACGACGTGTGGCAGCACGACGCCGTTGGGTTCGACGGAACCCACGAATCGCAGTTCGTCGGGTTCGTGGAGCCGCTCCATGTCCTCGCGACTCCCCATGACGGAGAGTCCGACGCATGCTGCAGGCCCAACCGTCGAAGCGCCGACATCACCGTCGACGAATGCCACCGTTCGACCGGCGGCGACGGCATCCTCGGCAAGGAGCTTGGCGAGGTGCGTCTTCCCCGTCTCGGAATCCCCGATGACCATGATGACGCCCGACTCGTCGGTCACGCGTGCTCGAAGCGCACGGTATGCATCACTGGCCATCGTCCCTGGACCTCCTGCCGATGAGTCTACGACGTGGTCGTGTCTCGACCTCTTCGCCCTCCCGAGCGCGATCGGTCGCTTGCCAACGGAGTATGCGGCACGTGGGGCATCCGGGCTGTGCCGGGAGGAGGAGCTCGTGTCGTCGGCACGTGTCGGCGGTCACCGCAGGCGTGGCCGCGGCGACGCAGCCACCCGAGCGTCCCGGGACACCGATCAGCCGACGGCGATCGCTCTCGCTGCCTCATCGAGCCACGCACCGAAGAAGGCGTCGGCCATCGAGGCGATTCCGGCTGCCGCGGCATCGATGCGATCGGCGACATCGAGACCCACCACGCCGGCCCCCGAGAGGATGTCCCCACTTCCGGGGTCGGTCAGCCAGGCGCGTGCCGTCGCGGGTGTGACCTCGGGATGGGGTTGGATCGCGAGTGCGTTGAAGATGCGAAAGGCCTGGTCGTGGCTGGGCGACCGGGCAACGAGTACGGCGCCGTCTGGGAGGTCCCAGGTGTCGCGGTGCATCGTGAGGACGGGTCCCTCGGCCAGATGCCGCACGGTCGGGTCGTCGACGACGAGGTCGATGGGGGCAAAGGCGACCTCGGGGATGGTGGCGAGGTAGGCACGGCCACCGAGGGCATCGGCCAGGAGCTGGCAGCCCAGGCACAGCCCGAGGATCGGTACGCCCGCGATCGCCGCCGAGGCGAGCCACCGCTTCTCGTCGACCAGGAAGGCATGGCGGTCGGTGTCGTAGGCACCCATCTCGCCACCGAGGACGACGACGGCGCCGAGGTCGTCGAGATCGTCGAGATCGTCGAGATCAGGCAACGACGCACCTGCGTCGAGCTCGACCGTGTGGACGTCGATACCCCGATCGCGGGCGACTCGTTCGAGATGGCCGGCAGGCACACGAACATCGTTGCGGAGGACGGTCAGCCTCATGGGCGGTACTCGTCACGGAGGAGGCGCCGCATGACCTTGTGGGAGGCCGTCCGGGGCAGTGCATCGACGAGCACCACGTCATGGACCCGGAACAATGGATTGAGCCGAGAGCGCACGACCTGTCGGACCTCGTCTCGCAGCCTCGCCACGTCGGGGGCTTCTCCTTCTTCGGCGACCACGAACACGACGAGTCGCTCCGGACCACCGTCCTCGGGAGGCACACCGACGGCGGCGACCTCCTCGATGCCCCCGACCGCACCAACCACCTCCTCGATCTCCGCCGACGAGACCTTGACACCTCCGAGGTTCATGGTGTCGTCGACGCGGCCGAGGGCTCGGTACGTCCCATCGTCGAACCGCTCGAGCCGGTCGCCGTGGCGACGGAGCCCATCGGGTGTCCCTGCGAAGTAGACATCGTCGTGATCGCGGTTCACGAGTTCGGTGGACATACCCATCGAGGGGGGCACGAGGAACGCCTCGCCGACCCCGGCTGGGAAGCCGTCGTCGCCCATGATGACGATGTCGAGTCCGAGGGCAGGAGTCGTGAAGCGTGACGGGACCGCCGGATGGAGCACGGTGCCCGTGATGTATCCGCCGCCGATCTCCGTGCCGCCGCAGTACTCGATGACGGGGACGTCACCGACGACGCGCATCAGCCATGCGTAGTCGTCGGGACTCGACGCCTCCCCGGTGGAAGCGATGACCCGCAGCTGCGTCCACCGATCCGGCGTGAGCAGGCCCCGCGCCCGCCATGCCGACACGATCGAGGGCACCAGTCCGAGCATCGTCACCCCGGCGTCCTCGACGAGTTCGACGAACCCCTCGGTGGTGGGCGCATCGTGGAACAGGGCAATGGCAGCATCGTTGAGGAGCGCCGCGTAGATCAGCCACGGTCCCATCATCCATCCGAGGTTGGTCGGCCAGGCAACCACGTCACCCCGGTGGATATCGCAGTGGAATCGCCCGTCCATCGCCGCCTTGATCGGTGTCGTCTGCGTCCACGGGATCGCCTTGGGTGCACCCGTCGTCCCCGACGAGAACAAGATGTTGGTGTGGGCACCGGCTGGTCGCTCGACCGTTGTGAGGCGGCTGTCGGCGCCGAGGAACGAGTTCCATCCAACATCGATATCCCTGAGCACGATGTCGGCTCCGCTGTCGATGACGATGCACGGCGCATTGGTGGCGTCAGCCACCTTCTCATACATGGGAAGCACCTTGCCGGTTCGCAGCGCCACATCAATCGTCACCACAGCGACCGGGTCCGTGATGGCGAGCCTGGCACGGATCTCGTCGACGGCGAACGAGTCGGCGATGGACACCACGACACCGCCGGCGGCGATGGTTCCGAGGTACGCGACCACGGCTTCTGGAGTCATGGGCATGGCGATCGCAATGCGGTCACCCGGCACGTACCCAGCCTCCGAGAACCCGGATGCGAACCGTGCGACAGCAGCCCGCAGGTCAGCTACCGACCATATCTCGGTGCCGTCGGGAGATCCCCAGATGATGGCAGGGGCATGATCGGATCCGTCGAGGCACGAGTCCACGATGTTGAACCGCGCGTCGGGTAGCCAGTCGGGCCGTCGATCATCCGTCGAGCCGCGGACCGCGGACGGCGGCACGGTGAAGGCGATCGACAGCTCATCGAGGACGAGTGACCAGAATCCATCCACATCCTCAACAGACCACCGGTGGAGCTCGTCGTATCCGTCGAGACCGAGGTGTGACATCACCCGCGTGAGGTGCGATCGCTCGATGGTCGCCGATCCCGGTGTCCAAACTGCTTCGACGCTCACCATGGCGTGCACGCTAGCGAAACGCCATGCCGCACATCGCGAAGGTGCGGCGCGTAAGGTGGTGGAAGCAAGAGACGGGGAGGACGATGGCTCGACGACGCTCGATACGGTTGGGGACCGTGGCCGCTGCCGTGGTGATGGCGTTCGCCGTCGCTGCACCGGCGTCTGCGGTGGTGCTCGAAGGTCCGTGTACGGGATCCGTCACGTTCCCCGCTGGTGTGGAGGTGACGACCGTCGGTCCCGGCAACGTGGTCACCGAGTCACACCCGCTCGAGCCCACCATCACCATTCCGCCGGATGCAACCGTCGCGTACGAGGGAAGCATGAACATCCCGCCACCCGACGATCTCGTCGACTTCGCGGGCGGCATCGACATGAAGCTCCCGCTGATCGGCGGCATCACGATCGTCGACTGGCCGGATCCCCCCGGGCAGACGATGGAGGTGTCCGACTCCGGCGAATACACCTATTCCCTTCCCTCCTACGTTCCGCGAGGGACGGGTGGCCTCGAGCTGACCGCTCGCCACACCCAGATGGGAACGACCTGCCGGGTGGCACTCACCGTGGCCGTTGCAGGCGAGTCGAGTCCGATAGGCATCCTGACCGGCGCCGCGACCGCCCTCTTCGGCGCCCTCATGGTCTCCGCAGGCATCAAGAAGAAGGGGACGTGATGAAGGGCCACGCACTCTGGGGCCTGTTCGGTGGGTTCTTCGCCGGACTGTTCCTCGCCATCACCCTGTGGATCTATGCCGTGATCCCGTTCGCGAGCAACTTCATGTGGATCCTGCCGCTCGTCGGCCTCGTCATCGGACTCGCCCTCGCAGCGTGGGCCCCGTTCGGCTCCGGTGCACAGCCCGAGCCCGCGGAAGCGTCGATCGGATACGCATCGGCCGGTGATGCCGATCCCGCCCAGACGTCGGGCACGACGCTCGAACAGGACGTCGTCGACGCTCCTCCAGCAGTCCACCAGGGCGAAGCCGAGGACTCGGACGACGACGAGTAGCGCACCAGCCGCTGCGAGGCGTTCCCCATGACGATCACGGCGAACCGCGGGCGAGGGGGACACGTCCACGTCGTGTACACCGTCGTGGTGTTCATCGTCCTGGCCTCGCTCGACAACGCTGCGATCGGGGCCATACCGGCGATGGTGAAGCCGCTCACTGGCGCATTCGACGTCGGGGATTCGGCGATCACGCTCCTCACCGGAACCCAGATCCTCGTCACGGCGATCGTCGGCGTCGCGTGGGGGTACGCCGGGGATTCCCGCAACCGGAAGGCCCTCCTGCTGTGGGGCACGGTGATCTGGGCGGGCGCCCTGCTCGCGTCGACGACGGCCACGTCCTTCGTGGTGTTCTTCGGCTGGCAGATGGTGGTTGCGATCGGTCTCGGCTCGATCGCCTCGGTCGGGTTCTCGGTGGTCTCGGACCTCATCGCCCCGAGGCGCCGTGGCCTCGCGATGAGCTTCTGGGGACTGTCCCAGGGCATCGGCGTCCTGGTGGGGGGCCTGCTCGCTTCGCAGCTGGGTGCGGACGACTGGCGAACGCCGCTGATGGCGATCGGAATCGCCGGCTTCGCCTTTGCGGGTCTGTACGTGTTCACGTACAACGCACCACGCGGATTCCGAGAGCCCGAGTTGGCGGAGATGCGGGCCAAGGGCGTCGAGTACGAGTACCGCATCGATCGGTCGCAGCTCCCTGCGCTCGCCCGACGACGTACGAACCTGTGGCTGATCGCCCAAGGAGTGACGGCCCAGATCGCGTACGGATCGCTGATCTGGGTCACCCTGTTGTACCAGGAGAAGGTCCTCGCACAGGGATACAGCGAGGCCACCGCCACCAGGGTGGGTGGCCTGTTCGCTGCGATCTTCACGGTGGGTGCTCTCTTCTCGATCCTCGCCGGCCACATCGGTGACCGCATGCAACGCCGGACACTGCGTGGCCGTGCCATCGTTTCAGCGGTCGGCATCCTGGGCGCCATCCCCTTCTTCCTCATCTTCTTCTGGGTTCCGCTGCGCGGACTCGAGGTCACCGAGGGAGCCGGCACCATCACCCTCATCGGCGAAGTGCTCGGATCACTGGTGACGAACCCATGGGCGCTGGCCGCCTTCGTGTCGGGGGTCGCAGCCATCGCCCTCACCTCTGCCGACAGCCCCAACTGGTTCGCCCTGATCACCGACGTCAACCTGCCCGAGCACCGCGGTACCGTCTTCGGCGTCGGCAATTTCACCAACGGGATCGGACGCTCGATCGGCAGCGCGTTGACCGGCCCCGTCGCCCAAGCACTCGAGCGATCCGTGCCTGCTCCGTACAACTGGGCGCTGGGCCTCACGTTCTTCCAGTTGTTCTTCCTCCCGACCGGCTGGTGCTATTGGAAAGCGAGCCAGACGTGTCCGGCCGACATCGAAGAGGTCCGCGAGACGATGACGGCGAGGGCGAAGGGAACTTCGAGTCCTGAGCTTTGAGCTCTGAGCTCACTGACCGGTCGCCGGAGACCACCCGAGGACTCCGGGACTCCGAAGCCGCCTCCCCTCCTACGATTCCGGTATGTGGAGCGACAGCGGCTACGAGCCGCTCCCCGATCAAGCGCTGCGTGTGCGACGGCTTCGCAGCGGGGTATTCGTTCTGATGTTCGTCATCGTCATCGCGGTGCTCGACGGCGCCATGCGGGTGGTATTCGACATCGACCTGCCGATCCCGCCAGTCGTAGCACCGCTGGTGCTGGCAGTTGCACTGATCACCGCGTGGTGGTGGTGGACGCGGCTTTCCTGGCAGGCGTGGGGTTGGCGCCTCGACGAGGCGACATTCCAGACGCGCTCAGGCGTGTACACGAAGGTCTGGAAGGGCGTCCCCCGCGATCGCGTGCAGTTCGTCGAAGTGACGGCCGGGCCGCTCCAGCGATCGGCGGACCTCGCCACACTCGTGGTCCGCACGGCGGGCGTTCGTACACCGGCGGTTCACGTCGAGGATCTTCACGCCGACGTCGCCGAGCGGCTCCGAGACGAGCTGAGCCCCCACGCCACCGACGAATCGGTGCCGGTGCGCGGCGTTGCGCCGGCCGATCCCGTGGAGGGTGCCTCGGACCTCGATGACGAAGCTGACCTCGATCCCGTTGTGACCGACGCCATTGTGACCGAACGCGGCGATGACTGAACCCGTCGAGGCAACGCCGATCGAGCCGGTGGTCGAGGGGGATTGGCTGCGTCTGCATCCCGGCACGATCCTCGACGATGCCCTGCAACGAATCCCGACCGTCCTCATCGGGCTGTTCCTGATCCTCACGAGCGGGGGCGGGGATGCTGCTGTCGAGTTGATCCAGCTCGCGATCGGCTTCCTCGCGATCTTCCCCGTCGTCGTCCGCTACCTCACCGGCCGGTACCGGCTCGGTCCGGACGTTCTGCAATGGCGAGTGGGCCTGATCACCAAGGTCCACACCGACCTCCCGCGCCACCGTATCCAGACCGTCGACACGCGGGTGAGCGCGGTCGGTCGCATGCTCGGTCTCGAGAGCGTTGTGGTCAGCTCGGCCGGCGGCGAGGGGGAGATCCGCATCGGCCTCATCAACTCGCCGACCGCTGACGCCCTTCGAGCAGAACTCTCGCCCGACATCGCACGGGTCGGGACCGATCCCGGAGCCGAGCAGGACACAAAGGAACCTACGGCAGACATCGCTCTGGCCGTCCTCGGATCGAGCGACCTCCCACGGGTCATCGCTGTCGACGCCGGCCGGGTCGCCGGACTCATCGGAGCAACGGCCCTGACGCTGGCCATCATCGCTGGACTCGTGACCGGAGCGGTCGGTCCTGGGTCCATCTTCCTGGCCGTGCCCCTGGTGTTCGGCTCGATCGGCATCTTCCGCAGTCTCGTGACCGAGGCCGTCGGGTTCTCCTCGCACCTGCGGGGCGACCGGATACGCGTCTCACGAGGCATCATCGCTCGGACGACGTTCGAAGCCCCGCTGGCGCGAGTCCAGGGGGTCACCGTCAAGCGCACCCTCGTCGCCCGCCGCATCGGCACGGAACGGATCTCGGTCGACACGGCAGATGTCAGCGATGAGGACTCGAGATCCCCAGGACAGGCCCAGACCCTCGTCCATCCGATCGCCCCGCACCAGACGTGGCGCACGTGGGCCGAGACCTTCCTGCGCGGCGCCACCCCGGACCGCGATCGCCTCAGGCGGGTCGCTCCGGTGTCGCTGCGGCGGAGGTGGTTCGCGGTCGCCCGCCTTGCCGTCGTCGTCTGGCTGACCCTGCTCGTCGCAGCGACGATCATGAGTGAATGGCTCGAGGACTGGGCCACGCTCGTCCGGGTGTCGGCGATAACGCTCGGCATCGTGTTCCCGCTGTGGCAGGGAATCGCCGAGACCTTGCGCTACCGCAATGAACGATGGGCGCTCGGCGACGATCAGGTGGTGTTCCGCGGCGGAGCGGTCACGACGACCCTGGTCGTCATCCCCCGCGTCCGAACGCAGGGGACGGCGATCAGCGCAAACTGGTTCCAGCGTCGTCTCGGCATCGCCGACATCACGGTCGACACGGCGTCACCAACCGTCGCCGGGTCGGGCCGGGACCTCTACCTCGATGACGCAGCCTCGGTTGCCGCTGCCGTCCTCGCCTCTGCCGACGCCGAGGGAGGGGTCTAGAGGACGAGGTCGCGGACTTCAGGTCACAGGTACACGTCCTGGATCGCGTGGAGGAGTGCGAAAGCTTCGTCCATCGGACCTGGAACCCCTTGCGGGCGACCATGTGCCCGGCACGCGTTCCGAACGGGGATCCGACTACGGCGACGGGTCGAGAACGACGAGGCAGGGGATCGCAGCAGCGCCGTCGGTCCGAACCATTGAAGGCGACCACCCCAGGGCATACGCTGGTGAGGTGACAGGCTCGATCGTGAGGCGATGGTGGGTAGTCGCATTGGCGCTCGCCTGCTGTCCCCTTCCGGGTTGTGCCGACGCTGGTCGGGCCGAGGAGCAGCGTGGCGAGGAGACCGCAGCACTCTTGTTCGTCGGTGACGTGATCCTCGGCCGCGGTATTGCACCGGTCGTCGCTGGCGACCCGGAGGGTCTCTTCGCCGATACTCGATACATCGTCCGGTCGGCAGACATCGCCTTGGCCAACCTCGAGTCACCGCTCTCCAGGCTTCCGCACACCTCGCCCAACCCGAACACCCTGGTTGCCGACCCGGACGGAGCGTCACTCCTCGCATCAGCTGGGTTCGACGTCGTGAACCTCGCCAACAACCACGCCGGAGATGCGGGCGCCTCCTCGGTGCTCGATACGATGCGAGCCGTTTCCGATGCGGGTCTCGCCTTCGTCGGTGCCGGAGCGAACGATCACCAGGCTCGTGCCCCACTCCTCCTCACCGTCGGTGCGACGGATGTCGCCATCCTGTCCTTCGATGTCACGGGCGCCGGTCTCCAGGCGAGCTCAGGGGCGGGTGTGGAGCACTGGGACACGAAGCGAGCGGAGCTGGCGATCCGCGCAGCGGCCATCGACCACGACATCGTGGTCGTGTCCCTCCATGGTGGCGTCGAGTACCTCCCGTCACCTGATCCGAGGATGGCGGAGATCGCTGACTCGGCCGTCGCATGGGGAGCAGACGTGGTGTGGGGGCACGGTCCTCACGTCGCCTATCCGGTGCGGTCACTCGGAAGTGGTGACCGAACAGCCGTCGTTGCCGAGAGCCTCGGCAACTTCCTCTTCGACCAACGAGGAACCATGACCGGGCGCGGCTCCGTGCTCGAAGTGATGGTCGACCGCCATGGCGTGATCGCATACCGCACCGGGACAACATCCCACCACGACCTGCGCGCGCACTTCACGGGTTGGGACCTTCCGGTCGGCGATGCAGCGCTCCTCGACGGCGAGTGGTGGGCGCTGATCGACCCGAGTGGAGCCGAAGCGTCATCCACGGAGGTCGAGCCGTTTCCGTGGGGAGATGTCATTGCGGCTTCGGTCGGGAGCGTCACGGCACCTGATCGAGACGAGGTGGTCATCTCATTCCGCAAACCCGCTGTGCCGCATGCGGTCCGCGATGGCCTTCCGGACATCCAGTGGACGGACCCGGCAGGGCGAACACCTCACCTCGGGATCTACACGCGCAGCGATCTCACGGCGTTGTGGGTGGCATCGATGGTGCCCCGACCGATTGCGGCCGTCGTCACGTGCGACGGTTCGTTGGCGATGGCGTACTCGACGTTGGACGACCCGGGGACGGTTGCGACGGGCGCTGCAGTGTGGCGGCCCCGGGGGCTCGTCGCCTCGAGCGAGTTGCCTGGCTCTGGCACGCCCGCGTGCCTCGATGCCGATCGCGATGGGCGGTCCGATCCGGTGATCCTCGATCGCTGACAGGTGAGCCTCGCTCTCGCTGCATGCCACTGTTCAGGGCGTTCCGGGAGGAATACGATGGAGGGAGTGGTCCTGTGACAGGACCCAGATGGCACATGAGGCCAGCGATGAGGAACCGGGTCAGTTCTGGCGCACTTGGGTTGTTCGTGTGTTGGACGATGATCCTGACCGGATGTACGGGGTCGACGGAGCCAACGACGTCGACCACGATCGGAACGTCGACCACGATCGGAACGTCGACCTCGACCCCGGGGCCGACGTCGACCACGGCCCCCGTCGACCCGACGAGCACCACCTCCCCGGTGGTCGTCCCACCACCGTCCGTCGAGGGGCTGAGGTCCGTCGCGCCTTTCGCTTCGGGCTTCCGGGAGAACCCGCTGCTGATCGACGAACCGCCCTATCGGGGTCCGGCCACGCCGACAATCCTCGACGATGTCTTGTGGCTCGATGAGGCCGGATACGTGATCGAGGCGCATCCCGGAATGCTCGACGCACTCTCGACGAACGGGTTCGTGATCCTGGGCGGTGGATTCACCCAGTTCCACCAGGCATACGGCTCCGTTGACAGCTACCGCCGCCAGCCGCTCTTCGTGACAACCGACGCGGCCTACCACTATTGGCACCTCGTGTTCGCCAAGGCGTTGAAGGACACGGAGCAATCAGTTCTCCTGCCGGTGCTGGAGGGCTTCAGCGAACGCCTCCTCGAACTCGCCACGGCCCAGGAGATCGCCCTCGCGGCGTCTGAGATCGCCGCGAACGCGACCGCGGTCAGGGCCTACGGTCAGGTTCTCACGGCCCTCGCGGGCCTACCGACCGGTCCCTACCCCGCATCAGTGATGGAGGAGCTGGCACTCGTTCGCGACCACCTCGAGTCCGCACTCTCGCCGGCATCGGGTGCATTCGTGGACTACACACTGTTCCAACCGCGGGGTCACTACACCGAGAACGCCGACCTCACCAGGTACTTCGTCGCAATGTCTGCCCTCGGCGGTGCCGCCTTCCGCCTCGACGATTCCGACCAACTCCTGACGGCCGTTCTCCTGTCCAAGCTCATCACCACCGACCAACAGCTCAGCGGGATGTGGCGCGACCTGTTCGAACCCACCGCCTTCCTCGTGGGCTTCTCCGACGACTACTCGCCCTTCGAAGTGGCGGACGCTGTAACGGTGGTGGACATCGACTGGGACGACCCGGTCCAGCTCGACCGGGCCGGCCTCCTGAGGATCAAGGAGGAACTGCTCGCCATGCGGAACGTGGCGATCGACGCCGAGCGCGCCTCCGTACGGGTGATGGGCACGCGGTTCGTCCTCGATTCGTTCATCCTCGATCAACTCGTGGATCCGAACGTGCCGGGTCGGCTGATGGGAACACCACTCGATGTCGCTTCGGCATTCGGGAGCGAGTGGGCCCTCCGCCAGCTCGAGGCCACCGGTGTCACCGAGGATCCCAACTACTCGAGCCAGATGACTGCCATGGCCGACATCGTCGCGAGCCGCGCACCCGGCGACTGGGCCGGCACGGTGTACGACGCCTGGTTGTATGCCATCCAGCCGTCCTGGATCCGTCACGGCATTGCCTATCCGGACCTCATGCAGACCGACGCCTGGGCGGCGAAGGCCCACCAGTCCGGGTTCGGGAGCTACACCGAGCTGAAGCACGACACGGTGCTCTACGCCAAGCAGGGCTACGCCGAGGGCGAAGGTCCCCCTCCGCCACCTGCGGAGCCGCGCCATTGGGTGGAACCGGAACCCGTGGTCTATGCACGACTCGCAGCCGTGGCCGCACTCATGAGGGAGGGCCTCGCATCTCGGGGACTCCTCACGGAAGAAGTTGCGGATCTCCTGGATCTCGTGATTCCGATGTACGAGCGATTCGAGCGCCTTGCGACCGACGAACTCGCTGGCCGCTCCATATCGCCAGACGACAACCTGTGGTTGGAATCGATCGGAGCGCGATTCGAGTTGCTGTGGTTGTTGGCGAACGAGGACGACACCTCAGCTGCGGGACAGAGCGGGTTCTCCGAGGCGCCGTACGACATGTCGGGCCTCATCGTGGACATCATGTCCAATCCGGAACTCGCGCTGGAGATCGGCACCGGACTCGTCTCGCTTATCTACGTCCTCGTGCCGAACGACAGCGGGGTCTTCCAACTCGCCAGGGGCGGGGCGTACTCGTACTACGAGTTCACCGTGCCGCGGGGTGAGAGGATGACCGACGAGGAATGGCACAAGCTCTTCGTCGACGAGTGGGGAGGTCGTCAGGAAGGCGGTGAAGGACCGCCCGATCGACCCGAGTGGATACAACCCTACGTCGTCGAACCCAGGTAGGGGGAGTGTGCCCGTGACATACCGGATCGAACGACCGTTCCGAGAGCACTGGCCCTGACCCCACGTTCGCTGTGCCCCGTTCCCTTGCCGACTTCAGCCGTGATACTGCGAACCCCGATCGCTGTCGATGCCCATGGAGCCGCATGGCTCGGGACCGTTGAGGGCATCGAGCTTCTCGGCACTCCTGACGGCTGGCCCAGTGGCTTCTCGCCAACCCCGACACCGCTTGAGACCTGATCGCATGTGTTCGGGGCGGCATCCGGGCGGAACCCCCGAGGGACTCAGGCGATCGTCACCGACTCGTCCAGGTACACGTCCTGGATCGCGTGGAGGAGTGCGACACCTTCGTCCATCGGGCGCTGGAACGCCTTGCGGCCGGAAATGAGGCCGGTACCCCCGGCCCGCTTGTTGATGACCGCCGTCCGGACGGCCTGCTCGAGATCACCGGATCCCGACGAGGCACCACCCGAGTTGATGAGCCCGATGCGACCCATGTAGCAGTTGGCGACCTGCCAGCGAGCCCAATCGATGGGGTTGTCGGACATGAGCTCGTCGTAGACCCTCGGATGCGTCTTCCCGAAGCCCACGGCCTGGTACCCGTTCTTCGATTCGGGCTGCTTCTGCTTGATGATGTCGGCCTCGATCGTGACACCGATGTGGTTGGCCTGGGCCGTGAGGTCGGCAGCGCCCTCGTGGTTGACGCCGTCCACCGTGAACCCGGAGTTGCGCAGATAGCACCACAGCACCGTGAACATGCCGAGGTCGTGGGCACGCTCGAACGCGGCCGCCACCTCCTGGATCTGGCGGGTCGCCTCGTCGGATCCGAAGTAGATCGTCGCGCCGACACCGGCGGCTCCGAGCTCCCAGGCCCGATCGACCGAACCGAACATCACCTGGTCGTAGGTGGCGGGATGGGTCAGGAGCTCGTTGTGGTTGATCTTGACGATGAAGGGGATCCGATGGGCGTGGGTCCGCGACACGGCCCCGAGTACGCCGAACGTCGACGCAACGGCGTTGCATCCCCCGGCGATCGCGAGTTCGACGATGTTGACGGGATCGAAGTAGATCGGGTTCGGGGCGAACGAGGCAGCAGCCGAATGCTCGATGCCCTGATCGACGGGCAGGATCGAGACATACCCGGTGCCAGCGAGGCGACCGGACCCGAAGAGCTGGCTCAGGTTGCGCAGAACCTGCGGATTGCGATCGGTCCCGGCATACGAGCGCTCGACGATGTCACCGCCGGGAAGGGTGAGTTGGTCCTTGGGTATCCCGCGGGCGGTGAACCCGAGGAGGTCGTCGGCGTCCGGTCCGAGCAGGCCAGCAATGTCCATGGTCACTCCCTCGTGCGACTTCCCCCCGATTATCGCACCGACGTCGGCCATCGACGACCCCGCGGCGACAGGGAAGCCCGCCTCGCGAAAACTCCCCGTTACCGCGAAAACGCGTTGGTTCGTGGGTTGGGAGTGTGTCACACCCATGCGCTAGAACTACAGGACTTCCCTGATATTCGGCCGTTTCGGCGGCGTTGAGCGAGTAGTTGACGAGTCCCACGCATGTAATTACACTCGTGCAACCACGCAACATCTAGGGGCCATGATGGGTAGGAAGCCCAATATGTTGTATGTGTGGGCAAATTTGTGGATAAGTACCCATGGCGCAGCGACGCCAAAGCCTGGGAGGGCAACCGATGACTGAAGGCCTGCGGATCGAACGACGGTTCACCACCGAGGGCGAGAGCCCGTACGACACCGTCGAATGGTCCAAGCGAGACTCGAGGATCACCAATCCGGACGGATCGGTCGTGTTCGAGATGAATGACGCGGAGATCCCCGCGGGATGGTCCCAGGTCGCTGCGGACATCATGGTGTCGAAGTACTTCCGCAAGGCGGGCGTCCCCCAGGTGGACGACGACGGCACCTCCCTCGTCGAGTCTGACGGCACACCGGTCCTCGGGCCGGAGCGGTCCGCCCGCCAGGTGATCGATCGTCTGGCCGGAACGTGGCGGTGGTGGGGTGAGGAGCACGGCTACTTCGCGAGCTCCGATGACGCCCAGGCCTTCGAGGACGAGCTCGCCTACATGCTGTTGCACCAGATGGCGGCACCCAACTCGCCGCAGTGGTTCAACACGGGGCTGCATCATCGCTACGGCATCGCCGGACCCGAGCAGGGCTTCTGGTTCGTCGACCCCGAGACCGAGGAACTCGCCCCCTCCCCCGACTCGTACAGCCGTCCGGCTCCCCACGCATGCTTCATCCAATCGGTCGGCGACGACCTCGTCAACCCGGGCGGCATCATGGACCTGTGGGTCCGCGAGGCACGGCTGTTCAAGTTCGGTTCCGGAACCGGGACGAACTTCTCGAACCTGCGTGCCGAGGGCGAACCACTCTCGGGAGGCGGGAAATCATCCGGTCTCATGTCGTTCCTCAAGGTCGGTGACCGGGCTGCAGGGGCCATCAAGTCGGGAGGCACCACACGGCGCGCAGCGAAGATGGTGATCCTCGACGTCGATCATCCCGACATCGAGACCTTCGTGAACTGGAAGGCCGAGGAGGAGAAGAAGGTCCACGCCATGGTGGCAGCCGGCTACTCGGCAGACTTCAACGGCGAGGCCTATGCCACCGTGTCGGGCCAGAACTCGAACAACTCGGTGCGCATGACCAACGAGTTCGTCCAGGCGGTCCTCGATGACGACGACTGGCACCTCACCCGACGGACCGACGGCGAGACCATGAAGACGGTCCGAGCTCGCGACCTGTGGCGCCAGATCGCCGAGGCTGCATGGGCATCGGCCGACCCGGGCGTGCAGTTCCACACGACCATCAATGAATGGCACACGTCACCCGCCGGCGGCGAGATCCGCGCCTCGAACCCGTGCTCGGAGTACATGTTCCTCGACAACACGGCATGCAACCTCGCATCGCTGAACCTCGGGACGTTCTACGACGACCGGACCGGCGAGTTCGACATGGAGGCATACCGCCATGCGCTGAGGATCTGGACCGTCGTGCTCGAGGTGTCGGTGACGATGGCGCAGTTCCCGTCCCGCGAGATCGCCCAGGGCTCCTACGACTACCGCACGCTCGGCCTCGGCTACGCCAACCTCGGGTCCCTCCTGATGCGCATGGGCATCCCGTACGACTCCGACGAGGGACGTGCCATCGCCGGAGCCCTGACCGCCGTCCTCACGGGTCAGGCGTACGCCACCTCCGCCGAGATGGCGGGCGTCGTCGGACCGTTCCCCAGGTATGGGGAGAACGCCGAATCGATGATGCGCGTGATGAAGAACCATCGCCGTGCGGCGTACGGTGCCGACCAGTTCGAATACGACAGCATCGGGCATCGCGTGATGGGCATCGACCAGGCTGTCGCTCCCGCGGACATGCTCGCCGCCGCCCACGACGCATGGGACGCGGCCGTGGAACTCGGCGCCGTCAACGGGTATCGCAACGCCCAGGCAACCGTCCTCGCCCCGACGGGCACCATCGGCCTGTTGATGGACTGCGACACGACGGGCGTCGAGCCGGACTTCGCCCTGGTCAAGTTCAAGAAGCTGGCTGGTGGCGGATACTTCAAGATCGCCAACCAGTCGATCGCCCCGGCGCTGGCCAACCTCGGATACACCGAGGACCAGATATCGAGCATCATCGAGTACGTGGTCGGTTCGATGAGCCTCGAGAACTCGCCCCACATCAACACCCGGACGCTGCTCGCCAAGGGATTCTCCAAGACCGACATCGCCAAGGTGGAAGCCACCCTGGCGGGCGTGTTCGAGATCGGGTTCGCCTTCAACCAGTGGACCCTGGGCGAAGAGACGATGCAGCGTCTCGGGTTCACGACGGAGCAGTACAACGGCCTCGGCTTCAACATGCTCAAGGAGCTCGGCTTCACCTCACAGGAGATCGCCGCTGCGAACGATGCCATCTGTGGTCGCCAGACGATCGAGGGTGCCCCGGGCCTGCGAGACGAGCACCTCCCCGTGTTCGACACGGCGAACAGGAACGGTCGACTCGGGCGGCGCTACATCCACCACAGTGGCCACATCCGGATGATGGCGGCTGCCCAGCCGTTCATCTCGGGAGCGATCTCGAAGACGATCAACATGCCGAACGAGGCGACCGTCGAGGAGATCGAGGAGTCATATCGCATGTCGTGGGAGCTCGGCCTCAAGGCCATGGCCCTCTATCGCGACGGCTCCAAGGCGTCCCAGCCGCTGTCAGCGACCTCCGACGAGGGCACGTCGGATGAAGAGGACGACGAGCTCTCGGCGGCGATCGAGCTCGAGGTGGACCGGTTCTCCGGTGTCTTCACCCCTGGCATCTCGCCGACCGAGGCCTACCACAGCCTCCCCCGTCCACGGTTCATGCTCCCGGCCCGGCGCGCAGGGTTCACCCAGGAGGCGCGCATCGGCGGCCACAAGGTGTTCCTGCGTACGGGTGAGTACGAGGACGGGACCCTCGGTGAGGTCTTCCTCGACCTCGCCAAGGAAGGTGCCACCCTGCGCGGCATCCTCGGATGCTTCGCCATTGCGGTGAGCAAGGGCCTCCAGTACGGCGTGCCCCTCGAGGAGTACGTCGATACGTTCACCTTCCAGACGTTCGAGCCACGAGGCATGGTCGAGGGACATCCGAACATCAAGATGGCCAACTCGATCGTCGACTACGTGTTCCGGGCACTGGGGGTCGAGTACCTCCACCGTGACGAGCTCGCCCAGGTCCCGCCGGAGCGTTCCGCCAGCGATCTGCCGGAGCCCCCTTCGGGCCTGGCAGTCGACGCGGGCCTCCAACTGGACCTGACCGAGGCATCCATGGAGGAGGACATCGATGCCCAGGTGCGTGCTGCGGCGTTCACCGATGCCGCGGAGTCCTCACCCAACGGTTCAACGGGCGTCGGTTCGACGAATGGAACGAACGGGAACGGACACGGAGCGACGACAGCGATCGCAACGAGGCGAGAAACCATCGAGGTCGCCCCGACGACGGTCCACTCGGCCCAGGACGTCCAGACCGCAGCGGTCCAGGCGGTGCTGGCCGACAAGATGGGTGACGCACCGCTGTGCGACACCTGCGGCCACATCACCGTGCGCAACGGATCGTGCTACCGCTGCCTCAACTGCGGCGAATCGAAGGGCTGCAGCTGATGTGAAGGTCACGCCGGAACAGGACGAGACTGAACGGATGGACGGCCTCAGGGCCGTCCATCCTCGTTTGCGGCGGTCCGAAGCCAACGCACCGTCCCGACGTCTACTCCGGCCGTGCCCGCTCGGGAACCGACCGCTGGCAGCGCAGCGTCGTATGGGCGACACGTCACGCGATCGTGAGACCACCCGGGAGGTCCTCATGCAGGGAGCGAAGCGATGGTTGGTGGTGGCAACGGTTCTGGCACTCGGTCTCGTCGGGTGTGGGGGCCAATCCGAGATCGAGCGAGGCGAGTACACCATCTACGTCCACGGGGGGTCGCTGCTGCCCCGTGGCGGTGAGGACGCCTTGATCGAAGGCACCCTCATCACGCGGGACGGGTGCGTCCTCATCGACCAGGGCGGGGGTTTCGACATCGCCTTCCCGGTGATCTGGCCCTCGGGGACGTCGATCGCCAGCGAGGATCCCCTCACCTTGCGGTTGCCATCTGGCGACGAGCTCGTCGTCGGTCAGGTGGTCAGTGGCGGAGGCGGGAACCACGACGCATCGTCCGAGAGTGTCCAGGTCGCCATTCCCGGCTGCGTGCGTTCCCGAGACGGGCGAGGTCGCGATATTCAACCCCGGTGCTGACCTGACGGTCGACCCGGGCTGACACCGAGCCGGGATGGTTCCCGGACGACGAGAATCGATCAGGGAAGTGCGGCGACATCGCGCGAACCGTGCTTCAATTCGCCTGTGTGAGCCCGCTCGCGTCGAGGACGACGAAGAGGCACACGACCGTAACCAAGCGGCGTTCACGCACCGGTATCCGGCAGCTGGGCGCCCCGACCATGGTGGTGTGGAGTGAACGTCCAACTGGGTGCTTCCCTGATCCCTGACGGCGCCCTGGCGACGATCGGCGTGATGGCGCTCATCGTCGGCCTGCGGGTCATCGACGTGTCTGCCGGCGTGCTGCGAGTGATGCTGCTGATGCGCGGCAGGCGACTCGCTGCAACCGCGATCGGGTTCGTCGAATCCCTCACGTGGCTGATCGCAGCGGCAGCGGTCTTCGGGTCGCTCGACACCCCGATCAAGGCGCTGGCGTATGCGGGCGGGTTCGCCGCGGGCACATGGGTCGGGTCATGGGTGGAGTCGACGCTCGGTGTCGGCAAGTCCGTGGTGCGGGTGTTCCTCGAGGCAGGTGCACCGTCCCCGGTACCAGCGCTGCGTGAGGCCGGGTTCGGGGTGACCGAGGTCGATGGTCACGGCCTCCGAGGACCGGTGACCATCCTGTTCTCGGTGGTTCCGCGACGGCGCGCCACCGACGCCATGCGCATCGTGGCCGCACACACACCGGGGGCCTACGTCACCGTCGAGGACGTCGACACCCTCGACCTCCAACACCGCAAGTACCAGCACTCGAGAGTGTGAGCCGCTCGACCGAGCGACGTCCGACCGATAGCGACCGAACGCAGATCGAACGAGGACTACGCGACGTCGGATTCGTCCGGATCGCTGCCGAGCGTCTTGCTCGCCAGGAACCACACGAAGACACCGACGACCGTGGCAACCGCAAGCGCGATGGCGAGGCCGATGGTCGCCGTCGACGTCCAGGCGTTCGCGATCACATCGGCGGCATGGGCATCGAACAGCGTGATGTCCGAGTAGTCGAGCACCAGGTACGTCATGAGGATGACCCCGATGACGCATAGGGCGAGGATCAGTTTGTCGACGGGCGACAACCGCTCCTGCTCTCGGCGATCCTGTGGTTGCTTCAGATCATGAGTCATCGGGTTGACAACATAGCACGCGCACGGTGGACCGGATACGCATGGCGCCTCGACGGCACCCGATCCACGCTGACCGCGCGTAGAATCCGTAACCGAGACCAAGGAGTGGCATGGGCGACAACGACCGCGTCGAGCGGATGGACGGCGAATCGAAGACCCCCGTTGGACTGATCGTCGCGGGCATCGTCGTGGTGATCGTGGCGATATTCGTCGCCCAGAACACCGAGGACGTCCTGTTCGAGTTCCTGTGGGCGAGCTTCACGATCCCCCTGTGGCTCGTCCTCGTCGGGGTGTTCGCGTTGGGGGCGGTCGTCGGCCAGGCCGCCGTCTGGTGGCGCCGACGTCGGCGTCGCCGCGACGACTGAGGGTTGCACCCTGGCCGAAACGTCGTAAGCTCCCGGGACGAAACGCTCATCTCGAGCGGTGGAGGGACAGGCCCTGTGAAGCCGCGGCAACCGGCGTACGAGCACGGTGCCAATGCCTGATCGATGGGATGGTTTCCGAGCGGCTACCCGCTCGGGACGCGTGAGCGTTTCGAGACGAGAGGAGCCATGATGGGACGCACAGCAGAGCCTTCCTGTACCAGCGACCGGAGCGCCGCATGAGCGGCTACCTCGACGCCGTCCGTCGCGGTTCCGTCGTCTTCGACGGTGCAACCGGCACGTGGCTCCAGACACAGGACCTGACAGCCGAGGACTTCGGCGGCCCCGACCTCGAGGGGTGCAACGAGATCCTCAACCTGACCAGACCCGACGTGGTCGCGGCCCTTCATCGCTCCTACCTCGACGTCGGGGCGCACGTCGTCGAGACCAACACGTTCGGCTGTTTCGCCGGTCCGCTCGGCGAGTACGGCCTCGAGGACCAGGTGTACGACATCGCTGCGTCAGCGGCCCGGATCGCCCGCGAGACCGCCGACGACTTCGAGGGTCGGTTCGTTGCCGGATCCATGGGCCCGGGAACGAAGTTCCCGACGCTTGGTCAGATCACCTACGCGGATCTGCGAGACATGTACGAGGTGGAAGCGGCGGGGCTGATCGACGGAGGCGTCGACCTGCTCATCATCGAGACCCAGTTCGACCTGCTCGGTCTGAAGGCGGCGGTCAACGGTGCGCGTCGTGCCATGCGATCGAGCGGTCGCGACGTACCCCTCCAGACCCAGGTCACCATCGAGCTGACGGGCAGGATGCTGCCTGGCACCGAGATCGGTGCGGCCCTCGCCGCGATGGAAGCACTCGGACCCGACGTCCTCGGTCTCAATTGCGCGACGGGTCCCCTCGAGATGTACGAGCCCGTCCGCTACCTGTCCGCTCATTCGTCGACACCCATCAGCATCATCCCCAACGCAGGACTGCCGTCGGTGGTTGATGGGGCCATGCACTACGACCTCGACGCCTCGGACATGGCTCACCACCTGCGAACCTTCGTCGAGGAGTTCGGCGTGAACGTCGTCGGGGGATGCTGCGGATCGACCCCCGAGTACATCGGCACCCTCATCGAGGCTCTGGCGGACGTGACGCCCCGGGTGCGGGAGCCACAGCGGATCCCCGCTGTCACCTCCACCTACTCGCCGGTGTCGCTCCACCAGGACACCTCGTTCCTGATCATCGGTGAACGCACGAACGCCAATGGCTCGCGGGCGTTCCGCGACGCCATGCTCGAAGGTGACATCGATGCGTGCATCGCCATCGGCGAGGGGCAGGTCGCCGAGGGCGCCCACCTCGTCGACCTGTGCGTCGACTACGTCGGTCGCGACGGGGCGGAGGACATCGGACCGATCGCTGCACGATTCGCAACCGAGATCACGGCACCGGTCGTCATCGACTCCACCGAGCCGCCCGTGATGCAAGCAGCGCTCGAACGCATCGGGGGACGCTGCGTACTCAACTCGGCGAACCTCGAGGATGGCGAGGCAGAAGGCTCGCGCCTCGACAGGGTGCTGTCGCTCGCCAAGGAGCACGGCGCAGCAGTCATCTGCCTCCTCATCGACGAACGCGGCCAGGCTCGCGACACCGAGTGGAAGATGGAGATCGCCCATCGGCTCCATGACATCGCCACCACTCGCTACGGGCTCGCTTCCGAGGATCTCATCTTCGACCCGCTCACCTTCCCGCTCTCGACCGGGGACGACGACCTGCGCAGGGATGCCATGGCGACCATCGAAGCGATACGACGAATCAAGGTCGAGCTCCCGGGGGCGTCGACGGTGCTCGGTGTATCCAATGTGTCCTTCGGTCTCAAGCCCGCTGCGCGTCGGGTCCTCAACTCGGTGTTCCTCCATGAGTGCATCGAAGCGGGCCTCGACGCCGCGATCATCCATGCGGCCAGGATCACGCCCCTCAACCAGATCGACGATGACCACCTCGAGGCGTGTCTCGACCTGATCCACGACCGGACCTCCGAGGGGTACGACCCCCTCGAGACGCTGCTCACCGCCTTCGACGACGAGGCACCTCAACAGAAGGCCGATCCGTTCGAAGGGATGAGCCTCGTCCAGCGCCTCGCAGCGCGCATCGTGATGGGCAATGCGAACGGCATGGACGACGACCTCGATGAGGCACTCGCCGATCTGCCGGCCATGGCCATCATCAACGATGTCCTGCTCGACGGGATGAAGACGGTCGGTGAGCTCTTCGCCAGCGGCGAGATGCAGCTGCCGTTCGTGCTGCGTTCCGCCCAGACGATGAAGGGTGCCGTCCGGCATCTCGAACCACACCTCGACAAGGCCGACGATGCCGAGCGGGGCAGTATCGTGCTCGCCACCGTGTCCGGCGACGTGCACGACATCGGCAAGAACCTGGTCGACATCATCCTGACCAACAACGGCTACCGAGTCCACAACCTCGGCATCAAGGTGTCGATCGCCGAGATGATCGAGGCGTACGAGCAGCACGACGCCGATGCCATCGGCATGAGCGGCCTCCTGGTCAAGAGCACCCTCATCATGCGCGACAACCTCGATGAGCTCACGAGGCGCGGATTGGGCCACGTCCCGGTCCTGTTGGGGGGAGCCGCCCTCACCCGTCGCTACGTCGAGGACGACCTCGCCAGCCGCTACCCCGGTCCGCTCGTGTATGGCAAGGACGCATTCGCGGGCCTCGACGCGATGCGATGGATCACGGGCGATGGCGAGCGCCCCACGTCGCGCCGCATCTCCGTTCCGCCAACGGCACCCGGACCGATCGAAACGACGAGTGTTCCCCAGCCGCTCGCCATCCGTATCCCTCGCCGAGGGTGTGCCCGAGCCTCCGTTCTGGGGGCACCGCATCGTGAAGGGCCTGTCCCTCGATGACGTGTCGGAGTACGTGAACTCGACGGCACTGCTGCGCAACCAGTGGCAGTACCGGCCCGAGGGCAACGAGTCCGACCAGGACTTCAAGGAGCGCATGGCACCCGAGATTCGACGCCAGATGGCCTCGGCACGCGCCGGCGACCTCCTTCGGCCCCAGGTCGTGTACGGGTACTTCCCGGCAAACGCCGATGGCGACGACGTCGTGATCTGGGAGGACACGGAACGAACTGCCGAACGGACACGCTTCTCCTTCCCGCGCCAACAGGTCGAGCCGTGGTTGTGCATCGCCGACTTCTTCCACCCCTACGACGAGGGTCTCGACGTCGCGGCATTCCACATCGTCACCATGGGCAAGGCCATCAGTGAGCGAACCGCCGAGCTGTTCGCCGAGGACCGATACGAGGAGTACCTCAAGCTCCACGGACTCGGTGTGGAGATGACCGAGGCGCTTGCCGAGTACTGGCACATGCGCATCCGCAAGGAGCTCGGCATCGACCAGGACGACGCCGACACCATTCGGGGCCTCTTTCGCCAACAGTTCCAGGGTGGTCGCTACTCGTGGGGGTATCCCGCATGCCCGGACCTCGAGGACAACCTCACGGTCGCTGAGTTGCTCGGTGCTGCACGGATCGGGATCGAGGTCGGACCCGAGACCGGCTACCAGTACCAGCCGGAGCAGACGACGTCGGCCATCGTGTGCCACCATCCACAGGCCAAGTATTTCATCGCCAGGACACCCAAGGAGCAGCGTCGTGCTGACCAGAGCTGAGGGATTCGCCCGCATCGTGGAGGTGAACCCGCCCGAGCTGCCGAACAGTTCGCATCTCCTCCTCGGAGGAGCCTGGGATCGGGTACTCGTCACGGACAACGTGTTCGGGAAGATCCGCGTGTCCCCCTACGCCTTCGCCGCTCGGGTGACGCACGATGTCCCCTCGGTGTCGCCGACCGTGGTCGTGTCCACGCGGGACCGCAACATCCTCGCCATCGAATCCGAGGTCCGTGGCGCGTTGGGGAACGGCGTCCAGAGTTTCCTCGTCGTCGTGGGCGACACGATGCCCCAGGTCGACCACCTCGCCGACCACTACGAGATCGTCCGTCACCTCCGCGACCTGCAGACCGACCTCCCCGAGTTCGAGGTCGGCATGCCGACGCGACTGCGATCGTGGCAGAAGAAGCGACGCATCGAGACCGGAGCGCAGTTCCTCGTTGCGGGACCCATCCTCGACCCCGCGACCGTGGCCGAGCACATCGAGCGCCTCGAGCTCGGACCCGAGGATCCGCCGGTGTATCTCATGGTCATCCCACCGTTCGGAGCTCGACTGGGTCGACCGCATGGAGTCGATGGGTGCTGTCCCATCGACACGACAACTCAAGGAGCGCCTCGCCGGTGCCGAAGCGGTCGGTCGCCGGGAGATGGCGTGGGAGGCCGCACGTGCCGTGGCAGACGAGGCCAAAGCAGCAGGATGTGCCGGGGCGGTGCTCATGGGCCTGCGGTTCGACACGATCATCGACGAGGCCGCCCTCGAGTGGCGGATGCGCCCGCCACCGTCCGGCGCTTCTAGACGCCGGGTAGAGTTTCTCGACACCACCATCGAACAGGAGTCCGAACATGCGCGAGGCCCTCGGCCCCATCGACTACGTCCTCCTCGAGTTCCCTGACCAGGAACCCAGCGGTGAGGCCGCTGCGGCCCTCGCCGACCTCGTCGACGCCGGCATCATCAATCTCTACGACATCATCGCCGTCCGCAAGGCTGCCGACGGGTCGATCTCGGGTTTCGAGCTGACCGACCTCGGGGACGGCGCTGCGGGCTTCACGGTGTTCGCCGGGGCGAGGTCCGGTCTGCTGGGGGACGAGGACGTCGCCGAGGCAGGCGCAGCCATGACTCCGGGTACCATCGCCGTCCTCCTCGTCTACGAGAACGCATGGGCGGCACCCTTCGTCGCGGCGGCGCGCAAGGCAGGGGGCCAGATGGTCGCGACCGCTCGCGTACCCGCACAGGACATCATCGATGCGCTCGATGCGCTCGAAGCAAGCATCTAGGAGGAACCATGCCAGGTCTCGTACGAGGAGTAGCACGTACAGCGGTCGTTGCAGGAACGGCGACGGCGGTGAGTGGACGCGTGGCGCGTCGACAGGCGGAGAAGTACGCCGACCGCGACCAGGCCATTGCAGCGAACCGTGGCGAGGGCTACGCCCAGGGAGCTCAGGCGACCTATGCCGCCCCGGCACCCGCCCCAGCGCCGGCACCCGCCCCAGCGGCCCCCGACATGGCCACGCAGCTGACCCAATTGGCACAGTTGCGCGACCAGGGCATCCTCACCGAGGATGAGTTCGCTGCGAAGAAGGCCCAGATCCTCGGGATCTGAGCCACCGCGGCCTCCGCCCGGCGGATGCTCACACCGATCGCGAGACGGAAGCCAGCGCAGAGGCGTCGTTGACGACAGCGGTTCCGCGCCTGATCATCGTGACACGACCCGTGCGGTCCCCGACCACGGCGTACGGCACGGTGTAGCTCGACACACCGAGGGCTGCAGCTTCTGCGACATCGATCGTGCGGTACCCGTGACCGATGGCATCGAAAGCGTGCTTGGCCCGCTCGCAGGTGTGGCAGCCGACGGCAACCACCAGGGTGAGTCCGTGGGGGACGATCGCAGAGCGACGCGGGCGAACCCGTGCCGCAAGGGTCACGATGGCGAGCGCCACGAGCACGACCACAGCGAGGACGAGGATGCGCACCAACATCAGGTCGTCGCCCTCTCGTAGATGATGCATCCCACGCAGATCCGCGTCGTCGCAGCGAGGGTGGCGAGTGCCGTCACGACGAGTACCACCACCCACCCCGCCGTCACGAACCCCCCGACGAACAGGACGGACGCCACGGTGAGGAAGACCACGCCGAGCAGTTGGGCGAATCGTGGAGGATCGATGGGCTCCGTCACGACGGGTCCCGACAGGCGCGGCTTCACGAGCCACACGTAGACCCGGGTGAAGACACCGAAGCGGGGACCGGCGAAACGCGTGATCGCCAGGATCGCGGCGACCACGGGGACGATCGGCCACACCTGCACCACGAACGCGAAGCCGGTCAACACAGCGACACAGCCCTGATTGAAACGCGGGACGTTGACGTCGACCTGCCCGCTCACCGGCCACCCCCCGACAGGGCTCGGGTGACATCGTCGATCAGGTCGTCGATGGACTCGAGGCCCACCGAGATCCGGACGACACCATCGGTGATGCCCATCGAGGCACGGACCTCCGGTCCGAGGCGCCGGTGCGTCGTCGAGGCAGGGTGCGTGACGAGCGACTTCGCATCGCCGAGGTTGTTCGAGATGTCGATGATCTCGAGTGCATCGAGGAACTCGAAGGCGGCGTCCTTGCCGCCGGCCACCTCGAACGTCACGACCGTTCCCCCGCCGAGCATCTGCGACCGGGCGAGGTCGAACTGTGGATGCGAAGGCAGGTACGGATACCAGACCCGCTCGACGCCAACGGTCGATTCGAGGTGAGACGCCAGGGCGTGCGCTGAGCGCATGCTCGCATCGATCCGCAGCTGCATCGTCTCGAGGCTCTTCACGAGGACCCAGGCATTGAAGGGGCTGAGGGCAGGCCCCGTGTGCCGGATGAAGGGTTGGACACGCTCGACGATGTACTCCTCGCTCCCGAGGATCGCTCCGCCGAGTGTCCGACCCTGGCCGTCGATGTGCTTGGTCGTCGAGTACACGACGACATCGGCGCCGAGGGCGAGGGGCTTCTGCAGCAGCGGTGTCGCGAACACGTTGTCGACGATGACGACGGCCCCCACCGCGTGGGCGAGCTCCGACACGGCAGCGACGTCCACGAGCCCCTGCATCGGATTCGACGGCGTCTCGAAGAAGACGACGTCCGCTCCGGGCGCGAGCGCCTGCTCCCACGCATCGAGATCGTCGCCATCGACGAACACCGTATCGATACCCCAACGCGGGAGGAGCTCATCGAGGATCACGAAGCACGAACCGAACAGGCCACGGGCCGCGACGACACGGCCACCCTGCTCGAGGACGGCGATGAGCGACGTGAACACGGCTGCCATCCCCGAGGCCGTGGCGTAACAGGCCTCGGCACCCTCGATCAGCCTGAGGCGCTCCTGGAACATCGAGACCGTCGGATTGCCGTAGCGCGAGTAGATGTATCGATCCTCCTCGCCTGCAAACGCCGCCTCGGCTTCCGCCGCCGAGCCGTAGACGAACCCGGATGTCAGGATGAGGGCCTCCGAGGTCTCGTCCCAGCCGGATCGCTCCAATCCGCCGCGCACGAGGTCGGTCTCGAACCGTGGCGACGTCATGATTGCCTCCACGGGAGACCCGCGACCTTCCAGCCCGCAACCGTGCCTCGCTGGCCGCTCGGATCGGTCGGTCCCTCGAATCCGTGGGCGACGTTATAGGCCTCCGTGAACCCCTGGGCGGTCGCCGCCATCGCAGCGAAGCGTGACCTCCCGCCGGAGCGGCAGATGAAGAAGACCGGGGCATCGGGAGGCACTCCGTTGGCCGCCAGCTGCTCGACGAAGCCGGGATTCACCTGACCGGTCGGGAACTGCTGCCACTCCACCGCGACGATCTGCTTGCCGATCCGCCCGAGATCCGGGTGGCCGACATAGACGAGCTCGGGACGCGTACGAACGTCGACGAGCACGGCCCGCGGATCCCGCTCGAGGGCCGCGTACGCCTCAGACGGTTCGACGTCGCCCGCGTAGCTCATGGTTGGTGCCGATCGAGTACGACGGCCTGGGCCGTCACGACGACGCCGTCGCGCACGGCGAGGGCGGGCGAGCCATGGAGGCGGTAACCGTCGGCGAGCGCAGCGGTCACCCGCTCGCAGAACGCCGTGTCGGTGGCGCCGGTCAGCAACCGGTAGGTGAGGCGATCGTCGGATCCTTCGGCCATGACGTGTCCTTCCGATAGTTGTGGAGGGACAGGCATCGAACTCATCGCTCAGGCGTTGGCACCTTGCACATGCAGGTTGCCGCAGCTTCGTCGGGCCTGTCCCTCGGCTGCTCTTGATGAGGCGCAGAGCATACACCACGGATCCGCACCTCGAACCCGTGTGGCACCGGGTGCGCCGCGTCGTAAGATCGGCCGATATGGATCAGACCGGGACACCGAACGACGCCGATCCGACGGGGGAACTCGAGCGCATCGATCCACCCGTCACCGACCGATCGATCGGTGCCGGGTCGGCACTCCCGGGACTGGGCCTCGACGAGCACATCCAGCAGGAACCGCGCGGTGGCCTGACGATGGTCGTCGCCCAGGGTGTCCTCGGTGCGCTGGTGGTGTTCTTCGTGGCTGCCGATCCGTACGCCTTCACGGCACTCGAGGAACTGGTCGGATTCGGTCTCGTCGCGTTCGGGCTCTTCGAGGTGGTGTCAGCCATCCGCCGCCGCTACCACCTCCTCCACCTGATCCAGGCCATTGCGGCGATCGTCGCCGGCATGGTCCTCATCTTCTGGCCGAACCAGACGCTCACGATCGCCGGATTGCTCCTGGGAGCGGTCATCACCGTTCGAGGAGTGATGGACGCCTGGGCCGGAGCCAGACGGTGGTTCGACGCCGGAGCCAACGCATGGGTGTTCGTCAGGGGAGTCACACTCGTCGCCATCGGCGCCCTCGTCGTCCTCTTCCCAGCCCAGTCGGTCACCCTTGTCGTCGTCGGGGGTGCGATTCTCGCGATCGGTCGTGCATCGATATCCACGTGGTTCGTGTTGTCGAACACGGATGCCGCTTCTCGCATCGATGCCGCTGACACCTATGGAATCATCACCTACTGGCTGTCGCGACGCGAGATGGACTCGGTGAGCGCCGAACAGGTCGAGGACCGGGTGTTCCTCCAACGTGGCAATGCGCGTGATCGGTTCTGGCGATTCGGCGTGCTCATGGGCCTCGCCACAGGCATCGCGACATTCGGGATCGCCACGGATTCGACGGCTGTCGTCATCGGCGCCATGCTCGTCGCTCCACTCATGACACCGATCCTCGGCGTCGCAGCGGGGTTGATCAACGGCCGCACGCGATCGACGCTCATCTCCGCGGCAACCGTCCTGCTCGGGGCGCTCGGCGCCATTGCCCTGGCCTGGATGCTCGCTGCCGCGATACCCGACCTCCAGTCCGTCGTGCAGAACAGCGAGGTCACATCGCGTACTGCTCCCTCGATCCTCGACCTCGCAATCGCCATCTTCGCCGGCGCAGCTGGCGCCTACGGGGTCTCGCGTGCCGAGTCGAGCGATGCGCTCCCGGGGGTTGCGGTGGCCATCGCGCTGGTCCCTCCGCTGTCGGTGGTGGGGATCACCCTCCACGCCAAGGACTTCGGACAGGCAGGCGGGGCACTCCTGCTCTTCCTCACCAACTTGTTCTCGATCATCCTCATGGCGGGCGCCGTCTTCGTCCTGGTGGGATACGGCTCGTGGAGCCGGTTGTACCACCGTCGGAATCGGATCCGTGTGTCGTTCGCCGCCGTGGCACTCGCCATCGTCCTGATCACGATCCCCCTCGCCCTGACGGGGCAACGCATCCTGCGATCATCGGCCGACCTCCGACAGTCGTCCGCCGCCGTCGAGGAGTGGCTCGGTGCAGACACCGACTTGCGCACCGAGACCATCGAGGTCGATGGCGATGTGGTCACGGTCGAGCTCGTCGGTCCCACCGTCCCCCCGGCATCCGGGCAGCTCGCCGAGGACGTCAGCGAACGCGTCGGCCGGACGATGGCCGTGATCGTGCGCTGGGTCGAGGAACAGCGGTTCACGTCGGGTGACGCCACCGGCTGAGTCGACGCCGTGGCCACGACCGATCCGGCCGGTGGCACGCCGCCAGCGCCCCGCTCCACGAAGAACCCGGTTGACATATATCTTTGCATTCGATAATCTTCGAATGGCACAACAAGCATCGGACCGTTCGAGGAAGACGCCATGAAGGTCGCTGACTTCACCAACCAGACCTCCCCCACGCTGAACGTGCGCGTGTCGTTTTCGTCAGCGGCAGACCTCCTGTGTGCCCTGTGGATCGTGGGCGGACGGCGCCACGACGACGCACTGGCGGATCTCGACCTCGGTGACGAGTGGTTCGAGGAGTTCGAGGCAGCCCTGTCGCCAGCCACCAATCACGACCTCGATGCGATCGGGTGCGGCGATGCGTGGGTGGCCCTGGTGCCGTTGCTGCCCGAGGCCGGAGAGGGCTCGACGGTCACCGCATTCATCGACTACCTGGCGGCGCTCGAGCCGGCAGACATCCGATACCGGCTCATGACCGTCTACGACCTCATGGCCGAGGTCGACCGTGACATCGTCGCCGACGCCGCCGAGGGCGTCGCCGAAGCAGTGGCCAAGCTCCTCGACGAGCCCGTGCTCGCACGACCCGACATGAAGCAGTGGCGAGCGTCGTTGCAGTATCTCCTCGAGCTGCCACCCGGCGAGACACAGGATGTCCTGGTGCGCGTGCTGCGAGGCGCCCACCAGGAGGCCTTCGCCGAATCCGAGGAGGCGTTCCGTCCCTTCCTCGAGACCGACTTCCGGTCCCGTCGGGCGATGGCGCGCCGCATGAACCCAGCTCGCTTCCTCGAGGTCGCCACGTCAGGCGTCAACCTGAGCGGCGAGCACGCACGCAAACCGATCGTACTGATGCCGACGATGGTCGCCCGACCATGGAACATCATGGCCGAGGGCTCCGACTACCTCGTCGTCGGCTACCCCGTGGGCGACGAGTACCTCGACTCCGACAGCGACGCACCACCGCAGTGGTTGGTGAAGCTCCACAAGGCCCTCGGCGACGAACGGCGACTGAGGGTCCTTCGAACCCTCGCCCACGGCGACGCATCCCTTGGCGATCTCGCCGAACAGGCCGACATCGCCAAGTCGACGATGCACCACCACCTGATGCTGCTGCGAGCTGCTGGCCTCGTCCGCATCCACGTCGGCGACGACAAGCGGTACTCGTTGCGCGAAGAGACCCTCGCAGACGCCTCCACCATGCTCGACCACTACATCCACAGCACCTCATACACCAAGGAGGGACCATGAGCCCGTTCAACCACCACATCTCCAGCTCCTACCTGCACGCCTATGCCAGCGAACTCGCCGACGACCTGCGGGGGACGCGGACGACCCGCCGCCACCACGGCCTGCGTGACCGGATCGGTCGATCGATGGTCACCATGGGCGCCCGGATCGCTCCCGGTTCGACGACGACGGTGGACGGCCACCTGATGATCCTCGAAGGTCCGGCGAACCACGACCTCCCACGAGCTGCGTGAACCAACCAGCATGCAGCGGCGCTCACGCCACAGCGCCATCACCGCACGTGTGATCCCCGGCCACCACCGGGGGTCAGACGCTCCGATGACGAACAATCCGGGAACAACGACATGGCCCGCCCCTAGGCTCGGGGTCTCGGATCACCGCTTTCCCATCATCCACGGAGACTCCCCATGACCGCAACCGCTGTGCGCGTCGAAGACGCCGTCAAGACCTACGGACGAGGCGACGCCGCCGTCACTGCGCTGCGCGGTGTGACCGCCGAGTTCGCTGCCGGCCGCTTCACGGCGATCATGGGACCGTCGGGATCAGGGAAGTCGACGCTCCTCCACTGCCTCGCCGGGTTGGATTCGCTCGACTCGGGGACCGTGCACCTCGGTGAGACCGAACTCGGTTCCCTGTCGGATCGCGATCTGACCGTCCTGCGACGAGAACAGGTGGGATTCGTCTTTCAGGCCTTCAACCTGATTCCGACGCTCAACGCGAAGGACAACATCCTCCTGCCCCTCGCCATCGCCGGCGACAAGCCAGACGAGGACTGGTACAACCAGGTCGTCGATGCAGTCGGACTGGGCGATCGCCTCACGCACCGTCCATCCGAACTGTCGGGCGGCCAGCAACAGCGCGTCGCCGCAGCACGAGCACTCGTCACACGGCCCGCGATCGTGTTCGCCGATGAACCCAGCGGCAATCTCGACTCGAAGTCGGGGGCAGAGCTGCTCGAGTTCATGAGACACGCCGTGGACGAGTTCGATCAGACCATCGTCATGGTCACCCACGACCCGTTCGCCGCCTCACACGCCGACAGGGTGATCTTCCTCGACGACGGCCACATCGTCCACGAGCTCCATGATCCGAGTGCAGACGCGATCTTCGACACCATGAAGGCGCTCGGGGACTGACATGCTCAAGGTCGCCCTGGCCGGGCTCCGGATCAACAAGGTCCGACTCGTCCTCACCTCCCTCGCCATCGTCATCGGCGTCGCCTTCGTGTCGGGTTCCTTCGTGTTCACGGACACCATCAATGCTCGGTTCGATTCATTGTTGGGCGACATCTCGGCCGGAACCGATGTCTACGTTCGTGCCGTCGACCCCGAGTTCGGCAACGAGTTCGGCCAGCTCATCCTCTCCATGCCGGAGGAGACCCTCGACGCCGTCACAGGAGTCGAGGGCGTGGATGAAGCAGAGGCCACCGTCGATGGGTTCGCCCAGCTGATCGACGCCGACGGCGAACCGATCGGTGGCCAGGGCCCGCCCACGATCGCCACCTCGTGGATGGAGTCCTCCACCCTCTCCCCCGTCCAGATACGCGACGGCAACGGCCGCGCCCCCGAATCCGGCGGCGAGGTCGTCATCGATGTCGGCACGGCGAAGGCCAACGACTTCACGGTCGGGCAGCAGGTAGGCATCATCTTCAACGGACCCGTCGAGACCTTCGAGATCGTCGGGTTGGCCAGCTTCGGTGAGGAGGACAACCTCGCCGGTGCGACCCTGGTGATCTTCGAGTTCGCCGAGACCCAGCGCGTCCTGTCGCTCGAAGGGAAGATCAGCTCGATCGCCGTGTCCGGAACGTCCGACGTGACGCCCGATGAGCTCGTGACTCGCATCGAGCCCGTACTCCCGGACGATGTCCTTGCCATCACCGTCGACGACGCCAACGCCGAGCAGTCCGCCGAGATCGGCGAGGCCCTGAGCTTCCTCACGATCGGGTTGCTCGCCTTCGCCGCCATCGCGGTGTTCGTCGGAGCCTTCATCATCTCCAACACCTTCCGGATCACCATCGCCCAACGCACCCGCGAGCTCGCCCTGCTCCGCGCCGTCGGAGCAACCGGCGGACAGGTCACCCGCATGGTGGTCCTCGAGGCATTCGTCATCGCCCTCGTCTCGTCGATCGTGGGCGTGATCGGCGGTGTGCTGCTCGCCGTCGGACTCCAGACCGTGCTGCGCGCCGCAGGGGCGGGCCTGCCGGATGGGCCCCTCACCATCCTCGGTCGCACGGTGGTCGTGGGCATGGCGGTAGGAGTCATCGTCACGATCATCTCGGCCCTCCTCCCCGCCAGGAAAGCGGCACGCATCCCGCCGGTCGCCGCCATGACCGAGGTGCTCTCGGCACCAACGACGACGATCCCTGTCGACCCGTGCCATCTGGGGCGCCGTGATCACTGCGGTGGGCGTGCTCGCCCTGGGGGTGGGCCTGTTCACGTCGATCCCGAACGCGATCTGGTTCGTCGCCATCGGTGCGCTCGCCGTGTTCATCGGCATCTCCGTCCTTGCTCCCCTCGGTGCAGGCCCGATCACATCAGTCATCGGGTGGCCGCTTCCGCGCCTGTTCGGCGTGCCGGGCGACCTCGCCGTACAGAACACGAAACGCCAACCGAGGCGAACCGCTTCGACCGCGTCGGCGCTGATGATCGGCGTGGCCCTCGTGGTCTTCGTCGCGATCTTCGGCGCGTCGATCAAGGCATCGGTGGCCGAGGCCCTGGGCGATGTCTTCCCGGCAGACCTGACCGTCAGCTCCAGCAACTTCACCGCCGGTGTCAGCCCGCAGTTCACCGAGGAGCTCCGTCAGGCACCCGAGATCGGCGCGGTCACGGCGCTCGGGTTCACCCAGGTGCGGGTCGGCCAGGATGTCGTCGAATCAGTCACCGCCGTCGAACCGGACACCGTCGCCTCTCTGCTGCGCCTCGGAGCCTCCGATGAGGACCTTGCAGCGATGGGTGCGGAGAACGGCTTGCTCGTGAACGTCCAGTCGGAGGGGTTCGCCGACGAGATCGGGCTGACCTACGACGTGGAGATGCCCAATGGTGCCACGGCACCCGGAACGGTGGTCGGCACCTTCGATGCAGAGAACTTCGGTCGATACCTCATCACACGCGAGCGCTATGTGACGGGACTCGAGGTGGTGAGCGACTCCCTCGTCGCGGCGAATGCCGCCGAGGGCGTCCCCGTCGAGGAGGCCAGGGCCGCAGCCCTGGTGATCGCCGAACCCTTCCCGACCATCGAGATCCAGACCACGTCCGAGGTGTTGTCCGACGCGGAAACCCAGATCGACCAGTTGCTGGCCATCTTCTCGGCGCTGCTCGGCCTCGCCATCATCATCGCCGTCCTCGGCATCACCAACACCCTTGCGTTGAGCATCATCGAGCGGACCCGCGAGATCGGGCTGCTGCGGGCCGTCGGCATGGTCAGGCGCCAGGTACGTCGGATGATCCGTTGGGAGGCCGTGCTCATCGCGATCTTCGGAGCCATCCTCGGCATCGGGGCCGGAATCCTCCTCGGATGGGCCGTGGTGCAGGCACTCGCCGACCAGGGTCTCGGGACGTTCTCGATTCCGTGGGCCCAGCTGCTCGTCTACATCCTCATCGCTGCCATCGCCGGCGTGATCGCTGCCATCTACCCGGCACGCAAGGCGTCACAGCTCAACATCCTCGAGGCCATCGCCTACGAGTGAGGATCAGACGTCGTCGGTCCATTCGTCGGCATGGTCGACCATGTACATGCTGACGTCGTGGACACGGTCGAGGACGTCGCACAGGGAGTCCTGGCGGAACATCACGTCGACCAGGGATCGATCCACGGCTCCCACGACCGACAGCCGTTCGTCGTCGACCGAGGACAGGGCTCCCATCGAGCGAACCGAACGCACCTCGATCGGGAGGTCGAGTCCACCGAGCCCCGCGAGCTCGGCCGACAACACGATCAGGTCAGGAGGGCGCTGGAGGGCGGGAAGGGCCCAGTTGAAGTAGAACGTCACGACGTACTCGTTGTCGGGATCCTCCGGGATATCCGGGTCCTCCTCGAGCAGGTCCTCGAAGCGAAGCACCAGGCGCGGGTCGACATCGAGTGAGATGTGCAGGTCGAGGGGTCCCGAGCACGCATCGGCCGGATGGACGTCGATCTCCCAGGCCTGGCGCAAGGTGAAGGTCTCGACGAAGTGGCGCTCGTCGTGGACATGGAACCCATGTTCCATGGCGTGGTCCTTGAGGTACGTGATCGTCGAGGCGATGTCGACGGCCATCAGGCATCGTCTCCCGGCCGGATGTCGATGCCCCCCATGATCGCGGACGCCTCGACGACGAGCAGCGGTGCGTCGGTATCGGTGCTGCGAGCCAGTCCGTTGTCGACGCCGCCCATCACCGAGTGCGACACGACGTTGACGCGCCAACCCGATGGCACCGTCACCTGGATACCCCCCATGACGGCGTGCATGCGAAGGCGGGCTCCGTCGACGATCTGTGCGTGCGTGAGGTCGATCTCGATGCCGCCCATGCAAGCAACGGCTTCGATGGAACGGAGGGCGTCGGACCCGCTGGCGAAGCTACGGCCCCCCATGGCTGCCACGAGGGACACGACATCGTCGGATTCGTCGCCGAACTCCGGCACCACCCGGCGCACGACCAGGGCTGCGATCAACGACGACACGGCCACGAAGGCGTAGCCGATGAGCACCCGTTTCACGATCCGCATGTTCGGAACCTACCAGCGGCGATCGGCCTATCCGACCTACGTCACCGGGGCGGGAACGGGGGCATCGGCGATGCCCCAGCGCTGCACGGCGGCGATGGCCACGATCACGACACCGATGCCCAACCACTGCACCGGATCGAGGGTCTGGTCGAGGATGATGACCGCTGCGACCGCCGCGATCGCCGGCTCCGCCGTCGCCACGATGCCCACGAGGCTCGACGGCGCCAACCGCAGGGCGGCGAACTCGAGCAGGAACGGGGCGGCGGTGCCGATCACACCCACGATGAGGAGGTCGAGCCACGCCTGGGATGCCTCCTCGAACGGAAACGTCCACCATGGGAGGACGAACGCCCAGAACACGCTGGCGAAGATGAACCCCCAGGCCCCGACGTGGGCGGGTCGATGGTCTTTGCCGAGATGCTCCCCGTACACCAGGTAGGCAGCGAACAACACCGCCGAAACGAGCCCGGCTGCGAGACCCACGACGTCGGACCCATCCATCGACCAGGCCTGCGTCACGAGTCCGACACCGAGGACCGACCCGATGGCTGCCACCCATGCCGCCGTGCGCACGTGCTCACGGCGCACCAACGCCAACCACACGAGGATGAGCGTCGCCGCGAGGAACTGGATCGTTGCCCCCGGCCCCACGCCGAGCCGGTCGATCGCCCAGTAGAACGTGACATTGACGAGGGCGAGGTTGATGCCAAGCACCACCAACCTGCCCCACCGCGTCACCGGGAACAGCAACCCGCGGGTCGCCGCGTAGGCCCCGATGAGGACCGCGGCGATCAGCGACCGCGCCTGGGCGACATGGGCGGGATCGACCGTGTCGAAGACGCCACCGGCGACAGCCCCGCTCACACCGAACAACCCCGCGGCGGTCAGGGCGAGGAAGGCGCCCGTGGTGGGTCGATTCGATGGCACCGGCCGATGCTACGTCGATGGCGGGGGCGTACCATGCCGACCCGACCGGTCGAGCCGGGGGGAATATGCAACCGATGGCGCTGCGGCGGGGTTCTTAGGGGTATGCAGGCACGCACACCTCGAACGGATGCGGCGATCGTCGCTGCGATCCGCGACGACCTCGACCGTGGATTCACCGACCTCGTCCGCGCTCACCAACCCGGCATCTACGCAGGCGCCCATCGACTCACCGGGAGCAGGGCGGCTGCCGAGGAGATCGCACAGGACACCTTCCTGCGCGCCTACAAGGCCCTCGACGGATACCACGACGATCGGATCGCCGAGCTCTCCCTGTCGCCGTGGTTGTGGACGATCGCCCTGAATCTGTGCCGCAGTAGGGCTCGCCGCACGCGGCCCACGGGCGCGCTGCCCGCAACGGAACCGGGCGTGGTCGATGTCGAACCCCTCGACGACGCCGTGTGGAACCGGAGGCTCGCCCTGCTGTCGGTGACCCAACGGACGGCGGTCGTCCTGCGGTACGTCCTCGACCTGCCCGTCAACGACGTCGCCGCCATCACCGGGCGGCCCGTCGGCACGACCAAAGCTGACATCTCCCGTGGCATCGCCCGCCTGCGGGCGACCATCGAAGCCGAGGAGGCACGATGACCATCGAACACCACCTACGTGGGCTCTCCAGCCCACCGCCCGACGATCTCGAGGCGCGAACGGTCGTCGGCGCCGGGGCAGCCGACCTCGTCGCACCTGCCGACAGCCCCTACGGAGGACTCTGGGTCGCGTGGAGCATCAACGGATTCACCGCGCTGACCCTCGCCTCGGTCGCGGCGACGTCCGATGCGTTCATGTCCCTCCACCGCCGCGCCTCGTACACGGCGCCGCGTTTGCCGTCGGACCTCGCCGACGCCCTCGAACAGGTCCTCGTCCACGGCGACACCACCGGTGCACCGATCGACCTGCGTGGGGTCGCACCCTTCCAGACATCGGTCCTCACCGCCTGCTCCTCGATCCCACCGGGGACGGTGAGGCCGTATGGCTGGATAGCGGAGACCATCGGCAACCCCGGTTCGGTCCGCGCCGTGGGGACCGCCCTGGCCCGCAATCCCCTCCCGCTCGTCGTTCCGTGCCACCGCGTCGTTCGCAGTGACGGCTCCATCGGCAACTACGCGTTCGGTTCGGACATGAAGCGAGAGATCCTCGCACGCGAGGGAGCGATCCTCGCCTGACGCCCCGGAGGACCCACGGGCCACCGATGGCGACCCTGCGGTGATAAGTTGCGTTCCATGTCATCGCTCATCGAAACGATTCGGGCGTCGGTCATCGGATCACACCACGCCGTGGCCGGACCCTTCGGTGAGCGCAGGGTCACCTATGCGGACTACACGGCGTCGGGCCGGTCGCTGGGTTTCATCGAGGACTACATCCGCGATGTGGTGCTCCCGCTGTACGCGAACACGCACACCGAGTCATCGGGAACCGGCCTCCAGACCTCGCGCTTCCGCGAGGAATCGCGAGAGATCATCCGCCGGTGCGTCCACGCAAACCACGATCACGCCGTCCTGTTCGTCGGATCCGGGTGCACGGGCGCCATCGACCGCTTGATCCGCGTTCTGGGACTGGTCATCCCCGATGTACTCGACACCGAGTACGACCTGCAGTCCCATATCCCTGCCGACCGACGCCCGGTGGTGTTCATCGGTCCCTTCGAGCACCACTCCAACGAGCTCCCGTGGCGCGAGTCGATCGCCGATCTGGTCAAGATCGGTGAGGACCCGGACGGCCACATCGACCAGGACCACCTCCGCCGCGAGCTCGAGCGGTACGCGGACCGACCTTTGCGGATCGGTTCCTTCTCTGCTGCCTCGAACGTCACCGGAATCATCTCGGACACCTACGGGATCGCGGAGCTGCTCCACGAACACGACGCCCTGTCATTCTGGGACTTCGCAGCTGCCGCTCCCTACGTCGAGATCGCCATGGACACCCCGCAACGGCCGAACGCCTACAAGGACGCGATCTTCCTGTCGACCCACAAGCTGATCGGAGGGCCGGGAACCCCGGGCATCCTCGTTGCGCGCAAGGAACTGTTCCGCAATGCCGTGCCTGGCATCCCCGGTGGCGGGACCGTCGCCTTCGTCCAGCCCGATTCCCACGAGTACCTGACCGACATCGAACATCGCGAAGAAGGCGGAACGCCTGCGATCGTCGAATCCATCCGTGCGGGCCTCGTGTTCCAACTCAAGGAGGCGGTGGGCACCGATGTGATCCGCGAGCGCGAGGAGTCGTTCATCTCACGCGCCATCTCGTCCTGGGAGACGAATCCCGACATCGACATCCTCGGCAACCACGATGCCGACCGGCTGTCGATCGTGTCGTTCGTCGTACGACACCATGGTCGATACCTCCATCACAACTTCATCGTGGCCCTCCTCAACGACCTGTTCGGGATCCAGTCGCGAGGCGGATGCTCGTGTGCCGGACCCTACGGACATGCCCTGCTCGGCATCGACATCGAGCACTCGAACGAGATCTCCCACGAGGTCGCGTTGGGATGCGAAGGCATCAAGCCCGGTTGGATCCGCGTGAACTTCAACTACTTCATCTCCGAGCAGGTCTTCGACTTCATCGTCGACGCCGTACATCTCGTCGCCAGTGACGGATGGAAGCTCCTTCCGTGGTACACGTTCGACGTCGCGACGGCCACCTGGCACCACATCCAGGGGCGCGACACCCCGCCGTACTCGCTCGGCGACGTCGACTACGCCACGGGGTCGATGCAGTACGACGCACCACACGCCACGACCTCCGACGATGATCTCGCCGGGTACCTCGACGATGCGCGGGCACTCCTCGGCGCCATCGACCCCGCGTCTGCACCACGGCAACCGCCCCTCGAAGCCACGGCTTCCTTCGAGGACCTGCGGTGGTTCCTCCTACCGGACGAGGTGCGTACCGGTGAGTGAGTCGGCCCCCGGGTGGTTCGTGGAGGCACTGGACCAGGCCCCAACCGAGCACACCGTCGAGGTCGAGGGCACCGATATCCGCTACCTGTCGTGGGGTACACGCGGGAAACCCGGCCTCGTCTTCGTCCACGGCGGGGCGGCCCACGCGCAGTGGTGGTCGTTCATCGCTCCGATGTTCGCCTCACAGTGGCATGCCGTGGCACTGGATCTCTCAGGGCATGGTGACTCCGGCCGCAGGGAGGCCTACGGACACGAGATGTGGGCACGCGAGGTCATCGCCGTGATCGCCGATGCGGGATTCCCGGGGCCACCCGTGCTCGTGGGCCACAGCCTCGGCGGGATGGTGACCATCCAGACCGCGGCCAGCCACGGTGACCAGCTTGCGGGAGCCGTGATCGTCGATGCTCCGGTACGACGCCCGTCCCCCGAAGCGGAGGAGGGAAGATCAGGGCGGGCCTTCCGTTCACCCGGCACGTACCGCACCGAGGCAGAGGCCATCGGCCACTTCCGTCTGGTCCCACCCCAACCATGCGACAACGACTACATCATCGATTGGATCGCACGCACATCGCTGCACGAGACCGAGGCGGGATGGACGTGGAAGTTCGACCCCGCTCTGTTCAGGGGCACGATCGTCGCCCTCAGGGATCAGCTCGCCGCGGTTCGTTGCCGGGTCGCTCTCTTCACCGGCGAGCTGTCCGTCGTCGTTCCGCCCGACACCGCCGAGTACATGTACGAACTGATGGGACGGGTGGCACCCGTCGTGTCGATTCCCCAGGCCCACCATCACCTGACCCTCGACCAGCCCCTCGCATTCGTGGCAGCGCTCCGTGCCCTCCTTGCCGACTGGGACCACTCGATCGGCTTCGGCCGGCGATGACACAACGCCGTAGAATGCATCGCTGATGGCGAAGCAACCGAAACAACTCACCCTCGATCAGGCCTACCAGGCGGCCTTCCTGTGGCTCGACCACATCGGCGACCCACCCGTGGAGATCAGCGAGCCTGCTCACGGTTCGGTCGAGCTCATCACCGAGCGGGCATTCGTCCGGGTTCGCTCCAGCGAGGCTCCCGTCGAGCAATCGAGCGTGCTGGCACTGCTGCGAGCGGCCGAATCGGGCAAGCGGCTCGTGATCTTCTCGCCGTCCGGGTACTCCCCCGGTGCCCTCTCGATCGCCGAGACGCAGGGCATCGCCCTCTACACGCTCGACCCCTACGGCTCAGCCGTTCCCGAGACCACCCACGCACGCGCCATGGCACCAGCCGAGATGCCTGATCCGCCATTCGCTCCCTCGGATGAGGCCGAAGACGACTACTGGGGGGGATTCACACCCTCGCCTGCGCCGGCTGAACCTGAGCCGCAGGCCGATGAAGCCACGGACCTCGGTATCCAGGCCATGACGACGGATTGGGCCGATTGCCCGAGCTGTGGAGCGACGCACTTCCACAACGCCCGATTCTGTCGCGAATGCGGCACCAACCTCCAGGCGGCCTCACCGGTGTCCCCAGCAGGCCACCCCGCCAGCGCCAGGGGCGCAGGACACGCCGGTCCGCGGAACGGTCGGGAGCCAGCTGCGCTGCCGTGTGTGCGGCAGCCACGACATCGAGCTGATCAACTGACGACACCGGATCGGTGCCCGAGGGCTCCGGACTCCAGCTAGGACGTTTCGCGTCGGCGGCCGAGTCGTGCGGAACGCTCGGCAGCCTCTGCCCCCGTGATGGTCAGCGGGGATCCGGCGAGCTCCATCCGACGCTCGAGCGCCCCACGAAAACGCGGCGAGCAGGCGACGAAGCCCGCCAGTGGTACGACCTCGCCGCGAGCGAGCCGTCCCCGATCTACATCGGTGAGCGGAACGGGCGGCGGCGATTGGAGTGGTTGACCCGGAGGGTTGCCAGACTCGAGCCGCGTGATGGCCCCGGGGCCGCTCGCATGGACCGACAGCCGCACGTACCAGGGCAGGAAGTCGGCGTTCTCATCGAAATCGAGGGTCATGTCGGCGATGGCTTCGTACGGGATCCGGAACGCGTGGTCCATCGTGTCCTCACCGACGACCAGGAACAGGGCTCGATCGGACATGAGCCAGAACATCACCGCTCGTTCGCCGAGGCGGCTGTCGAGGCCGGCAGCGGAGCGATCGAGGGACTCGTCCCCGACGGTCAGGGGCTTGGCTTTCGCCTTCGCTTCGCCGCGTCCGAGATCGAGCACCGTCTGCTTGAGGGTGTGCAGGATGGGCATCACCACGAGGGTAGACGCTCGCCACGGCGGTGGCGTCGGGCGATGCGTCACCCGGACTCCCTCTAGGCTCGCAGGGATGCCGAACGATCTGACGTCGACGGGGCGCCAACACGCGTGGTCATGGCCCCTCGAGGACTGGGACCGGATGTGGAAGCCCTCGATGTGGCTCCGCAAGCCACCCGATCCGCACAAGGCCCACATCTTCCACCTGGCGGCGATCGTCGCCCTGGCCTCCTACGCCAATGTCATCGCCAACGCCGTCCTCGACGATGCGTGGCACATACCGTTCAACCTCGGTGTCCTGGGGGTGGCGCTCCTCATCGCGCGGCGGGCGGGAACCACCTGGACGTCGATGGGTCTGCGCGGGGACCGCCTGCGCAGGGGCCTCCTCGTGGGAGGCGCGGTCCTCGCGGCGATCGGCGCGGTGATCGCCATCGGCGTCGCCATCCCCGGCACGCGCGAGTTGTTCCGTGACGACCGGGTCATCGAGAACTCGACCGCATGGGTCCTGTTCCAGGTATTCGTCCGTATCCCGCTGGCGACGGCCCTGTACGAGGAGGTGTTGTTCCGCGGCATCGTCTTCGGCATGCTCGTGCGTCGCAACTCCCCCCTCGTCGCGGCGTTGTGGACATCCCTCCTGTTCGGCGTGTGGCACATCCTCCCCACACTCGACACCATCGGAACCAACCCCGCAGGAGACCTCTTCTCCGGCGCCATCGGCATCGGCATCGCCGTCATCGGAGCCGTGGGCGGAACGATGCTCGCAGGGCTGGGCTTCCTGTGGCTCCGTCTGTACGCCAACAGCACCGCGGCACCGGTCCTCGCACACATCGGGACGAACGCAACCGCGATGCTCGGTGCGCTCATCGTCGTCAAGTTCCTCTGAGCCCGCCGAGGGCTTGACAGGATCGCGCGGCTGGGGCACCATGGTGGTTCCTGGTCCTCGGACCGGGCCCGCGACCGAGGAGTCTCGATGAGGCGGCTACTGATGCCACACCCGTCACCAGAGGCTTTCGCGCGCGCCCGTTTGCGGTAGAACCACCGCACCCACCGCCCTCGAGACCCTCCGCATGGTGACCGTCGTCGCCTGCCCTGTGTCTCATCGACCTCCCGAGGACTCCCATGATCCCCGTACGTGCCTACTTCCGACTGTTCTCCCGATACCTCCGGCCCTATCGCCGGAGGGCGTACCTGCTCGCGCTCATCCTGTTCGGGACGATTGCGTTGCAGCTCGCCAATCCGCAGCTGATCCGATTGTTCATCGACGAAGCACTGGCCGGCACGGACATCGGCACCTTGATGCCCATCGCGCTCGCATTCATGGCCATAGCCGTGATCCACCAGGCACTGCTGGTGTGGGCAACCTACCTGGCCGAGCAGATCGGCTGGTCGGCGACGAACCAGTTGCGTGCAGACCTCACGGACCACGTGCTCCACCTCGACATGGGGTACCACAAGGGAACGAGCCCTGGCGAGTTGATCGAGCGCATCGACGGCGACGTCACGGCGCTGTCGAACTTCTTCTCGTCGATGATGATCAAGGTCGTCGGCAACGGTGCGCTGCTCGTCGGCATCATCGTGCTGCTGTGGGTCGAATCCTGGATCGTGGGTGCGTCCATCACACTCTTCACCACGCTCACGTTCATCGGCTTGTTCCGGCTCCATGGCGTCACCGTGCCGTGGCACAAGGCGATCCGGGCGACGAGTGCCGAGATGTACGGGTTCATCGGCGAGCAGGTCGACGGCACGGAGGACATCGAGGCCAACGGGGCCACGGGCTTCATGCTCACCCGCTTCGACGACATCCAGCGACGATGGCTCCCCCAGGTCGTACGTGGCTGGACCGGCTGGGCCCTCATGTGGTCGGCTTCGATGGGCCTGTACTTCCTGTCCCTGATGGTGGGATTCGTCCTCGGTGCATGGCTGTTCGGCATCGGGACACTCACGATCGGATCCGTCTACCTGGTCTTCCAGTACATCGAGATGGCCCATCGCCCGATCGAGGAGATCCGCGAGCAGCTGATCGACCTCCAGAAGGCCGGAGCGTCGATCGAGCGTGTCGAGGAGCTGTTCGCGACGCAATCACGCATCGTGGCCCACGGTTCGGCACACCTCCCTGCCGGTCCACTCGGCCTCGAGTTCGACCGTGTCACGTTCAGCTACGACGACGAGGCCGGTGACGAGACCGTCCTCGACGACGTGTCCTTTGCGATTCGACCCGGTCGCGTCGTCGGGCTGTTGGGCCGCACCGGCAGCGGGAAGTCCACGATCGCACGCCTCGTCACGAGGCTCTACGAGCCACAGGAGGGCTCCGTCGCCGTCGGTGGCCATGCAACGTCGGACATCGACCTCGACGTCCTCCGACACAAGGTGGCGATGGTCACCCAGGACGTCCAGCTGTTCCGCGCCACGGTGCGGGACAACCTCACGTTCTTCGACGCCTCGATCCCGGACGACAAGCTGCTCGAGGTGATCCACCGGCTCGAGCTCGATGAGTGGCTCGCATCACTCCCCCACGGTCTCGACACGATGCTCGAGTCCGGCAGCGCAGGCCTGTCGGCAGGTCAGGCACAACTCCTGGCGTTCACGCGGATCTTCCTACGGAATCCTGGCATCGTCGTGCTGGATGAGGCATCGTCGCGGCTCGATCCCGCGACCGAGGCCCTCATCGAGAAGGCCGTCGACCATCTGCTGGAGGACCGCACCGCTGTCCTGATCGCGCATCGGCTCGCCACGGTGAGTCGTGCCGACGACATCGTCATCCTCGAGGACGGACGGGTCATCGAGGCCGGCGAACGATTGGCCCTCGCCGCCGATCCCGAGTCCGTGTTCGCCCACCTCCTGGTGGCCGGTATGGAGGAGGCACTCGCATGATGGCATCCGTGCCACCATCGTTCGGGCGTGTCCTGTGGCGGCTGATCCGCGCCCAGCCGTTCCGCTACACCGCGGCCATCGTCCTGTGGACGGCCATCTGGACCATGCCCATCATCCCCGGCTTGATCATCGCGTTCTTCTTCGATGAGCTGACCGCAGGCATCGAGACCACGACCGTGACCATGATCGTCGTCGCCATGTTCGCGTACGCCGCGGGACGTTCCGTCATGATCTTCGCCGGCATGCGGAACCACGGCTCGTTGCTCTTCCGGGCGGCGGCGACCATGCGTCGAAACCTGCTGGTACGCCTGTTCGAACTACCGGGGGCCGCCGCCGTCGACGAGACGCCCGGAGCCGTCGTGTCTCGCTTCCGTGACGACGTCGAGCATGTGATCGAGCCCTTCGACATCACCGTCGACCTCGTCGGTGCGACCGTCGCGGGACTCGTCTCGTTCACGTTGTTGTGGTCGATCGACCCCGTCATCACGATCGTCATATCGATCCCGGTCATCATCGTGGCCGTCGTGTCGAACCGGACCGGCGGCCTCGTCCGGCGCTATCGGCGCCAGGCGCGCTCGGCCACGGAAGCGATCACGGGCTACCTCGGAGAGACGTTCGCCGCTGCACAGGCCGTCAAGGTGGCAGGTGCCGAGGAGCCGATGATCGCCCGGTTCGAGGATTTGAACGAGGCCCGCAAGGCCATGATGGTGAGGGATCGAACGCTCACCTCCGTGCTCGAAGCGGTGTTCCGCAACACGGTCAACATCGGCACCGGCCTCATCCTGGTGATGGCCGCCGGCCGGCTCACCGCCACCGGGGCAGCGGGGATATCCATCGGGGAGTTCGCACTGTTCGTGTTCCTGCTGCACCACGTGACAGAGGCGTCGTACTTCATCGGCGTGTTCATCGCCCGAGCCAAGCAGGGAGCGGTTTCTGCAGAACGGCTCGCCGCCACGACGCAGGGTGACCCGTGGCAGCGGTTGTACGAGCGCACCGAACTCAGCCTCGACGGCGGTGCCCCGCCGGCGGTCGAACCGTTGCCGCCGCCCGAGCCGTTCCAGTCACTGCGCGTACGCGGGTTGACGTACCTGCATCCCGGGACGAGCAACGGCATATCGGATGTCGACCTCGACATCGCACGCGGTGAGTTCGTGGTGGTCACGGGTCGCATCGGCGCGGGCAAGACCACCCTCCTCCGCACGATCCTCGGACTCTTCCCTGCCGATGCTGGAACGATCGAGTGGAATGGCCACCTCATCGACGACCCGGCGACGCAACTCACACCGCCATATGCGGCGTACACGCCGCAGGTCCCGAGGTTGTTCTCGATGTCCCTCGAGGACAACCTGGTCCTCGGCGACACCGTCGACACGCGGCTGATGAACCAGTCCATCCACATCGCCACCATGCGCCACGACATCGACCTGATGCCCGAGGGTCTCGCCACGATGGTGGGCCCGCGCGGCGTACGTCTGTCGGGCGGACAGGTTCAACGCTCGGCGAGTGCCCGCATGCTGAATCGGGCATCCCAGCTGCTGGTCCTCGACGACGTGTCGTCGGCGCTCGATGTCGAGACCGAGCAGCAGCTGTGGACGAGGTTGTCCCTCGCACGCAAGGACATTGCGGCCCTCGTCGTATCCCACCGCCACGCCGCGCTCGCCAGGGCGGACCAGGTCATCGTGATGGATCGCGGCCGAGTGGTCGCACGAGGCACCGCAGGCGACCTCCAGGAGTCATCACCCGAGTTCCGAGCCATCTGGGAGGGTGCGCTCCAGGCTGTCAGCCCCGAGTGATCGCCAATACCTCGATCTCGAAGGTGAGTGCCTCACCGGCGAGGGGATGGTTGGCATCGAGCGTCACGGATTCATCCGTGATCGCGAGGATCGTCGCGGGCTGGCCGTTGTTGAGGTAGACCTGGTCGCCGACCTCGATGTCACCCTGCTCGGGATTGAACGGGACGTCGATGATGAATTCGTCGGACGGTTCGCCATACGCGTCGGCTGCCTCCATACGGACCGTGTTCACGTCGCCCACCTTGGCGCCGCGCACGGCATCGTCGAAGCCGGCGATCACCTCTCCGGTCCCCAACGTGAACGTGAGGGCCGTGCCGCGCTCGCGGGACGAGTCGAACTGGGAACCGTCGTCGAGCGTCCCGACATAGTGCACCTCGACGATGTCACCGTCGGTCGCGACGAGCCCATCGCCACCAGTGGGAGACCCAGCCGTGTTGGTCTCGGCGGTCGTGTTCGTCGATTCGTCCACAGGGTCCTCCGATGCGCCCGAATCACTGCAGGCGGCGACGATGATGGCGAGGGCGAACAGGACGATCGCAAGGCGCCGGGTAATCATGACGTGGTCTCCGTTGTCGGTGGGTCGCAAGGCTATCGGCCCGCCGCGGTAGCGGTCGTGATCGGCCAGCGGACCGGATCCCGCCCCTCCGGGCTGGCAATCGCGGACGCAAACGGCGAGTACCCTTGCGGACATGGCCGACTACGCAGCACCCGTTCGCGACATTGCATTCACCCTCTCGACGATCAGCGACATCGACGACATCGTCGCCCTCCCCGGTTTCGACCACGTCGACACCGACATGGTCGACGGGGTCCTCGACGAGGCAGCCAGGTTCTTCGGCGAGGTGTTCGCTCCGACCAACGAGGTCGGAGACACCCAGGGAGCGGTCTTCGCCGACGGGGGGGTCACGACACCCGACGCCTTCAAGGACGCATGGGCCAAGCTCCTCGACGCCGGATGGATCTCGGTGACGGGATCGCCGGAGTTCGGTGGCCACGGGTTCCCGAAGACGATCGGTCTCGCCATCTCCGAGATGATGACGTCGGCCAACCTGGCCTTCTCCCTGTGTCCCATGCTGACGGGCAGCGCGATCACCCTCCTCACGCGGCACGGTGACGACGCCCTGCGCGACGCCTACCTGGAGAACCTCATCACCGGCGTGTGGACGGGAACGATGGTGCTCACAGAACCCGAAGCGGGATCCGACGTGGGTGCCGTGCGCACCAAGGCGACACCCAATGACGACGGGACGTACGCCATCAACGGGGTGAAGATCTACATCACGTGGGGCGATCACGATCTGGCAGACAACATCATCCACCTCGTCCTCGCACGCACTCCCGGCGCCCCGGCCGGCACGAAGGGCATCTCACTGTTCCTGGTCCCGAAGTTCCTCCTCGATGACGACGGGACGCCGGGCCCCCGCAACGACATCGAGACCGTCTCCATCGAGCACAAGCTCGGCATCCACGGATCGCCCACCTGTGTGCTGTCCTTCGAGGGCGCCACGGGGTACCTCGTCGGCGAGGAGAACAAGGGCATGGCCTACATGTTCACGATGATGAACCAGGCCAGGCTCGAGGTGGGCCTCGAGGGCCTCGCGGTTGCCGAGCGTGCGTATCAACACGCCGCGACGTACGCCAAGGAACGCAAGCAGGGGCGTGCAGCCGGGTCAACGGAGACATCGCCGATCATCGACCATGCCGATGTACGCCGGATGCTGATGACCATGAAGGCCTACACCGAGGCGATGCGCGGACTGGTATACGACGCCGTCGCCGCAGAGGATCGCCATCTCCGGTCCGCCGATCCGACGGTCGCAGACGCCGCACGGGACCGCCTCGCCCTCCTGACACCCATCACGAAGTCGTGGTGCACCGACCGCGGGGTGGAGGTGGCTTCCATCGGCATCCAGGTGCACGGCGGCATGGGGTTCGTGGAGGAGACCGGCGCGGCCCAGTTCTACCGAGACGCACGGATCACACCCATCTACGAGGGGACCAATGGCATCCAGGCCCTCGACCTCGTCATGCGCAAGCTCCCGATGCACGAGGGTCGTGTCGTAGCCGCCTACCTCGATGAGATCGAGGGAATCGACGCCGCCCTCGCTTCCGCCGGCGAGGGGGTCAGCGACCTGCGCCGCGAACTCGCCGCTGCGGTGACAACCGTACGGAAGGCCACCGATTGGCTCAACGGCAGCGACGATGCGGTCGCACGCATGGCTGGAGCCACGCCGTACCAGGAGATGCTCGGCACCCTGGCCGGCGGGTACTACCTCGCTCGACAGGCGATCGCCGCGATCGACCATGGCCTCGAGGACCCCTGGATGGCTGCGAAGGTCGCCACGGCACGGTTCTATGCGGTGAACCTGCTCCCGAAGGTGCACGGCCTGCTCGATGCCACGATCGCCGGACCGGACCTGTTGTTCGCCGTCGGCGACGACCTCATCGGTGCATCATCATGAGCGACACCAAGGCTGCTGCGTTCTTCGACCTCGACCGGACGATCATCGCCGGCTCTTCGGTCTTCGTGTTCGGCTGGGTCGCGTACCGCGATGGGATGGTCCCGACGATGCAGCTCGTCAAGGACGCGACCAATGCCGTGACCTTCAAACTGTCCGGAGCATCCGACGACAAGACGGAGGCGGTCAAGAACCGCATCCTCGAGGCGATCGAGGGGATTCCCGTCGCAACCCTCACGGCCCTCGCCGATGAGATCATCCCGCGTCTGCTGAGCGACGTGCGGCGCGAAGCGCGGGGCTTGATCGATCTCCACACGGCAGCCGGGCGTGACACGTACATCGTGTCGGCGTCGCCGGTGGAGATCGTGGCACGGTTCGCCGAGGAGATGGAAATGACCGGCGGTCTCGGCACGGTCGCAGAGGTCACCGACGGCATCTACACGGGTGAGCTGGCCCAACCGTTCTGCTACGGCGAGGGCAAGGCGGACGCCCTGCGGCGCATCGCCGAGGAGCGGGGTTACGACCTGTCGAAGTCGTATGCCTACACCGATTCGGCAGGCGACCTCCCGATGCTCGATGCGGTCGGCCACCCGGTCGCGGTGAATCCGGATCGAGCACTCGAAACGCTCGCCTATCACCGCGGATGGCCGATCGTCGAGTTCTCCCGCACCCGCAAGAAGGTCATCAAACGCACCACGGCAGCCGCTGGCGCGGTGGGCCTCGCTGGCATCACCTACGCCCTTGGCATCAGCCAGGGGAAGCGTTACGCACGCAAGTCGTCGTTGGTTGGGCGGATATCGGGCAGGTAGCCCCGAATCGTCGGATACGCCAGATCGACTTGGGGATCTCGCTCGATGGCGTCGAGCAACGACCGCCACACTGCGTCCTCCACCGACCGACGACCGCGGGCCTCGACCAACACCCTGCCCGTGAGCAGCACGCCTGAATCGCGCGTCGTCAGGTAGACCGTGGGGGTCAGCTGGGTGTAGTTGATCCGATAGTCCCTGCTCGCGCTCACCTGCTCGGTCGTACGGCGTGCGACATCCTCGGGAATGGCGACGTTCTGGATGGCCTCGAGCATCATCGCTTCCGCAGCCCGCCAATCCGACTCGAATGTCACGAGCATCGGGATCTCATGCCAGATGTAGTGGAATCCCTCGGTGAAGTTCGCCATCGCCTCGCGGAAGAGTCGACCGTTCGGGATGTGGATGATCCTGCCTGTCGATTGGTCGGCGTCGACCCAGTTCCGCACCTCGAGGAGCGAGAACCGGAAGGCGCGGATGTCCACGACGTCGCCGGCCTCGCCGCCGATCTCGATCCGGTCGCCGACTCGGAAGGGTCGCCGGAACACGATGTACACCCAGCCCGCCAGGTTCAAGAAGACGTCGGCGAGGGCGATGGCGACACCGGCGGACAGGAGGCCGAGGAATGTGGCGAGGTCGTCGAAGAACGGCAACCAGATGAAGACGAGCGACACAACGACGACGGTGGTCGCAACATACGAGACGGCCTTCCGCGCACGGAACTGGAGCTCGGTGTCGGTCACACGTTTGGCGATGAACCGGGACACCACGTAACGCAGGATCAGTACCGCCACAAGGACGACCACCGTCGTGACGACACGCGCCGTCAACGGCGAATCGGTGAAGAAGTCGGTCACGAGCAAGGTCTCCAATGGGTCAGGGTGATCGGCACAGCACCGCCACGGTACCGTGAAACGAGCAGTGATCGGCGACGCATCCCACCGATATCGGATGAGTCAACCGTTACCGTACGGGATGGAGCAGCCTCCCCTACCTCGCTCCGGTCCATGACACAGTCTGAACTCACCACCGACCTGAGCTTCAAGGAGCTTGGAGTCTCCGACGACCTCGTTGCAGCCCTGGCCAACGATGGCATCACCGCACCCTTTCCGATCCAGGAGATGACGCTCCCGATCGCGATGACGGGTGTCGACATCACAGGGAAGGCGAAGACGGGGTCGGGCAAGACCCTCGCGTTCGGGCTTCCGATGCTCGAGAAGGTGACGCGAGCAGAGCCGAAGCGGCCACAGGGCCTGATCCTCGTGCCCACCCGCGAGCTGGCGACCCAGGTCACCCGCGCGCTCGAACCACTGCTGGCCGCACGCGGACAGACCGCCGTGGCCGTCTACGGTGGTGCGCCGCTCGGCCCCCAGATCGAAGCCCTCGCCAAGGGGGCATCCATCGCGATCGCGACCCCGGGCCGCCTCATCGACCTGCTCGAGCGATCAGCGCTCGATCCGCAGGACATCTCCATCGTGACCATCGACGAAGCCGATCAGATGGCAGACATGGGATTCATGCCGCAGGTGCGCACGATCATGTCCCAACTCCCCGAGGACCGACAGACCTTCCTGTTCTCCGCGACCCTCGACATGCAGGTCCAGGAGCTGATCGACCGCTACATGAAGGACCCGGTCGTGTTCGAGGTCGCATCGGACTACCGAGACCGTCGAGACGATGGAACACCGGTTCCTGAAGGTCCACCACATGGACAAAGCCAAGGTGCTCGCGGAGATCGCACGGCACAACGACCGGGTCCTTGCGTTCACCCGCACGAAGGCCGGCGCCGACCGCCTGGCGAGGGACCTGCGAGCCATGGACGTCGGCTGTGCGCCCATCCACGGCGATCTCCCGCAGGTGAAACGCGAGCAGTCCCTCAAACGGTTCTCCGATGGATCCATCGGCATCCTCGTCGCGACGAACGTCGCGGCCCGCGGCCTGCACATCGATGGCGTCGACGTGGTGGTCCACTACGACCCGCCGGACGACCCGAAGACGTACCTGCACCGCAGCGGTCGAACCGCACGTGCAGGGGAGGAAGGCCTGGTCGTGACGATGGTGGAATGGGACCAGGTCAACGAGGTACTCGGCATCCAGAGGCGGGCGAACCTCAACGTCCCGATCATCAAGATGTTCTCGAACGACGAGCGCCTCGCCGACCTCTTCTCGTGGGAGCCACCACCCGACGAGGTCCCCTTCAAGGAGAAGGCGCTCAAGCGTCGCAAACGCCGCGGCTTCTAGTGCCCCGACGAGTGCAGCGAACCCACAGAATCCGGCGAACCCAGGGTTCCAGTGCCCGGATTCGACCAGTGGAACCCTGGGTTCGGTGAAACGACCTCCCCCGGAGGGGGATTCCCCGCTCGGGGGTAGGCTCGGGCCACGACTTCCAGGAAGGACCATCGTGGCCAAGCAGTATTCCTCCGCACCCGACCTCGACATCGACCTCTCGGCGACCTACACGGCCGTGATCCACACGTCCGCAGGCGACATCCACGTGGACCTCTACGCCTCAGAGGCACCCCAGACGGTGAACAACTTCGTCTTCCTCGCCAACGATGGCTTCTACGACGATGTGATCTTCCACCGCACCATCAAGGGCTTCATGATCCAGGGCGGCGACCCCACCGGCACCGGGCGCGGTGGACCCGGGTACAAGTTCCGTGACGAGTTGGGCCACGCCAAGTCGTCGTACACGAGGGGCACGCTGGCGATGGCCAACTCCGGTCCGAACACCAACGGCTCCCAGTTCTTCATCATGCATGCCGACTACGGCCTGCCGAACCAGTACTCCATCTTCGGAGAGGTCACCGAAGGGCTCGATGTCGTCGACGCCATCGCCGAAGCGCCGGCCGGCGCGCAGGATCGGCCCCACGACCCCGTCTCGATCACCGGTATCGACATCACCACGTCCTGAGCCCATGGTCACCGTGACCCTGCGACCGGTCGAGCCATCGGACCTCGATGTCTTCTTCGGCCACATGCAGGATCCCGGTGCGGTGTGGATGGCTGCCTTCACGCCGCCGGACCCGACCGATCGTTCGGCGTTCGATGCCCACTGGAACCGGATCCTCTCGGATCCATCGATCCTCGCACGCACGATCGTGGCGGATGGGAATCCGGTCGGTCATGTCGCGAGCTTCGACATGATGGGCGATCGGGAGCTGACGTACTGGATCGGACGCGAGTCGTGGGGGCAGGGCATCGCGACGGCCGCTGTGCGACTCTTCATCGACACCGAACCCACGCGGCCACTCGTCGGCAGGGCATCGCGCGACAACATCGGTTCGACGCGAGTGCTGGCCAAGTGCGGCTTCGTGCACACCGGGGACTCACGCGGCTTCGCCACGGCGCGCAACGAGGAGATCGATGAGGTCGTGTACGAACTCGGCGCAGGTCAGGGTCGCGACAGCAACTGATCGGCCGGTGCGAAGTCGTCCGTCAGCCCGGTCGCCGTCCCGATCCATGCCACCACCTCATCGTCGATGATCGCCACTTCGCCGTCCGTGACCAGCTGGACGATCGCGTCGGGGTCGAGCGGTTCGAGCGACCCGACGACGATGAAGTTCCCTCCGCGTTCGCCGGCGAGGTACGACGTCGGAGCGACCACGGCGACGTACGGGAACGCAGCGGCGATGGTTGCGATCTCCGCCCTGGCGAATGCCAGCGGAGGGTGATCGATGAGGTTCATGACATAGAACCCGTCCGGACGCAGAACCTCCCTGATGTCGGCCAGGAACTCACTCGTCGTGAGGTGCCACGGAACGCTGCGCCCGCTGAACGCATCCCCGATGACGACGTCGTGGGAGCCCGGCGGAAGGTTCCTGAGGGACAGACGGGCGTCACCGATGGTCGTCGTGAGCCAGGTACCGGGTACGAGGCCGAGGTCCGATTCGGCGATCACGGGCAGCTCACCGTCGAGCTCGAGGACCGTCGCCGAGGCGCCGCGGGTCGCGTCGTAGTAGCGCGGAAGGGTGTAGCCGCCGCCTCCGATGTAGGCGATGTCGAGCGGCCCCGAGGGTGCTTGCGCCTCGACCACGGCATCGATGACACGGGCGTATCGGGAGCTCAGGAAGGTGGGATCGTCGATGTCCACGACGCTGTTGACGAAGGTGTCGAGCACGAGCACCCGGACCGACTCCCGGTCGGCTCGTTCCCCGACGATGGCGCATGAGTAAGCGGTCTCGTAGTCACAGGGGGCGGCAAGGGCTGATGCCCCCATCAGGGCGAAGGCGAACACCACGATCGCCGTGACGATCGCTCCCCGGCCGAGGGCCATGGTCAATCCGACGCCGAGTACGAGCAGGACCGCACCGACGACCCAGGTGATCGGTTGGCTCGGTACGGCGGCGATGAGCACGAAGCCCGTGATGAAGGTGCCGAAGAGGGCACCCGCCGTACTGAGGGCAGACAGTTGACCGACCACCGAGCCGGTCGAGTCCAGCGAATCGAGTGACAGCTTGGCGGCGATCGGTGTCACCGTGGACAGGACGGCGGCGGGGAGGAAGAAGCCCACAGCTGCGAGCGCGACGATCGCAGCGGGACCCTCACCCGAGATCGATGGCCCCATCACGTACACGAGTGCTGGCGATGCGACAGCCAGAACCGAACCCGCGATCACGACCGGTCCGAGCAGCAAGGCGGGATCCCGGCGATCGGCCAACCGGCCCCCCGCCCAGGCACCGAGGGCGATGGCGGCGAGGATCGTGCCGATGATCCCGGTGAAGGTCTGGAGGGAGACGCCGACGTACGGAGCCATGATGCGCCCTGCGACGATCTCGAGGACGAGGATCGCGGCCGACGACACGAATACGGTGAGCGCGATGATCCAGCGATGCATGGGTGCAGTATCGCCGCCGTCTGGCGCTCAGGCGCCGACGGTGGTCACGATGCCTTGCGGCGCTCGCGATCGCGGATGCGACGGCGCATGCGTCGACGCTCTGCGGCGTCGAGGCCACCCCACACCCCGGCTGCCTGGTTCGTGGCGAGCGCGTACTGGAGGCACGCTTCACGTACGGGACACTCGCCGCAGATCGACTTTGCCTTTGACGGCCGCTTCGAGGGTCGTCCTCGAGGACAGGGAAGAAGATCTCACTGTCGACACCGGTGCAGGCAGCGTCGCTGCGCCAGTTCGTGTCTGGCTCCCACATCAGATCGCTCAAGGTCAGCACGTGTTGGGTTTCCTCTCTCCAGAGCCTTGTCAACGTTTCGTCGTGGGTGCCTATTCCGGATGACACGAATGATGGCGATTTCGTCAGGTTCCCGCCGCACCGAATCCCTGCTTCGTGTCGTCCGTCGACCACGTGACCTCCGATGTCACCGAAACCACACCTTCCACCCGGGTCGCGAGCTCCTCGAGCAGGCGTGCCTCCGACCGGGTCGGCACCGACCCGCGCAGCGTCACCGCACCGTCGACGACATCGACGGCGACCGAGGAATCGTGCAACTGGAGGACACCGAGGGCGACGTCGGTGTAGATCTCGGATTGGAGCGCATCGTCGGGCCGTGCGAACGCTCCCATGACATCCGCGCGGGAGATGATGCCCTCGAGGGTTCCGTCAGGGAGGGCCACCGGCAGCCGCTTCACGCCGAGTTCCGTCATCTTGCGGGCGGCTTCGGTGACGCTGCTCGCCCGATCGATCGTGTGCGGGTTCGGCGTCATCGCATCGGCCACGGATCGCGCCTGGTGGGTCTCGGTCTCGCCGAACAGGCTCGCCAGGAGACGGCGCCGCTGCCGGCCCCAGGACCGATTGGCCTCGGCCGTCACGAAGTCCGCCTCCGTGATGATCCCGATGACCTTGCGTCCATCGTCGATCACGGGCAACCCGCTCACGCCCGCCTTGACCATCATCGTGGCAGCCTCTTTCAGCGGGGCGTCCGGTCCGATGGTCAGCACCTCGGTACTCATCACGTCGCCGACCTTCATCGACGGTCCTCCTCTGCTGTGGTGCCCTTCAGGCTAGATACGCCGGGCGCACTTCACCAGACAAAGCCTTCGACGTCCGATGATGAGTCACCGATCGGGCTACCGTTACGCTGCATTGAGATACTCCGACGGGTCCAGCCGAGGGATACGTTGCCGCTGAAGGTCACACACCAGGGAAACGAGAACGTCGTCGCGGACGACGCGACGGCGCTCATCGGGTCAGACGCGTCGTCGACGATTCGGATCGTGCGACCGGGGATCTCGCGACGCCATGTCGTGTTGTCCCATGACGGCACCGGATGGAAGGTCCAGGATGCCGGTTCCCGCAACGGCACGTTCAAGGACGGACAACGCATCCAGACCGCTGCGATCGACGGTCCCACGACCCTGTACCTCGGTCATCCGACCGATGGCGAGGCGGTGGCCCTGACCCCCGTGGCTCCGGCACCCGCCGCTCCCGCTCCCAAGCCTCCGACGCCGACCGCCACCGAGCCCGAACCCGAGGCATTCGACCTGCCGGCCACCCCCCCTCCGGCCGCGACGAAGGTCCAGCCGATGGCCACACCCCCACCCAAGGCGAAGAAGTCGACCACCTCGTCACGTACGGCATCCAAGGCGCCATCGCCGGCTCCCGGTGCCGCTGCCCGCCCTCCGGCAACCCAACCGGCACCGTTCGGCTCAACGACGGATGTCGAGATCGCCCAGCTGACGGCAGCCATCCGGGACCAGATAAGCGCCGTGAAGGGTCTCACGTGGTCGGTGTGGGCCATGATCGCCGTAACGGCAGCCCTGATAGTCCTCACGCTGTTCGTCGGCATCCTCAGCAACTGAGGTGATCGCCGCGGAAGCGGGGTCCTTCAGGCTTCCTCGTTGCCCGCTTCTCGCAGGTACTTGGTGACCTCATCAGCGATCTCATCGGCCGTCGGGAGATCCTCAGGGAACGTCGCCGTATTGCCGACGCTCAGCTCGAGGCCATCGACGAACTCCCTGGCATCGGCACGGTCCTCGAGGATCTGGTCCAGGCGTTTGATCTGATCGAGCGAGTCGGCCTGGACCTCCGAGAGGTCGAAGTCGACGTCGAGTTGCGCCGCACTCTTCGCAAGCAGGACCGCGATGGCAGGGCTGTAGGGTCGGCCGACGTACTGGGGAACCTGCGCCCAGTACCCGATTGCCGGGATATCGACCTCCTCGATGGCGGTCCGGAAGACCGTCCCGGCCGAGGCAGGCACGACGATCTCATCCATCAGCATCCGGTCGCCCGCCAGGAGCAGCCGAGGATCGGATGCGGTGCAGAAGGCCGAGGGCTCGAAGGAGTGGCGCACCGGTGCGGGAACCGCACCCAGTGTCACGAGCTTGGACACACCGAGCGCCTGGACGAGATCAGCGAGGGCGTCGGCGATACCCACCCACGCGTAATCGGGTTCGTTGCCGACCATCACCATCACATCGCGGCCCCCTGGCTGGATGTGGACGATGTCCATCCGGGGCCACGTAAGGGATTGGACCTCACCCGATGCGATGCGCAGTACCGGACGGTTGGAGCGGTAGTCGAAGATGGCATCCGGGTCGAAGGTGACCAGGGGCTGGCCATCCTCGGCGAGCCAATCGGCGGCATCGGACGCAGCGGACGCCGCGTCGCCCCAACCGGCCAATCCCATGACCAGCACGGGATCCTCCATGGGTGGCGGTGTATGGAGTGTGTACAGCGACATCCCTCTGAGCCTAACGGTCGCACCGACAACGCTGGGGGTCGGGGTGGTCCCGGCGAGTCGCGCTAGAGGTAGACGCCGCTGCCGTCGACACTCGAATGCTGCTCGAGGGCCTTGCGCTCACGCATGCGATCGAGCTGGGCGGTTGCCGCCATCTGCTGGCTGATCAGCGACGCCTGGATGCCGTGGAAGAGCCCTTCGAGCCAACCCACGAGCTGGGCCTGGGCGATGCGGAGTTCCGCCTCGCTCGGACTGTCCGTTATGGGAACGAAGACCGCGTCGAGCTCGTCCTTGAGGTCATCCGACAGGACCTCCTTGAGCTCGTCGAGCGATCCCTCGTAGATGCTCAGCAGGCGTACCCGCCCGGCCTCATCGAGTGGCGCCTCGCGTACCTCGTCGAGCATCGCCCGGGTCATCGACGCGATCCGGATGAGCTTGGATGGCTCGGACACGGAGGGCTGGTGCTCCGCTTGGGGCGTGGCAGCCTCAGCCGGAACCACCTCGGGCGTGACCGACGATTCGTCTTCAGGGATCGCTGTGTCGTCCATTGAACCCAGCATACGATCGGTGTGGTGGCGACCGTACCGGTACGATGATCGCTCATGAGCGGCTCGTTGCAGTCCGAGGCCCCAGGGGCATCAGGTCGTCGGCGTCGGTGGCCGCGTCGCCTCCTCTTCGGCTTCCTCATCGCGATCGTCGTCATCGTCCTCGTGGGCCTGGTGTTCGTGCGGTTCTCGGTGCGCCGGGCCTTCCCGCAGGTGGATGGAACCCTCCAGGTGCCCGGCCTGAACTCCGAAGTCGAGGTGATCAGGGATGCCTTGGGCGTACCCCACATCTATGCCGATACCGTCGAGGACCTCTTCATCGCCCAGGGTTTCGTCCACGCCCAGGATCGCTTCTACCAGATGGACACGTGGCGACACATCTCGAGCGGGCGCCTGTCTGAGATGTTCGGATCATCACAGGTCGAGACCGATGCCTTCCTGAGAACCATGGGGTGGGCAGCGTTGGCAGAGACCCAGTACGAGCGTGAGCAGCCAGAGGTGCGTGCGATCCTCGACGCGTACGCCGAGGGTGTCAACGCATACATCGCGTCCCGAAGCCCTGCCGAACTCGGTTTCGAGTACAGCATCCTCGAACTCCTGAACCACGAATACGACCCGGCGCCGTGGACCGGCCCCGAATCCCTTGCTTGGGGAAAGGTCATGTCGTTCTCGCTCGGAGGCAATCTCCAAGCCGAGGTATCTCGTGCCATGGCGCTCGGGATCATGTCCCCAGAACGCGTCGGCCAGCTGTTCCCGCCGTACCCCGGCGACCGCCACCCGTTCATCGTCCCCGGCGATGCCAACGCACCTGCCCGCGACGCGAGCTTCACCCTGCCCGACGAACTCGGATCGATCCTCGATGATGTCGCCGGAGCGATCAACGCATTGAACGATGTGACGGGCGGCGGGATGGAGACGGGCATCGGATCGAACTCGTGGGCCGTGTCAGGCATCCACACCCCCACGGGCGCACCGATGCTGGCGAACGATCCACACCTCGGTATCCAGATGCCGTCGATCTGGTACCAGGTCGGGTTGCACTGTCGAATCGTCGACGAGGCGTGCCCCTTCGACGTCGCCGGCTTCTCCTTCGCCGGCGTTCCCGGGGTCATCATCGGCCACAACGCCGACATCGCGTGGGGATTCACGAACGTGGGACCCGACGTGCAGGACCTCTACATCGAAAAGGTGAATCCCGACAACCCCGATCAGTACGAGGTCGACGGTGCCTGGGTGGATATGGAGACCAGGACGGAGACGATCGCCGTCGCTGGTGGCGATCCCGTCGAGATCATCGTGCGCTCGACGATCCACGGACCGGTGATCTCGGGCGTCCTCCAGAACATGGACTCGCTCAGCGACTCGTGGATCGGGTTCTCCTCATTCGACGGGGCAGGCGTCGAAACGCCGGACCCGTACGTCCTGGCACTCCGCTGGACCGGCCTCGACGACGTACCTTCCATCGCAGGTCCCATCATGGGTATCAACACCGCCTCGAACTTCGAGGAGTTCCGAACGGCCGCCCTGCTGTTCTCGGATCCGTCGCAGAACCTGCTGTACGCAGACACGTCGGGCAACATCGGCTACCAGATGCCTGGGAACATCCCCATCCGCAGCAGGGGAGACGGCACCGTGCCCGTGCCCGGATGGACGGGTGAGTACGAGTGGACCGGCTTCATTCCGTACGCCGAGCTGCCGAGCATGTACAACCCGGACTCGGGATGGATCGTCACGGCGAACAACGCCGTGATCGACGACACGTTCCCCTATCTGATCACCGAGGACTGGTCGCGGGGCTACCGCGCACAGCGCATCGTCGACCTCCTGACGGCGAATCTGGGGGCCGACCTCGAGTTCCACGGCACGATCCAGTTCGATGGCTACGACGCGAACGCCGAGTTCCTCGCACCCTTCGTCCTCGAGGCCGTGCGTGCGAGCGGAGCCGAGCTCGATGCAACGCACCAGCGCGCCCTGGAGCTGCTCGCTGGATGGGACCGACAGAACTCGGCCGACTCGGCCGGTGCGGCCATATGGCAGGCCGTCTGGTCCGAGATGCTCGTCGCCACCTTCCACGACGAACTGACGGAGTTCCTGTGGCCCGAAGGCGGAGATCGATGGTTCGAGGTCGTGCGGGGACTCGTCGATACACCAACGGACCTCTTCTGGGACGATGTCGGCACCCCCGGGGTCGAGACCAGGGACGACATCCTCGCGATCTCGTTCGACGCGGCGATCGTGGAGCTCGTCGAGGTCCTCGGTTCATCCGTCGACGACTGGGCGTGGGGCGACCTGCACCGGGTCACCGTCCGCAACCCAACCCTCGGGGAGTCGGGTATCGGATTGATCGAGGATCGCTTCAACCGGGGACCGTTCCCTGCGAGTGGATCACAATCGGTACCGAACGCGATGGGATGGGATGCCGCCTACGGCTACGAGGTCGATTGGATCCCATCGATGCGGATGCTCATCGACCTCGGTGACCTCACCCGTTCCTACGCCGTCCACTCGACCGGCCAGTCGGGTCACACCGACCATCCGCACTACGACGACATGATCCCCCTGTGGCTCGAAGGCGAAACGGCACCGATGCTCTGGGCACGAGAGGACATCGAGGCGTCCGACGGGTCGACCCTCGTCCTCACCCCCTGACCCCAACGCGAGGGGATCACGAACCAGCGCTGAACCGGATCTCGTGCCATCCCTCGGCGCCATCGGGCGCAGGGGGCACGGGGTCTGGCGATTGGGTGAACCCGGTGCCGTCGGTCGCGCGCACCCGAGCCGTGTGGTCCCCGGGTGCCAGGTCGACGTCGACCTTCCACTGCACCCAGCTGTCCTCGGACAGGGGAGTCGAGATCTCGGCCTCGAGCCACGGACCCTCGTCGACCTGCACCTCCACCCGTTCGATCCCGAGCGTCGGAGCCCAAGCGACGCCGGCGAGGGCGTACGAGCCGGCCTCGACCGTGTCGCGGTTCTGCGGTCGGTCGATCCTCGACTGCGTCTTGATCGGCCCCTCCTTCGACCAGCCACGCGGGATCCAGTATCCGTCGAAGTCGTCCCATCGGGTCAGTTCGATCTCCGAGAGCCACTTGGTGGCTGAGACGTAGCCGTACAGGCCGGGCACGACCAACCGAGCGGGGAACCCGTGATTCGCCGGGAGCACCTCACGATTCATACCGATCGCCACCATCGCGTTGCGCCCGTCGAACGCGACCTCGGTCGGGAATCCGGCCGTGAACCCGTCGACGGAGCGCCCAACCACCTGTTCGGCGTCGTCGCGGACTCCCGCCATGTCGAGGATGTCCCGCAGCATCACGCCGGTCCACAGCGCATTGCCGACGAGCCGGTCCCCCACCTCGTTCGAGACGCACGACAGGGTCACGTACCGCTCGACGAGCGGCATCTCGCTCAGGTCCTGGTAGCTGAGCTCGACCTCACGATCGACGAGACCCGTCACCTTCAACGTCCATTCGGCTGGATCGATGGTCGGCACGACGAGCGCGGTATCGATGCGGTAGAAGGTCGCGTTGGAGATCACGATCGGGGAGAGCAGCGGCAGACCGAAGTCGTTTTCGGCAGTGGGGTCCAGTTGACGCTCGATCGGTTCGGGGAGGGTGAGCGCCGCACGCTGCGACTCCGCTCGGGACCGCAATCGTGATCGGCCGATGCCGACGGCGATGATCGACACCGTCGCAGCCCCGGCGAGGGCGACCATGAGCCTGCGACGACCCATGTCCGGTACGTCGTCGTCGGCCTCGGCACGCTCCTGTGGCCTCGTCCACTGCACGATCCCGTACCAGGTGCCGAGCCCGGCGCCGACGGCGATCAGGGTGGAGGCGATCGCCAGCGCAGGTTCGACGTTCACCTCCCCCAACTGGGCGGCGATACCCGCGATGGCGGCAACGCCGAACGCTACGACGATGGGAAACGGGCGAAACGCCGAGGCCTTGCCGACGTACCACCCGATGAGCAGCGCCACGCCGACGATGCCGATCGCGAGGACCGCCTTGTCAGCGGTGCCGAACGCGGAGATGGCGAAGTTCTTCAACCACGACGGCGAGATATCGATGATGAACGACCCGATCGCCGATATGGCCGAAGGCACCGACGTCGACAGGCCGGCGAAGAGCTCGGTGAGGCCGAGGGCGACGGCGACTCCCCCAACACCGGCCCAGCCGGAACGTCGGCGCGCCACATGGGCGTTTGATGTATCCATGACCTGCATTGAACACCCGAAACGGCTCAGCTGCAGCGTTTTCGGTCGATGAAGGCCCTGAATTCAGCCATTGGTAAGGAGTTGAGCACCCTGCTCACGGGCACCCAGCCCTTGCGTGCCTGGGCTACGCCCCATCGGATGTTGGCGAGTTCTGAGGTGTGGTGCGCATCGGTGGAGATGGCCACCATGAGGCCCTCGACCTCCATCGCCCGGCGGATCAACGGGGCCGCCAGGTCGAGCCTGTGGAGGTGGGAGTTGATCTCGATCGCCGTGCCCGTTTCGGCCGCTGCAGAGAAGACGGTGGGCGCATCGAACTCCACGCCCGGTCGATGTCCGATCTTGCGACCGGACGGGTGGCCGATGACGTTCACCGCGCGATGGGCGATGGCAGTGAGGAGGCGGTTCGTCTGTTCGGCCTCGGACAGATCGAAGTGCGAGTGGATGGATGCCACACCGAAGTCGAACACCTCGAGGAACTCGTCGTCGTAGTCGATGCTGCCGTCGGCACCGATGTTGAGCTCGGCGCCATGGAGGATCACGAGGTCGTCGAATCGCTCACGCTGGCTTTCGATCTCGACTCGCTCGGCGAGCACCTCGTCGCGCGACAAGCCGTTGATGGCGAGATCCTCTGCATGGTCGGTCACGGCCACGTACTCGAGGCCACGGGCATGGAGCGCATCGAGCATCTCGGTCATGGTCGACCGCCCATCGCCCGACCAAGTCGTGTGGACGTGGAGGTCCCCCCGGATGTCCGCGACCGTCAACGGTGCGGGGAGCCTCGCGTCGAGGGCGGCGGTGATCTCCCCCGCCCCTTCACGCACCTCCGGTGTGATCCACGGCAGGTCGAGCGCTGCGTAGATCTCCTCCTCGGTCCTCGAAGCGACGACCCGGCCGGATTCCACCACCGACAGGGAGTACTCGTTGAGGGTCCACCCCCGCTCGAGGCTGCGTTGCCGCAACTCGATGTTGTGCGTCTTCGAGCCGGTGAAGTACATGAGCGCCGCTCCGAACGCTGACTCCTCGACGACCCGCAGATCCACCTGGATGACGTCGTCCATGACGACGGATGCCTTTGTGGTACCCGATCCCAGGACAGCGGTCACGCCGGGCATGCCCACGAACATCGCCATGACCTCCGCCGGGACGTCCGACACGACGAGGATGTCGATGTCGCCGATGGTCTCCTCGAGCCGGCGCAGGCTTCCGGCATGGTCGACGGTTGCACACAGGCCGCTCTCCTCGAGGTCAGCCACGATCCTGCGTGCGATGGCCATGGCATCGAAGATGGGCGTGCGCGAGTCGGCCCCATGGATTCCGAGCAGCTCGATGGAAGCGGCGATCTTCTCCTCCGACTTCTTGCCCAAACCCGGGAGCGAACGCAGCTGCTCGTTGGCGATCGCCGCTCGGAGTCCCTCGACGTCCGTGACGTCGAGGTGGGTCTGGAGCGCAAGCACCGTCTTCGGACCGAGACCGGGGATGCGCATCAGGTCGAGCATCGAAGGTGGAAACCGTTCCTTGAGGCGCTCGACCTTGTCGATCCTGCCGGTTTCGCAGAACTCGATCACCTTGCGAGCCGTGCTGTCGCCGATCCCCTCTATCGCCTTCAGCTCGCCCAGTGTCAACCCCGCAACGGTCTCACTCCTGGCGTTGATCGCGTCGATGGCCTTGTCATAGGCACGCGTCCGAAACGACTGGCTCTGACCGTCCTCGAGCTGGGTGTATGCGACGAGTTGCCTGAGGGCCGCGACGATCGATGCGTTCGAGGGTCTCACAACGAGGCGAGCACGTAGACGACGAACAAGGCGATGAGAGCGAAGCCCTCGGTACGTGAGATGACCTGCCTCGTGAAGGCGAACAACCCGGCGAATGCCCCGACTCCGAGCATCAGCATCAGCAGCAGGGGCGAGACACCCATGACCTCACCGGGCCCGATGATCGCTGCGAGGCCCGCGACGCCGAGCGAGTTGAAGATGTTGGATCCGAGGACATTGCCGAGGACGAGGTCGCTGTGCCCCCTTCGTGCCCCGGCCAGCGCGGCGGACAACTCGGGGAGGCTCGTGCCGACACCGGTGATCATCCCCATGAACACGACGGAGAAGCCGAGTTCGGTGCCGATACCCTCGACTCCGATGAGCAGCTGCTGGCCGGCAACGATCGTGGCGACCAATGCCACGAAGCCGTAAAGGGCCTCGATCCACACCCGCTTCGGATCTGCATCGATCTCACCGAGCTCGTCGTCGTCAGGAGCGGGATCCTCCCGGGCCCACCGCACCAGGAGGACGATGGCCACTCCCATCCCTGCGACGAGGACGAGCCCTTCGATGCGGCTCGCGAATCCGCCGAACAGGACGACGGTCAGGGCCGTCACACTGATGAACATCAACAACCCCTCGCGCCGGACGATGCGACGCTGGGTCGACACTGTGGCGAGGAGGGCGGCGAGTCCCAGTACGAGGCCGATGTTCGCCGTGTTCGAGGCGACGACGTTGCTCATCGCAAGGCTGATGTTCCCTGACGATGCCGCGAGTCCCGACACCACGAACTCCGGCACCGAAGTCCCGAATCCGACGATCACCGCTCCGATGATCACGACCGAGATGTTGAGGACCTTGGCAATCCGGATCGCCGAGATGACGAGGCGGTCGGCGGCGATGATGAGGACGACGAGGCCCGCCACGAGCCGGATGATGTCGAGTGCCACGAGCGGTACCTCCGACGCAGGATGCTACGCCGACGCCATCCTCTGGACACCATCGAAGCTCGCTAGGCTTTCGCATCTATGGCGACTCCTTCTCAGGAGAAGATCCACGAAACCTGGCTGCACTCGTCGCGGGTGCTCCCCACCCGGTTCATCCGGCCCCTGATCGAGTTCACGCGCATCGAGGCTGCCGGCGGCATCGTGCTGCTCATCGCGGCCCTCGTGGCCCTCGTGTGGGCCAACTCCCCGTGGTACGAGAGCTACTTCAACCTCTTCGACGCCCACATCGAGCTCAGCGGCTGGGTCATCCACATCGACGAGTCCCTCAAGCACCTGATCAACGACGGGCTGATGGCCGTGTTCTTCTTCGTGGTCGGCCTCGAGATCAAGCGGGAACTGGTCGTCGGCGAGCTGAACTCGGTGAAGAAGGCCGCGCTGCCTGCCATGGCCGCCCTCGGCGGCATGGTCGTCCCTGCGCTGATCTTCGTCGGGTTCGTGGCCGGCGGTGAGCCCGATGCGATCAGCGGCTGGGGGATCCCGATGGCCACGGACATCGCGTTCTCGGTCGGCGTCGTCGCCCTCCTGGGTTCGCGGGTGTCGATCGGCGCGAAGCTGTTCCTCCTGGCGCTGGCGATAGTCGACGACATCGGTGCCATCGCCGTCATCGCCGTGTTCTACACGGACGACATGAACTTCGCATGGCTGGCGGCTGCTGTCGTCGGCATCGTCGTCACCTATGCAGCGAGGCGTGCCGGTGTCCAGAATCTCGCCATCTACGTGCTCCTTGCATTGTTCATCTGGTACGGATTCCTCGAGTCCGGCGTCCATGCAACCATCGCAGGGGTGATCCTCGGCCTGATGACGCCGGTTCACGCTCGATACACCGACGAGCAGTTCCGCCAGAAGGCCAAGCAGGTCCTCGACCGCTGGGACACCAACCGGGCATCCCCCCATGCAGCGGAGCGCCTCGATCAGGACGCGCTCGAATTGGCAGCCGTCGCCACCGCATCAGTGTCACCGCTCGATCGCCTCGAGCACATGCTCCACCCATGGACCTCCTTCGTGATCGTTCCGCTGTTCGCCCTCGCGAACGCAGGTGTGAGGTTCATCGGTGGCGAGGAGGCGTTCCTCGAGACACTGTTCAGTCCGGTGTCCCTCGGTGTCGCCGTCGGCCTCGCGCTCGGCAAGCCGATCGGGATCACCGTGGCGACCTGGATCGGACTCAAGCTGAACATGGGTGTCCTGCCTCGCCGGACGACGATGCGCACCGTCGTCGGACTCGGAGCATTGGCTGGCATCGGCTTCACGGTCTCGCTGTTCATCACCGAGTTGGCGTTCCGCGAATCCCTCTTCGGGGACGAGGCAAAGATCGGCATCTTCTTGGGGTCGGCGATCGCCGGGATCGTGGGATTCCTCATGCTGCGGTCGATCAAGTCCCCCGAGCAGGAGTTCACCGAAGCCGCCGAGCGCCTCGCCGAGGCCGGGGAACCGATCCCCTGATCCGAGCAATCGGACGGGACTCGGAACACGGCTCCCACTCTCCGCGTTGGGGATGCCGTGACGGACACCCCCAACCCACTCGCTGCTGGCGCCCGGATGCTGCGGGCGCGCCGTCTCCGGTCACCGAGGCCGAGCGGTGCCGGCCGTGTCGAGCACGACCTGCTCGCCTCGGTCCTCGGCGACCTCCTCGACGGGGGGATCCTGACGCTGCGCGACAACGCCGCAACCCTCGAGGAGTATCGAGCCACTCTCAGCTCGATGTCGCCTGACACGCTTGCACCGGCAGAGGCGCTTGCGTACTGGGTGAACCTCTACAACGCCGGCGCACTCCTCGCCGCCGAACGTGCCATCGCAGAAGGCGCCTCATCAGTGCTGCGCGTGCCCGGTGCCTTCTCGAGACGCGATCTGGTCATCGACGACGAGGCCGTGTCCCTCGACGACATCGAGCACGGGAAGATCCGCCGGTTCGGCGATCCCCGGATCCACGGAGCCCTCGTATGCGGGTCGGTGTCGTGTCCGACCTTGCGCGGCGAGCCGTTCACCGGGGACAGCATCGACCGACAGCTCGATCACCAGATGCGGGCATTCGTGGTATCGGGAGGAGCCCGTGTCGACCGATCCCGCAACGTCGTCGAACTCTCGAGCATCTTCCTGTGGTACGGCAGGGACTTCACACGACCCGACCGGATGCCCTCCTTGCGGCCCGAGCACCCGGGGCGCGTCCGGGACACCGTCGCGTGGTGGATGGAGGAGGACGACCGAGCCTACGTGCGTGAGTGTCGACCCCGGGTGGCGTTCATGTCCTACGACTGGGGCCTGGCATGCACGGTGTCTCCTGCTCGGTAGACGTCGATGGGGGCCGTGAGGTCCCAATGGCGACAGCGTCACACGCCGACGGTTCGGGTGCCGGTCCTGCCCTCGTGGATGCGACGCTCGGCCAGCTCGAGGTACTCGCGTGACAGGTCGTAGCCGACGAAATGTCGATCACCCTCCACGGCCGCAACCGCCGTCGTGCCCGAGCCCACGAAGGGATCGAGCACGAGATCGCCACGGAACGTGTACAGCTCGATGAGCCTGCGGGGCAGTTCGACGGGGAATGGCGCCGGATGCCCGACACGTCGGGCGGACTCGGGGAGGATGTCCCAGATCGAGACGGTGGCGTCGAGGAACATGTCCTTGCCGATGGTGTCCTCACCCTGCCGCTGGCGCGCGTACGAACCCTTGGAGGCGACGATGACGTACTCGTGGAGATCACGCAGCGTCGGGTTCTTCGCCGAGCGCCACGATCCCCAGGCACACGACCCACCAGCCGACTTTGCCTTCTGCCAGATGATCTCGCCGCGCAGGTCGAAACCGATCTCGGTGAGGGCACTCGCCACATACTGGTTCAGGGGCATGTACGGCTTGCGGCCGAGGTTGGCAACGTTCACGGCGACACGACCGCCCGGTTCGAGCACCCGGAACGTCTCCGTGAACACCCGGTGGAGCAGCGCGAGGTATTCGTCGATGTCGAGGTCGTCGTCGTAGTCCTTCCCCACGTTGTACGGCGGTGAGGTGACCATCAGGGCAACGCAGTTGTCGGGGATCTGATCCATCGACTCGGACGATTGGCAGAAGAGCTGGTCGATGATCGCGGCGGGCGGATCGACGACGACGCCGAGATCGCCCTCGGTGCGCCGCTGGGTCATGCGTCGGGCGTAGAAGTCAGAGGCATCGTGCCCCTCGCGTTTACCCGCGCCGAAACTGGCCGTACTCGTTGCCACATCGCCTCCTGCCGCGGAACCGTACCAGCCACCTCTCCCGTTCTTGCGTAACTGGCATCCACCCGTGCGGATACCAGTTACGCAAGAACGGAACGAGTAGCGTCGGTGCGATGGTGTCCGCCGACCAACCCCGCTCGATGCGGCCGTTCTTCGTGGTGTGGCTGGGTCAGCTCGTGTCGGTCACGGGGACCACCATCACCGCTTTCGGACTCCAGATCTATGTGTTCACGGAGACCGGGTCCGTGACCCAACTGACGTTCGTCGCACTCGCCTTCGTGACCCCCGCCCTCGTGCTCGCACCCCTCGCGGGATCGGTCGTCGACCGCTACGACCGCCGAGTCGTGATGCTCGTGGCCGACGCGTGCGCAGGAGCCGCCACCCTCGGACTGTTCATCGTGTGGGCCACGGGTGCACTCGAGCCGTGGCACATCTACCTCGCCACCGCCGTGGGATCGTCGGCCAACGCGTTCCAGGACCCGGCGTGGATGGCCGCGGTTCCCCTCCTCGTGCCGAAGGACCAGCTCGGGCGCGCCAATGGACTCGTGCAGCTCAACCAGGGCCTGTCCTTCGTCCTGGCTCCTGCCATTGCCGGGGCACTGCTCGCCCTCGGAGGACTCGGACCGATCCTCATCATCGACGCGGCGACGTTCGGCATCGGCGTGGCCACCCTCGCCCTCGTCCGATTCCCCGGCTACGAACGCACAGCGGAAGCGGACAGGTCGGTGTGGCAGGACTCGATCTCGGCATGGCGATACCTGCGCATACGGTCGGGTCTCCTCGGGCTCCTGATCATCTATGCAGGTGTCAACTTCATGCTCTCGGCGACCAACGTGTTGGTCATCCCGCTCATCGTGTCGTTCTCGACGGAGGCAGCAGCCGGAGCCGTGCTGTCCATCGCAGGGCTCGGTGCCGTGATCGGTAGCCTCGCTGTGGGCGTCCTCGGGACCCCCAAGCGGCTCGTCGCCGCCATCATGGGGGGCATTGCGGCGAGCGGCATCCTCGTGAGCCTCGTCGGCATCCGCGAGTCGATCGTGCTGATCGGGGTCGCCGCAACCCTCCTGCTGTTCCTCAACCCGATCGTCAACAGCTCGAGCCAGGTGATCTGGCAGACCAAGGTGGAGGAGGGCATGCAGGGTCGTGTCTTCTCCCTCCGACGCATGCTCTCGAGTGCGGTGTCACCCCTTGCGATCTTCATCGCCGGTCCCCTCGCCGACCAGGTCTTCGAGCCGATGCTCGCCGACGACGGTGCGCTCGCCGACACCGTCGGGACGATCATCGGGACGGGCCCCGGGCGCGGTATCGGCTTCATGTACGTACTCGGCGGGATCGGTGTCATCGGGATCGCGATCGTCGGTTGGCTGGCCCCACGGGTGCGCAACATCGAGACGGAGCTCCCCGACCTCGCGGGACGGGGCTAGATCACAGCGGCCTTGTAGCTCCCGAGGTTCAGGACGGCAGCGGCGTTCGCGGGAGGAGGATCGAGGACCTTGTCCAGCCCCTTGGGCCCGGGTTCGTGGACGAGGTCGATGAAGAAGCGGTAGTTCCACGCCACGCCGGCGGGACGGGACTCGATGCGCGTCAGGTTGGCGCCCCGCAAGCCCGAGCTCGGTGAGGATCAATGCCAGCGACCCCGGTGTATGCGATCCGGTGACGACGATCGTGGTCTTGTCGTCGTCCTCGTCGACCTCGGGTTCGCCGACGTGGAGGACGACGAACCGTGTGGTGTTGTGGTCGCGGTCGAGGACGTTGTCGAGGAGGACGTCGAGGCCGAAGGCCTCGCCGGCTCCTGGCGGTGCGAGGGCGCCGACGGTGGGATCGCCACCCTCGGCTACCTGGCGGACGGCACCCGCGGTGTCATGGGTCGGAACCGCCTCGATGCCGAGCTCGAGCAATGCGTACTCGGCCTGGGCGAGCGCCTGGGGGTGGGACCGCACCTCTCGTATGTCTGCGAGCACCGCTCCCGGGAGGCCGTGGAGCGTGTGGCGAACCTCCACCAGATGCTCCGCGAGGATCGAGAACCGCACATGGCGCTCGTCCCCTGGCAGTCGGTCGAGCACCGGAAGCACCGAACCGGTCGTCGAGTTCTCGACGGGCACCACCAGTCGATCGATGCCGTCGTGTTCGAGCGCGTCGAATGCCGCGGCGAAACTGGCGAAGCCGACGAACTCACCCGAGGGGAAGAGCTCGCTGGCCGCCCGGTAGCTGTAACTGTGGGTCTCGCCCTGGAATCCGATGCGCATGGATGCAAGGTAGTCAACGAGTCGATGACATCGGCTGGCGAGAGGCGCAACCCACGACGTGATCAGTCCTCGAGGTTCCTCCGTGTACCCAGTGCCAGGGCCGCACCGAGAACCAGGAGTGCGAGGCCGATGAGCCCGAACAGATCCAGGTTCCCGCCCGTGCTCGGGAGGCCGTCGGGGGAGTCGTCGTCGTCGTGGTGGATGGCGGTACGGTCGTCGTGGTCGTGGTCGGCGGCGCCACCTGCAGCAGGCCGAAGTCGACATCCACGACGTTGTCGCCGTCCACGAGCGCTGCCGTGTATCGGCCGTCGACCGTGCCGTCCGGGTCGTAGGTTCCCAACGTCACGCCGTCGGGAAGGCTCGTGAGCTCGACCGTGTACTCACCGGGAGGCAGATCGTCGAACCGGTACGCACCGTCCGGGCCGGTGGTCACCTGACCGACGGCCGCGCCGTTCGAGTCGTACAGGGTCACGACGACACCCTCGGCAAGGGTCTCTCCCGGATCGAGAACGCCGTCCTCGTCGAGGTCGATCCACACGACTCCGGACAACGATGCAGATTCGGCATCCACGCCGACCGAGTCCTGATCGTCCTCAGCCGCGACATCGTTGGCGGGAACGGAGTCCACGTCGACCTGGTCCGTCGTCGCGATCTGCGCGACGTTGACGACGGCTTCGGCGGTCGTCACGGTGGCGACCAGCGCCAGCGTCGCGCTTGCGTCCGCTGCGACATCGCCCACGGTCCACATGCCGGTCAGTTCGTCGTAGGCACCCTGGGAAGGGGTCGCGGAGACGAATACCAGTCCGGCTGGGAGGAGGTCGCTTGCTGAGACGCCGGTTGCGCCGTCAGGTCCTTCGTTGGCGACGGTGATGGTGAACGTCACGTCTGCACCGATCGCAGGCGTTGGATCGTCCACGGCCTTCGTCAGCGAGACATCGACCACGACGACCTGGACCGTTGCCTCTGCGTAGTCGTCCTCGCTGGGATCGGCGTTTCCGGGTACCGAGTCGGCGTCGGCCTGATCCATCGCCGTCACCTCGACCGCGTTGGTGTGGACACCGGACGCCGTGCCGGTTGCCGTGAGCACGATCGCCTCGGTCTGTCCGACGGCGAGGTCGCCGACGGTCCACATGTTGGTCGCCGTGTCGAACACGCCCTGGCTGGGGACCGCGGATACGTAGAGCAGGCCAGCCGGCAGGTCATCGGTCAGGACCACTCCGGTTGCCGGGTCCGGTCCGTCGTTCGTCGCTGTGATCGTGAAGGAGACGGGAGCTCCGAGATCGATGAGGCCGACCGAGGCGGTCTTGGTGACCGAGATGTCAACGAGGGTCGCCGTCACGGACACCGCATCCTGATCGTCCTCGCTACCGACATCGTTGCCAGGTGTCGAGTCGACGTCGGGCTGGTCAGCGGTTGCGACCTGCGCCACGGCCGTGTGCGTACCCAGGGCATCCACCGTCACGGTGACGGCGAAGGACGCCGAGCCACCCGGGTTGAGCGAGCCGACCGTCCAGATGCCGGTACCGGGATCGAAGGAACCTCCGGATGTGTCACTGACGTAGGTGACGCCAGGTGGGAGCAACTCGGACAGGGTGACGCTCGTCGCGGTCGACGGGCCGACGTTGTCGACCGTGATCGTGAAGGTGACGGTGTCGCCGGGAGCGACTTCGGACTGGTCGACGGTCTGGTTGACCTCGAGATCGATCTGTTGACCGGTCACCGTCGCAGCGTCCTGATCATCCTCGGTTGGGTCATCGTTTCCAGGAACGGAATCAGCATCGGGCTGGTCGGCCATGCTCACCTGGGCGACGTTCGCCACATCGCTGGGGGTCGTGACCGTCGCCGTGATGGAGAGAGTCTCGGAGTCGCCCACATCGAGGTCGCCGAGTATCCACAGACCAGTGCCGTCGTCGTAGGTCCCCGCCGACGGGATGTGCGATACATACGTGAGGCCGGTGGGGAGTGCGTCCGTCAGCTCGACGCCGGTGGCGTCGGACGGTCCGCTGTTGGTGACGGTGACGGTGAACGTCACGTCCTCGCCGACGTTCGGTGTCGGATCGTCGACGGTCTTGGTGACGTCGAGGTCGATCAAGGGCGTGGCGGAGATCGTTGCCGTGTCCTGGTCGTCCTCGGTTCCGTCATCGTTGCCCGGCGTCGAGTCCGGGTCGAGTTCGTTGGACGTCGCGACCTGTGCCGTATTCACGATCGGCGTGTCCACGTCAACCGTCACCGAGATCTGGAGCGTCTCGGTCTGTCCGACGGAGAGCGTTCCCACGTTCCACACACCGGTGATGTCGTCATACGTGCCCTCGGATGGCACGTCGGAGACGTAGGTCACACCGGCAGGAAGCAGGTCATCGACGGTGATGCCGGTTGCATCGGAGGGGCCGTCGTTCGCGATGGTCACGGTGAACGTGACGGTGTCACCGATCTGTGGGGAGGCCGTGTCGACCGACTTCGCGAGTCGGAGATCTGCGACCGGTGCCGGCGTGATCGATGCCGTGTCCTGATCATCCTCGCTTCCAACGCCGTTGCCGGGCGTCGAGTCGGGGTCGATCTGGTCAGCCAGCGTGATCTCTGCGCCGTTGACGACAGGGTCGTCCGTATCGACCGTTGCGACGATGTCCAGGGTGGCGAATGCGCCGTTGGCGATGGCGCCGATGGACCACACGCCGGTTCCGTCGACGTATGAGCCCTGGGAGGCGGTGAACCCGACGAAGGTGAGACCGGACGGAAGGACATCGGCTGCCACGACGCCCGTTGCGTCATTCGGGCCCCGATTGTCGACGCGGATCGTGAAGGTCACCTGCGAGCCGCGCTCCGGCGTGGTGTCGTCGACGGTCTTCGTGAGCTCGAGATCAGCGTTCGGCGTCGGCATGACGGTCGCCGTGTCCTGGTCGTCCTCGCTGCCGACACCGTTGCCGGGGGTCGAGTCCGAATCAGGTTGGTTCGCAGCCGTGACCTCAGCGGTATTCGTGAGCACGCCGGTCGCCGTGACCGTAGCCGTCACGGTGAGTGTCTCCGTTTGGCCGACGGTGAGCGATCCGATCGCCCAGACGCCGGTTCCGCTGTCGTAGGTCCCTTGCGAGGTGGTGTCCGACACAAAGGAGAGCCCGGCCGGGACGAGGTCCGTGACGGAGACGCCCGTGGCCGTCGAAACGCCTTCGTTGGTCACGACGATCGTGAACGTGACGTCGGTTCCCACGAGTGGCGTCGCGTTGTCAACTGCCTTCGTCAGCTCGAGATCGATGAGCAGCCCAGTGACCGTGGCCGAGTCCTGGTCGTCCTCCGACGGGATGCCGTTCGACGGCGTCGAGTCCGCGTCCGTCTGGTCGGCTGCCGTGATCTCAGCGGTGTTCGTCACGGGGCCGGCGGCCACGATCGTCGTCGTGATCGTGAGCGTGGCGGATCCTCCCGAGGCGATGGAGCCGACCGTCCAGACACCCGTTCCGGAATCGAAGGATCCCTGGCCGGGGGCATCGGTCACGTACGACGCTCCTGCGGGGAGCACATCGGTGACTGCGACACCGGTGGCGGTGGACGGACCGGCGTTCGTGATGGTCAGCGTCCACGTGACATCGGAGCCGACACCCACCGACCCCGCCGAGACGGACTTGTCGAGCGACAGGTCGATCAGCACACCAGCGATCGAGGCGGAACCCTGGTCATCCTCCGTGGCGTCGCCGTTGCCCGGGGTCGAATCGGAGTCGAACTCGTTTGCCGAAGAAACCTCGGCGGTGTTCGTCGTCGGCGTTGCGGTGGTGACCGTGGCGGTGATCTGGAGCGTCTCGGACCCTCCGACGCCGACAGTGCCGACACTCCAGAGGCCAGACGTATTGCTGTATGTGCCCTGGCTCGCCGTGGCCGACACGTACGTGAGACCGGCAGGAAGCAGATCCACCACGGCGACACCGGTGGCGTCCGCCGGACCTGCGTTGGCGAGCGTCAGGGTGAAGACGACATCGTCGCCGACGTCAGGAGAGCCGACGTCGACGGTCTTGGTCAAGGACAGGTCGATCGCAGGATCGACGTCGACGCCGGCGGTGTCCTGGTCATCCTCGCTCGACACGCCGTTGTTCGGCGTGGAATCCGAGTCCGTCTGCCCGGCGGATGTCACCTCGGCACGGTTGGTGACGGGCGAGGTCGTGTCCACCGTTGCGGTGAGCGTGAGTTGCACCGAGCTACCCGAAGGGATCCCACCGATCGTCCACAGCCCCGTGGCATCGTTGTAGGTGCCCTGCCCGGCGACGTGCGTCACGTAGGTGAGGCCGGCAGGAAGGAGATCGGTGACCTCGACGCCTGTTGCGTTCGACGGACCCGCGTTCGCAACGACGATCTGGAACGTGGCCGTGTCACCCAGGTACACCGGGGATGCCGTCTCGACCTTCGTGAGCGACAGGTCGATGACGGGCACGGGCACGACCGTTGCGCCGGCCTGATCGTCTTCGCTCAACACGTCGTTGTCGGGCGTGGAATCCGAGTCCGGCTGGTCGGCAGCCGTGACCTCAGCCATGTTCGTCGTGACCGCGTCGGTGTCCACGGTCGCCGTGACCGTCAGGCCCGCCGATGCCGAGGACGCCAGTGTCCCAATGCTCCAGACACCGGTCGTCTCGTCATAGGTGCCCTGGCCTGCATTGTGGCTGACGTAGGTGAGGCCCGCTGGCAACAGATCATCGACAACGACATTCGTTGCTGGGTCCGGTCCGTCATTGGCGACGGTGATGGTGAACGTGACCTGGGCGCCCCGGTCCGGCGTGCTGTCGTCGACGGTCTTCGTCAGGGAGAGGTCGATGGCGGTCGGGTTCCAGGCTGCCGCATCCTGGTCGTCCTCGCCCGGGACGTCGTTGCCAGGTGTCGAGTCGGGATCGTCCTCGGTCACGGACTCCACCTGGGCGGAGTTCGTTCCTGGTGCGGTTCCCACGACGAGGGCTCGGATGGTGAGCGTGGCTGATCCGCCGTTGGGGATCGTGCCCACGGTCCAGATTCCGGTGCCATCGTCGTAGCTGCCCTGCGTCGCGGTGTCCCCGACGTAGGTCAACCCGGCGGGCAGGACGTCGGATACGTCGACGTTCGTGGCATCACTCGGACCTGCGTTGGCAACCGTGACCGTGAACTCGATGGTGGCACCGAGGTCGGGTGCGGTGTCGTCGACGGTCTTGAAGACCGAGAGGTCAGCGAGCGGGTCCACATCGACGGGAGCAGAGTTCTGGTCGTCCTCGGACGGTTGGTCGTTGCCCGGCGTCGAGTCCGGATCGTATTGGTCAGAGCCGGTCAGCTCAGCGGTGTTGATCAGCGGCGCCTCGGTCGTGACCACTGCAGTCACGGTGAGCGTCGCCATGGCGCCATTCGCAAGGGTACCGACGTCCCAGAGGCCGGTCGTTTCGTCATACGTCCCCTGGCTCTCGACGGCCGAGACGAAGGTCAGCCCGGACGGCAGGGAGTCGGACACCTCGACGCCGGTGGCAGTGTCAGGGCCTGAGTTCACGACCGTGACGACGAACACGGCGGATTCCCCTACGTACGAGGGGTTCGCGGTCTCCACTTTGCCGACGCTGAGGTCGGCTTCCGGGGCGATCGTCACCGAGGCGCTGGCCTGGTCGTCCTCAGACGGCACCGAGTTGTTCGGTGTCGAATCGGCGTCGGGTTCGTTGGCGGCGGTGACCTGTGCGGTGTTGGTGAACACGCCATCGCCTGTGACGGTGGCGTCCACGGTGAGGGTTGCGGAGGCGCCGCGAGTGAGTGCCCCCACGCTCCATACTCCGGTGGATGCGACATAGGACCCCAGCGTTGCGGTGTGGGAGACGTATGTCAGCCCGATGGGCAGGAGGTCGGTGACCTCGACGCCGGTCGCGCCGCTCGGACCGGCATTCGCCAGATCGATCTGGTACTGGACCGTGTCACCGATTCGAGGATTGGCCTCGTCGACGCCCTTGGTGAGGGACAGGTCGATGAGGTAGTCCGTATCGACCGTCGCGCTGTCCTGATCATCCTCGGACGGCACCGAGTTGTTCGGTGTCGAGTCGGGGTCGAGCAGACCCGACGCAGTGACCTGTGCGGTGTTCACGATGGGGCTGTCCGTCGTGACCTCGGCGGTGAGTTCGAGCGTCTCGGATTGGCCCACGGCGAGATCCCCGACATCCCACACACCGGTACCGGAGGCGTAGGTGCCCTGCGATGGCGTGTTGGAGACATACGTCAGGCCGGCCGGGAGGAGGTCGGTGACGGCGACTGCGGTGGTTGGGAACAGTCCTTGGTTCGTCACGGTGATCGTGAATGTGACGTTCTCGCCGACGTATGCCGCCGGTGTCGTGACAGCCTTGGTCACCTCGAGGTCTGCACCCTCGACGATGTCGATCGTCACGGAGTCCTGGTCGTCCTCTGACGCGACATCGTTGTCCGGCGTCGAGTCCGCGTCGCGCTGGTCGGTCGCCGTGACCTCAGCCGTGTTCGTGAACTCGTCGTTGGACAGCACCGTCGCGACGATGTCGAGGGTCGCCGAGGCACCCATGGCCAGGTCACCGACATCCCAGACGCCGGTGATGTCGTCGTAGGTGCCCTGCGACGGCGTGTTCGATACATGATCCAACTCTGCCGGGAGCTGATCGGTCACCTCGACACCCGTGCCGTCGGTCGGCCCTTGATTCGTCACGGTGAGCCTGAACGTGGCGTTCTGACCCGCGATTCCGGCGGGAACCGTGATGGCCTTGTCGAGTTCGATGTCCACGAGCTCGACCATGTCGGTGACCTGACTGCCGGATGGAAGCGGTTGCTGGTCGGATGTGACGAGCGCCGTGTTCACGAGCGTGTCCGAGAACGGCACCATGGGATCGTCGACCCGCACCTCGACCGTGATGGCTGCGACATCACCGGGACCGAGGTCGAGCGGGGAAGCCGTGAGCGCATAGCCATTCCCCACCGTGGGTTCGACGCCCGGAGCGAGGATGCTCGCACGCTCGAGAGCCGTGATCACCACGTTGTCGACGTAGACGTCATCGGCGTCGTCCATCGTCGGAGATGTGGCGAATCGCACGACCGAAACTGCGCCTGCGGTCGTGTTGACGAGCGAGGTGATCGGGGCAGTAGCCGAGAGGTAGGACGGATCGGTGGCTGGTCCCTCGAAGCGGAGTAGCGGGTTCCAGGTGCCGGAGGTGGCGTTGCCATTGTCGGGTGAGATGTCGACCTGTAGCCACTCGAACTCCGAGTCGAGGCCTTCTCGCCGGTAGTCGAAGGACACCTCGACATAGTCGTAGCCCGAGAGGTCACCCATTCGCCGGAAGGCACCACGGGACGAGTCGTCGATGTGGAGTCGCTCGGAGCTGTTGTCGACGTCGATCCGGACGTCGCCGTTGTTCGGGTTCGTGTCGTCATTGATCTCACCCCAGCCGCCGACCCACGGGCCCGATCCACCGGTCCAGGTGTCGGTTTCGAAGTCATCCGCCCAGATGGTGGTCGATGACGTGACAGGGGCGGTGACCGCTGTCGAGACCCAGGTCACGCCGTCAGGAAGCTGATCGGTCACGACGACATTCGTGTTGAACGTGTCACCGGTGTTGGTGACGACGATGTCGTAGCTATAGGTGTCCCCAGGCGAGAGCGGTGTGCCGCCCGTCGACGAGGTCTTCTCGATGTCGAGGCTCGGCACGAATACGGGCGCGTCCGCAGCGGCGGACGCGGAGGTCTGGCTCGATGTGACGTTGACCACGTTCGTGATGCGATCGGTCCCTGCGGGTATCGGATCGTCGACGACTGTCTCGAACCGCACGCTGAACGACAAACCGGGGTCGATCGTTCCCAGTGCATAGCCGCCCTCGTCGAAGGGAAACGCGGTGGCAGCAGGAGGAGCCGTGTCATCGGGAACCACGACCGTCCCTGCGCCGAAGTCGGCGACGGAGGACCCTGGCACGTAGGTCGTGTTGAGTGGAATCGTGTCACTGACGAATACGTTCGTGAGTGACAGCGCACCTGCGTCGGACACCGTGATGTCCCATCGGATCGTGTCACCGGGGTTCACGAGTCCGTCACCGGCCACGTCGTTGGACAGGGTGACGTCCTTGGTGACGACCAGGGCCGTGGACGGGACGACGGTGATACCGAGGTCGAGCGCGGTGCCGCCATCCGGAGCGACAGAAGGGTCCTGACCGTAGGCAGCGGTGATGGCGGTGCCATCGGTCGTGTAGATCCGCGCACCCGTCATGTTGTTGTCCCCGGGATCGAAGACCGGTGTCGATTGGTAGGCCGCGGACGCGAAGGAGGTGTCGGAGGTGCCGTCTCCGTCGTAGTCGACGTAGATGGTCGTCGCAGACGTTGCCGCGACCCAGACCGCCGAGTAGTTCTGGGTCGGCGGGGATGCCGAGTTGCCGGGTGCCCATCCGATCACCACCGAAGGCGTCAGCACCGATGTGGGGACGAGCGTGTACCCCCAGTCGTGGACCTCGGAGTTCGCAGGAGTCTGCGTTCCGATCGCCCCGAGGGCGTAGAAGGTGCTCGCCGAGGTCAGCTCCACGGCAGTGCTGGCTGGAGGCGAGTATCGCGTGACCCCCCTCGCCGGCACGGTCAGGGTCGTGAGAGTGCCCGATGGGCCCTCCACGTCGACGCTGATGCTGGAACTCTTGTTGTTGTAGACCCAGAGCTCGGTTCGGTCGCCCGAGTTCGATCCCGCGGCCGTGACGGCCGATGCGAAGTACGAGTTGTCCCACACCGCAACGGGGAAGAGCTCGAACCACCGGTCCTCGTAGCTCGCCGTTCGATCTCCGGTGAGCAGGTGGGCCTGGACAGGTTGGTTCGCTGCGATGCGAGCGCCTTGGGAGAGACCCCCATTGAGGAACATGGTCTCGCCCTCATCGAGGGTCTGTGACTGGTCGTAGGTGCCGTTGCCATCGACATCGATCTGCACGAAAGTGTTCGGCCGCGACGCCATCACCGAGACGCCCGTGTAGTTGAACGGGTTGCTGCCCAGCGTTCCGCCGACGGAGTTCTCACCCACCGGAACCTCGAAGAACGTACCGAACCTGGAGGTGTCGAACGCCGCGACCGAACCGGCGTGGACGGGACCGATGTCACCCCAGCCAGCCTTGGTCACCGTGAACCCGCGGGTCGCCGCGACCTTGTCGGACCCATCGAAGTACCGGTCCGTCGTCCGCGGTGTGGGAATGGTGTTCTCGAAGAAGAGGACGGCGCCGGCCGTGAAGACGTCTCCGGAACATCCCGACGCGCAGAAGGTATCTGCGTTGCCGTTCGAGGGGTCTCCGTCGCCCCAGATCTGACTCGACGACTGGACGGGGTTGGCGATGTCGGACTCGTACCCGTCCTCCCAATGGTCGTAGTACATGGTCGAACCGGCTGCGGCGATCGTGATGCCGATCCGTTCCCGCATGCTCGTACCGGATGCTGTGTTCACCGTGTAGAGGGCGGTTTGGTAGTCGTCCGTCGGGAGTGGCACGTAGGCGAAGAGGACCGGAGGTGGTCCTGCTTGGGCCTCAGGTGTGTCCGTTGCGAATACGAAGGAAATCGAGGTGGCAAACACGGCCATCGCGAGGATGATCCGGGTGACACGGTGCCGTGAGGCTCGCCGTTGGTGTGGCATGGTGATGTGGTCCTGGCCGGGATGGTGTGGTGGTTGCTCGTGAGGTGGTTTCCCCTCCCGAGAAGAATCGGAATCCCAGCGCTCGGCTTGAGCACTAGTTACCGGTGCGAGAGGTGGCTAGACAGCAATCGGCACCGTGCCTGACGGCATGCGAGCGCAGAGCTGATCGGTCGGTGCGTCCGGGTGTCGAGGGGCATTCGGTCGGGGTCGCCATGACCAGCCCTTCACGCCACGACCACCCAAGCGATCCACACGGCGATCATGCCCGCACCCGCAGCGAGCTGGATACCCGAGGCGATCAACATCGATCGAAGAACGCGCCAGGCCGACGGGAGCGCCGTACGCAGATCCCGGGTCTCGACGACCACCGAGGCGACGACACCGACGATGAACCCCAGTGGCGCCCCGACGATGGGTATCACGAAGAGGCCGATGACCGAGCATCCTGCTGCGAGCACCTGGGACCACCACCCGAGGCCGATGTCGGTCGCCTGTCTTTGGGGCAGGAGGAGTCCCGCCGCTGTCGCTCCCCCCGCGAGCGCGGTGATGAGCACCATCGCAGCCCACCCGAAGACACCGAAGTCGAGCGCGAGTCCGTAGCCGACGGCGCCAGCCCAGATGAGCCACAGACCGGGGAGGATGGGGAGCACCGTGCCGGCGAGGCCGAGGACCATCACGATCGCCACGATCGCCGTCACGATGATGTCCGACATGGACGCATCGTACGGGACCACCGGGAGGGTCCGCAGCGGCGCTCGGCGACCTATCGTCGTGAGCGATGAGTACACGCAGGTCAGCAGTCAACTTCGCTTTCGGGAACTTCGACATCGAGGGCGGATTCGCCGTCAGCCATCAGTACGACCGATCGCTTGCGGTCATCCGGCCCGGGGATCCCGTGACCCTGCGGGCCACGACCGTGCCCGGGTACAACGAGCTGAACGCCTATGTACTCGAGGGCGCCGGACCTTTCACCTCGCACGAGATCCGGGATCAGGGTTCGGTCATTCCCTTCTATCGAACCGGTGATGCATGGACGGCGACACTGCCCGGTCGTCCCGACCACACGACCGTCCACTACATCGTCGAGGCCGTCCACCGTTCCGGTCACCTGCACTACGCCGACGGCCGTCTCCCCCACGAGCTCGCCCGCGTCTTCACGCATCGTGTGACGGCACGTCGGCCACCGCTATGGACACAGGATGCCGTCGTCTACCAGATCTTCGTTGATCGATTCGCCAATGCCGACGGCCCGATCGCCGCTCCGGAGAACGATCTCGACTTCGCCGGCGGGGACCTCCATGGTGTGACCGCCAACCTCGACTGGCTCACCGATCTCGGCGTCAACTGCATCTGGCTGACCCCGATCTTCACCTGTTCGAGCTACCACGGCTACGACACCATCGACATGATGTCGATCGATGAGCGATTCGGAGGCGATGACGCCTTGCGGGTGTTGGTCAGGGAGGCGCACGCCCGCGGCATCAGGATCGTGCTCGACCTCGTCCCCAACCACCTGTCGATCGACCACCCGTGGTTCACCAGCGCACGCGCCGGCGGACCCGAGCGTGACTGGTTCTTCCTCGAGGACGACGGCTCGTACCTGATGTTCTTCACCTCTGTCTCGATGCCCAAGGTGAACCTCGACCACCCCGGCGCACGTGCGGCGATGATCGAGGTCGCCCGCTACTGGGTCGAGGAGTTCGGCATCGACGGATACCGGATCGACCACGCCCTCGGGCCGAGCGAGTCCTTCTTCGCTGCCCTGAGCGAGGAGATCGAGGCCATCGACCCCGAGGTGTGGCTCTTCGGCGAGGTCACGGCCACCCCCGCTCTGTGCCGTCGATACGGCGGCATCCTCGACGGGGTCACCGACTTCCCCTTCGCCTACGGCCTCCAGGCCCTTCTCTCGGGAAAGCTCTCGCCGCGTGACTTCGCCGAGATCGAGCGCGAAGCAGCGGCGGCGATCTCCCCACAGGACTTCTCGTGGGTGCGCTTCATCGACAACCACGACATGGGGCGGGCCATCAAGCTGTGGGGCGACGACCAATCGACCCTGGTCCGAGGCCTCGAGATCCTCTTCGGCATGCCCGGGGTCCCGAGCTTCTTCTACGGCACCGAACAGGCGCTCACCCACGACCGCACCGAGGCCGAGGCCGGCCTCAACGTCGGGCGCGTCCCGATGACCTTCGACGGGGATCACGACATGGTCGAGGCCGTGAAGGCGATCGTGGAGCGAAGACACGCATCGGGCACCACACCGTCGACGCCGATGTACTGGAGCGAGGACTCGACCTCGTGGCAGTGGGGTGACCTCGGCGGTCGGATACCCGACGTCGACCGCTAGGCCGAGGCCTTCGGACGACCGGTCGATTTCCCGATCACGAGCTCTGCCTTGAACCGCTGAACCGGCACCGCTGCATTGTTGCGGTGGTCGCCGACGAGCAGCGACGCCACGGCGGTCGCCATGGAGGCAACCGGTTGGCGAAGGGTCGTGAGCGGTGGATCCGTGAATCCCGCGAGCGGGGAACCGTCGAACCCGATCACGGAGATGTCGTCGGGAACCGAGGCTCCCCAGGCCTGCGCCGCCGCAACCACGCCCACGGCCATCAGGTCGTTCGAGCACACGATGCCGGTGACCCCGTTCTCGAGGAGCGGTGCCGCAGCGGCTTGACCACCCTCGAGCGTCCATGGGGTCTCCGAGACGAGCGTCGGATCGAAGTCGATGCCCATCGATGCGAGGGCGGATCGGTACCCGGTGACGAAGTCGCCCGCCGTGGGGTAGCGGGTGGGTCCGACCACGAGGCCGATCCGCCGGTGACCCAGGGCGCCGAGGTGCTCGACCGCGTCGGAGGCGGCGTCGGCGATGCGCACCCCCACGGCAGGCAGCGGTGGTGTGCCCTGGAACCCATTGACGAGCACGACCGGCACACCACGTGCGGCGAGGGCCTCGTAGGGCCCGTATCCGACACCGGGCAGTGCATATCGTCCGTTGATCACCACCACACCGGATGCGTGTTGGCCGGCGAGGAAGTCGAGGAAATCCTGCTCGTGCACCGTCTCGGCCGTCGATGAGCAGACGAGGGAGATGTAGCCGTGGTGGGCGAGCACCGATTCGATGTGCTGGGCGAGGTGCGGGAAGAAGGGATTGGTCAGCTCGGGCGTCACGATGCCGATGGCACCCGAGCCCGTGTGCTGACGATGGACGTCCTCATAGCCCATGTCGGCGAGGACATCGAGCACCTTGCGTCGCGTCGAGTTGGCGACGCCGGGCTTGGCGTTGAGGACGCGGCTCACCGTGGCCTCCGATACGTGGGCCTTGTCAGCGATCTCGGCGAGGCGTGGTCTCATCGTCGTCATGATGCAGGACTTGCAAGACTATTGCAAGCCTTGCAGCAAGTGGTTGCAAGAAGATCGGAACGCGCATACACTCGGGATGTCACCGGTTCGGTGGCGGAACACTTTCGAATAACAGGAGGACCCGACACGATGAAGCGTCGGTACACCATGTGGGTCATGGTCATTCTCGCCTTCTCCCTGCTCGCAGCCGCTTGCGGCGACAGCGACAGTGGGACCGAGGAAACGACCACGACAACCGCAGCAGAGACAACCACGACCGAAGCAACCACGACCACCGAGGGAACCACGACGACGACCGAGGCCCTGCCTCCGATCGTCATCTGGGCCGACGAGAAGCGCGCTACCGCGCTCGAGACCGTCGTACCCGCCTTCACCGAGGCAACCGGCGTCGATGTGGAGATCGTCCTCGTCGACTTCGGGTCGATCCGTGAGGAAGTCATCACCAAGGGTCCCGTGGGCGAAGGTCCCGATCTCTTCGTCGGTGCGAGCGACTGGGTAGGCGAGCTCGCCACCAACGGTGCCCTCGCCGTCCTCGACCTCGGAACCCGCACCGGTGAGTTCACCGAGGCCAGCGTTGCGGCCCTGAACTACCAGGGTGCCCAGCACGGCCTGCCGTACGCAACGGAAGCCGTGGCGCTGTACTACAACATGGACCTCGTGACCGAGGCCCCCGCCACGATCGAGGAGCTCACCGCAGCGTGTGACGCGATCGAGGTGGAGAGCTGCCTCGGCATCCCAGGCGGTAACGACGCAGGCGATGCATACCACCACTACCCGTTCATCTCGGCGCAGGGTGGTTACATCTTCGGCTACGACGCCGCAACGGGCTTCGATGTCCAGGACGTCGGCCTCGCCTCCGAGGGTTCGATCGCCGGTCTGACGGTGCTCGAGAACCTCATCGCCGATGGGTACGTCCCTTCGACGAACTACGACGATGCCAAGAACCTGTTCCTCGAGGGCAGCCAGGCCTTCTGGCTCACGGGCCCGTGGGAGCTCGGGACGCTCAACGATCAGGACACGGTCAACTGGGGCGTCACCACGCTTCCGACGATCGATGGCCAGTCGATGAACCCGTTCGTCGGCGTGCAGGGCTTCTTCCTGTCCGAGTTCTCCGAGAACAAGGCCCTTGCGACCGAGTTCCTCCTGAACTTCATCGCAACCCCCGAAGCACAGCTCGCCCTCTTCGAGGCCGATCCTCGTGGTGCAGCGAACATCGCAACGCTCGAGGCCATCTCCGATGACCCGATCTTCGCGACCTTCGGCGCATCTGCGTCGACGGGCTCGCCGCTCCCGAACGTGCCCGAGATGGGTGCGGTCTGGGGTCCGGTCGGCGACAACATCCTTGCCATGCGCAACGGTGACATCGACGCCGAGACCGCCATGACGAACGCTGCCGAGCAGGTGACGACCGTCATCAACGAAGGCTGACCGAAGCCATCACGAACGCTCGACGTTCACGGAACGGGGAGGGCTCAGCCCTCCCCGTTCTCGCGTTCAGGGTGCGATCTGCGCACGGCGCCTGACATGCGTAGAATCGCCCGGTCGGGAAAGGTCGAGAGGGCTTGGCACGATCACTTCGCGAATACGGCCGTGGATTCTGGTTCAAGCTCTTCGCCATCGCCATCTTCGATGCCCTGGCCCTGTATTCGTTCCTGGTCCTGATCTCGACCGAGGGCTCCAACCGCCTGATGATGGTCCTCCTCGTCGTCGGGACCGTGTTCATCAACTGGGTGTACCTGTGGCCCAACACCCTCGCACTGCGGTGGGTGACGCCCGGGATCATCTTCATGGGGATCTTCGTCGTCATCCCGATCATCTACACGGTGTACGTCTCGCTGACGAACTACCAGACCGGCAATGTGAACTCCAAGGCCCAGACGATCGAGTTCTTCGAGGGTCAGGTGTACGTCGACCCGGAGTCGGCCGGTGAGCTGTTCGACCTCTACGTGTACAGCGATGACGCCGGCGAGTTCCGGCTCCTACTCGTCAATCCCGAGAGCGGGGAGTTCATCTTCGGACAGGGCCGACCCAGGAGCGAACCGCCGATCGATGGCGCCGTCGAGGCCACGGGGACGTTCGGACCCGACGACGCCGTACCGCCTGAGAACGTCGGCGGCTTCCGCCTGCTGACCCAACGCGAGGTGTTCCAGCTGTCGACCCAGGTCGACTTCGCCGCCCTCGTCATCGACATCGAACAGGGTGAGGTCGTCATCCTCGGGCTGTCCCAGGGACGGGTCGTCCAGGCGAGCCAACGGTGGGTGTACGACGAGGAGACCGACACCCTCACCGACACGGCCCTCGAGCGGCAGTGCACCACGGGTGACACCGAAGCCACGGTTGGGAACTTCGTATGTGATGACGGCGACGTTCTGACACCCGGCTGGGTCACCTTCATCGGCCTCAAGAACTACGGACGGGTGTTCACGAACGAGCTGATCCGGGGACCCTTCGTCAGGGTGTTCATCTGGAACTTCGTGTTCGCCTTCCTGAGCGTCGCACTGACCTTCGCCCTCGGCCTCATGCTCGCCCTTGCACTGCACCACGAACGGATGCGCGGCGTCCGGTTCTACCGATCGATCTACATCATCCCGTACGCCATCCCGGCGTTCCTGTCGATCCTCGTGTGGCGAGGCCTGTTCAACTCGTCATTCGGTACCGTGAACGAACTGCTCAGCCCGCTCTACGACCTGCTCGGGGTCGATCCCATCCGATGGCTCTCGGACCCCACCTGGGCGAAGGTGACGGTGCTCTTCGTCAACCTGTGGCTGGGCTTCCCCTACATGTTCCTGCTGGCGACGGGTGCCCTGCAGTCGATCCCCGAGGACATCCTCGAGGCGGCACGCACCGACGGCGCAAAGGGCCGCCGCGTGTTCCGCAGCATCACATTCCCCTTGCTGATGGTGTCCCTCGCCCCGCTGTTGATCGGATCCTTCGCCTTCAACTTCAACAACTTCAACCTGATCTACCTGCTCACCAACGGCGGCCCGCCGGTGCTCGGCGCCGACGTTCCCGTGGGACACACCGACATCCTCATCTCGTTCACCTTCAACCTCGCCAACGCGTCCGGGCGCGGCAACCAGTTCGGTCTCGCGTCCGCTGTCACCATGATCATCTTCCTGCTCCTGCTCCTGATATCGGCGTTCAGCTTCCGGTTCACGAAACGCCTGGAGGACACCTATGGCTGACGGCGATCCACGCGTCACCGAGAGCGGCATCGAGGATCGACTCGACACCGCGTCCGCTGCTCGTCCCGGCAGTGGGCTGGCCTGGTCGTTGCGCCAGCGCCGCTCCCAGCGCAAGAAGAAGCCGGTGTACTCGAAGCTGTCGTTCGGGACCTGGCTCCGGATGCTCGGGTGGCGCCACCTCGTCGCCATCGCCGCCGTGCTGTTCGCTCTCTACCCGGTGATGTACATCATCTCGTCATCGCTGTCCGGTCAGGACAACCTCGCCGCGGCGACGTTCATCCCCACGACCTTCGACACCGAGTCGTACCAGACCTTCTTCGACAATCCGACACTGACGCCATTCGTCACGTGGTTGCGGAACTCGTGGGTCGTCTCGCTCGGCGCAGCAAGCTTCAACGTCGTACTCGCCTCGATGGCCGCGTACGCCTTCTCGCGATTCCGGTTCACCGGCCGTAGGGTCGGGCTCCTGACACTCCTGCTCGTCCAGATCTTCCCGCAGTTCCTGGCGTTCGTCGCGATCCTGCTGATCATGATCGAGATCGGCAACGTGTTCCCTGCCATCGGCCTCGATACGATCCCCGGCCTCATGCTCGTCTACCTCGGCGGCGCGATCGGTTTCAACACGTTCCTCATCAAGGGCTTCATGGACACCGTCCCGATGTCGCTGGACGAGTCGGCTCGGGTCGACGGTGCGAGCCACTGGACGATCTTCTCGAGGATCATCCTCCCGCTGGCACGCCCGGCATTGGCCGTGATCTTCATCATCAGCTTCATCAACCTGTTCTCGGAGTTCCTCCTGGCGCGGACCCTGTTGTCCTCCACCGAGAACTTCACGCTGGCCGTCGGGCTGCAGCTGTTCACCACGGCGAACTTCACCGCGTCGTGGGGTCTGCTGAGCGCGGCCGCCGTGATCGGGGCAGCACCGATCGTGATCACCTTCCTGGTGGCGCAGCGAGCCATCATCTCGGGCCTCACCGGCGGGGCCGTGAAGGGATAGCGGCGAAGCTCCGCGTCGCCTCGCCCTGGGCCCCGCACGTCACGGCTGATCGCACCCAAGCCCTCTCTCCGACCCGGGCCCCCTCCCGGGCCCGCCGTCAGCGGGACCGGCCGATCACCCTGCGGACAGCGGCACCACCTGGGCGAAGTCATCCGGAGTGAGGTCGTCGAGGTTGCCAGACGCGATGGGTGTCGGCGGCGTGAGCATCTGTTCCTGGATGCCCTCGTCCGGCCACAGGAGGTCGATGATCCGCGTGGCGTTGATCGAGCCGTCGGAACCGCCGATGCGATACTGCTGGGCCGCTGACGTGACGTCCCGGATGCGCCGGACACCCGACGAGGGGAAACCCTCCTGGGACATCACCGCAACGGCATAACCCCAGGTCGAAGGGTCGCCGTCGGGGAACAGGTCTCGCGCCAGGCGCACGACGACCCGACCCTTGTCGCCGAACACGAGGGTCGTGAGGGTCGGCAGGGTCTCGTTGACGTCCCCGTCGCTCGTTGCGACGAACAGTGCAGGCTCCCAACCCTCGATCGTCAGGGCCCGCTCCCATCCATGATCGGCATCGAGGGCGGCATTGCGGCCTGCGATCATCCGACGTGCACCGGTGGCGGCACCCGGATCGACGTCCACGTAGACGTCGAAGGTCTGGATGGACAGGCCTGTGGGGCTGTCCCACGGATTGGTGATGGGTGCCGCGACGAGGAACTCGAACACGATCTCATCACCGGACAATCCCACCGTGAAGTCCGTGAGGTCATAGGAGCCGGGCTGGAACACCGTGTCGGTCGGGTACGTGTAGCCACCGGGACCGACATCGTCACCCGTCGGGTCAGTGCTCGTGAAGACGACCTCCACATTCGCGATGTCAGGCACCTGGATCGTGCCGCGGCTCTCGCCGGGTGCCTTGGTGTCGGCTCCGGGCTCATCGACGATCGCCAGGATCGAGATCCGGTCGCCGACGCCGATCGCTCCGAGGGCCTCGAGGGGAACGGCGAACTCGACGTCACCGTCGCGAGCGGCTGATTCGAGCTCGGTCCCCGAGGCGAAGAGCGCGTCGATGTCCTCAGGCGTCGCTGCCGGCGGATCCGGAAGGCGGACGGTGCCGTCAGGGAAGACCCTCATCACGAGCGAGGCGTCGAAGCCGAGCACCTGTCGCTCGGACTCTTCGGCGACGCCCACACTCAAACCGGTCACCGTCTCCGCGGATGGCACACCGAGGTACACCTCGGTCTGTGCCCCATCGATGCCGTCGAGGCGGAGATACAGGTTCTCTGCATCGAACGCCCACCGCAGGGGGACCGAACCGTCATAGAGGCCGCCCTGCGACCAGGCCTCGTCATCGAGGGACCCGATCGGTATCTCGATGAGGGTCTCAGGCGTTCTATCCGGGTCCTGCGCCGGATCGGGGATGATCGGGACCCGCACGAACGACGGACGGTCCTGACCGAGGGCGTCGTATACCTGCCCGAGCAGCTCACGGTAGGCGGCGTCGAAATAGCCATCGTCTCCGGACTCCTGGTCGGATCCATACCACCAGAACCAGTCGCTGCCCTCGGCGAAGAGCATGGACGTGAACGCTGCTTCATACGTTGCAGCGTCCACGGATGCCTCGGCCCGTGCAAGGTCGTCGCGCACTTCGTACAGGTAGTCCCACGCCTTGGCTTCCTGCAGTTCGCCGATCCATGTTGCGAAGTTCGGCTGGAACCACGACGCTGGGAACACGTCGGGGAGCGGCGAGAACTCGTCGGGGAACGCGTCGATCAGTTGGGATGGCGTGACGGTCCGGAGCCAATCGGCCGTGGTGAGCTCGGTGTAGAGCGCATCGAGGAAGTCGATACCGTCGTTGTCGTAGTTCTCCCACGCATTCTCGCCATCGACGACGATCGTCACCACGCGCAGGCCGTCGTGCCCGACGGCGTCCATCTGCTCCCTGATGTTCTCGAGGCGTCCCATGAAGTCATCCGCTGCCGCTCCTGCGGACGATCCCGAGTACTCGAAGCCGATGCGGTCCGCGAGCTCGACGTCCCTGAAGAACATGGGGAGCTGGGGGACTCGTGCGTGTTGGGCGGCGTAGGGGCGATAGAGGACGTCGGCTTCCTGGACGGTTCCATTGGAGTCCCTCGTGAAGGATCCGATACCGAGCGTCTCCCCTACGACGTGCTCTCCGGTCGCGACCCACTCGACGCCCTGTCCGGCCCAGATCGGCGTCACGAGTTGGCTGACCGATCCTTCACCCGGCCACATGCCGGTCGGACGCTTGCCGAGGATCCGCTCGGCCTCGTCGAGCCCACGCGTGACCTGTTCAACGGCGTCGCTGATCTCACGGAATCGGTTCGACGGCATGATCGCCGACGGGTCGCCGACCAGCGCCTGATCCGTGTCACCGATCAGCGGGAGGATCGGGTGCGCAAGGGGCGTCGTGGTGACCTCGATGGTCCCGGCATCCCACAATTGCTTGTGAACATCGACGACGTTCGACACGATCTCGTAGTGGGCGTCGAGGAGCACCTTCTTGTCGTCCTCGGTGAAATCCCTGCCCTTGTCGACGAGCGCGACGAGGGGTTCGTCGGCGAGGAATCGCGGATCGGTCCACCCGAGGTTCCACAGGACCTGGAGGTCGCGCCAGTCGTCGACCGAGAACTCGGTTCCCGCATCACGAAGGTCCCGGATCTCGCGGTAGCGCGGGAAGCGGTCGATGATCTTCGGGTTGATGTCGAAGAAGCGGGCGAGGATGAAGTCCTTGTCATCCTGCGTCAACTCGTCGGCGGGGATCTCGGTCTTGACCCAGTAGATGTCCTTGGCGCCGTTGACGATGTCCTCGAGCTGGAGGAGGAGGACCGGCGTCAGATTGATCGAGACCCGGAGACCCTCGTAGTCGTCGATCATCGCAGCCATGTCGTAGTAGTCCTTGGTGGCGTGGACCCGTACCCATGGGCGGGTGACGACCCCGTCGGCGTCCTTGGGGTACAGCGGTTGGTGCTGATGCCAGATGAGGTTGACGAAGAACCCGTCGGGATCGAGCGCCTCGTCGGCAGCGACGGTGGTCGTCGTCGACTCCGACGGCGCAACCGTGGTGGTCGTGGTGGTGTCGTCACTGTCGCTCGGCGTACACGCCGCGACGATCAACGCGATGGCAAGGACGGGAAGGGCAAATCGACGCATCCCGAAAGAGTAGAGACGCCGCGGCTATGTGTTCTTGCGTAGATGGCGTTCACCCTGGATGAACGCTATGTACGCAAGAACACGACGTCCGGGTGGGATTCCCGGCTCGCACGCTGCGGTGGCGTGGGATCATGGGAACTGGAGGTGCACCATGACCAGCACGGAACGAGTGGTTCTGGCCCAGGATCGGGTCGACCAACTACAGACCGGTCTCGACAAGGTCCAGGTCGCCCTGACCAAGGCCGAGGATGTCATCGAGGCGACCGAAGAGGCCAAACACGGCCTGCGGAAGCTCTTCATCATGCTCGTGGTCGTCGGCGTCGTCGTCGCCGTCGTGATGACCATCAAGAAGAAGAAGTCCCGCAAGGCGAGCGACGACGTGGAAGGTGGGGCGTAGGGCCCGACTCCCCTATCGGGTCTGGCGGTCGAGGAGCATCGCCACATCCTGGACGATGACGTTCTCATCGGCGCCGATCTCCTTGACCCCGTCGTCCATCATGACGTAACAGAAGGGACATCCGGTGGCGACGATGTCGGCGCCGGTACCGACCGCTTCCTCGGTTCGGTCGATGTTGACCTTCTTGCCGGTGTGTTCCTCGAACCAGAACTTGCCGCCACCGGCACCGCAGCAGAACGAGTTCGTCCCGTTGCGCTTCATTTCGACGCGGATCCCGGTTGCATCCACGATCGTGCGCGGGGCGAGGAAGGTGTCGTTGTGGCGACCGAGGTAGCACGGATCGTGGAAGACGATCGTCTCCCCCGTCGACTCGGGAACCAACCTGCCCTCATCGACCAGTTGGCTGAGGAACTCCGAGTGATGGACCACGTGGTAGTCCCCACCGAATTGCGGGTACTCGTTGCCGAGGGTGTTGAAGCAATGGGGGCACTGCGTGATGATCGTCTCGACCCCCAGATCGTTGAGGGTTTCGATGTTCTGGAGTGCGAGACCCTGGAACACATACTCGTTTCCTGTGCGTCGCGCCGGGTCCCCGGTGCACAGCTCCTTGGAACCCAGGATGCCGAAGTCGACACCCGCCTTGTGCAGAAGGCGTGCGGTGGCGATGGTCACGTTGCGATTGCGGTCGTCGAATGAACCCGCACATCCGACCCACATGAGGTACTGAGCCGTCACCCCGGGTTCGTCGAGCCGCTTGACGGGGAAGTCGAGCGCATCGGTCCAGTCGCCACGCGTGTTCTGGTCGACGCCGTAGACGTTCGACGAGTTCTCCATCGACACGTACGCCTTGCCGAGTTCGCTCGGGAAGTCGGCCTCCATGAGCGCCTTGAACCGGCGCATGTCGAGGATCTTGTCCAGGATCTCGATGTCCACCGGACAGATCTCGTCACATGCCCGACACGTCGTGCACGCCCACAGCTCCTCGTCGGTGATGAGCTCGAAGACGTTGTCCGACGTCACCGTGATCGCCCCATCCACACCCACCGGTGGCGACTGGTGAGGGTCCGCGGTCATCGATGCAACCGTCCCGAGTTTGAGCACGATCTCGCGGGGATCCAGCGGCTTGCCCGTCGTGTTCGCCGGACACACCGAGGTGCACCGACCACAGATCGTGCATGCGTCCGTGTCGAGCAGCTGCTTCCACGTGAACTCGCCGACGGTCGATGCCCCGAGGCTCTCGATGTCGGTTGCCTCCATGAGGTTCGGAACCGGCTTCATCGCGCCCTTTGGCCGTTCCTTCGGCGACAGGGCGAGGTTGACGGGCGACGTGATCATGTGACGCAACTTGGTGACCGGCAGCACCACCAGGAAGGCCACGAACGCCACGGAGTGCGCCACCCACATCGCCTGATGGAATCCCGACGCCGTCGCTTCGGGAACCAGCGCTGACAAGGGGTAGCCGACGATCGACCAGACCTCGAAGTCCGGACGGCCCATGACGGTGATGCGGGCAGCCTCGGTGAGGAGTCCCGTCACACCGATCGCCGCCAGCACGAAGAGGATCCATCCGTCCTCGGGTCGGCTCTTGGAACGGATCCGCCACGGCTTCGTCCCGTATCGGCGGATCGCAGCCCACGCGAGGCCAGCGAGGAACACGATCGCCGCGATGTCGAGCACGAGCGAGTACCCCTGATAGAACGTGCCATGGAGGAACTTGAGGTTCGTCGGGGCCAGATGGTCGATCTCGAGGGTCACCGTTCCGATGAACAGGACCACGAAACCCCAGTAGATGAGGGCGTGCATCGCGCCCGCAGCCTTGTCCTCAGCGACGGTTCGCATCGTGACAGCGTCGAGGAATCGCCGGAGACGACGCTTCCAGTCACCGCTGCGCTGTTCCCACGATCCGCGTTCCCAGTTCTTCGCCCGCATGGCGAACAGACCGATCGACACCGCCAGGAACACGGCGACCATGATGTAGAACATGGCGACGAGCAACTCGGGGATGTTCCCGAAGATCGGTCTCGTGATCGCGAAGTCCCCCTCGTCGGGGAGCTCGCCGAGGAACCACAGGAGGAGCGTCCCGAAGAACGACAGTGCCGCGACGATCCACAGGAGGGCGGCAATCGGTGGCGGGGACGGTTCCTCCGAGGCGGTGGTCTCCTCGGGCTTGGCTTCCGTCGTCGTCACGTGCGCTCCTCGGGTCCGATCACCCACACATGATAATCGCTGAGTCGCAGAGGCAGGATCCCGGCCGGGAGATCACGACTCCGTTGCTTCGCCTTCGGCAACGGGCGGCGCTGTGGGAGTCTCGGTGGCCGTGGCGAGACCGAGCTCGGCCTTCAGCTCCTCGAGCTTCGCGTCGGCTTGGACGACGTTGATCGCCTGGCGCAACTCCGACTCGGCGCCCTCGGGGGTCGCCTCGTGGAGCTCCGCTCGTGCCATGGCCTCGGCCTTCCGACGCTCGATCTTGCTCTCGACCTGGTCGAGGGATGGACCCGCATCCGACATCGACGCACTCATGGTCTGGACGGCGTCGTTGACCGCTTCTTGCATCTTGGCCTGTTCGAGCTGGCCGAGCAGCTCCATGCGCTTCGCGGAGAGCTCCTGGAGCCGCATGGAGTTCTGCTGGACCGCCGTCTTGGCCTGCTCGGCCTGATCCTGGGCAAGCGTGTACTGGTCCTTGAGGGACGTGAGGTTGTTCTCGGCCGCCTGGAGCTTCATCGCGATCGACTGCGCTGCCAGGGTCCACTTCTCGTACCCGGCGGTGTCACCGGCGTTCTTCGCCCCTTCAGCCTTGAGGAGCGCTTGTTTGGCCATCTCGCGCGACTCGCCTGCGGTGTCAGCCGCCTTCTCGAGCTGGCTCTCGAGCTGCGTTCTGTGGGCGACGACCTTCGCCGCCTGGTTGCGGAGGTCCTGATCCTGCTTCTTGGCCGCGTTGATCGCAGCCTCGAGTTCGATCTTGGGATCCATGGCGTTCTCCGCCGTCGTGGTGAACAACGCCTTGATGTAGGCCCAAATGCGAGAGAACATCATGCCCCCGTGGTGGTCGAGTGGTGGTCGAAGCCGATACTAGGCGATCCGGCGTCCCGTACCGGTGGGTCAACCCCTCCGCCGGCCGCCGCCACGGCTTCGCCCCGAACTCGATGAACGGCTCGACGAACGCCCGGCCGAGCGGCTGGACGAACCGCGTCCCGATGAACGGGACCTGACCGCCCGACACGGTCCGCATGGCCTGCATGGCGAGCACGGCCTTGAGCATGTCATCGGCGCCGAAACCCGATGATCGGGATGGCCGACGCTCATAGGTCGGGAGCGGGGGAAGGCTCGATGTCGAGGGGGGCGGCGTCGCGGTCCCCGACGACGGTGGTGCCGCACGCAGATCGGGAGGCGGCTTCGGTGGCTCGGGCTCGGGAGGTATCGGCCTACCGTCGAGGATGGCCTCGGCGGCATCGAGGTGCCAGATGCCCTTGTCGACGTCGGTGCTGACAGCCAAGACGCCCTCGGCGGTCGCCGCTGCCGAGAGGCGATCTCCGGCGTCGCGATAGATCGCCGCGGCGGCGTCGAAGTGGTCGGAGGCCACGGCATCGCCTGCCTCGCGGACTTCGTCCTCGTCGTCGAGGATGTCGTTGGCGAGGGCGTCGATCTGTTGCTGGGCCCGCCGCTTGAGGCTGGTGAGGGCCTCGGCCATCTCTCTGGCACTCCTGCGGCGACTCCACCACACGAGTCCACCGATCACGCCGGCGATGCCGAGCACGATGGCCACGAAGACCCATCCAGAACCACCGCTGGTGGCGGGATCCGTGAGCTCGGAGACGAACGCCGACACGACGTCGTCGGACGTGGCGCCATCGAGCGAGGCCTCGAGCGCCCGATCGAGCTCGTCGGTCGCCCAGATGTCGTTGTTCGATGACCACCCGACCGTCTCGGGCGCCACGACGAGCACGGTGCCCTCCTGTAGCGGCACGTCATCGAGGACAGCGTCGGCGTAGGTCGTGGCTCCTCCGGATGGCTCATCCGCGAGAACCACCACGTAGAGGCGTCCGCCGGCTGATCGACCGTCGGACACCGCCCGGCCTACGACCGCGGGTGTGGCATCGGATCCGGCCTCGATGAAGTAGCCCTCGTCGGCAACGACGGCGGCGGCGTCACCGGGCGCAGTGGCTCCGGCGGCGAACACGGCAGCGAGCAGGGCGATCCCCACCATGGTGAATCGGGAACGCACGGGGTGCGCGTCCATCGGTCCCATCGGGCGGAACGCCATCCGCGAACGGTGCGTCGACCGGTTCACGATCCCACGAGCGCCCGGGCAAAGAAGGTCAGGTTCGCCGGCCGCTCCGCCAGCCTCCTCGTGAAGTACGGGTACCACGCCACGCCGTATGGGACGTACACCCGCACCGAATGACCAGCGGCGACGAGCTCGGCCTGTCGATCGCGTCTGATGCCGTAGAGCATCTGGAACTCCCACGGTTCGGTGCGCCGCTCGGCGAGTCGCAACACCGGTTCGATACGGTCGTCGTCGTGGGTGGCGATGGCCGGCACGACGCCGTCCGCGTGCATGAGGATCGATGCGAGGCGATCGAACGCCTCATCGACATCGTGCCGCGATTGGTGGGCGATGTCCTCCGATTCGGCATAGGCCCCCTTGCAGAGCCGGACAAGTCCGCCGAGGGGGATGATCGAGTCGAGGTCGGCAACCGACCGATGCAGGTAGGACTGGATCGCGATACCGAGGTTCCCGTGGCGCTCCTGGGCCGCCGCGAAGATCTCGATGGTCGTGGCCGTATGGGCTGACTCCTCCATGTCCACCGTCACGCTCGTCCCGATCCGCCCCGCTGCAGTCGCCAGGATGTCGAGGTTCGTCGCCGCCGCATCGTCATCGAGGCCCATTCCGAGCTGGGTGAGCTTCACCGAGATGTTGCCTCGAACGCCTGCCCCTTCGATGGCCTCGAGGCATGCGAGATACGATGCGGTCGCAGCCTCGGCATCCTCGATCGCGATGACGTGTTCGCCGAGATGGTCGAGGGACACGTCCATGCCCTCGTCGTTGAGCTGCTTGGCGACGGCAACGGCTTCGCCGAGCGTGTCCCCGGCGATGAAGCGATGGGCGACGGCCCTGCCGGCACGCGTCTCGGTCACCAGGCGGCGCATGGCGCTTCGCTCGGTCACGGCCAGTACGGCTGAACGCATCACGTCGGTGTGCTCCGCTCGCCGAGTTCCCGCGAGCGGCGTGCGGCTGATTGGACGGCGTCCTCGATGAGGGCGCGGAAGCCGCCTTCCTCGAGGACGTGCATCGCCGCTGCCGTCGTGCCACCCGGCGACGTCACCTCGCCACGCAATCGGAACGCCGACTTGTCGGACGTTGCGAGCAGCTCGCCCGATCCCCGCAGCGTCTGATGTACGAGGCGTTCGGCGGCATGGTGGGGAAGGCCTTCCCTGATGGCTGCCTCGATCAACGACTCGGCGAGGAGGAACACGTAGGCGGGTCCCGTACCCGACACCGCGGTCACGGCATCCAAGAGGTCCTCGGACAACTCGATCGTGTCACCGACCGCGCCGAGCACCGACCGTGCTCGCTCGCGCTGGTGGTCATCGACGGTGGTCCCCGCCGTGTAGGCGGTCATGCCGAGATCGACGGCCGATGGCGTGTTCGGCATCGCCCGGACGACGGGTACCCCCACGAGCGCTTCCTCGAAGGTCGCTATCGGCACACCGGCAGCGATGGAGATCACGATCTGGTCGGACGTCGTGGAGGGGCCGATCGCAGCAAGGACTGCCGGAACGTCCTTGGGTTTGACGGAGACGATCAGGACATCGCGGCCTTCGCTGGCCTCGATCACGGACATCACGCAGGCGATCCCCGTCGTGTGCGTGAGATCCCTGGCCCGTTCAGAACGCCGAACAGCGAGGATCAGATCGTCCGGCTGCCATCCCGCACGCAGCAATCCCGAGGCGAAGATCTCGCCCATCGAACCGGCCCCGAGTACTCCAACCGACGGATATCCCATGCCTGCCAGCCTATCGCATGGCGTCTCTCACGGCTCGATGTCGAGACCGCGCACGGCTGCCGCGAATCGTCCACCCATGGCGTCGTCGAAGCCGACGAGATGGACCGATGACAGCGACGACCGTCCCTCCCCGAGGTACTCGGCCACGGACTCTGCGATGATCCTCGTTGCCTCCTCAGCCGGGTATCCATAGATGCCGGCAGACACCGCGGGGATCGCGATCGAGCGACCGCCGATCTCGTCGGCCATGTCCAGCGCCGCGAGGGTGGCCGCCGCGAGCAGGGACTCGTTGTCCTGGCCCTCGGTGAAGACGGGGCCAGCCACGTGCACCACGTACCGAGCAGGCATGGCTCCCGCCGAGGTCAACGCCGCGACCCCCGGCTCCAACCGTCCGTACGTGGCGATCCAGCCTGCCGATTCCTCGTCGATCGTCGGACCACCTGCCACCGCGATGGCCCTGGCGACGCCACCCCCATGGGCCAGCTCCGGGTTCGCCGCGTTGGTCACCACGTCGACATCCATCGAGGTGATGTCGTCCACGACGACACCGAGCGATGTCTCACCGATGCGCACGGCCACGAGCGCCCATGGATCGATGTCGATCGGTTCCCACGTCTCTCCGTCGAGGGCATCGGAGCGACGTGCCGTCGACCACCACCACGTGGCTCCCGCTCCGTGGAGGTCTACCCCGCGGTCGTGGGCGACGTCGATCGCCCGCCGTGCGACGGCGGGCGCAGGGTCGATGAGCTCGGTTCCGGCGGGCAACCGCTCGGCGATGGCATCGCGGATGAGCGGGTAGTGCGTGCAGCCGAGCACCACGACATCGGCACCGGATTCCACGATCGTGGGGAGGTACGCGTCGAGGAGCGGCCCCACGTCAGCTCCTGACTCGACGGCCGCGGCGAGTCCGGGGCATGCCTGCTCGACGATGGTCACATCGCTGCCGTGACGTCCGACCAGATCACGGAAGAGCTCCCCCTGGAAGGTGGCGCCGGTGGCCATGACGGCGATCACCCCCGTCCTCGTGCGCTCCGCCGCCGGTTTCACGGCGGGTTCCATGCCGACGAACGGGATGTCCGGCAGCTCCGATCGGAGATGGTGCAGCGCCGCGGCTGACGCCGAGTTGCAGGCGATCACGATCATCTCGACCCCGGCGGTCGTCAGGTAGCGGGCGAGCACCTCGGTGCGGGTACGGACCTCGTCGAGCGTTCGTTCGCCATACGGTCCGAATGCGTGGTCGGCGACATACACGAGATCCGCCCACGGGGCACGCTCACGGATCGCGCCGAGGACGCCGGTCCCACCGATGCCGGAGTCGAACACGGCGATGCGCGGTGTCAGGTCCACGGCGACAGCAGCGTCGCCCGAAGGTGGGGGGCGAACAACTCGGGTTCGAGGAGGAAGGAATCGTGCCCCTTGTCGGAATGCACGGTGATGTGGCGCACCGGCACGGACGCCCGCTTCAGGGCACCCACCAGACGCCGTTGCTCATCGGGGTAGAAGCACACATCGGAGTCGATCGAAAAGACCATGAACCGCTGGTCGGTGCAGGCGGAGAGCAGGTCCTCGACCTCAGCGACCCCCGCCTCACCACACAGGTCGACGGTCTGCCATGCCTCCATGATGCGCAAGTAGCTGTTCGCATCGAACCGCTGCACGAACTTGGTTCCCTGGTGCCACATGTACGACTCGAGGTTGTTCGACAGGTCGTAGGCGTCCGGACCATCGTCCGGCTCGACCTCGGATCTGGCGCGTTCCGCGAGGGCGTCGAGGGAGACGAACGTCTTGTGGCCGATCATCCGCGCAAGCCGGAGTCCCGCCACCGGAGGATCGTCGGGCGGGTATCCACCGGCTCGGAACGTCGGGTCCGTCACGATGGCGGTGATCTGTTCGAAGTTGTGCAGGGTCTGGAGTTCGGTGACCTCGAGACCGGCAGCGATCGGGATCACGATGTCGACGAGGTCGGGGTATCGGGTGGCGAGCGAGATCGCCATGAATCCGCCGACCGATCCCCCTATGACGGCCCGGAGCCGTTCGATCCCGAGGGTTGCGAGCAACCGGACCTGCACGTCGACCATGTCGGCGAACGTGACGGCAGGGAAGGATGCCCCATAGGTGCGACCGGTCGCGGGATCCATCGAGGCAGGCCCGGTGCTCCCGTAGCAACCGCCGAGGAAGTTGGCGCAGATGACGAACAATTCGTCGGTGTCGATGGCCCCGCCCGGACCGACGAACGAGTCCCACCATCCGATCTGGAGTTCCTCGGTCCAACGTGACCCCGCCGCGGGAACGGACCGGTTGATACCGGAGGCGTGCTGGCTCCCGGTGAGGGCGTGGAACACCAACACGGCGTTGTCACGCGCGTCGTTCAAGGTGCCGTAGGTCTCGTAGGCCACGTCGACGGATGCGAGCGTCCCACCCCCGCGCAGCATCACCGGATCGCCGTCGTCGGCGAACGTCACGACCTCGGTCACCACGTCTCGGTTCTCCATCGAGGACCGAGGCTAGGCGGACACACGGGCCATGACGATCGGATCATCCGCCACGAGTAGGGTGCCCGCCATGGGACGTGCCACGGATCACCTCGACGACGCCACGATCGGGTGGATCGGGCGTCAGCACCTGTTCTTCGTCGCATCGGCGCCACTCGATGGCGGACATGTGAACCTCTCGCCCAAGGGCCTCGACTCGTTCCGGGTCCTCGGACCCACATCGGTGGCCTATCTCGACCTGACCGGGAGCGGGGCCGAGACGATCGCCCACCTCCGGGAGAACGGGCGCATCACGGTGATGTTCGCAGCCTTCGACGGACCTCCCCGCATCGTGCGGCTCTACGGATCGGGAACCGTGATCCTGCCGACCGATGCCCGGTTCCCCGAGCTCGGGGATCGCTTCGGTGAACGACGCGGCGTGCGATCGATCATCACCATCGACATCGATCGAGTGCAGGATTCGTGCGGGTATGCCGTGCCCCGGATGGACTTCGTGGAGGATCGCTCCCGACTCGGCGCATGGGTCGACCATCGCTCCGATGCCGAGATCGCTACCTACTGGGCTGAGAGGAACACCACGAGCATCGACGGCCTGCCCGCCCTCGATGTGTGAGTCAGGACGTTGCGGTGGATCCGTAGGTGTTGCGATGCACGAGCTCTGAGATCGGCTTGCGTCCGCCGAACCGCTTGGGTGCCGCACCCGCCGACGCATAGCCGATCGCAATCGCATAGCGGCAGCGGACGCCAGCCGGTAGATCGAGGATGTCGGCGGCCATCTCCTCGCGGTGCAAGGTGATGGGACACGTGGCGAGTCCGAGCGCGTCGGCGGCCAACATGATGTTCTGGGCTACGCGCCCGGTGTCGAACTCGTAGCCTTCGGGTTCCTGCACGAGGCAGATCGTGGCGGGAGCCGCCGCGATCGGGGCGGTGAAATCCCCGGCGCCGGCGAGGCGCTCGCGCTGGCTGGGATCGTCGACGACGATGAACGACCAGTTCTGACGGTTCTTGGACGACCCGGTCCAGCGGGCCGCCTCGAGCACGGCGTCCATGTCCTCATCGCTCACGGGTCTGTCCTCGAACGAGCGCAGTGCCTTGAGTCTGAGAATGGCCTCGTACGTGTCACGCATGGCGACGAACCTAGCGGGCGATGGAGGCGGCCGCACGATGCGACCACCTCCCACCGACCCCCTAGAACGCTGCGTCCGGGAGGTCCATGAGCCACGCGTCCTCGGTCTGGGCTGCTGCCGTGCGGACGGCGACCTTCGGCAACGCATCCTTCACGAAGAAGCGCGCCGAGGCGACCTTCCCCGTGTAGAACGCCGTGTCCGCTTCGTCGGCGTCCGGCAAGGCCGCGAGCGCCACCTCGGCATGCTCGAGCAGCAGCCAGGCGATGACCACCTCGGCGAGGCTCTCGAGCAACGTGTTGGTGTGGAAGCCTGCCTTGTAGATCTCGCTCGGCTCCTGCATCGAGGCCATCGAGTACGTGACGAGCACACCGACGTGGTTCTGGAGCTGTTCGAGCGCATGCCCGAGGTCCTGGCGCTCCCCGGCCAGTTCATCCGATCCGCCCTTGACGTACTCGAGGATGCCCTCGGCGAACCGCATGAGCGTCTGACCCTGGTCCCGTGCGATCTTGCGGAAGAAGAGGTCGAGCGACTGGATGGCGGTCGTACCTTCGTACAGGGTGTCGATCTTGGCGTCGCGGATGTACTGCTCGATCGGGTAGTCCTGGGTGAACCCCGAACCCCCGAAGACCTGGAGCGAGGTCGACAGCAGTTCGTAGGCCTTCTCCGACGAGTAGCCCTTGACCAGCGGGAGCAGGAGGTCGTTGAGCTTCGCCCAATACGGGTCCTGGGGTTCGAGCGCGACCTTGTCGAGCGTCATCGCCGCATACATCCACAAGGCGCGGAGACCCTCCGAATAGGCCTTCTGGAGCATCAGCATGCGCCGCACGTCGGGGTGGCGGATGATCGGAACACGCGGAGCGGTCTTGTCGGTCATCTGGGTCATGTCCGCGGACTGGACCCGCTCCTTGGCGTACTCGAGGGAGTTGAGGTAGCCGGTCGAGAGGGTTGCGGCGGACTTCACGCCGATGAGCATGCGGGCATCCTCGATGACGAGGAACATCTGGCGGATGCCTTCGTGGACATCACCGACGAGGTATCCGACACATGGCTCGTCGATTCCCATCGACAACTCACAGGTCGCCGAACCCTTGATGCCCATCTTCTTCTCGATGTTGGTGGTGTACACGCCATTGCGTTCACCGAGTGAGCCGTCCTCGTCGACGAGGAACTTGGGGACGATGAACATCGACAGGCCCTTCGTACCGGGTTCGCCGCCCTCGCGACGCGCCAGGACCAGGTGCACGATGTTGTCGTAGTAGTCGTTCTCACCCGACGTGATGAAGCGCTTCACGCCCTCGAGGTGATACGTGTCGCCCTCGACGTGGAGTGCCTTGGAGGTGCCGTTGCCCACATCGGATCCGGCGTCGGGCTCGGTGAGCACCATGGTGGCGCCCCAGCGCTTCTCGATGATCCACCGTGCCCACGTCTGCTTCTGCTCCTCGGTCCCCACGGCTGCGATGACGCGAGCCATGAGGAGGCCCGATGCGTACAGGAAGGTCGACGGATTCGAGCCGACGAAGGCCTCCGTCGTGGCCCACCGCAGGGAGTCGGGGGCACCGAAACCGCCGAGGGCGTCCTCGATGCCGAGGAGGTGCCATCCACCGTCGAAGAACGTGTCGAGGCTGGCCTTCACCGAGTCGGGCAGCGACACTTCGCCGTCGATCAGCTGGATCGGGATCCGGTCCGAATCGACGAAGCTCGCACCGAAGTCCTCACGGGCGAGGCGGTCGACCTCGCGCAGGGCATCCATCGCCGTGTCGCTGTCGAACGTGTCGAAAGGCGCCACCCCGTAGTGGTCGCCCACCTTGAGGTACTCGAAGAGGTTGAACTCGACGTCTCGCAGGTTGCTCTTGTAATGGCTCATGGGCTCCTCGTATCCACCAACGCGTTGATGCGGCACCGACCCACGCAGCCGTGAACGGCGTCCACGGTTTTTGAGTATACACTCAAATTGGAGTGCGCACTCACAATTGAGTTCTCGCCCAGATTTCCTACGATGGCCCAGGGACGGAGAGATCAGTGGTTCGATATCAGGCAGGCATCCAGACCGAGGCGCGCATCATCGATGCCACGCGCACACTGCTCGCCGACGGTGGTCTCGACGCCGCAACCCTCAAGGCCATCTGTGACCGCGCCGAGGTGCGGGCGGGTTCGTTCTACAACCTGTTCGATTCCAAGGAAGAGGCCGTGATGCGGGTGGTCCGCGAAGCCATCGATGCCGTCGATCCCGATCCCGAGGGATCGGGATCGGACACCGTCGACGATCTGGTCGAGGCCTACATCCGGTTCTTCGAGGAGCAGCCCGAGCTTGCCAGGGTCTACGTCATGGCCGCCCTCCAGGGCGAGAGCTCCGGCAACGGAACGCGGCGCCGATTCCTCCGCCATCACCTCAGGCGCGTGGAGCGTTTCGCGGACGCCATGGCACGTGCAGATGCCACGCTGACCCCCGCTGATGCCGAGATCAGGGCTGAGCTCCTGCTCGGTGCCCTCGACGGCCTTGCCTTCCGCTGGTCGCTCGATACCGATTTCGCCTTCGTCGACTTCGCTCGCCGAGCGGCTCGCCACTTCGCCTGACCACCGATCGGTCACGGCCTCATGTCGGTCCGGCGGCTGCGACGATCGCACACAACACGACGAGCACGGCGGTGGTACCACCGAGCAGATAGCGCTCGATCGGATGGCGGGAGGCGAGGTTCATGGCCGTGTTGATCGCCATGTAGGCGACGACCATCCACGCCAGCACCGTCACGACCGTCGACGACACGCTCGTCGTGACCACCCCTCCCCTGGCGAGGATGATCCATGCGAAACCGACGAGCACGAGGGCTGCGGCACCGCTTGCAATCCTCCACGGGCCCGGCAGCGCTTCGCCCGCGGATGCGACCCGACCGCCGTAGACGATGTTCCCGAACGGCGCACCGAGCGCCAGAGCCACCTGGAGGGCTGCGAGCAGCGAGAACAGCACGGCGGCGATCACGGCAATCGTCTCGATGTCCATGCCTCCACCCTACGCCGGACCCCGGCGCACGGACCGGCGAACGATCAGTACGGCAATCCGATGGCGGTGCAGAGGAACTCGGTGTAGGGACCGGCCTTCGTGTAGGCCTTGGCGAGGGCGTCGTCGAAGTCAGGCGAGGTGACGGCCTTGTGTGTCAGCTTCTCCCCAGCCGTGAAGCTCTTCATACGCAGATCGTCGGCGAAGGGGAACTCAGGGTCGTACTCCTTCGGAACTCGCTTGAGCATCTCCTCCTCACCGGGGTCGATGCTCCACGTGCCGATGAACGCAGCCGATCGGGTGGCCGTGCGCCAGTCATCGGGCCGCTGGTAGATCGCATCGCGGATGGTGCGGGTGACCTTCGTCTCGGGACGCCACATGCCGACGCCGGCGAAACAGGCGCCCGGCTCGATGTGGAGGTAGAAGCCGGGCGCATGGACGTCCTTGCCCATCTCGTGACGGAACTGGATGCCGATGTTCGTCTTGTAGGGCGTCTTGTCCTTGGAGAACCGGGTGTCGCGATACGGGCGCATCAACGAGCCGCCGTTCGTGCGCGTATCGGCCACGAAATGGTCAGACATCGCCTGGAGCCGGACGCCGAAGTCGGCGATGAACTCCTTCGCCGGCTCGCGGACCACGGAGATGTATCGATCCTTGTTGTCTTCCCACCATTCGCGGTTGTTGTTCGCGGCCACGTCCTTGAGGAACGTGAACACCGCCGGGGTGAAGTAGGAAGCGCTATAGAAGAATTGGAGCTGGTGAGTGGGGCGAGGATGCTGACGAAGGTACATCGTGAACCATCGACGGTCCGTGCTATAACGGACTCGTGACAACGGAGACACGATCAACAGCGCGCCGTGGTGTGGTCGCCACAGCCTGGGCACTGATACTGGCGACATATCCGGTCGTTTGGGCTATCGGCTACCAGGATCATCCGTGGCGAAACGGTCTGCTCTCGATCATCGTCGCCGTGGCAGCACTCGTCGTCGCTCTCATCGTGAAGTCGGCAGGTGCAAGAACCGAACCTCCGATACCGCGCTGGGTCGGATGGTTTGCCGTGATCGTGACGTCGGCCGCGGTGGCGTCCGCATTGATCTGGGCCTTCTTCGAAAGTTCGCTCGCCGGCCCGATCGACTAACTGAACGCCCCGGCACGAAGGCCTTGCAGTCTGTCCGTGCTTGTCCTTGGAGAACCGGGTGTCGCGATACGGGCGCATCAACGAGCCGCCGTTCGTGCGCGTATCGGCCACGAAATGGTCAGACATCGCCTGGAGCCGGACGCCGAAGTCGGCGATGAACTCCTTCGCCGGCTCGCGGACCACGGAGATGTATCGATCCTTGTTGTCTTCCCACCATTCGCGGTTGTTGTTCGCGGCCACGTCCTTGAGGAACGTGAACACCGCCGGGGTGAAGTACGACTGTCTCGCCATGGATTCCTTTCGTCGGTGGACAACCTACGGCACGCGGGCACCCGAATCCAGAGGTGCGATCCGCCGAGTGGATCCGCATGCATCGGTCGGGTCCTACGCTGGAATCGATGGAGTATGCACTGCAGGTTTCGGGCGACTACGACGATCTCATCACGGCGGCATCGTTCGCCAAGCGTCGCCACATGGTCGCCCTCGCCCTCCCCGATCACTACCTGATGGCGCTCACGGAGGAGGAAGCGGCGTCGGCGCCTGCTCCCGATGCCTTCATCCAGTTCGGTGGCCTCGCACGCGAAACCACCGACCTCGAACTGGTCATGCTGGTGTCCCCGATCACGTTCCGCCATCCCGCCGTTCTCGCCAAGATGGCCGTCACCCTCGACCAGATGTCCGGAGGCAGGTTCGCCCTCGGTGTGGGGACAGGCTGGATGGATCGCGAGCACGAGGTATTCGGCATCCCCTACCCCGACCGAGGCACGCGATTCGCGATGCTCGAGGATGCGCTTGCGTATCTCACGGCTGCGTTCGATCCGAGCCATCCGGGGCACACGGGACCGTTCTATTCGCTCGAACCCTTCCCGATCACCCCACGACCGACACGGAGGGTCCCGCTCGTCGTCGGCGGAACGGGTCCGCATGCGACGCCACGGCTCGCCGGCACCTACGCAGACGAGTTCAACATCTACCCCGGTCCGGATGCGGCGGATCGCATCGATCGGTTCCGCTCAGCAGCGCACGCCGCGGGGCGCGATCCGGACGAGATCCGCCTCTCGTCGAGCGGCCAGGTGATCGCCGCGGCGACCCACACCGAGTTCGAGGCCCTCATGGACGATCGGGCCGCCGAAGCCGGGTTGACACGAGCCGAGCTCGAGGCCCACTTCGAGGCGCGACGAACACCGCGTGGCACCTACGACGAGGTCGCCTCCCAACTCGACGAACTGGGTACGCTGGGTGTGACGAGGTTCTACTTCCAGGGTGTGTTCGCACCCGGCGACATGGGACCGCTACTGGACGGATTGGGCGTTCGGTGATCATGGAACGAAAGACGATCGACGCACGAGGCGAGGTCAGCATCCTCGACTACGAGGGCGACGGACCGCTGATCGTGTGTGTCCACGGCCTCGAGGGCTCGGCGTTCAACTGGAACCTCATCGGACCCGAGCTCGCCCGAACCCATCGCGTCGTTGCCCCGGATCTCTCGGGGTTCGGCTACACGCCTCCCCTCGATCGAGGTGCCAGTGTCGAAGCGAACGCCGAGCTCGTCGCCGAGGTCATCAAGCACCACGGCAATAGTGCCCTCCTGATCGGCAACTCGATGGGCGGCCTCATCTCGGTCATCGTGGCCGAGCAGTACCCCGACCGTGTCCGGGGACTCGTCCTCATCGATCCCGCTGCCCCGGTGTCGAATTGGTTGAAGGTGCGGCCCCATGCCGCTGCACGGCTGTCGACGCCTCTCATCCCATGGCTCGGGTCGCAGCTGATCGAGGCCTATCGGGCGACCCAGTCACCCGAGGCTCGCGTGAGCGAAGCCCTCGACTTCGTAGCGGCAGACGCCGATGCCCTCGATCCCCAGGTGTGGGATGACGCCCTCGAGATCGCCCAGCTCCGATCGGCGCACGAGTACTCGACCGAGGTCCTGGTGGAGGCGGTCAACTCGATCGCACCGTACGTCCTGCGCAAGGCCCCGTTCGCCGCCACGCTGCACAGGGTCTCGCAGCCGACGCTCCTGATCCACGGCACCGAGGATGCCCTCATCCAGATCCAGACCGCTCGCTGGATGGCCCGTGAACGGCCCGACTGGACCCATGCCTTCCTCGACGGGATCGGCCATGTCCCGATGCTCGAGGCACCGGACCGGGTCCTCGCGATCATCGACGCGTGGGAGCGGGCTGTGTTCACGAGGACGTGAGCTGAACCGTCCTGCGAAGGACGAGGTAGGGCGGCTCATCGATGGCGATCTCGAATGCCCCCGACCGCCGCAGCCGATCGATCACGGCATCGTGCCCGGGATTCAGGCCCGGGCGCACGATCACCCATGCAACGGCATCGGGATCAGGGACGTCACCACCGAGAGCGCCGTACGGGCCTACCGACTCCCCGTAGTAGTACTGCTCGAACGGGTTCGGGAACAGATAGACGACGAACCGGTCGGTGAGGTGCGGGACGAGGGTGGTCCACGCCGACACCGGCGCACCATCGGGGATGGACTCCACGATCGTCTCGAGCCCTGCTTGATCATCCGAGGGTGCGGCCCACGCCGACCTCGGGCCGGCAATCGCCCAGGTCACGGATGCGCCGAGCACGATCACGACGAGGGCGCTGACGACCGCCCCACGACGGCCCCAACCCTCGACCCGGCCCGCCCCGTGGGCTGAGGCGATGACCACGACGACGATCAGATACGCCGTGTAGTGGTACCGCACGTCGTATTGATATGTGTGCGCCGAGACGAGGTTGGCGGCCAACGCCGGTGCGCCCACGAGGAGCCATCGCGGAGCCAGCAGGCACAGGGGCATGGCCGCCACCAACGCGGCGACGTAGCCCCATCGTTGGACGTCTGACGCCGCCTCCCACCACACCGAGGGCGACGTGACCAGACCGAAGGCGACTCCGAGGGGACCTTCGCCCAGGGATGCGTATCGGTAGCCGTAGAGCAACTGCCCCGTGGGCGACCAGGCAGGGAGGAGGAGGAAGAAGTTGACGAGGAACGCTCCCAATCCCAAGGCCGCGACGGTCAACCCGATTCGGACCCTTCCGATCACCCACGCGATGGCCAGGCCCAGGGGTACGACGAGCAGTCCCACGTCCTCCTTGGCGGTGAGTGCCACGGCGATCGCGCCGATCGCCCACCAGGGATGGTCTCGTTGGACAAGGGCGACAGCCACGACAGCCAAGGGAATGACCAGCACTTCTGGGTGGAACGAGTCGCGGACCTGCCATTGGAGGGCGGGCTGGACGAGGACCGCCATGGCGGTGGCCGTGGAAAGGACCGGGCCTGCGCCTGCCCCGCGGGCGATGAGGAAGGCCGCAGGCGCCGTTGCGGCAACGGCGATCACCGTCACCACGATGAGAGTCGCTGGTGTGGGGAACACCGCGTAGACGGGTGCGATCAGGATCAGGATGTACGACGAGTGATCGGCGAACAGGGGCAGGCCACGCACCGTCACGAACGGATCCTTCACGCGTGCGAGCAGCCATGTGCCCTGTGCGAAGACGCCGAGGTCGAAGGCAGTCGTGCGAAAGCGCCAGAGCTGATTGAGACCGAGGACGCCGAACACGGTCGTGAAGGCCGCCACGGCTCCGCCGACGGTCCTACGCGCCACGAGCCATCGGCGCAGCTCGCCTTCTGGTCGTTCGCCGCTGTCGGTGACCATGCAGGACCCTCCCCATCGCGCGGCCGATCCCTGGATCGGCGCGGTACGGTTCCCACGTGCACGAACGATATCTCGCACTCGTGATTGTGATTGCTGTCAGCGTCGCCGCCTGCACGGCTTCGGAAGCCACGAGTGGCGACGGGTCGGCCGTCACGACGACGACCCAGGCAGCCGTCACCACGCTCCCTCCGGTCGAGACCACCACGACGGTGCCACCGACCACGACAGCAACGGCGACCACGACGACCACCGTGCGGCCCCCACTCGCGACGCCCAAGCAACGTCTCGTGGTGTCGGGCACCGGGGATGTGAACCTCGATCCCACGTTCGTGCGGTCCTTCCCTTCGACGGGGTACGAGGATGCCTGGACCGGCCTCTACGGTGCGTTCCTCGCCGACGACTTGACGATCGTCAACCTCGAATGCTCGCCTTCGAACCTCGGTACGCCGTGGGCCAAGCCGTGGACGTTCCGCTGCGATCCCGAGGCCCTGCCATCGATGGCTGCGGCGGGCGTCGACATCGCGAACCTCGCGAACAACCACGGCATGGACTACGGCTTCGACGCCATGCTCGACGGCATGGAGAACCTGCGGAACGTGGGCATCGAACCGGTCGGCACCGGAGCGGACATCGACGAGGCCTATGAGCCCGTCGTCATGGAGATCAACGGCTGGAGGATCGCGGTCATCGGATCGGGCGGCGTGAACCCCGAGTCGGGTTCGTGGCTGGCGCTCGAGGACAGGCCGGGCATGACGCACGGCGACGACACCGAATCGATCTCCCGTGCGATCGGCGCGGCGTCCGAGTACGCCGATCTGGTGTTCGTCACCGCCCATTGGGGTGAGCAGGGAACGTTCACCCCGCGGGCCTTCGAGCGGCGCCAGGCCGAGGCATGGATCGAGGCAGGCGCCGACGGCGTGTTCGGACACCATCAACACGTCCTCCAACCACTCGAGTTCCATCAGGGCAAGCCGATCGCCTGGGGCCTCGGTAACTTCGTGTGGCAGGCATATCCGCCCGTCTCGCGGAAGACGGCGATCGCTCAGTTCGTCTACGAGCCCGACGGCCGGATCGGCGCGTGCCTCGTGCCGGTGGTGATCGAACGAAGCGGTCATCCGGTCGTACAGGACCCGGCTGCCCCGATCTGTGCCCCCACCGGCAGTCGCTGACCCGGCGCGGGAAGTGGCCGTGTGCACGGCGGCGTCGCGCACGTAGTATCGACTCATGGCCACGGTGATCGCTGTTGCGAACCAGAAGGGCGGCGTCGCGAAGACGACGACCGTCCATACGCTCGCCGAGGCGTTGACCGAGCGCGGGAAACGGGTCCTCATGGTCGACCTCGACCCCCAGGCCTGCCTCACCTATGCAACGGACAGCGACCCCGACGGGCTCGAGGTGACCATCCACGACGTGTTCCTTGGCAGGGCGAGTGCCGACGACGTCCTCATCCTGCGCGACGGCCCCGACCTCCTGCCGTCATCGATCGACCTGGCCGGATCCGAGATCCACCTCCTCACCAAGACGGGCCGCGAGTTCGTCCTGAAGCGGGCGCTCGCCGACATCGCCGATCGCTATGACGTCGTCCTGATCGACTGCGGACCATCGCTGGGGATCCTCACGGTCAATGCCCTCACCGCTGCGGACACCGTCCTGATCCCGTTCCAGGCCGAGACCCTCTCCGATCGCGGCGTCGGTCAGCTCCTCGAGACCATCGACGACGTACGTCACTACACGAACGAGGACCTGGGGGTGATGGGAGGCATCGCGACGATGTTCGACGCACGCACCAACCTCGGCAAGCGGGTCCTCGCCGAGGTACAGGAGGTCCACGGGCTGACCGTCATCGACCCGCCTGTGCCCCGCTCGGTTCGGGTCGCCGAGGCCCCCGGTGAGGGCATCTCGGTCCTCCAGCACGCCAGGCGTTCACGCTCGGCCGAGGCGTACCGCGAACTCGCAGCCAACATCGAGGCCCTCCTGTGACCACGCGACGTGACCGGGAGGGGAAGCGGGCGCTCTTCGAGGCGCCGCCCATCGAGGTCGACGACACGCTGCGCGACGATCCCCTCGTCGAACGCCACGACGTCGACGGGCCACGATGTCCTGTACTCGGCGGGTCACCGCGAACGCGGAACGGCCGTGGTCACCTGCTCGGTGTGCGGTGTCCGCTCACGCATCTCCCTCGTCGAGACGGTCGTGCGCATCTTCGCCATCTCCCTGTGGATCCCGACGCGCCAGCTACAGCCGCTGGATGCCGTGCCCCGCCTGCCAGCAGCGCACCTGGTGCAAGGTCGAGTGGCTGTCCTGAAGGGGCTTCCCGTTCTTGCGTAACTGGTATCCGGACGTGCGGACAGGATCTACGCAAGAACGGATTCGAGGAATCGGGCGCGGTCCACGATGGCTCGGGTGTGGGTTCCGACGGCGACGGTGCCGTCGGACTCGGTGACGGTCACGGCAAACGACACCCGGCGACCCTCCACCGAGGTGACGACGGCTGTTGCGCGAACGGTCGACCCGACCGCCGTGGGCGCGCGGTGGTCGATCGACAAGAAGGTCCCGACGGTCGTCGCACCGGCATCGAGGCCATCGGCGATCGCAGCGACCGCTGCCTGTTCGACGAGTGCCACCACCTTGGGCGTGCCGAGCACCGGTACGTCCCCCGAACCGAGGGCGATCGCCGTCGTGGCTGCATCGGCCACAAAGTCGATGGATGCCGTCATGCCCACTTCGATCATGCACTGATCGTACATCGCGCCTCGTCCCATGCCGGAGGAGTCAACGCTCGGCAGCGGAGTCGAGGAACGCGGCGATGCCCGCAACCGCCTGCTGGGTGCGCAACGAGGCCACGGCATCGAACGCATGGGTCGCACCGGGGAGGCGTGCATAGGCGACCGGTCGCACGGCCACGGCGCGCAACGCTTCGACGAAGTGATCCGACTCGGCAATTGGTACGAGGGAATCGTTCCGGCCGTGCACCACGAGGAACGCCGGAGCACTCGACGACACGTGATCGATCGGCGACCCGGTATGGAACTTCCCTGGTTCGAGGTCCGGGTCCGCCTTGATCAGCATCGTCGTGATGATCGGCCAGAAGTCCCGGATGCCGTTGCGGTCGAGGAGGTCGTAGACGCCGTACATCGTGACGGCACCGGCCACGACCGGTTCGTTGTCGTGCCGCTGGGACCAGGCCGAGGATTCGTCGGTGAGGGCTACGAGCGAGGCGAGGTGGGCGCCAGCCGAGCCACCGGTGACGAACATCTGCCCGGGGTCGATGCCGTATTCGCCGGCGTGGTCGCGCACCCACCGCAACGCACCATGGAGGGCGACGACCTGATCGGGAAAGGTGGCCTCTGGCACGAGCGGGTAGTCGACGCTGACGACGACCCAACCCCGGGACGCCATCTCCTGGATCATCGGCTGTGCCTGCTGGCGACGGTCGCCGCCGCCCCACGATCCCCCGTGGATGTGCATGAGCAGCGGCGCAGGCTCCTCTGAACGCCTACGCAACCGGTACAGGTCCAGGAACAGCGATGGCGCATAGGCGATGGCGTCGAGGCGTTCGATCGCATCGGGGATCCGGTATGGCCATGGATACAGGATGCGACCCCACTGGTAGCGAGGGGACGGAACGGCCGTGATCCCGTCGAGGCTCGTCCGCATGACCGCCAGTGTCCGAACTGCCCGGACGACGAGCCACGAGACCATCAGGATCGTCAGGATCGACAACGCCATCGCGAACTGGCCGATCCACGTCCCCGTCACGCCGATCGCCCATGCCAGCCCCGCGAGCGCGATCAGGACGATCAACGCCAGCGGAGCGACCTCGCTCGTGATCATCACCGGCATCCACGGTGGCCGCAGCGCGGTCGAGTACTTCGTCATCGGTGGCCGAACGGCGTTGAGGACGAAGACGAAGGCAACAGCGGCGAACAGGAGATATGCGACGGTCACGACGCGGCAGGGTACGGGCGGGCAGGAGCATCGACGCCGCACAGGACCACACGGACGGAGCTGCTCGAGCCGGTTCGGTCGGGCAGGGTTTGGTCGGGCGGGGTTGGTAGCGTTGGACGGGTGAGCGGATTCGCGATCGACATCGACGGACCAGTCCTCGTCGCCACCATGGCCGACGGCGAGAACCGCCTCGGCACGCCGATGCTGATGGCGTGGAACGACCTCCTCGACGAGGCGGAGGGCAACCCATCGGTGTCGTCCCTCGTGGTCACCGGGCACGATCGCCATTGGTCGACCGGCCTCGATCTCGACGAGGTGCTCGATCTCGATGACACCGCAGCGCACACCTTCATGAGGAAGGTCGACCTCCTCCTCGGCCGAATCCTCACGGCGCCACTGGTCACCGTTGCCGCCCTCAACGGTCACACCTACGCAGCAGGCGCCCTCCTCGCGCTGGCATTCGACTATCGCACCATGCGTGAGGACCGCGGCTTCTTCTGCCTCCCGTCCGTCGATGTGGGCATCCCGTTCTCCCCCGGCATGTCGGCCCTCATCGCTGCGAAACTCCCCCAACCGATCGCCCATGACCTCGTCGTCAGCTGTCGACGCATCGGGGGCCACGAAGCTGCCCGCAGCGGTGTGGTCCACCGTGCCGTCGACGCCACGAACGTCCTGCACGTGGCGAGGGAACTGGCCCACGCCTACTCGGGCAAGGACCCAGCGACCCTCACGACGGTGAAGCGCCGGATGTATCCCGAGGCAACCGACATGCTGACACCCCAACGATGAGACACCCCATCGACCTCGGTTCCGTCGCCGTCCTGCGGTTCGGACCGGACCACGTCCGCTTCTTCACGGACGGGTGGGGTGACGAGGACCTCCTCACACCCGTCGACGTCACGCAGGTGCCGGTGGAACCCCTCGCCATCCGATGGCTGACCTCGACGACCGACGCCGGTGTCGTGATCAGGCACGGCACGTTCACGAGCCCGTTCGAGTTGCTCCCCGACAGGGCCCGCCAGGGTTCCGTGGTGGCCGTCGAACCCGATACCGGATGGAATCGCACCGTGATCCTCATGCCGGCGTGGAACGAGCACGAGCCGCACGTGCGCATGGCCCTGGCCCGCCGGCTGTCACGCCACGGCATCTCGTCGATCATCCTCGAGAACGCCTACTTCGGATCCCGCCATCCCGACCCCCACGGCGGTCACCCCATCCGCACGGTCTGCCGATTTCATGCTGATGGGCGCTTCCGCCGTGATCGAGGCTCGCAACATCCTCGCCGCGGTGCGAGATCAGGGGATGCTGGTCGGCGTCTCCGGCTACTCGATGGGGGGCAACACGGCTGCGCTCGTGGCGGCATCCATGCCGTTCCCGGTTGCCGCCGCACCCCTCGCCGCGGCCTACTCGCCGGCGCCGGTGTTCCTCGGTGGCGTCCTGCGACACGGCATCGCATGGGACGCACTCGGCGGCACGGACCAGGCCGATCGCCTCGGGGAGATCCTGGGTCGGGTGTCCGTGCTCTCCGTCCCGCCTCCCGCCCACGTGGCCAACGCGATCATCGTGGGTGCCCGCTCGGACGCCTACATCCCTCGGGCGACCACGGACGAACTCGCGGACCACTGGCCCGGATGTGAGCTGCGGTGGGAACGGGGAGGGCACGCGACGCTCGTCTGGCTCCGCAAGGATCGCCTCGCAGACGCCGTCATCGATGCGTTCGATCGCCAGTACCCGGAGGCACCGATCCCGACCTGACCGGCAGGTCAGCCGAAGGACGGGCCGTCGACCGAAGGCGGTCTCCACCCCGGATCGTCGGCCCCCCGGTGGCCCATCGGGCATAATCGCCACATGGCCAAGGACGCACAGGTGGATGCCGCCGGGATCGAGGTGCGCATCTCGAGCCCCGACAAGGTGGTGTTCCCCGACCGGGGATGGACGAAGCTCGACATCGCAGAGCACTTCGCCATGTGCGGCGTCGGAGCGCTGCGCAACGTCTACAACCGGCCAACGATGCTCAAACGGTGGACGAAGGGCGTCGACCACGAGCCGTTCTACGTCAAGCGGGTACCGGCGTCGGCCCGCTCCACCGTCGACGTGACGTTCCCTTCGGCGCGACCGGGCACGATGTTCCTCCCCCTCGAGGTTCGTGATGTCGTGTGGATGGCCCAGATGAACTGCCTCGACCTGCATCCGTGGAACGCACGGGGCGACGACCTCGACCACGCAGACGAGCTGCGCATCGACCTCGACCCGACCGATGACTTCGGCTTCGATGCGGTGATCGACGTCGCCCACACGATCCACGAGATCCTCGGTGAGCTCGGACTCGTCGGATGGCCGAAGACATCCGGGAGTCGCGGCATCCACATCAACGTGCGTCTCGCTCCTCGTTGGGACTACTACGCCGTACGGAGGGCATGTCTGGCGATCGCCAGGGAGGCCGAGCGCCGCAACGATCTCGCCACCACGAAGTGGTGGAAGGAGGAGCGATCCGGGGTGTTCATCGACTTCAACCAGAACGCGAGGGACAAGTCGGTCGCTTCGGCCTATTCCGTACGGCACACGGGTTGGGTGTCGACGCCGTTCCGGTGGAGCGAGCTCGAAGGGACATCGAGCGCCATGTGCGACGTCATGTCGTTCAAGGAGCGGTGGGCCGACGTCGGGGACCTGACCGAAGGGATCGACGAGGCGACCGGGGATCTCGGCGCCGCCCTCGCCTGGGTCGCCAGGGACGAGGACGATGGGCTCGGCGATGCGCCGTGGCCGCCGCACTACCCGAAGATGCCCGGTGAGCCTCCCCGCGTGCAGCCGTCGAAACGGCGTATGGACGGATGACCGCCGGACCGCACGGGCCGCATCAGTGACGCGCTCGAGGGCCCGGTAGCCTCGCCATCCGATGACGACACTCGACACGGGGGAATCCACCCGACGACGCCTGATCGGCACGATGTTCGCCGGGAACGCCATGAGCTCCACGGGGTTCATAGCGATGGCGACCGTCGCCAGCCTCGTTGCCGAGGATCTCACGAGCTCGACGAGCCTCGCCGGTCTGGCCTCCACCACGAGCACCCTCGGCGTTGCCCTCGGAGCCGGGGTCCTGTCATGGGCCGCGTTGCGAGCGGGCAGGCGCCGCTCGTTCACCGTTGGCTATCTCACGGCCGTGATCGGTGCTGTGGCCGTCATGCTGTCCATACCCACGGGCAGCTTCCCCCTCCTCCTCGTGGGCATGTTCACGGCCGGAGCGGGCCGAAGCGTCGACCAACTGACACGGTACGCCGCCGGTGACATGCGTACCGAGGATCGCAGAGCAGGCGCCATCAGCATCATCGTGTGGGCATCGACCATCGGCGCGGTGTTCGGTCCCCTGCTGATCGGCCCCACGAGTGCCTTCGGTGTCGCGCTCGGGCTCGACGAACTCGCCGGTCCCGTGCTCGTCGGCGTCGCCGGATTCGGACTCGCTGGCATCCTGACAGCGGTCGCACTGCGACCTGATCCCCTCGCGCTCGCCATCGCCGACCATCCGGATGTCTCGAGCATCGCTCGACCGCTGCGTGACCTCCTCTCGTCGCGCATGGTCCAGCTCAGCATCAGCGCCATCGTGGTGAGCCAGGCAGTCATGGTGCTGGTCATGGTCATGACACCGATCCACATCCGGGCGAACGACGGGAGCCTCGCCACGGTTGGCTGGGTGATGATGGCCCACACGCTCGGTATGTTCGCCATCGCACCGGTGACGGGGTTCCTCGTCGATCGCCTGGGACCCGTCCTCATGATCGGCGTTGCGATTGGGACGTTCGTCGTGGCCTGCTTGATCGCTGCCGCGGCCACCACGGCATCCACGCCCCTGCTCATCGTGGGCCTGTTCCTGCTCGGCGTCGCGTGGAACTTCGGATTCGTGGCTGGGAGCACGCTCCTCCAGGTGGACGCCTCGGTACCCGATCGACTGCGCCTCCAAGGCTTCGCCGACAGCACAGCGTGGGTCACGAGCGCAGTGGCTGCCGGGTTGTCGGGAGTCGTGGTCGCATGGAGCTCCTACGGCGTCCTCGCCATCGTGGGGGCCATGGCCGTCCTCGTCCTGGTGCTTCCCGTGTACCGGGCACGAACGGCGTGGTGATTCCCCACCGTCTCAGCGTTCTTGCGTATATGGCGTTCATGCAGGAAGAACGCTGTTTACGCAAGAACGAAAACGGGGGACGGCCGAAGCCGCCCCCCGTTCATCAGTGGACCCGGGCTCAGTAGCCGCCGCCACCTTCCTGGTTGTCATGGTCCCGATGCGTCTCGGCAGCAATGCGCTCGCTGACGCCCGGCGTGCCGTACTTGCCCCACCATTGCTTGGCCGCATCGATACCGCCGACCCCGAACGCGATGGCGAGTGCGACCCCGAACGCTGCGACGATGATCTTCACCACGTCCTCGGCGAAGTTGACGTTGAGCAGCTCGAAGGCGAACAAGAGGCCGAACAGGATGATGCCGATCTGGATCAGCCATGTGAGCCACGGAACGCCACGTTCAGTTGCGAACGGCCGGACCAGATCCGCCGTCCAGTTGGCGACGGCCGCGGCGATGATGACGATGACCGCTGCAAGGATGAGCATCGGAACCCATGCCAGCAACCGCTCGAGCAGGTCCTCGATGGTGTCGAGCTGGAGCACACGCACGACGATCAGTGCCAGGACGATGAATCCGTAGGCGTACACGATCGTGGCCGTGATCGATGCCGGTGTCTCGTCGGTGCCATCGAGCGCCGCGGTGACGCCGGAGCGCTTCCACACGGTGTCGAGGGCGGCAGATCCGAGCACGCGTTCGACGATCTTTCGAATCCACTTCAGGATCCATCGACCGATGATCAGGATCAGGAGCGCGATTGCGATCAGGATGATCCATTCGACGAGTGTCTCGCCGAGGCTCCGGAGCTCCTCGAGTAGTCGATCCCAAAATGACATGGGCATTCCTTCCTGTGTCGACCATCTGACCATACTCGATGGCACCGATCCGGCCAGGACGACAGGTCGGCCCGTCCGGCGGTCACGACCGATGCGATCATCGGTCGACTCGGCGTCCCGGGATCGCCACAATGGCCCCGTGGCCCTCACCTACCTGACCCGCGTCAAACGAGCCGTCGATACGACACCGCCGTCACGCAACCGTGTCGTCGACGTCTGGCGCGTCATCGCCCTCCTCGTCGTCGTGTTCGGGCACTGGCTCGCAGCGTCGATCTGGGTCACCCCCGATGGTGACACGCTGACCATGAACACCCTCGAGTGGATCCCGTATGCGGCGTGGTTCACCTGGGTGATCCAGGTGATGCCCGTCTTCTTCTTCGTGGGCGGGTACGCCAACGCCAAGGCCATCTCGTCGAGCACCACGAACCGTCGGAGTTGGCTCACGACACGGTTCCGACGCCTGTACACCCCGGCCGTGCCGGTGATCGTCGTATGGAGCGCACTGGCGTTCATCCTGCGCAATTGGATCGACGCCGACCTCATCTACGCCGGCGTCCTCAACGCGACCATTCCCCTGTGGTTCCTCGCCGTGTACCTGATGCTGATCGCCATCGCCCCGCTCACCCATGCGTGGTGGCGGCGGTGGCGAACGGCGTCGATCGCTGCCTTCGCCCTATGTGCGGTCGTCGTCGACCTGGCCTACCGCGTGATCGACATACCGGGCGTTGGCTGGCTCAACCTGGTGTTCGTGTGGGGCACCGTCCATCAGATCGGATACTGGTGGGCGGATCGGGAGTCGTCGGCCACGATGCCGTCGCCGCGGTCGGCCCTCATGGGTTCCGGTATCGCCCTTGCGACACTCATCGCCGTCACCACAGCGAAGTGGTACCCGGTGCCCATGATCACCATCCCCGGCGGCGGCCCACAGAACGTGACGCCTCCCACGTTCGCCATCGTGTTGCTCGCGTGCGTCCAGATCGGTGTCATCCTCGCCACCGCGGATCGGGTCACGGCGTGGGCGGGCCGTCGCAGGCCGTGGACGTTCGTCGTGGCGGTGTCCGGGTTCATGATGTCGATCTACGTATGGCACCTGACGGCCCTGTCGCTCACGATCGCCGTGGGCATCTTCACCTTCGACGGCGTCGCCTTCTCGCTCGAACCGGGAACGGCGGCGTGGTGGATCACCCGACCCGTGTTCTACGTGGTCCTCATCACGGTGACGGGGATGATCGTCGCGCTGTTCGCACGGTTCGAGCACGACATCGACACCTCGACTCACCATCGCCCGATGGCGTTCGTGTTCGCTGGCATGGCAGCGACGATCGTCGCGCTGTCGGCAACCGCCTTCGTCTACCTGGTCGACCGCGACGCGAACATCACGTGGTGGATCCCCCTCGTGGCCATCGTCGCCGCTGCCCTGATCGGCGCCTACCCAGCGAGCTGGCGGCGGGCCCGCGAGTCCCGCCTCGACAACGCGCTGTCCTGATGTGACGACGAGGAAGCTCTGGGTGGTCGCGACGCAGGCTCGCCGCAACATCGCCAGTCGATAGGCTTGCACGCCATGGATCTCCCGGTGATGCCCCCCGTCAGTCCGATGCTCGCCAAGCCGGCGTCGTCGCTGCCACTTGGCGATGTCTCCTACGAACCGAAGTGGGACGGCTACCGCTGCATCGTGTTCCGTGACGGCGACGAGGTCATCATGGGCTCGCGCAACGAGAAGCCCCTCAACCGATACTTCCCCGAGCTGCTCGAACCCTTCCGCGCCAGCCTGCCCGAACGCTGCGTCGTCGACGGCGAGGTGATCGTCGCCATCGACGGGACACTCGACTTCGACGCCCTCGGCCAACGCATCCATCCCGCCGAATCGAGGGTTCGGATGCTCGCTGACGCGACACCGGCGTCGTTCGTGGCGTTCGATGTCCTCGCCCTCGGCGACGAATCGTTGATCGACCAACCCTTCCGCGCTCGCCGGTCGGTGCTCGAATCGATCGCCGACACCTTCGATCCCCCGGTGCACCTCGCCCCATCCACCCTCGACCCCGACCGGGCGATGGTCTGGTTCGACGAGTTCGAGGGTGCCGGTCTCGACGGACTGATCATCAAGCCGCTCGACCAACCGTACGTATCCGGCAAACGCACCCAGTTCAAACTCAAGCATGTGCGCACAGCCGACTGCGTGGTGGCCGGGTACCGCATGCACAAATCCGGTGACGGCGTTGGATCACTCGTGCTCGGCCTCTATGACCCTGACGGTCGACTCAGACACGTGGGTGTGGCCGCGAGCTTCACCGCGAAACGTCGCGCCGAACTCCTCGCCGACCTCGCACCCATGGCGCTCGACGACATCAACGACCACCCCTGGTCCTCCTGGATGGATGCCGAGGCCAACGCGGATGGCACGATGCCAGGTGCCCCGAACCGATGGAGCGGCGCGGGTGGGCGTGACCATGCGTGGATACCACTGGCACCCGACCGGGTGGTTGAGGTCCAGTACACATGGGCGACGGCGGGTCGATTCCGTGGCACGACGAGGCTGCTGCGCTGGCGACCCGACCGTGAGCCGACCTCGTGTCACACCGATCAACTTGCCGCGCCGGAGCCGCTCACGCCGACGTCGTCCCTTCGGACGATCGTGGGTTGAGCATCCCGCGGGATCGGTCTCCTGCACCGGCGCCGCACGAGGTAACGTCGGTGCCATGGCGACACTGATCACCATCACCCCGCCCTCCGGTGAGCCCTACCCGCTCGCGATCGAGGGCACACAGTTCGTCGATCCGGCCGATGCGGTGATCGACGGCGAGATCGACACCGTGGGCCTGTGGGCGCTTCCCGGTCTCGCCGACGCCCATGCCCACCTCACGATGACGACCCCCGACGACATCAAGGGGATCAGCGACGAACAGATGCTGGCGAACATCCCGGTCCATGCATGGGCTCATGTCGAGCGAGGTGTCCTCCTCATCCTCGACAAGGGCGGCGGCTCGGACCTGAGCCTCGTGTCGCTGGACCACGACGCCGACCTGCGGCCCCACATCGAGGTCGCCGGCGGCATCATCCACCCCAAGAACGGCTACATGGCCGGCTTCGGCGTGGAGGTGGAGCCCGACGACCTGATCGACCACGTCCGGTCCGTGGCATCGACGCGGGGCGGGTGGGTCAAGATCGTCGGTGATTGGCCGCGTCGTGGTCTCGGCCCGGTCGTGAACTACCCGTTCGACCGGCTCTCCGAGGCCGTCGAGGTGGTCCACGCTGCCGGCGCACGCGTCGCCATCCACACCATGGCACACGCTGCGTCAGAGGCCGTGGCCGCCGGGGTCGACTCCATCGAGCACGGACCGTTCCTCACCAGCGACGACGTGACCGCCCTGGCCGCGAGGGGCGGCGCCTGGGTCCCGACCATCGTCAACATGCTCCACTTCGTCGACGTGCTCGGATCGGACTCGACCGGGGGACGCATGTTCCTCGACGGTCTCGACCGCATGCGCGACAACCTGCCACTCGCCGAGAGCCTCGGTCTCACCGTGCTCGCCGGTACCGACATGGCCGTGCCACACGGCGAGGTGTCGACGGAGGCCATGCGCCTCCACGAATACGGCTTGTCACACGGCGCGGCATCCGCGGCGGCGAGTACCTCGGCATACGCGTATGTCGGCAAGGACGACGCCCTCGCTGCCGGCCAGGTCGCCGACGCCGTGTTCTTCGATCGTGACCCGTTCACCGACGTCAGCGTCCTCGCATCACCTGAGCTCATCGTGCACCGGGGACGCATCATCGGTGACGCCACGTGACGGAGGCGTCCTACACGCGCGATGGCGCCGTGTACACGCCAACGGACTATGTGACGGGTCCCTGGGATCCGACGTTGAGCCACGCAGGACCCCCAGCCGGGCTCCTGATCGACGTGATCGCACGCAGCGACGCCGATATGGGAATCACCCGCGTGACGTTCGAGATCCCGAAGGGCATACCGAAGGTGCCTGCCACGATCTCGCTCACAGAGCTTCGCCCCGGTCGCAAGATCCGCCTGGTCGAGGCCACCCTCGACGATCTGGCGGGCGTGCCCCTCATGGTCGCGAGGGCCTGGCTCATCCGCGTATCGGACGACGACCTGCCGAGGTCGGATCCCTTCCCCATGGAGTTCCCGCACCCCGAATCGTGCGAGCCGCTCGAGTTCCCCCATCGGGGCATCGGCTACATGGATGCCGTCGAGATGCGTCGGATCTCCGGCAACCCCTTCCGCGGAGGACCCGCCGCCATATGGATACGTCAGACGATGCCGCTGGTGGCCGGGCACGAGACCGACGCCTATGCGCGATGCGGTGTTTTCGGCGACCTCGGCAACGGGATCGCGGCGATGGACTCGATGCGCGACCTCATGGCCATCAACACCGATCTGACCCTGTACCTGACGCGACGCCCGGTCTCGGAATGGATGGCGATACGGTCAACGACGGTGTCCCACGGATTGGGGCTAGGCATCTCGGACTCGTTGGTATACGATGCGTCCGGATTCGTAGGCACGGCGAACCAATCGCTGTTCATCGACCGAAGATGACATGCGGGAACTCCTGAGCCCTCCGCAACGTCTTACACGTATCCACCCAATACGAACCCCAAAGCGGCGGCCGCATCCGTCCAGGACGTCGATGCGCACCGAATATATGTGAAGGAATTCACAAAATGACAGCACGACAAGCACTCACCCCAACGGAGGTCGGCGACAGCCTGACCACCTATCTGGCGGACATCGCCAACCACGAACTGCTCACCGCCGACGACGAGGTCGATCTCGCCCAGGCGATCGAAGCCGGCCGCGAGGCCGAGGAGAAGCTGGCCGAGGGCGGCGTCAAGGGCGCCGAAAAGGTCAAGCTCCAGCGCACCGCCCGTCGCGGCAAGGAAGCCAAGGATCGCTTCGCCCAGGCGAACCTGCGCCTCGTGGTGTCACAGGCAAAGCGGTATCGCAGCCAATACGGCATCGAATTCGTCGACCTCATCCAGGAGGGCAACCTCGGCCTCATCCGTGCGGTCGAGAAGTTCGACTGGCGCAAGGGCTTCAAGTTCTCCACCTACGCCACATGGTGGATCCGCCAGGCCATGCAGCGTGCCGTTGCCGAGAAGTCACGCACCGTGCGCCTCCCCAACTCGCTCCACGACACCCTGTTGACCCTCAACGGCACCCGCAACCGACTGCTGTCGGAACTCGGCCGTGAGCCCACCTCCGAGGAACTCTCCGACGAGTCAGGTCTCCGTCTCGATCAGGTCCTCGAAGCCCAGCTCGTCGCCGACTCCGTCTCGCTCGAATCGCCCGTCGGCGAGGATGGCGCCGTGCTCGGCGACTTCGTCGCCCACGATGACGAGGATGATCCCGTCCGCGAAACCGAGCGTCAGTCGACGATCGACGCACTCCGCGAAGCGATCGACCGGCTCCCCGAACGTGAGGCCTACATCCTCTCCAAGCGGGTCGGCTTCGATGACGGGCTCCCCCGCACCCATGAGGAGATCGGCAAGCACCTCGAGCTCGGCCCGACCCGGGTCCGTTCCCTCGAGAAGCAGGCCCTGTCGAGGCTCCGCCACCCCGCCTTCGGCCTCCGCCAGGAAGCCGACTTCTAGACATCAGCCTTCGAGGCACCGTGCCGACAGCCGCCCCACGGGGCGGCTGTCGTGCGTCCTGGCCCGGTCGGTGACCCAACAGCCGTCGTGGTGCCACCATGCGATAGGATCTTGAGCGTCCGCTCAAGAATCGAGACGCATCCATGCCTGCTTCCACCACACCCCGACGAGTCGCCATCGTCGACGGCCTCCGCACCCCGTTCGCCAAGTCGGGAACCGTGTTCCGCGACCTGTCCACGCTCGATCTGTCCAGCACCCTCATCTCCGAGCTCCTGGCGAGATCGGGCCTCGAAGGTGAACAAGTCGATCGGGTCGTCTACGGATCCGTGGTGCAGGACGTCGCCGCACCCAACATCGCGCGCGAGATCGTCCTCGCCGGCCCGTTCCCCGAGCAGGTCGACGCCTATTCGGTGACCCGTGCGTGCGCCACCTCCACCCAGACCGTGGTGAGTGGAGCCCAGGCGATCATGCTCGGCGAGGCCGATGTCGTCATCGCCGGTGGTGCAGACTCCCTGTCGAAGCCACCCATCACCTACTCGGACACCTTCGTCGACGCCCTGATGCGCTCCAACGCAGCCAAGGACCTCCCCTCGAAGGCCAGGGCGTTCAGCCGGATTCGGCCCAGGGATCTGGCTCCCGTGCCCCCGGCGATCGCTGAACGCTCGACCGGGGAGACGATGGGCGACTCCGCCGAGAAGATGGCCAAGGAGAACGGGATCTCGCGGGAGGCCCAGGACGCGTTCGCCATTCGGTCCCACACCAAGGCAGTCGAGGCATGGGAGACAGGCGTCTTCGATGACGAGGTCATGCCGTTCCCGCTTCCGCCGTCCTATCGGGAGGTGGTCGAGCGTGACACCATCCCGCGCTCGGATTCGACAGCGGAGAAGCTGGCGACCCTGCGGCCGGTGTTCGACCGCAAGTACGGATCCGTCACTGCGGCGAACGCATCCCCGCTCACCGATGGGGCGGCGGCCGTGATCCTCATGGCGGAGGAGACCGCGAAGGCTCTCGGCTACGAGCCTCGGGCGTTCATCGTGTCCTACGGCTTTGCAGCGCTCGATCCGAACTGGCAGCTCCTCATGGGACCGTCGTTCGCGACACCGCTCGCCCTCGATCGGGCAGGCATGACACTCGCCGACATCGACGTGGTCGACATGCACGAGGCCTTCGCGGCCCAGATCCTCTCCAACACGCAGGCGTTCGCATCACGCGAGTTCGCCGAGCGGCACCTGGGACGGAGCGAGGCGATCGGGGAGATCGACGAGGACAATTTCAACATCTACGGCGGCTCCATATCGCTCGGCCACCCCTTCGGGGCCACAGGGGCGAGGCAGCTGCTGACGATGGCGAACGAACTGAACCGACGAGGCGGCGGCACCGCGCTCGTGACGCAATGCGCAGCGGGTGGCCTCGGGGCAGCCGTGGTGCTGGAGAAATGACCATGGACTTCGACAACTTCCACTTCTCGATCGACGACAACGGCGTTGCAACGGTCCTCATGGACCGCACGGACGAACCCGTCAACACCCTCGGCATCGCCTTCACGACAGAGCTCGGTGCGGTCGCCGAACGGCTCGGTGCTGACGACGTCAGGGCCGTAGTGATCGGATCGGCGAAGCGCGATTTCCTCGCCGGTGCCGACATCCGGATGTTCGACGACTTCACGACGCCCGACGAGGCGATCGACGGTCTGCGTGCCATCCACGAGATATACCAGCGCATCGAGGACCTCCATCTCGTAGCGGGGAAGCCGGTCGTGGCCGCCATCCATGGCGCCTGCCTCGGAGGTGGTCTGGAGCTCGCGATGACGGCGTCCATGCGGATCTGCTCGGATGATCCCAAGACGCAGCTCGGCCAGCCAGAGGTCCAGCTCGGCGTGATTCCGGCGGCCGGCGGCACCCAGCGGCTCCCCGAGATCGTCGGATTGGCCCAGGGCCTCGAGATGATCGTCGGCGGTCGACCGGTGCGACCACACAAGGCCCGCAAGATCGGGCTCGTCGACGAGGTCGTCCCGTTCGAGGTCCTGCTGGACGTTGCCGTCATGCGTGCGGCGGAGGCGATCGATGCGCACGAACCGGAGCGGGTCAGGGCCCTCGACATCTCGACCCAGAACCTGCAGCGGCTGGCGCTCGAGAAGAACCCTGCCGGGCGCAAGATGTTGTTCAAGAAGGCCACCGACATGATGCTCTCCGAGTCCGGCGGCCACTACCCCGCCCCGAAGCGAGCGATCGAGGCCATCCGAATCGGCTCGGACCAGGGCAGGGATGCGGGATTCGCCGCGGAGATCCGATTCTTCGCCGAACTCGTGTTCACTCCCGAGTCGGCGGCTCTGCGATCGATCTTCTTCGCCACCCAGGAACTGAAGGCCGACACCGGCATCGAATCGGATGCCCTCGCCAAGCCGGTCGACCATGTCGCGGTGCTCGGCGGCGGTCTCATGGGCGGGGGCATCGCTGCCGTCTCGGCGATCAACGCCGGCGCCAACGTTCGGATCAAGGAGATCGACAACGCCGGCGTGGGGCGCGGCCTCGCCTACGTGCACAAGGTGACGAGCAAGCGAGCCAAGCGACGCCGCATGTCGGACTTCGAGGTCGACCGCATCTTCAACCGGGTGACCGGCACATCGACGTGGAGGGGATTCGGACCGACGGACATCGTCATCGAGGCGGTCTTCGAGGATCTCTCCGTCAAGCAATCGATCGTCAGGGAGGTCGAAGCCGTCGTCGGGGATGACACCATCTTCGCGTCGAACACCTCGTCGCTCCCGATCGCGGCCATCGCCGAGGCGAGCGGGCGACCCGAGACCGTGGTGGGTATGCACTACTTCTCGCCAGTCGACAAGATGCCGCTCCTCGAGGTGATCACCACGGATGCGACGGCGGATTGGGTCACGGCAACGGCCGTCCAGGTCGGCAAGGACCAGGGCAAGACGGTGATCGTCGTACGCGATGGCACCGGCTTCTACACGACGAGGGTGCTCGGACCGTATTCGACGGAGGCGCAGTTCCTGCTCGAGGAGGGCGCATCGGTGGAGGCCATCGACGACGCCATGACCGCCTGGGGATTCCCGGTTGGCCCCCTGCTGCTCGCAGATGAGGTCGGCATCGATGTCGGGGCCCACATCGCGGTCATCCTCACCGAGGCGTTCGGGTCCCGCATGCAGGGGCCACCGATGATGGAGGGCCTGATCGCCGATGATCGCAAGGGTCGCAAGAACGGGCGCGGCTTCTACACCTATGACAAGGGAGAACGGGGCGACGTCGACGAGTCGGTGTACGGCGCCCTCGGCCTTGACACGGAACGCACGGAGATCCCCCGCGGCGACATCCAGGAACGGCTCTCGCTGGCGTTCATCAACGAGGCTGCCAGGTGCCTCGAGGAGGGCGTCCTGCGATCGGCGCGCGATGGCGACATCGGAGCCGTCTTCGGGCTGGGCTATCCGCCCTTCCGTGGCGGTCCGTTCTGGACCGTCGACACCATCGGCGCCCAGGTGGTCGTCGACGCCCTCCGCAGACTCGCCGGGATCCACGGCGATCGGTTCACACCGGCGGACATCCTGGTGGAGCACGCCGAGCAGGGAACGAGATTCCGGTCCTGACGAACGGACGTCATCACTCGCTGGATTCGCGGCGCTCGCGTTGGTGCCGGGCCTCGAGCCACTCATGGACGAAGTGGCCCATCGCATAGACGACGAAACCGATGAGCACGCCGAAGATGACCAGGGACATGGTGCGAAGGTAGCGACCGCGCCCGGTATCGAGGCCGAGGCATCGGCCGAGCCGGAGTACGGCAGCTAGCCTCGCCACCATGATCCATGAGTTCCATCTGCCAGACATCGGCGAGGGCCTCACCGAGGCCGAGATCGTCGCGTGGCTCGTCGGTGTCGGTGACACCGTCGCAGTCGACCAACCCATCGTGGAGGTCGAGACCGCAAAGACCACCGTGGAGATCCCCGCACCGTTCGACGGCACGATCACGAGCCTGTTGGGTTCCGAAGGCGACGTCGTCGCCGTTGGCGATGTCCTGTTCATCATCACGGACGATCGGGGGGAATCGACCGGTCCGGACGTGACGTCTCCGGCGACCGAACCCGTCGCCGGCGACGAACCGGCTCCTCACGGGACCACGCGATCGGCCCCTGCGGGGACGCAGCGTGCAATGCCCGCGGTGCGCAAGCTCGCCAGCGAACTCGGCGTGGACCTCGCATCGGTGGTGGGCACCGGGGCCAGCGGCACGATCACCGCCGACGATGTTCGAGCATCATCACCGGCGACCGCGGCCGACGGTGCACCACCGGGAGACTCGACGCCCCTGAGCCCGACGCGTCGGGCGATTGCCGCACACATGACCGAGTCGTGGACGACGATCCCGCACGTCACCGTCCAGGCCGAGATCCGAGCCGAGGTGCTGCTCGCCGACCGCGGGATCCGTGCGGACAAGGCCCTCCCACTCGAGCCGCTCGTCGCCATGGCCGTGGCGCCGCTCCTCCGTCGATACCCGGAGTTCAACGACGCCTACAGGGACGCCAGCGCGGTACACCATCGAACGATCGACATGGGCTTCGCGGTCGACACCGAGGCCGGCCTCATGGTCGTCGTGGTCGATGACATCGAACAGCTCAGTCTGTCGGAGCTGACGGCGGAGTTCGAGCGACTCGCCACCGAGGCACGGGACCGCACGATCGACCACGGGGACACGATCGGCCAGACGTTCACCATCTCGAACATCGGTGCCCTCGGTGGCGGGCACGGCACACCGATCATCCCGGTCGGTACGAGTGCGATCATGTCCATCGGCCGTGCCGTGCTGCGTCCGGTCGTCGAGGACGGGACGCTGGCAACGGGCATGGTCGCCCCGATCGACCTGTCCTACGACCACCGCCTCATCGACGGCAGCCTCGGCCAACGCTTCCTGGGCGACCTCGTCACGAACCTCGAGACCTCCTGGCGGGATCGGTAGCTCAGCCTTCCCGTTCTTGCGTAGATCCCGTTCGTCCGGTGCGGACAGGAGTTACGCAAGAACAGATTCAGTCGGCGTAGTCCTCGATCGGGGGGCAGGAGCACACCACGTGGCGGTCGCCGTAGGCGTTGTCGATCCGACCCACCGGTACCCAGTACTTCCCGGTCCGCAACGACGCGACCGGGTAGGCGGCGTCCTCCCTGCTGTACGGCCGGTCCCAGGTATCGGCGACGAGGTCCTCCGCGGTATGGGGGGCATGGCGGAGCACCGAATCTGCGACGGCATCCGGGCCGTCGAGGGCATCGATCTCGGACCTGATGGCGATCATCGCGTCGATGAAACGATCCATCTCGTACTTGGACTCCGACTCCGTCGGCTCGATCATCAGCGTCCCTGCGACCGGGAACGACATCGTCGGAGCATGGAATCCGAAGTCGATCAACCGCTTGGCGATGTCCTCGTTGGTGACGCCCGTATCGTGCTGGATCTGACGGATGTCGAGGATGCACTCGTGCGCGACGTACCCATCGGGTCCCGTGTACAGCACGGGGAACGACCCCTCGAGCCGCTTCGCGATGTAGTTCGCATTGAGCACCGCGACCTCGGTCGAGCGCTTCAGACCCTCCGGGCCGAGCAACACGATGTACATCCACGAGATGGGCAGCACTCCGGCTGAACCCCACGGTGCCGCCGCAACGGCGCCCGTCCCGTCGGCAGGCCCCGGCTGGTCCGGGATGAGGCCGTGACCCGGCAGGTACGGGACGAGGTGACTCCGCACTCCGATGGGACCCACGCCCGGCCCACCACCGCCGTGAGGGATGGCGAAGGTCTTGTGCAGATTGAGATGCGACACGTCGGAACCGAAGGAGCCCGGCTCGGCGATCCCGACCATGGCATTGAGGTTCGCACCGTCGAGGTACACCTGACCCCCGTGCTCGTGCACCAGGTCGCAGATGTCGACGATCGCTTCCTCGAACACGCCGTGCGTCGACGGGTAGGTGACCATGATCGCCGCCAGATCGTCCGAGTACTCGAGCACTCGCTCGCGGAGATCACCGACGTCGATGTTGCCGCTCTCGTCACACTTGACGACGACGACCTTCATCCCGGCCATGACCGCCGACGCCGGGTTCGTCCCGTGGGCCGACGACGGGATCAGACACACGTTGCGATGACCCTCGCCGCGCGCCTCGTGATAGCCACGGATGGCCAACAGACCCGCGAACTCACCCTGTGCCCCACTGTTGGGCTGCACCGACACCGCGGCGTAGCCGGTGATCGATGCGAGCCAGGTCTCGAGCTCGTCGATCATCTCGAGGTACCCCTCGGCCTGGTCGAGCGGTGCGAACGGATGGATGTTCGCGAACTCGGGCCACGTGATCGGCGCCATCTCGGCCGAGGCGTTGAGCTTCATCGTGCACGACCCGAGCGGGATCATCGAACGGTCGAGGGCGATGTCCATGTCCTGCAGGCGACGCAGGTACCGCAGCATCTCCGTCTCGGATCGGTATCTGTGGAACGTGGGGTGCTCACAGAACTCGCTCGTTCGCACGAGCGATGCGGGAATGCCCCGAGCAGCCGACCCCTCGGAACCCGCTCCGAACACCTCGCACAGTGCGTCGATCGACCTCGGACTCGTGGTCTCGTCGACCGAGATGCCGACAGTGACGGCGTCCACGCGCCGCAGGTTCATCCTGCGGTCACGGGCGGCAGCGAGCACCGAGTCGGCCGAATCGACCCTGACCGTGATCGTGTCGAACCACGTGTCGTTGACGACGTCGACGCCGGCTTCTCGCAGTCGCCCGACGAGGTAGTTCGCACGGGCGTGGATGCCCTCGGCGATCTCGACGAGGCCTTCGGGGCCGTGGTACACGGCGTACATGCCGGCCATCACCGCAAGCAGCACCTGTGCCGTGCAGATGTTCGACGTGGCCTTGTCCCGACGGATGTGCTGTTCACGCGTTTGGAGCGTCAGACGAAGTCCGCGCCTGCCCTGGGCATCCACCGATACACCGACCAGTCGCCCCGGGAGCGAACGGCGATACGCCTCGCGTGTCGCCATGAAACCGGCGTGGGGTCCTCCGAACATCATCGGGACGCCGAACCGCTGCGAGCTCCCGATCGCCACGTCGGCTCCGAGTTCTCCGGCCGGGACCATCAGCGTCGAGGCGAGGAGATCCGTTGCCACGGCCACGAGGCCCCCGGCGGCATGGACGCGCTCGATCGTCGGGGCGATGTCGGGGATGGAACCCGACGAGCCGGGGTACTGGAGCAGCACACCGAACACGGTTGCCGGGTCGAGGTCGGTTCCGGGATTCCCGACGACCACGTCGTAGCCGAGAGGGATCGCCCGTGTCGTCACCACCTCGATCGTCTGGGGGTGGCAGTCGGCATCGACGAAGAAGGCCATCGCCGGACTCTTCCCGACACGTTTGATGAGCGTCATCGCCTCGGCCGCTGCGGTCGCCTCGTCGAGGAGCGAGGCGTTGGCGATCTCGAGTCCTGTCAGGTCGGCAACGGCCGTCTGGAAGTTCAGCAGCGCCTCGAGCCTCCCCTGGGAGATCTCGGGCTGGTAGGGCGTGTATGCGGTGTACCAGCCAGGGTTCTCGAGGATGTTGCGCTGGATGACACCCGGCGTGATCGTCCCGTAGTACCCCATGCCGATGAACGATTCGTACACCTCGTTCTTCGAAGCCCGACGTCGCAACGCTGCGAGGGCCTCGGACTCGCTCAGAGGTCCCGCAACGTCGGGAAGCCGATGACTGCGGATGATCTCGGGAACGGCATGATCGATCAGCTCGTCGAGTGACGCCACGCCAACGGTGTCGAGCATCGCGGCGATGTCGTCGGCTGACGGGCCGATGTGTCGCTTGGCGAACGGGCCGGTACGGGGGCTTGGTGCGTCTGACATGCGTGGACTCCTCGTGGCGCGAATCGACTCTCGCCCCGTCTGTCGCACGACCTGAGAGTTTCACCGCCTCGCGGCTTTCCCCTTCGGTGAGGGCTCACGCCCTGCTTTCCAGAGGTGCCTGATCCCTGCGGTCCGGATGCCTGAGAGTTTCCCGGGGCGGTTGCTCCTTCGGCGCCGGTCAGCCGGCTCTCCCGCAAGGCGTCATCAGCCCCCACATCGTACCGGATGAGGACGTGGTCGTGCTACGAACTGCGCCCCGCCATGACGGCGACGATCGCGAACGTGATGCCGATGGCCCACAGGGCCAGCACGACCGCGACGATGATGCCCTGGACCTTGAAGATCGTCTGGAGGCTCGAGGTCGCGGTGATCGCATGTGCTTCATCACCCGCCGCAGTGGCCTCGCGCGCTTGATCCGCTGCGCGATTGAGCAGCACACCCATCCATATGGGCAGCCACGCAATGATGAGGCCGACGATCGTGAGTGCCATCAGCACTCCGTAGATGATGGCGAGCGTGCCGATCAGCTTCATCCATCCGGCAGCGTCCGCAAGCGGACGCATGACATTCGCCACCACCGGGTTGTTCGTCTGGGACGGTTGGTTCACGGTCACGGGTCCTCCTGGTCCGGGAGAACCACGCTACCGCCTCGCCGAGCGGCGATCAGGCGTTTGAACCCTCGAGGTCGACCTTGCCGTAGCGTCGCTTGAACACGATGTAGGCGATCGCGCCGGCCGGGATCGGCAACCAGAACTGGTAGAGGCGATAGGCAAGGGTCGCGAGGGTCGCGTCCGGGGCCGGGATACCTGCGAGGGTGAGCATGGCAACGAGTCCCACTTCGACGAATCCGAGCCCTCCTGGCGTGATCGGGATCATGCCGAGTACGGCCGAGCCCGCGAACGCGATGAGCACCAGCGATGCTCGGGGTTCGGCGCCCACGGCGACGAGCGCCGTGACGAGGACCAGGTAGTCGAGCATCCAGTTCGCCACGGCCGCGAGGAGGGCTTTCCACCACCGACGCCCGAGGGCGGACACGACGTCGTTGCGCTGCTCGAGGAACGCCTGAGCGGTCGGTGACCAATCGCGGTGGAACCGCCGAGCCGCCCATGCGGCGACACGTTCGACGACCCCACCGACGAACAGGAGCGGCTTGTCGAAGCGAACCAGGACGAACACCGCGCTGAACATGACCGCGAACAGCAACGTACCCACCACCGCGACCGGCAGGAGCCCGTCGGGAATCGGGGCGGAGACCGCCGCTATGAGGACCGCGATCCCCGGCAGGGAGAACAACACGAGGTTCGAGATGAACGAGACCGCGGCGAGCGCCGCCGCTGCCTTGCCGGTGGGCACACCGGACACCGAGAGCATCTGGAAGTACGTGGCGCCGGCCGCGACCGCTCCACCGGGGATGACCTTTGCCATGGCGTTCGATACGAGTTGGGAACTCGCCGCCACGAATCGTGAGATACCGGGCACGGCGATGTGGGTGAGCTCCCAGGCCGAAGCGAAGGCCCCGGTCATGAACGCCGCCATGATGAGGTACCACCACCAGTCCACACTGGCGAGCTTCGGCGCCTCCGACAGGAAGTCGACGATGGTCGGGAGGAAGAAGTAGAGGATGAGGGCGAGCGCGGTGAGGAAGAAGACCCGCAACCCGATCTTCTTCCAGAGATCGGCGCGGCTCGAATCCGTTTGTGCTTCTTCGCTCATGGAACCAGGGCCCCCTCGCGACCCAAGATACCCATTCGAAGGCGGCGAGCTGCCTACGTGGCGACGGCGGGGTGCCCCGCAGGGGGTCGCTCGACGTCCAGATCGTCGGCCAGACGCGCCATCTCGTCGAGGTACGGCCAGTAGTCCACCTGGATCGTGTGGCGCGGCCGATCGTCGTATCGCTGGGCTATCGCCTCGCGGTCACGGAGGATCTCTGCCTGCATCGTCGCCTGCGTCGGGAGGCGTGCCCCATCGACGAGATGGGCCACCCAGCGGGCCTGTTGCTCGGCCAGCGGCGGCAGGGCGCCCACGGGCTGGATCAACCCGACGAAGTACAGCCCGGGATGGTCGACGCTCACGACCCGCTTGTAGAGGCCGACCCAGTTGTCGTCGACATCGACGACGTCATCGTCGAGGAAGGGGAAGGTGATGCGATAGCCGGTGGCATAGATGATCGTGTCACAAGGGACCGACGAACCGTCGGCGAAGACGACGGCATGGTCCGTCGTGCGCGAGACGCCGCGACGGACCCCGATGTGGCCCTCCTTCACGAGCCGGAGCACATCCTGATTGACGGTCGGGTGTTGGCCGAGCACCGGGCCGTCGGGAACGGGGAAGCCGTACGACTCCTGCCGTCCACGGGCAGCGAACAGCAAGGCCCCGTACACGCTCCGCTGGACGACCACAGGCAGCTTCGACGAAGCTCGCGTCGACCAGTGGTCGAGTGGCCGGCCGAACAGGTACCGCGGGAGCACGTGGGCACCCGAACGTGCTGAAAGGGTCACCGATCCGGCATGCCATGACAACTCGGCGGCGATGTCCACACCCGTGTTCCCGACCCCCACCACCACCACGTCCTGGCCGATGAACGACTCGGGCGTGCGGTACTCGCGGGCATGGATGATGCGGCCCTTGAACGTGCCGTCGGTGACCGGGAGGTTCGGTTCCCAGTGATGGCCGTTGGCGACGACGACGTTGTCGTAGCGTCGTACCAACTCCTCATCGGTGTCGAGGTTCCGCACCGTGACCGACCACGCTCCGTCCTCGGGATCCACCGCCAGGACCTCGTGCCTGAACGCGATGTGGCGGCGGAGTCTGAAGGCGTCGGCGTACGACTCGAGGTAGGCCAACACCTGGCTGTGGTGGAGGTACGTCGGCCACGATTTGGGGATCGGGTGGTCGGCGAGGGCGAAACGATCCTTCGAGGTGTCGATGTGCAACGAGGCGTACGCAGCCGACCGACCGTTGTCGTTGTCGTATCGCCAATTGCCGCCTATGGCGCTCCCGATCTCGAAAACGTCGGGGGTGATGGCGCGGTCGAGGAGTGCCTTGGTGGCGACGAGGCCACTCAGGCCGGCACCGATGACGCACACGGAAGGGGTCTGTGGCATCGGCGCATGATGCCATATCACCCCGTCCAGTCGATCCATCTGCCGTGGGCGTGCGCATCGGCGATGACGACGGGCACACCGTGTGGCCAGACCGTGACCGTGAGGTCCACACCTCCACGTTCGGTGGGTGCCCCCGAAGGCTCGAAAGCCACATGGGCGAAGGGTCGGCGCCTCGTCGCTCGTGCACCGGCTGCCCCGATGACCGATCGGAGCTCACCCTGGGTGGCTACGGGCAGGTATTGCCACATCACCGAGTGTTGGACGACGGTCATCACGTTCGGTGGTGTTGGTTCATCGAGGCGGTCAGCCAGCCACTCCGCTGCATCGGCCCGGTCCACGATCGGTGGATCGACCTGTGCCACCGATATCGCACCTCGGGTCCGCGCGAATCGCTCTGCCTGATCGGGCCAGATGAACGACAAGAGACGCAACTGGGCCTCGGGGTCGGTGATGTCCATCGGGTTGACGTCGCATCCCCGCCTCTCCACGATGCGCAAAGAACGGGGCAGCTTCGGCATGGAGCCCTTCGACGTGGTTGCGATCCGTACCGGGGAGGCCGGATCGCCCCACGGCGTCCCATCGAAGTCGTATCGGTAGCGATCGAGGAGCAGGTTCAAGCCACCTGCCGAGCCGAGACCCAACAGGCGCACCTTCAGCCTTCGCCCATCCAATGCGCTCGCAAGACCGGCGATGAGGAGCGCAGACCGCCCCACATCGTTGGTCTGGGGGGCAATGCGCAACGCATCGCGCAGGTATCCGGGGTGGGCGGCCACCACATCCATGAAGTCCTCACCAACCGTCGCGGGGTCCGGGGTCCCCCCGACCGACGGATAGTGCACGGCGAGCCGCTCGGCGAGACCCATGAGCACCAACCGGTGGACACCGCCCATCAGCCGGAGCGACACGGCGGCGGCGAGCGGATCGTCGGCGGTCTCCCTGACGATGTCGTGGATCACGCCACCTCGGGCGATGTCGTCACGGGCCACGGTGAGCAGCTGCACGTACAGGGGTGATCCGAGCGCCTCGCACCATTCGATCTGGCGATCGAAGACCTCGACCAGCCTCCGTTGGGAGTCGGTCACGCCGTACCGACGATCACGGGGAGTCGACCGCCGGTGTTGCCAACCGCACCACGAGATCCGGCCCGTTGTTGGCAACCGAGTTCACCAGGGTCGACACCGGATACTCGGACAGGAGGCCGTCGGGGTACGGAGCGAGGAGTTGCGTGAGCGTGTCCGTGTCCCCGGTCTCGGGGTCGAGCCACGCGTCCCATGCCTCCGGCTGGAGGATGATCGGCATCCTGTCGTGGATCTTCTCCATCATCGCATTCGGCTTGCCAGTGAGGATCGTTGCGGTGAGCACCCGATCATCGGTCTCGGGATCGCGCCACGACGACCAGAGACCGGCGACGGGGAGCGGTCGTCGGTCTGCGCCGAAGATGTAGTGCGGCAGCTTGCCCTTCGCCTTGCGTTCCCACTCGTAGAAGCCGTCGACGGGGATGATGCATCGCCGCTTGGCGAACGAGTCCCTGAAGGCCGGTTTGGCGGTCACGGTCTCGGACCGGGCGTTGATGGCCTTGTTCCCGAACTTGATGTCCTTCGCCCAGAACGGAACCAGGCCCCATCGGAACGACGTGAGAACCCGTTCCCCTGCGTGGTCGGCGATCGCATAGATGGGCTGTGTCGGTGCGACGTTGAAGTTCTCCCTCAGCGTCTCGGTGCGCACGAACTGGGCACCGAAGTGCTCCGCATAGAACTCGGGCTTCTCGACCTGGACGAAACGACCACACATGGAACCATTGTCGCAGGTGAGTCGTGAGCTCTGAGCCATGAGCCATGAGCGAGGAACCCGACGAGCTTCTCAGAGCTCAAAGCTCAAAGCTCACAACTCGTCCCCTTCATCGATCAAGGCCTATACCGTTCACGCCGATGGATGATCCGATGTCCCTTGCAATCGAGTTCGGAAGCGTGTTCAAGTCGTTCGGCGACGTGACGGCGCTCGACGACGTCACCTTCGATGCACCTCTCGGATCCGTGACCGTGCTCTTGGGCCCCAACGGCGCCGGCAAGACCACGACGGTACGTCTCACGACGGGTGCCGTGGTGCCCAACGCAGGCGGTATCCGAGTGCTCGGGCTCAATCCGCTCACCGACGGCGACGAGATCCGGGCACGAGTGGGCGTCGTTCCGCCGAAGCCCGCCTTCTACGACATGCTCACGGGATGGGAGAACCTCCAGTTCGCTGCCACCATCTTCCAATCCGACGAGGTCGCGGCCCGTTCGGCTGCCGAACGGTTCGGTATCGATCACGCCCTCGGTCAGGAGGTCGGCGGCTACTCCACGGGCATGCGGACACGCCTCGCCCTCGCCAGAGCGGTCATCCACGATCCCGAGGTCCTCATGCTCGATGAGCCCACTGCTGGGCTCGATCCCGAGTCGGCGAAGGCCGTCCTGGAACTCATCCGCGAGATGGCAGGGCGCGGCAGGACGATCGTCATGTGCACCCACCTCCTCCACGAGGCCGAGGGCATTGCAGACCGGGTGGTGCTCATGGAGAACGGATCGGTACGCGCCAGTGGGCGTCCTCTCGATCTCGCCAGGCGTTACATGCCGGATCCGATCGTGATCCTCGATGCCGAGGACCGCGACTCCCTCCGATTCGTCGATGACCTCGACGGCGTGCTGGCAACCCGCTGGGACGGCGGTCTCCACGTCACCATCGACGACAGTGACCGTATCCCCGACATCGTGATCGAACTCGTCAAGCGCGGAGTGCGACCGACCCGTATCGAGCCGTTGGTGCCGACCCTCGAGGACCTGTACTTCGAGATGCAGCGGGCACATCGGGAGACCGTATGAGGTGGTCGATGGTCAAGGCGATCATGCGTGCGGACCTGATCCGCCTCTTCAAGTCGAGGGACTACTGGATCCCCCTCATGCTCCTCGCCGGCATGTTCTTCGTCGTGATGCCGGCCCTCCTCCTCGGAGCGTTGTCGCTCGTCGATCAGCAGGGGTTCGTCACCCAGATCGGCGACATCGTCGGATCACTCCCCGCCCAACTCCAGGACAACATCAGCGGCGACACGCCGACCGTGCGTGCCCAATACGCCTTCGCCGTCTACCTGCTTGCCCCGATCGCCATCATCGTTCCCCTGACGATCTCGTCGGCCGTCGGCGCCAACTCGATCGTCGGTGAGCGTGAGCGAGGCACCGGGGAGTTCCTCGCCCACAGCCCACTGACGGTGCGCGAGATCTACGTGGGCAAGCTCCTCGCCTCGCTGCTTCCGGGATACGCAGCCGCGATCGTGGGGTTCTCCCTGTACTCGATCGTCGTCAACCTCATCGTGGGGAGCCAGCTCGGTGGTTGGTTCTTCCCCACGGCCGGGTGGCTGTTGCTCGTGCTGTGGGTCGTGCCACCGTTCATCGCAATCGCCCTCGCCATGATCCTTCGGCTCTCGGCCCGGGTCCGTTCCGCAGCTTCGGCCCACCAGGCGTCGAGCCTGGTGACCCTGCCCGTCATCCTCATGAGCTACGCCGTGGCCTCCGGACTCCTCTACAGCCCGATCTGGTCGGCGTTCGGTGCAGGCGTGATCGCTTGGATCCTCGCCCTCCTCCTGCTCGCCTCGGGCGCGAAGTCGATCAAGCGTGAGCGGCTCCTGGGTGTGGCCGCCGAGGCCTGAGACCGGACGCAACCGCCATCGGCCACAGCGGCGACTCACGCCTCGAGTTGGCACTCCATGATCAACGTCGAGTGGCGCCGCTGACCCTTCACGCCCACACCATCGAGGACACCGACCTCGCGGTACCCGAGCCGTGCATGGAGCGCTATGGAGGCGTCATTGGGGAGGGCGATGATCGCGACCGCGACGAGGAACCCGGCTGCACGCAGGCGATCGAGCAGGGCGCCGTACAGCCGGGTGCCGATTCGCCGACCCGTCGCTCCGTCGGCAAGGACGACGGTGGATTCGACGGTGGTTCGGTATGCGGCCTTGTCGCGCCAGGGTCCTGACCACGCGGCACCGACGACACTGCCGTTCTCCACCGCGACGAGCACCGGGTATCCGTGTTCGATGCGATCGGCGAGCCAGGCTGTGCGCTGTTCGTCCGACCACGGTTCCGTGTCGAAGGACACGTGGGAGTCGACGATGTAGGTGTTGTAGATGGCGTTGATGGCCGAGGCGTCGCCGGGTGCGGCGTCGCGGATGCGGGGCTCGCTCACCCCGCCGCGGCCTTCTGCTTGCGCCGTCGCCTTCCGCTGGTGCCACCCGCCGGGGCCTCCCACTTGAAGAAGCGAATACCCAGGATGAGGGCGATGACACCCCACGCTGCCATGTAGGCGAGGTGGTTCCACTGCCACGGCGACTCCGTGTAGGTGGGATTGAACGCATCCGTGAACGGGATGACGAAGTGCTTGAGGGGGAAGATGTTGGCGACGGTGTCGAGCCATTCGGGCGCATCATCAGATGGGATGAGGAAGATACCGCTGATGAATGCCAGGGGCAGCAAGGTGGCGTTCGTGACGGCAGTCGCTCCTTCCCCACTGTTCACGAGGCCGGCGACGAGGAGACCGAGGGCGGCGAAACACCCGACACCGATCATGAACGTCACGATGGCCGCCGGCAGGGTGGCTGCGTAGATCTGGATGCCGTAGAACACGACACCGACCGACATCATGATCACAACCGAGATGGCAGCGATGATGATCGCGCTGAGGATCTTGCCGCCGAGGTAGATGCCTGCAGGGAGGGGCGTGCCGCGGACGCGTTTGAGGATGCCCTCGTCGCGTTGATACGCGGTCGTCACGGCGATGTTCGTGTAGGACGCGGAGACCGCAGCGAACACCGCCATCGCCGGACCGAAGTACTGGGCGAGGGTCACACCGAGCTCGTCGATCTGTTCGTTCCCGAACACGAGGGAGAACACGACGAAGATCAACAGCGGGAACATGATCGTGAAGAAGGCCGCCGTGAAGTTCCGGAAGAAGATCTTGTCCTGGTAGATCGTCTGTGAGACGAGCAGCGAGGCAGACGAGGGATGCTCAGACATCGCGTGCATCCTCGGTGAGCTGGATGTACACGTCCTCGAGCGATGGTCGGCTGATCGTCAGGTCGATCAACTCGATACCGCGCTCGATGGCCCAGCCGGTGATGTCGTGGACGGTGCGGGTGGGCGCTTCGGATGTCACCGTGACCCTGCCATTCTCGGCGACCACAGCGCCGTCGACCGGCAGGCCATCGAGGGACGAACCGGTCGACTGGAAGGTGATCACGGTCGCGGAGGTCTCCCGACCGCCGAGGGACTCTGGCGTGCCTTCGGCGACGATCGCTCCGTTGGCCATGACGGCCACGCGATCGGCGAGCACCTGGGCCTCATCCATGTAGTGGGTGGTCAGCAGCACCGTCTTGCCGAGGGAGGTGAGGTTCTCAACGATCCCCCAGGCCTGGCGTCGAGCCGAGGGATCGAAGCCGGTCGTGGGCTCGTCGAGGAAGATCAACTCGGGATCCCCGACGATCCCGAGCGCGAGCTCGAGCCTCCGCCGCTGTCCGCCCGACAGGGTCTTGATCCGTGCGTTCCGCTTCTCCCCGAGACCGACGATCTCGATGATCTCATCGGTGTTGCGTTGTCGGGGATACATGCCCCCGTAGATGCTGATGGCCTCCGCCACGGTCAGTTGCTCCTCGACAGCGGTTTCCTGGAGCACGATGCCGATGCGCTCGCGGAAGCCGCGTTCGCGACTCGTCGGGTCGTAGCCGAGCACCGACACCTGGCCGGCGGTCTTGGTGCGATGGCCCTCGAGGATCTCGACCGTGGTGGACTTGCCCGCTCCGTTGGGACCGAGAAGGGCGAAGACCTCTCCCTTGTCGATGTGCAGGTCGATGCCGCGTACGGCCCGTACGTCGCCGTAGTCCTTCGTCAGGCCCGTCACTTCGATGACATGCATACCGATATTCAAGCGTTCCGGGCACGCCGGCGCACGTCGTGTGTAACAGGCCTGAAACACATCCGTCGTGAACCCGTAACGGTCGGGTAACCGCGACGAAATTGCCGGGTCGTAGCTTGCCCGCATCCTGGAACACGAGAACACCGCTCGGGAGGCAATCCAATGAAACGCAGGATCATCACCGCGACCGCGCTGGTCGCATTGTTCGTATTCGGTCCCATGGCCGGTGCCATGGCACAGGAGGGGCCGTCGATCGCCGATGTCGCCGTCGCCGTGGACGCCGTGTGGCTGCTGCTCGCCGCTGCACTGGTCATGTTCATGCAGGCGGGCTTCGCACTGGTGGAGGCGGGCTTCACGAGGGCCAAGAACGCCGGGAACATCATCATGAAGAACGTCATGGACTTCTCCGTGGGAGGGGTGGTGTACTGGGCGTTCGGCTTCGCCCTCGCCTACGGAGGGTCGACGCTCGGCGGCTTCCTCGCCTATGGCGACGTCTGGTTCTTCAGCGACGCGGACCGCGGCGGCGAGTGGTTCTTCCAGGTGGTCTTCGCCGCAACGGCTGCGACGATCATCTCGGGTGCGATCGCAGGTCGTGTCAAGTTCACGTCGTACCTGATGTACACGCCGTTCATCACCGGACTCATCTATCCCATCGTCACGCACTGGGTGTGGGGCGGTGGCTGGCTCGCTGAGCGCGGCTTCTTCGACTTCGCCGGGTCGGGCGTCGTCCACATGCTCGGTGGTGTCGCAGCCCTCGCAGGCGTGATCGTCGTCGGGCCACGCATCGGCAAGTACGACGAGAACGGCAAGCCGAGAGCCATCCCCGGCCACTCGGTGACGCTCGGTGCCCTCGGCGTGTTCATCCTGTGGTTCGGCTGGTACGGCTTCAACGCCGGGTCCACCCTGGCCGCGGTCGGTCAGGACGTCGCCTTCCCGGCGGTGACCACCACGCTCGCAGCGTGCGCAGGTGCCCTCGGAGCGATGATCACGGCATGGATCGTCGTGGGCAAGCCGGATGTCGGCTTCACGCTCAACGGCGTCCTCGCCGGCCTCGTGGGGATCACGGCCGGTACCGCGAGCATTTCGTTCGGGTTGTCGGTGCTCACCGGCTTCATCGCAGGCGTGATCATGGTGTTCTCGGTCATCCTGCTCGAGCGGGTGGGCATCGACGACCCGGTCGGCGCCATCTCGGTCCATGGCACCGCCGGGTTGTGGGGTGTCCTCGCCGTGGCGCTGTTCTCGAGCGATGCCTCGTTCGGGACGCAGCTCCTCGGTGCGGCGGCGATCGCCGGCTGGGCATTCGTGACCTCGTTCATCGTCTTCAAGCTGATCGACCTGACCGTCGGAATGCGGGTCAGCGCCGAGGAGGAGCGGGAAGGCCTCGATCGGTCCGAACACGGCGGCGAGGCGTACCCGGAGTTCGTCTTCCAGGAGCAGGTCGCGGACCCCAAGGACCTCGATCCGGTGGGTTCGAACGGAAGCTGACCGGAGACCGGATCGCGATGGGGTGGGGGGCCTTCGGGCCCCTCACCCGCGTTCGCCGTACCCTGCGACCATGACGACGTCGTCCCATCTCGAGGGCTCCGTGTGGACCATCCGGTCGGTCCGTGCCGATGGGACGATGGTGCCCGTGGAGGCGGGGTTCCGACCGGCGATGGTCGCATTCGGCGACGATGGCCGGTTCAGCGGCTCGACGGGATGCAACAACTTCTTCGGCCAGTTCGCCGAGGTCGACGCTGGTGTGGTGAGCGGCCCGATCGGGTCGACGATGATGATGTGCCCCGATCCATTGATGGTCCAGGAACGTCGCGTGCTCTCGGCCCTCGAGGCGACCCGTGCGATCGAGGTCGCCGGCGACGTGCTCGTGATGATCGATGGCGACGGGGCCACACTCGTGGAGGCCGAGGCATCGGTCGACAGTGCCGACGATTCGCCTCGTTAGTCGATCCACCTCGTGGGACGGTTCCGGATACCGCCGAATCCGAGCTCGGCGCACAGCTCGGTGAAGGCAACCCGGTGGGCGCCCTTCCACGCGATGTCGTCGAGGGACTCGGGGATGTCGGCATCCGTTCGCAGGGTGGCCAGGTCGCGGTAGAGGATCGCGGCTTCCATGTTCGCCTGGAGGGTCTCGGCCAGCTTTGTCGCACCTCGAACGGTCACGTCCCAGTCGTCGGCGCTCGGCGGAACGGATTCGAGGTGGGTGTAGCGACCGAGGACCGCCGAGGTGGACTTGGCGCCCCACCCCGCGAGCCCGGGTATCCCGTCGGCGGTGTCACCAACGAGGGCGAGGTAGTCGGGGATCGATTCGGGGGCGACACCGAACTTGTCCCAGACGCCGGCCGTGTCGATGAACGCCGAGCGACGCCGGTCGAATCCCACGATCCTCGGATCGCCATACAGCTGCGACATGTCCTTGTCCGGTGAGAGGATCACGACCCGTTCGACATCGGGCGCGTACTTCTTCGCCGCCGCAGCGAGGCCATCGTCGGCTTCCTGTTCGATCATCGACCAGACGGTCACGCCGAGCGCCTCGAGGGCGCGTTCGGCGACGGGGAACTGGGCGTGGAGCTCGGGCGGGGTGCCCTCCCCGGTCTTGTATCCCTCGAACATGTCGTTGCGGAACGACTCGATGACCGTGTCGAACGCGGCTCCGACGTGGGTGACGCCGTCCTCCTCGAGGAGCGACAGCGTGGACGACACGAGGCCGTGGACAGCACCGATCTCCCACCCCTGGGGTGTCTGGCGGGGAGGTGCCCCGAAGTGGGCACGGAACAGCTCGTACGTCCCGTCGATCAGGTGCACCGTCGTCATGCCCGCCACCCTACCAACGGGCTCCGTGTCCTGTTCTTGCGTAGATCGCTGTCCTCAGTCCTGGGTGAACAGCGATCTACGCAAGAACAGGAGAGTTGGATTCCGCGGTACCGTGGGCGGATGGGCCATCTCATCTCGGCTGCCGAGCTCACCGAGCGCCTCCGTGAACCCGGTGTCAGGGTCGTCGACTGCCGGTGGTACCTCATGGAGCCTGCCGGCGGTCGCTCCGCGTTCGAGGCTGGCCACATCCCCGGTGCCGTGTACGCGGACCTCGACCGCGACCTGTCCGCTCGCTCCGGTGCCGGTCGTCATCCCCTCCCGACACCGGATACGTTCGGCGCAACGATGGGTCGGATCGGCATCGACCGATCCACCTTCGTGGTCGCCTACGACGATCGTGGAGGTGCGATCGCCGCTCGGTTGTGGTGGATGCTCACGAGCCAGGGACACGACGCCGTCACCGTCCTCGATGGTGGGATCCAGGCCTGGACGGATGCTGGCGGGGATCTCAGCACCGTGGTCATCGACCCCGTCCCCACCTCCTTCGAGGCGCGGCCGTGGACCGGTACCGCCACCATCGATGAGGTGGCCGACCGACCCGCCACCGCAGCGGTCCTCGACGCCCGCGATGCCGACCGGTACGCGGGGACCGTCGAACCCGTGGATCCCAAGGCAGGCCACCTCCCCGGCGCCCTGTCACTACCGATGACGAGCAACCTCGAGACTGATCTGCGGTTCCGTCCGCCACAGGTGCTTGCCGACGGATTCGACGCGTTGGGGATCGATGAACGAACCCACGTGATCGCCCATTGCGGGTCCGGGGTGACGGCATGCCACACGATCCTGGCCGCTGAGATCGCAGGCCTCCCGCGACCCGACCTGTATGTCGGCTCATGGAGTGACTGGTCCTCTACCGATCGACCCATCGCCACGGGACCCCATCCGTGACCCACGGCCACGACCTCATCCACTCCAAGCTGTCACGACTCGAGTTCACGCTCATGATGTCGATGGTGATGGCGGTCACCGCCCTTGCCATCGACATGATGCTTCCGGCGTTCGGGGACATGCGCGCCGAATTCGGCCTCGCCGCGGACTCCAACACCATTGCGTTGGTCGTGACCGTGTTCCTCCTCGGGCTGGGTTTCGGTCAGCCGCTGTGGGGACCGCTGTCGGACTCACTCGGGCGCAAACCGGTGCTCTACGCAGGGCTTGCCGTGTACGTGATCGGAGCGCTCGGCGCAGCCCTGTCGGGGTCGCTGACCGTTCTCCTCGTGGCGAGGTTCATCGGGGGCTTCGGAGCTGCGGGGCCAAGGGTCGTGTCCCAGGGCGTCGTGCGGGACGCCTACAAGGGCGAAGCCATGGCCAAGGTGATGTCGTACGTCATGGCGGCGTTCATCCTGATACCCATCCTCGCACCGAGCATCGGTGCCGCGATCCTCGCCGTCGGGACGTGGCATACGACGTTCATCGCCATTGCCGCATTCGGGATCGGCGTCGGGATCTGGACGCTGCGCCTCCCCGAGACACTCCCCGAGCACCGACGGATCCCCCTCAGCTTCGCAAAGCTCGGCCTCGCCGCCCGCAGCGTCATGACGAATCGCTTCACGATGGGCCTCACCTTCGCCCAGGCGGTCATCTTCGGTTTCTTCGCGTCGTACCTCGCCTCATCGCAGCTCTTCATCGACGACATCTACGGCCTCGATGACCTGTTCCCGTTCGTCTTCGGCGCACAGGCCGTGGTGCTGGGTATCGGCATGATCACCAATCCGCGTCTCCTCGATCGCTTCGGCCTCCGCAGGATCCTGCGATCGGTGTTCATCACCTACTTGGTGATGACGATCGTCCTGCTCACGGCAGCTCTCGCCTTCGGTGGTGCACCCCCGTTCTGGGTGTTCGTCGGGATCCTGACGCCCACGCTCTTCGCCCACTCGCTGCTCATCCCGAACCTCCGCTCGGCCGCCCTGATCCCGATGGGTGCCATCGCCGGCACCGCCGCCGCGGTCATCGGCAGCATCACGACCCTCGGGGGGGCGATCATCGGCGCAAGCATCGACAGCACATACAACGGCACGCTCACGCCCTGGGCGGTCGGCGGCACCATCGCCGCGTCCCTGGCCCTCGGGCTCTTCCTGTGGTCAGAGCGCGTGTGGGACACCGCTGTGGCCGACGATGTCGTCACTGAGGGTCCCCCAACGACCGAACGCATCAAGGGGACCCCGGGCATCAACCGGTGAACCGATCGGTCGGTCCCACCTGACGGTCCCGGCACGGCTCCGTACACTCCCGCCGATGTTCACGATCGCATCCTTCTATCGGTTCGTGCCTATCGACGACGGCGACGATCTCAGGTCCCGCCTCATCGATGCATGCACAGCCAACGTCGTGAAGGGAACGATCCTGGTGGCGCCGGAGGGCGTCAACGGCACCATCGCGGGCTCATCCGCCGGGGTGGAGGCCGTCATCGCCCTGCTCCACGACGACGACCGTTTCTCCGCAATGCCCATCACGTGGGCATCGGCCGACACCGATCCGTTCCTGCGGCTCAAGGTGCGCGCAAAACGTGAGATCGTGTCGCTCGGCGTCGGCGACGTGGATACCGCCGCCACGGCCACAGCCGTGGCACCCGAGGAGTGGAACGACCTCATCGCCGACCCGAATACGGTGGTCATCGACACACGCAACGACTACGAGATCGCCATCGGGACCTTCCGGGGCGCGATCGATCCCGGCACCGGGTCGTTCACGGAGTTCCCTTCGTGGATGGCATCCTCGGATATCGACAAGGACACTCCGATCGCGATGTTCTGCACGGGCGGGATCAGATGCGAGAAGGCGACGGCCTACCTCGCGAGCCAGGGATTCACCAACCTCTTCCAGCTCGATGGAGGCATCCTCACCTACCTCGAGCGCACCGAAGCGGCCGCATCGCAGTGGGACGGCGAGTGCTACGTCTTCGACCGCCGGGTCTCGGTGGGACACGGCCTCACGCCGGGGACCAACGAGGTATGCCCCAACTGCAATCGCGTCGTTCATGACGATGAGCGCCTGCACCTCGAGTACAAGCGCGGCGTCACCTGTGGCTCTTGTCACGACACGATCACGCCGGACCGTGCAGCACGCTTCGCCGAACGGCAGAAGCAGATCGACCTCGCCGCCGAACGGGGAACGGTCCACCTGGGACGGCCGGCGTGAGGACGATCGGGCTCCTCGGCGGCATGAGCTGGGAGTCGTCGATCGAGTACGAACGCCTGATCAACACCGAGGTGCGCAGGCGGCTGGGAGGTGTCGCATCGGCGGACCTCATCATCCGCTCCTACAACTTCGCCGAGATCGAAGCCCTGCAGGAGGCCGATAGCTGGGATGAGGCAGGCGAGCGCCTCGCCGGGGACGCCGCTCGACTCGAGGCGGCCGGCGCCGAGTTGATCGTGCTCTGCACGAACACCATGCATCGCGTCGCCTCGACCATCGAGGACGCCATCGATGTGCCCCTCCTCCACATCGCCGACCCGACGGCGGCGGCCATCCACGGGGAGGGCCTCTCAACGGTGGGATTGCTCGGCACGCGCTACACGATGGAACAGGACTTCTACAGCGAGCGATTGGCCAGCTCTGGTATCACCTGCGTCATACCGGATGAACCGGATCGCACGACCGTCCACGACGTCATCTTCGATGAGTTGGTGCGCGGCATCATCGCACCGGCCTCGCGAGATGCATACGCCCGCATCGTCGATTCCCTCGTCGATCGGGGGGCCGAGGGACTCATCGCCGGATGCACCGAGATCGAGCTGCTCATCGGCGCAGGCGACATCCCGGTACCCCTCTTTCCCACCACACACCTGCACGCCATGGCTGCCGTCGATGCCGCCATGGGATGAGTAGCAGGAACCTCCTTCGTCTGGCGATTCGAAGAATTCCGGAATTCCTTACCAATTGACTTGACAATTAATCCGAAAGCCCATTAGCGTATGTCTCAGCATTACACGGAGCTTGTGAAGAAGATCACAAGCACGGACTCAGAAAGAAGGAAACCATGGCAAAGCGGCTCCGAATCCTCGGGATCGTTATGGTCGTGTTCGGTGTGGTCTTCGCCGGTGCGGGGGTCTACGCCTTCACGCAGGTACAGGCAGGCGCTGATTCACTCCAGACATTCAGCGAAGCGCAGAACGTCCTCCTGGGCTACAACGAAGACGGCCAGCTCGTCGATCGTGGCACGACCGAGGGCGCAGCAGCGATCATGGACCTGCTCGAGAACGAGTGGGGCTACCCGGTCGTTGACGCCGACCTGGATCCCAACGATCCGCTCGTCAACACGGCGACCGAATACATGTTCCAGATGGCGACGATCGGCTACCACATCCTCCACGGCACCCAGACCATCGAACTGACGGAATCAGTCGAATACAACGGTGAGACCTTCCCCGCCGGCGTGTATGAGCTCGATGTCCGCACCGTCGGTGAGCGCGGCGACCTCGGTGGCTACTGGACGGACTTCGACCGCCAGCACCCGATCGAGGGCCCGGCTCGCGCTCTGGCCTGGAGCGGAACCGCACACGCCCTGTACGGCGAACTCGGCGTCGGCGCCGTCACGGCATCGACCCTCCAGCTCTCCACCGGCGTCTCGGCGATGATCTTCGGCCTCGGCCTGACCATCATCATCCTTGGCGCAGGCATGATCTGGATCGCCTCCAGCAAGGAAGAGAACGGCGTCGTGCTGGCATCGAGCGACTCACCCGAGTCAGTCACTGTCTAGCGAACCCAACGATCAAGACTGAGGAGGGGCCCTTCGGGGCCCCTCCCTCGCGTCGATCCCATGATCGCGTTCTCCGGAGCTTCGGAGCTTCGGAGCCCGTACGATGGCGCGCCCGACCACCGCCCACCACCGATCTCGGAGGAACGATGACGACGCAACGGACCACCGCCCGGGCTTTCCACGCCGCGGGCGGCGTCGAGGATTGGCGTGTCCTGTTCTGGGGCGCCTACGCCCACTACCGCACCGAGACCTTCGCCGATGGTGCAGGGTTCGCGATGGCGATCGCCGCGGAGGCCGAAGCGATCGGGCACGCCCCGGACGTCGATCTGAGGCCTACAGGTGTGACCATCCGCACGTTCACCACCGATGATGGAGGGCTCAGCGAGCTCGACATCGATCTCGCTCGTCGCATCTCGACCGTTGCTCGCGAACGCCGCCTCGTGCCGGATCCGTCCCAGGTCCAGGTCGTCGGGATCGCGGTCGCCCAGGACAGCGGCGTCGATGTCAGGCCTTTCTGGGCGGCCGCGCTGGGCTACCGGTACCTCGGGGACGAGGACGCCATTGATGCATCCCGCAGGGGACCCCATCTATGGTTCCACGAGCTCTCGAATCCCAGACCCGGCCGCGGTCGCGTCCACATCGATGTGTCGGTTCCCGCCGACGACGCTCCAGCCAGGGTCGAGGCCGCCGTCGCTGCAGGAGGACGGATCGCCGACGACTCACACGCTCCGCGTTGGTGGACGCTCGCGTCACCCGACAACCACGGCATCGACATCGCCGCGTGGCCGGACTTCGAGGATGGTGATGACGATTGATCGCGTGGGTCACCCTTTGTGCGGTCACCGGCCCATCGCGTAGAACTCATCGTTGGGACGCATGGCGATCACATTGGCCATCCGATTCGACAGGCCGAACAGGGCGGTGACCGCGGTGATGTCCCAGATGTCCTCATCGGTGAACCCGTGGGCATGCATTGCTCCGAACTCGTCATCGCCGACGACAGCCGAGTCCTCGGCAACCAGGAGGGCGAAGTCCAGCATCGCCTTCTGCTTGGGTGTGATGTCCGCCTTGTGGTGGTTGATCGCCACCTGATCGGCGATGTGGGGATCCTTGGCGCGGATCCGCAGGATGGCGCCGTGGGCGACGACGCAGTACTGGCAGTCGTTGTTCGCCGATGTGGCGACCACGATCATCTCCCGCTCGGCCTTGGTGAGTCCGCTCTCGCGTTCCATGACGGCGTCGTGATAGGCCAGGAAGGCACGCAGCTCATCGGGTCGGTGCGCAAGGACGAGGAACACATTGGGTACGAACCCCGTCCGTTCCTGCACTGCGACGATCACCTCACGCAGATCGTCGGGAAGATCGACGATGTCGGGCACGGGATAGCGGCTGATCGGGTGATCCGTCACAGGTGGTCCTTTCTCGATGGTCCCATCCTCGCAGCCGGCGGGCCAACCGTCGATCAGCCGAAGGCGGCTTCCCATGTCGCACGAGAGGCCGGATCCGCCGGCCAGAACGTCTCGATGCGCAGCTCGGCGAGGGTCAGGTCGTGTGCATCGCCGATCACGGCGATCGTCGTGAACAGGGAGACCTCCGTCCCCTCGATGACATAGGTCGTGGGCACGATGAGGTCGCTGGCCTCCGGCGTTCGCCGCCCGCCATCGAAGTCGTCGACGTCCGGGTACGACCGGACCTCGGCGACGAGCCGCTGCAACTCATCGTCGCTCGGGTACGACGCGGCATCGCGCTCGAGGCGCCTGAGCAGCGCCCCTCCGGCGGCATGCCAGCCGACCATGCGGGTGCGGAGCCCTTCGGGGTGGAGGCTCAGCCGCATGATGTTGGGCGGCGGCGTGAGCCAGCCCGGCATCTCGGGAAAGGCCCAGGCGAGGAACCGGGAAGCCGCACCGTTCGACGCAACGACATTCCACCGACGATCCACCACGATGGCCATGTTCGGCTCGTGGGCATCGAGCATGAACTGCAGGACGTCGGTGATCGCCGGGAGCTCCGCCAGCGGGGTCTCGGAGTACGCCGGGGCGTGACCTGCTGCCAGCATCAGCAGGTTCTGTTCACGCAGCGGCACCTCGAGAGCACGTGCGAGGTGCGACACCATCTCACGCGACGGCTTCGACCGGCCGGTCTCGAGGAAGCTGATGTGGCGCTGAGACACGTCGGCATGCGAGGCGAGGTCGAGCTGGCTCATGCCTCGCGTCGTGCGCCAACCCCGTAGCTCGGAACCGAAGGTCGTGGCCATGCAGCCATCGTAGGAAGCGCATGCGCCCGACTCCATTACCTCCCACGTCATTGATGCGACGACCTCACCCGGGGAAACTGGTGACCACGAACCGATCCCCCCGGCAACAAAGGAGCCACCATGTCGTCGCCCGTCCTCATCCGCTCATTGGCGACCAACGCCCTGTTCAGCGCCGTATCGGGCGTTGCGCTGATTGCATTCGCCTTCGCCGGAACCGATGCGTTCGGCGTGCCACCGTGGATGCTCGGCATCGTGGGTGCTGGCCTGTTGCCGTTTGCTTGGATCGTCCACCGAACCGCGCGCAATCCGGAGCCCATGCTCGTGCGTCTCATCGTCGGTGCCGATGTGATCTGGGTCGTTGCAGCGGCGGTGGTCCTTCTGGGATTCCCCGGCACGCTGTCCCCCATGGGATCGATCGCGCTTGCCCTTGCGAGCCTCGTCGTGGCCGACCTCGCCGTGATGCAGTACGTCGGAATGCGCCGCGGATCCCTCGACACGAATCGTGCGGCGCTCGGGTAGCCGACCGGGCGTCAGATCTGTGGAACCGGGACTGATGGCGTGAGGAGGGCGCTCGACGCCACGATCAGGCTCCGGATCGCCGCCGCCCGGTTCGGCGTCGCCTCATCGGCGATGTCTATGGACCTCGCGACCGCATGCAGGACATCGTGGTGGCGGTGACGCCTCGGGACGTCACAGGATCGGCCGGCAAGCTGGAGTGCTTCCCCGCCGGATCCGCCGGCGAGAATCTGTGCGATGGCAGCCTGGAGGTCTGCGTAGGCGGCGAGCAGGAACGGGTCATCGACGGTCGCATCGGCCTGCACGGGCATCTCGAGGTCACCGGGACGTTTGCCTGCGACGAGGTCGAGCAGATTGCCACCCATGATCGCCCGAGTGGCGCGCTCGTCGAAACCCACTTCGCCGACGATGCGAGCGACGATCGCACCGGACATGAGGGGGCTTCCGTACGGCGTGTCCGATGCGTAGAGCAGGCGATCGGGCGTGACACCCGAGGCGAGCGCGAGCAACGACGATGTGCTCCACCACGCGGTGTCGAAGAAGAGGCCGGGGAGGGCATCGGCAGCATGGACCAGCTGGCCCAGATCGCTGATGGCGCCGTGGGCCATGATGAGATTCAACGCCGGGTGCATCTCGAGCAGGCGCACGACGTCATCACCGAGGGTCGGTATCCCCCGCCCGGCGTGGATGAGTATCGGGACACCCGCCTCGGCGGCAACGGATGCGATCTCGGACATCACGCCGAGAGCAAGGGAGAAGTTCTCTCCGCGAGGATGGAGCTTCACACCGACGAATCCGAGCCTGATGCAACGCTCCATCTCGGCAACCGCGTCGGATCCGAGTTTCGGGTCTATGCGCAGGAACGGCAGCAGTCTCCCGGCGGCTTCTCGGGATTCCTCTGCGATGCGATCGTTGGCGGGCGGGTACCCCTTCGGCTCCTGGCTCGCCATCACCACGGCGCCACGGTGTCCGGCGGCATCGAGCAGCTCGAGGTTCCCACGGGCCGTACCGACGAATCCGTCCGGATCGTTCTCCCCCGTGTGGGTGTGCGCATCCCAGACGTCGAGGTGATCGGGCAGGTGCGCAGTCGACGCCGCGTACCAGCGTGTGAGGAGGTCCATGTGCTGACGGTACCGCCGGTCCCCTGCCTGTCGCGATGCGGAACCTCGGTGGTTCGCGTAGGGTTGCGCCATGACGCGACTCGCTGATCATCCCACCGTCGAGGTGTCGGCTCTCATCTCTGCGCCGACCTCAGCCGTGTGGGAGCTGGTGACCGACATCAACATCTCGTCACGCTTCCAGGACGAGTTCCAGGGGGCCACGTGGCTCGACGGGGGACCCGCATTGGGAGCCAGATTCACGGGCCGGAACGCCACGAGTCGATTCACGTGGGAGACGACGTGCACCGTCGTCGAGTTCGTACGCGACGGACGGTTCTCGTGGGCCGTCAACGACGTCGACGACCCCGTTGCCGTGTGGACGTTCCTCCTGGAAGCGACCGACAACGGCACCGAGCTGACCTATCGCAGGGTCGTCGGCACCGGTCCGAGCGGCCTGACGGCGGCGATCGAGCGGTACCCCGATCGCGAGGAGGAGATCATCGCCAAGCGCGACGAGGTCCACCGCCAACACATGCAGGCCGTCGTCGACGGGATCAAGTCCCTGGCCGAGGCGCCCTGAATTCCATCTGACACCGTCCATTGGTACGAACCCAGGGTTCCAGTGGTCGGAATCGAGCAACTGAACCCAGGGTTCACGGAGAGCAGCACATGAGCGGATTCGTAGGGGACGATGACTTCGGGTTGATCGACGCCACAGACGACGTCGTCGAGGTGCGCGAGGGGCGTACCGCCCGGATCGGGACGATGGGGATCGTGCGCGCCCTACCGACGAAGGGCCGTCGGACCATCGGGGCCTGGTGTCTCATCGACGTCATGCTTCCGGGGGACGAGCTCGAACCCGATCCCCTCGAGATCGGTCCCCACCCCCACATCGGTTTGTCCACGGTCACCTGGCTCCTCGAGGGGGAGGCCCTGCACTCGGACTCGCTTGGCACCGAGCAACTCATCCGACCCGGTCAACTGAACCTCATGACGGCGGGCAACGGCGTTGCGCATGCCGAGCTGGGCACGGGGGGCGGCGTACGGGGTATCCAGATGTGGGTGGCCCAGCCCGAGGCGACCCGATTCGGTGCACCAGCCTTCGAGCACATCCCAGAGGTCCCCGTGGTGGACCTCGGATCAGGGACCGCAACTGTCTTCGTCGGGTCGTTGGCGGGAGCGACTTCTCCCGCTCGTCGGGACACGCCCTTGGTCGGCGCGGACCTCACCCTCGGTCGCGGCGCCGTCACGCTCGAGGCCGATCCGACCTTCGAGTACGGCGTCGTTCCCGTGGACGGCAACCTCAAGGTCAACGGCGCCATCGTCGAGGAGGGCTACCTCGCAATGGTCCTCGAACCGACCGAGGCGCTCCACATCGAGACGGACGGCGATGCCCGGGCGCTCCTCATCGGGGGCGAGCCGCTCGACAGCCGGCTCTACATGTGGTGGAACTTCGTCGCACGGACCCGAGACGAGGTCACCGAGGCCTGGCAGGATTGGCAGGCGGGCGACACCGACCGGTATCCCGAGTTCGCCTCCGTACTCGATCGCATCGACGCACCCCCGCCACCGTGGATGCGCCAGGATTGATGATCAGTCCTCGAACCACGGACCGATGAGGTCGGTGTCCACGATGGTCAGGCTCCCCGGTTCGGCACCGAGCGTCCGCTGGATCCCGGCGTGCAACGCGTCGAGGTACCGCTTGGCGATCACCTCGGCGTCCTCCTGCTCGTCGGGGAACAGCAGGAGTTCGGCGACCTTTCCGTTCGCTGCCTGCAGCATCGCCAGAACGAGGGCCGCTGACTCGTCGGGGTAGTCGGTGGCGAATACCCCCTCATCGACACCCTGTGCGATGACCTTCGCAAAGGCCGGGGCAGCCCGCTCCATGGCCAGGGCGGTGAATTTGGTTCGCCACACGAGGTTTGCGTCGCTGTACATGACCCGTGCAACGGCCATCAACTCCGCCCGCCGCGCGAGTTTCCAATTGTTCACGACGAGGACGAGCTGTTCCCACTTCTCGATGGCGCCCAGCTCGGGTTCGTCGGCGATACCGTCGAGCAGACCGACGATCGTCAGCGACATGTCGTCGACGATGGCTTCGAGCACGTCGTGCTTGGCGTCGAAGTAGTAGTAGAAGGTGCCCTTCGCAACGCCGACCCTGTCGACGATCTGGTCGATCGACGTGGACTCGTATCCCTGCTCGGTGAACAGGGACTGGGCGGCTGCCATCAGCTCGGAGCGCCGCTCCTCTGGCTTCTTGACACTTCGGGTCCTGACGGGATCGGTGGTCATCCCGGAAGATCCCGCTTCATGTAGAGGAACCACCCGATCGTGTACAGCGCCACGCTGATGGCTGCCATCACGCCGACATCGGCCCAGTTCATGCCGTTGGCGAGGGGATTGCTGCCGTAGAAGTAGTACCACGGTGACACCTTCGCCCAGTTCTCGTAGCCCTCGAAGATGGGCATGAACGTCGCAATGATGAACGCCACACCTGCGAACCCCGCCACGGCCAGCATCGCAGGGATCCTGCGTGCAAGGGCGGCGGAGGCCACGACGACCCCGCCTCCGAAGATCAAGCCGAGCAGTATGAGATGCACATGGGTCGCTGCGATGTTGCCTGCCGAGATGTCGAGGGAGAAGGCAGCCACACCCACCCACAGGAGGAATCCCATGAGGATCGACGCTATGACGACGTGGACGGACATGGCCGCGACCTTGTCTGCGATGATCCTGGTGCGACTGATCGGGTTGGCAGCGAGCAATCCGATGCTGCGATCCTCTTCTTCGCCTGCGAACGAACGTCCCCCGTCGATCACCGCCAGGGCGACGATCGCCATGGGGACCATCATGGAGTACATCTCGGCGGAGATCCATCCGACAGGTGAGGCGATGTCGGACCCGAACAGGAACGCCTCCATGGCCCCGCCGAGCTCGAAGTCGAGAAGCGTCTCCTCGAGGGAGGAGTACATGGCGGCCACCATGAGCGACATGAGCCCGATGCCGATGCCTATCCACAGGGTCAATCCCATGCGGTCGGCGACGCTGCGCGCGAACAGTGAGGAGACAGCAAGGCGCTTCCGGGCCGGAAGCTGGACGATGGTGTCGGTGGTCATGGTCATCCCTTCAGATCTCGTCGATTGACGCCGACGACGCCGAGGAGACCCAGGGCGATACCCGATCCCAGCATCACGGCCAGTTGCCACCAACCGATGCCGTTGAAGATGGGCTCCGATCCCGAGTACAGGTACCACGGGGTGAGCTTCGACAGCGTCTCGAGGCTCGGCTCGACGGAGAGCACGCTCGTGATGAACCACGAGATGGCCGCAACGCCGGTTGCGATGCCGATGCCGGCTCCCGATCTGCCAGTCCAGCCAGCCACCGCCGCGGCGAGGCCACCGAACATGGTGGCGAGCCCGATGAGCATGATCGCTGCAGAGAAGACGTCGAGGTTGCCGGCGTCCTCACCGAGCATGGCGGCGACGCCGATCACGGTGAGCCACGTTCCGAGACCGATGATGACCGTGCCTGCGAATGCGACGACCGACTTCGGGACGACGACGCCCGATCGGCTCACGGGGTTTGCGAGAAGCAGGTCGAGCGAGCCTCGCTTCTCCTCGCCGACGGTGGCACCGACCCCTCCCGAGATGGAGTACGACAGGATGACGATGGGCGCCATGAGGGCGAAGACCGCCCCGGTCGCGAGCCCGAGGGCCGTACCGTCGTTGGTCCCGTAGATCTGGGCCATCGCCGGCGGCATCTGCTCGTAGATCCGGATGATGTCATCGGACATGGTGTTGTAGGCGGCCATGGCCAGACCCACGTAGAGGAACAAGATCACCACGGCGATGATCGTGGCGCGGTACCGGTCCCCGACGGACTTGAGGAGGACGCTATGGAGCAACGGTCTCGACCTCCTCGGTGTCCATCGACCCGTTCCGGTAGTAGGCGAGGAAGATCTCCTCGAGGTCGGCCTCGCGACTGTGGATGTTGAGTACGTCCCTGTCGACGATCACTTGCAGGAGTTGGCGTACCGGACCGTCGAAGGTGACCGAGGCATGCCTGCCCCGGACCGTGACACTCCGCACGCTCGCAACCGAGGCGAAGACGTCCTCGGTGACGTCGGTCTCGAACTCGATGTCGAGCCTGCGGATCGCCTTGCGCTTGAGCTCATCGACTCGCTCGACGACGACGAGGTGGCCGTGGCGAAGGATGCCGACGCGATCGGCGACCCGCTCGACCTCCGACAGGGTGTGACTCGACAGGAACACGGTGCTGCCGTCGTCCTGAACCTCACGGATGAGCGCTTGGAGCTCCTGCTGCATCAGGGGGTCGAGGCCCGTGCTCGGCTCATCGAGGATGAGCAGTTCGGGCCGGTTCATGAAGGCCTGGATGATGCCGATCTTCTGTTTGTTTCCGGTCGACAGGTCAGAGATCTTCCTGTGGAGGTCGGCGTCGAAGCGGGTCGCGAGTGACGTGACGTAGCCGGTGTCGACGCCGCCGCGCAAGTTGGCGAAGTACTGGAGGAACTGGGCACCGGTGAGCTTGTCGTACATCGAGTATTCGGCAGGCATGTAGCCGAGGTGGCGCCGCAATTCGACCGAGTCCCTCACCGCATCCATCCCGAGGACGGAGGCCGACCCTGCGGTGGGGGTGATGTAGTTCAGCAAGCTGCGAATCGTCGTCGTCTTCCCCGCACCGTTCGGGCCGAGGAAGCCGAAGACCTCCCCACGGATGACTTCGAGGTCGAGGTCCACGAGGGCCTCGATGGCGCCGTAGTGCTTCGTGAGGCCGGCCGTGACAATGGCTGGATCCGCCATGGAGTGTCCCTTTCCCATACTGACTGACCGTCAGTCAGTATATCGTGAACCTTGCGGATCGTCGAGGGGATCCGCACACAACGACCTGCCCCGATCGATCTCTACACTCCCGAATCTGCGGGCCCGTAGCTCCAATGGCAGAGCAGCGGACTTTTAATCCGACGTGTGTGGGTTCGAATCCCACCGGGCCCACCGCCACACCCGCGAGGATCTGGTCCCGCTAGGACGGCGATACGCACGATTCGGTGTGAGCACAGTGCCGATACGGGTGACAGTTATCTGATCATCTCGCCAAGCGCTGCGAAGCGGAGCATGTGCGCCTGGCCGGCGTGGAGGGCGTACTCGTCGATCATCTTGATGAGCGTCGCCCGCAGCGGACGACCATGACCCTTCCCGGGTAGATCCAGCGAGGCCAGTGCCTCGATCGCCTCATCGGCGAGAGCGACTTCCTCGAAGTACCAGGTGAGGTCGTCGTCGATCGTGTCGAGCGAGCCGCCGGCGTAATCGTCATCGCCATATCGCAGCATCCGTTCGCCTCCACCAAGACCCCACGACAGATACCCGTGTTCCATCTGCGTCATGTGCCGAACCAGGCCCAGCACCGATAGCTCCACGGGCGGCACGGACCGAGCGATGAGCTGTTCGGGAGTCAGGTCACGCAGCTTCCTGAGGAACTCATGACGCTGATAGCCGAGCCATCCCTCGAGCAGGGTGCGGGGCTCGGCATGGGGGTCGGGTTCGTCCCTCCTCGAGAGGTCGAGTCCCGCGAGTGCAGCAACGGTCATGGCCCGTCATGCTAGAAGTCCATGCCAGAGCTCGCCCCAACGTACCGGCGCCGGCAACCTGCTGGGCGCCGAGACGGGCATGCCAGACGCGGTTCGATCCGAGGTTCAGTCCGCACATCCGCACGCCACCTCGTATCACGGGACGAAGCAGACGCCCTGTTCGTGGACGACTTGGTCGCCGGGACCGGCCTCGTCATCTCCTTCGATGAACCCGAAGAGCTCGACGACGGCGTGGTCGGAATCGCTGTGATGGCCACGACAGCTTGCGACGGTGCATTTCGGCGAGGTGATTCAGCTCCAATGGGGCGGAACCGAGTGGCGGCAAGCCACCGACACAGACACCGGCGTAACCGTCACCACCGCGGTCTCGTAGGGGTGGCACCATCGTTCCGCCACGATCCGCACGATCACCGGGTGTGGGACGATATGAACGACGACATGCCATTCCGGTTGCGAAGGAGTGCCCCACGTGGCCACGCCCGATGACACGCACGATGGACCGCCCGCCGACGCGACCGTCGAACTCGAGCGGTTGCGGGGCGAGAACGACGCCCTCCGATCCCGGCTCGACACCCGAGCACGGTGGCGGCGATGGCTGACCATCGTCCTCGTGGTCCTCACGACGATCTCGGTGGTCGGCACCACGATCGCTGTATGGGCGCATGCCACCGTCTTCGACACCGACACGTTCATGGAGACGGTGCAGCCCGCGCTCGATGATCCCGCCCTCTACGAGGCGTTCAGCGAACGCGCCACCGATGAGATCATCACGGCGCTCGCCGTCGAGGTCCGGGTCGCCGAGACACTCGATGGCATCGACGAGTACCTGTCCGACGCGCTCCTCGATGCGGTGGACATCAGCGATCGGGGTCAGGCGATCCTCGATCGATTCGACCGGCCGTCGCTGGCGGTCCTCGCGGGCCCCATCGCGGACCAGGTCAACACCCGCATCGAAGCGATCGTCGACTCGTTCTTCACGTCCGAGGAGTTCAGGGCACGATTCCCCGATCTCGTCAGGCAGTCCCATGTCGCCGTTGTCGCGCTCGTCCGCAACGACCTCGCCGAGTTGCCGAACGTCTACATCGAAGACGGGGACGTGCGGCTCAACCTCACGCCGATCATCGCCGAGGCCCTCCGCCGCGTGGCGACGGAGATCCGCGACTTCCTTCCCGATGTCGCGCTCCCCGACGTCATCTCGAACCAGGTCGACGAAGGCAGGGAGCAGATCGCAGCCGCGTTGAGAGCCGAGTTGCCAGAGGACTTCGGCCAGGTGACGCTGTTCAGTGAACAGAGGCTCTCAGACGTCCAGGACGCCGCGGGCCGTCTCGACCGGCTCGTGTGGGCACTCGTTGCGCTCACCATGATCCTCGCGATATCCACGATCGCGTTCTCAGCGACCCGCAGACGGACGACCATCCAGCTCTCACTCGCCGTCGCCGGCGGATTGGTGATCGGCCTCGTTGCTCTGCGGAGGATCGAGGCATTGATCCTGGAGCAGATCACCAGTGCCAACGGCCTCGATGCTGCTCGAACCGTGCTCGGCGAAGTCGTGGGCAGCCTGAGGACCGTGACGCTGTCGATCGTCATCGGTGGCATCGCCGTCGCACTCATCGCCTACATCACCGGGCGACCCGCTTGGCTCACCAACCTCGCCGGTCGGTGGCGCCACGCCACCGAGGGATCACCGCAGGGGAGCGACGTCGACCGCTGGGTCTCGGGACATCACGATCTGCTGGTCGTTGCGGGCGTCGCTGTTGCCGTGGTCACCCTGTTCATGTGGGGTGTCGGCCTCGCATCGATCATCGTGATCGCCGGTGGCCTCGCCCTGTACCTGTGGGCCATCGCAAGCGCACGGAGGCGAGTGCCTGCCGCGCCCGAGACGCAGGACCACATGCAGGACCAGTGAGGCCCCGCCCGGCCCGGGATCACGAACCGCGGTCGCGGAACGCAAGTGCATCGAGGTGTGCCCCTGCGGATATCTGGAGGTCTCCTGACACACGGGACGCCGACCTGGCGGGAGATGCTCCCGCCCAATCCTGACGACTTGGCGTAGCGCCTCCGGCGTTATCGGCCCAAACACTCGCCGGTGGCTGCTCGAGAAGAGCCATCGATGCTCGGCCGGAAGGGGACTCTCCGCGTCAGTAGAGTCGGGGGCGTGAAGATTCTCGTAACCGGGGCGACGGGTTATGTAGGCGGCCGATTGGTGCCACGCCTCTTGGAGTCAGGATTCCAGGTTCGATGCATGACGCGAGACCCAGAGCGGCTCCGGCTCGACCCCTGGCGTGATCGGGTCGAGGTGGTTGCCGCCGACGCGATGGATCCGGCGAGTCTCGGCATGGCCGTCCGAGGCTGCGACGCTGCGTTCTACCTGATCCACTCCATGGAACGATCCGGCGGCTCGTTCGTAGAGGACGATCGGGTCGCCGCCAGACTCTTTTCGGCCGCAGCCGAAGCGGCTGGGCTCCGTCGTATCGTGTATCTCGGCGGTCTGGGCGGTGAGCGATCCGACCTCTCAGATCACCTTGCGAGCAGGCACGAAGTGGGTCACATCCTCAGGGCAGGCGGCACCCCGGTCACCGAGCTTCGGGCGGCCGTGATCATCGGATCAGGCTCCATATCCTTCGAGATGATCCGCCATCTCACCGAGGTGCTCCCCATCATGATGCGGCCACGATGGGTTCGCACCCGATGCCAGCCGATTGCGATTCGCGATGTGCTGACGATTCTCGAGTCGGTCATCACCGTGGACGACGAGCAGGATCACACGTACGACATCGGCGGCCCAGACATCCTCACCTACGAGCAGATGATGCAGATCTATGCCAATGTTGCCGGCCTGCCACGCCGTCTGGTGATCCCGCTCCCGCTGTTCAGCACCCGTCTCTCCCCACTCCTCGTGGGTCTCGTCACGCCACTTCCTCCGACGATTGCGCGTGCCCTCATCTCCAGCTTGCTCTACGACGTGGTTGTAGACGGGGCAACTCCGCCCGGATTCGATCCTGCGAGCCTGCACAGCTACCGCCGTGCCTTGGAGTTGGCGCTCACCAAGGTAGCCCACCACGAGGTGGAGACGCGTTGGTCCGATGCGGTGCTATCGCCGGCGGCACCCATGCCGAGCGACCCCATGTGGGCAGGCGCTGCCATGTTGTCCGATCTTCAGGTTGCTGAGTCAGCAGCGTCGGCGGACGACCTGTTCTGGGCCGTGACGAGGATTGGAGGCGACGTCGGGTACTACTCGATGAACTGGGCATGGCGGGCTCGCGGCTGGATCGACCAGTTACTGGGCGGGGTCGGTCTCCGGCGGGGCCGGAGACATCCCGAGGAGCTGCGAACCGGAGAGGCAGTCGACTTCTTCCGGGTCGCCGCCTTCGATCCCATCGGACGCCTCCTCGTGCTGCAAGCTGAAATGAAGGTGCCGGGCACGGCCTGGCTGGGCTGGACCGTGACTGAGACCCCGCGCGGCTCCCGGCTTGTTCAATCGGCGAGATTCGCTCCGCGGGGAATCCTGGGTCGCCTCTACTGGTACATCTTGCTCCCCATTCATGCAACGATTTGGAAGCGCATGACCACCCGCATGGCTCGTGTAGCCGAGCGCCGGCGATGGATCGGGTAGCAGCAGCCTGATCTGCTATCCCGAAGACTCGCGAATGAAGATGCGACCCGAGGGTCGCGGTGCGCGGCGATACGTGTCAATTGGCGACAGCAGAATTGCACCTGCCGATGACCCGTCGGACCTCTCTGGGTGCTGGCCTTGCCCATGCAACCGACGCATGCATGGCAAGGGGAGATCCCCCTGCCATCGCACGGTGACATCAGGCGCATCCAGAACGTTCAGGTACCGGGCCTGCTGGCGAGCGCCGCCACCGCCGAGCGCCACGACCACGACACGATCGTGTCGTCCATCTGCAGTGGCGACGACAGCATGGTGACGCGACGTTGGCCGGTCGCGCGGTCCGACGGTTGTCAGCTCGAGCATGGGCAAGCGCCCACCGGTCCACCCCGGCCGACCACCGGTGACCTTGATGACCGAACGGTGAAGGGCGTTCATCGCCTTCAATCTCAGATCACTCGCCACGAGCCCCCCAAAACCCTCCGGCCGTGGGCCTACCGCCACGGGCAGGTGTCCTCAGGCAGGTGTCCACGTTGGCGTCGTCATGGGCTGGCGGGTGACGCCCTTCGACACCGTCAGCCGATGGGGCCCCGCCACGACCCCGACGTTCGCGTCCGCCAATGAGCGGGTGACACGCCATCCGGCAAGCGGGGCAAGATCGTGGAGGACATGGGCCGGCACCAGGACGAGGTCGTCGGGTTCGATCCGTTCGATCATGGCATGGCGCCGAGAAGGGTCGGTGACGAACTCGACCCCCTCGGCATCCCCCACGCGATCGACGGCGATCGAGACATCCGGACCAACGACGAGGACCGATGCAGGCACTGATCGACGCAAGCGTCGAACGATCGCCATGGTGAGTTCTGCATCATCTCGCCGCCACCCGGTGTCGAGCTTGCCGAGACCCAGGACGATCCGGTTCCACGGTCGGAGCACACGCACCGCCATCGTCGGCACCGGCGAGGCCTCGCCCACGCGATCGATGTCGTTGCCGAACATGTAATCGGAGGCAAAGCGTGGTCCGCCCCACGACAACACGACCAGCGACGCCTTGTTCTCCTCGACGAGGTGGAGCGTTCCATCGGTGAACGAATCGTCGACCCGCACCAGACCATCGGCGTCGAGGCCCTGCGCGGCAACCGCCGCCACGCCCTCTCCGACCGCGGCCTTCGCCGTGTCGAGTTCACCGGGTCCCGGAATGGCATAGGGAACCACGAGACCGTCGTCGGGCCGCGCGATCGCCACGGCGAGCTTCACCGTCTCGCCGAGGCTCGAACCGTTCGGCCGCACATCGAGGAGGACGTTCTCCCCCACCTCGGGCCGAACCTCGGGCGGGAGTGGCACGCGCTCGATGAACATGCGTGTGCCGTAGGACGTGATCAGCGCGGTCGCAACGATCGCGAGTACCGCGGCATTGACCACGATCTGGTCGAAGAACCCGAGGGTCAAACCCACCTGGGCGATGGCCAACGTCGATGCTGCTTGTCCGAACGACAGCGACGACATGAGTCCGACTTCGCTCCATGAGAACCTGAAGAGCACTCCTGTGACGATGGCCGCTGCCGACTTCCCGGCCACGACGAACGCGGTGAAGAGCAAACCGAGCACGATGGTGTCACGGTCGAACAGCAACGCCGGGTCGATGTTGAGGCCGATCGAAACCAGGAACGCCGGGACGAACACCGTGGAGCCGACGAAGTCGAGCCGGTCCATGAGAGTCCCTTTGGTCGGAACGAGCTGATTCATGCCGAGGCCGGCCAGGAAGGCGCCGATCAAGCCCTCGATGCCGCCGAGGAGGGCAACGACGGCGCCAGCCGCCATACCCGCCAGGGCAAAGAGGAAGCGCTGCGTCCTCCCCCGTCCGGCGGTGATGAAGAACCAGTTCGTGATCCGCGGCAGGATCCACAAGCAGAAGGCGAGGAGGATCGGGAGTGCGAGCCACAGGGGGAGCAGGGGATCGGGAGTCGTCGGCTGAACGGTCTCAGGACCGACCAGCTCCAGGAGGTCTGCACCTGTCGACTCGGCCAACGGGTCGATCTCGATGACGGTCGTCGTGGTGGCGATCGCCAGGACCGACAGGGACAGCAGGTCGGCGACGACACCGGCCGACACCGCTGCGCTGACTGCCCTGTTGCCCTCGAGTCCGGCAGCGCGCACATCTGGATATGCGACGAGGGTGTTCGACGCCCACATGGCGCCGATCAACGCGGCGCCCAGGAACCCGATCTCCGAGAGGCCCATCACCACGGCGATCGACAATGCGAAGGGGAGGACGAAGCCGAGCAAGCCGTACACCAGCGCGCTGTTGCGATTCTCGACGAAGGCCTTGATGTTGAACGACAACCCCGCCAGGAACATCAGGTACAGGATGCCGATCGCGCCGAGGTCCGCGACGAGTCCGCCCGCTTCGAGCCACCCGACGACGAAGGGCCCGAACAGCATGCCCCCGGCGATCAATCCGACGATGCCGGGAATGCCGAAGCGCTCCGAGAGAATCGGCCCGAAGACGATGACCAGCAAGAGGATGAGCAGCGTTGCTTCGACTGACCCGACCAGCACTTTCGGCTCCCGGCGTTCGGTTCGCGCAATCCTGACACACAATCGTCAGCTGCGCGCTCGGAAACGACGCCGCGGTCGAGCTGGGCACGCTGCCTGGGTGATGCGTGGCGGTACCCTCACCCACCATGAACTGACCATCGCTACGCCGAACGGCGCGGCCCAGTTCCTCGAGCACCCGGTCGACACGATCGCCATGGTCGTCCGGTGGAACTCTCAGACGCCGCAGCGCCGACGTCGAGCACACTCCGGCAGACGTACAGCATCATTGCCGTTCGCGATCAGGAGAAGAAGGAGCGACTTGCCGAGCTGGCCGGCGGTCAGAGCCATATCGCCCAGAGCCAGGTGTTCCTGGCCTTCGCCGCAGACCTCCACCGGATCAAGATCGCAGCCGACATCCATGGAACCTCTCCTGCGAGGGGACTCGAGCACACGCTGACGCCCATCATCGACGCAGCCATCGTCGGAGAGGCAGCACAAGTGGCAGCTGAGTCGTTCGGACTGGGAGCCGTGATGGTGGGGGGCATGCGAAGGCGTTCGAGCGACGTGGCCGACGTTCTCGGTCTGCCCGACGAGGTGTTCGTCGTCTACGGAATGAGCGTTGGCTGGCCCTCACGGAAACCCACCGAACATGGTTTGAAGCCCCGTCTCCCCGCAGAACTCGTCATCCATCGCGATACCTACTCGGATACAGGGGCCGCTGACCTCATCACGGCATACGACACCGAGCTCGCCGCCTTCTACGAGGCACGTGGACGAAACCTCGACGCAGCAGCCTGGACGGGCCCCGTCGCACGAGCATCGGCCAACCTCCGCTACGCAGATCTGCGCGTGCAGCTCGAGGCACGCGGCTTTCGGTTCGACTGAAGGAGCCACGACCACCGGCACACCACTCGCGGTTGCCGCCGGTACGCTGGCTTCATGACAGACCATCGCTTCGCCCAACGCCGAACCCAGTTCCTCGATCGTCTCGGCGACACCATCGCCATCGTCTCCGCTGGAACTCTCCAGACCCGCAACGACGACGTCGATCACAGCTTCCGGCAGGACTCGGACTTCTTTTTCCTGACCGGCTTCCCCGAGCCTGATGCCGTGGCCGTGTTCGACCCGGTGGGCAGCGAGCCCTACACCCTCTTCGTCCAGCCGCGCGATCCCGAGACCGAGTCGTGGAACGGCCGGAGGGCAGGACCCGAGGGTGCCAGAGCGCTCTTCGGTGCTGACGCCGCCCACACGATCGATGAATTGGCTCCTTGGCTCCGACGTGCCCTGATCGGACGTGGGAGGATCGGGAGGATTCCCGGGACGCTCCAGGCGGGCGCCATCGATGCCGCCATCGCCACGGCGCGTGACACCTCCGAACGGTTCGGTTCGGCAGCGCCGTCCGAAACCCTCGACGTCCGATCGCTCCTCCACGAGATGCGCCTCATCAAGACCGATGCGGAGATCACGGCCCTGCGCGAGGCGTGTCGCATCAGCGCCGTCGCCCACATCGAGGCCATGCGCTTCGCAGCGCCCGGCCGAACGGAGCGCCAGGTCCAGGCCGCCACCGAGTATGTCTTCAGTTCCATGGGCGCCGAGCGGGTCGGGTACGGGTCGATCGTCGCCGGTGGCGACAACGCCGTGATCCTCCACTACGTCGAGAACGACCAGCCGCTGCGCGACGGTGACCTGCTGCTCATCGACGCCGGAGCCGAGTTCCGCCACATGACGGCAGACATCACCAGGACCTTTCCGATCAATGGCCGGTTCTCCGCTCCCCAACGTGGGCTCTACGATGCGGTACTCCTCGCCGAGCGCAATGTCATCGACATGTGCGCCCCCGGCCTGGCATACACGGACATGCATGCGCATGCCGTTCGCACGATCACCGAAGGGCTCGTCGATCTCGGGTTGCTGCCCGGCCCCGTCGACGATGCCCATGACAAGGGCTGGTACCGCGAGTTCTTCTTCCACGGCACGGGGCATTGGCTCGGGAGCGATGTCCACGATTCCGGGGCCTACCGCACCGAGGGCGCAGGCCGCCCGCTCGTCCCAGGGATGGCGTTCACCGTGGAGCCCGGCATCTACGTGGCGCCCGAGAAGCAGACGATCACCTTGTCACATGCCCCATACGATCCGGACGAAGCGGTGCGCATGACCCTCGAACTCGGCACTGCCGAGGCACGCCGGGTCCTTGCCGAGCGCAAGGAGTCGGCAGGCACGTTCACCTTCGAGGTCCCCCCGAGTTCCTCGGGCAGGGCGTGCGGATCGAGGACGACATCCTGATCACGGCCGACGGATACGAGAACATGACGGCCCTGGTTCCCGTGGATCCCGCCCGGATCGAGGAGATCTGCAGCGAGGACAGCGCCCTGCCCCTCTTCTCCTAGCCCCATCCGCTGCCGCGGAAGGCGGGACGATGGAGTCACCTCGGATACGGAGCGGGCATCGGCCGACCGGCGATCGCGGCGATCAGGTTGTCAGCGGCGAGATCGGCCATGGCAATCCGCGTCCTCTCCGTCGCTGAGCCGACGTGGGGAACGATGAGGCAGTTCGGAAGCGACACGAGGGGATGATCTCGGGGGATCGGCTCGGGGTCCGTGACATCCAGTGCGGCGCACCGGATGGTCCCGGTGGTGAGCGCCTCATAGAGGGCGTCGGAGTCGACAACGGGTCCCCGCGCCACGTTGATGAGGTTCGCGGTCGGTTGCATGCGGGCAAGTGCCTCGGCATCGATGAGTCCCCGTGTGTCGTCGCTGAGGGCCACACACACGACGACATGGTCGGCGACGGCGAGCAGCTCCTCGAGCGTCAGCCTCCGTGCTCCCGTCTCGTGCTCGATGGGCGGGTGCGACGATCGCGACGCATACACGATGTCCATCGAGAAGCCCTGTGCACGGCGAGCGACTCCCGCTCCGATCCGGCCCATACCGATGATGCCGACCGTCGTGTTCGTCACATCACGACCCAGGAGTGCATCGGGTTCCCACTGCCCCCAGAGACCGCCCCGGACGTAGTCGATGCCCTCACCGAGCCTCCGGGACGATGCCATCAACAGGGCCCAGGCGAGGTCGGCGGTCGAGTCGGTGAGTACGTCCGGGGTGTGCCCGATGGCAATGCCGCGTGCGCGACATGATGCGATGTCGATGTTGTCGACGCCGACTGCCATGGTCGACACGGCGATGAGCTCGGGCGCCGCGTCGAGCAGCTCGGCATCGATCCGATCCGTGAGCATGCAATACAGTCCGCGAGCATCGACGACGCGCCGCAGGAGCTCATCGCGATCGATGGCTCGGTCATGGGGCCAGAGCCACACATCGGCGACCGAGGAGAGGCGCACGACGGACTCTCCCGGCGGCTGCCTGGTCACAACGACCCTGGCACGATCGACTACGGCGCGGTCCATGGGAACCAAGCTAGACGAAACCCGTGGGTGCTAGTCGTCGGCAGTCATCTGCTTGCGCAGGTTCGCGATCGTGTCCGAGTTGGAGCCGGGCTCCACACCGATGCGGGGCAGCTTCGCCGAGTTCCTGCTGTAGCGGCTCTCGACCCGCGGCAGGAAGTCCTCAGCCTCGCCCTCCTCATCCTCATCGGCCACCTCTGCCTTCGGCTGCGGGGCAACGGCAGGCGAGTAGTCGATGTGCAGGTCAGGCGCAGGAGCGAAGGGGTCCCCGCCAACCGTCGATGGTGTCTCGTGCTGGTCCTCGGCTGTCGTCCGATCGCTGGTCTCGTCACCGAACGTGACCGGTGCATCGGGATCGGCGAACGTCACGTGGTTGTCGCTCGGCATGTGCGGGACAGAGCTGGGGTCGGGCGTCCGTTCGCCGTGCGCCTCGGCGAACGAGCGCTCCTTGATCGCGCGAGCTTCCTCCAGGGCCACCATGGCAGCCGAGCGGATGGCGTCGAGCGAGTCGGGCTCACCGTCCGTGGCAGCCCCGGCAGCAATGCGATCGGCGAGCGACATGCCTCCATCGAGCGACCCGCCGTCAACGTCGCTTTCGGTCTGGACAGGGTGGGTCTCGTGAGCCGTGTCGCTTGGGGTCGGGTCGTCTGCTCCGCCGACGGCGTGCTGACCCTCCTCGAGCTGTGCCAACCGCCGTTCGAGCTCCCCCTCACGCTCGCGCAGGGCTTCCTGCGCCTCGTTGATCTGGTCCTCACGCTGGGTGAGCTGGGCGACGAGGGCATCGCTGCGAGCGGCATCGGTCGTCAGGTCCTCGATCTGTCCGAAGAGTTCCGACTCGCGAGCCTCGAGGACGGCCATTCGTTCGTGGAGATCGTCTGAACCGTGATCGTCGGTGGCGCCGGGAGACGCGACCCTCGCCTCGAGGTCGGATACTGCCTCTCGGGCAGCTACGAGTTCATCGGAGCGGTCGTCGAGCTGCTGGCGCAGCGACACGAGTTCGCTGGTGGCGGTGTCGAGGTCGTTCCGAAGGTCCTCATCGGAGTCGCTCCGGCCCTGTGCGGCGACCAGCTGCTCATCACGCTCGGCGAGGGCGGCACGAAGCGACTCGAGCTCATCACCATGGCGCGCAGGGCCTCGAGCTCAGCATCACGCTCGGCGAGGGCGGCACGAAGCGACTCGAGCTCATCACGCATCGAGCGCCGCAGAGCCCGAGCTGAGCATCACGCTCAGCAAGCACTCCACGAAGCGACTCGAGCTCATCACCGTGGGCACGCAGGGCCTCGAGCTCGGCATCCGCATCGGCGGCGTCTCGTTCCATCGTCTCGATGCGCTTGTGGAGATCGGTGACCTGCTCGGCCTCGGAGGTGGGTCGACCGTCGAGTTCCGCACGCTGAGCGGCGATCTCGTCCGTGAGCCGGGCGAGTTCCGTTGCTCGCGCTTCGAGGGATTCCCGCTCGGCGGCGACAGCGGATTCCCGCTCCTCGAGGGTGACACGCTCCTGGGCGACCTCGGCCTCGTGCGCTTCGAGTTCCTCGCGAATCGAATCGAACGAGGCGAGCATCTCGTCGGCGTTTGCACGCTGTTCGGTGAGCGCCGTCGCGGCTTCGGTCAGTTCGGTCTCACGCTCATCGAGGGCCTTCTGTAGGCGATCGAGCTCCTCCTCGCGACTCTCGAGCTGGTTGCGTGCCGAGTCGAGGGAGGCGTCCGTGTCGGTCAGCGCAGCCTCGCGGGCCTCGAGCGTCTCGAGGCGTTCGCGATACTCGATCTCGGCGAGGTCCCGGTCCGCCTCGATAGAACGACGTTCTTCTTCCTGCTGCTCGTTCCATTCGGAGATGCGATCCTCGAGTTCCCTGGCCTTCTGTTCGAGCGCAGCTGTCTGGCCCTCCGCCGATGCGCGGATGCCGACGGCTTCGCGCTCGGCGCGCTCGACCATCTCGAAGGCCTGTTGCTCGGCGTCCGCCAGCTCATCGGCCTGCCTGCGAGCTGCCTCCAGGATCTGCTTCGCCTGGTCCTGGATGGTGGACGACTCGATGCGGATGAGCTCGGCCTCGTCGCGTGCGGACTTGAGGACGAGGTCGGCCTGCTGCTCGGATGCTGCGGCCGCGGCTGCTCGCAGCTCGGCCGTCTCGAGTTCCGATGTCGCCAGTTCGCGCAGCTCAGCGGCCTCCGTGGTGGCCGCTTCGAGGATCTCAGCGGCCTGGGCCTTGACGGCCTCGGCCTGTTCGATCTGTTCGCGCGCCGCTGTCGCCTGCTCACGCATGCGCTGGACGTCGGCCATCGCGGCCGCGCGTGCCTCTGCGGTCTCCTGGCGGATGGCCGCGTTCTCGTCCTGGGCCTCCTTGCGCCGGCGGGCCATGTCCTGATCGAAGGCGGCCTTCGCGTCGTCCAGCTCCACCTCGACGACACGGCGAGTGTTCGCCATCTCCTCATCGAACTCGGCGCGGCGCTCAGCGATCGATGCCTCGGCCTCCGCGAGCTTCGCCGCAGCGTCGGCCGAAGCCTCCCGTGCGGACTCGGCCATGGCCTCGGCGTCGAGGACGAGGCGCTCGGCCTCATTGGCGGAGCGTGCGAGCTCGTCCCGAGCAGCGCCTGCTGCGGCGTCTGCCGCGGCACGAATGGCGTCGACCTCTGCCCACATCGCTTCGACGGAACGGCGTTGCTCATCGACGATCGTCGCCTTCTCACGGGCGTCGTGGAGCAGTACCTCCACCTGTTCACGGGTTGATGCGATCTCGGCCTGCCGCTCGCTCTTTGCGCGAAGGATGGCCTTCTTGGCGGCAACCACCTTGAGCTGCAACTCGGCGAAGGTCGTGTCAGCCTCACGCTGGGCGCTCTCGACGAGCTCCTTGGCTCCAGCCTCGAGTTCGCTGGCCGTGGCTTCGGCCTCGGTCATGACTGTCTGGGCGTCAAGAGTGAGTTGATCGGCTGTCACCTGGGCTTCCCCGACGATACGCGCAGCCTCGGACTCGGCAGCCTCGACAGCGGCCGCCGCCTTGAGGGTTGCCTCGGCTTCCAGGGCAGCGGCGACACGTTCAGCCTCGATGGTGAGGGCTTCAGCCTCGTCGGTGAGCTTCCTGGCCGATGCAGTCGCGGCATCAGTGATGCGCTGGGCTTCTGCGTCCGCCTCTGCGGCTGCCGCCTCTGCGGCCTCGGCGACCTCGGCGGCTATGCGGGCGGCCTCCTCGTTGGCGTCGGCGAGCGTGACCGCTGCCTCGTCGCGCTTGCGGGCGGCTTCGTCGCGGAACTCCTGGGCCTCCTCGCGCAACGCCTGGGCGCCGTCGCGTGCGGTGGCAAGCGTTTCGGCTGCCTCCTCTTCGGCGGTACGGGCCATCGTCGTGAGTTGCTCGAGTTCGACCTGCCTTGCATCGAGCTCGGCGGTGCGTTCGTCGGCTGCGCGCTCGGCCTCCTCGAGGAGCGCCATCGCTTCCGTCTTGATGTGCTCTGCTTCGCTTGCTGCCTCGGCACGGATGCGTTCAGCTTCTGCGACGAGGTGCTCTGCCTGCTCGGAGGCCTGCGACCGGGCCTGGTCCATCTGGAGCTGCGCTTCGCTGACCAGGTATTCGATACGCTTCGTGGCCTTGGTGTCGGCTGCGGTCATGGAGGTCTCGGCGGCGTCCTCCGCCATGAGGAGCATCTCCTGGACACGCTCTTCGGCCTCGGCGATGACTCCTGCTGCCTTGTCCTGAGCGGCCTCGATCTCGCGTCGTGCAGCGATGACATCGGCGTCGGCGGCCTTGCGGATCGTTTCCGCCGATGCCTCGGCATCGGCAATGATCTCCATGGAGCGTTCCTCGACGCGCCGCATGGTCCCCACAGGATCGATCTCGACACCCTCGACCGAGTCGGTGACCTGGGTCTCGGCGATCAGGGCATCGATCTCCTCGCGCACGCGATCGCGCTCGAGGCTCAGTTCCTTGACGCGCACCTCGGCCTCGGCGACCGATTGACGAACCGCCGCTGCCTCACGCTGGGCCTGCTCGATGATGTCCGTGGCCTGCCTGCGGGCCTCGTCGAGGTCCTCCGGCAGGTCGCCGGCGGCGACGCCGACACCGGCGAGGATCTCCTCGGCGCGGACCTTGGCATCGGATTCGATCTGGGATGCCTGTTTGCGGGCGCGATCGAGGATCCGGTCCTTGGCCTCGAGCACGGCGCCGATAGCCGAATCGACCGACTGGCCCTGCTCCTCCTTGACCTTCTTCGCCTCGAATTCGGCGCGTTGGAGCCGAAGCTTGGCCTCTTGCGCCCAATCCTCGAGTTCGCGGAAGTTGTTCTCGAGCTCGATCAGGAACGCACGAACCTCGCGCTTGTCATATCCCTTGCGCGACGTCGAGAACTCGCGTTCCTCGATCGAGACGGGAAGCTGGGGATCCTTCGTGGTCACGTACCGTCCAATCTCTTCTCCGATAGGTGTCGGCGTCATGCACCACGGGCTTTATCGGTTCGTATCTAGTCATCCTCGCCGGCAACGACGGAACTAGTCAGTCCGATACGACGCGGATGAGCGACCCCGAGGGGCCGCTCATCGGATCGGACGCATGTGCCCGGTCCGTGGACCGGGCACCGCGTTCAGAGTGCTGCCACGATCGATGGATCCAGGCCGGGGAAGGTCTGGATGTAATCGTGTCGGTCGGCCTTGAGCGTCGCGACGATCTGGCCGTACTCGTCCATCCTCCCCTGCCGTTGGTAGAGCTCGCGGGGACGGAGCAACTCGGGGTCGTCGAAGTCGGGCAGATCGGCTGCGATGAAGTACCCGAAGTCGGGATCCTCCTCCCACGTGATCGATTCCTCGACGATTCCTTGCACGACGGCGCTCGAGTGGCGGATCTTGACCTTCTTGGATCGCTCGTCGCCATCGGTGCCGCCCACGCGGCCGGTGTTCATGAGGTACACGACGACATCGGGCATCGTCGCGAGCAACTCGAGGAAGCGGTTGCCCATCAGGGCGTCGTTGTCGAAGAAGAAGGGGTTGGTGCCGGGGACGCGAAGGCTCTTGCCCGCCTCGGATGCCCCACCGGCACTCGTCCCCTTCGTCTCACCAAGCATGAAGTACGCCGCGGCCTGGTCACGCTTGAGCTTCGCCACGGCGGGGATCAGGTTCTCGTTGCGGTTCAGCAACAAGATGTACGACGCCGGTGGAAGGTCGTTCGGATCGCGGTGCCGGATGTTGGCGAGGGGGAACGTGCTCCTGCCGTTGGCGGTGTACGAGTCGTTGAAGAAGTCGACTTTGCCGTCCTCGGACACCCACGTGCTCTCGAGCCAGGCGTCAGGTCGGGTCGTACCGCCGTAGATCGTCGGCTCGTCATCGGGATCGAGACCGAAGGTCTTGGCAAAGCATCCGTTCTCGGTCGAGTAGATCTTCCCGTTGGGGAACAAGGCGGTGAAGTCGTCCTGCACCGGCAGCGATCCCAGTTGCTGGCGGAACGTGGTCGTGGTCTTGCCGGTCCCCGACAGGCCGAGGATCAGCATCGACTTCTCCTCACCGGCAACATCCGGGAAGGTCTTGAGACCGGAGTGGAGGGCGAGGCCGCCCCGCTGGTAGACGAGGTGGTTCCACATGCGGAGCCCACCCATCTTCGATTCGCCGAAGTAGTCGGAGCCGAGAACGCGCGTCACGTAGTTCTCGTGGTCCACGAGGATGAGTTTGTCCATGGGCTTGCCTGGCGCCGGCAGCCCCGGCGTGTAGATCACCGTGAACTCGGGTTCCCACGCCTCGTCCCTCGGGAAGTACAGCTGCTGTTGCATCGCCGGGATGTTCGCCTGGGTCTTCTCCATGTAGAGCCGACTGCCGGTCCGGAAGTTCGGATCGGGACCGATGTACCCCTCGATGAGGATCATGTCCTTGTCGGCGATGTAGGCATCCTGTTTCGCCGCCCACTCCTCGAACTCGGCGCGCGGCATCCGGTTCTTGTGGTTCTCCACCTCGGTGATGAAGAAGGTGGACGGCGCCAGGCGCGCCTTGACGTCTGCCTGGTAGTTGATGTTGTCGAACTCGGTGACGGTGACCCGCTCCATGTGCTCGAGGACCCAGGCTCGCATCTCCTCCTGTGTCGGGTTCACCGCAACGGTTCGCGCCTCGGGTAGTTCGAATCCCACGTCGTCCTCCTCTTGGACAGGCCGTCCAATTCCTTAGTTCGCTCGTACAACAATAGTTGATGGGATCCACGAGGGAATCCCCTTCGGATGCTCACGCATCCATCGCAGCCTCCAGCCATGCGGCCAGCGCCGTACCCACCGCGGTCGCAGTCCCAAGGAGGGCCGCCTCTTCGCCGATCCAGTCCCCCGACTCGGGGAAGGACCCCGATAGATCCACATAGACCTTGAGCTTGGGCTCGGTCCCGGAAGGGCGTGCGAGCACACGCCCCTGATCGCCCAGGGCCAACTCGATCAGGTTGGTGGCACCCAGATACCTGGGCCGGCTGTCGGCGTCGGCAGCGAAGTCACGTACACCCGTCACCGCGAATCCGGAGAGCTCGGTGGGCGCATCGGAGCGCAGCGCCGCCATGGCCCGTGCGATGTCGTCGGAACCGGCGGTGCCCTCACGCCGGATGCTCACCTGGGTCGAGGTCCACACGCCGTAGCGGGCGTACAGGTCACCGAGACGGTCGAGGACCGTCACGCCGTCCGCTGCCGCGACGGCGGCGAGGATGGCGAACGCAACGGCGGCCGAGATGCCGTCCTTGTCACGCACGGTGGTTCCCACCGAATAGCCGAGGGCTTCCTCGTACCCGAGAACCATCGGGTTCTCCCCAGCGGCCTCCATGTCGAGGGCCGCCGCACAGATCCACTTGAAGCCGGTGAGGGTCTGGGTCCACGGGACACCGTGAGCCGAGGCGATGTCACCGAGCATGGGCGACGACACCACCGAGTTGATGACGGGACCGTCCGCATCGGTACGTGTCGCGAGGAGGAACTCCGCGAGGAGACAGCCGATCTGGTTCCCGGTGAGAGCCCGCCAGCCGCCACCGGGGAACGGCACGGACACCGCGAGGCGGTCGGCATCGGGATCGTTGGCGAAGACGACATCGGCATCGATGGCCGCCGCCAGCTCGTGCGCCATGTCCATGGCCCCGGGTTCCTCGGGATTCGGGAATGCCACCGTGGGGAAGGCCCCGTCTGGTTCGTACTGGCGAGCCACCGGATGCACGGTGCCGAAGCCGAACCTCGCGAGCGCGTCGGTCACGGCACGCCCGCCCACGCCGTGCATGGCCGAATAGACGATCGAGATCGACCGATCCCCGGTCACCGGGGGCAACTCGAGCGCAACCGCGCGAAGGTAGTCATCGAAGAGCTCGCGTCCGATCGGCATGGCATCCGGGTGATCGAACGGCGCTGCCGTGCGAGGCACCCGGTTTGCGGCCGGCATCGATGCAATCGCTGCGGCGATGTCGGTGTCCATCGGCGGAATGATCTGGCCACCGGTCGACGAATAGACCTTGTAGCCGTTGTCGGCGGGAGGGTTGTGCGAGGCGGTGATGACAATGGATGCGCATGCGCCGAACGTCAAACCCGCATACGCGACGATCGGCGTGGGCGTCGGCTCAGCGAAGTACCGGACAGCGAAACCGGCTGCGGTCAGCACTCCGATGGTGTCCTCCATGAAGGCGGGCGATGAGGGGCGGGCGTCCCGTCCCACGACGACGACCCGCGCCGAGGGATCAGTGACCGACGCGAGGTGTTCGGCGACACCGGCCGTCGTTCGGATCACCACGGCCCGATTCATCCGATTGGAACCTGCTTCGACAGCGCCACGGATCCCGGCCGTGCCGAACTCGAGGGCACCGGCCATGCGATCCTCGAGGTCGTCGACGGCTCCGGACTCGATCACGGCGGAGAGCTCCGCACGAGTGGACGGATCGGGGTCGGCCTCGATCCACGAACGGGCGCGGCTGGTGAGTTCAGTCATGGGATGAGGCTACCTCCTCCGCGACCGCCGTCCCGCGAGTAGTCTGTCGGTACACCGAACCAGATGGAGGATGCATGCTCGGACCCATCGAAGTACTCGTGGTCGGGTTCCCGGGGAACCGTTTCACAGGCGGCATTCTCCCGGAGCTCGAGGCACTCGTCGAAGCAGGAACGATCTCGATCGTCGACGGCCTGTTCATCACGAAGGATGCGGCAGGGGACGTGACCTTCGTCGAGCTCGACCAGATCGACGAGAACGAGGATGCAGCCGCCCTCGGACGGTTCATCGGCAGCTCGCTCGACCTGCTCTCCGATGACGACGCTGCCGAGTTCGCCGCCGCCCTGGAACCGAACTCGTCCGCCGCCGCCCTCGTGTTCGAACACACCTGGTTCAAGCCGCTGCGCGACGAGCTCATCGGTTCGGGCGGCGTGCTGGTGGCCAACATGCGCATCCCCGGACTCGTGGTCGAGGAAGTCCTCGCCGCGGTCGAAGCCCTGGAAGAGGAGTAACGATGCCAAGACGACGTGGAAGGCCCGGCGTTGTCGGGACGATGGCCAGGACGGCCGTGGTCGCGGGAACCGCGACGGCCGTGCACAGCAGCATGACCAAGGGGAAGCAGCAGGACGCAGCGGCCTCCCAGCAGGCAGCGGTCGAATCCCAGGTGCAGCTCGCCGAGATGCAGGGACAGATCAACGCCCTCACCGCACAGCAGGCCGCAGAGGCTGCTCCCGCCCCGGCGCCAGCGGGCGGTGGCGACGACGTGATGGCCCAGCTCCAGAAGCTCGCAGACATGAAGGCTGCCGGCCTCCTGAGCGATGAGGAGTTCGCTTCGGCGAAGGCGAAGCTGCTCGGCTGATCGTCAACTACCAGGAGGCGCCTCGGTGGCTGGCAGTCACCGAGGCGCAGGTATCCTCTCGGTATGGCCACCGCCTCACTCGGGTCGACCTATCGAGCCGAGACCCTCGACGCCCTCGACGGAGGGACCTTCGACGTCATCGTCATCGGCGGGGGAATCACCGGTGTCGGCTGCGCACTCGATGCCGCTTCCCGCGGCCTGACCGTTGCTCTCATCGAGCAACGCGACCTGTCGTCTGGGACCTCGAGTCGTTCGTCGAAGCTGTTCCACGGCGGCCTTCGCTACCTCGAGCAGTTCGACTTCAAGCTCGTCATGGAGGCGCTCCACGAGCGCGAGCTGATTCGCCAGGAACTCGCACCGCATCTCGTGTGGCCCGTCCCGTTCCTCTACCCGTTGAGCCACCGCGTCTGGGAGCGGGCCTACGTCGGCACGGGCATCACCTTCTACGAGGGCCTCGCCGCCATCGGCGGTAACACCCTCCCCCGCCAATGGCACCTGTCGCGCTCGGAGCTCCAACGCGTCTTCCCCTCGATCAAGAAGGATGCCTTCGTCGGCGGCATCCGGTACTACGACGCGGGATGTGACGACGCCCGCTACACGATCGCCGTGGCACGCACGGCATCTGACATCGGCGCACGCATCCTCACGAGCGCACGGGTCGAGGGCTTCACCCGCGACGGGGATCGGGTTACCGGTGTAGAGGCGGTCTGCCTCGAGACCGGACGGCACTTCACCGCCTCCGCACAGGTCGTGGTGAACGCGACCGGCGTGTGGACGGATCGCGTCGAGGCCAAGGTCGGCGACACGACGACCGACGTCACGGCGTCGAAGGGCATCCACATCGTCGTGCCACGCGATCGCATCGACTCACGCGTCGGGTTCATCACCAAGACCAAGACCAGCGTCCTGTTCCTCATTCCCCACCAATACTTCTGGCACATCGGCACTACGGACACACCCTGGGATCTCGGGTTGGCACACCCAGCTGCGAGCCGATCCGACATCGACTACGTCCTCGAGCAGGCCAACCGCGTCATCGATCCACCGCTCACCCGCGACGACGTCGTTGGCGTGTACGCCGGCCTGCGCCCCCTCGTGAGCGGCGACGCCGAATCGACGGCGAAGTTGTCCAGGGAGCACTCCATCACCACGCCGGCTCCCGGTCTGGTGACGATCGCCGGAGGCAAGTACACGACCTATCGGGTGATGGCCGAGGACACGATCGACCGAGCCTTCGAATCGATCGGTGTCCCGATCCCTGCAACCACCAGCGACGAGATACGCCTCGTCGGCGCCGCGGGCTACGAGTCCTTGAAGGAGAACGCCGCTGACGTCGCGAGCCGATACGACATCGACCTCGACGAGGTTCGGCGCCTCCTGCATCGCTACGGCGACGAGACCATCGAGGTCCTCGACCTCGCGGCGTCGGACGCTCGCCTCGCCGAACGCATCCCATCGGGCCGGTACCTCGGAGCCGAGGTGCTCTTCGCCGTCCGACACGAGGCTGCGCTCCACCTCGACGACGTGCTGACCCGGCGAACTCGCCTGTCGGTCGAGTGCAAGGACCGCGGTCTCGACGGGGCTCCGTTCGTCGCATCGATCATGGGCGAGGAACTCGGCTGGGATGACGCAACGATCGCACGGGAACTCGAACATTACCGGGCGAGGGTGGCGGCGGAGGTCGAGTCCCAGACGATGGACGACGACCGAACCGCCGACGCTGCCCGGATGGGCGCCCCGGACATCCGCACCATGGGCGCCGAGTGAGCGCGACGCGCACGCACCACGCGGGTTCTTCGGAGCAGTGGACACCCGGTGGGCGCCTCCGATCCCAAGGGATCGAACACCCCGATTCGATGGCTGACACCGTTGCGCGGACCGTATACTCGCGAGCCGCGTAGCCAGTCCGGCTCTGTACACTTGTGGGCGCCCTGCCCCCATCGTCCAGCGGCCTAGGACTCCGCCCTTTCAAGGCGGCAACGGGGATTCGAATTCCCCTGGGGGCACAACGCGGGGGCGTGGTGAAGTCTGGAGTTCACGCCGGCCTGTCAAGCCGGAGGTCGCGGGTTCAAATCCCGTCGCTCCCGCCAGATTCCGACGCTCGGGTCATCGACCCGGGCGCTCTGGTCAGGTAGCTCAGCTGGTAGAGCGCCGGTCTGAAAAACCGGAGGTCGGCAGTTCGATCCTGCCCCTGACCACCTCCGAAGGCCCTCGCCATGCGAGGGCCTTCGCCATGGAATCCGGCACTGCGACCCGGCACAGCCGTCCCGTACGTCGGTGCATCATCCTCACCGACACGCGGGCGACTGGGTCTACCTGTAGCCTGAACCCTCGCCCCTGACCGGAGATGACCATGCCCGTTGGTGAATCGATGCTGGACATGGTCGGGAACACACCGGTCGTGAAGCTGGCCAAGGTGGTCCCGAACGGTGCGGCCGATGTCTATGTGAAACTCGAGTGGTTCAACCCGACGGGGTCGTACAAGGACCGGATGGCGTTGGCGATGATCACCGAGGCCGAGCGTCGGGGGGACCTGACCAGTGGCATGACCGTCGTGGAGTACACCGGTGGGAGCACCGGGTCGTCGCTCGCGTACGTCTGTGCGGCAAAGGGATACCGGTTCCGGGTCGTGTCGTCGGACGCCTTCGCCGAAGAGAAGCTCAAGACGATGCGGGCGTTCGGAGCCGACCTGACGATCATCGAGAGCGACGGCGGCAAGGTGACGCCCGAGCTCACTCCTCGCATGATCGCCAAGGCCGCAGAGTTCGCGGCCGAACCAGGGACGTATTGGACCGACCAGCTGAACAACGCCGACTCGCTCGTCGGCTATCGAGGGATCGGCAACGAGCTCCTGGGGCAGATCGACGGCCCGATCGACGTGTTCTGCGCCATGGTCGGTACCGCCGGCCTCGCGATGGGCGTGTCGAGCGCATTCGCCAGTGCCGACGCCGACACACGGATCGTCATCTTCGAACCTGCTGCAACGGCCGTCATCTCGGGGGGTGAACCCGGAACGCACGGCGTCGAGGGCACCGGCATCGGATTCATCCCTCCCCTCCTCGATCCGGACCGGTATGACGAGGTCCGATCGATCGACGAGGCCGACGGCCGCGCGATGGCTCGACGGCTCGCCGCCGAGGAGGGCCTGCTTGCCGGCACCTCCACCGGACTGAACGTCGCCGGCGCGATCCGCCTCGCCGTCGAGCTCGGAGCCGGCAGGACCGTGGTCACCGTTGCCTGCGATACGGGCCTCAAGTACCTCGCGGGCGATCTCTACGCCGAGTGACCAATCGCGTCCGCCCGACTCGTCGTCGGTGGGCTCTCAGCAGGTACGGCCCGACGATCTATGCCGCGCTCGGCGGGACACCGGTGACCCTCCGACTGACCACGACGACGAGTCCCGTGACCGCGAGGGCAGCGACGATGACGACGATGGCGGTGCCGACCCGCTCGAGGAGTTGTGGTGCGAGAACGAGAACCAGACCGAGTCCCAGCATCATCGATCCCGACAGCAGCTTGAGGGTGCGGCCCTCGGCGGGTTGGAGTTTGCGCGAGCCGAGCGTCCAGACGAAGCCCAGGACGATCGCCATGAGCGGAATGACGTAGATGACGTTGTACAGCGCCAGGTAACCGTAGTAATTCGCCGTCGGCAGGTCGTTGAGCGTCAGGACTCGGGTGAACACCATCGGCAGGCCGGCCGTGCACAGCAGCTCGTAACTGTTGGCCACCACGGCCAGGGCGATCGTGGCTGCCATCACGGGAAGCAGGCGGTCGATCGAGAGGAGGCCACGCATCCTCGCGAACAGGCCGGGTTTGGCAGCATCGGGTATCGAGGTCGAGGGACCGAGGTCGGGACGGAAGTAGTCCTTGGCACTCAACGCCCCGAGAACCACCGCAATGAGCCCGGCAATGAGGGTGACGGCACGCAGGTTGTCCGTCACGAGGAACAGGTTGAGCCAAGCGGCCATGAACACGAAGTACAACACCCCGGACACCGCCACGAACGTCATACCGACCAGGGCCATCCGTGCCCTGCTGCGGGCGTGGACCAGCAGGCTCAGGAGGAAGAGCAGGACGAAGAAGGCACACGGATTGAACGCATCGAGTCCGGCCACGATCGCGGTGAACACGGGGAGGGGCACGGCATTCGCCTGACGTCACCGACGACCGGAACGGCTACCGACGCGACGGTCGTCGTGGTCGTCCCGACCGGTGCCGCCGAGGCCGGCGCCATCAACGAGTCGTGGCAGGCATCGAGCTCACCGATCACGATGGCCCCCATGCCATCGGCATCGTCCCAACCGGTGCGCATCGTGCCGCAGTACATGAAGGTCGGCACGCCCCTGATCGGTTCACCGATCTCCCCCGCGACCGCTTGGGCTATCTCTGCCACCCCCGGATCACCACCGTCGGCCTGCAGCCACCAGACGCGGAGCCAATCGCGGTCCTGGGACCACGCCTCCACCGACGGTATGGCAGCGTGGCAATGGGGACAGGTACTCGAGAACACGAAGTAGAGCTCGACGACCTCCGCACCGGACTCGTCGACACCGACCCACGGCGTGTCATCACCGGACGTATCGACGGCGAGGGCGACACCGGTCGACCATGAGACCATCAGAACCGTTGTCAGGATGGCGATCAGCGCCGCTCGTCCGCCGGTGCAACCGGCGCCCCATGTCGTCCTGGTCAGCGACATACCACCACCATCGTCCTGCACCCACCATCGTAGGTCAATTCCTGAGATCGCAACTATGGATTCGTGCAGAGGCGACACGAACCGTACGCGAGAGCGGGGCCGACATTGCCGGCCCCGCTCCCCGCCGTGGCACCCGCCACGTGACTCGAGGTCTACGACTCCGTGGGGAGATCCGCCTCGGTCCAGGCGAGCCAGCTCCCGCTGAAGCCCTTGTCGTTGTCGTATCCCTGCATGTGGAGGATCGGTAGCGCCAACGCGGCACGCCATCCCGACTTGCAGTAGTGGATCATCGTGACGTCGGTCGGGAACTCGACATCGGTCGCCCCCAACTCGCGCACCGGTACGTTCACGGCCGTGGGGATGTGCCCCTCGGCGAACTCGCCCGGCTCACGCACGTCGAGGACGAACGCACCGGCCTCGATGGCCTCACTCACGGCTGTGGCATCACCTGCTGAGAGCCATCCCTCGGGGATGGTGCTCAGGAACGATCCCGACGGCTTCGACCATCTCGGGCTGGAATCCGGGATCACCGACGACCTCGGCCTCTACCGGTTCCATGCTGACCTCTTCGCCAGCGGCCGTCCAACCGTTCCACCCCGGTGGGTAGGCGAGGACGTTCTCATAGCCCATCATCGCCGAGCGACGACGTGCCGAGGCCCGCACGCCAACCGGACTTGCAGTAGATGAACACCTGGCGATCCGTGGGGATCTTGTCCAGGTTGTCACCCAGGGTGCGCAACGGGATGTTGATCGCATCCATGATGTGACCCTCGGCGTACTCGCCCTCTTCCCTGACGTCGATGACCAGCGCGCCGCTGGCCTCGACGGCATCCTTGAAGGCGGTGGTGTCCGAGACCGCCATCCATCCCTCGGGGATGTTCGCTGCGTACTCGGCAACGGCCGCTTGCACATCGAACAGCTCGATGGTCGTGGTGGTTTCCTCTGCCGGGGCAGTGGTCGTGGTCTCTTCCGCAACGGTGGTCGTCGTCGACGCCAGGGGCGAGTCGGGGGCGACCGTCGTCGTGGTATCTGCCGAGTCGTCACTGCCGCAAGCAGCAAGCACGAGCACGAACGCCAACAGCGTGGCGATCAAACTCCTACGACGTAGCATTGCCATCCTCTTCCTTTCGTTTTCTTGTTTCGTGCCGGCACAGCCGGCTTCTGAGTTCTCGTGCGGTCACCCGTCGATACCCGGTAGCGGACGGGCCATCCTTCGCCTCGAGCTCGGCGACCCACTTCGGGTGCTCGAGCCGCGCATCGGTCTCCTCGACCCATCCCGTCGTCATGCCCGAGATCGCCTTGTAGACGTAGGTGAAGTACAGGTGACCGAGCAGGAACAGGGTCAGCGCCAACATCGACAGGTCGTGGACGACCGCCGTCCAGGCGAGGCCGGTGGCGCCGAGTGCGGGTTTGAAGAACCACATGAGCAGGCCGCTGATCACCACCGTTGCCGACACGACGATGACGGCGGCGTGGTGGAGCTTCTGACCGGCGTTGAGCCTGCCCTGGGGTGGCATCTCGGCTGCGTGCCCCAGGAAGTACCGGTACATGGTGCGGAACCAGGCGATGTCGTCCTTGTCATACCTGAACGAGTCGTAGACGAGTTCCTTGGCGCCCTGACGATCGAGGACCAGGTACGCAACGGGGACGGCGAGGAACACGACAGCCCCGATGCGATGGATCAGGCGTGACGTGCCTCCAGCGGCAAGACCGCCGAGCGGGCCCCACAACAGGACGAGGCCCGTGGCGAGCAGCGCCACGAAGGACGTTGCCAGCATCGCATGGACGATCCGCTGCTTGGTCCGGTACCGGAGGATCTCGTGTTCGTGCTCGTGCTCAGTGGTGACCGTGGTCGCCATCGTCACACCTCCTCGCCATCGGACGTATCGCTCGCGCCGACCTCTGCCGCCTCGAGTTCCTTGAGTTCTGCCATGTGGTTGCGTCGTGCGATCACTCCCGCAACGCCGAGGCCGACGGCCGTGACACCGATGAGCCCGATCGAGACCGGCTGGACGAATCCCTGCCACGCCGCAGCCATCATCGGAGGCTCCGGGTCCCTCGGGAGTCCGAGGACCTCCGGATCGTCAGGCAGCACGACGACGACGCCGAGGCCACCGGCCTGGGTCTCCCCGTACACCTGGGCATTCGGGTAGTGGGCCCGCAGCGCCTCGGCACGGCTCCGGGCGGTCCTGAGGATCTCGCCACGTTCGCCGTACTCGAGGGCTCGACTCGGACACGTCGTGACACACCAGGGGCTGCCACCCGCCTTCGTCGTGGAAGCGCACGCGTCGCACTTCGTCGAACGGCCATCGACCATCTTCGGAACGCCGTAGGGACATGACCCGACGCAGTACTCACATCCCGAGCAGGCCGAACGGTTCAGCCTCGTCATGCCGTCTTCCTTGAAGAGGGCTCCGGTGGGGCACACGGCCACGCACGCGGCATCGGCACAGTGGAGGCACCGATGGTTGTCGAAGCCGCCCTCGAGATCAGGGAACGTACCGCGGATCTGTTCGATCAGCTCGATGTAGGCCATGCCTGCGGGAAGCTCGTTGCCGGTCTTGCATGCAACGACGCAGGCTTCACATCCAATGCATCGGCCGAGGTCGAGAAGGAATGCCATTGCCATGTCACACCTCCGTCAGGATGCGGACGAAGTTGACGCGCATCCCGGCGCCGCCGCTGATCGGGTCGAGGGCGTAGCGGGTCTGGAGCTCGGTGTCGCTGGCTCCGACGCCGTTGACCCGTGTCAACCCCGGTGCGTTGTGCCCGAATCCGTGCGGCATGAAGACGGCGTCATCGCGGATGCGCTGCGTCGCCTTGACCCTGATCGGCCCCGATCTGGCGCCGTCCTGGTTCTCGAGCCACACCTCCTGGCCGTTCGACACGCCTTCGGCGTCGGCGGCGTCCTCATTGAGCCACAACTCGTTCTCGGGATACAACTCATTGAGAACCGGTGTGTTCTGGGTCTTTGCGAACGTGTGCACGGGGGTACGGCCGTAGAGCAGTCGGTAGAAGCCCTGCGGGGGCTCGGGCGTCGGCTCGTAGACCGGCATCGGATCGAATCCACGGTCAGCCATCTGCTGGGAGTAGAGCTCGATCTTGCCCGACGGTGTGTGGAACGGGCTCTCGTCGCCGAAGTCCTCGAAGTACGGCTTGCCGCTCTGGACGATGATGCCGCCGTCGGCGCGCATCTCGTCCAGGCTCGAGCCCACGGAGCGCAGTTCCGTGTTGAGGTAGTCCTCGATGCCATCCCAGGCGAAGTACGCCTCGAGGCCCACCCGTGTGCCGAGCTCCTTCGCCATCCACCATGCAGGCTTCGTGTCGTACATGGGAGGAATCGCCGGCTCGCGCATCGCGATGTACGGCGTCTTGTGGGCGACCGACCACAACGAGTCGTAGCGCTCGAGGTATGTCGACTCCGGGAGTACGACGTCGGCCCACGCAACGTGCTCCATCGGCAGTACGTCGATGGCAACCACCAGGTCGAGCGCCTTGAGCGCCTCGATCGTCCGCGGCTTGTTCGGCACGGAGTTGAGGAGGTTCGTTCCGTAGACGATGAGACCCTCGATGGGATACGGGTCACCCGTGATCATCGGATCGATGAGCTCCTGGAGCGCCGTCGCCCCGCGCCAGAACGTATCGCGCGCCCCGTCTGCACGTGCCTTGCCTGTGGGTCCGAGCGGCAACTCGTCCGTGACTTCTTCTGCACCTGCGGAACAGCCACCGGAGCTTCCTGCAACGGCGAAAGGAGGATGGGGATGCGTCTCGAGGTACGGCGTCTTGTTGAAGTACAAGCCGCCATGCCTGCCGTACGCACCGAGCAGTGCATTGACGAGGTAGTTGGCGCGCATCCTCTGGCTGTCGTTGCCGTACCACGTGACGTGGCGCCCGGGCATGATCACCGACTGCGGCCGGTACTCGGACATGACCCTCGCCGTCTCGCGGATCCGGTCCGCGGGCAGATCGGTGATGCCGGCTGCCCACTCCGGTGTGAAGGACTGGACGTGGTCTGCGAGCTGGTCGAACCCGACGGTCCACTGGGCCACGTAGTCGGCGTCGTAGCGATCCTCGGTGATGAGGACGTTGATCCAGGCGAGGAGGAGAGCGGTATCCGTACCGGGCTTGATGGGCAGCCAGTAGTCGGCTTTGGCTGCGACCGACGAGAACCTGGGGTCGACGACGATGACCCTGCCACCCTTGGACCACATGGTCGCGAAGTCCTGCATGACGGTGTTGCGGGTGTCCTCACCGATGTGGCTGCCGATGAGCGTGAGGCATCTGAGCTCGTCCCAGTCGACGGGCTCATGACCACCCACAGCCGATCCATAGGTCAGCTGGGCCGCTTCTTCCCTCGGACTCAGGCACAGCGACGATGACGGCTTCGCGGCATTCGGTGTTCCCCAGGCCTGGGCGAACAGGTCCGTGAACCAGAACTCACCCGATGTGTGGCCGAAGATCGCCATCGATTCGGGCCCCGACCGTTCCTTGATCTCGAGCATCTTCGTCGCGATGAAGTCGAGGGCCTGGTCCCACGACACCTCCTGGAAGCTGCCCTCGCCACGGGCGCCGGTGCGCATCATGGGCGCCTGGAGGCGGTCGGGATCCTCGAGGAAGGACACGCCACCCTGGCCCCGGGCACAGAGCATGCCGCGCGACTTCGGATCGAGTGGGTTGCCGTCGATCTTGCGGACGACGCCGTTGACCGTGTTCACCACGACACCACATCGCCACGGGCAGATATCGCAGTAGTTGTACGTGGTCTCGATCGCTCCCTCTCGGTACCACGGCGTGGTGGTGTCCGATCCAGCCACGGATGCGGCTGCTGCGACCGGCATGAGGCTCGCGGCGCCAGCGGCGGCGGCGGTCGCCTTGACGAACGACCTTCGGGTGATCTGGAGGTCAACACGTGGCATGAGGGATCCTCGTCTGTCCGATGCGATCAGGTGGGTGCCTGGCTTGTACGTTGTGGCCACCCCGCCCCTCACCACCGAGAGGTTCCGACACGCTGTCGGCGTGTCTCACGCTGAAACCAATAAATGCTGAGATGCGGAGTTACCGACTAAAGAATACCCCATGCCCGAAACAATGGGCAATCACCCTGCGGTGATCTGGCGTGGGGTCGGTCCCCCTTTCAAGGGAGACGGGCGAACGAGGGGGATCGCCGCACGTGATCAAGCCGGGTCTTCGACGGTCTGCGCCGCGTCAGTCCCCCTTTCAAGGGGGACCGAAGGTGGCGCCGCGTCAGTCCCCCTTTCAAGGGGGACGGGCGAACGAGAGCCAGGGGGATCGCCGCACGTGATCAAGCCGGGTCTTCGACGGTCTGCCGATCCCCCTGCATCGTCGCCTTGCTCCTCTGCCGTCCCCCTTCAAAGGGGGACCGACGAACTGGCTCACGCTCGAGACGGGAGATGGACGAAGCCGAAGAAGAGCAGTGCGAGCAGAGCGAGCTCCACTTCCTTCGTCCCCCTTTCAAGGGGGACTGAGGCGAAGGCGTGCTCAGCGACGAGGACCGCGCCGGGACATCCGAACCTCGATCCGACGACCACCGACCTTGCGACCCTCGAGGGACCGCAGGGCACGTGCGGCACCTTCGGGATCCATCTTCACCACGGCTACGCCTTTCGAGCGACCACGACGATCCCGCTTGATCTCGGTGCTCGTCACGGTGCCGTGCGAATCGAGCAGGCGACGCACGTCCTTGTCGGTCGTCGACCATGGCAGGTTGGTCACGACGACCGTCCCACCATCCGTCGCCGGTTTGCCGTTGCCGTTTCCGGCGCCACTGCCATTGGGACGCTGCTTGCGCACCGACTGGCGCGCCTGGGGCTTGGGACCTGATGGAGCCTTCGGCTGGGTGACTGTCGTGGGGCGCGGCGCCCGTGCGCGGTCCGCCAATGCGGTGCGCGGGAGTTCCCTCCGATGCGGCTGCTCGGTCGGCACGTCGAGCTCCAACGACTTCTTGATGCGGTTGACCGCCCGCCGCTCGTTGGTCGTCACCAGGCTCACCACGGTTCCCCGGGCTCCGGCACGCGCCGTACGACCCGAGCGGTGGAGGTAGTCCTTGTGGCCGTTGGGCGGATCGAAGTGGACGACCGTCGCCACACCGTCGATATGGATGCCGCGGGCAGCGACGTCGGTCGCGACGAGGGCATCGATCGACCCGGATACGAAGGCGGCCAGCGCCCTGTTCCGCTGGTTCTGGCTCCTGCCCCCGTGCATGGCCTCGGCAACGATGCCCGAGCGCACGAGCTGCTTGGCCAGGCGATCCGCACCATGCCTCGTTCGCGTGAAGACCATCGTCGGGCCGGTCCGGTTGACGACGTCCGCGACGTGCGAGACCTTGTCGGTCCGCTCGACCTGCCAGAAGTGGTGCTCCATGGCGTCGACGTCGATCTCCTCGGTGGATGCATCGTGCTGGACGGGATTGGACTGGTAGTCCCGCATGAGGACCGCAACATCACCGTCGAGGGTTGCGGAGAACAGCAACGTCTGACGCTTGGTGGCCGTTTGGTCGAGGATCCGCCGAACGGCCGGGAGGAACCCCATGTCAGCCATGCGGTCGGCTTCGTCGATCGCGACGATCCCAACCTCGGACAGGTCGACGGCCCCTTGTTCGATCAGGTCCTCGAGGCGACCCGGAGTGGCGACGAGCACGTCGACACCACGGTTCAGCCAGTCCTTCTGGGGTTGGTAGCGCACACCACCGAACACGGCGAACACCTGGCGATCCATCACCTTGGCGTACGGGGCGAGCTCCTTGCGGATCTGCGCTGCGAGTTCGCGCGTCGGCGTCAGGACGAGAGAGGCGGGGCGTCGCGTTCGCGCCTTGGGAACCCGCGTGAGGATGGGCAGTCCGAAGGCGAGCGTCTTGCCAGACCCGGTCGGCGCCTTGCCGCACACATCGCGACCGGCAAGCGCATCCGGGATGGCGGCCGCCTGGACGGGGAACGGGGTATCGATGTCGTTGCGTTCGAGTACAGCAACGATGGAGTCGGGCAGGCCGATGTCGGCGAAGGTGGCGGTCACGATGGTTCCTCGATTCACAGGAAGGGGTCTCGCTCGTCGGCCATCGATCCCTATCGAGTGTGACGAGGTGGTCGAGCGAGGCCAATCAACCGTGAGCGAACTGTCCGTGGATCATCGGGGACACGCCGATGCGTATGCCTCCACCCGATGCGGTGACCGGAACCCTATCGCGCGATCGGCGTTGTCGGTGGTTTCGTCATGGGAGATGACCGTCGACGGTAGGTTCCCCACCACATGACCGATTGGGAACCCACCAACCGCTGGGAGGACGAGTTCGTCGAGGACGGCGATCAGTTCGACCATCCCGTGCCCCACCGACGCGTTCGCAAGGGGTTGCGGACGGTTGCCGCCCTCGTCCTCGCGGCCATGTTGTTCGCCGCGGGCACGCCGCTGAGCTGGGTCGGGGTGCTCACGGCATTCCTCATGTTCATGATCTGGCTGGACCTCGGCAGGCGCGGCCACGACGACGACGTGATCTGACGCACGGGTGTCGCTCAGACGGGTTTGAGGAGCGCAACCGTCCGGCGAGCAGGGACGAATCCGAGGTTCTCGTAGAGGCCATAGGCGCCGGTCGGGTTCTCGGAGTCGACCTCGAGCATGGCGTACTCCATGCCGTCAGCGACGAAGTCGTGCATCGCCTTGGCGACGAGCGCCGAGGCCAGACCGCGCTTGCGATGGGATCGCACGACGCCGAGGCTGAGGATCCAGGCGTGCGCGAAGCCGCGATCCTCGAAGTCGTGTGGCCACTTCCCCGACATGACGTGACCAACAGGAGTCTCCCCCGCGTAGGTGATGTACGAGGCGTCCGGTAGGTAGAACTCGTTCTTGAAGTGGTCCCAACGCTCCTGGGTGAAGGGTTGACTGCCCCAGTGGTCGCGGAACGCCTCGTTGTGGACTGCGAGCTGATCGCCGGGTCGGGCGGACTCCGCGGGGACGAGGTGCACCCCCGGTGGCAGCTCGACCTCGGGAATGGGTATGGAGAGATCGCGGATCAGCTCGTCGTAGTACCTCTCGACGACGTATCCGTGGCCCTCGAGCCAGGCGATCAGCTCGGTGCGGTGCGCATAGGCGCTGAACCACAGCACCTTGGGAAGGTTGTCGTCGAGTAGGGCAAGACGCTGCCTCGACCTCGCCTCCCACCACCCGAGGGCGAACTCCATCACCGTTTCGGTGCGTATCTCGGGGTGGATGTACCACTCCTCGAATGCGCGCCACTTGGTTGTAGCGGCACTCGGCACGATGCTCCACACCGACACCAGCACCGCCCCGGATGCGTCGATGCCGAGCAACGAGTCGGACGACGCGTCGATGTAGGGGTCGTCGAACCGATCGAGGACCTCGGATTCGGCCTCCCGGTAGGTCGCATCCGTGGCAAAGCAGGCGTCCTGGAGCACCACGATCGCAGGGACGTCGGCCTCGACGGCGGCCCTCCACGTGAGACCCAGATCAGGAGGCCGGGGCAGGTCAGCGGTCATGGTGCCGAGACTATGCCCCGGGCGGTCGTTCGTGGGTCGTGAATCGACGGCGGAACACGAACGGCACCGCAACGAGCACGACCAGGACCACACCGAACACCGCGTTGAGCGCCACCGTGTAGCTGGCCTCGCCGGATTCGACGATCCCCACGAACCTGAGAACCTCGGTCCCGAGGATTGCGATGACCACGGCGATCATCACCGAAGCGAACACCCAGGCTACGAACAGCAGGATCAGTTTCCATGTGGGCATCCGGCTCCCCCGACGACGGTCGGACGATATAGCATCGTGGCATGCGACACCTCTCGGTCACCCTCGACGCCGTCATGGTGACGGTGGTCGACGACACGCCGAGGGTGCTCCTCGTCGACCGCGACGATCCCCCATCGCTGCCATCGGGTCTCCTGGATCCCGACCGCGACGAGACCTTGACGCTCGGACTCACGCGGCTCGTCGCCGATCAGACCGGCGTCGCCGTCTCCTATGTCGAGCAGTTGTACACCTTCGGCGACCGCAATCGGAGTAGCGCGCCGTCCGCCCGTGACCTCGCCATCGGATATGTCGCCCTCACCGACGACGCGACGACGATCCCGGGATCCACCTGGGTCGATCTGTACGCCTTGTTCCCGTGGGAGGATCACCGCGGCGGCACGCCGACGTCGCTGCACGATCACATCGAACCAGCGCTCGAGGCATGGGCGAGCCACGACGCCGAGCGCATCGCACGCGAGCGGATCACGTTCGGGCTGGGGACTCCGTGGGATCCGATCCGGGTTCTCGAGCGGTACGAGATGCTCTTCGAAGCGGGCCTGGTGACCGAGGCATCGGAGTCGAAGGACCCCGACACGGGCATGGCGCTCGCAGGGGATCACCGCCGGATCGCTGCAACGGCACTCGGCCGGCTGCGCGGCAAGCTGACGTACCGACCCGTGATCTTCGAGGTGATGCCCGAGCACTTCACCCTCACGGAACTCCAGACCGCCGTGGAGGCGATCGTCGGTATCGAACTCCACAAGCAGAACTTTCGACGCATCGTCGAACGAGGCGAACTCGTCGAGGCGACCGGCGACACGACCACCGCAACCGGAGGAAGACCAGCAGCGCTGTTCCGATTCCGACCCGGCGTGATCGCCGAACGCCCAAGGCCGGGATTCCCGCTGCCCCGACCGCGCCGAATGTGACCCTTCAGCCAGCGAAGCAGCCGAATGCGTCGTTCTCCAGGGCGAGCTCGTCGAACAGGATCCTGGAATCTCCGACGAGCACCGTGGCCCCGGTCAAGGTCGCAGCCGCGCGGTCGGCCCCACACAGCGAATCCGGCAGCCGCGTGAAGGACAGGGTCCCAGCCACGACCGGGAGGGAAACGGCCTCCTTGGGATCGGCTTCCCATCCTTCGGACACATCGTCACAGTGATTCGCCATCAGCAGGCTCCCGACGCTCACCGTCGCTGTCCACCCCGGGTCGGGGAACCTCACGTCGTCGAATGACGGGTCGCCAGTGTCCGCGGCGTACACGCGCACTACCACCGATTGGTCCTCGTTCGAGGCAGCGAACCCGATCCCGCACCCCCACATCCTGGTGAGATTGGCGCCCCGAACGAGGGCGAGGATCTGCTCGTCCGTGAGGGCAGCAACATCCAGCGCCGGCACCACCACGTCGAGGACGGCGATCTCGAGAGCACCGGGGTCACAGAACGAGACATAGTTACCCCAGAACCCATCGGCACCGCCCGGGAACGCTCGTGGATGCAACGACGCCGCCGAGTCCGTCGAACTGCAAGCCGGAAGAGACCTCGACGCCTCCCGGAACCATGAGCACCGATCCATCGTCTGGCGGCTTCGTCGTACCGACCGGAAGGACGACCAACCGGGTCCGATCTCCAAGGTCCACCGTCCAGCAGCCGTTGGGTTCGAGGATGAAGGTCCCGGTCACCGGCACGGAGGCGTGAACGATCGGCTCCCCAGGTATCTGCACCGGCAATCGGTCGCCACCGAGGTTCGAACCGGTTGCGGTCACCTCGGGGATGGTCGTCAGCGTGGAGCGATCCCCGTCGACGCCATCGGAGCTGCACCCCGATCCGACGAGGACCACCACCACCACACAAACCAGGCCGGAAGCAAGACGAATGGACACGGTGGCTCCTCGCCGTCGGAGATCGAACGACCCCACTGGAGTTGAGACGCTCACTCCGAACGCTCGGTTCCCGACACCGTTCCGCGAATCGGGTAGTGACATACGCGAAGCGCGCTATCCTGACGGTAATGCTCGGAGTGAGCATAATAAGGAGACCCTCACCGTGACCACCACGCCCATCGTCGCGACCCGGCTCAGTGATGTGCTGCCGGCCATCGAGATCGCCGTCGCGTCCCCGATCATCGAGGAGATCGAGGCCCTGAAGGCGGAGCGAAACGCTGTGATCCTCGCCCACAACTACATGACACCCGACATCTACCACGGCGTCGCCGACCTCACCGGCGATTCGCTCGCCCTCGCCCACATGGCAGCCGACACCGACGCCGACGTGATCGTGATGGCGGGCGTCCACTTCATGGCCGAGACCGCCAAGATCGTGTCGCCCCACAAGACGGTGCTGATCCCCGACCTGCGAGCCGGATGTTCGCTCGCCGATTCGATCACCGCAGCCGACATCGCCCTCCTCCGCGAGCGCTATCCCGATGCCGCCGTCGTCACCTATGTGAACACCTCGGCCGAGGTGAAGGCCGCCTCCGACATCACCTGCACTTCGGGAAACGCCGTGAAGATCGTCGAGTCGATGGATGAGGGCCGCATCATCTTCCTCCCCGACCAGTACCTCGGCCAGTGGGTGGCCACCCAGACGTCCAAGGAGATCATCCTGTGGCACGGCGCCTGTGAGGTGCACGAGCGGTTCACGGGAGCCGAGCTCCGGGAGTACCGAGCGCTGAACCCCGGCGTGCAGGTCATCGCCCACCCCGAGTGCCCACCTGATGTCCTCGCTGAGGCCGACTTCGTCGGATCGACGGCGGGGATGATCGAATGGGTCACCACCGCGACGCCCGACAAGGTGGTCATGGTCACCGAATGCTCGATGGCGGACAACGTCACCGTCGCTGCTCCCACGACGGAGTTCATCAGACCGTGCAATCTGTGCCCGCACATGAAGCGCATCACCCTCGAGGGCATCAGGGATGCCCTCCGCGACATGCAGTTCGAGGTCACGGTCCAACCCGATGTGGTCACGGGCGCCCGTCGTGCCGTCGAACGCATGCTCGCCGTTCCGTGATGGTCGAGGCAGCGGTCGTCGACCACGGGGACCGACCGATCGTCGTCGGTTCCGGTATCGCGGGGCTCTCCGTGGCCCTTTCGATGCGCGACGCGGTCGTGATCACGGCAACCGGGATCGGCGAGGGATCCTCATGGCTCGCCCAGGGCGGGATGGCCGCCGCCCTGGACCCTGGAGACAGCCCTGCGAACCACGCCCTCGACACGGTCTCCGTGGGTGGCGGCATCGTCGAGGTCGACCTCGCAACGCTCCTCGCCATCAGCGCAGCGGACCGCATCGCGTGGCTCCGAGACCTCGGCGCCCAGTTCGACACCAACGACGACGGGAAGCTCTCGCTCGGGCGCGAGGCCGGCCACGGACGACGAAGGATCGTCCACGCAGGCGGTGATGCGACGGGAGCCGAGATCATGCGCGCCATGCGACAGGCAACCCTCCAACGTCCAGACATCGACCTCATCCCACACACCCGCCTCATCGACCTCATCCGATCCGACGACGGCGTGGCTGGGGTCCTCACCCGCACCGCGGATGGACACACCGTTGCCCACCTCGGCTCCGGCGTCGCACTGGCGACCGGTGGCATCGGCGGTGTCTACGCACGCAGCACCAACCCGGCCGATGTGACCGGTACCGGGTTGGCCGCCGCTGCACGGCTCGGCGTACGTCTCGCCGACCTCGAGTTCGTGCAGTTCCATCCGACGGCTCTCGCCTCGATCGACCATCCGGCGCCGCTGATCAGCGAGGCCCTCCGCGGCGACGGCGCCGTCCTGGTCGACGAGTCGGGGACGAGGTTCATGCTCGATGAGCATCCGGACGCCGAACTCGCGCCCCGCGACGTCGTCGCCAGGGCGATCTGGCGGCGTATCGCCCGTGGTGGTCGGGTCTTCCTCGACACCCGTCCGGCCATCGGCGACGCCATCGCGACGAGGTTCCCGTCCGCCTTCGAGGCCTGCACCACCCATGGCATCGATCCTCGCCGGTCCCCCGTCCCCATCGCCCCCGCCGAGCACTTCCACATGGGAGGGGTCGCCGCCGACAGCTCCGGGCACACCTCCATGGCGGGTCTGTGGGTGGCGGGAGAGGTCGCCTCGACCGGGGTACACGGCGCAAACCGGCTGGCGAGCAACTCGCTCCTCGAAGGCGCAGTCTTCGGACAAAGGGTCGCTGAGGCGATGACTCATGCGCGCAGACACCAGCGACACCGCCGCCTCGCAGTACCCACCGGGTCGACCGCATCGGTCGATCACCACGTCGCCGCCGTCAGGCAGATCGCCTGGACGAACCTCGGCATCATCCGCACCGCTGACGGGATCCAACAAGCCATCGAGGCACTCGACGGATTGACCGACCACCGATCGGACTCGTCCGTGGTCGCTCGCTTGATCGCCACCAGCGCCCTGGACCGGACCGAGTCCCGCGGAGCGCATCACCGTGCCGACCATCCCGAGGTGTCCGAACACGGGATGCATCGCAGCTTCGTGTGCACCGTAGGCGTCCGGCCTCGACATCCTCTCGACCGACCAGGCCATGGCATCGTGAACCAGATCCCCCTCGACATCGCCCAGCTGATCGCGATCGCCTACGCCGAGGACCTGGGTGATCGCGGCGACGTCACCACTGCGTCGGTGATCGACCCGAACCACGAGTCACGGGCAGACCTCGTCGTGCGCGAGGCGGGGGTCATCGCCGGTCTCGAGATCGCAATGGCGTGCTTCTCCCACGTCGATCCTCGGATCGACATGCTCGCCATCCGCAATGACGGCGAGCTCGTCGAAGCAGGAACGACCGTGGCAACCGTGACCGGTCCGACCGCATCGATCCTCACGGCCGAACGCGTCGCCCTGAACTTCGTCGGACACATGTCAGGCATCGCCACGGCCACGCGTGCCTACGTCGATGCCGTTGCCGGAACGGCGGCCTCGATCAGCGACACCCGCAAGACGACACCGGGGATGCGGACGATCGACAAGTACGCCGTCGTGGCCGGGGGTGGCGTCAACCACCGGTTCGGCCTGTACGACGCGGTCCTGATCAAGGACAACCACATCGCTGCAGCCGGTTCGATCATCGAAGCCGTGCGTCGGGCACGCGCATCGGTCGGGGTAGACGTGATCGTCGAGGTGGAGGTCGACACGATCGTCCAGCTGTCCGACGTCCTCACCACCGACGCCGACCGCGTCCTCCTCGACAACATGGGAATCGACCAACTCGTCGAGGCCGTTGCCATGGTCGGCGGAGCGATGGTGACGGAGGCATCCGGCGGGATCGACCTCACGACGGTCCGCGCCGTCGCCGAGACCGGCGTCGACATCATCTCGGTCGGATGGATCACCCACTCGGCGCCGGCGCTCGACGTCGCACTCGACATCGTCCCCGAACCCCAGACCGATTCCGATCAGTTCGAGTAGGTGTAGGACTGGGCGTCCGCCCACCGGCGTGCCACCCGCTCGTAGGCATCCGCCGAACCGGGACCGTCGCCCTGCTCGAGGGCGAGGAGACTCGCCCGCACGTCATCAGCCGACTCGTCGAAGACGAGGTCTGCCCCACGGAACGTCGTAGCCACCTCGCCATAGTCGAGCTCGACCATCGAATCCGCTCCGAACTCGGTCAACCACCTCTCGAGGTCCGCGACGCGCTCGATGACCTGGTCGGCGAAACCAGCACTCTCGAGGACACCGATCGACCAATGCACGCGATCGATCGCCTCACCGAGAGAGGTCCGATACCGGATGGACGAATAGCCGCCGGCTTCGTACACCTCGCGTTCGGCCCTCGTGAACGCGCTGAACCACCGCAGGGGCACATGCCACGCCGATGAGAGGATGAAGCTGCGGGCATGGGTCGATGATCGCCGAAGCCTCGCAAGTTCACGGGCGTGATCCATGCGCTCGTCGTCACTGATCATCGCGAGGCCCGGATAGGCCTTCGTGAACGCCAGGATGCCTTCGATCATCCTCAAGCGTGCGTTGCGGGGACACACGAATTGATGCCCCTGCCACACCGTGTACAAGGCATCGTCCCTCGTCGATTCGTCCCATATGAAGGCATCGGTTTGTGACACGCGTGTCGATGCGGCATCGGCCCGATGGGGCGGTAGGCCGCCCACAGCCTCGGCGGGGCGGTAGATGCGCAGGTAGGCCGTGCTGATCATGGACGGATGGTACGCCATCGACGCCCGGGAGTGCCGCAGGGCCTGTCGCTAGACTGAACCTGCCGTCGAGGCGCCAGACACCTGCGGAAAGAGGCTCCTGGTGGGAGTATTCGAGACGATCGGGACCGAGACCCACGAATCCGTCCACTTCGGGAGTGACCCGGGGTCGGGGCTCCGCACGATCGTGGCGATCCACAGCACGGTGCTCGGCCCGAGCCTCGGGGGCACCCGCTTCTACCCTTATGCCTCCGAGGCGGACGCCCTCACCGACGTGCTGCGGCTCGCCAAGGGCATGACCTACAAGGCTGCGTGCGCCGGCTTGGATCAGGGTGGCGGCAAGGCCGTCATCATCGGCGATCCCGACGTCCTGCGATCCCCCGAACTCTTCAGGGCCTACGGACGATTCATCGACGGCCTCGCCGGTCGCTACATCACGGCAGAGGACGTCGGCACGACCGTTTCTGACATGGAGATCGTGGCCACCCGCACGTCGTACGTGAGCGGCCTGCCGATGGGCGACGGCGGGTCCGGTGATCCCTCCCCGGCGACCGCAAGGGGGGTCGTGGCGGCGATGCGTGCGATCGCGCACCACCTGTGGGATTCACCCGAGCTCGCCGGGCGCAAGGTCGCCATCAAAGGGGTCGGCAAGGTCGGTATGTCGCTCGCCGAGCGCCTCCACCGTGCATCGGTGGAACTCGTCGTCGCCGATGTGGACGACGAGGCCACCGAACGGGCGGCCATCGACTTTGGAGCGAAGGTGGTCGCCGTCGACGACATCCACACGGTCGATTGCGACATCTTCGCACCCTGTGCACTCGGTGCCGACCTCGACGAGGACTCGATCGCGGAGTTGGCGTGCGCCGCCATCGCAGGGTCGGCGAACAACCAGCTGGCCACCGAGGTCGACGCCGAACGCATCGCCGCCCGCGGGATCCTCTACGCACCTGACTTCGTCGTCAACGCAGGCGGGATCATCAACATCGCCGCCGAGTCCGGCGGCTATGACGTAGGAAGGGCGGCGGCGATGGTCGATCGCATCTTCGACAACCTGACAGAGATCCTTTCGTCCGCCGAAGCACTGGGTATCAGCACCGAGACGGCCGCGACGAGGATGGCAGACGAACGGATAGCGGCAGCAGCCGCCAAAGGAGCGAGCACGTGACCTTGAGCCTCGACAGCGTCATCGACCACGAAGCCCTCGGGCTTGGCAACGACGACCTCATCGAGATGTACCGGCTGATGGTCCTGGCGCGAAAACTCGACGAGCGCATGTGGGCACTCAATCGGCAGGGTCGTGTGCCGTTCGTCGTGTCGGTGTCGGGGCATGAGGCCACCCAGGTGGGTGCGGCCTATGCGATCGATGCCACGAGGGACTGGTCGTTGCCCTACTACCGCGACGTTGCGTTCGCCCTTGCGGCGGGCATGTCGGCGCACGACGTGTTCGCCGGCGTGTTCGCCAAGGACATCGACCCCTCCAGCGGCGGGCGGCAGATGCCCAACCACTGGTCAGAGCCCGATTTGAACATCTTCACCCAATCATCGGTGATCGGCGTCCAATACCCCCAGGCCTGCGGCATCGCGTACGAACTCCAGCGCTCGGGAAGCGACGCTGTCGTCGTCGTCGACGGCGGCGAGGGGTCGACGTCCGAGGGCGACTGGCACGAAGCGATGAACTTCGCAGGGATCCACAAACTCCCCGTCGTGTTCCTGATCCAGAACAACCTGTACGCGATCTCGGTGCCGGCAGCCTCCGAGATCGCCGGCGAGGTGGCGAATCGAGCCCAGGGGTACGGCATGCCCGGCGTCGTCGTGGATGGCAACAACGTCCTGGCCGTCTACGGTGCCATGAGCGCCGCGGTCGAACGGGCACGAGCCGGCGAGGGCCCGAGCCTGATCGAGGCGAAGACCTACCGCTACTACGCCCACACCTCGGACGACGACGACAAGCTGTACCGCAGTCGCGAGGAGGTCGAGATATGGCGTCGCAAGGACCCGATCCCCAACTTCCGCCAGTACCTCGTCGAACAGCGCATCCTCACCGAGGCGCGTGAACGCGAGATCGACGACGAGGTGACTGCGGAGATCGCAGCGGCGGTGAAGGCGACGGAGTCCGCTGCCGATCCCATGGATCCCTTGAGCCACGTGTATTCGGCACCGATCGAGCCCGGAGAGCCGGTCACCACCATCGAACCGGAGCCACAGGGCGAAACCACCAACATGATCACGGCGATCAACCGCACGATCCACGCCCTCATGGCCGAGGACGACGCCATCGTCGTGTTCGGGGAGGACGTCGCCGATCCCAAGGGGGGCGTCTTCAAGGCCACCCAGGGCCTCACGGAGGCGTATGGTGCCGACCGTTCGTTCAACACCCCCCTCGCCGAAGCGCTGGTCATCGGCGTCGGCATCGGTATGGCCGCAGCAGGAGCACGCCCCCTCGCCGAGATCCAGTTCGCAGACTTCATCCACCCCGGATTCGACCAGATCGTCTCCGAACTCGCCCGAACCCACTATCGCTCCAATGGCCGGTGGACGTTGCCCATGACGATCCGCACGCCTTATGGCGGCGGCATCCACGGGGCGATGTACCACTCCCAGTCGATCGAGTCGTTCTATGCGCACGTGCCGGGTCTCAAGATCGTCGTGCCCTCGACGCCAGCGGACATGGCCGGCTTGTTGCGATCAGCCGTCGAGGACCCCGATCCCGTCATGGTCCTCGAGCCCAAGAAGCTGTACCGGCTCGCCACGGGTCCGATGCCCGCAGGCGATCACCGGGTGCCGATCGGAAAGGCAGCGCTGCGTCGTGACGGTCCCGATCTGACGATCATCGCCTACGGCACCATGGCCCATTTCGCCGTGGAGGCAGCTGATGCCCTCGCCGACGAGGACATCGACGTTTCCGTGCTCGACCTGCGCAGCCTTCGGCCGCTCGACTGGCCATCGATCGAAGCGGCGGTCCACCGAACCTCCAAGGTGTTGATCGTCCATGAGGACAACGGATTCGTGGGATACGGCGCCGAGATCGCAGCCCAGATCGCCGAGAAGGCGTTCGAGTGGCTGGATGCGCCGGTCCGTCGATACACCGCACCGGAGATCCCAGCCTTCCCGTTCGCCGCGTCGCTGGAGCGACAGGTGATGCCGAACACCGAGGGCATCGTGGAGCGAGCGCGCGACCTGGCACGATGGTGACGCCCTCCCCGGATGCCGACGGGACCTGACCGGCGATGCAGATACGCCGGGCGACGCTCGACGACGTCGATGCGATCGTGGCCTTCACGACCGACACCTTCCCGTGGGGGGACTACGTCCCATCGTTGATCGGTGAGTGGATCACCGACGACGAGGGGATCGTGATGGTGGCCACCGACGATCGCGACACACCCATCGCCATGGCCAGGGCCGTGTTCCTCACGTCGAGTGAGGTCTGGTCACATGCGGCACGGGTCGATGCGCGCCACCGTGGTCGGGGAATCGCGGGTGAGCTTGCGGAGGCCCTCATCGAGTGGGCGCGGGAACACGACGGCAAGGTCGTCCGACTGCTCATCGAGGATGACAACATCGCGTCGAGCCGTCACGTCACCAAGAAGGCGTTCCGGCGCACGGTGTCGGTCGTGCGGGGCCATCGGGCCATCGGCGCTGCCTCCCCGAACCCCGAGGGCAATGGCGGCAGGCGACATCCTTCCGAGCTCACCGCGCGCCCGGGGAAGGTGCAAGATCTCGCACTGGTGCGTTCCTCGTGGTCGACGTCCGAGACCGGAAGGACGTTGCGAGGTCTGGTCGGCACCGGGTGGCGGTTCCATCGCCTCCGCGACGAGGACATCGAGGACGCGGCGCGTAGCGGGAACCTGTGGGAGATCGCGAACTCATGGGTCATAACCGGGTCGGTGGAGCCGGTGTTCGACGTACGGCTGATCGACACGACTCCCGATGAGGCCTACGACGTCATCCGTGCGCTCATCGACACGGCGAACAACCGAGGTGCCGAGGAGCTCACGATGTGGCTCGCCGACACGGATTGGCTCGTCCAGGCCGCACGACGAGCGGGTTGTGACATCTCGGGCTTCGGTGTGTGGGAGCGTCCCCTCTAGGTCCCCGGGGAATGGCGGTCGATGGCTAGCGCCTGACGACAGTCGAGCCGGCTGGATCACCCTCCACAGCGCCCCCGTCGGATGCGATCAGGCGGTCGCGGTAGATCTCCACCGGGTGGGCGATCCTCGGACCGGTCCCGAGGAAACGCCGCAACTGCATCTCACACCCGGCGTTCGCTGACGCAACGATCTCCGCGTTCGTCGCGATCACCCGATCCGCCTTGGCGCGACCGAGAGTCGCACCCGTCGAGGGATGCAGGGTCTGATAGGCACCCGCTGCTCCACAGCACAATCCACCGGCGTCTGCTGCGATCGCGTCATACCCGGCCGCTTCGAGAATCCGATAGGGGGCATCGGTGACGCGCTGCCCGTGTTCGAGGTGGCATGGATCCTGCACGGCGACTCGTTCACCGGTCGAAGGGAGGCGAGGAAGACGCCCGTCGCTGATGGCGTCGGCGATGATCTCGGTGATGTCGCTCGATGCCTCGGCGACCGCTGACCCTGCGGCACCGAAACGCCCGTATGACTCGAGATGGGCGCCACACCCTGCGACGTCCACGGCGATCATCATCGCTCCCTCGAGGGCGGCGATGTTGCGCAGTGCAAGGCGAGTGGCTTCCGCCTCGTGTCCTGCGTGCGCAGCCAGGGCCCCACAGCAGGTCTGGGACGACACGGCTTCGACACGGTATCCGGCTCGTACCAGGAGCTCGATCGCGGCACGGTGGGTGTCGGAGAACCACGCATCGGCGACGCATCCGGTGAACAGGGCCACAGGCGGGTGGCTCGGATCGCCCCACGATCCACCGCGCGCCGACGGCAGCGGTACCGGTATCGGTCGGAGGCCGGCAGCGAGGTCGCCGAGGCGCGGCACCCAACGGAGCACTCCGAGGCGTTGTGCGAGGGCGATCACGAGCGACACCAGCCGGATGAGCACCGGCCGGGCGACGACACGTCCCAGTGCGATGCGCTCCCACCGCGAGGCGCGATGTGGCACCTGGGCAACGGCCTCGGCGCGGGCCGACTCGATGATCGTTCCGTACGGAACCAGCGACGGACACGCCGTCTCACAGGCGCGGCATTGGAGGCAGAACGAGGTGATCTCGTCGAACCGTTCGTCGACGACGGCCAGGCCCCGCCCGACGGCATCGATGGCGGTCAGACGCCCCCTCGGCGATGCCGACTCGTCGCCGGTGAGCCGGAACGTCGGGCACACGGGCAGACACAGGCCGCAGGTCACACACCGGTCGAGGTCGACGGCCGCTGGCGGGTGGGACGTCACCCAGGTCACGACAGGCCACCAGGCAGGTGCCCTCGATTGAGGATGCCTGCCGGGTCGAAGAGCGCCTTGAGGCGCCGTTGGATGGCGAGGCCATCGGGTACGTGATCCCACTGGTCAGCCCCGAGTGCCGTCGCCACGTGCGGTTCGACGACGGCGATGCCGCCGAGGGCACCGAGGGCGGATCGGAGCTGCTCGAGCCGCTCGCTCGTGAACGTTTCGAAGCCGACGTCGATCACACCGACACCGTGCTGGGCGACGAACGAGGCAGGATCGTGGTTTCGCACGATGTCCACTGCGGCGACGAGCGATCGGGGAGGCACACGGACCGATATGACCACCGGTGTCGTGGGCGGCGCGGGCCACTCGAGGCCGGGCTCGCCGTCGGCGCCGAGGGTGGCGCAGGCATCGGCGACTGCGGCGTCGGATCCCTCGATGAAACAGGACGAGGAGGTATCGGTTTCGAGAACGGCGAGCGGGCGATGGACCGCGCGCAACGCCTGGGAGGGATCACTGACCGTCACGGTGCGCGATGCGCTCGGCACCGGCCACAGCTTCCAGCTGACCTCCGTGATCACGCCGAGCTCCCCATGCGACCCCGTGAACAGCCGGGGGAGGTCATATCCCGTGACGTTCTTCACGAGTTGACCGCCACCCGTGACGATCTCCCCGTATCCGGTGACGACCATCACGCCGAGCACCCGATCGCGGGTCGGACCGTATCGCAGCCGGCGGTATCCGGAGGCACCCGTGGCGACGATGCCGCCGATCGACCTGTTCGGTGCCATCTCGGGGAGGACGGCCGTCTGGCGATGCGCGGCGAGCTTCGTATCGAGGTCGCCGAGTGTCGTCCCGGCACGCACCACGACGGTGAGATCCTCGGGTTGGTGATCGACGATGCCTCCGAGGTTGCTGGTCGTCATGACGACGCCCCCGTCGGTCGCGTCGGGCCCCGTCGACGAGGATCCCACCACGGTGACCCGGACTTGGTCGGCTTGGGCGGCGGCAACGACCTCGCGCACCTCCTCGGTCGTCGTGGGGGCGACGCACACGAACCGGGGACTCTCGACGAGGAGCTCCTCGAACCGGCGGGCGAACGCAGCCGTGCGGTCGGTCATGGGATCCGCACCCCGGCGGCGTCGAAACATCGCGACCCGGCCGGAAGCACCTTGTGGGGGTTCATCAGTCCCTCCGGATCGAATGCCTCCCGGATGCGTGCCTGGGCATCGAGGTCGAGCGGTCCAAAGACGAGCCCCATCAGATCCCGCTTCTCGGAACCCACGCCGTGCTCACCGGTCAAGGAACCCCCGGCATCGATGGATGCGAGCACCATGGCTCGGGCGGCGTCGTGGACGCGATCGAGCATGCCCGGCTCCTTGCTGTCGAACGCGATCAGCGGATGCAGGTTCCCGTCGCCAGCATGGAAGACGTTGAGCATCGACAGGTCGTGGTCGCGCGCAATCGCATAGATGGCGGTCAACACGTCCACGAGCCTGGTACGCGGAACGACCGTGTCGTGGAGGTAGTAGTCGGGTGCCGTCTGGGCGACGGCTCCGAAGGCCGATTTGCGTCCCTTCCACAGGAGCGCCCGTTCCGCGTCGTCGGTTGCAGCGCGGATCGTGGTCGCTCCACGCTGGGATGCGAGCTGCGAGATCACATCCACGTCCTCGGCGATGGCCGGGGTCACCCCCGTCACCTCGACCAGCAGGACGGCACCGGCATCGAGGGGGTACCCCGCCTTGACGAAGTTCTCGACGGCTTCGACCATCGGGCGATCCATCATCTCGAGCGCCGCAGGGATGATGCCGGCTCCGATCACATCGCTCACCGTTGCCGCAGCCTCCCGCACCGTCGGGAACCCGAGCAGGATCGTCGCTACGTCCGGAGGGTCATCGGTGAGCTTGACGAGGACTCGTGTGACGATGCCGAGCGTGCCCTCGGATCCGACGACGACGGCACGCAGATCCAACCCCGGTGCATCAGGTAGATCCGAGCCCACCCTCACCACGTCGCCATCCACGGTGACGATGTCGGCCGCAAGCACGTGGGCGACGGTGGTGCCATCCGCGAGGCAGTGGGGACCACCGGCATTCGTCCCGACGTTGCCACCGATCGTGCATGCCTGTTGGGAGGACGGATCCGGCGCGAAGTGCAGTCCACGGTCGGAAACGGCCCTGGAGAGATCGAGGTTGACCACGCCCGGGCCGACCCACACGCACTTGCCGATCTCATCGACGTCACCGATCTCGTCGAGGCGCGTCGTCACGACGAGGAGTCCGGGTTCGAGGGGAACGGCTCCACCGGCCAACCCGGTACCGGCTCCGCGGGGAACGATCGGGACACGGTGGTATGCGGCGATCCGCACGAGCGCCGCTACCTCGCGTGTCGTCTCGGGGAACACGGCAGCGACGACGTGCCCAGGTTGCACGCCTGCATCCTTGGCGAAGATGAGGAGATCGAGCGGGTGGTGCCGCACCCGGTCGGACCCGAGGGTTCCGATCAACTCGTCGATCAGTTGCATGACCCGACGCTACCCGTCCGATCGACGATGCCGTTCGGATGCACGACGGTCATGTCGGTGTACCCCAGCCGCCCCCGCCGGGCGTGAGGACCAGTAGGCGATCTCCGGTGCGAGACCTCCACGGTGCACTTGGATGGAAGCCGTTCCCGCTCACCGTCGGGGTGGATCAACCAGTCCTCGCCGGTCGCCCCTGGAAGACCACCGGCGACACCCCAGGGTGCCGTCGCCCTGCGCTCTCCCATGAGCGAAACGACGGCGGGGGCGTCGAAGCGGATCTCGCGCTCGATTCCCTCGCCTCCATCGAACCTGCCCCCTCCACCACTCCCCGACCGGAGGCGATAGCGGACGACGGTGAAGGGGTAGTGGGTCGCGAGCGAGGTGATCGGGGTGTTCTTCGTGTTCGTCATCCCGGTTTGGATGCCGGATTGGCCCGGGGCATCGGGGCGCCCGCCCTGTCCCCCGGCGACCGTCTCGTAGTAGGCGAAGTCGTCGTTGCCGATCAGGACGTTGTTCATCGTCCCCTGGCTGGCCGCTGGCACGCGATGCGGTGCGATCTGCGCGAGGGCACCGAGAAGGACGTCGGCGATGCGCTGGGACGTTTCGACGTTCCCTGCCGCAACGGCGACGGGCGGTACGGCATCGACGAGCGATCCGGGTCGGGTGATGAGGCGCAACGGACGATGGGCGCCTCCGGTGGATGGGATGGTGGGATCGGCGACCACCCGGGCGGCGTATGCGAGGCATGATCCGGTGACGGCCCTCACGGCATTGATGTTGCCCTGGACCTGATCGGCGGTCCGGGTGAAGTCGGCGGTGAGCGAACCTCCTTCGATCGTCAGGTCCACGGTGATCGGTATCAGGGCGCCGTTCCATTCCATGTGGTCGGTGAAGGTCACCGAGGCGTCCGGCAGGGCATCGATGGCTGCATGCATCCTGCGCTCCCCGTACGAACCCAGGTGGGCCGACATGCTCCTGAAGGTCTCGACACCCATCTGGTCGACGAGCTCCGCGACCCTGATGGCGCCGGCCGCATTGGCTCCGAGCTGGGCGGCGAGGTCGCCGCGTCGCTCCGCGGGCGTGCGCGTCGCTTCGAGGAACGGTGCGAGGAACGGCGCGGCCCATTCCCCCTGCTCCGCCGCCACCATCGGCGAGACGATGATGCCCTCCTGGGACACCCGTGTCGCGTGTGCCGGCATCGACCCCGGCGCTTCCCCACCCACGTCGGCGTGGTGGGCACGGTTCGCAACCCATGCGACGAGCGTGCTCCCGACATGCACCGGTTGGAGGAGGGTCAGGTCGTTGAGGTGCGTGCCGCCGGCGAAGGGATCGTTGACCGCGAACTGGACGCCAGGGTGGGGGTCGGCGCCGAAGACATCGATGACTGCCTCCACCGATGCCGGCATCGATCCGAGGTGCACGGGGATGTGTTCGGCCTGGGCGAGCATCTCGCCTCCGGGGGTGAACACAGCTGCCGAGCAATCCAAGCGCTCCTTGATGTTCGGCGAGAACGACGTGTTGCGCAGGACGATGCCCATGTCCCTGGCGATGCGCGCCAGCCTGGTTCGCACGACCTCGAGGGCGATCACGTCCGGGGTCACCACGAGATCACGAGGGATCCGTCCTCCGCCACGATGCCGGACTCGCCGATGTCGAGGAAGGTCGTCGCCTCGGACTCCTCGATGATCGCAGGGCCGGCGATGGCGTCACCTGCCGAGAGGGACTGTCGGTGGACCACCGTGGCGGCAACCGTGTCGCCCGACGCAATGACCACCGGACGCGACGAACTCATCGCTGGCCCTGATCGCTGCTCGGGGCTCGGGGTTTCGTGGAGTGGAGCGAACCCGAGGGAGGTGGCGCGCACGGCGACGATCTCGATCGGATCGGCGCCACGGTCGAATCCGTAGCGACCGCGGTGCAACCGCCCGAACCGATCGACAACCTCCCCGATGCCGTCCTCGTGATGCCACGGAACTGCGATCTCATGCGCCTGGCCCGCGTAGCGGACGTCGAGTTGCAGCTCGGTACGGTCGATCACGTGTCCGGCGTCCTCGATCTCGCCCCGGGTTGTCGCGATGAGCCCGGTTGCGGCCCGTCGAGCTTCCGTGAGGTCGCCGTCGAGGATCGCGACCGCACGTGCGGCGTCCGCACGCGGGGGCGCGAGGACGAGTCCGAGGGCGGAGAACACGCCGGCGTGAACCGGTATCACGACGCCAGCCATGCCGAGGGACCGAGCGACGGATGTCGCATGGAGACCGCCTGCCCCACCGAAGGCGAGAAGACGTGCAGCCGAAGGATCGGCACCCTCGTCGACGGATACGGTCCGTACGGCGCCTGCCATGACCTCGTCGGCGATGCGAACGATGCCGAGCGCTGCTCGCTCGATCGTGAGCCCGAGCGGATGCGCGATGGTCGCGACGGATCGCCGAGCGGCGTCGATGTCGATCGCCACGGTGCCGCCGAGCCTGAGGGACGGATCGACGCGCCCGAGGACGACGTTGGCGTCGGTCACCGTCGGCTCGAGTCCGCCTCCGCCGTAGCACGCGGGGCCCGGTGTCGCACCCGCTGAACGGGGGCCGACGCGCAGCGATCCGCCGGCATCCACCCATGCGATGGAACCTCCGCCGGCTCCGACCGTGTGGATGCCGACGGACGGCATCCTGCACGTGTAGCCGGCGACCATGCGTTCGTACGAGACCCCGACCTCGCCATCCCCGATGAGGCACACGTCGGTCGACGTCCCGCCCATGTCGAAGGACACCACGCTCGACATGGCGAGCCGATCGGCGACGGCCCTCGCAGCGACGACACCGCCGGCAGGGCCCGACAGCAACACGGCCACCGGCAGTGCCGATGCATCGGCGACCGACATCACGCCACCCGAGGACCGCATGACGGAGAGCCCCTCGGCGACACCGGACGCGACGATGCGCTCGTCGAGGCCACGCAGGTAGGCGCCGGTCACCGGCATGAGGTATGCGTTCAGGACGGTGGTGGCGATCCGTTCGAACTCCCGGAACTCGGGAGCGACCACGCTCGAGCGCGATACGGGGATCCCGGGCATCGTCTGCTCGACGAGCGCGGCGAGGCGGTCCTCACGGCCATGGTCGAGGTGGCCGTCGATCAGCGCGACGGCAACGGACTCGGCACCATCCAATGCACTCGGCGGAATCGCGCCCGTTGTCGTGCCGATGCGGTCGCGGCGGGCTACGAGGGGAACGGCTCTGTCCGATCGGCTGTCGTAGAGCGCCGGCCGGTCCTGGCGGCCGATCTCGATGACGTCCTCGAAGCCCTCGTCGGTCAACAGGACGGTACGTGCCCCCGTCCCTTCGAGAAGGGCGTTCGTCGCCACGGTGGTCCCGTGGACGAGCGCATCGAGCCGGTGCCCTCCGGCGAGCCTCGTGGCCGCGACCGCCACTGCGTCGGACTGGTTGGGCGACGTCGGTACCTTCGCCGTGGACACCACCCCTGCATCCACGGCCACGAGGTCCGTGAAGGTGCCACCGACATCGGCTCCGATGATCATCGCCATGAGCCAGTACTGTGGCGGTGAGCACACAGGAGACCGGACATCGTGTCCATTCGCGTTGATCGCACACCGAACCCATCCGCCATGAAGTACACCGTTGGTGTCCCTGTTGGGGGTCCGGCGACGTATACGGATAGCGAAGACGCGCCGCCGTGGGCGGCCGACGTCCTGGTCCTCGACGGAGTGCAATCGGTGTTCGCCACGGCGGACTTCGTGACCGTCACGGCACATCCTGATGCTGACTGGGATGCGATCACACAGGGAGTGATCACGGCACTCGAGGGCGCATTCGGCCGATCATGAGGGTCGACGTCCACTGGCGAGTACCCATGGCTGGTACTCGACGAGCGGGAAGTCGGACGGATCGAGGCTCGCAGCGACGGCGCCGATGAGCGCGGAGCGTTCAGCGACACCGATACGGTCGATGCCGAACCACAGGCCGCCATCGATCGCTGCGAGATAGGAATCGGCGTCGTCGAACGCGGCGACCGGCAGATCCATCCTCCATGACTCGATGGGCCGGAAGCCTCGCCGCACGAGTGCGAGCTCGGTGGCCGCCACGGAGCGGTCGCGGTCCAACGCCTCCATGATCGCCCCGGCATGTCGGTCATACAGCAGTGATGAGCGCCTCGTCGCAGGCGTCGATTCGACCATCATGTCCAGATCGAGCCTGCCGAACCAAACGGTACCTCCGGGCTCGACGACGCGACGGGCCTCCGCGGCCACGGCGGTCAGCTGCTCGGCCGAGTCCCAGGCCTGCAGCATCACGACCGAGGCCAACGAACCGTCGTCCAGGCCGGTCGAACCGACCGTGGCGCCATCGGGAAGGATCGGACCCTCCCCGAGTACGACCAGCCACAGGATCTCATCGGCGATGGCGATCGGAACCGCCTCGCCGATCGGTTCGGCGAGCGGGCCCCCGACGAGCATCCCGCCGGAACGACCAGCGCCGAGTCGTGGGAGCAGCTGCTCCCAGGCTTCACGAAGTACGAGGCTCGATGCGGTCATCGGTCGCAGGGTAGACCGACACGTGCAGGGTCACCGTCGGCATGGACGTCACCGATCCCAGCTCAGGGAGGGTTGATCGGTGTGGGGAGCGAGACGATGGCGCCGGTGCCAGAGGCCGCAGATCCTCCCTCGGACGCCACGTGCACCTCCACGGCGGCGAGGGGTAGGCGATCGAACCCGTCTGCCGTCGCAACAATGGCCCGATAGGCCACGCGCACGGCGGCGACTCCGTCATCGAGAGGGTCGATGGCGAACACCTTCGCCCACTCCACGAAGGTGGTGTCCTCCATGGCGGATCGGACGGCCTCCATCTCCTCCCGGAGTCCGGGGGAGACGGAGGCGACGACCGAGCGCGTCGTCTCGGCGGCACCATCGTTGGTGAAGAAGTCGGTCACGAACATCTCGGCGATCAGCTCGGTGATGCGATCCGTACCTCGGGAGTCACCGGCCACGAGGTCCGACTCCGTGACGATCAGGCCGGGTTCGGTCACCTCGGGGTCCCCGACCGTCGTCGATGTGATCGGATCATCAACGACCGCCGCCATCGGGGTGGGTTGAGGGTTCCCACCAAGCAGCCGGAACCCCAGCACCGTGGCCACGAGGACACCCACCACGGTCGCAACGACGTACCAGCGACGGTCGACACCGCTCTCGGCCTCGGCCACGAGGGCGGACCACGGGATCTCTTCGCGTTCTTCACGGTCCATGCGTCACCTCCGGGGCAACTCGAGTTCCTGACCGGGGTGGATCAGGTTGGGATCGTCTCCGATCACGCGACGGTTCGCTGCGTAGATGGCACGCCAGTACATCCTCGACCTCGGCGGACCCGGCGGTGGAGCCATCGGCGGTGAGGACCGACCGTGCGATGCGCGACAGCGAATCGCCGGGTTCGACGATGTAGCGCTCGGTGGCGGGACGCGGATCTGGATCGTCGGGGCTGTCGGACGCTGACGCGTCAACCGAGCCCAGGCGAACGGCGGGAGGCGGCGTCGATGCCGACGCCGGAATGCGCAGGGTGCCAGTGCCTGCCACGAGCACGACGACGGCAGCGACCACGAGACGCAGACGACGCGGTACGAGCGACACGCTGCTCACCCAGCGGACGAGTCGAACCACGGTATCGCCGGCGAGGAGGAGCGAGAGCATCGAGGCGATCGCGATGGTGAGGGCGAGGGCTGGTTCCACGTCCTGACCATGTCAGAGCGCAGGAGGGTCATGCAATACCCCCGCCGACGTCAGCGCGAGAAGAGTTTCGCGACCTCGCTGGCGCTCTGGCTGGCCGTCTCGTTCCCGAGCGAGTCCTCGACGCGCTCATTGAGGCGTCCCGTGCGGTGCGATGGGAGTCTGAGCACGAAGTAGGTGAGGCCGTTCGTCCTCGTGTAGGTGAGGTTGCCTCCCATGCCAACGGCGAGCGACCGGGCGACCGCGAGTCCCATGCCGACGCTCCCCTGGAGTAGCGGGTCGGTTCCTTCGTGCTGGTAACGGTCGAAGAGCCGGGTCAGGCGATCGTCGTCGATGCCGTCGCCATCGTCCATGACGAACAGCGAAACGGTGCCGCTACCGAGCTCGGTGAACACCTCGATGTTCGGTCCACCGTGCTTGACGGCGTTCGAGACCAGATTGCGCACGATCTGTCGGAGGCGGAGTCGATCCGCTACGGCGGTGTGGTTCTCTGGCGTGTACGGTGATCGAGGCGCCGATCCTGACGAATGGTTCGATGGCGGTCTCGATCTCGGGGGCGATATCGATCTCGTCGATGGTCAGAACGACACTGTCCGTCTCGATCTGACCGGCCGTGATCAGGTCGTCCACCATGCGTGACAACTCCGCAGCGTCACTGACGATGAGCCCGGTCAACTCGGCGGCCGTCGCCGGATCCTGGAGGGCTCCTTCGTCGAGGGCCAACGCCGAGCTGTAGACACCGGTGAGTGGCGTTCGCAGCTCGTGGGATAGGTTCGTGACGAACTCGTCCTTCGATGCAATGACGGCGCGCTGACGATCGAGTTCCGTCTGGAGGACATCCTGCTCGCGGCGTCGCTTGCATCACCGAGCGCATCGCGAAGATGGCGATGAGTGGGACCCCGACGATGACGAGGAACCGCACACCGTCGGCCGCCTGGCCGGCGTACTGCGCTTCGTCCAGGGCGCCGAGGACTCGCGCATCTCGCACGTCCACGAGCGCACCGATGGCGGCGTCGTAGGTGACCGGAGCGATCTGGGTCACAACGACATCGCCGATGCGTATGGCGGCGAGGGCAGCGAGAGAGCGCCTCGATTTCGTCGAGTAATGCCCGCGAAGTCGACTTCGACGGTTCCTGCCTCGGCGGAGTCAGCTCGACGATGAGATGCGACTGGGCGGCCCTCGTAGCTCCCCGAGAGCTGAGCGAGGTTCTGGCCATGGCTCGTTCCGTCGCCGCTTCGTCGTAGATCCCTCGTCCCATCCCTGATGGACCAGTGCAGTGTTCACCGCCGCATTGCGAACCGTCGATGCGGAGGTGATCGTCGATTCGGCGAGGACGGCGATCTGACCCTCACGGGCGACCTCCGAGGAGCCGTCTCCGGTGGCGACCATCGAGACGAGTACGAGGAGCAGTCGACGAGGGCACCGGCGACGATTCCGAGCACCATGAGGATGCTGGAAAGCAATTTGCGCACGCTCGAACCTCCCGATTCTGATCTGTCGATGGTTGTCGGCACGAACCGACGCCCGCTTGAGGCGGGACCTCAAGCCCACGAGGCGTTCTGCCGATGTCAGTGAGGTGGACGTTCCAGCTCGCCGTCTATCGATACTGGCCATGGCCATTGGGCTCGCGCTCATTGCGGCCATCGGTCCCGCTTCGGCTGCACCTTCGACCCCGGGCGAGGTCGTCCAGTGGGCGAGCATCAGGAACAACGCGATCCTGTCGCAGTTCCCGTGGAACGCCCTCCAGGCGACCACGGTCGCCGAGCTCGAGGCTGTCCGTGACAAGGCCAACTACGACCTCGATGTCATGTGGTACCAGGCGAACGGATACCTCGAGGACATCCTCGCCACCGACCCGGACGGCCTCGCCGATAGGTCGCCACAGCCGAGGGGAAGGTGCTCGACGAGCACAACGCGGCCCATGCGGAACTCGAAAACATGTACGGCGATGTCGTCGATTCCCTTCCGACATCGTCGACGACCACCACAACACAACCCCCGGGCTCCTCGACCACGTCCACGACGTCAGCATCGACGACGACAACGACACGTGCCCCGACGACCACCACGCGACCCACCGACGGCTCTACCACGACGACCTCCACCACGACCACAACCACGACCACAACCACGACGACCCACGGTCGCTATCGCCCCCGTAGCGGACGACCCCAGGCCCCCGCCACCGAGCGATCCAACGCAGGTTGGCGAGCCGACAGCCGGCGCCGAGTCCTTGCAACGATCGGATCCCGTGATGCAGGACGATCCGGCCATCGAGGGCGGCATGATCATGGACGCCCTCGCCGAGACGGCGGCGTCGGGCGACCTCGTCGTCGAGGACGCCGGTCCGGTCTCTGGATTCATCATGGCGGCAGCTGCATCGGTCAGCCTTCCTCCGGGACTGGTCCATGCAGCGGTGTCGCCATTCGATCGTCTTCGAGGTACTCATCGCCACGCTGTTCGAGAGCCTGGAGTCGATCCTGTTGCCGCTCGTGATACTCGTGGCAATGTCCTCGATCTTCATCTGGCGCGAGACGCACCAAACGCGCCGCGCCAGCGGTTGATCGGTCAACCGCCGATGTAGCTCATCTCGACGCGAGGCATCGGGAGTGGTACCCCGCCGCGCACCTCCGAGTAGCGATCTTCACGGCGCCGCCACACCCGTGCGATGGTGTCGGCGATCTCCTCGTCCGTGCCGGGTGACCGCAACGGGCCCTTGAGGTCCGTACCGTCGGATGCGAACAGGCAGGTGTAGATGGAGCCCTCTGCGGAGAGTCGAAGCCGGGTGCAGTCGGCACAGAACGGTTGCGAAACCGAGGAGATGAATCCGACGGACCCTTGTCCGTCGTCGAATCGGTAGGCCTCGGCGACCTCGCCGCGGTGGCTCCGACCGGTCCGCGTCATCGGCCACCGATCACCGATCAGCTCCACCAGCTCGGCCGACGGGACCACTTCCGTGACATCCCAGGAGTTCTTCGTTCCGACGTCCATGAACTCGATGAAGCGCACGGTGCGACCCGTGCCGCGGAAGCGCTCCACCAGTGGCAGGACCTGGTCCTCGTTCCAGCCACGACGGACCACGGCGTTGACCTTGACAGGGCCGAGTCCCGCGGCCTCGGCTGCGTCCATGGCATCGAGCACCACGTCCACGGACACATCCGTGTCGACGATCCGACGCATGGCGGCGTCGTCGATGGCATCGAGGCTCACCGTGACCCGGTCGAGACCTGCAGCAGCGAGCCGTTCGGCTTGGGCTGCGAGGAGCTGACCGTTCGTGGTCATGGCCAGATCGTCGATCCCGTCGATTCCCGCCAGCATCTCGACGAGGACGGGGAGGTCCCTTCTCAGGAGTGGCTCGCCCCCGGTGAGGCGGATCTTGCGAACGCCGAGGCCGGCAGCGATCTCGGCGACCCTGGCGATCTCGTCATAGGTGAGGATCTCAGATCGATCGAGATACTCGTGGCCGTCGTATTCGTCACGCGGCATGCAGTACACGCAGCGGAAACTGCACCGATCGGTCACCGAGATCCGAAGATCCCTCAGCGGGCGCTCGAACGTGTCCACAAGCATCCGTGAACGGTACCGCGCATGTCGATTCGTGGCAGCGGTTCCGCCCGGCCCCGAGGCCGAACCGTCAGTGGGCGAGGTCGAGGAACTCACTCCGCGTGCGCGCATCGGACTGGAAGGTGCCCCGCATGGCGCTGGTCACCATGTTGGACTCCTGTTTCTGGACGCCGCGCATCATCATGCACAGGTGCTTTCCCTCCATGACGACACCGACCCCGTGGGGTTCGAGGATCTCGGTCATCGCATCGGCGACCTGGTTGGTCAATCGCTCCTGCACCTGGAGACGACGGGCGTAGACATCGACGATGCGGGCGATCTTCGACAGCCCGATGATCTTGCCCTTCGGTAGATAGGCAACGGTCGCCTTCCCGAAGAACGGCAGCATGTGGTGCTCACACATCGAGTAGTACTCGACGTCGCGAACGACGACCATCTCCGACGCACCCTCGGCATCGAAGATCGCATCGTTGACGACGTCCTCGAGCGACGTCGTGTATCCGCTCGTCAGGAAGTCCATGGCCTTGGCGACCCGCAGCGGCGTCCTCCGGAGGCCCTCGCGGTCAGGATCTTCACCGATCTCGAGGAGCTGTTCTCGCACGAGACCCTCGAGGCGGGGGGCGTAGACCGAATCGACATCATCGAAGTCGGCGTCGGCTGAGCGGGTGGTGTACGGGGTGGAGAGCCTGATGGCCATGTTGGGAGTCACCTCGGGGGTATCGGACGCCACGGAGCTAGCGATCTCGACCGCCGTCGCACCCGACGTGGGATGGACCCACCGTGGTGCGACGTCCGCGATCGGAACGGCCACATGGGCCTGCGTCTGGACGTTGTCATCGGGAACGGACCAACCATCGAAGTCCTTCACGACATCGCCGTAGTAGGCGATGTCGAGGTCGATCGTGCGTGGCGCATCCCGATCGTCGGTCCGCACCCGTCCGAGGTCGGCCTCGATGGCGTGGAGGGCGTCGCGAAGCTGCTCGGGACCCATCGGCGTGGATGCGAGCACGGCGGCGTTGAAGAACGCCGGCGCATCCGGCGGTCCACCGACCGAGGCGCTCTCGTAACACGCGCTCACCGACCGTACGCGAATGTCGGGATGCCGTCGCAGCATGCGAATGGCTTCCGGCATGCACCGTTCACGGTCCAGATTCGAACCGGCAACGATGATCACATCTGTGGTGTCGGTGACGATGTCCATGTTCCCTCTCTCCTACGTACGAGGGTCAACGCGCGATCGGATGATGGTGATTCCCACCGATCGAGCAAACCGCAGTGCCCCGGGCTTCTCCACCGTGACCTCGACCTTGCGACACCCGCTCGTCGTCGAGGCAGATGTCGGCGATTTCCTGCACCAGTCGTTCGACGAGCATCGGCTCGCCGGCGTCGATGTGGGCGATGATCCGCTTGGTGATGGTCTTGTAGTTGACCGCATCGTCGATGTCATCGGTCCGGGCGGCCCGGGTCGTGTCGGCCCACAGGGTGACATTGACGAGGATGTCCTGCTGGTTGACTCGCTCGTCGGGATTGATGCCGATGATGCCGCGTACGACGAGGTCCTTGATGTGTATCTGATCCATTGCAGGAAGGTAGCGCCCAGGCCCGACGCTGCGGCACCGGTATCTCAGGTGAGGTGCGCCCCACCGTCGAGTCGGATGATCTCCCCGGTGATGAAGTCGTTGCGGGCGAGGAACAGCACCGTGTCGGCCACGACCTGGGCGCCTCCTACTCGCTGGAGCGGCAACGATCGAGCCATCTCCATGGCGTAGTCGTCGCCCTCACCGGGGGGCGGCAGGATCACTCCGAGGGCCACGGCATTGACCCTGATCCGTGGCGCAAGGCCCACGGCAGCCGCACGAGTGAGGGTGTCGACCCCGCCCTTGGCGAGCATGTAGGACAGGTGCTTGCTGTAGGGATGCATCGTCTTGACGTCGGTGATGTTCACGACGGCACCGGATTCGTTCTCGGGGAGCGCGTCGGCGAACGCCTGGGTCAGGAACAGCGGGGAGGCCAAGGTCAGGTCGTGTGCCGAGCGCAGGCCCTCGGGCGTGACGTCGGCGATGGTGTCCTCGGGGAATCCCGAAGCGCTGTTCACAAGGATCGAGATCGGACCGAGCGCCTCCGTGGCTGCCGCCACGAGGGCTGCGGCCGTGCGTGGGTCGCTGAGGTCGGCGGAACCGGCGGCGATGCTGACACCGCTGGTGGCGAGTTCCGAGCGGAGCTCGTCAGCCGGAGTCGCGGAGCGGTTGTAGTGGATGAACACGTTGACACCAGCCGTTGCCAGCGACGCGCTGATCGCCCGACCGACGCGCACGGCGCCGCCTGTGACGAGTGCGTTGCGTCCTACGAGGTCCATGGCGCAACGGTACCGTCGTCGATGGGAGCCGTGAACACCTGACGCCCGGGAGCCGGAGGCAGCGGGCTCGGTCCACGGTTCGCGGGTTGGGAGTTCTATGCTGGCTCCGGTGAGCACCGAGGATCCGAAACCGGGCCGTTGGATACTGCCGATCGTGATCGTGGCACTGATCGGATTCACCTACGTCTTCGTGAACGCGCTTCCCGCGGCCGACGTCGCCGCATCGACGACCACGACGGAGGCGACGACGACCACGACCTCCCCACCGGAGTCGACGACCTCGACGCTCCCCACGGACGTCCTCGCATTCCTCGCCGAGGTCGATCGTTTCGACGCCACGGCCCAGGACCTCCAGACGGACCTCAACACGGTCAACGACCAGTGGGAAGCCGATGAGATCGACATCGATGCGGCCGAGGCCGGTTTCACCGAGGTCCGCGACGGTGCACAGGCGCTCGCCAACCAGGTTGCCGCGACCACGGTGCCGGACGCCTTCCAGTCCGAATGGCCGGACACGATCACGTCGTCACAGGCACTGGTGTCGGCGTCCGACGCCGTGATCACTGGCCTCAATGCCCCCGACGACGGGACAGCTCGAAGGGAAGCCGTCGACGCCTACAACCAGGCCACGACGACGTTCCTCGACCAACTCGACACGGTCAGGGCCCTGACGCCCTAGCAGCGCTCAAAGCTCAAAGCTCAAAGCTCAAAGCTCAAAGCTCAAAGCTCAAAGCTCAAAGCTCAAAGCTCAAAGCTCAAAGCTCAAAGCAACGTGAGCGGAGCGGACGGCCAGAGCCGTCCCTCCGCTCACGTTGGGTCAATCGCCTCAGGCCAGGGCGGAGCAGCAGGTCTCGGTGATCATCGCTGCCACGACGTAGGGATCCGCATTTGCGTTCGGCCTGCGATCCTCGATGTAGCCCTTCTTGTCCACGGCTACCTGCCAAGGAATGCGCACCGAGGCGCCACGATCCGAAACGCCGTAGCTGAACTCGGACCACGGGGCCGTCTCGTGGAGGCCGGTGAGCCGCTGCTCGATACCAGCTCCGTAGCTGGCCACATGCTCCTGGGCCACCTCGCCCAGCGCTTCACATGCGGTGATGATCGGGTCGTAGCTCTCACGCATCGCCTTCGTCGAGAAGTTCGTGTGCATGCCCGCACCGTTCCAGTCGCCCTGCACCGGCTTCGGGTTGAGCGTCGCCGAGATGTCGTAATCCTCCGCGATGCGGTAGAGCAGCCACCGTGCGAGCCAGACCTGGTCACCGACCGACACGGTGTCAGCCGGGCCGATCTGGAACTCCCACTGGCCGATCATGACCTCGGCGTTGGTGCCCGAGATGTCGAGCCCTGCCTCCATGCACGCCCAGGTGTGGTCCTCGACGACGTCGCGGCCCCAGATCTCATCGGCACCGATGCCGCAGTAGTAGCCACCCTGGGGAGCGGGGAATCCACCGACGGGCCAACCGTGGGGTCGTCCGTCCTTGTAGAAGGTGTACTCCTGCTCCATCCCGAACCACGGCTCCTGGTCGCCGTACGCCTCGAGCGCAGCGACCGCCTTGCGGCGCGTGTTCGATGCATGGGGCGTCATGTCGGTGTTGAGCACCTCACACAACACGAGCTTGTCGTCCCCGCCACGGATCGGATCGGCGACGATCTTCACCGGATTGAGCACGCAGTCGGACGCGTCGCCCGGAGCCTGCTCGGTCGACGAACCGTCGAAGCCCCAGATGGGTGGTTCCGTCCCGTCGGGGATCACCTTCGTCTTCGACCTCAACAATGCGGTCGGCTTGCGACCGTCGATCCAGATGTACTCCGCTCGATACGGCATCCGTCCTCACTTTCAGCGGTGTTCTCGTATGTGGCACGCGGCAGTGCCATCACTGGGAGGGAGGATCATCGCACGCGGTTTCCCCGCGGTAACCGGAGTGTGAACGCTGTGTTACGGGGGAACGGTGGCGGGTTGCCAACGTCCGTCGTACCCGTACGATGCGTGCACACATCCAAGGGAGACCCCATGGAGCGACAGACCGAATACGTGCTCAGCACCGTCAAGGAACGCGGGATCCGGTTCATCCGCCTGTGGTTCACGGACGTGCAGGGGTTCCTGAAGTCGTTTGCGATCACGCCTGCGGAGCTCGAGCTCGCACTCGAGGAGGGGGTGTCGTTCGACGGATCGTCGATCGACGGGTTCTCGCGCAGCCACGAGGCCGACATGTTGGCCAAGCCCGACCCCTCGACGTTCCAGATCCTCCCCTGGCGTGGCGGCGACGCCGGCGTGGCCCGCATGTTCTGCGACATCGTCACCCCCGACGGACAACCGTTCCCGGGTGATCCGCGCCACGTCCTGCGGCGCAACCTCCAGCGAGCCGCCGATCTCGGGTACTCGTTCTACGCCGCACCAGAGATCGAGTACTTCTACTTCAAGGACGCATCGACGACGCCCGAGGTGCTCGATCGCGGCGGGTACTTCGACCTCACGCCCCTCGACGTCGCCCAGGAATACCGCCGGTCCACGATCATGACGCTCGAGAAGCTCGGCATCCCGGTCGCTTTCAGCCACCACGAGGTGTCGCCGTCCCAGCACGAGTTGGACCTACGCCACACCGATGCCCTCACGATGGCGGACAACATCGTCACGACACGCCTGACCGTGAAGGAGGTGGCACTCGAGCAGGGCATCCACGCCACCTTCATGCCCAAACCGCTGGCCCAGTTCGATGGTTCGGGCATGCACCTGCACCTCTCGCTGTTCCAGGGCGACGAGAACGCCTTCTACGATCCCAGCGGTACCTACGAGCTGTCGAAGGTCGCCGAGGGATTCATCGCGGGTCTCCTCACCCATGCCGCGGAGATCACGGCGGTCACGAACCAGTGGGTCAACTCGTACAAGCGCCTCGTGGGGGGTTTCGATGCGCCGGTGTACGAGACCTGGGCACGCAACGACCAGAGTGCCCTCGTGAGGATCCCCGCCACCCGCAAGGGCAAGATCGATTCGACGAGGATCGAGTTCCGATCACCGGATCCCGCGTGCAACCCGTACCTGGCGTTGTCCGTCATCCTCGCGGCGGGCCTCGACGGCATCGCGAACAACTACCCGCTCCCACCCGAGACGGGTTCGGACGTGTTGAAGATGACGGCCGAGGAACGCTCTGCAGCCGGTGTCCGCAGGCTCCCGAGCAACCTGTCGGAGGCCATCCGCGCCATGGAGTCGTCCGAACTCGTACGCGACGCCCTCGGCGACCACGTGTTCTCGTGGTTCCTGCGCAACAAACGCCGCGAGTGGGCGCGCTACGAGGAACACGTCTCCCAGTACGAACTCGAGGAATACCTCCCGGTGCTGTGATGTATCTCGCGATCTACCCCGAGTCCCCGAGTTCCACCCTCATCGCAGCCGTCCTCGCCGCAGGCTTCCAACCGGTGCCGGTCGCAGCCGTGGCCGACGCCGCCCGCAAGGCCCCCGCCGAGGGGTGGGCGGCATCGGTGGTGGAACTGGGCGATGCGCCGGACCTCGCCATCACGATCGCCGGCAAGCTGAAGGACGAACTCGGCATACCGGTCCTCGTGGTGGTCGATCGCACCCTGACGGCTGACCTCGATGACGCCGTCGGCTTCGACGACTTCATCCTCACGCCTGTCGACCGGATCGAGTTGCGCATCCGCCTGGCCCGACTCGGCGCCGTCGACGAGGTGGTGGGTACGGATCCGGTGCTGCGTTTCGGTGATCTCGAGCTCAACACGGCGACCTACCAGGCGACGATCGCAGCGACGCCCACCGATCTGACGTACATGGAATACGAGCTCCTGCGATTCCTCGTGGAGAACCCGAATCGGGTCTGGAGCAGGGAACAGATCCTCTCGAAGGTGTGGGGCTACGACTACTTCGGTGGTTCGCGCACCGTCGACGTCCATGTGCGCAGGCTCCGTGCCAAGCTCGGCGAGGAACGATCCTCGTGGATCACCACGGTGCGCTCGGTCGGTTACCGCTTCGGCTGAACCAGACGCCATCGATCCCGTGCGGTAGCACCGCGTCAGTCCGGCGTCGCGGGGCGAACGGTCATGGTCGTCGATTCCCTCAGCTCGTCGTCCGGGTCGAGGCGAGTCGAGGGGAAAGCGGGGATGTTCGGTGCGTCGGGGAAGTGCTGCGTCTCGAGGCACAACGCCGAGTGCCGTCCGTAGGTCGCTCCGTGGCGACCGCGTCGCGACCGGATGCCGTTGCCCGAGTAGAACTGGACCCCCGGCTGGGTCGTGGCGATCTCGAGCACCCTGCCGTCTGCCGTGACCGTCGCACACGGTCTCAGGGTGCCCGGCTCGCCGTCGACGACGTAGCAGTGGTCGTATCCGCCCCCGAGGGCGAGTTGGTCATCGACGTCGTCGATGTGGTCTCCGATGCGACGCGGACGTCGGAAGTCGAAGGCGGTGCCCTCCACGGGGCGGACGGCTCCCGTCGGAAGGGTGCCCTCACCGATCTCGAGGAATGTCGAGGCATCGATGCGCACGACATGGTCGAGGATGTCCCCGGTACCAGCGAGGTTCCAATAGACGTGGTTCGTGAGGTTCACGACGGTCGGGGCATCCGTGGACGCCATGAAGTCCATCCGAAGCGTGCCCACGGCGTCCAGGGTGTAGACGACGTCCACGGTCAGCGTGCCGGGGTATCCCTCATCGCCCGAAGGGGACACATGCCGGAGGCGAAGGCTCGCATCGGGCTCCGAATGCTGGACCTCTACATCCCACACCACCTTGTCGAATCCGATGGCGCCGCCATGGAGTTGGTTGTCCCCCTGGTTGGATGTGACATCGATGGTGCGACCATCGAGCGGGAACCTGCCATTACGGATGCGGTTCGCGTAGCGACCGACCACGGCACCGAAGTACTGAGGGTCGGTTCTCCACCCGTCGAGGTCGTCGAATCCGATGACGACATCGGCGAGATCCCCGTCGGCGTTGGGTGTCACCCACGACGCGATGATCCCGCCATAGGACAGGATGCCGACGGTGGTATCGCCGTTGACGAGATCGAGACGATCGACCTGGCGACCATCGGCGAGATGACCGAACGGACGGACGTCGACCGAACCCATCATCTGCTCCCTGCTCGGTGGACCGTCGTCAACCGAACTCGATGCCCTGGGCGAGGGGCAGATCCTTCGACCAGTTGATCGTCACGGTCTGACGTCGCATGTACGCCTTCCATGAGTCAGATCCAGCCTCTCGGCCTCCTCCGGTCTCCTTCTCACCACCGAATGCGCCGCCGATCTCGGCACCCGACGTACCGATGTTGACGTTGGCGATGCCGCAATCGGAGCCCTCGGCCGACAAGAAGCGCTCGGAACTGCGTACCGAGTCCGTGAATATCGCGGAGGACAGACCCTGGGGAACGCCGTTCTGGACCGCGATCGCCTCGTCGAGCGAGCCGACTTCGATGATGTACATCAGCGGTCCGAAGGTCTCGTCCTGCACGATGGGGGCATCCGACGGTATGCGCACGAGGGTCGGTTCGAAGAAGTACCCGGCCCGATCGACCTCGGCACCTCCCGCGAGCACCTCGCCTCCCTGCTCCACGGCGATCGCGATGGCCGCTTTCGTCGTCTCCACGGCGTTCCCATCGATGAGCGGTCCAACGAGCGTGCCGGCATCGAGGGGGTCGCCGATGGGGATGGTGCCGTATGCCTCGATGAGCCTCTCCGTGAGGGGCTCGATGATGTCCGAGTGCACGATCAACCTGCGTAGGGACGTGCAGCGCTGCCCGGTCGTCCCGGCGGCGGCGAACAGGGCCGCACGGACGGTGAGCTCGATGTCGGCATCGTCCATGACGACGATGGCGTTGTTCCCACCGAGCTCGAGCAGCGACCGACCGAGACGCGATGCCACCTGGGTGCCCACCTGGCGGCCCATCCGGACGGACCCGGTGGCCGAGATGAGCGGGAGGCGTTCATCGGCGACCATCGCTGCCCCGACGGGATCGACGTCACCGACCGTCAGGTTGAACACACCCTCGAAGCCTGAACCGTCCATGACCTCGTGGCAGATGTTCTGCACCGCAACGGCGCACAGAGGCGTGAGGTGGGACGGTTTCCAGATCGTCGAATCGCCACAGACGGCAGCGATGAACGCGTTCCACGACCACACCGCCACGGGGAAGTTGAACGCCGAGATGATCCCGACCGGTCCCAGTGGATGCCACTGCTCGTACATGCGGTGCCGCGGACGCTCGGATGCGATCGTGAGCCCGTAGAGCTGGCGCGACAGGCCGACGGAGAAGTCGGCGATGTCGATCATCTCCTGCACCTCACCCTCGCCCTCGGCGCGGATCTTGCCCATCTCCATCGCAACGAGGGCGCCGAGTGGTTCCTTGTAGGTCCGCAACGCATCGCCGATCGCGCGTACGTACTGACCACGGACCGGAGCCGGGATCATGCGCCACTCGGTGAAGGCCTCCTGGGCTGCCGTCACGGCGGCCTCGTAGTCGGCGATGTCCGCCTCCCTGACGGTGGCGATGACCTCCTCGGTGGTCGGATCGATCGAGGGCAGCTGCGGGCCGCTTCCCTCGCGCCATCCACCGGCGTAGGCGCCGGATGTCGTCGGTGCGATGGCGAGTGCGTCGAGCACGGCATCACGATTCATGGGAGCCTCCTCACGGGTGGAACGGTCAGCGGGCTGCGATGCACTCGATCTCGATGGAGAACCCTCCGGGGAGTGCCGATGCCTCGACCGTCGATCGGGCAGGTTTCGACATGCCGACGTACTCGCCGTACACGGCGTTGACGGCGGCGAAATCGGACATGTCGGTCAGGAAGATCGTCGTCTTGACGATGTCGTCGTACCCGAGTCCGACATCATCGAGGACCGCACCGATGTTGCGCATCACCTGGTGGGTCTGATCGGCGATGTCGCCGGTCACGGCGGACCCGGTCGCGGGATCGATGGGCACCGATCCCGAGCAGAACACCAGACCATGGGCTTCCGTGGCGATGGAATACGGTCCGAGCGGCTCGGGACCCGACGGCGCGTGCAGGATGGTCTTGGGCATGGGATCCTTCCCGATCGGTGATCCCCTCATTGTCGCGCGCGAACCGACGCTGTGGGGACGAGGAACGACCCTGGATCACTCGAACTGTGGGCTGGAGTGCCCGGATCCGGTCACTGGAACCCTGGGTTCGGGTGTTGGGGAAGGACGGAAGCCGTCAGCAGAAGCTCTTGCCGCAGCCGCAGCCGCCCGTGGCGGTGGGATTGTCGATGGCGAAACCGGAGCCCTGGAGCCCGCTGTCGCGGAAGTCGATGATCGCACCGTTGACCATCTCGACGCTCTGGGCATCGACCACGACCCGCACGCCATCCGTCTCGTTGACGATATCGGTCGGGTCGACGACCGAGTCGAAGAACATGTCGTAGGCATAGCCCGAACAACCCGATCGCTTCACACCGAGGCGGAGGACCATCTCCTGGTTCTCGGCCTCCATGAGTGCCTTGACCTTGGCAGCGGCATCGGGGCTGAGCGTCACGCCTTCGATCTTGGTGGTCTCGGGAGCGGTCATGGTGCCTCCGTCGGTCGCGTTGGGCTGCCGATGATAGGCCGCCCGCGTCGATGGTTGTACGAATCGTGAATCGCATGTTGCCGGTTCGATAACCTCGTGGCCATGGTGAATGAAGCGGACATCCGGGCCACGTTGGCCAACGTCATCGACCCTGAGCTCCACGCCGACATCGTGGATCTCGGCATGGTCGGCGACGTCGTGGTGTCGGGGGACTCCGTCCGGATCGGACTCGCCCTGACGATCGCATCATGTCCGATGCGCGGCCAGATCGAATCCGACATCGAACGCAGGGTCGGGGCGCTCCCCGGCGTGGCGACCGTCGACATCCACACGACGGTCATGTCCCAGGAGCAGCGGTCGACGCTCATGGAGCGGGCACGCCTACGTGCCAGGGAGCACGCGGCACCGACCGCCGTGGACACCTCGACGCGTGTCATCGCCGTGAGCAGCGGCAAGGGCGGCGTCGGTAAGTCGTCCCTGTCGACGAACCTGGCCCTCGCCATTGCCGACCAGGGCCACTCCGTCGGCCTGCTCGATGCCGACATCTGGGGCTTCTCGACCCCCCGCATGCTCGGCGCGATGGATGTGCGGTTGACGGCAGGAGCCGACAAGCGGATCAGGCCGACCATCGCCCACGGACTGCATCTGGTGTCGACCGGACTTCTCATCGACGACGAGGACACCGCCCTCATGTGGCGTGGCCTCATGCTCTCGAAGGCCGTCGAGCAGTTCCTCAACGACGTGGCATGGCCATCGGACCTCGGGTATCTGGTGATCGACATGCCCCCCGGGACCGGCGATGTGCAGATGGCGCTGTCACGCATGCTCCCGCAGGCGGAGATGATCGTCGTCACGACGCCCCAGCTCGCTGCCCAGAGGGTCGCTGCCCGCGTCGCTGACATGGCGCGTCGTTCCCACATGCCCATCGTGGGGGTGATCGAGAACATGGCCGGATTCACGACGCCCGATGGTCAGCAGTTCGACATCTTCGGCACCGGAGGCGGAGCCTCGCTCGCCGACGAACTCGGCGTGCCGTTGCTCGCATCCGTGCCGATCGATCCGCGCGTTGCGGTGGGTGCCGATGCCGGGACCCCGATCGTCGTCGATCAGCCGGACGCCCCGGCGACCGTGGCCATCGTCGACGCAGCTCGCCGCGTCACCGAGATCCTGCCTCCGCTCGCCCTCGACAACTGCGTCGGCCGGCTCGGTGCGCTGCTGGCCGACCTGGACGCTCCGGCGACCACCTGAACGTCAGCAGAGTGCCCTGACGAGGGGGTAGGGGTTCACCCAGTCACCGCCCGGAGGCGCGTACTGGAAGTGGAGGTGCGGAAGCCAATCCGGGGCGTTCCCGGACGACCCGTTCCCGCCGAGGAGGTCGCCGACGCCCACCCCCGTACCACTGCCGATGCCGTCGGCGATGTACTCGAGGTGTGCGTAGTAGTACCGGCTCCCGGACACCCCGGTGAGGTAGATGGACAGGCCACCGAGCGAGCTGTTGGAGGTGCGCGTCACGGTCCCTGACTCGATCGCAACCAGTGGTGCATTGCGGGCAGACACCATGTCCACACCCTTGTGGCTTCGCCCACCCGATCGCGGCGCTCCCCACGTGTCGGAGAAGGAGGTGGCGGCGTTCACGGGACACGCCTTGCCATCGGTGGTCACGGGAGGGGCTGCCGTCGGAACGGTGGTCGTGGTCGTGGTCGCTGGCGGAGCAGTCGTGGTGGTCGACGGTTCAGCGGTCGTGGTCGTGGCCGCCGTGGACCCGCCGGTCGCATCATCAGTGGTTTGGGGGCTGGTTGTCGTCGTGGCGAGCGTCGTGGAGGTCGCCGCCGCTGCGGCGAGTTCCCTGGCGCGGCGCTCGGCTTCCTCGCGGCGTATCCGTTCCTGCTCCTCGCGCTGGCGACGAGCCTCTTCCTGCTGCTCGAACGCCGATGCGACGGAGACGTACTCGGCGTCGGCACGCGCGAGGGCCGCCCCGAGGTCCTCCGCGAGTACGGTCAGTTCGCCGACGATCGCCTCCTGATCCGTCAACGACCCGTCGAGGAGTCCCTGTTGCTCCACGTGGAGTGCCTCGGCGGTCTCGAGGCCTCGCAGCATCGCGATGTCGCGGGCGTTCATCAAGGCGTAGTACTCGCTCTGGACGGGGATGTCGGTGAAGCTCCGGGCCGTGAACACACGCTCCGTACCGAGGGTCCCGCCGCCGTTCATGTAACGCTCCTTGACCAGCTCCCTGACGGCGATCCGGCGTTCCCCGATCTCCTGCTCGAGGCGAGAGACCTCACGGGCGAGGTTCGAGATCCGTTCGCGCAGGAACTCCTCGTCAGCCATGGCCTGCTCGAACCTGGCCGTCATCTCCTCGAGCGAGGCGCTGGCGGCGCGACGACGTTCCAAGGCGTCCTCGACGTCGGTTGGGGTCAGGTTGCCCTGTGCCCGTGCGGTGTCCCCGACGAGGTTGGACGTTGGGATGACCATGGCGGCGATCAGCGCCGCGACGATGACGAAACGGTTCCGCATCACACCCCTATCTCAGGCGGACCCTGGCTTGCTCCGTTCGGTCGTCGTCGAACCATACCGCTCCATCCCTCGAAAGCTTGCCGAGCTGCACGGCGACCTGATGAACCGCCGCAGGTCGCAGGCCAGCCGGGATCCCCACGTACACGACATCGACGAGGTCGCCGACGGTCAGGGCGCCTTCAGCGATCGCGGCGAGGATCTGGCGTTCTCGCTCGAGGCGATGGTCGATGTAGGCGGCGATCGCCGCACCGGCGTCGTCGATCGCATCACCGTGTCCGGGTTCGATGCGGTGGGCCCCGATGTCGCGCACCCGGTACAGGCTCTCGAGGTAATCGGAGGCATCCTCGATGATCACCGTCGATCCCTCCATGATGTGGTCCCCCGTGAAGAGCACGCCCTCGAGGAGGAAACACAGATGGTCTGGGGTGTGCCCCGGGGTGTGCACCGCCGCCAGTGAGGATGCGCCGAAGCGGATCACTCCCGCGTCCGCAATCCGCTGGTCGGGAACGAACTCGGGACCGGTGGCGAACCCGATGACGGGGACTCCGAGGGCATCGCCGAGGGGATTGGCGAGCGGTGCGTGATCGGGGTGGGTGTGGGTGACGGCGATCCCCACGGGCGTGTCGTCCCCTATGGCAGCGACGATGGCTGCCGCATGGGACGCAATGACCGGTCCGGGGTCGAGGATCAGGACCTCGCCGGCATCTCGGAGGAGGTAGGTGTTGGTGCCGGGACCGGTGTACATGCTGGGATTCGGGGCGAGCACCCGTTCGATCATCGCCCGCCCTTGAACTCGGCGGGGAGGTGACCGCCCTTGGCGATCACGGCCGCGAGGCGGCCGAGGATGTCAGGATCTGCCTGGTCGGCCTCGATGACGTCGAACAGGTCCTCGTCCGGCATGACGATGCGGGCCTCATCGCTCGTCACGTACAGCCGCGGTTGCACCGGTGGGACGATCGCAAGGCTCCTCATCGTCACGGCGAGGCTCGAAGCCGAGGGTTCGGAGGCCAGGAGTTCGAGGATCTTCCGGGTCGGAAAAGCGACATCCCACTCCTGGTCCTGCTCGCGCCGCAATGCCTCCATCGGACCGACCCATGCCAGGTCCACGAGCTCGTCGCCATCCACTGCACCGTCCACGGATCCGTCGATCGCCGCGAGGAAGAACCTCGTGTCGAAACGCAACGGGAACACCTCGGGCGTCACCCAATTCGAGAAGTAGATCAACGCCCCGGGGTCAGGGGTGAACGGCGCTTCCGAGACGAAGGCGAATGCGTCGCGCACGCCGACCTGTTCGACCACGCCATCGGTGGTGAGCCACAACCCCACCTCTTCTCCGAGTTCGCGCAGGGCCGCGACCTGCCAGTCGTCGGCATCGCCGAACGAGGTCGGAGGATCGGCATCCTCGGGGTCGACGGCACCGCCTGGGAAGACCCAGGCGCTCGGCATGAATCGCGACGTGTGCGGTCGCTGCACCATGAGGACCTCGAGTTCGGGATTGTCACGGACGAGGCAGACCGTCGAAGCCCTGCGATAGTCGCTCACTTGATGACGATCCATCGACCGGCGACCCGATTGCCACCCCAGATCCGGAGGAACTCGCGCACGGACGGAACCAGGAGCAGGAGGCCGACGACATCGGTCATGAAGCCGGGGGTCAACAGCAGCGCGCCCGCTACGAGGATCATCGCACCGTGGACCAGGGGCACCGCCGGCACCGCACCTTGCGCGATCTCGGCGCGCAAGGTTGCCCAGGTGGCGCGACCCTGCTGGGAAACGAGCCACGAGCCAACGAAAGCCGTGACGACGACCAGGGCGATCGTCGGCCAGATCCCGATGGCCGACCCGACGAGGGCGAACAGCGCGATCTCGGTGACCGGCACCGCTATGAACCCGATCAGCAACCATGTACGCAACCGCATGACCGCAAGGTAGGCCATCGAAAGGGTACCGACAACGCATGCCTCGGTACGCTGACGCCACCATGGACATGCGGAGCCTCCCGTCGACGGATGCACTCGCCGGCGAACTCGCCGGAGAGTATCCGCTGCTACCGGCGCCGGTCGTCGTGGAGGCCTGCCGCTCGGCGATCGCTCGTGCACGCTCCGAGCTCGCCGCGGGTTCTCCCGCGGACGCTGCCGCCACGGCACGCGAGATCCTCGGCGGGATCGAGGCGACCCGTCCGCGGCGGGTGATCAACGCCACCGGCGTCCTGTTGCACACGAACCTCGGTCGGGCACCCGTTCATCACGAGGCTGTCGCGGCGATGGCCGGCCTGGCCGAATCGTGGGGCAACGTCGAGGTCGACGTGCGGACGGGAAGACGTTCGCGTCGTAACGACTACCTCGCGAGGTTGCTCCCCCCGCTCACGGGCGCCGAAGCCGGCTTTGCCGTGAACAACAACGCCGGAGCGTTGCTGCTCGCACTCGCCTCGGTCGCCGGAGGGGGCGGGAGGGTCGCCGTATCGAGGGGGGAGCTGATCGAGATCGGGGGGTCGTTCCGGCTGCCCGAACTCATGGCCTCGAGTGGCGCACAGCTCGTCGAGGTGGGGACCACGAACCGCACCCGGATCCAGGACTTCGCCGATGTCGTCGACTCGGTCGATGCGGTCCTGAAGGTGCACCCATCGAACTACCGGATCGACGGATTCGCCGAGGAGGCATCCGCGGATGACCTCGCACAGCTCGCCTCCCGAGCCGAAGTGGCGTTCATCTACGACGTCGGTAGCGGACTCGTCGACGCCACGACACCATGGATCCCTTCGGGTCCGCCTCCATGGCTCGAGGACGAGCCCGGTGTCGCCCAGGCAGTTCGCACGGGGGCCGATCTCGTCCTCTTCTCGGGTGACAAACTCCTTGGCGGCCCCCAGGCCGGTGTGATCGTGGGCACCGCTGCCGCCGTGCACCGCGCCGAGGTCCATCCCATGGCCCGGGCGCTGCGACTCGACGGAGGCACCATCGCCGCCCTTGCTGTGACCCTCCAGCTGTACCTGGACCAACGAGTGCTCTCCATCCCGTTCTGGCGCATGGCGACCGCCACACCCGAAGAAGTCTTCGCTCGTGCGGCCGCGGTCGCCGAGGGGCTGGCGACACTCTCGGTGGAGGCTGTCGATTCCGTGCCGGGCGCCGGTTCTGTGCCAGGGAGAACCATCCCCTCGTTCGCTGTGTGCATCCCCGGCGACCCCGACCGGACATGGGCACGACTCGCCTCGGATCACGATTGGCCGATCATCGGTACCCGGCGGGACGGGTCCACGTGGCTCGATCTGCGGTCGGTGGCACCCGAGGACGACGCACGGGTCCGATCGACGCTCGAGCGGGCCCTCGCCTGACATGCCCATCGTCGGTACAGCCGGTCACGTCGATCATGGGAAGTCCAGCCTGGTTCGGGCACTCACCGGCATCGATCCCGACCGGTGGGTCGAGGAGAAGGAACGTGGGCTCACCATCGATCTCGGTTTCGCATGGACCGACATCGCTGGTCACGACGTCGGGTTCGTCGACGTGCCGGGACACGAGAAGTTCATCAAGAACATGCTGGCGGGGGTGGGGGCGATCGACTGTGCCCTCTTCGTCGTGGCTGCCGACAGCGGTTGGATGCCCCAATCCGAGGAACACGCAACGGTTCTCGACCTCCTCGACGTCCGCAGGGGTCTGATCGCCCTGACGCGTGTCGACCTCGTCGACGACGACACGCGGGAGTTGGCGACGCTCGAGGTTCTCGAGGAGGTCGCGGGGACGACGCTCGAGGGATGGCCGATCGTCGCCGTCTCATCGGTCACCGGCACGGGTCTCGAGACCATACGGAGCGAGATCGCGGCCATCCTCGACGCTGCCGAGTCGACGCCGGACGCCCCGTTCCGGATGTGGGTGGATCGAGCCTTCCGGCCTGCCGGAGCAGGGCTCGTCGTCACGGGGACGGTGCTCGAGGGTCGGGTCCACGTCGGCGACGACGTGGCCGTGCTGCCGTCGGGCGCGCCGGCGAAGGTGCGCGGTCTCCAACACCACGGTCGGACCGTGGAGGGCAGCAGCGCCGGCTCGCGGACGGCCGTCAACCTCACCGGTGCCCCCGACGACACCGATCGCGGAGACCTCCTCGCCGGGCGCTCGACGACTGCGGTGACCGCCCGGTTCGCCGTCAAGCTGGCGACGGCACGCGGGTTCGACACCATCCCCGATCGTGGCGCCTTTCGCCTGCACCTGGGCACGGCATCGGCGCCCGTGACGCTGCGCCGCATCCAGGGAACGGATGCCTTCGTCGTGGTCAGCGATCATCCGCTCCCGATGGTCGTCGGTGACAAGGTGATCGTCCGCGACACCGGCCGCAGGTCGATCGTCGGCGGTGGCCCCGTGATCGATCCCGCTCCACCACGCCGCCCGGACGCGACCTACGCCACGGTCCTCGGCGAGGCGCTCGCCGCAGGGCGGGTCGCCGTCGCCGACGCCCTCGTTGTGGTTCACGGGTCCCTCACCGTCGAAGGGCTCGCCATGGCAACGGGCGGGCAACCACCGACGCAGGCGATCAGAGCAGCCGACCGGTGGATGTCACCAGCCAGGGTGGACCACCTCTCCGGACGAGCGCGATCCCTCGTGAGTGCCTACCACGCCGACCACCCCATGCGCATCGGCATGCCAAAGGGGGAGCTGGCGTCCAGGCTCGCCACCAGCACGACCGTGATCGATCTCGTCGTCGAGCGGACCGACGGCCTCGCGGAACGCGAGGGCGCCATCTGCGAGCCATCGTTCTCGCACACGATCAGCGACGAGACCCAAGCAGCATGGGATGGGGTCAGGCAGTCGATGGAACGGTCCTTCGACGTACCCCGCGTCTCGTCGCTCGGCCTCGACGATGAGGTCATCCACTTCCTCCTCCGGAGGGGAGACCTCGTCCGCGTCGGCGACGACTTGGCCTTCACGCGTGAGCAACACGCGGAGATCGTCGCCCGCGTCTCCGAGCTCCCGGATGGGTTCACCGTTGCAGAGTTCCGCGACCATTTCGGCATGGCGCGTCGCCAGGCGGTCCCCACGCTCGAGTGGCTCGACGCGTCGGGGAGAACCCGGCGGTCAGGGGATGGACGGTCGGTCCGGCGCTGACCTCACGAGGCCCGGGTCAGCTCCAGGCGGCGCTCGGTCTCGGTCAATCCGCCCCAGATGCCATACGGCTCACGGATGTTCATCGCGTACTCGCGGCACTCGTCCTTGACGGGGCAGATCTGGCAGACGGCCTTGGCGCGAAGCTCCCTGCGTTCCCGTTCGTCCTTGCGTTCCTGCGTGCTCGGCGGGAAGAAGAGGTGCGAATGATTTCCACTGCAGAGCGCGACGGGCTGCCAGGAACGATCAGGGGACATCTCAGCCTCTTTCGACTCGGGGTTTCTGCACATGAGCGTGTGTGCCGCCAGCACAACAACGGAGGGAACCTACCGCCCGAATCGGGGATCGTCCAGACAAATCTTGGGAGATCAGGGGGTTTTCTCGTCGGGCCGGAGCCGGATCGGATCCACCTCGAGCAGGAGACCGGTGACGCCAACGATCTCCACGGCGGCGCCCGCTCCGATCTCGACACCACGATCGGCGGTCGCCTGCCACCTGGCCCCGTCCACGGCGACGACGCCGAAGGGATCGAGGGTTTCGACGACGAGGCATCGCATGCCGATCAGCTCTTCGCGACCGATCGTCGGCGTCGCAAATCGTCCGCGGACCACCGTTGTGAGGGAGTACCAGATGAACACGACGGCGGCCGCCGTCGCGACAAGGACCAGCCATACCGCTGGGGGGTACTGCGGTCGCGTGGTGGTGAACGTGAGCCCGCCCACGACCATCAACGCCGTGCCGAGGAAGGCGCGCCAATCCGTACGGTTGAGCACGAAGCCCCAGACGAGGATGGCGACACCGGCGAGCGTCATGACGACCGCCGGCCACCATATCGGCAGGGTCGCAAGACCATAGCCCGAGAGCATGAGCGACAGGGAGGCCACGAACGCCATGAGGCCACTGCCGGCGGCGTAGAACTCGAAGACCGCGAAGGCGAGACCGAACACGAGGAACAGGAAGGCGGTTTCGGGATTCGCACCGAGCCTGAGGAACCGATCGAGCAGGCCCGTCTCGGTGAACTTCACGGGTCTCGTCTGCACGATGACCTCCTGGCCCTCGATCGTCTCGGTGCGGGCCGTCGAGAGCGTGAACGTCATCCCGTCGCGTTCGACGACGGTGCCGTCCACGGACACGATCAGCTGTCCGAGCGCGGGGTCGAGCCGATCGACGAACCCCGGTACGGTGCCGACATCGCCCCCGACCACCACGGCTGTATCGGCCAGCGCTGCGACCGTTTCGGCGTACGCAACGGCGTCATCCCCCGGGCGGAAGGTCACCGGCTCGGGACCGCGGTGCACGAGCGGTTCGAGGTACCCGACGCTCGAGCCCGGTGCGCCCGATCGCAGGTCGGCGTGGTTCGCGAGCAAAGCCGCACCGCCGTACGCAACCGCCGGATTCGGTCCGATCCAGGAGATGACGGGCGCAGGAGCGACGACGACGGCGTCGTAGAGGCGCTGGATGTCACCCGACGACACACCGGGGCTGTCGATCTTGAGGATGTAGGCGTGGGCGACCTCCGAGGTGAGGCTTCCTACGACCGCGTCGATGAGCCGCTGGTCGATGGGGTCCCCGACCTCGATGACGACGATCGGTTCGATGTCGGTCTGCGCCAGCGACACGCCGCTGATGACGACGCCGGCCAGCACCGATGCGACGGCCAGGACACGGAGGGACTGCATGGCCCGAGGGTAGGAATGCGCTGGGTGTGTGGCACGTCCGAGGTGAGCACCTGGGACCATGGGACCAACTACGCTTGCCGCATGGCGACCATCCTCCTCGTGGCGGATCGACCGTCGGTGATCGACCGGGTCCACGCCGACCTGTCGAGCGCTGACATCGATCTCGTCGACCACCTCGACCCGAACACCGCCGCTGCCGCCGCCTACGACCTCGGCGTCGACCGCGTGATCGTCGATCAGCAGGTCGGCGCGATGGGTGCCATGGCCGTCACCCGGGCCGTACGCGCTCGCGGTGGCGACGCTCCGATTCCCGTGACGGTCCTGCTCGATCGGTCCGCCGACGCGTTCCTCGCCCGTAGATCGGGTGCGCAGAACTGGGTGCTGACCGGGCAATCATCGTCAGAGCTGCGCGCCGCGATCGCGGCGCCGGATGGCGTCTCGTGACCGCTGGCACGGAGCCTGCGAGTACGAACAGGTCGTCGCACGATCCGCGATGACCGCTGACACGATCACCTACCTCGTCATCCTCGCTGTGTGCACGGCCGCCTCCGGCTTCTTCTCGGGTTCCGAGACGGCCCTCATCGGCATCTCCCGAGAACGCGTCCACCTCCTTGCGACCGAGGATCCCCGCGGTCCGAAGCTCGAGCAGCTGGTGTCCGAGCCCGAACGCATGCTCTCCACGTTGCTGGTCGCCAACAACGCGGTCAACGTCTTGTCTGCCTCGGTCGCCACCATCCTGTTCGTGTCGATGATCGGCGAGACATGGGGTCCCTGGCTCGCAACAGCGGTGATGACGGCCGTCCTGTTGATCTTCGGCGAGATAACGCCCAAGACGATCGCCGCACGCCATCCCGAGCAGTTCTCGCTCCGGGTCGCCCCGACGATCTGGAACCTCTCGATCGTCCTCACCCCGATCGCCTCGTTCTTCTCCGCCATCACCCGGGCCCTCCTGAGGCTCCTGCGGATCGACGCCGGGAACGCAGGTGCGGGACCCACCGAGGACGACATCAGGGCCCTTGCTGCCCTCGGCGAACGCGGCGGGCAGATCGAAGAGGCCGAACGGGAGATCATCGATGCCCTCTTCCACCTCGCCGACCGGTCCGTGCGCGAGGTCATGACACCGCGCCTCGACATCGTGACCCTCGGAATGCCCCTGTCGATCGATGCGGTCCGCTCGGCCGTGAGCGAGACCGGGCACTCACGGTTCCCGGTGACGGGGTCGGACCTCGACGGTCTCGTCGGCATCGTGCACGTGAAGGACGTCCTCCAGAACGGGGCGACGGGGGCCGTGTCCGATGTCATCCGGCCACCCCAGTACATCCCGGAGACCATGTCCGTCCTCGACACGCTCGGTGAGATGCGCCAGCACCGGTATGCGATGGCGGTGGTGGTGGATGAGCACGGCGGCGTTGAGGGCATCGTGACCATCAAGGACCTGGTCTCGGAACTCGTCGGGGAGCTCCAGGACGAATTCGACCCCGGCACGCCGTCGGTGACGCGGGTGGGGCCACGAACGTGGATCGCCGACGGTCGTCTCGACATCGACGATCTCGAGGAGGCGGTCGACCACAACCTCACCGACGGTCCGTTCTCCACCGTCGGCGGATTCATCATGGCCCTGTGCGGGAGGGTTCCCGACGAGGGGGAAACGGTCCTCGAGGACGGCTTCCGCTACACCGTGCTGACGATGGACCGCCAACGCGTCGATCGTGTTCGTGTCGAGAGGACGGGATAGCACGGTAGACTCACCCATTCCCTCGGGACGTGGCGCAGCTTGGCAGCGCGCATCGTTCGGGACGATGAGGTCGTCGGTTCAAATCCGACCGTCCCGACTACGAGCCCCTCCTCCGTGGAGGGGCTTCGTCGCGTGTGGCGAACGGTTCGGAGGCCGCGCCGGGCGACCACAATGACATCATCCGCCCCTGGGGAGTGCCAGCCGTGACCGACATGTCGATGACCTTCCTCATCCTCGGCGTCACGATGGTGCTCTTCGTATGGGGACGATTCCAACCCGACCTCGTCGCGGTTGCCTCACTGATGGCTCTCTACCTCACCGGTGTGGTCACCCTCGATGAAGCGTTCTCCGGCTTCGCCAACACGACCGTGGTCCTCATCGCTTCCCTCTTCATCGTCGGCGAGGGACTCAGCCGCACGGGCGTGACGGCCTACTTCGGCGAGAAGCTCATCGGGAGTGCCAAGGGGGACAAGCTCAGGTTGCTCGTGTTGTCGATGCTGGCGACCGCGATCCTGTCGGGCTTCATCTCGAACGCAGGAACGGTCGCCACCCTCATGCCGGCGGTGGTCGTTGCTGCGTGGGGCATGAAGAGCACACCGGCGGCCTTCCTGATACCGGTCGCATTCGCCGCCAACGCAGGCGGCCTTCTGACGCTCACCGGGACCCCTCCCAACATCGTGGTGTCGGACGCACTCAGGGCAGCGGGCCTCGAGGAATTCGGGTTCTTCGAGTACTCCCTGATCGGGATCCCCCTGCTCATCGTCGCCGTCGCGTACATGGCGACGATCGGGCGGCGGCTCCTCCCCCAGCGTGCATCCGGCAACGCACCGGCGATCCTCGATCACGAGGTCGGTGAGCTCGCCGAGGTCTACTCGCTCGACGATGACCTGTACCGCATGCGGGTACGAAAGGGCTCACCGTTGCGGGGCTCGACCCTCCGTGAGTGCCAGGTCGGCAGGCGATTCGGGGTGACGGTGCTCCAGATCCGCCGTCACGACAACGATGACGCATCGGGAACACCGGCTGCGGTCGTTCGTCATCGCCTCGACGCGTTGACCGAGGACCCCTCGGCGCTCCCGGACCCCGACCTGGTGATAGAACGCAACGATGTCCTCGTCGTCACCGGCACCCCGGAGCAGGTGCGACAACTCGAGATCGAGATGATGCTCGGCGTCCTCCCCATCAGTGACGCGCCGGGTGCCCTCAGCGAGCTGATCTCCCTCGAGATCGGAATCGCCGAGGTGCTGTTGACCCCTCGATCGTCCTACATCGGACGAACGATCTCCGAAGGCGTGATCTCGCGGTCCTTCGGCGTCCTCGTCCTGGGAATCCGTCGTGGTGAACGGCACCTCACCATGACCGAGCCGCTCAAGTTCGGCGATGCCCTGCTCGTGCGTGGAACCTGGGAGGCGATCAGCCACATGGCCGAGGAGCGTCGCAACTTCGTCGTCGTCGGCCAGCCGGACGAGATGTCCACCCAGGTGGCTGTCCTCACACCGAGGTCGGGCCTTGCGGCCGGGATCCTCGTGGCCATGGTCGCCCTCATGGTCATCGGCATCGTGCCCGTGGTGATCGCATCGATGCTGGCTGCAGGGGCCATGTTGCTGACCGGTTGCCTCACGAAGACGCAGGCCTATCGGGCGGTGTCGTGGTCGACGGTGATCCTCATCGGGGCGATGATCCCCATGGCGGTGGCCCTCGAGGCAACCGGTGGGGCCGAACGCATCGCCGACGGCCTCGTCGCGACCCTCGGCAGCATCGGACCGGTGCCCCTCCTGGCCGGCATCTTCCTCGTCACGACCGCATTCAGCCAGGTCATCAGCAACACCGCATCAGCGGTGCTCATGGCACCGATCGTCCTCAGCGCGGCAACTGGCCTCGGTGTGAGTCCCTACCCGCTGATGATGGGGCTCGCGGTCGGCGCGTCATCGGCGTTCCTGACCCCCATCGGTACCGCTCCGAACCTCATGGTCATGGCCCCTGGCGGCTATCGGTTCGTCGACTACGCCAAGGTCGGGGGCCCGCTGCTCGCCTTGTTCGTCGTCGTCTCGGTGGCGATCATCCCGATCATCTGGCCCTTCTGAGACCGCCTTCTGAGTCCGCCTTCTGAGTCCGCCTTCTGAGTCCGCGAGGGTGGTGGTGACCCCTGAGGCCTCAGCGACCCTCGAACTCGGGCCTCCGCTTCTCGATGAATGCCGAGATGCCCTCGTAGAAGTCACGTGTACCAGCTGCCGCCACGATGCCGGCGCCCTCGGCGTCCATCTGGCTGAACGGATCGTTCGGCAAGGAGGATCGGACGAGGTGCCGGGCCCGCACATAGGCGAGCGTCGGACCGACGGCGAGCTTCCGAGCCAGTTCGTCGACCGTCTCCGTAAACGTCGAAGCCGACGTGATGGTGTTGACGAGCCCGAGCTCGGCGGCCTCCGTGGCCGTCAGCCGGGTGTTCGTGAGGATCATCTCCATCGCTCGGCGCGTGCCCACGAGCCGTGGGAGGAAGTACGTGCTCGAGCCGTCCGGCGACACACCGATGCCGGTGTACGCCATCGTGAAGACGGCGGTGTCGACGGAGACCGCGAGGTCCGTCGCCATGGCCACACCCATACCGGCGCCCGCCACGGTTCCGTTGATCGCAGCGACGGTCGGGAACGGTGCGTCGAGGAGGCGCGCAACCGCACCATGGAGGCCGGCGAGGACGGCGCGCACGGTGGCATCCGGGTCGTCGCGGTGGTCGTAGAAGGACTGGACGTCACCACCGGCGCAGAACCCGCGGCCCGTCCCGGTGATGACGAGGCACCGGACGTCGGGATCGACGGAGAGCCGCTCGATCGCCTCGTCGAGGTCGGTCGCCATCGCAACCGACAGGGCGTTGAGGGAGGAGGGATCGTTCATCCGCACCGTGGCGACCCCTGCATCGATCGATACGACGATCCTCGGCTCCGACGACATGTGGTCCTCCTCCACGTTGGTCGGAGCATTATGTCAGGAACCGCCGATGATCCCCTGTCCCGGTCAGTTGGCGCATCCGGCGGGGGTCTCCCCGCCGAACCATGGACATGACGTCACTCGCCATCTTCACGCGCGACCTGCGACTCCACGACAACCCCGTGCTCCATGCCGCCGCTCCCGACGCCGTTCCGGTGTTCATCGAGGATCCGATCGCAGAAACGCTCCACGGATCACCGAACCGACAGGCGTACCTCGCCGAGTGCCTCCACGACCTCGACACGAACCTGCTGGCGGCGGGTTCGGCGCTCGTACTCCGCAGGGGACCGTGGGTCGACACCGTCCTGGCCCTGGTCGCCGAATCCAACGCATCGGCGATCCACGTCGCGAGGGACGTGACGGCCTTCTCGCAGCGACGCATCCAGCTCCTTCGTAGCCGGTCGCCCGTGCCCGTGACGGTCCACGATTCGCTGACCGTCGTGCCCCCCGATGCACTCGCGCCCCAGACGTCGGACTTCTACCAGGTCTTCACACCGTTCCACCGCCGCTGGATCGCCCACGATTGGCGCCCCATGCTCGCACCACCGGAGCTTGCGGGACATGAGATCGGGTCCGATCCCCTACCCACGGTCACCGAGGTGGGGACCTCGCCCGCTCGGCTCCACGGGGGCGAGACCGCGGCCCGACTCGACATGGATCGATGGGTTCCCCGCTCGAGGCGCTACGAGCACACCCGCAACGACCTCGGCATCGATGGGACGTCGCACCTGTCGGCGCCGCTGCACCTCGGTACCCTCTCGCCGCTCGAGGTCGCACTGCGGACCGGGGAGGCCGGGGCCGATGCCTACGTCCGCCAGATCGCGTGGCGGGACTTCAACCATCAGGTCCTGTTCCACCGGCCGGCGGCATCCTCTACGAACTACCGCGGCCACGATGTGGCGTGGAACGACGACCCCGCGGCGTTCGAAGCATGGACGGCAGGCGCCACCGGGTTCCCGATCGTCGATGCCGCAATGCGGGAACTCACGGCCACGGGCTTCATACACAATCGGGCACGGATGGTCACGGCGAGCTTCCTCACGAAGGATCTCATGATCGATTGGCGGCTCGGAGCGAGGCACTTCATGACGTGGTTGACCGACGGGGACGTCGCGAACAACCAGCTGGGATGGCAGTGGGTTGCCGGAACCGGGACCGACACGAACCCGACCCGGATCTTCAACCCGACCCTCCAATCCGAGCGCTTCGACGCCGACGGCGAATACATCCGCAGATGGCTCCCGGAACTCGCGGAGGTGGAGACGGATGAGATCCACGATCCCTCGCCGCTCACCAGGGCAGCAACGGGGTATCCGTTACCGATCGTCGACCACCGTGAAGCCATCCGGGCATTCAAGGACGCACGCGGATTCGGATGAGACGCCCTCGGCGTTGCGGTGACGGCCCAAAGATGGAACGGACGGAGATTGCAGGGAGGTGTTCCAGCAGCCCGTCATCCTCCCATCGGCGACAGAGTGCGTACCTGAGCTGCAATCGGATCGTGCACGTCGGAAGATCTATCGGATGTGGTTGTCGTGTGCGAAGACGATCGCGGCGCTGCGGTCGCGTAGCTCCAACTTGGTGAGCACACGACCGAGGTGGGTCTTGAGCGTGGCTTCGCTCACGAACAACTCTGCGGCCGCTTCGCGGTTGTTGAGCCCGCGTCCGACCACTTTGAGCACGTCGAGTTCCCGCTCGGTGAGTACCGAGAGGTCGATCGGCGCCCGGGGTGTCTGGTCCCGGTAGGCATCGAGCACCCGCCCCGCCACGTGCGGATCGATCCATGCATCGGCCGCTGCGACGGTGGCAATCGCGCGCAGGATGTCCTCGCCCGGAGCGGACTTCAACACGAACCCTGCCGCACCTGCCCGGAGTGCGGCGGCGAGCGTATCGTCGTCGTCGAAAGTGGTCAGCACCAGCACCGGCGGGCCGTCGACCGTCCGTAGGTTGGCGGTCGCGGTGGCACCGTCGACGCGTTTCATGCGAACGTCCATCACGACCACATCGGGGTTGCACCGCTTGGCCTGTTCGACGACCTCGTCACCGTCGCTGCATTCGCCTACGACGCTGAGCTGAGGGTCGGTGGCGATCAGACTCCGCAGACCCTCTCGGACGACCTCCTGGTCGTCGACCAGCAGCACGCGAATCATGTGGGGATCCTTGCGTGCAGCACCCACCGACTATCGCCGTTGGCACCGCCGACCTTCAGCGTTCCCCCGACGGCTTCGACCCGTTCGCGCATGCCGACAAGTCCGCTGCCCGCGGTCGTCGCAGAGCGACGTACGGGACGGTCATTGACGATCTCGACATCCACGTCGGCACCATCTATCCGCACCGTCACGTCAATCGTTCCGGTGCCGTGGCGCACCGCGTTGGTCAGGCCCTCCTGCACCACCCGATACACGGTGAGCGCCGCCGGGGCGGGAACGTCGGTGAGGCATCCCGTTGCGCTGTAGGCGATGTCGGCTCCGCCGGCACGGAAGCTCTCCACCAGCTCCGGTAGTTCACCGGCTGACGATGTCGGTGGGCCGATACCGCCGTCGTCGCGGAGGAGCCTGACGACGCTGCGGATGTCGTCCATCGACCGGCGCCCCTGCTGCTCGGCGCGCTGCAGTGAGGCGATCGCCGCGTCGGGATCTGACCGCACCGCCAAGCGGGCAGCCGCCGTGTGCAGCATCGAAGCCGACAGGGTGTGGCCGACCACGTCGTGGACGTCGCCGGCGAGCCGGCGCCTCTCGTCGGCGAGCGTGTGCTCCGCGAGCTCACGTTCGATCGCCAACCGATCATCGAGGATCCGCAGGAAGACAAGGATCATCCCGAGCGTGCCGAGCCCAACGAGCATCACCCGGGCCCCGAAGTCCGATTGGCTGACGCCCTGGCTGATCAGCACCAACGAGATCGTCACCGGGACAGCCACCACCCACACCGGCGAGTTGGCGTCGCGTGGCCCCTGGGCGAGGGTGCTCAGTCCGATCGTGAGGAGTGTTCCGCCGGCAAGGGTCGCCGTCAGGCCTCCGGCCCAGGTGAGTTCCCACAGTGCGATCCCCGCCGACCAGACGACGAGCCCGGCGACCACCATCCAACGTGCCCGCCGCCGCTGCTGATCGGCGGCCGCATTGTCGAGCGTGAGATCGGAGCCCATCGTCCAATCCTCCCAGACGCAGCACGCCCTCGCATCGTTCGCCGGGATGATCCAGCCTGGCTCGAAAGATGATACCGATCAGTTCCGAGGCCGACGACAAGGAGGTTCACCAGCTCGACACTGGTGGCATCGTGTCGCGGAACCCGTCCGTGGCGAACAGGGAAGGGAATCACCGGATGAACCAACAGAGCAACCAGAGCGCACGACCGGCTTGGCAAGCACCACTCTTCACCGGCCTCGTCGGGGTGGGTGTCGGCGCCGCCATCGGTGCCGGCACCGGCATGTGGTGGATGATGGGCGTGCTGGGTGGCGCCTTCGCCGGTTTCGGGACGATGGCCAACCACAGGAACGGGTGAGCAGTGGACTCCTCGACACCAGCGATCAGCGTCAGCGGTCTGCGCAAGTCCTACGGTGACCGCGAGGTCGTGCGCGGCGTGAGCTTCGACGTCGCAGCCGGCGAGTGCTTCGGCCTGCTCGGCCACAACGGCGCGGGCAAGACCACGACCATCGAGATCCTCGAGGGCTACCTCGCCCGTGACGCCGGCTCGGTGTCGGTGCTCGGCAGCGACCCCGCCGATCCAGGTGCCAGCTGGCGCAGCCGCATCGGGATCGTGCTGCAGGACATGGACGTGTTCCCAACCCTCACCGTTGCCGAGACGGTGCGCATGTTCGCCGACCTGTATCCGACTCCGCGTGGGGTCGAGGAGACGATCGACCTCGTCGATCTCGGTCGGCTCGCTTCGTCCCGGGTCGGCAGCCTGTCCGGTGGCGAGAAACGGCGCCTCGACGTCGCTCTCGGCCTCGTTGGTGACCCCGAGCTGCTCTTCCTCGACGAGCCGACCACCGGCCTCGACCCCGCGGCGCGGCGCGATTCGTGGACGATGATCGAAGGCCTCAAGGAACTGGGGGTCACGATCGTGTTGACCACCCACTACATGGACGAAGCCCAGACCCTCGCCGACCGCCTCGTCATCCTCGACAACGGGGTCGTCGCCGCCGAAGGCACCTTCGGCGAACTCCTCGAACGACACGGTGACGCCACCAGCATCTCGTTCCGACTACCCGCCGACACCGACATCGACGTCGAGCGTCACGTTGTTGCGATGGATGCGGCGATCGATGCCGAGCTACGTGTCGACGGCACGCACACCACGTTCTCCAGCGCCACCCCCCAGCGAGACCTGCACCGGCTCCTCAGCTGGGCCGACGACCACCGGATCGCGCTCGACGATCTCACGGTGCAACGCAGCTCGCTCGAGGACCTGTTCCTCTCCATCGGCGGCAGCGACACCGACGCTGCCACCGACAGCGGTACCGACGATGCCAACGACCGGGAAGCAGCAACACGATGAGCGCAGCGACGGTCTTCGTCAGCCAGACCCGCTACAACCTGCTCGCCACCGTACGCGCCGGGTCCGCCATCGCGTTGGGCATCGTCATGCCCGTGGTGTTCTACCTCGGCGCGTCGGCACTGTTCGGCTCGGCCGCAATGGGCGGCGACACTCCCGTCGAGGTCCGCGACGCCGGCGAAGCACTCGACCTGCGCACGTTCTACGTCGGCGGGTTCATGGCCTACGCCGTCATCTACACCGCGCTCGTCGCACTCCTGCCCGAATTGGTCGACATCCGCGAGCGCGGCATGCTCAAACGACTCCACGGCACACCGCTACCGCTGCCCGCGTTCGTGGCCGCCCGCTTCGCCATCGCCTTGTTGATCGCCACCATCGGCGTGGTGATGATCGCTCTGCTCGGATCGGTTGCGTTCGGCGTCAGCACCCCTGCCACAGCCATCACCGGCCTCGTCGTGTACACCCTCGCCGGCACCATCACCTTCTCCTGCCTGGCATTCGCGGCGACTTCGATCACCCGCACACAGTCCGGGGCGCAGGGAATCTCCAACGGCGTGGGCATCATCCTGGCCATGATCTCGGGCGTGTTCTTCGCACCCGACATCTTGCCCGAGGCGGTGCGCTCGATCGCCCAGTTCCTCCCCCTCGAACCCGTCGCGAACGGCTTCCAGTCGCAGTACGTCACCGACGCCTCCGGGATCGGCCTCGACGCCCGTAACCTCGGCATCCTCGCCGCCTGGACCCTCGCCGCCATCACCCTCGTGGCACTGCGTGGATTCCGCTGGCAACCCCAACAGCAGCGGTGACCCCGGCAAGCACACGCAGCTGATGAGACACCTCGATCCGATCCGATCTCGACAGGAACCACCATGACAGGACCACCGACCACTGACATAGCGACCAGTCCGGCATCCGGACCGATCACCGGCGCAGAGCGCATCACGTCGCTCGACCTGATCCGTGGTGTCGCAATCCTCGGGATCTTGCCGATGAACGCGCTCGTCTTCGGCCTCGCCAACACCGCCTACTTCAACGTGTCAGCAGATGGGGTCGAACAACCGCTCGACTGGATCATCGGCATCCTCACGATGGTTCTTGTCGACCAGAAGATGATGGCGCTGTTCTCATTGCTGTTCGGCGTCGGCGTCGTCATCTTCGCCGAGCGAGCAGCGGCCAAGAATCGGCGGGTGGTGTGGCTCAGCCTGTGGCGCTTCGCTCTGCTATTCGCCGTCGGAATGGCCCACATGGCGCTGTGGTTCGGGGACATCTTGTCCCTCTACGCGATGTGCGCTCCCATCGTGCTCCTCGTGCGCAAGCTGCCAGCCCGGATCCTCGCCGCGGCCGGAGTCGTGCTCGCTCTCGCCGGTGCGGCCCTCGCTCCGTTCCTCCAGGCGACGGTCGGCACCGACGGGACCGAACTCGGCGACTACTGGCTCGTGGGAGCCGGAGCGAAGTCGACCGACGTAGAGCTCTGGTTCCTGCTCAACGTCGGCGGTCGGGCCCTCGGTCTCATGCTCATCGGCGTGGCCCTCTACCGGCTCGGCATCGTCCAAGGCGAACGCAGCGACGCGTGCTACCGCCGGCTTGCCGTCTGGGGCATCGGAGCCGGCGCCGCTGTCACCTCGATCGGTTCGGTGCTCCACATCGCCACCGACTGGTCCGTCGACTACGCCCTTACCGGCACCATCCCAACCGGGCTCGGCACCATCCCCATGGCGCTCGGCTACATGGCCGCCATCATCCTGTGGAACCGCACCAGCAGCCGCCACCTCGAACGCTTCCGCAACGCCGGCCGCATGGCGCTCACCAACTACCTCACCCAGACCGTGATCGGGCTGGCGACGCTCGGCTGGTTGCTCGATGAACTCGATCTGACCCGCACCATGATCGCCGGCTGGATCCTCGCCGTCTGGGCCCTGCAGCTGTGGTGGTCGACCTGGTGGCTCGAACGCTTCCGCTACGGACCATTCGAATGGGCCTGGCGATGCGCCACCTACCGGACATGGCAAACACTCCGCAGGCCACACGCCACTGCCTGACGCACCGAGACGGACGAACAGTTCAGCCAGTCCAGGGCCACGACGATCGTCAGAATCGAGCGGGGTTGCTGAGCACGGAACAGTCAACGTCGCCACCGGTTGAGGGTACGAAGCGTGACCGATCTGCCTAGCCGATCAGCAACTCGGCGAGCTCGACCGCGTTGAGGGCCGCCCCCTTGCGGAGGTTGTCGCCGATCGCGAACAGGCTGATGCCACCGGGGCGCCCGATCGTCTCGCGCAGCCTCCCGATCAACACATCGTCGATCCCGGCCGAGTCGAGGGGGGTCGGAACATTCGTGTCGTCCCACAGCTGGGTGCCGGGCGCCGAACCGAGGATGGCGACCGCCTCGTCGAGATCGACGGCGCGGTCGAACCACATGCTGGCGGCGATGCCGTGACCCACCATCACCGGGACCCGGACGCACGTGGGTTCGACGGCGATGTCGGGCCGATCGAGGATCTTCCGTGTCTCGTCGACCAGCTTCCATTCCTCGTCCGTGTAGCCGGCCCGGGTGATGGAACCGGCGAGGGGAAGGACGTTGTAGCCGATGGGCCTCGCGTACAGGTCGCCGCCGGGGTCGGTCCAGTCCCCGGTCGCCAGGCCGTCGCGGTTGGCACCGAAGTGGTCGATCTCCTTTGCGAGCTGGGTCATGCCGGTCTGGCCGGATCCCGAGACGCTCTGGTAGGACGTGGCGACCATGGTCGAGAGCCCGGCGACGGCGTGGAGCGGCCCCGCAGCCATCATGATCGCCATGGTCGTGCAGTTCGGGTTCGCGACGATGCCCTCGTGCGCGGCGATGGCGGCGTCGTTCACGTTGGCGACGACGAGCGGCACATGGGGATCCATCCGGAACGCCGACGAGTTGTCGATGACGGTTGCCCCTGCCGTGGCGAACGCCGGGGCGAACTCGAGCGAGCGGGATCCGCCTGCCGAGAACAGGGCGATGTCGATGCCCGAGGGATCCGCCGTCGCGAGGTCCTCGATGACGACCTCGCCCCAGGGCGTGTCGACGGATCGGCCGGCGGACCGCGAGGAAGCGAACAGTCGCATATCGGCAACAGGGAACGAACGCTCGTCGAGGATCGAGACCATGGTCGTCCCGACCGCGCCTGTTGCCCCGACGACCCCAACGGTCGGACGTGTGAAGGTCTTCATGTCAGTTCTCCTCCGAGCCCGAGCCCTTCGTGCAGGACCCGGACCGCCGATTCGACCTCGGACGCCGCAACCACGCACGAGATGCGGATCGGCGATGTCGAGATCATCTGGATGTTGATGCCGTTGTCCGAGAGGATTCTGAACATGCGTGCTGCGATACCAGACTCGGTCTTCATGCCGATGCCGACGACGGAGACCTTGGCGATGGTGCTGTCGACCGTGACACCGCCCGCCCGTACATCCTTGGCGACGATCTCCGCCTCGGCCCGTGCCATGTCGATCGCCGAGGTGGGGACCGTGAACGAGATATCGGTCGCGCCTTCCTGCGATACGTTCTGGACGATCATGTCCACGGTGATGCCGCGGGCAGCGAGTGGCTCGAACAGCGAAGCGGCGACGCCGGGTGTGTCGGGGACGCCGTAGACCGTCACCTTCGACTCCGAGGCATCGTGGGCGATGCCGCGCACGACCGTCTGTTCCATGGTGTCCTCCTTGACCCACGTTCCGTCTCCATCATGGAACGATGAGCGCACGTGGATGGGGATAGTGAACCGTCTCCCGAACTCAACTGATCGCGGCATCAGTACGCCGGCTCCCGCGGAAGCGAGTTCGAGCATCTCCTCGAACGTCACTTCGTCGAGCTTCACCGCATCCGGGACCGTCCGCGGATCGGCCGTGTAGACGCCGTCGACATCGGTGTAGATCTCGCAGAGATCGGCTCCGAGCGAGGCTGCGAGGGCGACCGCCGTGGCATCCGAGCCGCCCCGGCCGAGCGTCGTGACGTTCCGAGTGTCGGGATCGACGCCCTGGAACCCTGCCACGATGACGACACTGCCCTCCTCGATCCCCTCACGCACCCGGTTCGCACGGATGTCGCGGATCTCGGCATGGCCGTGGCGGCCGGTCGTCAGGATCCCCGCCTGGGAACCCGTGAGGGACAGGGCCGGAACACCGAGGTCCTGGATCGCCATCGCCACGAGCGACATGGTGATCCGTTCGCCAGCCGTGAGCAGCATGTCCAGCTCACGAGGGTACGTGTTGGACGAGACATCGGATGCGAGGGAGAGGAGCTCGTCGGTTCCCTTGCCCATCGCCGACACGACGGCGACGACCTGGTTCCCCGCCTTGTAGGTCTCGACGACCCGGGAGGCGACCTTGCGGATCCGGTCGGCGTTCGCCACCGACGTGCCGCCGTACTTCTGGACGACGAGAGGCATCGCTCGATTGTACGTGTATCGGACGTCCTCCCATACCCTCGCCGCATGTCCAGACACCCGATCGCCAGGCGCTCGATCGCGTTGATCATCGCAGCCATCGCCGTGAGCGCCGGCGCGTGCACGACCAGCGATACAACGACCGAACCGACGACGCCCTCCACGGTCACGACCGTTCCGCTCTCGGTGGTGCCAGTCGACTACCGGGGGTTCCTCCGCCAACCGACCGCCTGTGGCGCAGAGCAGCCCGCCACGGCCGTCGACATGAAGTTCGATGCCCCGGGCGATGCCGGTGTGGCGGGGCCGACCACGGTGGCGCTCTCCACGTCATGTGGGCCACTCGTCATCGAGCTCGATCCGGCAACGGCACCCGAGACCGTGAACTCGTTCGTGTTCCTCGCCGAGGAGGGCTACTTCGATGGCACCGTCAGCCATCGGGTCATCCCTGGCTTCATGATGCAGGCAGGCGACCCGACGGCGACCGGCCTCGGGGGCCCGGGATACACCATCCCAGACGAGCTCCCGGGCGAGGGCATGGCGTATGAGCGGGGGGTGGTCGCCATGGCGAACGCAGGTCCTGGAAGCGCTGGCAGCCAATTCTTCATCCTGTTCGGAGATGCCGATTGGCTGCCTCCGAGCTACAGCATCTTCGGCAGGGTCACGGACGGATTCGCCACGCTCGACGCAATCGAGGCGATCCCGCTCGGCCAGTCACCGACGAGCCGCGACGCGACCCCGTCGACACCGTTGAACTCCCTGTTCATCGAGTCCGTCACCGTGAGCCGGTAATCTCCGACCATGGCCACCGACAAGCGAGAACGCCAACGCCAGAATCGTGAGGCGAAAAAGGTCGCCGAGGAGAAGGCGTCGAAGCGCCAGCAACGCTGGCGTCAGGTGAGGAAGTACGCGATCTACGCCGCGATCTTCATCGCCGCCATCGTCGCCCTCAGGCTCTTCGTCGGCTGAAGGTGCCCGTCGATCTGCATCTCCACTCGTCGGCATCCGACGGGGCAGATTCGCCCGCGGAGCTCATGCATCTGGCAGCCCACGAGGGAGTGACCGTCGCAGCGCTCGTGGACCACGACACGACAGCCGGCCTCGTCGAAGCCGGCGAGGCTGCAGAGGCCGTCGGCATGAGGCTGGTCCCTGGAATCGAACTGTCGGTCGACCATCGCCGATCCAAAATCCACCTGCTCGTGTACTTCGTCGACCCGACACGAGGATCCCTCATCGACGAGCTCGCCGCCTTGATCGCCGGCCGCAACGAACGGAACGTCGCGATCGTCGCCAGGCTCGGATCGCTCGGCTACGACGTGTCCATCGACGACGTCCTCGAACACGCAGCCGGAGCATCCGTCGGACGGCCCCACATCGCCGACGCCCTCATCGCGAAGGGGTACTTCACCCACCGGAACGAGGTGTTCGAGCACCTCCTCCATGACGGAGGACCCGCGTACATCGAACGATCACGCCTCACCGCACGACGTGCCATCGAGCTCGCCAGGGCAGACGGCAGCGTCCCCGTCGTGGCCCATCCCGTGACGATCAACCCCGGCGACCTCACCTACGACGAGCTGTTCGCCGAACTCGCCGACATCGGACTCGGTGGCATCGAGGCCCACCATCCGATGCACGCTCCCGAGCTGCGAACACACTTGACGAAGGTCGCCGGATCCCTCGGCATGGCGGCCACCGGTGGATCGGACTACCACGGCGAAAGGACCAGGACCTACCGCATCCGATTCGGCAACGGAGATCTCCGCATCCCCGAGGACGCCATCGACCAGCTCGAGGCACAGCGGAACCGATAAGGCTTCACACCGGCCCCCGTAGCGCCGATACATCTGCGGTAAGGAGCACGGATGCCGTCGATCCCAGACAGGGCGCCGATCGACTACGACGATCTGCGGCGCCCCTACAACCTCGTACGGGCCGCCGGTGGGCTCACCTTCGTGGTCGCGCTGGTCGGATGGTCGGTCATGTGGCAGTCCACCGCTGCGCTCGTCCTCATCCTTCCTGCCGTCGCCGTGGTCGTCGACGGCCTGTATCGACATCGGACCCCGACTTCGACGCCATTCCCCGGCATCCTCATCGACGCGACGGCGATCGGCATCGCCCTCGTCCTCCACGGACCCGACGCCGGCATCCACGCGGTCGCCATCATCACGCTGCTGGTGACGGCGGGCATCATGCTCTCCGCACGCCGGGCGCTCGCCGTGATCGCCTACGCCACGTTCATCTCCGCCGCGGCGACCGTGCTCGACCGACTCGGGGTGCCGTTCGTGGCGATCGCCGGCCCCGAGGCGGGGCACGTCATCCTCGACACCCTCATCGTGTCGGTGTTCATCGGGGCGACGGCCGTCGTGCTGTTCCTCGCCGTGACCGTCATCCTCAAGGCGCAGGATCGCCAGGCCGAGGCCCTGGCACAGGAGCGGCGAGCGCTCCAACTCAAGAACGAGTTCGTTTCGATGGTGAGCCACGAGCTGCGGACGCCACTGACGGGTATCGCAGGGTTCACCGACACCCTCGCGGACACCTGGACAACCCTGCCGAGCCGGGAGGTCGATGAGTTCCTCACGATCATGGGACAGGAGACGGAGCACCTCGCGAACCTCGTCGAGGACATCCTGGTCATCCCTCGCCTCGAGGCCGGCCAGCTACGACTCGACCCCGCCGAACTCGATCTCGCCGTCGTGACCCACGACGTCGCAAACGTGGTCATCCCCGGCACCGACTACGCCGTGGCGATCCCATCAGGCGTCATCGTGAATGCCGACCCGACCCGCCTCCGCCAGATCCTGCGCAACCTCCTCGAGAACGCGAGGAAGTACGGCGGTGACCAGGTGCTCATCGAGGGTGAGCTCTCGGGACCAGGGCTGTACACGGTGTCGGTATCGGACAACGGGAGAGGCGTGTCCATCGACGATCGCGAGCGCATCTTCCAGCACTTCGAGCAACTCTCATCGGGTGACGCCCGCATCCAGCAGGGTGTCGGACTGGGCCTTCCCATCGCACGGAAGCTCGCACGGGCGATGGGCGGCGACCTCTGGTACGAGGACCGCTTCCCGATGGGAGCGAAGTTCCGCTTCACGGTGCCGATCGGGAGTGGCTCGGAGCCGAGCTCATCCGATGCGGCCCCGCACGCCAACGTCGTGTAGGTACGCTGCGAGCGTGCTGCCCTACAACATCCACCACATCGCGATCGCCGTCGAGGATCTCGACGCCGCGCTCGATGGTTATCGCACCCATTTCGGGATCGAACCGATCAGCCGCGAGGTGATCGAGGAGCAGGGTGTCGAGGAGGCGATGATCGCCGTCGGTGGGTCCCATATCCAGCTCCTCGAGCCACTGTCACCCGACACACCGGTCGGTGCCTTCATCCAGCGACGGGGCGAGGGCATGCACCACATCGCATTCGCCGTCGTCGACATCGAGCGGGCGCTCGAGCACCTGGCGGCCGGCGGTGCCAGACTCATCGACACCGAACCGCGGATCGGTGGCGGGGGGCACCGCATCGCTTTCGTCCATCCGGCGACGCTCACGGGTACCCTGATCGAGCTCGTGGAGGTCCATGATGGGTGAGCACATCGAGATCGCAGGCGGAGCCGGCCCAGGCGAAGCCGCCGCAATTGCTGCGGTCGTCGCGGCCATCGAGGCCGAGGAGAAGGCAGCTCTCGCGTCGAGCAACCGTCCCGTTCTGCGTAGCCAGTGGATCGAGGCCGGGCGACCCAACGAGCACCTCGCACCCCTCACGCCCGAGGAGTACGCCAAGCGACCAGGGCAGCCCGCCGAGGAAGAGCCTCCATTCTGAGATCGTTGGGTTCCTCCCCCTGGGCGGTGCGGCTCGTTCGGTAGCATGCAGGTACACCACCTCGGAGGAGTCATGCAACCGGTCATCTGTTCCATTGCCAGAACACCCATCGGCCGATTCAACGGAGGCCTCGCTCCCCTCACCGCCATGGACCTCGGCGGTGTCGCCATCGCCGGAGCTCTCGAACGTGCGGGACTGGCCGGATCCGATGTCGATGAGGTCATCTTCGGTCACGTGCTGCAGGCCGGTCAGGGACAGATCACGGCTCGCCAGGCCGCTGTGAGGGCGGGGATTCCGATGACGGTCCCTGCCGTGACGATCAACAAGGTCTGCCTGTCGGGACTCACGGCGATCCAGGAAGCCGCCAACCATGTCCGGCTCGGCGAGTCGACCTTCGTCGTCGCCGGGGGAATGGAATCGATGACCAACGCCCCGTACGTGCTTCCGGGTGCCCGCGAGGGATACCGCATGGGCAACAAGGAGGTCGTCGACGTGATGACCCACGATGGGCTGTTCTGCGCCTTCGATGCCTGCATGATGGGCGAATCGTCCGACCGCAGGAACGACGACCTCGGGATCGGACGCACCGAACAGGACGCATGGTCGGCATCCTCCCACGCACGTGCCGCGGCGGCGACGGACGACGGGACGTTCGCACGCGAGATCGTGCCGGTCCCCGTGCCACAACGACGTGGAGAACCGATCGACATCGACAGGGACGAGGGGATCCGGAGTGCAACCACCGTCGAATCCCTCGGGAGCCTCAGGCCAGCATTCCATCCCGGCGGCACCATCACGGCCGGCAACGCCTCCCAGATCTCGGACGGCGCAGCAGCAGTCGTCGTGGCGGACCGCGCAGCCGCTGAGGCGGCTGGCCTCCCGATCATCGCCGAGATCGTCGGGTACGGCCAGACGGCCGGTCCCGACGCCACGCTCCATGAACGGCCCGCCGAGGCTCTGCGTATTGCGCTGAAACGGTCGTCGCTCGACGTTGGGGACCTCGACCTCGTCGAGTTCAACGAGGCCTTTGCGTCGGTGGCCCTGTGGTCGGCACGGATGCTGGATATCGACGAAGCACGGGTGAATGTGCATGGCGGCGCCGTCGCATTGGGGCATCCCCTGGGCGCCACGGGGGCGCGGATCGTCGTCACCCTCCTCAACGCCCTGGCGGCACGCGGTGGGGAGTTCGGTGCGGCAGCGCTGTGCGGTGGCGGCGGACAAGGCGACGCGATGATCGTGAGGATGGTGTGACATGCAGGTAGCGAGCTATCTCCCCTCGAGGAACCTGGCGCTCGAGCTGGTACGAGTGACGGAAGCTGCCGCCATCTCGGCGGCACGCGAACAGGGTCGCGGCGACAAGGACCTCGTCGACCAAGCGGCGGTCGACGCCATGCGACAGGTGCTGGCCCGAACCGACATCGACGGGGTCGTCGTGATCGGCGAGGGCGAAAAGGACGAGGCCCCGATGCTGTTCAACGGCGAGCGCGTCGGCAACGGCAATCCACCCGAGGTCGATGTCGCCGTGGACCCGGTCGATGGAACGAGGCTGACGGCCGAGGGGCGCGAAGGGGCGATTGCCGTGATCGCCCTGGCCGAGCGCGGAACGATGTACGCACCGGGGAGCCTCGTCTACATGGACAAGATCGCCGTAGGCGAGGTAGCAGCAGGGTCGATCGACATCAATGCTCCCGTTCGCCACAACCTCCAGCAGGTCGCCAAGGCGGCGGGCAAGGAGGTCTCCGAGGTCACCGTCATCATCCTCGATCGACCCCGCAACGAGGGATACATCCGCGACGTGCGCGAGGCGGGTGCCCGGATCTCGCTCATCGGTGACGGCGACATCCAGGCCGCGATCGCCACGGCGATCCATGGCAACGGCATCGACATCATGCTCGGCATCGGTGGTTCGCCCGAGGCGGTGACGACCGCCTGCGCCATGGCGGCGTTGCGCGGGGAGATCCAGTGCAAGCTCTGGCCCCGTGACGATGCGGAACGTCAGTACGCACACGACCACGGGCACGACCTCGAACAGGTGCTGACGACGCGGGATCTCGTCGATTCCGACAACACCTTCTTCGCGGCGACCGGCGTCACGACCGGTCCCCTGCTCAAGGGTGTGTGGTTCGGCGGTATCCACACCACGACCCACTCCGTGATCATGCGGTCGAAGTCGGGCACGGTCCGCTTCGTCGAGGCCGATCATCGGGTCGAGTGGGTCGAAGGGGACGTGAAGCCATAGAGAGAGCTTTGAGCTTTGAGCTCTTGAGCTCTGAGCCTTGGGCGCGGAGCTCCGCAACGCTGGCGACTCGGGTGTCGGTCGAACGCAAGACGAGTGGTGGCTGACCAATGGTCAACGAAGGAGACAGGGGAGATATGAGCACGGAGAAGGAACACGTCGTCGATTCGCTGAATGCACTGCTGGCGGACAGCTACACGCTGTACGTCAAGACCCATGGGTACCACTGGAACGTCACGGGTCCGATGTTCAACTCGCTGCACTCGATGTTCGAGGCCGAGTACATGGAGCTCGCCCTCGCGGTCGACGAGATCGCCGAGCGGATACGCTCCCTCGGCTCTCCGGCGCCGGGGAGCTACCGGCAGTTCAGCGACCTGACATCTCTCGAGGAGGACTCGACCGTCCCGGCCGCGATGGACATGGTGCGTGCGCTGGTTGCCGACCACGAGGCAGTGACGGAGACCGCGCGACGCCTCGTGAGGGCCGCCGAAAACGTCGGAGACGACGCAAGCGTGGACTTGGGCGTTCGTCGCATCGACACGCACGAGAAGACGGCGTGGATGCTCCGCAGCCACCTCGAGTGACTCCGTCTCACTCTGTGGTCGGTGATCGGTCCTGGTTGGTGCGGGCACCACGCATCAGGGCGGAGAACGCGTGGTCGTACGACGAGGCGACCGTCGACCAGTCGTAACGCATGGTGGTAGCCCGCAACATCGGCTGGGGTGAACGCCGCAGAGCGGCCTCGATGAGGTCGATGGCCGCCGGCGCCGTTTCGTAGAGCATCGTCAGGGGTTCGCCGCCCAGCGCTGCCAACCTCTCGGGGTACACGAGGCGGTCGGGGAGGACGGGATGGGCACCTGCGGCGATCCCCTCGACGACGCTGACACCGAAGAATTCCTGGAGGGCGGTCGACAGGACCACCGACGACCCGAGCAGGAGTTCCCTGTAGCCATCGGCTTCGATCCATCCCTGATGGACCAACCGGTCCCCGAGGCGATCCACGATCGTGTTGTACGTCTCGGGCACGCTGACGAACACCTCACCACACATCGCCATGGTGAATTCGACATCGCGCTCGATGAGGCCGGTCACGATCGCCAGGAGCTCCTCGGGTCCCTTGTCGTGCTCCCATCGGTGGTTCCACAGCACCAACGGCGTGCCCTCGCGACGGGGCTCGGAGGTCACCAAGGGTGCTACGTCCACACCGACGGGGAGCACGATCGATGCATCGATGACCGACGGAACGAGGTGGGTGTGGGTGAACTCGGGGAAGGCGTTGAGGAACCGGTGCGCTGCATCGGCGAAGACCGACCGGTGGTACTGCGAGTTGAAGACGACGAGATCCGCGACCGCTGCACTCGACCAGTTCTTCATTGCGTAGGTGTGGTCGGTTCGGTCCGCCGGGGACAGCGGATAGGTGAACTGGCTCTCGTGGAAGTACACGACGATGGGGACACCGGGGGCCGACGACCGGATGGCGCCGGCGAAGGCCGCTACGTCGAGCATCGACGACACCACGATCACATCGGGCGGACCGTGTTCCTCGACATCGGCGTCGAGCATCGCCGCGAGGGTGAGGAAGGCGCCGTGCATCCGCCACTTCCAGAACCTCGCAGGGAGGGTCAGGAGCGTCACGTCATGCCTGCTCGCTGCCGCATAGCCGTCGGCCCATGCCCGGTGCGAGCCCCCGTAGTAGGGCTCGACGACCACGAAGCGCATCAGATCTCCCGGCGTCCCGCCAGGGCCCGTCCCAGGGTGATCTCGTCGGCGTAGTCGATGTCACCGCCGACGGGAAGACCCGACGCGAGTCGCGACACCATGACCCCGAGGGGCTTGAGGAGACGTGAGAGGTACAACGCCGTGGTGTCGCCCTCCACGGTGGGGTTCGTTGCCGCGATGACCTCGGTGATGCCTTCACCGTCCACGCGAGCCACGAGCTCCTTCATCCGCAAGGACTCCGGTCCGACACCGGCGATCGGCGAGATTGCACCGCCAAGGACGTGATAGCGACCCTTGAACTCCTGGGTGCGCTCGATCACCGGGATGTCCTGGGCGCGCTCGACCACGCACACGATCGTGGGATCCCTGCGCAGATCGAGGCAGATGCTGCACTCATCCTCGGCGGTCACGTTGAAGCAGCGACCACAGAGCCGCACCGTTGCACGCATGTCGATGATTGCATCAGCGAGGCGCCGGGCATCGGCTTCCTCCGCGTTGAGGAGGTGGAACGCAAGTCGCTGGGCGCTCTTCTGGCCGACACCGGGCAGCCGGGCGAGCTCGTCGATGAGACGCTGGACCGGCGGCTCGAACATCAACCCAGCATTCCCCCGAGGTCCATCCCCCCGGCCATGCCTCCCATGGAGGCCTCGGCATCGGCGGCCATCGTCGCAAGCGCCTGGTTGACTGCCGCGACGACCAGGTCGCCTGCCATCTCGGGATCGTCGGGATCGAGGATGTCGGGAGCGAACGTCACGGAGACGAGCTCACCTGAGCCCCGCACGACGGCGGTCACGGCGCCGCCACCGGCTGTTCCCTCGTAGGTCTTCTGGGACAGCTGCTCCTGGGCGGCCATCATCTGTTGCTGCATCTGCTGCGCCTGCTGCATGAGCTGGCGCATGTCTTTTGGCATTCGGGACATGCCGGCAGGGTAGCGACACGCCGACACCCGACACCGGGTATCGACGCGGAATGGCGTCGCTGACATGTGGCGGCATCGTGACGGCTACCGTCATCACCGATGCAGTATCAGGCCCTCTATCGCAAGTACCGGCCCCAACGATTCGACGAGGTCGTCGGACAGGATCACGTCACATCGACCCTTGCTCGCGAGGTGATCGAGAACAAGGTCGCCCACGCCTACCTGTTCACCGGGCCCCGCGGAACGGGGAAGACCACGTCCGCACGGCTCCTGGCGAAGTCACTCAACTGCCCGAACCGCGCAGACGACGGCGAGCCATGCAACACGTGTCCCTCGTGCATCGGCATCACCGAGGGGTCGTCGCTCGACGTCATCGAGCTCGACGCCGCGTCCCACAACAAGGTCGAGGACATCCGCGAGATCCGCGTCAACGTCGGGACGGTCGCTGCAGCCGAGGGCGCCCACCGCGTGTACATCCTCGATGAAGCGCACATGCTGTCACGGGCTGCAGGAAATGCCCTCCTCAAGACCCTCGAGGAGCCCCCGGACCATGTCGTGTTCGTCCTCGCGACGACCGAACCGTACAAGCTGCTCGACACGATCCGGTCACGGGCACAACGTTTCGACTTCCACCCGGTCGCCACCGAGACGCTCATCGACTACCTCGGCACCATCTCGGACCGCGAGGGGTTCGCCTATGACCACGGCGCACTGAACTCGGTCACGGCCCATGCCGGCGGCTCGGTCCGCGACGCCATGAGCCTCCTGGAGCAGGTGGCGGCCCTGGGCGCGGGAACGGTCACCACGGAGGGGGTCGAACGTGCCCTCGGGCTCGCTGACCGGGAGAGCTTCGCCAAGCTGGTGCAGGCCATCGTCGACAACGACGCCGCAGCGGGACTGATCCTCGTGGCCGATCTCGCTCGGCGCGGGGCCGACCTCCGGCGCTTCGTCGCTGACACCGTGGCCTATCTGCGGGGGGTGTTCCTCTCGCAGTACGCACACAACATCGACGAGATCGTCGACGCCTCGAAGGAGACGATCACGCAATGGCGCGATGCCGCCGAGACGATCTCGAGCCATGAGGTGCTGCGCGCCATCGACGAGTTGTCCTCGGCACTCGTCCAGATGCGCGACGGGCGGGAGGAACGCCTTGTCGTGGAGCTGACGGTCCTGCGGCTCACCAAGCCGGAGGTCTCGCCCGACGTCGATTCCCTGTCAGCCAGACTCGCCCACATCGAACGCACCGTCCGCCACCTCGAGCGGGGGACCCCCGCGCAGGCGCCCGCGCCGGCTCCGGCGCAACCGGCGGAGGACCTCCCCACCGATCGTCCCTTCACGTCAACGGCCGACCCTGCTCCCAAGCCACCCGATACGCGCCGTGAATCCGAGGGTTCAGCGCCCGGGGATGGGCATGAGCCTGATGTCGCGGCTGGCTCGGATGTCGACACTGGCCAGGACACCCCGAAGGAGACGTCGCAGCAGACTCCCGCAGTAGCCGCTCCACCGCCTGCGGTCGAGATGACCCTCGCCGACTTCGAGCGGATATGGCCATCGGTCGTCGCCCGGATTCGCACCGACGTCGGCCCACGACGCCATGCCCTCCTCCGCGAGGCGACTCCCGTCGACGTACGCAATGGGACGGTCGTGTTCGAGGTCGCCGCACACATGCACTTCCACCTCGAGCAGCTGAAGGCTGACGAGGGGTTGGCCGCGGCGATATCACAAGCGGCGAGCGACCAACTCGGTGCGCCCATCGCGGTCAACTACCGGTCGGCGGACGCACCGGTGGCTGCGGTGGAGTCCGATGCCCCGGTCCCCGACAAGGACGAGCTCACCGAGCAGTCGGGCGCTGACGATGATCCGACACGCACGGTGGTCGACCTCCTCGGCGCCGAGGTCATCAGCGACTCGGACTCGGCCTGACCGCGTGCGTCTCGGTATCGACCTCGATGGCGTCGTCGCCGACTTCAACACCGGATGGATGCAGCGATACAACGCCGAGTTCGGAGCGACACTGAGGCCCGAGGACATCACGACCTGGGACGCGATGACCGACCTCGCCCACTTCGACAGCGTCGAGGACTTCTGGGACTGGGCGCGCAACGACGGCGGGCCGGGGCTCTTCCGGCACCTCCCCGTGTATCCCGAGGCACTCGGGTCCCTCGAACGCCTGTCGCGGAACCATGCGATCGTGGTCATCACCACCAAGCCGTCCTGGGCGGCGCCCGAGACATTCGCGTGGATCGCGGACCATCGCATCCCGACCACCGAGGTCCACATCACGGGTGACAAGTGGCTGGTCGACTGTGACGTGTACCTCGACGATGGTCCCCACAACCTCGTCGCACTCGTGAGGGAGCGTCCGGACAGGACGGTGTGCCGGTTCGTCAGACCGTGGAACCAACCGGTGGCAGGGGCTCTCGACGTCGCTGACTGGGACACCTTCGAGGCGCTCGTCGACCGGAGGTACTGCTGATTCGGCTCGGCGCTCGCGCCGGGTGTACCATCGGGGAGCGGGCACCGTTCCGGTGCCGGCTGAGGAGGAATCAACAATGCGAAGGCGTAACCTCGTTTCGCTGCTTGCTGCGCTCGTACTCGTACTCGCCGCCTGTGCTTCCACGGGTTCTGACGACACGACCACGACCGCCGCAGGTGGCACCGACGAAACGACCACAACGGTGGCAGGCGACACGACGACGACGACAGCAGCCACGACAACGACGGTCGACCCGAAGGCCGAATGGCCGGACAAGGTCGTCTATGGCTTCATCCCATCCGAGCAGGCAGAGACGCTCGGTGACGCGATCCAGCCCTACATGGACTTCCTGGCGGCAGAACTCGGCATCGAGGTCGAGGGTGTCGTGACCCAGGACTACAACGGCCTGGTCGTCGCCATGGGCGCCGGTCAAGCGGACTTCGGTGCGTTCGGCCCGTTCGGATTCGTCCAGGCGGAGGCGCAGTACCCGACCCTCGAGGTGTTCCTCCAGTCGATCCGCTTCGGTTCGGCCACCTATCACGGCCAGTGGTTCACGAACGACGCGTCGATCTGTGACAGCGAGCCGGTACCCGGCGCCCTCGAGAACATCGACGGCGAGGTGACGATGGTCGATCCGTTCGACGCTGTCGCCCTCCAGGTGGGCGTCACGTTCGGCGACGAAGGCAAGGAAGCCGAGACGCTCGATGACGGCACGCCGGTCGATCCGGGCCTCGCCTGCATGGCGAGCCTCGACAAGGTCGAAGGCAAGAACGTCGCGTTCACGAGTGCGACCTCGACGTCGGGCGCCGTGTTCCCACAGCTCCAGCTGATCAACGCCGGATTCGACATCGAGAACGACATCACGTACTCGTACCTCGGTTCGCACACGGACACCGTGGCGGCCGTGTACAACGGTGACTTCGACATCGGCTTGTCGTTCGACGATGCCCGCCGCAACATCCGCGAGGACAACCCGGACGTCGGCTCGAAGGTGATCGTGTTCAACATCAGCGACGAGATCCCGAACGACGTCGTGGTCGCTCGCGGCGAGCTACCCGATGATCTGGTCCAAGCCGTGTACGACGCGACGGAGAAGTTCCTGTCGACCGATGAGGGCGTTGCCCTGTTCGACGAGATCTACGGATGGACCGACATCCAGCCCGCAACCGATTCCGACTTCGATGTGGTGCGTGAAGCCGCTGAGAAGCTCGGCGTCACTTCGGACTGATTGAAGGCACGGGAGGGGGCGCAGGCCCCCTCCCCCGCCGATCCATGTCACGCATCGAATTCACCAAGGCCACCGTCACCTATCCGGGGGGGTTGACCGCACTCCGCGACATCGACCTCGTCATCGACGAGGGCGAATTCGTCGTCATCGTGGGCCTGTCGGGGGCTGGGAAGTCCACCCTGCTGCGCTCGATCAACGGACTCGTGCCGGTGACCGGGTCGGTGACCGTCGACGGACGAGAGGTCGTTGAGGCTTCCAACCGCGAGATCCGCGAGATCCGCTCAGACGTCGGGATGATCTTCCAGACGTTCAACCTGGTCAATCGCTCCACGGTGATCAACAACGTCCTGATGGGCCGACTATCGAAGGTCCCCCGGTGGCGATCGTCCCTCGGCATCTGGCCCGCAGCCGACAAGGAGATCGCGATGCAGTCCCTCGAGCGGGTCGGCATCGTCGAGAAGGCCTACATCCGCGCATCCGACCTCTCAGGAGGTCAGCAACAGCGCGTGGGGATCGCCAGGGCACTGGCCCAGGAACCCCGGATCATCCTCGCCGATGAGCCTGTGGCGTCGCTGGACCCCGTCACCTCGCACGTCGTGATGCGAGACCTCAAGCGCATCAACAAGGACCTCGGGATCACGACCATCATCAACCTGCACTTCCTCGACCTCGCCCGCCAGTACGGCGAACGCCTCATCGGCCTCCGGGACGGCAAGCTCGTCTACGACGGTTCGATCGCCGACGTCGACGACGAGATCTTCCGCGACATCTACGGCAGGGCGATCACGCCCGACGACCTGAAGAAGGAAGCGGCCCAGTGACCACGCTCGCCGAACCGGAAGCACAGGTTCGGCCGCCGGAGCCACGGTCAGCCCGAGCGGTACTCCTGCCTTTCGTCGTCTACACGTTTGCTGTCGGCGTCACCGGTTACACCGGGGAGTTCGGACCCTTGTGGGGCTTCCTCGTGGCATTGCTCACCGTGGGGCTGTTCGCCTTCATCGGGATGACGCGATCGATCATCGATGCGATCGTCATCCTCGTCGGAGGAACGATCGCATTCTCGCTTTTCAATGTGGTGCTCGTGGCTCGCGATCCGGGCATCGACTCCGGGCTCGCACTGACCGCAGCCGCGTGTATCGCGATCATGGGTCTCGCGACCGGATGGGTGACCTACCGCCACAGCCCCGGCACGAAGCCGACGACGATTCTCATCTCCGGCGCAACATGGGGCGCCGGTGCCTACCTCGCCCTCCTGACAGCCGTGGCCCTCGGACTCGTCGATACGGTCAGGGAAGGGGACATACAAGAGCTCACCTTCGGCTTGTTCATCGCCGTGGGCATCGCTTCAGCAACCCTGGGAGCGGCGACCAATATCTCGTTCTGGCTTGCAAAGGCAACACCGGTCGCCGTAGCCGCATCCGCCCTGATCACCGTACTGGCATGGAACGAGATCGGTTTCTCGATCACGGAGATCTGGAACCAGATCACCAACATCGGCGACTTCATCGGCGAGTTCTGGCCGCCGCAGTTCACGTGGCCCAAGAGCCCCGGCCAACCGCCGACCTTCAACATGGGCGGGGCGCTCCTCGAGACGTTCCAGATCGCCATCGTCGGTGCGACCATCGGGTGCACCATCGCCGCCCCGCTCTCGTTCCTGGCTTCGCGACCCACCTCGCCGAACGCGACGGTGTATTGGCTCTCCAAGAGCTTCCTCAACGTCATCCGCACCATCCCCGATCTGTTCTGGGCCGTGTTCTTCGCAACGGCCGTCGGATTCGGCAGGCCATTCGCGGGTGCATTGGCGATGATCATGTTCTCCCTCGCGATCATGGCCAAGCTGCTCTCGGAGACCGTCGATGCGATCGACCTGGGACCGCTCGAGGCCGCGCGAGCTGCCGGCGCCACGCATGCCCAGGTGATCAGCAAGGCCGCCTTCCCCCAGGTTCTCCCGAACTTCGTCGCCTACGCCCTGTACGTGTTCGAGCTGAACATCCGCGCCTCGGTCGTCATCGGTTTCGTCGGCGCCGGGGGCATCGGCCGACTCCTCGATGAGCGGCGCCAGTTCTTCCAGTGGGATCAGGTGATGGCCATCGTCCTGGTGATCTTCGTGTCGGTCCTCGTCATCGAGGCCGTGTCGATCTACGTGCGGCGGAGGATCGTATGACGGTCCCCGACCTCGCACCCGACACCACACACGAGACCGCACGGCCGGCCGAGCCCGTGTGGCCGAAGGTCATCAAGTGGGGCGTGACCATCGGGATCATCGTCCCGTTCATCTGGGCCGTTGCAGGCCTCCAGATCTCGATCGACCGCGTGTGGGCAGCCCCCGGACAGGTGATGGTGTTGATCACCGGCATGATGCCACCGGACTTCTCCGACATGACGCGGCTCATGTCGAAGCTCCTCGAATCGATCTACGTGGCATGGATCGGCACGATGATCGGGGCCATCTTCTCGTTCCCCGCAGGTTTCATGGCCGCTGGGAACATCGCACCGCGCTGGCTCGTGGGACCGACCAGGGCGATCCTGTCCGCCATCCGTGCCTTCCCCGAGCTGATCCTCGCGATCATCTTCATCGTGCCGTTCGGACTCGGGCCCTTCACCGGTGCCATGGCGATCGGACTCCACTCCATCGGCACCCTCGGCAAGTTGACCTCGGAGGTCATCGAAGGGGTCGATGATGGGCCCGTCGAGGCGATCCAGTCGTCGGGCGGGACCCGCATGATGCAGATGCGATTCGGCGTCGTACCGCAAGCCATGCCGAACATCGTGGCGTACTGGCTCTATCGCTTCGAGATCAACGTCCGTGCGTCGGCCGTCCTCGGACTCGTGGGCGCCGGCGGTATCGGCGCCGAGATCGTCGCCCGGCTGCGTTTCCGTGGCGATTGGCCGAAGGCTGGCGCAGCACTGCTCCTCACCATCGTGGCCGTCCTGCTCATCGACGCCGCATCCGCAGCGATCAGGCGACGGATCATCACCGGCCAGCCCTCGAAGTCCCCGGTGAGCAAGTGGATGATGGCGATCACCGGCAGCAGCCGTGATCCCCGCCTGACCGTCGACCCGTCATGAGCCAGTTCGTCCTCCGGACCACGGACATCGCGTTCGAACGCGAGCAGCTGACCCTCGCCCCCGGTGCGCAGCACTCAGCCACCACGAGGGGGCGAGCAGCACCTGAGGAGCCAGACCAATGGCGGACGCCCTTCGAACGGGATCGCGATCGGATCGTCCACTCCAAGGCGTTCCGGAGGCTCAAGCACAAGACCCAGGTCTTCATGAACCCCGAGGGCGACCACTTCGTTACGCGTATGACGCACACGCTCCAGGTCACCCAGATCGGTGGTGCGATCGCTCGCGCCCTGTCGCTCAACGTCGAACTCGCCGAGGCCGTGTGCCTCGGCCATGACGTCGGTCACTCCCCCTTCGGGCACACCGGCGAAGAGGCGTTGTCGGAGTTCGTCGACGGCGAGTGGCGGCACTCCGACCAGTCCGTCCGGATCTACGAGGTGCTCGAACCGCTCAACCTGACCCTCGAGGTGCTGGACGGCATCCGGACCCACCCGTGGAAGGTGGGCGAGTCTGCCATGACGCACGAGGGCGACGTGGTCAAGTATGCCGACCGCATCGCCTATCTCGCCCACGACGCTCAGGATGCCCTCCGGGCCGGTGTCCTCACCGAGTCGTCGTTCGATCCAGCGATCATCAGGGCATTCGGGACCCCGGGGCGCGAGTGGGTGTCGTCGATGGTCCAGGGCGTGATCGACGAGTCGTACCGGTCGAACGTGATCACGATGGAACCCTCGCTCCTCGAGGCCATGCATTCGCTGCGTGCCTTCATGTTCGAGCGGGTGTACCTGAGGCCGGAGGTCGAGTCCCAGCGACGCCGGGCCCGCCAGATCGTGACCGAACTCGTCGCCTACTACCTCGAACACCTCGAGGCGATCCCCGCGTCATACCGCCACGACGAAGCGGACGACCTGACCCAGGTGATCGACTACGTGGCTGGCATGACCGACCGGTTCGCCATGCGTGCCCACGACGACCTGTTCCGGCCGCGCCTGTTCTGACGAGGTCGATAGCACCGCCATCTACGCAAGAACACCACGGTGGCGGATCAACCCGACACGGCAGCCACGATCCCTATGCCGATGAGGTTGATCGCCGTCCACGCCACACACACGATGGAGTACAGGCGGAGCCAGGACGGCCAGCCCTCGGATCTGCGGGCGACCCCAACCCCCAGGAGATACCACAAGGGAAGCGCAGTCGCGACACCGAAGACCACCACCGTGAAACGTGTCACCTCGATGAACGGGAAGGACAGGATCCAGGCGGTGGGCACGGCGATCAGGAACAGGAGCGTCGCGGCGAGGGTCGCTGCGAACTCGCCGATGTCACCACCACGGCGGAATCCGACGCTCAACGCCACCACGACGAGGATGGCGGGGTAGCTGATCGCCATAACGCCACCGACGATCGGCGAGACCGTCGACCGCCGGGGACCGAATGTCGTGGGCGTGCGCACGCCCACGAGGCTACTTCCCTCCGACGCGCCTGTGCCGGCGTGCGGACGACGGCATTCGAGGTCGCGAAAGCCGTGCGTGCGCCCCGGCGCTACCCGGGTGGTGCCACTAGCCTGAACGACCCGCATGAACTACTTGCGCTTTCCCCGTGCCCTCGTCCTCCTCCTGATGCTCGCCTTGCTCGCGCTCGCACCGGTGCAGGCGAACGCGCAGACGCAGAGTTCGGTCGATCGCGCCAAGGCCGAGGAGGAACGTGCCTACGCGGAACTGCGCCAGGCCGACGCCGAACTCGAGGAGGGCCTCGAGGAGCTCGAGGTCATCAAGGGCAAGCTGTACAACCTCCAATGGCGGATGACACGCCTCGACGATGCGATCACCGAGTACGGGGACAACGTCGATGCCCTCCAGGAGCGGGCGCGTCTGATTGTCATCGATGCCTACACGACCGGTGGACGCACGATGGTCTCCTCGGCCTTCTCAGCGACCTCGATCCAGGACCTCATCACCTCCCAGGCGTTGTTCGACGCTGCCACGACGCGAGACCTGAGCCAGCTCGACCAACTCGCCGCGGTGAGCAGGCAGATGGATCGACTCACCGATGAGCTGCTCGACAAGGAAGCCGAGGTTCAGATCCTCGAGGCCGAACAGGCGGTCGTGGTCGAGCGCCTCGTGGAGACCCAGGCCCGTGCCGAGCGTCTCCACGCCGAGGCGAAAGAGAAGTATGCAGCGGCCTATGACCGCTACAAGGCCGAGCAACGACGGTTGGCGGCGATCAGGGCAGCCCGGACCTCGGGCCCTGCAGCAGGCATCCCGGCGGCGACGCGCAACTCGGCATGTCCGTTCCCGGGATCCTCGTTCATCAACTCATGGGGGTATCCACGCTCAGGGGGTCGTACCCACAAGGGCGTCGACATGCTCGGCGGATACAACGCAGCCCTGTACTCGATGGCGAATGGGACGGTTCGGCTCAACAGCCACTACCTCGGAGGCGTCCAGGTCTATGTGTACGGGGACGACGGCGTCACGTACTACTACGCCCACCTGTCGAAGTACGCACCGGGCCTGTCGAGCGGTGAACGTGTCAGCCGCGGGCAACACATCGGCTACAACGGCACGTCGGGCAACGCCGCGACTCCCCACCTCCATCTCGGGATGATCGTCGGCGGCACCTACGTCAACCCGTATCCGACGGTCAGGGCTTCCTGCTAGTCGTCGCCGACGACCACCTCGACGTCGATCTCCTCGGCCATCACCTCATCGATCGAGCCGTCTCCGGTGGTGTCCATGCCGTACAGGCGCACCCCTGCGGTCTCCACGTCGCGGTACTCACCGGACTCGTCGGGGTCGATTGCCGAAGCCGTGATGACCTCCGTGCGGGTGACATCGGGTGAGCCGTCGCCATCGATGTCATGCGCCACGGTGCGTACCTCGGTGATCTCCACCGAGTCGGCTTCGCCGTCACCATCGAGGTCCATCTCGATCTCGGACGTTTCGACCGTCGAGATGATGTCAGGGATGCCGTCCCCATCGACATCGATGCTCGTCTCCTCGATGGTGGTGGTCTCGTAGACATCGGTGACTCCGTCGCCGGACAGGTCGACCTCGCGGACCTCGCGGGACACCCTGCGGAGTCCGTCCGCCCTCCCATCACCGGTGATGTCGATCTCATGGGTCTCCGTCTCGAACCGGTGCATGGCTCCATCGTCCTCCTCGAGGACGATCTCCGCCGAGGGTGCGGCCTGGTCGTGGGGTTCACCGTGTTGGTCAGTCGGTGGCATGGGAGGACTCCTTGGTTGCGCCCCAGCGTAGTTCCACCAGGTGGCTCGGGCACCTCCCGGCTGCCGTGCCACGCGACCGCAACGCCGCGATAGCTTCAGGCGACCGAGATCAAGGCGACAGCCGTGGCGGCCAAGGCAACACCGGCCCATTGGGTCGGAGCGAGGCGCTCCTTCAGGAACACCGCCGCCAGCAGCACCGTCATGGTCGGGAACAGCCCGAGGGCGACACCGAGGACCACCAGATCCGCCGTCTGGGAGACCGTGACGAACGCCGCCATGCCCAATGCGGCGAGGACCCCCGACAACGCAGCCGGCACCCTGGCATCGAAGGTGAGCCGCCAGTCCGTCCGCATCGCAACGACCGCTACGCCCGCCAGGAGGGCAGCTGTGCTGCGCCCGACGACGGCGCTCCAGAGGCCCGAATCACTCGTCGTTGCCGCATAGGCGATCACCATGGTTCCGAAGCCGACGCCCGAGGCACCTCCGAACGCGATACCGGCGAGTGTGGGCCGTTCCCCGGGAACGAAACCGACCGCCACGATCGCGACGACGGCCAGTGCGAGGCCGATCACGCCCGGTGCCGACGGCCGCTCTCCGCCCACGAGACCCACGATGATGGGCACTCCTGCTGCGACGGTGGCTGCTGTCGGTGCCACAACCCCCATGGCTGCCTTGGTGAAGCCGATGTAGAGCGCACCGACACCGACGGCAGCACCACAGCCAGCGGCGAGGCCGAACAGGAGGTCGCGACCGATCAGCTCACCGCCGACGATGAGGGCGACCACGAGGAGCACCGGCACACCGAGTGCTTGTGACCAGGCCGCCGATGCGAGCGGCGAAGACCGTCGTGCGGCAACACCGCCGAACAGGTCGGCGCTGCCGATGAACACCGTCGCCACGGCGATGAGGAGGACCTCAGCGGCTTCCACGGAGCGACCCTGATGTCACGGTGTCGAGACGGGCGTGGGCATACCTGCGCTCCGGGTCGAGACCACGCGGAGGGTCTCGACGCTTGCGATCATCACGAGCGAGAGCAGCACGAGCACACCGGCGATGGCGAGGGGTCCGCGGGCGTTGACGACGAGCCCGATGAGGGCAGGGACGATCGCGATCGCTGCGGTGGCGGCAGCGAGCTGGTACCCGACCGCCCATGGTGTGAATTCCGCGCCGAAGCGTCGGGACGTGAGCATCACCTCGAACGGGAAGACGGGTCCGTTGGCGAAACCTGCGAATACGAGCCCGGCGATCGCAACCCACGGTGCCGGGTTCCACCACAGCATCGCGAGGCCGACACCGATCCCCAGGACGGAGGCCGTAATGGTGGCATCGAGTGGCATCCGATTACCGCGGATGCCGATGAGGAGGCGCGATGCAAAGAGGGCGCCCCAGTGGGCGGCAACCGCAAGGCCCGCGATCGTGTCGTCGATTCCCTGACCCTCCGTGAGGAGCGTGAACGCCCACAGGCCCGTACTCCCCTCGACGCCCGCGTAGATGAAGAACACCCACACGGACATCGCGAGCACCCGAACGCGTCCGACACGGCGGGGCCGCTCCGAACGGCCCTCCATCGGCATGCGGATGACGGCCGCGATCGTGAGGTAGCCGATGGCGAGGATCACCTCGGCGCCCGCCAGGATCGCAAACCCGACCCGCCATGGAGCACCGATGGCGATGAGCCCCGTCATGGCGAGCGGTGCCACCATGGACCCGAATCCGAAGGCGGCATGGATGGCGCCCATGGAACGGGGACCCCGTCGCACGGCGACGAACGAATTGCCGATCGCATCGATCACGCCACCCGATGCACCGAGCGGCACCGACGCCACGATCAGTAGCCACCATGCGTCGGCGATGCTGTACAACGCGAGGGCGACGGCTGCGGCCACGGCGGCGCCGACGAGCATCCTGCCTGCCGAGAATCGGCGTGAGAGGTTGCCGCTCGCGAGGCTCATGGCCGAGTAGGCCGATCCCGTGACGATGGTCAGAACGCCAAGATCGCCGAGGCTGCGCGCCAGGTCGTCCGCCATCGACGGCCACGCCACACCGAGCGTCGCCCCCGGCATCCCCAGAAGGGTGAATCCGAGGACGAGGACGATCAACGATCGGCGGTTGGCGGTCACGTCCGCAATCTAGGTATACGGCGACCCGCTGCGAGTCGCCGTATACGCTGACCGGCCTTGAGCCAGATCCTCGCCCTCAGTTCCGCTGTCCTGTACGGCATCGCCGACTTCGCCGGTGGTGTCGCGACACGCTCCGTCCAGGTGTGGCGCGTTACGGCCTGGTCCCAACTCCTCGGGGTCCCCCTCCTTGCGGTGGGCATCGCGATCGTCGGCTGGTCAGAGGTCACGACGAGCGATCTCGTCTACGGCGCCATCGGCGGTGCGCTCGGCCTCGTGGGCATCGTGGCCCTCTACAGCGCACTTGCTGCAGGCACGATGTCGATCGTGTCTCCCCTGACGGGCACCATGATCGTCGTGATCCCCGTTGTATGGGGCCTCGCGACGGGCGAGCAGATCACGCCAATGCAGTGGATGGGGATCGCCCTCGCCATCGTCGCTGTGGTCCTCGTCGCGCGGGACCACGCCCAAGCCCGACTGACGAGGACCGTCGCACTCCAGGCGCTCGTAGCCTCGTTCGCCTTCGCCGGGTTCTTCATCGTGCTCGACCGAACGGCCGAGGCGTCCGGGTTGTGGCCACTCGTGTCGGCGAGGGCCATCACCGTCCCCGTCGCGTTCGTCGTCGCCATGCTCATGCGGTCGGCTGCCGTCCCGCCGAGGGGATCGATGCCCGCAATCGCGGCTGCGGGCAATGCCGACGTCGGAGCCAACATCGCGATCCTGTTGGCGCTCCAGTCCGGTCCGCTCGGCATCTCGAGCGTCCTCACGTCGCTCTATCCGGCATTCACCGTGCTCGCCGCCGTCGTCATCCTGCACGAACGACCCACGATCCAACAACGCATCGGGATCGGGTTGGCCCTGGTCGCGGCCGTCATCCTCGTCGTCTGAGGCACACGCGGAGCCATCAGTCGGCCTTCGACCTCAGCCCAGTCGGAAGGAGACCCGTCCACCGGGACCGGGCTCGGCCCACATCTCGCCATCGAGGGCATCCACGAACCCGTGGGCGATCGCCAGCCCCAATCCGGCTCCGCCGGTCGCCCTGGTGCGGGACGTGTCCTGCCGAGTGAACGATTCGAAGGCTCGATCGATGAACTCGTCACTGAACCCCGGACCGTCATCGCAGACGGCGACCACGGCGCCGTCGACGTCGTCGATCACCACTCTCACCGTCGACCCCTCGGGGGCATACCGGATCGCGTTGTCGAGGAGGTTGCGCACGGTGCGCGAGACCGCCGATGGCTCGGTATCGACGATCGGACGGGCGTGGGGCTCGAGCACCAGCAGGACGCCCTTCTTGCGTGCAACGGGCTGGAGCACCTCGATGGCCTCGTCGGCGATATCGCCGAGATCCGTGGGAACCCGGTCGAGCGACACATCCCCACCCTGGATGCGTGCGAGCAGGAACAGGTCGTCGACGAGGCCGTTGAGGGCGCTCAGATCCGACTCGAGTGAGCGGTGGTAGCGATCCGTGTCCTCGACGACGCCGTCGCGCAGTGCCTCGACGACAGCCTGCATCGACGAGAGGGGTGTCCGCAGGTCGTGACCGACAGCGGCGAAGAACTCACGACGACGGGCATCCTCCGCATCGCGAACGGCAGCCGTTCGAGCGAGCTCGGTGGCCATCGCGTCGATGTCACTTGCGAGTGCCCCGACCTCGTCACTGCGCTCGACGCCGGTCCGTGCCTCGAGGTCCCCGGCAGCAACTCGGTGGGCCGTCGTCGCCATCCGTCGGAGGTCATCCGTGAGGGCGGTGCTCGCGAGCGCGGCGAACACGAGCGCCGCCACGAGACCGAAACCGAGGACGACGAGCAGAAGGGTGAGGTCGTGGTCGCTGAAGAACATACGGTTGGCAGCGATCACGATCCCCAACAGCGCGATGCCGATCGAAGCCAATGACACCACGAACAGGGAGGTGACGAGTCTGGTGCTGCGTCGGGCGAGGCGAGGTACGACCGCTCCCGCGAGCACCATGACCACCGCCATCGCCACGAAGATGCCTGCGAGTTCGACTCGCTCCGAGCTCGAGGGTTGCATCGTCACCTCGAACAGGGCGAGGCCGACGAGGACGGCGGCGAGGGCTCCCACGGCGGCTTTCATGGTTCGAACCGGTATCCCTTGCCCCACACGGTGACGATCCGCCGTGGATCGTCCGGGTCGATCTCGATCTTCTGCCGGATGCGCCGCACGTGGACCGTCACGGTCGAGGGATCCTGCCACTCGGCGCTCGACCCCCACACCTGCTCGAGGAGCTCGGAGCGGGTGAACACGCGACGTGGAGCCCCGGCGAGGTGCGCAAGGACGTCGAACTCGAGCGGGGGCATGTCGACGACGACACCATCGAGTGTCACCTCGCGTGACGGGCCGTCGATGACCAGGTCCCCGAAGTCGTAGATCTGTGGCGTGCGCTCGCGTGGTGTCGCTCGCCTGAGCACCGACTTGACGCGTGCGGTGAGCTCGCGCGGCGAGAAGGGCTTCACGACGTAGTCATCGGCGCCGAGTTCGAGACCCAGGACCCGGTCGACCTCCTGGCTTCGGGCCGTCAGGAGGATGACCGGGACATCGGTGCGTTTACGCAGCTCGGCGAGCACGGTGTAGCCATCGATCTTGGGCAGCATCACATCGAGGACGATGAGGTCCGGTGCGTGCGTGTCGACGGATCGCAGTGCTTCCTCGCCATCGGATGCCTCCAGCGTGACATATCCCTCGCGGTCCAGGTACGCCGACACCACCTCGCGCACCATCGGTTCGTCGTCGACGACGAGCACCGTCGTGGAGGGAGGCGCGGGCATGGATGCATCGTAGGAGGGCCCAGCCGATGCGACGACAGGTTCACCGGTTGTTCAGGATTTGGCGTTCACACAGTCTGCTATTCATTAGTCAGGTTCTAAGGATTAAGATGGGTGGACAACCGATGCTCTCAGGGGATGGCACATGTCTACGCAATGGGTATACGGGTTCAATGAACTCGACGATGCAACCAAGGTCTGTGACGGCGATTGGGATGCCGTCCGCGGACTCCTCGGCGGCAAGGGCGCGAACCTCGCCGACATGACGAGGCTCGGCGTCGCCGTGCCTCCGGGGTTCACGATCACGTCAGAGGCGTGCAACGCCTATTTGGCCGGTGACGAGGAGTTCCCGCCGGGTGTACTCGACGAGGTCCGCTCGGAGCTCGCATCGATCGAGAAACTGACGGGGAAGACGTTCGGCGACGCATCGAACCCACTGTTGCTGTCGTGTCGCAGCGGTGCGAAGTTCTCGATGCCCGGCATGATGGACACGGTCCTCAACATCGGGATGAACGACGATGTGATGAAGGGCATGATCCAGATCTTCAGCGATCGCCACTTCGTGCTCGACTCCTATCGCAGGCTCATCCAGATGTTCGCGACCGTCGTGATGGGCGTACGTGAGGAGCCGTTCGAGGACGTCCTCGCCGAGGCCCGCGCAAAGCGCGGTGTCATCAGCGACAGCGACCTTCCCGATGAGGATCTCGAACGGATCGTCGTCACGTTCAAGGGCTTGGTCGAGCGCTACGCGGGGCGCGAGTTCCCCGCAGACCCACGCGAGCAGCTCACGATGGCCGTCGAGGCCGTCTTCCGCTCGTGGAACGGCAAGCGTGCGTTTGCATACCGCAACGCCGCCGGCATCGCTCACGACCTCGGAACAGCCGTCAACGTGCAGACCATGGTGTTCGGCAACATGGGCAACGACTCGGCGACCGGCGTTGCGGTGTCACGCAGTGCCACGACCGGCGAGCCGAAGCTCGAGGGCGACTTCCTCATCAACGCCCAGGGCGAGGATGTCGTGGCCGGCACCCGCCAGACGAGCACCGTCGACGATCTCGGCCGCGAGATGCCGGAGCTCTTTGCCGAACTCAAGGACTATGCAATGGCCCTCGAACGGCACTATCGCGACATGCAGGACATCGAGTTCACGATCGAACACGGCAAGCTGTGGTTGCTCCAGACCCGCGACGGCAAGCGCACCGCACAGGCCGCCGTCAGGATCGCCGTGGATCTCGTATCCGACGGTGTGATCACGAAGGACGAAGCCCTCAGGAGGGTGAGTCCCGAGCAGATCGAGTTCTTCCTGCATCCGCAGTTCGATACGGCCGCCAAAGCCGAAGCCGCCAGCGCAGGCTCAGCGCTCACGACCGGACTCAACGTGTCCCCGGGAGCCGCCGTTGGCATCGTCGCACTCGACGCCGACCTGGCCGAGGACTGGGGCGAGAACCGTGGCGAGCCGGTGATCCTCGTTCGACCCGAGACCAAGCCTGACGACGTCCATGGCATGCTGGCATCGGCGGGCGTCCTCACGTCGAGCGGTGGCCGCACGAGTCACGCCGCCCTCGTGGCGCGGCAGTTCGGCAAGCCGGCGGTGGTCGGAGCCTCCGAGATCAACATCGACCTCGTGGGACGAACGTTCACCGTCGGCCAGTACACCGTGTCGGAAGGCGACTGGATCTCGATCGACGGAACCACTGGCGAGGTCTTCGCAGGCCAGATCGCCACCAAGGTGCCCGACATCGAGGACCCGTGGCTCATGGGCCTCCTGTCATGGGCCGATGAGGTCCGTGATCTCGACGTGTGGGCGAACGCCGACTACCCCGACGACGCGCAACGCGCCGTCGATCTCGGCGCCAACGGCATCGGATTGTGTCGCACCGAGCACATGTTCTTCGACCAGGCCCGCCTTCCGATCGTCCAAGAGATGATCATGGCGACGAACTCGGCGCAGCGTCGCGAAGCCCTCGATCAGTTGCTCCCCCTGCAACGATCCGACTTCGCCTCGTTGTTCCGGACGATGAAGGGCAAACCCGTCATCATCCGACTGCTCGATCCACCGCTCCATGAGTTCCTGCCAGACCATCGCCAGCTCAGCATCGAGGTCACCGACCTCAAGATCAAGCTGACGAGCGCGTCGTCCCTCGACGAGGTCGACGAGCTGCTGCACAAGATCGAGGCCACCGAGCGGGTCCTGAGCCGGCTCGAGGCAATGCACGAGTCGAACCCGATGCTCGGATTGCGCGGGGTGCGCCTTGCCCTCGTGTTCCCGGACATGCCCCAGATGCAGATCCGGGCGATCTTCGAGGCGGCGATCGAGGTCCATGCCGAAGGTGTCGAGGCGAAGCCGGAGATCATGATCCCCCTCGCGGGCAATGTCTCCGAGCTGATCCCTCTCAAGGAGCTCGCTGCCGAGTTGGCTGCCGAGTACAACGAGGAGCACGGCATCGAGCTCGAATACAAGTTCGGGACGATGATCGAGACGCCCCGTGCCGCTGTCACGGCCGGTGAATTCGCCGAGGTTGCCGAGTTCTTCTCGTTCGGAACCAACGACCTGACCCAGATGGCGTTGGGCATCTCGAGGGACGATGCAGAGAAGAACTTCCTGCTCGACTACCTGCGGCTCGGCGTCCTCGAGACGAACCCGTTCGACACGCTCGACAGGAACGGTGTCGGCGCACTCGTACGCATGGCCGTGGAATTGGGAAGGGCGGCACGGCCCGACCTCCACGTCGGCATCTGCGGCGAACACGGCGGCGATCCCGCCTCCATCGCCCTCGTGGACGAGATCGGCCTCGACTACGTCAGCTGCTCACCGCTGCGGGTTCCCGTCGCCCGTCTGGCCGCCGCCCACTCCGCGCTCGATCGTCGTGATCGCGAGGCGGCCGAAGGAGCCTGATCCAGACGTCAGCCGCACCGTCGTTGCGTGCCTTCCCTTGAAGCGACGGTGCGGCTGCCTCTCTTGGCCACCGAGAAGAGGCCAACGGGCATGGAAGCCGTGATTACCGGGAAACCGGTGGGATGGGCCATATGATCGCTGGCATGGACGAGAACACCACGGCCCAGAACACCGACCGACCATCCGACCCGAGCCGGAACCTGACCGTCTCGCTCGAGACGAACACGATCTGGAAGGTGGTCGTGATCGTGCTGGCGACCCTCGCCGGTCTGTGGATGATGGGCGAAGCGCGAGGCTTGCTCGGCCAGGTCGCGTTCTCCTTCTTCCTCAGCCTCGCACTCCAACCCCTCGTCATGCGACTCGTCCACCGATTCGGTTGGCGGCGGGGAAGCGCTGTGGGTGTCATCTACCTCGCCGGGCTGGTCGCCCTCCTGCTGTTCACCTTCATCCTGATCCCGGCGATCGTGTCCGTGGCGACCGCCATCGGCGACAACGGCAAGGAGTGGCTCGAATCCGGTGCCCAGTGGTTGGAGGACACCTTCGGCGTCACCATCGAGAGCGGGTTCGACAACAACGTGACGACAGACCTCGCTGGCGAGATCGAAGCGTGGGCGCTCGGGGCGATCGGCAATATCATCGGCCTGGCCACGACGGGGATCGGGTTGCTCTTCAGCCTGGCCACCATCGCCATGTTCACCTTCTACTTCACCGCCGACGCCCCTCGGTTCCAGCGATCGGTCCTGTCCCTGCTCAGCCCGGAGCAGCAGAAACGGGTCGGATGGACGTGGGATCAGGCCGTCATCCAGACCGGGGGATACTTCTACTCACGCATCATCCTCATGATGATCAACGCCACCGGGTTCTTCTTCACGATGGTGCTCGTGGGCCTGCCGGTAGCGATGTCGTTGGCCCTCGCGCTGATCGGTTCGTTCATCGCGGCGTTCATCCCCGCGATCGGTACGTACCTCGGTTCGGCCATTCCCATCGTGTTCGCCCTCGCCTACTCCGGTTGGGTGGCCGCCATGGTCATCCTCGCCTACGCACTGATCTACCAGCAGATCGAGAACTACTTCCTCAGCCCGAAGATCTCGGCGAACACGATGACCCTCAACGGTGCCGTTGCATTCGGTGGCGCCCTCGCCGGTGGGGCGATCTTCGGACCGATCGGTGCGTTCGTGGCGCTCCCCGTCGCGGCCTTGATCACGGCATTCGTCTCCAACTTCGCCACCCACAACGATGTCGTGTACGAGTTCGAGTACGACAAGCTCGTCGAGGCGACGAAGCAACGGAACCTGGAGAAGGCCGAAGAGGGCAAGGTCCTCGACTGATTGACAAGAGGGACCCCGACGAAGGGACCATGCGCGTCTGCAACGGTGCAACATCCGCGATGTACGAAGTGACACCGATCGCTACTCGTGATTGAATCGGAATGACACCGTCGGCTCGGAAGGCACGATGCGGAACTACCTCCAGACCACGATCGAGGGCCTGACGCACCTCGGCGCGCCAACCTACGACAGCGACGACGGCGACTACGACCCGCCTGGCGTCACGTTGTGCGGCATTGCGGCATCGGAGTGGTCCTCGACACTCGTCGAACCGGGAACATGGGCCCAGAAGGCCACCTCGACGGTGTGTCCGTCGTGCGACCGGACGGCCATGTGGCAAGCGATCGTATCGCTCGACATCAAGTAGCGATGTCCGCTGGTTCGGTCCGCTCCATCAAGTAGGCGTCGATCGACGCAGCAGCCCTCCGACCGGCAGCGAGGGCCAGGATCACCGTTGCGCCACCCGTCGCCACGTCACCACCGGCGAATACACCCTCGATGGTCGTCGCCCCGGTCACGGGGTCCACGAGGATCGTGCCACGAGGCGTCACGTCCAATCCCGGCGTTGCTCTCATCAGGATCGGGTTTGGGGCGTTGCCGATGGCGACGATCGCGACATCGGCAGCTAGCCGGTCGAAGGATCCGGGAACGGGCTCGGGAGCGCGCCGTCCGCTCTGGTCAGCCTCGCCGAGGCGCATGCGCTGGGTCGTGAGGCCCGATAGGCACCCATCGACACCGTCGAATCGGACCGGTGCTTCCAGGAGCCGCATCACGACGCCCTCTTCGATGGCATGGGCGATCTCCTCGGCCCGTGCCGGCATCTCGTCGCGACTCCGCCTATAGACCATCGTGACCGGCCCGGCACCGAGGCGGAGGGCCGTCCGAGCAGCATCGACGGCGGTGTTGCCTCCACCGATCACGACGACAGGTCTCCCGTCGACGTCGTAGACCGGCGTCCTTGACGTGGGGTCATGGGCATGCATGAGGTTGACGCGGGTCAGGAATTCGTTCGCCGACGACACGCCGATGAGATCCTCACCCTCGATCCCCGGGAATCGCGGCAGCCCGGCACCCGTCCCGACGAACACGGCGTCGAAGCCCTCGTCGACCATCAGCTCATGAACACCGATCCCGGCACCGATGAGCACATCCGTCACGAACTCGACTCCCTGGGCGGCGAGTGCCTCGACCTCGGCTCTGACGATCTCTTTGGGCAACCGAAACGGCGGGATGCCGTACACCAGGACACCTCCGAGCTCGTGGAGCGCCTCGAACACCGTCACATCGTGTCCTCGTCGCACGAGGTCACCGGCACATGCGAGCCCGGCGGGACCGGATCCCACGACGGCCACCCGACGCCCGGTTCGCTCCTCGACCGGTGCAGGTGAAGCCATGTGGCCACGCTCGGTATCGGCAACGAACCGCTCGAGGTAGCCGATGGCGATCGGCCTGCCCTTCTTGGCGAGGACACACGCACCTTCGCATTGGATCTCCTGGGGACACACCCGTCCACATATGGCAGGAAGGACGTTGTCGGAAGCGATGACCTCCGCGGCGGCGGCAGTGTCGCCGGCGGCGACGTGCCGGATGAACTCGTCGATGCGCACACCGACGGGACACCCCTCGACGCACACGGGACGTTTGCAGTTCAGGCAACGGGAGGCCTCGAGGATGGCGAGGCCGCGCACGTAGCCGAGGGTGACCTCGTCGAAGTCCTCGGCGCGCACCGACGGCGGACGAACCGGCATGGCGGTGCGCTCCATCGCCATGCGCTCACGTTTGGTCAGGTCAGCCATCGTTGCCCACCATTCGACCGGCCTGGCATTCCTCGAAGACCAGATAGGCCGTGTTGCGTCTGGCCAGGGCCGGGAAGTCCACCAGATGGGCGTCGAACTCGGGTCCGTCCACACACGCGAATCGGGCCACGCCATCGACGCGGACACGACAACCCCCGCACATCCCTGTGCCGTCCACCATGATCGGATTGAGGCTCGCAATCGTCGGTATCGAGAGCGGTCGCGTCATCTCGGCGACGGCTGCCATCATCGGAATGGGGCCGACGACGAACACCCGATCGACCCGATGAGCGGTGAGGATCGGTCCGAGCGCATCGGTGACCATCCCACGTCTTCCCATCGATCCGTCCTCGGTGCAGAATTCGATGGCGTCACAGGCGTCGGCGAAACGGTCGCTGAGGATCACTTGATCCGACGAGCGGGCGCCGACGATGCCTATCACCGTGTTGCCGGCGGTAGCCAGTGCCCTGGCGACCGGAAGCCCGATGGCAACGCCCACACCGCCGGCGACGACGACGCAGGTGCCGAAGTCATCGATCTCGGTGGGCTCACCGAGGGGACCGAGGAGGTCGGCCAGGCGATCGTTGGGTTCGAGCACCTGCATCTCGGTCGTCGAACGCCCGACGGCTTGCACGACCAGGCTGATCGTGCCGGAACCGGGATCCGACTCGCAGATCGTCAGGGGGATGCGTTCCCCGTCGTCGGTCGCCCTGACGATGACGAACTGGCCTGCTCGGGCGTGTTCGGCCACCAGGGGGGCATCGACGACCAGCTCGATCGTTTCTGCACTGTGCCTGCGCGTCGAGCGAATGGCGAACCGTGCGTCCACCTCCCCAGTGTACGCCCGATGCTCCAGCCCGAAGGTGCAGCGACCGCTAGGCGGGTCTGGCGGCCGTGCGGCGCTTGTCGCGATTGAACGCCAGCAGCGTGATAGCACCGATGATCACCTGCGGGAAGTACGTTGCGGCCCTCCAGATCATCGTTGCGGCGAGGGCGCTGTTGTTGTCGAGCCCGAAGGATCCGAGGATGCTCGCGATGATGGCATCCGTCGTCCCGAGGCCGCCAGGAGGAACAGGGATGAACGTCGCGAGGCGACCGAAGGAGAACGCAACGAGTGCCTCGAATGGCCCGATCGGATCGAGCCAGCTGCCCTGGAGGGCGACTACGGCAAGGTAGAGGATCGAGTACTGGGCCAGCTGCTGACCCAGGTTGGCGAGGGTGATGAGCAGCCAACGGTCCTGGACCACATCGATGATCGAGCTGCGGAAGTCCACGATGCCTGCCGTCGCATCGATGTCGATGTCCTTGTTGATCAGGCCGGTCAGCCATCGGATCGCCCCGTCGGCCCATCCGCCGATCCTGCGGGCCGTGTCCTCGGACCTGAGGATGAGGGCGAAGACCCCGATCCCGACGACCACGGCCGTTGTCGCGAGGAGGGTGATGCCCGCCGCCTCGATGGTCGCCTGCCCCACGATGGCCAGGGCCAGCAGGCCGAGAACCGGTAACGACAGGGTGACGAACGTGTTCCACGCCGACGTGATGCCGATCGTCGCCGTTGCAGGCGCCGCCCCATAGCCGTAGCTCTGGAGCATGCCGAACTGTACGGCGAGACCGAAGGCGCCACCGGCCGGTACGACATTGCTGATCATGAACGACGTCTGACGCACCTTGAACGCCTGCCAGTAGTTGATACCGGGCAGGGCGGCCACGTAGGGAAGGACGTAGATGGCGATCATGGCGACCGTGGCGAGCACGATCATGCCGAGTTGCAACGCATCCATGCCCTGGATGGCTTCCCAGGCGGCGTCGTAGTCGCCGAATTGGGGAAGGATGACCACGAACACCAGGACGAGGATGATGAGCGTCAACGCACCAGCGATGATCTGCTGTTTGCCGAACTTCGGTTTCTCCGGAGTGTCGGCGGTAGGGGTGTCTGACACGGGAAACCTCGTCGGGATGCGTCTGCGCAGCAATGTAGCACCGGGCTGGGAGCCACCCCCTGCATAGACTCGGTGTTGGAGGTGCCATGCAGACGGAGTTCCTCGATCACCTTGCAGCGGAGGCAGCGCAACTGCGGACCGCCGGCCTGTACAAGTCCGAACGAATCATCGCGTCGCCCCAGGACGCGGTGATCACCCTCGAGGACGGCTCCGAGGTCATCAACTTCTGTGCGAACAACTACCTGGGCCTCGCCGACGACGAACGCATCGTCGCGGCGGCCATCGAGGCAGCGGAACGCTACGGCTACGGCATGGCGTCGGTGCGTTTCATCTGCGGCACCCAGACGATCCACACGGAGCTCGAACGTCGCATCGGCGAGTTCGTCGGATGTGACGCAGCGATCCTGTACTCGTCGTGCTGGGATGCCAACGGGGGCCTCTTCGAGACCCTCCTGGGACCCGAGGATGCCATCATCTCCGATGCCCTCAACCATGCCTCGATCATCGACGGCGTCCGCCTCTGCAAGGCGAAGCGGTACCGGTACGCCAACAACGACATGGCCGACCTCGCCCGCGCCCTCGAACAGGCTCGCGGTGCCCGGTTCACGATGATCGCAACGGACGGCGTGTTCTCGATGGACGGCGTCATCGCAAACCTGCCGGAGATCTGTGACCTCGCCGACGAATACGGTGCCATGGTGATGGTCGACGACTCCCACGCCGTGGGGTTCACCGGTCCATCGGGCGGGGGCACGCCGGACTACTGGGGCGTGTCAGATCGGGTCGACATCGTCACCGGCACCCTCGGCAAGGCGCTCGGTGGAGCCTCGGGCGGTTACACGGCGGGTCCGAGCGAAGTGGTCGACGTCTTGCGACAACGCTCCCGTCCCTATCTGTTCTCGAACAGCCTCACCCCGATCATCGCGGCCACCACGATCACGACCCTCGACATCCTGCGATCATCCGATGCCTTGCGCACGCGACTCGCCGGAAACGCTGCCCGCTTCCGCTCCGGTATGGAGGAGGCGGGGTTCACCCTCGCGGGAGCCGATCATCCCATCATCCCGGTCATGTTGGGCGATGCCCGTGTTGCAGGCGAGATGGCGGAGCGCCTCCTGGGCGAGGGGGTGTACGTCGTGGGCTTCTCGTTCCCGGTCGTGCCGGAAGGCGAGGCACGTATTCGCACACAGATGTCGGCCGCCCACACGCACGATCAGATCGATATCGCTGTCGACGCCTTCACACGGGTCGGGGCGGACATGGGCCTGGTGGGATGATGCGGGCGCTCGTGAAGTCCCTGCCGGAACCCGGCATCTGGCTCAGCGATGTACCCGTTCCCGAGGTCGGGCCCAACGACGTCCGCATACGGGTGTCGAAGACGTCGATCTGTGGAACCGACCTGCACATCGTCGCCTGGGATGAATGGGCGGCTGCCACCGTGCCTGCGCCCATGACGATCGGGCACGAGTACGTGGGTGTCGTGACGGAGCTGGGCTCGGAGGTCGAAGGCATCGTCGTCGGCCAGCGGGTCTCGGGAGAGGGTCACGTCGTGTGCGGACGGTGCCGCAACTGCCAGGCGGGCCGCAGGCACCTGTGCATCAACACGATCGGGGTCGGGGTCAACCGTCCGGGTGCGTTCGCCGAGTACGTGGTGATCCCGGGATCGAACGTCCAGCCGGTTCCCGAGGACGTGCCCGATGACATCGCCGCGATCCTGGATCCGCTCGGGAACGCCGTCCACACGGCGCTGAACTTCGACCTCGTCGGCGAGGACGTCCTCGTCACCGGCGCGGGACCGATCGGGATGATGGCGGTCGCCATCGCCCGCCATGTCGGTGCCCGCTACATCGTCGTGACGGACGTCAACGAGTACCGCCTCGATCTCGCCGCACGGATGGGGGCGGATCGGGAGTTGCACGCCGAGCGGGATTCATTGGAGGACGCCATGTCCTCCCTCGGTATGCGTGAGGGTTTCGACGTCGGGTTGGAGATGTCCGGCGTCCCCAGCGCACTCCACGACATGATCACCCACATGGACAACGGTGGCCACATCGCCCTCCTCGGTATCCCACCGAGACAAGCGCCCATCGACTGGAACGACATCGTGTTCAAGGGCCTCACTCTCCAGGGAATCTATGGGCGGCGGATGTTCGAGACCTGGTACAAGATGCTGGCCATGCTCGAGACGGGCCTCGATGTGTCCCCCGTGGTCACCCACCACTTCCCTGCCGAGGACTATGCGGAGGCGCTCGACGTCATGCGGTCGGGTGCGTGCGGCAAGGTCATCCTCGACTGGACCTGACAGGCGTCATCGGAGCTGCCGATGGGTCAGCGGTTCGGGACGTAGAACGCGGCGGCCAGGGGCGGAATCGTGAGGTTGAGGGACTGGTCGTAGCCATGGGTCGAAACCGCATCGGACTCGATGTCGCCATTGACGACACCGCTCCCGCCATACGCCATGTCATCGCTGTTGAGCGCTTCGCTCCAGGTCCCGCCGATCGGTACGCCGACCCGATAGTCGTGGCGCACGATAGGCGTGAAATTCGCCACGAACAGAACGGGTGAACCGTCCCTGGCGAGCCTCAGGTAGGCGTAGATGCTGTTGGCCGCATCGTCGCCGACGACCCAGCGGAAGCCCGCAGGGTCGTTGTCGAGCTCGAACATCGATCGATGCTCCACGAGGAACGCGTTGAGGTCCGAGACCCAGTCACGCACCCCCCGGTGCTCGGCGAGGCCGAGGAGTCCCCAGTCGAGTTCCTGCTCGTGGTTCCACTCGTCGTTCACGGCGAACTCGCTGCCCATGAACAGCAGCGCCTTGCCGGGCTGGCTCCATTGGTAGCCATAGAGCGCCCGCAGACCCGCGAACTGCTGCCAACGATCCCCCGGTTGCTTGCCGAGCAGCGAGCCCTTCCCGTGGACGACCTCGTCGTGTGAAAGGGGAAGGGTGAAGTTCTCGTTGTAGGCGTACACCATGCGGAACGTCAGTTCATGGTGGTGGTGGCTGCGGTGGATGGGATCACGCGCGACGTATCGCAAGGTGTCGTTCATCCAGCCCATGTCCCACTTCTGGCCGAATCCCACACCACCGACATCGACAGGGGCGGTCACACCGGCGAACGCCGTGGACTCCTCAGCGAACATCTGGACATCGGGATGCTCACGGAACACCGTCGTGTTCAGCTGCTGGAGGAACGAGATCGCCTCGAGGTTCTCACGGCCGCCGTGGATGTTCGGCACCCACTCGCCTGCCTTGCGCGAGTAGTCGCGATAGAGCATGGACGCGACTGCGTCGACGCGGATACCGTCGACGTGGTAGTCGTCGAGCCACATCATGGCGCTCGACAGGAGGAAGCTGCGTACCTCGTGGCGGCCATAGTTGAAGATGAGGCTGTCCCAATCCGGGTGGTAGCCCTCCTGCGGATCGGCGTGCTCATACAGGTGTGTTCCGTCGAACATCGCCAAACCGAAGGCATCCGAGGGGAAGTGCGACGGCACCCAGTCGAGTATCACGCCGATCCCCGCCTGGTGGAGATGATCGACGAGGTACATGAGATCCTGTGGCTCGCCGTAGCGCGCCGTCGGTGCGAAGTATCCGGTCGTCTGGTACCCCCACGAGCCGTAGAAGGGGTGCTCCATGACCGGAAGCAGCTCCACATGGGTGAATCCCATCTCTGCCACGTAGTCGACCAGCTGGTGCGCCAGGGCCCGGTACCCGCCTGGCTCGTACCGCCACGAGCCGAGGTGGACCTCATAGATCGCCATCGGTGCATCGAGGGCATTGTGCGGTCCGCGCTTGGCCATCCAGTCGGCGTCGCCCCAGGGGTGATCACGGTCCCACACGATCGAACCGGTCCGAGGCGGTTCCTCGGACCATGACCCACATGGATCGGCCTTGTCGAACGGCGCTCCCCCATCAGGCCCGGTGATGCGGTACTTGTACACGGCGCCCTTCTCGACGCCGCTGATAGCGCCGTGCCATACACCCGATCCGTCGGGGTGCAGGTCGACACCATCGACCCAGCCGGTGAAGTCACCGATCACCTCGACCCGCGAGGCCGACGGCGCCCACACCCGAAAGGTGGTCGCGTCCTCACCGAGGTGGGCTCCGAGGACTCCCGAGAGCCTTGTGGCGGTGCCCTCGTTGAGGGCCCAACGGTCGAGATCGGACAGGGGATCTGGTGTAGCAATCACGAGCCCAATGTACCGCTCGCGTCGCTGCTGGGAGCACCCGCTTGCGAATCGTGCGCTGAGACAGACGAGATCGTCGGCGTGGCCGTCCTGCCGATGTGCGAGTATGGGGCCATGCAACGCATGCCGTATGACGCACAGGTCCTGTCCATCGTGCTCGCGGGTGGCATGGGCAAGCGCCTCATGCCCCTGACGGCGGTCCGCGCCAAACCTGCGGTCCCCCACGGCGGCCAGTACCGACTCATCGACTTCGCCCTGTCGAACCTCGTGAATGGCGGATACCGGAGGATCGTGGTCCTGACGCAGTACAAGAGCCACAGCCTCGATGTCCACATCTCGCGGACGTGGCGCCTGTCGTCGATCATGGGGTCATATGTGACGACGGTTCCTGCCCAGATGCGCCGCGGACCCCAGTGGTTCGCCGGGTCGGCCGATGCGATCTTCCAGAACATGAACCTGATCGACGACGAGAAACCGGAGTACATCTTCGTGTTCGGCGCCGACCACATCTATCGGATGGATCCCAACCAGATGCTCCAGCACCACATCGACTCCGGTGCTGGGGTCACGGTCGCCGGGATCAGGGTGCCGAGGGCGGAGGCATCCGAGTTCGGCGTCATCCAGCCCTCGGACGCGTCCTCGCGCATCGAGCAGTTCCTCGAGAAGCCGGACGACCCGCCGGGCCTCCCGGACTCACCGGACGAGGTGTTGGCATCGATGGGCAACTACGTGTTCAGCACCGACGTACTCGTCGACATCGTCCAGGCTGACGCGGCGTCGTCCAAGTCCAGTCGCGACCTCGGCGGGGACATCATCCCGGCCCTCGTCAAATCGGGTGAGGCCCATGTCTACGACTTCACCCAGAACGTCGTCCCCGGCGAGACGGCGCGGGACCGCCACTACTGGCGGGACGTCGGAACCCTCGACTCGTACTACGCATCCAACATGGACCTCGTCGATCCCGAGCCGGTGTTCAACCTCTACAACACTGCCTGGCCGGTCCACACATCGGTGGCTCGAACGCTGCCACCGGCCAAGATCGTCGCCCACGGCGAGCTGGGTTCGGGACGCGTCGCCAACTCGATGGTCGCACCGGGGTCGATCATCACCGGCGCCACCGTCGAACACTCGATCATCTCCCCCAACGTCCGGATCGAACCCGGAGCCGTGGTGGAGAACTCGATCCTCTTCGACGACGTGGTCATCGGGCCCGGAGCCGTGGTCCGCAACGCCATCATCGACAAGAACGTGATCGTCCCGCGCAACCGGGGCATCGGCGTCGACCGCGACCGCGACGAGGAGGAGTTCGCGGTGTCGCGTGGCGGTGTCGTCGCCGTCGCCAAGGGTCAGCAGATCAGCTACAGCTGACGATCGCCGATCACGGACTCGTACACCTCGACATGCTGGCGGGCCGGCATCTCCCACGACCAGTCCGCATCCATGCCGCGCTTCTGGATCGCCTTCCGCCGCTGCGGATGTTTCCACGCCCGCACGGCGCGATGCATCGCATCGACGACACCCGAACCATCGACGGACCCTGCGACGAACCCGGTCCCATTCCGACGATCGCTGTCGGCATCGGTCACCGTGTCGTTGAGACCGCCGACGGGCGTCACCACCGGGATCGTGCCGTACTCCATGGCCTGCATCTGGGCGAGCCCGCAGGGCTCGAATCGGCTCGGCATCAGCAGAAGGTCCGATCCGGCGAATATCCGGTGTGCGAGCGACCGGTCGAAACCATCGACGAAATGAACGCGATCGGGGGAATGCTCACCGAGCCACCGCGCCCAGTCTGCGAGGCCCCGGTCCCCCGAACCGAGGAGGACGAGGCGGAACGGCAGGTGCTCGGCATACCTGACCACCTCGAGGGCGAGGTCGATCCCCTTCTGTTCGACGAGACGGCTGACCATCCCGACGATCGGGGCGCCGCCGGTCCATCCGATCTCGTCGGCGAGGGCCCGTCGGCACGCCGCCTTGCCCGCCAGGTCCTCGGACGAGAACGGGACGCTGATCCACGGATCGTGACGCGGGTTCCAGCGGCTGGTGTCGATGCCGTTGCGGATCCCGACGAGGCGATCGCCGAGAGCCTGGAGCTGGGTATGGAGCCCGAAGCCGCCCTCGGGCGTGATGATGTCCGCCGCGTACGACGGGCTCACCGCCACGACTCGGTCGGCGATCTGGATCGCACCGGCGAGTGGGTTCGTACCCCCGTACGACTCGAACGCATCGGTGCGGAAGGGCAATCGATCGAGCCAGCCGCCCGAGGTCCATCCCTGGTAACCCAGCGTGTGGATGGTGAACACGGACGGATACGCACCCTGGAGGAAGCTGAGTACCGCCCCGGTGTGCCAATCGTTGCAGTGGACCACATCGGGCTGATGCACCCGCGTCAGTGCGGCGACAGCTGCCGAGAATCCGAGGAACCGATCGGCGTTGTCCGGCCAGCCCTCGCCCGAGGCATCCGTGTACGGGTGCGGGCGGTGCATCCCCGGTACGTCCACGAGGGTGACGGGACCCACCCCCTCGAGGTTCCCCGACCTCGCCTGGGCCGGGCGTGCCCATGACGGGACGTCGAGATGGATCACCTGCTCGGATTCGAGCACGGCACCGGTGTAATCCGGGACGACGAGCTCCACCGTGACACCGAGCAACCGGAGCTGGCGAACGAGGCCAGCGGCAGCCTCTGCGAGGCCACCGACCGACACGAGCGGCGACACCTCGGCCGTGGCGAACAGGATCCTCATGTGACACCGTTCCGTCGTCGGAGGACGGCCACCGACCATCCCTCGACCTCTCCGGTCTCGGGAGCATCCACCGGCAACTCGGGTGCCAGCCCGGCAGCCGAGTAGAGGACGATGTCCCATGCATGGTGGGCGATCTCGGGTGGCATGGTGAACCGCACGCGTTCGGAGTGGGCGTTGAAGAGGATCAGGAAGCTGTCGTCGACGACGCTCCTGCCGCGTTCGTCGGTGGTCGGAATCCCCTTGCCATTGAGGAAGACGGACAGGGACTTCGCATACCCGCGCTGCCAGTCGTCGTCCCCCATCGCCGTCCCATCCGGTTTGTACCAGGCGATGTCGTCGTGCGACGAACCGGTCACGCTGCGGCCCTCGAACCACCGCCGTCGCCGGAACACGGGGTGGTCGGTGCGGAGCCGGATCAGCTCCGTGGTGTAGGCGAGGAGGTCCTCGTCTGTGTTCTCCCAGTCGTACCACGAGATCTCGTTGTCCTGGCAATAGGCATTGTTGTTTCCTCGTTGCGTTCTCCCGATCTCATCACCACCCAACAGCATCGGCACCCCTTGGGACAGCATGAGCGTCGTCAACATGGCACGGCTCCTCAGCTTCCGGATCGAGATGATCGACGGGTCATCGGTTGGGCCCTCGTGGCCTGAGTTCCACGACCGATTGTGGCTCTCGCCATCGCGGTTCGCCTCCCCGTTCGCCAGGTTGTGCTTCTGGTCGTAGGAGACCAGATCGTTGAGGGTGAAGCCATCGTGGGCCGTGACGAAGTTGACTGAGGCGTGCGGCCGCCTCCCTGCGAAGCTGTAGAGGTCTGAGCTTCCCGTGAAGCGCGAGGCGAAATCGGCGAGGGTCCACTCCGCACCCCGCCAGTAGTCGCGGACACCATCGCGGTACTTCGCATTCCACTCGCTCCACAGGATGGGAAAGTTGCCGACCTGGTACCCGCCGTCGCCGACATCCCAAGGTTCCGCGATCAGCTTGACGCGGTTCACGATGGGATCCTGGTGGATCAGATCGAAGAAGGCTGCGAGCTTGTCGACGTCGTGGAGGTCCCTGGCAAGCGCGGACGCGAGGTCGAACCGGAACCCGTCGACGTGCATCTCGGTGACCCAGTACCGGAGGCTGTCCATGATGAGCTTGAGGACATGGGGATGGCGCACGTTGAGGGTGTTGCCCGTCCCGGTGTAGTCGACATAGCGGCTGCGATCGTTCGGGTCGAGGCGGTAGAACGAAGCGTTGTCCAGACCGCGGAAGCACAGCGTCGGACCGAGGGGTCCGCTCTCACCGGTGTGGTTGTACACGACATCGAGGATCACCTCGATGCCTGCCCGGTGCAGGGACTTGACCATGGCCTTGAACTCGCGCACCTGCTGACCGCGGTCACCCGTTGCCGCATACGGACCGTGGGGGGCGAAGAAGCCGATGGACGAGTAGCCCCAGTAGTTGGTGAGACCGCGCTCGACGAGGGTGTGCTCGGACACGAAGTGATGGATGGGTTGGAGTTCCACCGCGGTGACGCCGAGGCTCACGAGGTGGTCGATGACGGGGTCGCTCGCGAGACCTGCGTAGGTTCCGCGCAGCTCGGGCGGCACATCCGGGTGCAGCGCCGTGATGCCCTTGACGTGTGTCTCGTAGATCACCGACTCGTAGAGCGGTCGCCCGAGGGTGACATCGCCGACCCAATCGAAACGGTCGTCCACGACGATCGAACGCGGCATCGCTGGTGCGCTGTCGCTCTCATCGATCCGATCGGGATGTCCGAGCTGGTACCCGAATACCGCCTGGGACCACGCCACCTCTCCCTCGATGGCCTTCGCGTAGGGATCGAGGAGGAGCTTGTTCGGGTTGAACACGAGACCATCGGCCGGTGACCACGGTCCGTGGACGCGGAATCCGTAGCGAGTCCCCGGCATGACGCCCGGAACGTATCCGTGGTGCACCAGAGCTGTCGTCTCGGGGAGTCGGAGGCGCGTCTCGAACCCCTCGTCGTCGAAGATGCAGACCTCGACACGGTCCGCGTGCTCGGCGAATACGGCGAAGTTCGTTCCCGATCCATCGAAGGTCGCACCCTCGGGGTACGCCTTCCCCGGCCAGATGGGAGCGGTCAAGAGCCCGAATCTGGCCGGTACAACCGCCGGTCGTACTCGTCCACCATGCGGGCAGCCGTGACGAAGGGGCCGAGGGACTTCCAATTGTGGCGTACCTTGGCGAGCCACGAAGCGCTCGGGCGACCCTCCCCGTCGTAGAACAGGGGTACGAGTTCGTCGATCAGGATCCCGAAGAGCGCGGCCGCCTCCTCATCGTCTCGTTGGGCCCTGTCGGATGCATCGGATGTCGGGATCGCCCATCCGTTGGCACCGTCGAAGCATTCGGCCCACCATCCGTCGAGGATCGAGAAGTTCAGGCCGCCGTTGAGCGCGGCCTTCTCGCCGCTGGTCCCGCATGCCTCGTTTGGGCGGACGGGGTTGTTCAGCCATACGTCACAACCGGCGTACATGGCCTTGGCAACCGCCATCTGGTAGTCGGGTATGAACACGAACCGGCCCCTCGCCTCGGGCGAGTGGGCGAACGACACGACGCGGTGGAGCACCTCTTTGCCTGGTTCATCGGCCGGGTGTGCCTTTCCGGCGAACACGAACTGGACGGGTCGGTCGTCGTCTGCGAGGAGGGCGGCCACAGCCTCTGTCTGGCGGAGCAGGAGATCGGCGCGTTTGTACGTCGCGAACCGCCTGGCGAACCCGATGGTGAGCACGTCGGGATCGAGGGCGTGGCGCGGACCGACCCGGCGATTGACGAGATCGATGAGCCTGGCTCTCCCTGCTGCCCGCACGGACCGTAGGGCATCGTCATCGAGCGCATCGACACCGTCCCACGACGGCGTCAAGCCCGAACCCCAGTCCGGGCCCATTGCCCCCTCGAAGAGGGCTTGGAGGTCGCTGGCGACCCAGGTCCGAGCATGGACGCCGTTGGTTACGGAGGTGATCTCTGAGCCTCCCGGCACATCTGCGAACATCTCACGCGAGACCTCACCGTGGAGCGATGAGACACCGTTCGCCCGGCTGGCCACGCGCAGGCAGAACGCAGCCATGTTGAAGCTGTCCTCCTCGCCGGGCATGTGAGCCAGGTCGAGGATCTCGCCCATGGACACGCCGTAGCGATCCGACCAGACGCCGAGATATCGCTCCATGAGCTCGTGGGAAAAGCGGTCGATCCCGGCTGGCACCGGCGTGTGCGTCGTGAACACCACCCGTGGCTTGACAGCATCGACCGCTTCGTCGAGTGACAGACCCGTGTCGACGGCGTCCCCGATGAGTTCGAGGGCCAGGAAGCCGGCGTGGCCTTCATTGAGGTGGAAGACCTCTGGCTGGTAGCCGAGCTGGCGAAGGGCACGAACGCCACCGACACCCATGAGCAGCTCTTGGCGGATGCGGTGTTCGCGGTCGCCGCTGTAGAGGCGGTCCGAAACGCGTTTGCCTCGCTCATCGTTCAGCTCGACGTCGGTGTCGAGCAGGTAGAGCTTGGTGCGGCCCACGTCGGCCCTCCACACTCGCGCCTTGACGATGCGGTCGTCCATCGTGATGTCGACGATGACTGGCATCTGTTCGAGGCCAAGCGAGCGAGGGTCGGATCGTTCGTAGTGCTCGCGCTGGCGGTCACCGGTGATCGACTGATGGAAGAAGCCGTCTCGATAGAAGAGGCCCACCGCGACGAGGGGCAGATCGAGGTCGCTGGCTGCCTTCAGATGGTCGCCAGCGAGGATCCCCAAGCCCCCGCTGTACTGCGGGAGCGTCTCGGACACGCCGAACTCGGGCGAGAAGTAGGCGATGGTCGCGCTGGGGTTCGGATCGGGGTCAGGGACCCTCGCAGCCGCCTCGCGCGCCTCCTGGATGAACGTCGCGTCGGCGAGGTACCGGTCGAAGTCGGCATCCGTGAAGGCACGGACGCGTTGGCGTGGGTGGAGGCCGGCGGTCGCAGCAGGGAACCGGTCGAACAGGTCCTGGGTGCGACGATCCCAGGTCCACGAGTAGTTGCTGGCCGCCCGAATGAGCAGGGATTCGAGTTCCGACCGCGTGGTCAATCCAGTCACGTCAATCCTTGGGGAGCGGGCAGGCACCGATTGTAGATGGGGACCATGCGTTGAACGCCCATCATCCCTGCGGTTCGGGCCTGGCGGCGGCGATCGCTCGCAGCCGATCCATGAAGCGGTCATCGGTCGCCAGCTCATCGAGTGTCACGTCATGGCGAAGCCGCCAGTTGGGCCGTTCCCAATCGGTTCCAGGGATGTTCTGACGGCGATGCTCCATGATGAGGTCATCGAGGTTCACCAACGCAACGGCAGCGGATGTTCCCGCCATCCATGTCATGAGGGCGTCCCGGGTCTCCTCGGGCGCGTCCGTCCCGAACTGGCGACGGAGACCCTCGATCGCGGCCCAGCGCTGCTCACGCTCGTTGTCTGCCCGCTCGTCGTCGAACACCCCGAGATCGAGGAGGTCGTCCACGTCCATCGCCTCCCACCAGGCGGCGAATGCCGGAGTGTCGTGGCTCGAGAGGGCGACGAGGTCGTTCGGGCGTGGCTCCGAGACGCCGTCCTGGGCAACGGCCATGCCGAGGAGATCGTGCTCGTCGAGGGCCGAGCGGATCTCTGGCGGCACGGTTCCGAGGTTCTCACCGACGACTCCCGCGCCGGCGCGAACCGATTCGATGCAGATGATGGCGAACATCTCGTCGGTGGGCTGCATGACATACGCTCCATGGGTGGCACCGGCGCCATGGGGAACCCACCACGCTCGATGAATGCCCATGACGTGATCGATACGGAGGAGTCCCGCAACCGAAAGCTGGCGTGCGATCGCCTTGCGGAAGTTGGCGTGGCCGTCGAGACGTGAAAGCTTGGGGATCGAGGCCGGGAGGCCCCAGTCCTGACCACCGACGAAGAGGGTGTCGGGTGGCGCGCCCAGTGAGGCAGGAGCGAAGAGCTCTGGTCGGTCCCAGATGTCGAAGCCATCCGGGTGGCACCCTATGGGGAGGTCGAGGTAGAGGAACTGGCCACGTGCCTCGAGGTCGGACGACAGGGTGCGGAGCTGCCCGTCCATGAGCCACTGCACGGTCTCGTGGTAGGCGATCCGCTCGGGATCGGGCACGATGCCGTGGGACCATGCGCGCCAGTTCCGTCCATGATCGTCAGCGAGGGCGCGGAACTGTGCGTACGCCGCCATCTCCGGGTCCCGACTGACGAACGAGTCGACCTCGGCGCGCAGGCGCGGGGTACGACCGACATGGCTGGCATATGACGCCAGTGAATCGCGGATCGCCCTGCCGGTCCGGTCATAATCGACCCACCTCGGGTCGCCAGCTGGAACCGGCGAGGGCGTCGACCAGTCGGGGATCGCGGCGAAGTCGACGAACACCTCGTTCCATGCCCGCCGCGACGCCGGGGCGTAGGGCGAGGGCTGGTCGGGGAACGCCGCCAGCAACGGAAGCGTCCCGACGACGGCAACGCCGGCGTCGAGGCACACGTCCGCGAGGCCCGCGAGCTCGGAAAGCGTTCCGACACCGACGTCTTCCGCAGCGCTCCGGCGCAGCGAATAGGTGGGACTGATGAGTCCGAGAACCCCGCGTGGCGTTGGATGCGCTTGCATGGGGGCTGCGAAGATCCGGGCCGTGTGGTCCCCACCGTTCAGGGCGAGGGTGTGGTAGCCGACAGGTAGCGGCGGTACCACGACCGTACGGTCGTCGATACGCACCGGTACCTCGCCGCCGGATTCGAGGATCACGACGCCATCGGTGACGGCGGTGCGAACCTCGATGGGCGGAACCAGCCCGTCCCATGCAACCACGATCGGTTCGATCGTGGGAACATCGCCGCGTAGGTCGCGCGTGGCGGCGACGATCGCTGCCTTCGTCGAGAGGTCGCGGCCGAGCAGGGCCTCCAGCACGCCGAGCAGGTCCTCGGCCGGGACGACCTGGGGTCGATTCCAGGCATCGACCCATGCGGTGACGACCCCAGCGGCGTCGCAGAGGGCTTGCAGGTCGCCGTCGACGGGTCGCGATTCCATGGCCGCCATTATCGCCTCGATACAGTCGTTGGCGTCACTGGTAGTCGCGTTGGGCCTCGCCCGGACTCGCTTCCATCAGCTGGTTCCCGACGTCGGCAGGACCTCGGTCACGTAGGAACTTCGGTCCACGAGTGCGGGTCGGGACATCGGAGTCCTGTGCCTTGATCGCTTCCTTGGACCTCTTGATCCGCTCGCCTCGCTCGAGCTCGAGCTGGCGAAGTGCATCATCGACGGCCTGCATCTGTGCGTCGGTGACCGGGTCGAACCCGTACGCACCCTGGACGAATCGGGCGGTGTCGCCGCGATAGTCGTGACCGAAGGACTTGAACTCCCCCGGGATCACCCGCATGGCATTCATGGCGTCGACGGCCACCTGGATGAACGTCAACATCGGGATCCACTCCATCGACTCGGGTATGTTGCGACCCTTCGGCTCGTCGGGGTGGAGCCACCTTGGCTGCTTGACCGCCAACCGGAACGAAACCTGTGCGATCGGGTCATTGTCGTGGTCGAGGATGATGGCGCGGAGCTTGTCGCGCTCCTCCGCCGAGAGCTCCTCGAACTGCTCGTACCGATCGAATGCCCGCACCGTTCCTGGGGGGACGAGTTCGCTGGCGCCATCGCGCATTCCGTTCTTGGACCACTTGGCGAGACCGGGGAGGCCGAACCACAGGGCACGATCGATGCCGTAGTGGTCGAAGCCTGAGATGCCGCGATGCATCACGACATCCGACGACGACCACGCACCGAGGCTCTCACCGAAGACCAACACCCTCGGCCGGTCGGCGGGTGCACGCTCCGCAAGGCGTTGGGTGATGCCCCACAGCAGCTGGCGGAACTGTTGGCGACCCAGGGCCACCTTCTGGACGGCGAGGAAGCTCGGGGAACGGCCGTACTGGATACAGCAGGTCGCGATGTCGCCCCTGGCGAAGATCTCTGCAGACTCGATCATGGTCTGGTCGACCCAACCGGTACCGGTCGGAGCGAACAGGAGGAGGTACTTGCGATCGAACGCCCCGAGCCGGTCGAGTTCCTCGAGGGCCATCTCCGAACGGCCGGTCGAATACAGCGGCTCGCTGTTGTACCCGATGTATGCCCGGATCGGATGGGCCGCAGCTTGTTCCCCGAGCACCCGTTCGATGAGGTCAGGCGTGATCACGTCCGTGACGAAGCGCCGTCCCTGCAATCCGAGCTCGTTGAACGGCGAATGGCTCATGGGACCCCCGGAAACGAACGGTGACTCCGGGACCTCGCTGTAGGCGGGTTCGATCTTCTCGTTGGAGCGGGCGATGTAGCTCACGACACCGTTGTAGGCCATCACCGTGGCACCCGCCCAGAAAGCGACGTTGACCGTTCGTCCGATCATCCGACGCACGGCGTCGTCGCCGAAGTAGTCCATCGATGCATTGCGTGTTGCCAGGAAGCCATGTCCGATGCCCCGGGCTCCGGTCACGGCGACCAGCCCGATCCCGATCGATGCAGGCAGGCTGGCCGGCTTGTCGTCCTCGGACCACCGCTCGATGATGCCGATGCGCGACTTGAGCAGGGTCTCGGAGTACAGCAGGGCACCGCCGAATCCTCCCAAACCCACCAGGATCGGCCGAGCTGCACCGGTCGCCGGGAATCGTGCCTGGATCTCCGAGGCGCTCTCGAAGACCATGCCGCCTACGCCCCCGGCCATGGCCAGTCGCCCCATGGTGCGCGTGGATGCCACGACGGTTCGCTCATCGTCGGTCTGGGGAAGCTTCGTGAGTGCGAAGCCGATGCCGGTCAGCGCCATCCGTGCACCCAGACGAGCGGCGTACGGCGACGATGCGGGAACGAACCTCCGAACGACGGCGTCAAAGCCCCTTCCAACCCCCTCCGCCACGAGCACCGAAGCCGCAGCGGCGAGGCCCTGATGGAGCGATGACCGGGGCATCAGCGACGGCCCAAAGGAGTTGAACAAGGCGATCGTCTTGATCGGTGCGGACGGATCGCTTGTCAAAGGGTTGAAACGATTGGCGAGGGAAAGCCCGGCGGTTACGGCCGACCGTTTCCAATCCTCGTTACGTGGCACTGGGGCTCCTACTGACGGTTGGTGAAACCGATCCTAGGTCCGCAGCGACGGTTGGGGGCTGGCCTCGCCGCGAAGATCGTCGTCGGTAGACTCCATCGTCGAGGGAAGGGGGAGAGCCGTGTCATCGTTCGGGGTGCATTCCGAGGTCGGGAAGCTGAGGCGGGTCATCGTCCACCGACCAGGCCCTGAGATGCGCAGGCTCACCCCGACCAACGCAGCCGAGCTCCTCTTCGACGACGTCCCCTGGGCGACGCGTGCCCGAGAGGAGCACGACGCGTTCGTCGCCATCATGCGGGACGACTTCGGCATCGACGTGATGCTCGTGCACGAACTGCTCGAAGAGGTCGTCGCCACACCCGAGGGACGGGCATACGTCCTCGACCGGAAGCTGATCGCAGACGAGGTGGGCGTGAACGGCGTGGATGCCATGCGTTCGTGGATGGACGAGCTCGAACCCGCCATGCTGGTTCGCCACCTGATCGGCGGGGTCACGGTCGGCGAGCTGCCGGCGGGATTCCGCTCGTGGGCCACCAAGGCGTACGGCGATCACCAGTTCGTCCTGCCGCCGCTCCCCAACCAACTCTTCACACGGGATTCGAGCAGCTGGATCTACGACGGCGTGACGATCAACCCGAAGTTCTCACCAGCGCGACGCAAGGAGACGCTCCACCTCGCTGCCATCTACAAGCATCATCCGCACTTCCGCGACGGTGATTTCACGTACTGGTGGGGCTATCCGGCGGAACGGGATCGAGGGAGTGCCACCCTCGAGGGCGGGGATGTCATGCCGGTCGGCAACGGCGTCGTGCTCGTCGGCATGGGCGAACGGACCACCTACCAGGCCGTGAGCCAACTGGCCAAGGCGCTGTTCGACCACGGCGCGGCAAACCGTGTCCTCGCCGCCAAGATGCCGCGAGACCGCGCAAGCATGCACCTCGACACCGTCTTCACCTTCTGTGACCGCGACCTCGTGACGATCTACGCCCCCGTCGTCGAGATGATCCGTCCGATCAGCTACTACCCGGCCGACAACGGCGTCGAGGTGGTCATCGAGGAACAGGGGTGGATCGATGTGGTGCGGGAGGCCCTCGACCTCGATCGGCTGCGCGTCATCCCGACAGGCGGCGACAGCTTCGAACAGGCACGCGAGCAGTGGGACGACGGAAACAACGTGGTCGCCCTCGAACCGGGCGTCGTCATCGCCTACAACCGGAACGAGTTCACCAACGAACGCCTCCGCGATGCCGGGGTGACGGTGATCGAGATCGAGGGATCCGAGCTGGGACGAGGCCGTGGCGGCGGCCACTGCATGACCTGTCCAGTGTTGCGCGACCCGATCTAGGTAGACGCTACGGGACAGGCCTCGATGTCGCACAGCGCTGGTTGTGTGCCAGCATTTCGTGGACCAAGGAGCACACATACCGATCGTCGTCACAGGAGCCCTCGGGAACGTCGGTTCGCATGTCGTTGCCGGACTCGAGGCACGTGGCGCTCGGGTGCGGACGGCCGACATCGTCACGGATCCCATGGCCGAACGGTTCGGTCCCGATGTCGAGGCAGTACGGCTCGATTTCCAGGACCCGGCGACGTTCGGGCCCGTCCTCGATGGTGCCGACCGTGTGTTCCTCATCCGCCCGCCGGCGATCTCACGAGTCGGACCCACCCTCAATGCGTTCATCGATGCAGCTCGGGCCGCAGGCGTGGACCACATCGTGTTCTCCTCCGTAGCGGGCGCAGAATCGAACAAGATCGTTCCCCACCACCGCATCGAGAAGCACCTCATGGACTCGGGCGTTGCATGGACGATGCTGCGCCCGGGGTTCTTCTCGCAGAACATCGCGACCGCGTACCGGTACGACATCGTCGGTGGGAACCGCATCTACGTCCCTGCCGGAGACGGTCTCGTCGCCTTCATCGATGCCGCGGACATCGGTCAGGTGGCCACAGTGACCCTCACGACGGATGGCCATGAAGGGGCGGCGTACCACCTGACGGGTCCTGAGGCCGTGACGTTCACACAGCTCGCCTCGCTCATGTCGGAGGTCCTCGGAAGGACGATCCGCTATGAGCCCGCTTCGGTGCTCGGCTACTTCAGGCACCTGCGCGGACAGGGTCTCGTCATCGCCCACGCAACCGTCCAGACCGTGCTCCACACGGGACTCCGCAAGGGAGATGCCGCCCCGGTGACGGACACGGTGACCAGGCTGCTCGACCGGCCGGCTACCGACCTGCGCACGTACGTGACCGCGAACGCAGGCCTGTGGGCCAAGGAACGCTGAGTCGCGTCGGTCAGAAACCGAGCTGGAGCGTGACCTCGGCGAGGCTCTCGGGTGATCCCACGAGGCTGAGCTCGTCGGCGCGGCGGAGGGTCGTGAATCCGTTGGGGACGATCGTCTGACCGGACCGTACGATCGCCACCACGAGGACGTCCTGGGGAAGGCGGAGCTGGCGGATCTCCGTCCCCACCGCGTCGGGATTCGTGACGGTGATCTGGACCGCCTCCCAGTTCGGATCGTTGTGGAGGACGAGGCCGAGGCTCTGGGGTGCGCGCACAGCCTGTTCGAGCAGGTTCACCATGGCTGACGAGTGATCCACGATGAGCACGCCCCGATCACGCATCGCCGGTGCGAGGCTGAGGTCATCGAGCCGGATCACGGCGCGCTGGACACCGTGCGCGTCGACGGCATGGGTGCACACCACCAGGTCATCGGCATCGGAACCGGACATGGCAACCACCGCATCGACACTGGCATCGATGAAGCCATCGAGCGTCGCCGGGTTGAGATCCGTGACATGGACCGACGGCAACCCTTCGTCGGCAGCCCGACGCACCTGGCCGTCGTCACGGTCGACGAGTCTCACCGACCAACCCGATGCTTCGAGCTGGCGAGCGAGGTTCAACGATGACGATTCGATGCCGAAAATGACCGCGTCGCGCCGTTCGTTTGCGCCCCCGTCGACCTCGCCAGCCCGCTTGAGGGACGCCTTGAGCATCAACGGCCCGAAGACCTCATTGAGTACGACGACAGAGATGATGAGGGTCGAGAACGAAGCGCCGAGCTCGGGGAACTGGACTGCTGCCTCCCTCGCAAGTCCGAGGGCGATGCCCGCCTGGGTTATGAGCGCGGTCCAGCCCGTCGTGATCAACACGCGATCCGAGCGTGCCGCTGCGGCCCCCGACGACGAGCCGATGCCGATGGCGATGATGCGCACCACGAACAGGATCATGGCGATGGGGAGGAGCTCGAGCAGCACGTCGAGCTTGAGGGAGAGGCCCGTCAGGGTGAAGAAGGCGACGTAGACCAGCGGCCCGATGTCGTGGAGGAGCGACTCGAACTGATCACGTTGGGCCGTCGCGTTGGTGACCACGAACCCGGCGACCATCGCCAGGAGTAGGGGCTCGATGTAGATCTCGAACGCCAGGTTCTCCGCCGTCCACGTGTCGATGACCCCTGCGAGCGAGAAGATGCCGATACCGAGGCCCAGGATGAGCACGATCTTGGCGAGGCGCGGCCATCGCCTGGCCAACACCCAACCCAGGCCCTTGCCGACGATGAATCCGAGGGCCAGGGCGATCGCTATGTCGAGGGCGATGACCCCGAGGGAACCAAGATTGAGGCCGGCATCCGTCAGCACGGCAACGGCGAGGCCGCTGGCGATGGCGAACAGGATGATCACCACCACATCCATGACCACGGTGACCGACAGGATGGTCGATGTGAACGGTCCCCGGGCGCGGACGTCCTTGATCACGGCAATCGTCGACGGCGGTGACAACGCCAGCAACACGACGCATCCGATGATCGCGACCGTCAGGCGCTCCTCAGCCGTGAAATCGCGCCCGAGGTCGACGATCCCCGACAGAGCGAAGATGGCCGAACCGAGAAGGAGCAGACCGGACGCCACGATGCCGGTCGCCATGAACGAGATGGTCCGCAGCCGACTCCTGATCTGGGGGAGGTACAGCTCGCTACCCGCCACGAACGCGATCACACCGAGGGAGAGCTCGTCGATGAACCGGAGGTCGTCCGCGGCGCTCGTCGGGATGAGGTCGATGCCGAAGGTGCCGATCAGGGCGCCAACGGCCAGGTAGCCGGTGATCTTCGGCAGTCCGAGGGCCGAGAACCAGATGCCGACCTGATAGGCGGCCAGGCAGGCGACACCGAACGCGAGGACGAGCGTGAAGGTGTCAGTCACGACGCACCGGGTTCGGCGTCGCTGGTGCAAGCTGCTGCGTGTGCATCGCTACGCCCCCCGTCTGGCGCTGTCCCGGGATGTGGGACGGCAGTGTACGAGATCCGACCGAGGAAGGACACGGACGTCTGCCGACGGTCACTCGTCGTCCTGTTGGTCGATGGTGCGTGGATCGGTGGCTGGCAACCGATCGCGACCCTCCTTGACGCCCACAATCGAGAGACCGGAGAACGCCACGCCGATGGCGGTCGTAGCGGCGAGCGCGGTGAGGGCGCCGTTGTCGACGAACGCGCCACCGAGGGCCGGGCCTGCTGCGCGACCGAGGGCGAGTACACCCTGACCGTCGCCCGCACGTTCGCTCGGTTCGAGGGATCGATCCACGAGCATCTGGAGCACTCCGGGGATCGCCATCCAGAACGCGAAGCCCCACCAGAAGAAGCCGACATAGAACATGACCGGCGGACCGATGACGCTCAGGAGCGCCGCTGGCCCGATCGACACCATGAACCAACCGGGGTATCGGTGACGGCTGGCCAGCCGCGCACCGATCAGGCCGCCGAGTGCGTTCAGGCTGAACCCGATCGACGACGCTACGGCCGATAGGTCGTGGATGTCGCGTGCGACGATCGACTGGTTGATGAACAGCGCTGATCCGAAGAACGTCGCCCCGAACAGGGATGCGAGGAGCACGCGGTTCGACCGTGATCCCGACAGAACCCCACGGGCACGTCGCTTCCCCGTGATGGGTGCGAGCAGGATCGAGGCGGGAACGGCCGCAAGGGCGAGGACGAGGAACACGACACGGTCGCCGTACCCCGCGAGTATCGACATGAGGGGCGCGGCCAGGAGCGCAGTAACCGGTCCGGTGGCGGCGATCGACGACATGGAACTCGTCCGCTTCATCGCGTTGGTCCACGCGAGCCAGGTCATCGTGCCGGCTGCCGCGCCGGCGACCGTACGCATCGACACCAGCACGACGAACGAAGGGGCGATGGCGCTCAGGAGGTTGAAGGCGACCAGTGTGATCGCTGCCGCACGGAGAATGCGGCCGTTGGGGCGCAACAACCGGGGAAAGACGAAGTTGACGGCGGCGAAGGCACCGACCTGGACCACGGAGATCGCCCCGACGAGACCCTCGGAAACATCGAAACGCTCGGCGATCGGGGCGATCAGGAACGGTGTGGACGAGAAGAGGAGTGTGACGGCTGCGGTGGCCGCGATCAGGGCCAGGGGCGCACCGGAACGGCCGCCGTAGAGGATTCTCGAAGGGACTTGCACCAGCTGATTATGCCCCCAGTGTCACCGCGACCGTCGATCCCATGCCACCCACGTCGCATTCTCGATGGTGGTCGCGGGCTCCCCCGAGGTCGGCTGGACGACGACCACAGGTGCGCCACCGACCACGGCGGGATAGGCGAACGATGCGCCCGAGGCCGACCACAACGACACGGATTGGTCGTACTGGTCGAAGAACGGCACGACATCGCGGAACCACTGCGGCTGGGCCAAGAAGCTCGAGAAGTCATCGATCTGCCCGTCTGACCACAGATGCCACGTGAGGTCGAGGGTCGTTCCCGTGTCGAAGGTCGCATACAGAAGACGGGACCCCGTGGGGTCCCACTGGAACAACGGCGTCAGCACATCCGTGACCGGTTCGATGGAACCGGTCACCAGATCCACGACCGTCAGGCGACCGGAGGGAATCGCCGGAAGCTCCTGGGCAGGCAGCGCCGCCTGCACACCGCCGGGATCGTCGTCCGTCGGAACCGACTGTATCGCCGCCTTGCCCCCGCCAACGACGAAGCGCACGGAACCTTCGACCGACGCAACATCCCTGAACGAGTCGTCGCCCCACACGGAGAGCACCTGTCCCGATGCCGTCGTGCGCAGGGTGACCAGGCCGTCCGCGACCCAGGCCGGCGCCTGGAACGTCCCCGTCGGCTCGGAAACGACCCTCGTTCCGGTGGCGTCGCGAATCGACAGGCGCGACTGCTCCACATGGGTCGCCAGCGCGGAACCGTCGGGTGCCCACGTCGCATAGAACGGGGAGGAGGTCGACAGCGGCTCCACCGATCCACCAGGCCCGACGAGTTCTGCGATCAGGCCGGCTCCACCGGGATCGTTGCGCAGGGACGTCGTCGCTGCCGCGGCACCCAGCGGGGAGGGGAGGTAGAAGAACGGACGGGAGCTGAGCTCGGCGTCCCACTTCATGGCCCCGGTGTCGGCGTCAACGGCGACCAGGCGACCCGCACCGGTTGAATCCGCCGCCGCGAACAGGACGGATCCATCGGCGAGCCACACGGGTTGGCGCGACACCGTCCCGGCCGGTTGGTCGATCGTGATGGGCTCCTCACCGGCACCGGGGTGGACGACGACGGCCCCGCCGGGGGTCGTGGTGACGAAGCGGTCTGCCGTGGTCGTCGTGGACGTCGTGGTCGTCGTGGTCGCGTCAGCGAGGTCCTGGGTCGTGGTCGACTCGACGTCCGGTCCCGAGGAGGTGCATGCGGCGAGGACGAGGGCGGCGGCGAGGATGGGGGCATGGGTGCGCACGGGGCAACCCTAGGAAGCCGTCCATGACACACGGACGCATCGCCGGGGGGCACGTGAGCCACGACCTCGGACCCGGTCAGCGGGGGATCGAGGCGTTCGATGACGTGTTTCGGCGAAGCACCCCGATGATCCCGGGGGTCATCTCGTTCCGTAGTCTGGGGGTACGACCACGGAGCATCCATGGAAACCCTTCCCATGTTCCCCTTGGGACTCGTCGCCTTCCCGGGCAGCGTCGTTCCGCTGCGCCTGTTCGAACCGCGGTACCTCAAGCTGCACGAGGACCTCGTATCCGGCAACGGTGAGTTCGGCATCGTCCTGATCGAACGAGGCGTGGCCGAAGCCCACGGCGGCGAGCACTTCTCGATCGGAACGGTGGTGCGCACGGTGGCGTCGGCACCGATGGAGGACGGATCCGTGATGCTCATCGCGACGGGAACCGACCGGATGCGCGTGGAGCGGTGGTTGGACGACGATCCATACCCCCGTGCTGTGGTGGAGAGGTTGCCGACGCCGAAATCCGATGACATGGTCGCGGAGGTCATGGCGGATTGCTCCACGCTCTTGACGCGCGTGCTGGCGCTCGCGAGCGAGCTGGGTGCCGATGTGGGTGTCGATGCACCTGAGATCGATCGGGAACCGGTCGGCGCGATGTACGACATCGCCCATCTCGCTCCCATCCAGGAGCTCGACCAGCAGCGCATCCTCGAGGCCGACGATGCCCTCGATGGCGCCCGCACCCTTCGCGACGAGCTCACGAATGTCATCGACCGTCTGACGATCCAGCTCGGCGAGGGATAGGTCGGCCCATTCCCAAGGCGGCCCCAATTCCTGAGTTGGCGTTTGACCAATGCGGTACGATGGTCCCATGACCGCGGTGACACCCGCCGTTTCCCAGCGTCGACCTTCGACGACGCGACGTCTTGGTTACACGATCGCCATCGTGGTCAACGGTGCGATCCTCTTCGTCATGCACAATCTCCTGGCGTGGGGGGTCCCGGAATGGCTCACGGCCGACTTCAGCGACGTCCTCCCGATCCTCACCACCTCGCTCCTCGCGACGATCGTGGTCAACACGGTCTTCCTGTTCTACGACGAGCCGTGGTTCACCACCGCATGTGAGCTGGTCACCCTCGGGTTGTCGATGGCTGTTGTGGTGACCACCTATCGGGTCTTCCCATTCGACTTCTCTGCGTACGCATGGGATTGGGACGTGATGGTCCGGTGGGTCATCATCCTCACCATCGCGGCGATGTCGATCGCGCTGGTGGTGAACGCGGTGAAGCTGGTCACAATCATCGTGGAGTCGCTCCCCGGCGTGGGTTCGACCACCTGATCGGGACGTGCCACCAACGGGATCGGTCGGAGTCAGCTTCCACCATCCCGCGGCTAGCGTGGCGTCATGGAACGTATCGCGGACGGTGTCCACCAGGTGTCACGGGGAGTCAACGCGTTCATCATCGATGGTGACGAGGGCGTCGTCCTGATCGACACGGGGCTCCCGCGCCAGGAAGGCACGGTCATCGACGGTCTCACCGGGATCGGGCGAGCCATCACCGACGTCATCGCCATCCTGATCACCCATGGTCACGTCGATCACGTCGGCGGCGCGGCCAACCTCGTGGAGGCGTCAACCGGACAGCTCTACGCCGCGAGGGCTGATGCCGCGATGATCGAGGGGCAGGTTCCGAAGCCCCCACCACCGGTGATGGAGCGGATCCCGTTCATGGGACGGATCATGTCCCTCCTCCCTTCAGGTGCACCCGTTCGCGTCGACCACATCATCGAGGATCCCGACACCCGCCTGCCCGCTGACATCCGGGCCGTGCCGACACCGGGCCACACACCCGGCCACACGTCCTACGTCCTCGACCGATCGGGCGGCATCCTGTTCGTTGGCGATGCCGCCGTGGCGACCCGCTCCGGTCAGGTCCGCCGCGGGTGGATGAACCGGGCCACGCCCGTGTTCGACGACAGCATCCGCACGATGGCGGAACTCGACTTCGCCGTTGCGTGCTTCGGTCATGCACACCCCATCACTGCGGGTGCGGCAGGGGCCTTCAGGGTCTTCGCTGCCGACCTTCGCTGACCCCCGGGGTCACGGATCCGGGCGCAGGCTCGGTGGGACGATGTAGGAGTAGGTCCCGCCAGGTCCCACGAGTCGGACTTCCCACCGATGTGTGTCGAAGGCGATCGTGTCCCAGGTGAGGGAGAGACCGTGCAAGGGCATGAAGGACTCCGACGTGCCGTCGCTACTCACCGACAGCCCCGTATCGGGCGCCTCGAACGACACGGTTCCGTCTTCGACAGCCGACCTCGCCCAGCCCGGCGAAGAAGCGCGTGAAGGCCGCAACGACATCGGGCCAGGAAGTACGGGGAATCGGCGTGTCGGACATGTGGCGAGCCTAGGGAGTACATCGGTCGATGGCGGCGCTGGACGGTATCGAGACCCTCCGTCCCCATCTAACGTGGGTTCATGACTGATTCCCGCACCTTCGCCAAACCCCTCGATGAGGTCGTGGCTGCGACCCCCGATCGCCAGTGGACCCGCCTCCGCGGATACAACGTGGGGATGGGCTTGCTGCATCTCATCCAGGGCGTCATCGTCCTGATCCTCGCCAACGAGTTCTCCCTTCCCGTCACCGGAACCTTCCTCGATGGACCGCCGGGGGTGACGGATCCGGAGTTCACCGAGCTGTTCCGCTTCAGCGTGGCTTGGGGTGTCGCCCTGTTCTTGTTCATGTCGGCGGCAGCACATTTCATCGTGTCAGCGCCCGGGGTGTTCGGTTGGTACAAGGGCAACCTCATGTACGACCGGAACTACGCACGGTGGATCGAGTACTCGTTCTCATCGTCGCTGATGATCGTGCTCATCGCCTCGCTCAGCGGCATCTCGGATGTGACGGCCCTGATCGCCCTGGCTGCCGTGAACGTGTGCATGATCCTGTTCGGTCTGCTCATGGAGAAGTACGAGTGGCCAGGCAGGCCCAACTGGCTGTCGTACTGGTTCGGAGTGTTCGCCGGTGCCATCCCCTGGGTCGGCATCCTCATCTACCTCCTCCAGGGCGGGGAGACCCCTGGATTCGTGTGGGGCATCTTCTTCTCGCTGTTCGTGTTCTTCAACACGTTCGCCATCAACATGGTGCTGCAGTACCGGCAGACGGGGAAGTGGCGCAACTACCTGTTCGGAGAGTCCGCCTACATCTTCTTGAGCCTCGTCGCCAAGTCGTTGCTCGCGTGGCAGATCTTCGCAGGGACGTTGGCCGTCTGACCCCCTCGTCGGAGCAACCCCGCCCGGGCCACGGGTCCGGTGCCGTCGCCTGTGCCCTCAGGTGAGGGCGTCGAGGGCTCCGAGGACCCGATCCACCTCGGCAGCCGTGTTGTAGTGGACGAATCCGATCCGCACCATCCCGTGGTCGGCTCGACCGAGCCTGGACATCACCTCGACGGCGTAGTAGTCGCCTGACCAGACGAAGATGCCAGCTTCCCCGAGGAGGCCGGCGACCTCGGAAGGCAGGCGCCCCGCGACATCGATGGCAAAGGTGGGCGTCCGACCCTCCGATCCCGTGCGGCCGGCGAGGCGAACCGCCGGCATCTCGGCGATTCCGGCGAGGAACCGCTCGGACAGTCCTGCCTCGTAGCGGGCGATCCGCTCCGATGCAGCGATCAGTTGCGACCGGCGGTCGTCGCCCTCGCCGAGCGATGCCAGGTAGTCGACGGCTGCGGTGACACCGGCAAGCGACTCGAACGACTGCGTGCCGGTCTCCCATCGATCGGGTGCGGTGTCGGGCGAGGGTCGGAGCTTGTAGGGCTCGATGGCGTCGAGGTGCTCGGCGCGACCGTAGAGGCACCCCGTGTGGGGACCGAACCACTTGTAGGCGGAGGACACGAGGAAGTCGGTGCCCGTGGAGCCGACGTCCACCAGCCCATGGGGTGTGTAGTGGACGGCGTCGACGTACGTGAGAGCACCTACCCGGTGGGCCCTCTCGACGATGTCCGAGACCGGGGTGACGGTTCCGACGGCGTTCGATGCGTGGCTGAACGCAACAAGCCGGGTGCGTTCATCGAGGGCGGCATCGAGGGTGTCGAGATCCAGCGTGCATTCGCGATCGGGGAGGAAGTCGATCCATCGCACCTCCACCTCTGCATCGAAGGCGGCCTGGGTCCATGGTGTGACGTTGGCGTCGTGGTCGAGGCGGGACAGCACGATGTTGTCCCCGGGGTGCCAGGTCCTCGCAAGCGAACGGGAGAAGGCGTACGTCAGCGATGTCATGTTCTGGCCGAACACGATCTCATTCGGTCGGGCACCGTAGAGGTCGGCGACGGCCGAGCGTGCGGCGTCGAGCACGGCGTCGGTCTCGTGGGACGACGCGAAGGGGCCGTGGAGGTTGCTTCCACCAGCGGACAGGAACCCGGCCATGGCGTCGATCACGCCCTGGGATACCTGGGTTCCTCCCGGGCCATCGAGGTACGCGGCGGTGGTGGATCCGACCTGTCGGGACAGGGCGGGGAACTGCGAACGGACGGCGTCGAGATCGAACATGTCGCGACGCTAGCTCGCCCTCGGCCGAGATGCTCCCGACCAGCATCGCCATCCGCGACCGACGTCATGCGCTCCGCACAGCGCGACAGCGACGACCGGTCGCCGCGAGCGGGCGGTGCGCCATCGGGTGGATGTGCTTCGCCTCGTCGCGACGGCGTGGGTCGCCGCCGTCGAGTTCGGGATCGTCAGCGACGGTCTTTGCCGCCGCGTGGTCCCTTGCGCTTGTTGCTCGCCGACGGACCGATGTTGTGGGCGTGTGCGAGGTGCACCGCCAACTCGGACCGACGTACCTTCATGCGGCACATCGGGCACGGTTCCATCGTGTCGGAACGTGAACCGCCGTCGCCTCCGAAGTCATCCGTCGCGTCGCTCGCACTGGTTGTGTCTGTGCGATCGTCGGTCATCGGATCACCTGCGTGGTTTGGCCTGGTTCACTGCGATGTTGCGTCCATTGAGCTCGTAGCCGTCAAGATCGTCGATCGCCTTCTGCGCGAGCGCATCGTCGGCGAGTTCGACGAATCCGAAGCCGCGCGAGCGGCCCGTGTCACGATCGAGGATGATTGCAACCGACTCGATCTCACCGTAATCGGAGAAGATCTGGCGGAGGTCTCCCTCGGACGCACTGAACGGCAGATTGCCTACGAAGATGTTCATGGGGGGTGTTGACCCTTCCTCACGGGAGGCCCTGCGCCTCCCTCTCTGATGGTGTTCCGGAACCGACTCTCTGCTGTCGGGTCCGGGAACCTTCGAAGACCGAGTCGCCGCCGTAGCAGCCAGATGTGAGGCTACCAGTCCCGCGTCACAGCGACGCCACCGCACGCCGATGATCGTCACGCGTGAGGGCCACCCCGAAGGGTGGCCCTCATCTCCATAGTGATCGCGTTCTCGGGGGCTCAGCTTTCGAAGAACGCCTTCGAATCCTCATCGCCGTAGAGGAAGTACAGAACCACCAGAGCGAGAACACCGGTGACGAGTCCCTCGAAGCGCGACGCCGGCAGGGCGATGATCACGTACACGGAGCCGATGATCCTCAGCGCCATGGCTACCCCGATGAGCAGGCGCACGCCGTTGCTGGCGGACCGGAGCCCGAACGCCAACAGAGCGAAGATCACGCCGATGACGAGGAGTGCGATCGCTACGCCCGTGATGGTGCTCTCGCTGACATCGGCGGCTTCTGCCACCGGGCCTGTTTCGATGAGCAGGAACACGCCAGCCGCGATATCGAGGATGGCGCCGATGAACATCAGGATCGTGATGACGCTGATACCAAGCGGCATTTTTCGGTCGGACATGGTGGTCTCTCCTTAGGGCGCGGATTCTGCCCGCACCATGGTCTTCAGGGGTCCGCAGGTTCAGACCTCTTCCCGAGGAAGGAGGTTACTCGCGGTTCCTGGCGGAGTCGATGCGGTGGATCAGAGCGGCGGCGCCTATGGCAACGGCGACGCCGAGGGCGGCCCCCGCCGTGGCATCGGAGAGCCAATGCGCACGAAGGTAGACCCTGCTGAGCGCCATGAGGATGGCGAATGCAGCAGCGAGCATCTCGAGGTTTCGCCGCCTGGGTCCAGCTGGCACGAACACGATCACCAGTGACACGGCGATCGCCGCCCCTGCCACGGCATGCCCGGAGGGGAACGAGAAGCTGGTCGTCTCGACCAGCGGCATGGGCGGACGTTCACGCTCGTACAGCAGCTTCATCGGCCCGATGAGGAGCTGCGACGCTGCCATCGCCAGCACCCAGAACGCGAGGCCGTGCCACCTCCGGAGCACGATCAGCGCCACGCCGACGATCACGATGATCGGGGCGGTCACCCACGTGCTCCCGATGAGGTCGAACGCCTTCGCTACGGCGACGACGATGTCGTTCTCGAGGTCGACGGCGAGCTCATAGACCCAGTCGTCGACCGTTTGGACGATGTCTGCGAGTGCGGGAATCGCCAGGCCGATGAAGAGGAAGCCACCGAGCGCCCACAGGACGATGGACGCACGAAGCGCCGCCGGATGATCCGTGAGCAAGGGCCGGTCGTCGAGGGCCCCTGCGCGGCGTCCCGTCACAAGAGATCGTCGCCTTCGAGCTTCCTGAGAGCGAAGATGCCGGGGATGATCGGCAGCCAGAAGGTGCCGATGCGGTAGAGGAACGTCGCTGAGACTGCGGTCGTCGTGTCCAACCCGAGGGCGGTCATGGCAGCGATGAGGGCTGCTTCCGTTGCACCGATTCCACCGGGTGTCGGAGCGAGGTTGCCGAGCGCCTGGCCACCGAGGAAGGTGAGGGCGACCGCTGCCACACCGAGCCCGCCACCGAAGGCCTCGAGGCTGAACCACAGCGCCGCGATGTACGCGGTGATCATCATCAGCGCACCACCGAAGAGCAGGACGGCCTTGGCGGGTGTGGTTGCGACCTCGGCGAGGCCCCGCCCCGATTGCTTGATCGCGGGCCACACCTTCGCCTTGAAGAGCTTGCGGCTGAAGGGCAGGAAGAACAGCAGGCCCGACAGGGCGAAGACCACCACGAGACCGATCAGGACGGCATTGCCCGAGGGGAGTGCGATGAAGTCGCCTGCGTTGCGTCCGAGGAACAGCACCGTGGTCAGAAGCAGGGTCATGTGGACTGCCATCGTCGACACGCTGCTCACGCCGAGGCCGGCGACAGCCGAGGGCAGTTCGACACCGTTCTTCTGCATGAACCGGACGTTGGTCGCCATCCCTCCGACCTTCACGGGTGTGATGCGGTTGATGAACGAACCGGCGAACTGGACGAGGACGGTGGGGATGGTGGCGAGGCGGTCAGGGATCGAACCCATGATGTTGAACGCCGCACCCACATAGGTGAAGAACGACGCGATCAGGATCGCCGGCGCCCACGCCCAGTTGGCTTCGAGAACGGCGCCGAAGTCGGTCTGCGTGAGCTGGGGGATGAGGAAGTACATCGCCAGGGCGAAACCGAGCACCATGACGACCGTCTTCGCCTTGATGCGCTCGAGGTTCTCGAGCGGGATCTCCTCGACCCCGGTCTGGGCGGCGATCTCCTCGCGGATGTCGTCACCGAGTCCCTTCTGCTTCTTGAGCGCATCCCTCGTTGCTCCGCTGAGCGCGAGTGGCTGGATGCGCGACGCCGAGTCCGCGACGGCCTCGGCCCCGATACCGCGGATCGCACACGACACGGCGCGCTGGGCCCCGACGACCGACGCCGTGGAGGCGACGAGCTCGGCGATGTCGCTCCGGAGCTGACCGTCCGTGGCCGCGAGTTCCGAGAACCCGAAGTCGATCAACCAGGGTTCGCCGTCAGAAGCGAGGAAGACGTTGGCGAGTCGAAGATCGCGGTGGGCGGTCCTCCGCTCGCGGAGCTCACCGACCAGACCCCAGACCTGGGCGAGGACGTCATCGGTGAGCTGGTCCACCGGCACCGAATCGAGCGACTTCCCGTCGATGAGGTCATAGGCCATGACCATCGACGCAGGTCGTACCTCAGCAACGGCTTCGAGCCTCGGAGTGCGCACGCCATCGGAGGCTGCCTTCAGCGAGACGACGGCTTCGTGCTCGATCGCACGCTTGAGCGACGAGAACGGACGCTCGTCCCCTACGCCTCGGAGGCGGAACATCCGGAAGATCCGGAAGAGGATGTCGGCTGCTCGCTCCTCGGGTGACAGCACCTTCACGAAGAGGCCTTGTCCCTCCGTCGTCGTCGCGATGTAGGGCACGGATCCCCTGGCATCGACGCCCGCACGGCTGAGCGATCGGAGTTCGACACCGGACCGCTCGAGCGCTGCTACCACTTGGTGGCCGCGAGGTCGACGATTCGGTTCACCGAACGCCAGCAACACGGCCGTACCGATGGAGAAGGCGATCCCGATCGCCAGGAACTCGTCGATCGGTGGATCCAGCGCCGTGAGCATCCGGGCGATGGCGAAGATCGTCACAGAGATCCAACCGAACCGTCGCCACCTGCGGTTCAGGTAGGGGTACACCGCGGCGAAGAAGGCCGTGAAGCCGACGACCGTGCCGAACCGCTCGAGGGGCGTGATGTCAGCTGAGACCTCGATGCATGTGAGGAGTCCGACATCCTCGGGCGTCGTCCCGGGTTCACAGACCCATGCCGGCGGCGAGAACTCGAGATCCGGTGGCGAGAAATTCTCGACGAGGAATGACTCCACGGCCCACAGCGTCACGAGCGAGAGCACCACCGCCACGCCTGCGAGGAGCAACCTGCGGTAGTGCTTCTTACGGATGAAGTAGATGATCGCGATGATCGGCAGGAAGAAGGCGAGGAGCGAGATCAGGGCCACGATGAACACCATCACCCAGTTCGGGAAGACATCGAACCCGTCGATGACCTCCACCGTGATGGCCTCCGAAATATCATCGAGGCCGGAGGCCAGGAGGAACCCGAGACCCGTGGCGGCGACCGCGAGGACGAGACGGAGGAGGTCACTGGGGTGACGCTCGATGCCGCGGTCAGCGGGTTCGTCGATGATCACTTCGGTGTCGGTGTGTTGGGTGGTCATGGTGCCCTGATTTGTTGTCGGCGCAGCATAGGTACGGTTCGCTTGCAAGGGAAGCGACATCGTCGCAGAAAGGAATGGATGGTGCAGTCCATGATCGGAGCGCTCGGGTCGACGTCGATCGTCGTGTGGTCGGCTTCCGTTGCACGCAAGGGCGTACCTGCCTGGGATGCCGCTGCGTTCCGACGGATCAACGACCTCCCCGATGCGCTCGCTCCCCTTGCATGGCTTCCGATGCAGGCGGGAGCGCTCGGCGCACCGCTGGCGATCGGGGCCGTGGTGGCCGCCACGGGCGACCGAGCATCAGCGCTGCGCGTGGCGAGCACCGGTCTCGCGGCGTGGGCAGGGGCCAAGGCACTGAAGAAGGCGATCGCGCGTGGCCGGCCCGGTGACCACGATGACGCCACGGTCCTGCGAATGGGATCGGCGGACCATGGATTGGGTTACCCGTCGGGGCACGCCGCCGTTGTCGCCACCCTCGTCGCAGCGCTCACCGCTCGCCGGAACGGGACTGCCAAAGCCCTCGGCGTCGCCCTCGCGGGGGTCGTCGGCGGTTCTCGCATCTACGTGGGCGCGCACTACCCCGTCGACGTCATCGGCGGCTTCGGGCTCGGTGCCGCGATCGCATCCACCTACGGAATCATCGACGATCTGGTCAGGTGATGGGGATCTCCAGCGCCGCGAGCCTGTCGGCGCCCTCGCGAAGGACCGGGTAGGAGCTCGCGCAGACACGATCGGCGAGCTCTCGTCCGCTCTCGGTGATCGACACGATCACGGCGCGGCCATCCTCGGCCAGCTCGCCACCACGAGAGATCAGCCCTCGCTCGCCCAATTGGTCGATCACCTTGGTCATCCCGCCCGTGGTCATCCCGACCCGTTGGCTCAGGGCGGTGGGCCGCATCGGGCCCTCGAAGCGGAGCAGGAGCAGGGTGGCCAACGGCGTGTTGCGGATGATGTATGGATCCACCCCCACACCGCCGAGGACTCCCTCGATGGCATTCCCCATTTCGGTGAACAGCAACATCACCCGACCAGCGAACTCGCGGTCGGGCGGTGAAACAGGTTCCGTGGACATGGTCACATCGTACGAGATTTCGAAGGGCTACGCCGGTGCCCCGCCGGCCTCGCCCGCCTCGATGCGCGCTCGGGTCTCCGCCTCCACGGTCTCCTGTTCATCGAGGACGTTGAGGAGGTCGTTCATGTGATGCAATCCGAGTTTGAGACCCTCGAGCTCGACCTTGCCACCGTCCGACTCGTCCTCGATGACGACCGTCCGCGTCATGGCCCGCTTCTTGATCGTGACGGTGAGGTCGTCGCGGTCCATCGTGTTGAGCACCTCGAGGTGCTTGGCGAGCAACATGCCCTGCCCCATCGAAGTGGCGAGCACGTAGAGCTTGCTCGGCGTGGCTGCGAGCACGACCACAGGAGCCTTGCCCTTGCCGGCAGCGAGGGTGCCGACAGCCATGCCGCCGGCAGCGCCGGCAGCCTTCGCCCACGAGTCGCCGCCCGATACGGCACCACCGACCATCGATCCGGCCGCTGCGCCGGCGGACCGCTTCCACAGCATCCCCTTCGGCTCGAAGTCACCGGCGACGAAGATCTCGTCGTCACCCGTCGCCTCGATCGCCATATCGACCATCTTCTGCTTGAGATCCATGCGTGTCCTCCTCAGTGAACTGCCCGGAACATTACTGATCCGGGAAGCGATGTTGGTCGTTCGCCGATTCGTCGTCTCTCACGGCGCAGCGGGGATCGACTCAGGGATCGGCGGATCCGAATCAGTCCGGCCCGGATGTCGCCCCGGCGCACCGCAGCGCGACGATGGCCGGGGTCGACCTCGTCACTGTGGTTCGTGGTCCACCAGGTAGGTCGCCGCACCGTCGATGGTCAGGAACTCGGAGGTGTCCCGCTGTGGGATGTCGACCCCCGTTGCCTGGCTGATCCCGATCATCCAGTTGAGGAAGTCCATGGAATCGAGATCCAGCTGTTCGGAGAGGTCGACACCGTGTTCCACGGTCGCTGCATCCACCTCGGGGGCGATCTCCGCGAGGATCGAGAAGATCGTCTGCTTCGCTTCGTCGGTGTTCATAGGGCGTCTGGCTCCTGGAGTCGGCGTTCGATGGCGAGGAGGAACAATCCTCCCGTGTGTCCGTCGGTGACCCTGTGATCCCCGGCGAGGGATGCGTGCACGACGGGATGCACGGCGACTGATCCATCGGCAACGATCGGCGCGTCGGCGACCCGGCCGAAGCCGATGATCGCCACCTGGGGAGGGATGATCACCGGGAACGTGGACTCGACGCCACGGTCGCCGAGGTTGGTGACGGTGCAGGTCTGCTCCGACATCTCCGACCCGCGCAGGCGTCCCGCACGAGCCCGTGCTACGAGATCCGTGAGGGCGGTCATCAAGTCCTCGAGGGACAGGTCGCTCGCGTCGTGGATCGCCGGAGCCACGAGGCCACCGCCTCGTAGGGAAATGGCCACGCCCAGATGCACCCGCGGGCTCGCCGCAAAGCCGCCGTCGACCCAATGGCCGTTCAACTCGGGGAAGTCCGCCAGGGCGAGGGCCGAGGCCTTCAACAACAAGGCAGCTGGGAGGATGCGGCGGGTGATGGGGCGGTCGTCGTTGACGGCATCGAGCCATGCCATCGCTCGAGCCATGTCGATCGGTGTGGAGAGGTAGTAGTGGGGTATCTCACGCTTCGACCGTTCCATCGACCGCGCGATGGCTCTGCGCATCGCCTCACCGGCGTCCGGCTTGGCGGGGAGCGGTGCAGCCTTCTCGCCTCCGGATTCACCGGCGGCTGCGGCGACGTCTGCCGAGGTGACGAGGCCGTCGCCGCGCAGTGACTGGAGCGTCGCGACATCGACATGCCGCTCGGACGCCATCCGCCTCGCCATCGGTGTCGCGCGGACACGGTGGCCACTGCCGGTTCCGGTGGGTGGCCGACGGGCCGCTGCGTGACGTACATCGTCACGGGTGACCACGCCGTCGGGTCCCGAGCCGGAGACCGCAGTGTCATCGACACCGAGCTGGTGGGCGAGATGGCGCACGGGTGGACTCATCGCGGGCGCGGCCTGCATCACCGGTGGAGCATCGTCGCTCGCCGTCGTGTCGCCGGCGCCGGCCTGCATTGGAGGTTCCGGCTCTCCCGGTGCGCCAGCATCTCCGGCGATCGTGTCGAGCCGAGCGATCACGGTCCCCACGGCGAGGCGCTCCTCGCTCGGCTCGACGACCAACTCCGCGACGACGGCGTCCTCCCAGCACTCGACCTCGATGATGCCCTTGTCGGTCTCGACTTCGGCGATCACCTGACCCCTCGTGATGGTGTCCCCCGGTGCGACGAGCCACGCTGCGAGCATGCCCTCGTCCATGTCGGCACCGAGGGAGGGAAGGGTGAAGTCCTTCATCGACCCATGACCTCCCGCACCGCCGACACGATCCCCGGCACCTGGGGTACGGACGCTTCCTCCATGTGCTTGGCGTAGGGAACCGGAACCTCGATGCCACAGACGCGGCGCACAGGTGCATCGAGGTCCCACAGCGCGTGTTCTGCCACCAGGGCGACGATCTCGGCTGAGAGGCCGACGCTCTTCCAGCCCTCGTCGACGACGACCAGGCGATGCGTCCTTGCGATGCTCTCCATGATCGTGGGGACATCGATGGGCCGCAGTGACCTCAGGTCGACGACCTCCACCGACACGCCTTCCGAGGCGAGGACATCGGCGGCGTCGAGTGACTTCGCAAGGCTCCCGCCGTACGTGACCAGCGTCACGTCATCCCCGGACCGTCGGATGCGCGCCGTCGTGAGGTCGACGGGACCGCCGTCTGGCATCACGTCGCCCCGCACGTTGTAGAGGCCGGCATGCTCGAACATGATCACGGGATCGGGATCGTCGAGAGCGGTCGGGAGCATCCAGCGCGCATCGTCGACCGTCGCTGGCGCAACCACCTTGAGGCCCGGAACGTGGGCGTACCACGCCTCCCACGAATGGGAATGCTGCGCAGCGAGCTGTCTGCCCGCACCCGTGGCCATCCTGATGACGATCGGTACGTTGAACTGACCACCGGACATGTGGAGCATGAGGGCAGCCGTATTCACGATCTGGTCCATGGCGAGCAACGAGAAGTTGACCGTCATGACCTCGACGATGGGTCGCATGCCACCGAGCGCGGCGCCGATACCCGCACCCACGAACCCCGACTCGGACAAGGGGGTATCGATGATGCGATCACCACCGAACTCCTCCAACATGCCCTTCGATACGGCGTAGCAGCCGCCGTACTCGCCGACGTCCTCGCCCATGAGGAATACACGTGAATCGGTGCGCATGGCTTCCGACATGGCTTCGCGAATCGCATCGCGATAGGTCATCGTGATGGCCGTGGTCGGTGTCTCGGTGAGCGTCATGGTGCCACCCCCTCCGAATGGACGAACCGAGTCAGGTCGGACACGTCCTCGAGCGTTCCCGCCTCGGCGAAAGCAACGGCCGCGTCGACCGCTTCGATCACACCGGCTTCGATTCCGTCCCACTCCTCCGGCGTGAGGAGGTCGTCTGCCTGGAGCTTCGCCTTGAACGCGTCGATCGGATCGCGCTTCTTCCACATCTCCACCTCCGAGCGTTCCCGATAGAGCTCGGGGTCGAACATCGAGTGGGCGCGGAACCGGTAGGTCCGAAGTTCCAGGAAGTGGGGTCCGCCACCGGCGCGGATGGCTTCGACGGCATGGGAGGCAGCCTCCTCGACGGCGAGCACGTCCATGCCGTCCACGTCCCATGCGGGCATCTCATAGGACGCGGCACGCAACGTGAGCCGCGTCTGGGTCTGCGCACGATCGAGGGCCGTTCCCATCGCGTACAGGTTGTTCTCGCAGCAGAACAGCACGGGGAGGTGCCACAACGCGGCGAGGTTCATCGCCTCGTGGAACTCGCCCTCGGCTGCGGCCCCCTCACCGAAGAACACCACGGTCACCCGCTTGCGGTCCTGCATCTTGTCGGCCATGGCGAGCCCGACGGCGAGCGGGAGCCCACCACCGACGATGGCGTTGCCCCCGAACAGGTTTGCTTCGGCATCGAAGAGGTGCATCGAACCACCACGACCACGACTGACGCCCTCGACGTTGCCGTACATCTCGGCCATGATCCGACCGGGATGCACGCCGAGCGCAAGGGCATGGCCGTGCTCGCGGTAGGTTGCAACGACCCCGTCCTCGGGTCGCAGAGCGGCGATCACCCCCGTGGCGACGGCTTCCTCCCCGATGTAGAGGTGGAGGAACCCCCTGATCTTCTCCGCCTGGTACAACTCGGCGCAGGTCTCCTCGTACCGCCGGATCATCACCATCGTGCGCAACAAACCGTGCAGGTGCTCGCGGTCGGCCATCATGCATCCTCCTCCTGATCGAGGCTCGACAGGTCCCCCGTCGGCAGGCCGAGCTCCCGCGCCTTGAGCAACCGGCGCATGATCTTGCCCGACCGCGTATGCGGAAGGTCCTGCTCGTGGACGATCTCACGGGGAGCAACGGCAGCACCCAGGTGGGTGCGACTCCACCCACGCAGATCACGCTCGAGGTCCTCGCTCCAGGTGTATCCGGGGTGCAGCGACACGAACGCCTTCACGATCTCGCCTGCCACCGGATCGGGGACACCGATCACCCCGGCCTCCGCGACGGCGTCGTGTGCGACGAGCACCGACTCGACCTCGAAAGGCCCGATGAGGTGGCCCGCAGACTTGATGACATCGTCCCCACGGCCGATGAACCAGAAGTACCCATCGCCGTCCCTGGTGGCCCGGTCACCGGTGCGGTACCAGTCACCCACGAAGCAGTCCCGATAGCGATCATCCATGCCGAGATAGCCGCGGAACATCGAAGGCCAGCCAACCTTCACCGCCAGCTCGCCCTCTTCATGTGGCTCGGAGACCTCGGCCGGGTTCCCGGCCTCGTCGACGACGACATCGCCCCGATCGTCGAGCTGGAGGATCGTGGCAGTGATGCCCGGTAGTGGCCGCCCCATCGATCCCGGCTTGATGGTCTCGGCTTGGTAGTTGGCGATCATGATCCCGCCGGTCTCGGTCTGCCACCAGTTGTCGTGGATGGGCATGCCGAACGCCTCGAGTCCCCACACGACGCCCTCCGGATTGAGGGGCTCTCCCACGCTCGCCACGAATCGCAGCGACGACAGGTCGTACTCCCTGGTGATGTCGATGCCAGCCTTCGTCAGCATCCGAATCGCCGTCGGTGCGGTGTACCAGACGGTCACACGCTGGTCCTCGATGATCCCGTACCACCGGTCTGCGTCGAACTCGCCCTCGTCGACCACGTTGGTCACGCCGTGGACGAACGGCGCAATGATCCCGTAGGAGGTACCGGTCACCCATCCGGGGTCGGCCGTGCACCAGAACACGTCGTCATCGTGGAGGTCGAGGGCGTAGTGGGCCGTCATCCAGTGGTGGAGCACGGCGCCGTGGACATGGACCGCGCCCTTCGGCGTTCCGGTGGTGCCGCTCGTGAAGTGGAGGAGCGCCATGTCCTCGGGATCCATCGGTACCGCTGGCGTATCCGGGTCACCGCTGTCCATGAGGTCCGCGAACGTGATCGTTCCGGGGATGGCAGGGCGGTCGGTGTCGGCGATCACGATCACATGCTCGAGGTCGGTGAGCCGTTCGCGGATCGGAGCGATCTTGCGTGTGTACAGCCGATCGGTCGTGACCAGCACCTTGCCTGAACCGAGCTCCATGCGGGTCTGGATCGGTTCGGGCCCGAAGGCGGAGAACAGGGGTGCGAACACGCTGCCGTTCTTCAACGTTCCGAGCGCGGCGATGTACAACTCGGGAACCCGATTGGCCAGCACGAAGACGCGGTCCCCGGTCCCGACCCCCAAGGCTCGGAGGCCCGAGGCGAATCGGGATGTTTCGATCATGAGATCGCGATAGGTGAAGTCGACGATCTCCCCCCTCCTACCGATCCATCGAAGCGCCAGGTGCTCGGCGAGTGCGCCACGGCCATGTCGATCGATCGCCTCATGGGCGATGTTGATCATGCCGTCGGACATCCCGTCGAGGTACTTGGCGATCTGATCCCAATCGAAGGACGCACGCGCGGTGGCGTAGTCCGAGAGATGGGGAAGGACCGAGAAGGAGCCGGGCTTGGTGACTGGACGGAACTCCATGGCGGATCCTCCAAGTGAGCGCGGCGCTTGCACCTCATCGTATCAAGATGCCAACTCCGCGACTAGGGAACTCCAAGCCTTCGTCGTCTGGCTGATCGGGCGCTGTGCATGGGCAGCCATCATGCGATCCCTACCATGCGCGCACGTGACAGACCTCCGTGCACAGATCGAGATCCATGGTGCGGTCCAGGGTGTCGGCTTCCGTCCCTTCGTGTACCGCCTCGCGATGGAACTCGACCTGAGGGGATGGGTCATCAACGATGCGAGTGGCGTGTTCATCGAGGCCGAAGGTCCCGAATCGACGCTTCGTCGGTTCGTCGAACGGCTCCGAAGCGACCTCCCGACGGTGGCGTCGATCGATACGCTCGATGTGGAGTACGGCGACCCGGTCGGATTCGCGACCTTCGACATCCGACACAGCGACGGCGCCGGACCGAGGACGGCGATCATCCTCCCCGACCTCGCCACCTGCGCCGAATGCCTCGCCGAGACCCTGGACCCGAGAGACCGACGCTTCGGGTACCCGTTCACCAACTGCACGAACTGCGGACCGCGGTTCTCGATCATCCGCGACCTCCCGTACGACCGACCCAACACGACGATGGCCGCGTTCGACATGTGCGAGCCGTGCACGGCCGAGTACGTCGACCCTGGCGATCGTCGATTCCATGCCCAACCCAACGCCTGCCCCGTCTGCGGTCCACGGATCACATGGGTCAGGAACGAGGCGGGCGCATCCCTCACCGGTGGTGAAGCCCTGGCGGCTGCGGTCGCCTCCCTGGCTGCCGGGGAGATCGTCGCGGTGAAGGGCATCGGCGGCTATCAGCTGTTCACCGATGCGACGAGCGACTCAGCCATCGGCCACCTGCGGTCGGCCAAGGAGCGTCCACACAAGCCGTTCGCCGTGATGGTCGCCGATCTCGACGCTGCGCACGCCATCGTGGAGGTCGGCGACGCCGCTGACGATCTCCTGGCGAGCACCCACGCACCGATCGTCCTGGCGACCCGACGCCCCTCCTCGACGGTCAGTGATCTCGTGGCCCCGGGCAACCCGACGCTCGGTGTCATGCTCCCGACGACGCCACTGCACCACCTCCTCGTCCGAGCGTGGGGCGGTCCCGTCGTCGCGACGTCTGGCAATCTCACCGACGAACCGATCTGCATCGATGACGACGAGGCGCGTATGCGGCTCGGGTCCATCGCCGACGGGTTCCTCGTCCACGATCGACCCATCGAGCGACACGTGGACGACTCGGTCGCCTGGGTCATCGATGGCGAGGCCCGCCTCGTGCGGCGCGCACGGGGATATGCACCGATGCCCGTGACCGTGCGCTCCCCGATGCCGAACCTCCTGGCGACGGGCGCCCACCTGAAGAACACGATCGCCGTGTCGGTTGGCCGCAACGTGTTCGTGAGCCAGCACATCGGCGACCTCGAGACCGTCCGAGGCGCAACACGCGTTCGGGGCCGTGACGAACGACCTGACACGCATGTATGAGGTCGATCCCGTCGCCATCGCCCACGACCTGCACCCGGACTACCCCTCGACGCGCTTCGCCCTCGATCTCGCCAGCGAGACGGGAGTGCGTTCGATCGGTGTGCAGCACCACCACGCCCACCTCGCATCGTGCCTCGCAGACAACGACGACGAAGGACCGGCGCTCGGCGTCACGTGGGATGGCACGGGGTACGGCACGGACGGAACCATCTGGGGAGGCGAGTTCCTCCTCGGCGATGCCGCGGGATTCGATCGTGTCGGACATCTGCTCCCGTTTCGCCTTCCCGGCGGAGACGCCGCCGTGCGCGAACCGCGGCGAAGCGCCGCCGGGGTGCTGCATGCGGCTGGCCTCGACCTCGATCCGGCGAGCCCCGGCCTCACGTCGTTCACGGACAGGGAGCTCGGCATCGTGGCCACGATGCTCGACCGCGGTCTCCACGCACCCATCACGACGAGCGCTGGGAGGCTCTTCGACGCCGTCGCAGCGATGGTGATCGGCGCAACCGTGTCGACCTTCGAGGGTCAGGCGGCGATGGCACTCGAGCACGCCACCGATCAGCAGGCATACGACCCCTACCCGATCGACGTTGACGACGCGACGCCGACCCTCGTCGTCGATTGGCGCCCCACGATCGGGGCGATCCTCGCCGACATCGCATCGGGGACCGATGCCCGACACATCTCGGGCAGTTTCCATGCAACGATGACCGAGGCGATCGTCGCGATGGCCAAGCGCGTCGGCCATGGCACGGTGGCACTCTCGGGAGGATGTTTCCAGAACCGCCTGCTCACCGAGAAGACGGCACGCCGCCTTCGGGACGAGGGATTTGCCGTGCTGCTGCATCGGCGGGTACCCCCCAACGATGGGGGCATCAGCCTCGGTCAGGCCGTCGTAGCAGCCGCCGCACTTCGAGACCACGAGCCACCGGGAGTGGCGCCCGGGCAATAGACTGACCTCTCCGGCGACCTCTCGGGAGCGAACGACATGTGCCTCGGTGTACCAGGCCAGATCACGAGCATCTGGGAACACGAGACGACCGGCCTCCTCATGGGCAAGGTGAGCTTCAGCGGCATCGGCAAGGAGGTCTGCCTGTCGTGCGTACCCGACGCCGTGGTCGGCGACTACGTGGTCGTCCATGTCGGCTTCGCCATCAGCAAGGTCGATGAGGACGAGGCGAAGCAGGTCTTCGAGTACCTCGAGGCGATGGACGACCTCAAGGAGCTCGAGATCGCCCAGCCGGAGACTCCGTGAAGTACGTCGACGAGTACCGCGACGAGGCCGAGGCGCGTCGCTATCTCGAAGCGATCAGGTCCACGGTCACCCGACCGTGGACGATCATGGAGATCTGCGGGGGCCAGACCCACACGTTCATCAAGTTCGGCATCGACGAACTACTCCCCGACGAGATCCAACTCGTCCACGGTCCCGGCTGTCCCGTCTGTGTCACACCACTCGAGATGATCGAGCGGGCCATCGCCATCGCCCGCATGCCCGATGTGATCTTCACCAGCTTCGGTGACATGATGCGAGTGCCCGGTTCGGATGCGGACCTCCTGACGGTCAAGGCCCAGGGCGGCGATGTCCGGATGGTCTACTCCCCCCTCGACGCCGTGCGGCTCGCGCAGGCGAACCCCGACCGCGAGGTCGTGTTCTTCGCCGTGGGCTTCGAGACAACGGCGCCAGCCAACGCCATGGCCGTCCGCGAAGCACAACGCCTCGGCCTGACGAACTTCTCGATCCTGAGCTCACATGTCCTCGTGCCCCCAGCCATGGAGGCCATCCTCGGGGCACCGGACAACCTGGTGCAGGGTTTCCTCGCTGCGGGCCACGTCTGTGCGGTGATGGGGTACTGGGAGTACGGACCGATCGCCGACAAGTACGAGACACCCGTGGTCGTGACCGGCTTCGAACCCCTGGACCTGCTCCAGGGAACGTACATGGCGGTCCGCGCCCTCGAAGAAGGCCGATTCGGGGTCGAGAACCAGTACACCCGGGCGGTGACCCGCGAAGGCAACGGACCGGCACAAGAGCTCCTCCGCGAGGTGTTCACGACGGTGGACCGGCCGTGGCGCGGCATCGGCACCATCCCGATGAGCGGGTTCGACCTGCGTGAGGAGTTCATCGAGTTCGATGCCGTGCAGCGATTCGACGTCGAGGCGATCGCACCGCCCGAGAACGAGGTGTGCATCGCAGGTGAGATCATGCGCGGCCTCAAGAAACCCCACGACTGCCCAGCCTTCGGCACGGATTGCACACCCGAACACCCACTCGGAGCACCCATGGTGTCGAGCGAGGGAGCATGCGCCGCCTACTTCCAGTACGGGAGGGCGGGATGACCGACATCACAAACGGCGCCTTCGGCGCCTGCCCGATACCGATCAGCGACTACCCGAACGTCCTCCTGGCCCACGGGGGCGGCGGCAGCTTGTCCAAGATGCTCATCGAGCAGATGATGGCGTCGACGTTCAGCAACCCGCTCCTCGATCCCCTCCACGACGGCGCGGTGATGGACGTGCGTGCGGGTCGGTTGGCGATCTCGACCGACTCGTTCGTGATCAGCCCCCTGTTCTTCCCCGGCGGCGACATCGGCTCGCTGGCCGTGCACGGAACAGTCAATGACGTCGCCATGTGCGGTGCGAGTCCCACGGCGATAACGGTGGCCATGATCATCGAGGAGGGTCTCCCGATGGAGGACCTGTGGCGGATCGTCACATCGATCAAGGCCGCAGCCGACGACGCCGGCGTCGTCGTGGCCACCGGTGACACGAAGGTGGTCGATCGCGGCAAGGGCGACGGCATCTTCATCAACACCACGGGATTCGGCATGGTCCGACAGGGCATCGACATCCGCCCCGAACGACTCGCAGCCGGGGACAAGGTCATCGTGTCCGGGACGATCGCCGACCATGGGATCGCGATCATGTCGGTGCGCGAGGGCCTCGAGTTCGAGACAGCGCTCGAATCCGATTCGGCCAACCTCAACGGCTTGGTCGATGCTGTGCTCGACACGGGCGGATCCGATGTGCACATGCTGCGGGACCCGACTCGCGGTGGTGTCGCGAGTGCGACGAACGAGATCGCCGGTGCAGCGGGACTCGGCATTCGCCTTCACGAGACCGCGATACCGATGCAGGACCAGGTGCGCGCCGCCTGCGAGATCCTCGGGTTCGATCCGCTCTACGTGGCCAACGAGGGAAAGCTCATGGCAATCGTGGCCGAGGGCGTCGCCGATGCCGTGGTGGCGGCCATGCAGGGCCATCCGCTCGGTGCGAACGCCGCTGTCATCGGTGAAGTGGTCGAGGACCACCCCGGCCGGGTGTTCCTGCGCAGTCGCATCGGCGGCAACCGTGTCGTCGACATGCTCAGCGGCGAGCAACTCCCCCGCATCTGCTGACCACGGCCCTCAGGATTTGCCCCCAGCCCGGTTGCGCAACAAGATCCAACGGGAACAAGGAGTGTGACCATGACCACACAACGCATCGCCGTCACCGGCGGGAGCGGCAAGGCCGGGGTTGCGACCGTCCACCACCTGCGTGACCTCGGACATGACGTCGTGGACATCGACATCGCCACGTCCGCGCACCCCGACGAACCGACCCTGGTCGCCAACCTCACGGACTACGGAGCCTGCATCGAGGCCCTCGACGGTTTCGACGCCGTCGTCCACCTCGCTGCGATCCCGGCACCCAACATCCTCACCGACTCCGAGACGTTCAGGATCAACACGATGTCGACCTACAACGTGTTCTCGGCTGCCGTGCGACTGGGCCTCGCAAGGGTGGTGTGGGCGTCATCGGAGACCCTCATCGGCCTCCCGTTCGATCGTGAGCAGCCACGATTCGCCCCGATCGACGAATCGCACCCACGTCTGCCGGAGTTCCACTACGCACTTTCGAAGCTGGTGGGTGAGGACATGGCGGAACAGTTCGCCCGCTGGTCCGGCATTCCGTTCATCGCCCTGCGCATCTCGAACATCATGCGCACCGAGGACTACCAGCGGTTCCCCGGGTTCTGGGACGATCCGACGATCCGGGCGTGGAACCTGTGGGGATACGTCGACGCCGCCGATGTGGCCCATGCGGTGCATCGATCACTCGTGGCCCCCATCGATGGCGCCGAGGCCTTCATCGTCGCTGCCGCTGACACCTGCATGACGACGCCCAGCGCAGATCTCATGGCACGGGTGTATCCGGACGTGCCGTTGACGCGCCCGGTGTCCGGCCACGAGACGCTGCTGTCCATCGACAAGGCACGGCGCGTCCTCGGGTACGACCCAGGTCACTCGTGGCGCGACCACCTCTCTCAGCCCTGATGTCGTCGTGGGAGGACGAGGTGGTGGCGGCACGCGCCGAGCGGGATCGGTTCTTCGCCGAGCACTACGCGTCGCCCCTGCCCGAGGACATGATCGAGGGATTCACCGGGCTGACGTACTTCCCACCGGCCCCCGAATGGCGCCTGCCAGCCTCCTACACGCCCGAGGATCCACATCGCGTGGCGATCCCCTCGTCGTCGGGATCGACGAGCGAGTACACGAGGTTGGGGACCGCAACGCTCGAACTGGACGGCGAGGCATGGGTGGTCGCGGTACTCGACGACGGCGACGGCAACCCGTTCATCGCATTCCGTGACGGGACATCGGGATCCGAGACGTATGCCGGTGGGCGCTACGTCGACGTGGTACCCGAAGACGACGGGAGCGCAACCATCGACTTCAACGCGGCGCGCAACCCGTGGTGCGTCTACGACGAGGAGTTCGTCTGCCCCTTGCCCCCACCGCAGAACACGACGGACGTCCGCATCACTGCCGGGGAGCGGAACCCGGATCAGGCGGCCACACCACCGTGATATCCGGGCATGCACCGTGCGCACCGCGGGTGTGCGAGTAGCGTTGGGCCAAGGCCCGGAGGTCGCGACGACGGGCGAGATCGGAGTAGTCCATGGCGCCACGGAACGTGATCATCATCGGAGCCGCAGGGCGGGACTTCCACAACTTCAACACCCGGTACCGAACTGACGAACACACGCGGGTCGTCGCCTTCACGGCCGCCCAGATCCCCGACATCGAGGGCCGCCGCTACCCACCCGAACTCGCCGGGCCCCTGTACCCCGACGGCATCCCGATCCTCGCCGAGGAAGCGCTCCCCCGACTCATCGATGACCTCTCCGTCGACGAATGCGTGTTCTCGTACTCGGATGTCTCCTATGACCACGTGATGCACCTCGCGTCGGTCGTCCAGGCAGCCGGCGCGAGCTTCACGCTGTTGGGCCCATCCGATACGCAGATCGCCTCGACCAAGCCCGTCGTATCGGTGTGCGCCGTGCGCACCGGGGTCGGGAAGAGCCAGACGACCCGCAAGGTCATCGAGATCCTGATGGACCTCGGGTTGCGACCCGTGGCGATCCGCCATCCGATGCCGTACGGCGACCTGGCGAGCCAGGGCGTCCAGCGGTTCGCCGAGGTCGAGGACCTGGCGAGGCACTCATGCACGATCGAGGAGATGGAGGAGTACGAGCCGCACATCGTGCGCGGCAACGTCATCTACGCCGGCGCCGACTACGAGGCGATCCTGCGAGCGGCCGAGGACGACCCGGACGGCTGCGACGTCATCGTCTGGGACGGCGGGAACAACGACTTCTCGTTCTACGAGTCGGACCTGTATCTCACGCTCGTCGATCCCCATCGGCCGGGACATGAGGTCTCGTACTACCCCGGAGAGACGAACCTGCGTCTCGCCGACGTCGTCGTCATCAACAAGATGGACAGCGCCCCCGCCGACGGTGTGGCACGAATCGAGCACAACATCGCCCGGGTCAACCCCGACGCCGTGATCGTGCGTGCGAATTCCGCCCTGAGGGTCGACGACCCGTCCATCATCGAGGGACGGCGGATCCTCGCTGTCGAGGATGGACCGACCCTCACCCATGGGGGCATGCAGCTCGGCGCCGCCGTGGTCGCGGCGCGCAACCACGGCGCGGCCGAATTCGTCGATCCGCGCCCATACGCCGTCGGCAAGCTCGTTCAGACCTTCGCCACGTATCCAGACATCGGCATCCTCCTGCCGGCCATGGGATACGGCGAGGAGCAGATCCACGACCTCGAGGCGACGATCAACGCCGTCGATTGCGACGCCGTGGTGATCGGGACGCCCATCGACCTGACCCGCATCGTGACGATCGACAAACCCCACACCCGCGTGCACTACGACCTCGAGGAGATCGGGGAACCGAACCTCACAGGCATCCTCTCGGCGTTCGCCTCCGACATGGGCCTCATCGACCCGGCACGGACCGTCGTGGGTGACGCGCGACCATCGGTAGGGTCGTCAACGGAGAGGAGTGATCGGTGATGACATGTTCGTTCGTGCCCTGCACGTGTGTTGTCGAAGCAACGGTTGAGTTCTGCGGTCCCACGTGTCGCATGGGGATCGGCGACTCGGGTGAGCCGTGCAAGTGCGGTCACGCCGAGTGCACCGCGACGAGTGGCAGCGGGTGAGCGGCGACAACGTCGCGGTCATCGAGCGGTTCTACACCGCCTTTTCCGAACGCGACCACGCCACGATGGCAACGTGCCTGCACCGTGACATCCACTTCAGCGACCCCGTATTCACCGAGCTGCGCGGGCCACGTGTCGCTGCCATGTGGCACATGCTGTGTGAGCAGGGGACCGACCTCGCGTTGACGTTCTCCGATGTCGCCGCAGACGGGGATGCCGGTGCCGCCCATTGGGAGCCGCGCTACACATTCGGTCCGACGGGTCGGGCCGTGCACAACCGCATCGATGCGTCCTTCCGGTTCTCCGACGGTGCGATCATCGGCCACGTCGACGCCTTCGACCTGTGGGCGTGGAGCCGCATGGCCCTCGGATTCACCGGAATCGCCCTCGGGTGGTCGCCGATCGTCAGGAACAAGGTGCGCTCGACGGCGGCGCGGAGCCTCGACCGCTTCGTCCGCGACCACCCCGAGTACGCAACCTGACGGGAGTCCGACCATGCGTTACGGCCATTTCGACGACACTCGCCGCGAGTACGTCATCACGACGCCGCACACGCCGTATCCGTGGATCAACTACCTCGGCACCGAGGACTTCTTCGGTCTGATCTCCCACACGGGCGGCGGATACACGTTCTACAAGGATGCACGCATGCGCCGCCTGACCCGGTACCGCTACAACAACGTACCGACCGATGCCGGGGGACGCTGCTACTACATCCACGACGAAGGCAACGTGTGGTCTCCCACCTGGTCGCCGGTCCAGAACGACCTCGACCACTTCGAGGCGCGCCACGGCCTTTCGTACACCACCATCTCGGGAGCGAGCAACGGCATCTCGTGCGAGATCACGTTCCTCGTACCCCTCGGGTCGACCGCCGAGGTCCATCGGATGAGGCTCACCAACACCACAGGGGATCGGCGCACCTTCAGCGTGTTCTCACTGGCGGAGTTCAACCTCTGGAACGCAGCCGACGACACCACCAACTACCAACGGAACCTCTCACTGGCCGAGGTCGAGGTCGATGGCAGCACCATCTACCACACGACGGAATACCGCGAGCGCCGCAACCACTACGCCGTATACGGCGTCAACACGGAGGTGTCGGGCTTCGACACGGACCGCGAGGCCTTCTTCGGCCTCCGGGGCAGCTGGGCGGCTCCCGCCGCCGTCATGGATGACACGAGCCGCGACTCGATCGCATCGGGATGGGCCCCGATCGGGTCGCATCGCGTCGAGGTGTCCCTCGAAGGGGGCGCCACCAGGGATCTGGTGTTCGTCCTGGCGTATGTCGAGAACCCCGACGACGACAAGTGGGAATCGCCGGGGATCGTCGACAAGCAGCGGGCCAGAGACGTCCTCGCCAGGTATGCGACCTCGGACAGCCGTGGATGAGGCGCTGGCCGTCCTGCGGTCCCACTGGGACGATCTCCTGTCCACGATGACCGTCGCGTCCGGAGACCCACGTCTCGACCGGATGGTCAACATCTGGAATCCGTATCAGAACATGACCACCTTCAACATGTCGCGCAGCGCCTCGTACTTCGAGACGGGACTCGGCAGGGGCATGGGTTTCCGGGACTCATCCCAGGACCTCCTCGGATTCGTCCATCTCATCCCCGACCGCGCACGGGAACGGATCCTGGACGTCGCAGCGACCCAGTTCCCGGACGGCAGCGCCTATCACCAGTACCAGCCGCTGACCAAGCGCGGCAACCTCGCCGTGGGTTCGGGGTTCAACGACGATCCGCTGTGGCTCATCGAGGGCACCGCCGCATACCTCCGCGAGACCGGCGATGTGTCGATCCTCCACGAGCAGGTGCCGTTCGACAACGACCCCGACGACGCTGCACCCCTCTTCGAACACCTCACACGCTCGTACCGCCATGTACTCGACAACCGGGGACCCCACGGACTCCCCCTGATCGGTCGCGCCGACTGGAACGACTGCCTCAACCTCAATGCCTTCTCGACGACGCCGGGTGAGTCGTTCCAGACGACCGAGAATCGACAGGGAGGCACGGCCGAATCCGTGTTCATCGCCGGCCTGTTCGTCCATGCCGCCCACCACTATGCCGCTATCGCCGACGCCATCGGGGAAGCGGCCATCGCTACGGAAGCCCGTGGGGAAGCCGAACGGATGTCGGCAGTGGTGCTCGAGCACGGATGGGACGGCGAGTGGTTCCTGCGGGCCTATGACTTCTTCGGTGACCCGGTGGGGTCCCACACCTGTGACGAGGGCCAGATCTTCGTGGAGCCGCAGGGCATCTGCACCATGGCTGGCATCGGTGTGGCGTCGGGGCAGGCTGGCCGCGCCCTCGCCTCGGTGCGGGATCGCCTTGCGACGGACCATGGCGTCATGCTCGTCCAGCCCGCGTATACGAGATTCCGCGTCGAGCTCGGGGAGATCACGACGTATCCCCCCGGCTACAAGGAGAACGGGAGCGTCTTCTGCCACACGAATCCGTGGATCATGATCGCCGAGACCGCCCTGGGGAACGGGAACGCCGCGTACGACTACTGGAAGCGCATCGCACCGGCGTTCCGAGAGGACATCGGCGATCTCCATAGGACCGAGCCGTACGTCTACGCCCAGATGATCGCGGGCGCCGATGCGCCACGACACGGCGAGGCCAAGAACTCATGGCTCACCGGCACCGCCGCGTGGAACTGGGTCGCGATCACCCAACACATCCTCGGCATCAGGCCGGAGCTCGACGGCTTGCGCATCGATCCGTGCCTTCCCGATGAACTCGACGACATCACCATCGAGAGGGTCAGCCGAGGTGCGCGGTACACCGTGCACATGCACCGCGACACCGGTGTTGATGCCCCCATCGTCCGGGTGGACGGGGAAACCGTCGTCGACGGCATCGTCCCGTATGAACCAGCCGGATCATCCGTCGCCGTCGATGTCACCGTTCCGTGACCCTCTGCCATCGTGAAGGAGACCCGTGTGGACACCAATCCCGTCACTGACGCCCTGGGACGACCGCTTCGACTCGCCGTGATCGGAGGCGGTCCGGGGAGCTTCATCGGCGCGACGCATCGTGCCGCGGCAAGACTCGACGGTCGCTACGAGATCGTCGCGGGGTGCATCTCCTCGGATCCCGCGAGGTCCATGGCGGGCGCCAGCGCCGTCGGCATCGATGCGTCCAGGGCGCACGGAGATCCCGTGGCAATGCTGGATGCCGAGGCGGCCCGCGACGACGGTGCCGAGGTCGTGGCGATCATGACGCCGAACGACTCCCACTATGCCTACTCGATGGCGGCGCTTGCGCGAGGTTTCGACGTCATATGTGACAAGCCGATCACCAACACGCTCGACGAGGCACGCGCCATCGACGACATGGTGGAGTCGTCTGGTCTGGTCTTCTGCCTCACCCACAACTACACCGGTTATCCGCTTGTCAGACAGGCCCGGGCGATGGTCGGTGACGGCTCCCTCGGCCAGATCAGGCTCGTCCAGGTCGAGTATGTCCAGGGTGGAATGGCCTCCGAGGATGACCCGGATCCAGGGGCGGGACTCCCCTGGCGCTTCGACCCCGTACGCGGCGGTCCGTCGCTGGTGATGGGGGACATCGGTACCCATGCCCACAACCTCATTCGTTTCATCACCGGTCTCGAGGTCACCGAGGTCGCGGCCGAGGTGGGCCACGTCGTCCCGGGCAGGCTGGTCGACGACTATGCGGCAGCCATGCTCCGATTCGACAATGGTGCCAGGGGGACGTTCTGGGTCACCCAGGCAGCTGCCGGCGTGGAGAACTGCCTGCGGATTCGCGTGTCGGGCACGAGGGGCACCGTCGAGTGGGAGCAGGAATGCCCCACCAGGCTCGTTTTCAAACCCCTCGCCGGAACCGCCACGGTGTACACGCCCAATGGTCCGGGATTGCGTCCCTTCGCGGCGCGGGCGAGTCGCATCGTCGCCGGGCATCCGGAAGGCTTCCACGAAGCGTTCGCCAACCTGTACTCGGACGCGGCCGAGGCCATCGTGGCCCGAAGGACCGGGACCCGAGCCGATCCTGACGCGCTCGCCTTCCCGAATGCCCGTGACGGCGTGATGGGCGTCCGTTTCGTCGAGGCTGCCATCTCGTCGGCTGCGAATGGCGGAGCGTGGACCGACGCCACGCTCGAGGAGGCGACCTGATGCACAGCGAGCCACGCCTGGACCATCGCGATGCCTTGTTGATCATCGAAACCGTCGTCGCGGAACTCGAGGAGCGCGGCGCTGGGGCGGCGGTGGCCGTGGTCGACGCACATGGCGAACTGATCGCCTTTGCACGCACCGACGGGTGCCCGCTGCCCTCGATCGGCAACGCCATCCACAAGGCGTTCACGGCGGCCCGTGAACGCGTTCCATCCGCCGAGATCGGTCGCCGCTCACGGGAGGAGTCGTTCCCCATCACCAACTTCGGCGACCTGCGCTACACGGGTTGGGGTGGCGGCGTGCCGATCGACATCGACGGGTCGGTAGTGGGCGCCGTGGGCGTCAGCGGCCTGCCCGAGGACACGGATGTGGAACTCGCCGCAATCGGCGCACGAACGATCACCGCCTGAGCGGTCCACGGCGCGTCGGATTCACACGGTGGAGAAGGGATCCGTCGGGGCTTCGGGGAGTTCGTTTCCGCAGAACTGGCAAGCACGCAACCCGGCGGCGACGCGAGCGCCGCAGCTGCGGCACGTCGAGACCTGCGGTGTTCGCCTGCCATCGATGGTGCCGTCGGCCGCATCGATGTGCTCGATGCGGGCTTTGAGCTGCTCATCGGTGTAGCCGCTCTCCTCGAGGAGGGACCACATCGCGTCGAGCGCGAGCGTCAGGCGGTCCACCCGTTCGTGGAGGTCGAGGATGTCCGTCACGCCAGCACCACTCGATCCGCCTGCCGACGCGGCGAGCCGCGCCGACTGCGCCCCGTGCTGCCCCAGGATGTAGCCGGTCAGAAACGTGAGTCCCATGCCCTTGCATCGTCACCTCGATGGGCGGGCTTGACCGGTCTCCGAGTACCGATGTCAGGCGAGCGAGCCCACCAGCTCCGTGATGGCGCCCACCACGATGCCCGGAGTTTCGGCTTGCGGGTAATGGCCGGCTCCCTCCGCCAGGACGACCGAAGCGCCCAGGATCTCGGCGATCCCATTGGCCTCGGCGGCCGGATCGGGGAAGTCCGGATCGGCTGTGCCCATGACGACGACCACCGGCTGGTTCACCTCCGCGAGGCGACGGCCGGACTCGGCGTGGGACGTCGTCGAGATCGAGCGGAAGCTCGCGTAGCGCCCGGGCTCGGAGAGGTTTGCTCGTAACTGGTCGAGGTAGGCGTCGAGGTCGGGAGGCGGCGTGCCGGGGTACAGCTTGGATCCGTAGTACGACACCCACACGTGCCTGCCCCAGGGCGGAAGCATCATGGCGCGAAACGCAGCCTTCTCCCACCATGCCATCGGCACGTCGCGCACGAAGGGTCCGAGCAGGACGATGCCGCTCACCTTCTCGGGTGCGTCGGTTGCAGCAAGGACCGACGCCGCACACGACAACGAGTTGCCGACCAGCACAGCAGGTCCGCCACCGAGGTGGTCGACGAGGGCGAGGTAGTCGGATGCGACAGCCGCATCGTCGAGGTGCTCCCAGTCCGTCGATGTCTCGCCCATGCCGCGCAGGTCCATCGTGACGAACCGCATGCCGGCTTCGACGAGGTCGTCGCGCACGAATCGATACACCTGGCGGAGGTCCCCCATCCCGGGTGCGGCGACGACGAGAGGCCCATCGCCACCTGTGTCGTCATAGGAGAGGCGTCCGTCTCCACGGTCGAGGTATCGGGTAGTCGTTGTGTTCACGATGGGTCCTTCCGGGTTCGGCTGTCGGCGGCCTTGGAGACGATTCCTTCGATACCGACCCTCCATGCCCGATCGATGTCGGCGTGGGGCGGGAATCGGTCGGCGAGTTCGAGCATCACCATGCCGTGGGCGAAGGCCCAAGCGGCGCGGGCGACGTCGCGATCACCGCCGAAGGCGCCGAGGACCGTCGAGATCGACCGGTCCTCGAGCCCGTTGGGGAGATCCTCCCTGGGCAGTGGTTGGTCGTTCATGAGCCGGTAGAGGTGCCGGTGGGCAAGGCCCCACGCCCGATAGGCGTCAGCGATCGCCATCGCGGTGTCCCCTCCCGCTGCAATGGCCTTCTCGAATGCCTCCGCCTGCTGGGTGAACGCATGGGCGATGAGTGCCACCTCGAGCTCCCGTTTGTCGGAGATGTGCTTGTACAGCGACGGGGCTCGGATGCCGAGCCGCTCCGCGATGGCCCGCATCGTGAGGCCGTCGGGTCCCTCCTCCTCGAGGATCTCGCCCGCCGTGGTGATGATCTGGTCGCGCCTGGCCATGTCATCGGCTCCCATCGTCGTTTCGCAGTCCATACCCGGCGGCTCGGTCCATGGCGACATGGGCCATCCACGACAGACCACCGACGAAGACCGCGAGCCCGACGGCGCCGAGGGGATCGAACACGACACCGACGAACGTGGTGAGGACCAGCGGTGGGACGAACCGGTGCATGGCGTTGTAGAACGGCACGGCGCGAACCGGCAGGTATCCGCGTTCGGCCTGCTGGCCGGCGCCGACGAGGAAGGTCAGGTCGGGGAGGATGAATGCGCCCACGGCCGTCGCGGTGAGGACGACCGCTTCGATGCCACCCCCGTTCACGTAGCCGTGCTCGATGACCTCGAACCAGGCGAATGCGGTCAGGAAGACCCACACCATGAACCAGCCGACGCGGGCCGCGATGGCAAGGCCTGGGGGCCACTCAGTGGTGGAGGTGGTGGTTGCGGTGGTGGTTTCGGTTGTCACGGTGTGCCTTTCGAGCTAACGCTGTTAGCCAGTCTAGGCTAATGTTGTTAGCTCGTCAAGCGCGACGCGTGAGGGAGTGCAGATTCCCAGCGTCGGTTCCCATCGGCCTCAGGCGTTGGCGGTGGATGCCCGACCTGTGCCGGTCACGCTGACGACGTCGAGGTCGTCGTCGAGTACGACGAGTGTGCACAGTCCCGTGTGGTCCCCGTCCCGCCAGGCGTCGGTGGTGGGTATGAACATGTCGATCCAGTACCGCGAGGCCTGATAGCTCTCACCCACGTAGTCGGGGAAGCGTTCGGCGCACTCGTCGAACAGCCAATCGAACATGGCTTCTTCGCCCGGATAGGTGGTACCGAGGGTCGACACGTCGACCCGTGCGAACAGCTCCGAGTCATGGGGCTCGGCGCAGTCGACGACCGGCACCTCATCGATCTCGTCGGCATCGCCCACAATGAAGCACTCCCCCACGGCGGCATCCGCGATCGGTTCCCGCCCGTCGACGAGCGACACGATGAATCCCAGGGCGACGAATCCGAACAGTGCGAGGGAGATCAGCGACCGCAAGCGCGGGACCGGGACGTCGAACCTGCGCTGCTCCTTCGCTCGCCTGGCTGCCTCCCGCTGCTCCCACTCGGTCGTGGGCGTCGACCACCGATCCTCACCCACCTCTTCCGTGTCGCTGGCCGTCACGACCGGCGGCTCTCGCATCGCAACGACATCAGTGGGCCGTTCGGTGACCTCCGTGGAGCTCACGACCGCCCGGGGCGGGCCTGGCCGTGGAGGGTCGGCAGCCCAACTCGGGAGCGTGGATGCACCCGCGGGCGGCATCGGATCATCGTCCCGGTCGACGTCCACGGATTCAGGGGTGGACGGCGTGATCTGACCGGCCTCCAACAACTGCTCGGCGATCGCAGAGGCATCGAGATCACCCCGACCGGTGCGTCGGTCACGGTCGTCGTTGGGGGCATCGTCGCGGGTTCGCCCCAGATAGGCGTCCGTGGGCGAACGCGGTTCGAATGCCCCGGGTGCCGTGGGATCCCCGCCAGCCACGCGTGCCTGGCCCAGCAGCTCATCGCTCGGTGATGTTCTTCGCTTGTCGGCCATCGGCGCCTCCATACGACGACACTGATCCATCGGCACGATCATCGTCCGACCGAAATGGAAATCCTTGGATCAGGTCGTCGAACGCGCCGCCGTGCGCGATCCCTGGCTTTGCCAGACCCGTGACCCTGCCGGGAAGCCGAACGACGAAGCACGCACCGCCGAGCACATCCGATGTCGTATAGGTGGCCGTGCCTCCGTGGGCATCGGCGATCGCCCGGACGATGGCCAGACCGATACCCGATCCCGGGACCGAGGCGTTCAGGCGGTTCGGTCCCCGCTCGAAACGATCCCAGACACGTACTTCGTAGCGACGGGGAATACCGGCGCCGTCGTCGTGGACGGAGAACGTCAGATCGGCACCATCGACGTCGGCACGGAGCAGGCGGTGGTGTCCGCCGTAGCGCGATGCGTTCGTGATGAGGTTGACGAGGACCTGCTGCATCCGGCCGGGATCCACGAAGGCGACGAGATCAGAAGGGCATTGGATCTCGATGCTCGAGGGCTGCACGCCGGCGGCGTGCACGGATGCCGTGGCGAGGTCTGCGATGCGCACGGGTTGGACGTCGAGGCGCATCTCGCCGCCCGAGTCGCGGGCCAGCATGATCAGGTCCGACACGATCCGCGACATGTAGTCCGCCTGCTGATGGACGATCGTCAGCATGCCCTGTCGCTCGTCGTCGTGCATCACGGCGTCGTCCTCCTGGAGCAACTCCACGAAACCGACGATGGCCGTGAGCGGTGTCCTCAGCTCGTGCGAGATGGTGCTCACCAAGGCGTTGCGCTGCTGTTCGATGTAGGCACGGTTCTCGACGATCGCGACACCCTGTCTCGCGATGACCAGGAGGCCGACGAGGATCGTGGAGGCGAGCAGGATCGGATCGATCTCGGGATCGTCACCGACGAATGCCCGACCGAGGAAGACGAGGAGCATCCCAACGGCGGGAATGTAGGGAGCGATCTGCGTCCACAGCGGGGGGTTTCGGTCCGCGTATTCGCGCCCGGTGGCTGGTAGCCCGATGAGCGATGCTGATGCGAAGAAGAAGGCGATGGCGATCAGGTTGATCACGTAGAGCGGCTCGGCCTCGTCGAAGGATCCGGCGTGACCGGACACGAAGAAGGCGAGATCGCCGAGGACCTGGAAGAGGATGCCGACGGTGAACAGGGCGAGCCTGATGTCGAATCGGTGCCGTGATCGACGAAGCAGCACGGACATGGCCACGGTGATCGCCACGACGTCGAGGAACGGATAGAAGCCACCGATCACCTTCGCCGTGAGCGACGTGTCGGCGAGGTCGGTCATGAGATCCGAGAGGAAGAACACCCACATCAGCGCTGTAACGGACACCGCGCCGATGAGCCCATCGAGAACCATGCGCCACCGCTGCAGGGGGGTGCCGTGGGTCTGTGGCAATGCTGCGAATCCGGCGACGATGACGACGTAGGTCGACAGGAAGAAGAGGTCGGTCCATCCAAAGGCTGGGGCATCGCCACGGACGAAGAAGACGATGCCGACCACCAGCACGCCGAGCGCGGCGATCAGCAGACCGACCCCCACGAGCGACCAACCGAGCCGTTCCCGGCCGTCGAGGGCCCTCGCACGCACGAGGAAGAGGGTGCCCGAGAGCCCTGCGCCGGCCATCACGCCGAGTGCTCCCGCGGCATCAGCGGCGTCCTTGCTCCCCACGATCGTCACGATGGCGCACAACGCGAGGAACGCAAACACCGCGTACGCGAACGGCCCGAAGGCGAGCCTGGATCGGTCGGACGTCGATGCGACGCGCGGAATGACAGCCATCGTCGGTGTATCGGCCGGATCCACCCGAAGGTGTAGGCGCTTCAGCGCAGGTCGATGTACCACTCCAGCGGCACGACGAGCCCCTCGAGGTTCTCCACCAGGGAGTCCATGAAGCCCTCGAGGTCCGGACGCGTTTGGAAGGCCGTTGTGGTGAATCGAATCCCGTCCATGCCGGCCGGGACGACCGGAAATCCCGATACGTTCACGTAGTAGCCGTCGCGCAGCATCCGCTTGGCGAGTTCGACCGCCTTCTCCGGCGTACCCACCCGAAGGAACCACAGCGGTGTGCGTTCGAGCGACAGGACGGGGAGTTGGTGCTCGATGAGGCGATCGCGCACATAGTCGATGCGATCGAGGAGGACCTTCTCGCGCTCGTCCCGCTCGTCTGAGAGGTGGATGTCAGCGGCGGCGACGGCGGCGCCGAGTTCGGCGGGGTGCAGGGGTCCCGAGAACGTGAACGTCGCTCCGGCGAGGAGCACCCGCTCGGCCATGATGTCGTTCGGCAGGACGAGGACCGCCCCACCGGCTCCCCACGACTTGGCGAGCGAACCGATCACGATCATCCGTTCGTGGTGGGCGACCTCGGACAGGACGTGACCGATGCCGTGGGTCCCGCGCCAGCCGACCCCGTGGGCGTCGTCGTAGTACACGAAGAGGTTGGGGTACTCGTCGAGAAGCGCTGCGATGTCGTGAACCGGCGCCGTATCCCCGAACATCGAGTACACGCCGTCTGCCAGGTACCAGACCCGCCGTTGGGACGGCGTGTCGGCCAGAACGGCACGCAGGGTGTCCATGTCGTTGTGGGGCAGGTCGCGGACCTCGGCACCGAGACCCTTCACCACCTGGGTCGTCAGCTGCACCGATGCATGCACCTGATGGTCCGTCAGGACGAGGTCATCGGGACCGATGAGTACCGGCAGCACCGACAGGTGCCCGAGGGTGGTGGTCGTCGGAACGAGGATGCGCCCACCGAAGATGCGCTGGAGGCGCTCCTCGAGATCGGTGTACAGGTCGACCGAGGTGTAGGCGGCCGAGGACGAGAACACGGGCCCATAGCGATCGACGGCTGCGGTGGCACCGGCCTTCAGGCGGTCATCGGTGTTAAGACCGAGATAAGCGCAAGAGCCGAAGTTGAGCATCTCGCGCCCATCGACGGTGATCGTGCGACCATCGGCCGCCTGGTCCTCGACCCGCAGGCGGATGAGTCCGCCGGCGATCGCCTGGTCCATGCGTAGCTTCACCAAACGCAACGCCTGTTCACGGTGTTGCGCAACATTCGAACCCACCGCTACCTCCTCGACCCCGTGCGTCCGGGTGCGAGGACGTCACGACGATCGAGACGATAACGACGAATCAGCTGCCCCCGACGGACCAAACCATAAGGGATTTCTAAGATCTGGAAGGCCGACGGCCGACCGAGGTCGCCAGCGAATGGCGGCGTAGGATCCCCCCATGGAACCACCCCTTGCACCCCGGATCCCGGTCGAGCGAACCCTCCACGGCGACACGGTCATCGACGACTACCGATGGCTGTCCGATCCGAAGGACCCACGAACCCTCGCCTACCTCGAGGCGGAGAACGCCCACACCGAGGTGGCGACTCGACACTTGGCCGGTCTCAGGGACCGCATCTTCGACGAAATCAAGCAGCGCACGCAGGAGACCGACCTGTCGGCACCGGTCGCCAAGGGTGGCTTCTGGTACGCGACACGCACGGACGAGGGCAGGCAGTATCCGACCCATGTGCGGATGGTTGGCGATCCAGACGGTCCCGTGCAGGTGCTCATCGATGTCAACGACCTCGCCGAGGGCCACGAATACCTCCGTCTCGGCGTCCTCGACGTGTCGCCCGATGGCCGATGGTTGGCGTACTCGACGGATGTCGACGGGAGCGAGCTCTACACGCTCCGGTTCCGCGACCTCGACGAGGACCGCGACCTCGCGGATGAGCTCACCAACACGTACTACTCGTCTGCGTGGTCGCTCGATGCGAGGTACTTCTTCTACACCACGGTCGATGCGATGCATCGACCAGACAAGATCTGGCGTCACGAGATCGGAACGCCCCAGACCGACGACGTACTCGTCCTCCACGAGGACGACGACCGGATGTTCGTCTCCGTCGAGCTGACCCAGGACGAGCGCTTCATCGTGGCGAGCGCTGGCTCACAGACCACGGCAGATGCCCGTTTCATCCCCTCAGACGACGTCGAGGCCTCCTGGACCCCGGTGATGCCACGGATCCACGGCGTCGAGTACGAGGCGGATCACAAGGCCGGCAGGTGGATCGTCGCTACGAACCTCGACGCCATCAACGGACGCCTCCTGTCGGTGGATCCCCACACGGGCGACGTCGACGAGCTCCTTCCCCACGATCCCGCACGCAAGGTCTCGCACGTGCTCGCCCTCAGCGATCACATCGTGGTCAGCGGTCGATCGGACGGGCTCACGTCACTCACCATCATCCCCGACGATGGTGATCCGACCGACCTGAGCTTCCCCGACGACGTGTACACGGTGCATCGGGAACGCAACCTCGCCTACGACACGGCGACGCTGCGCGTCCAGTACCAGTCGATGGTCCGGCCCCGCCAGATCATCGACATCGACCTGGTTTCGGGCGTGAGGACGGTCGTGAAGGAGACGCCGGTCCTCGGTGGCTTCACGTCATCGGACTACACCTCCCACCGCATCTGGGTCACCGCCTCCGACGGCGTCGACATCCCGGTTTCGGTGGTGCATCGTGCCGATCTCGACACGAACCAACCTGCGCCGCTGTTGCTGTACGGGTACGGCTCGTACGAGGCGACGATCGATCCTGGGTTCTCGATCCCGAGGCTCTCGCTCCTCGACCGCGGCGTCATCTTCGCCATCGCCCACATCCGGGGTGGTGGCGCCATGGGGAAGCACTGGTACGAGCAGGGCAAGATGGCCTCCAAGGCGACGACCTTCACCGACTTCATCGCCGTGGCGCGCCACCTCATCGATGAGGGTGTCACGTCCCCGGACCTCCTGGTTGCGCGAGGTGCGAGCGCGGGTGGCCTCCTGATGGGGGCCGTCACAACCATGGACCCCGACCTGTTCGCCGGCATCATCGCCGAGGTCCCGTTCGTCGATGTGATCACCACCATGCTCGACGAGACCCTTCCCCTGACGGTGATCGAATGGGAGGAGTGGGGGAATCCCACGATCGCCGAGCAGTACGGGTGGATGCGCGCCTACTCGCCGTACGACAACACGACGAGCCGCACCTACCCGGCGATGCTGGTCACGGCAGGCCTCAACGACCCGAGGGTCGGATACTGGGAACCGGCGAAGTGGGTGGCGAAGCTCCGAGCCGTTGCGTCGACCCGGGGGCCGCTCCTGCTCAAGACCGAGATGGGTGCCGGCCATGCCGGACCATCGGGACGCTACGACGCCTGGAAGGATGAGGCCTTCGCCCTGGCATTCGCCCTCGACGTGATGGGAGCGACCTCACCCGAGCCCCCACCCCCCGACTGATGCCACCGACGGTTGCATCCGCAGGGGCGCGTGCGGAGTTCTAGACTGCCGCGCTAGGCAACTGCTGAAAGGCCACCGCGATGTGCTGTCTGTTCTCCACGCTCGTGATCCTCGGCCCGAGGGCGGCCATCCTCGTCTGGTGGCTGATGCAGCCCCTCCGATGGGAGGCAGCCTTCTCCAGCTTCTGGTGGGCGTTCTTCGGCTTCCTCTTTGCTCCGTGGACCACCCTCATGTGGGCATCCACGGCAGCTGGCGGCATCACCGGCTTCGACTACGTCATCGTCGGCCTCGGCGTTCTCGCCGACATCGCCTCGTACGCCTCAGGTAGCTACGAGGGCCGCAACCGCTACGCCGCTGCATAAGCGGTAGACGACCTCCGCGCGTGCGAGTCTCCGAAGGCCGCCGATCATCCCTGCTCGTCGCTCTGCGCGTGCAGTCAGTCCCCCTTTCAAGGGGGACGGGCGACGACCCCGAGAGCCAGGGGGACAACGATGTGATGTCAACCGGTCAGTGGACTCCGTACTGCTCCTCGTCGGCGAGGAACTTGCGGTAGGCTGCGTCGCCTTCCCGACACGTCGATGGCATACGACGCTATGTGGAACACCAATGCGATCCCCCAGAACAAGGTGATCCAGAACGCCCAGGATCCTCCACCGCCGAGGATGTCGATGGTCCAGAGGAAGGCGTTGACGATGATGAAGGTCGCGATGTGCCACAGCAACCCGGTGTAGTCGTTGGCTCTGCGTTGTGCTCGTTGCTCGGGTGTGGTTGCTTCTCGTGCCATGGTGGCTCCTTTCGGGATCTCCTCCCAAAGGATCCGCCCGCAGTATGAGCTTGTCCAGCGCAACCCACCCATCGGCCCCACGGATCAACCGATCGGTTGACCACCACGATGCACCAGCAGGTGTGGTTCCGAAGGGAATCGATACCCAGAGACGATGAGGGGGAGATCCCGCAGGCTGGCGGTCGAAGGAGACACGAGCAGTCCGAGGCAGTGATGGCAGTGGAGGGACTGATCACAACCGCCAAGGGCGTCAACGTCGTCGACCATGTCTCATTCGCCGTCGAGCAGGGTCAGATCTTCAGCGACCGTGTC
>CAVWXP010000011.1:0-48716 GCA_963759175.1 uncultured Acidimicrobiia bacterium
TCGTCGTCATGGCGCGGCGGAGGCGGAGGCCGGCGATGGTGATCAGGACCACGGCGAAGGCTGCGAGCACGGCGAGCTCGAGGGTGATGTCGGCGATGGTGCCGTCCTCCCTCACCAGGATCGCAAAGGCGTCGAGGGCCCAGGCGTGGGGGGTGATGTGGGCCACCTTCGTCATGGTGTCCGAGAAGAACTCGATCGGGATCATGCAGCCGCCGAGTGCTGCGACACCGAGGCCGAGGATCACGCCGACGCCGCCGGCCTGCTGGTCGTTCTTGAACAGCGTCCCCATCAGCATGGCCGTCCCGGCACACACGGCGCCGAACAGGATCATGATCGCCGCCGCCCCGAGCGGGTCACCCCAGTCCACCTGGAACAACAACAAGGTGGCGAACAGGATGTAGAGGCCCTGGACCATCACCACCGCATACCGACCGAGCCCCTCACCAGCCACGATGGTGCCCGCCGTGGTGGGTGTCGAAAGCATTCGACTCGCCACGCCGAGGCGTCGGGTCTCGATGAGGGCCGCTGAGCCGGTGAGCCCGGTGAGGAACATGAACAGCACGAGCTGGGACGACGCCCCGAGGTCGAACGCACCGAGGCTCGCAGGGAACACCGAGTCGCCCGCCGTCTCGACCTCCACCGTGACAGCCGACACCTCGGGCGCCGTCGCGGTGGCGATCACCAACGCATCGTCAAAGCCGGCTCCCTGTTGGTCGACGGCGAACCGGGCTGCTCGGATGAGCGATGCCTGCTCGGCGACCTCCGCCTGGACGATCGTCTGATACACCAGGGCGTCGGGTCTGGCGTAGAAGCCGACCGTTGCCACCTCGCCGGACGTCAGGTCGTCGTCGTAGCCCGCTGGGATGACCACGGCCGCCTGGACGGTGCCGCGCTCGACCGCCGTGGCGGCAGATTCGGACGATGAGAACGACGTGATCGTGACGTCGTCACGCGCGCCGATCTCCGATGCGAGGACATCTCCGAGTTCTCCGGCGCCCTCCTCCACCACCACACCGATCGTGGGGGTGAAGCCGCCACCGAACTGGGCACCGATGATGAGGATGATGCCGATGGGCAGGACGAACACGAAGAAGATGTTCGATCGGTCGCGCACGAGCCGCAGGAGGGCCACCCAGGTGATGGTGAGCGCCTTCACAGTGCCAACCCCTTCGTCCGGAAGCGGGTCATGGCCAGGGCCCAACTGATACCGGCAAACGCCAACAAGCCGACCAGCGAGGGGAGGATCACCGACAACTCGCCACCACCCGACAGGTCGCCGAGCCCGGTGAGGAACCACCGGTGGGGCGAGATGTAGGCAACGTAGGACAGGACGCCGGTGCCGAGAGCGCCGGGGAAGAAGATGCCGCCCAGCATGCCGAGACCGACGGCGAGGATGGCCTGGAGGTTGCCTGCCTGCTCAGGGGTCTTGGCGAATGCGGCCACCACCATCATCATCCCGGTCGCCGAGAGCACCCCGGCCACGACGAGCAGCGCGACACCGATCGGGTTCCCCCACCGGGCGCCGAGCAACAGGCTCGACATGACGATCAGGATCGTCATCGACACGATGCCGAGAGCGAAGCTCACATACGCCTTGCCGGTGACGATCGTCGACTGCTTGATGGGGGCAGCGAGGAGCCTGCGGATCGTGCCCTGTTGCTGTTCCTCGAGGAGGCCATTGACACCGAACGACACGGTGAAGAACAAGAAGAACACCGACATCGACGCTGCGAAGAACGTCGCGAGGTCCAGCTCCTTCGTGTCGGTCTCCACCGCCCCGATCACGATGGCCTCGGGTAATCCCTGTGACACAGCCTCGGCAAGTGCCCCGATCTCGGCAGGCGACAGCGCACCACCGGCGGCGCCGACGGCCGTCCGCACGGCGAGTTGTGACGTCCTGACCTCCGAGACGAAGCCCTCGGCGAGGGAGCGTGCGATCTCCGCGGACGTCGGGGCCTCGGGGTTGGCGATCACCGCGATCGTCGCCGGAGACGACGTCAGTACGGCCTCGCTGAACCCCGATGGGATGACGATCGCTGCGGCAACAACGCCGTCCTCGGCGAGCGAACGAGCTTCGCCGGCGTTCGTGGGACGTTCGGCGACGTCGATGACACCGTCGGCGTCGATCTGGTCGAGGACGGCGACGAATCCTTCACTCACGGCCCCACCGTCGAGATCGGCGATCGCGATCACCGGGACGAAGTCACCTTCGGCAACGTTGCCGAGCACGAGATTGAAGATGAAGGCCAGACCGAGGGGGGCCAGGACCCCGACGATGAACGCCGATCGGTCGCGGATCCTCAGCTTGAGGTCCTTGCGGGCGATGAGGGACGCGGCACCCATCAGTCGCGTAGCGCCTTCCCCGTGAGGTGGAGGAACACGCTCTCGAGGTCGGGTTCGGAGATCTCGACACTCGACACCTGGACACCGTGATCCGTGGCAGCCTTCAAGATGGCGGGCAGCGCGGAGCCACCGTCGGTTGCCACGACATCGATGTGCCCATCGAGCACCGACGCGGCCTGGACGACGTCGAGATCACCGATGGCCGATGCGGCTTCGTCGAGTCGTCCGGTCGCGGCGAGGCGGATGCGGTCGTGCCCACCCACCATCGACACGAGCTCGCGTCGTGTGCCCTCTGCCTGGATCCGGCCCTCGTCGATGATGGCGACCCGGTCGCACAACCGTTCGGCCTCCTCCATGTAGTGCGTCGTGTAGAGCACGGCCATGCCTTCGCCGGCGAGCCGTTCGACGCTCTCGAGGATGGAATTGCGCGACTGGGGATCGACACCGACCGTCGGCTCGTCGAGGATCAACAGACGGGGACGATGCAACAGGCCGATGCCGATGTTCAGCCTGCGCTGCATACCGCCCGAGTACTCCTTGGCACGGTCACCGGCGCGGTCGGTGAGGCCGATCACCGACAGGACCTCCTCCACCCGTCCGTCGAGGTCTGAACCACCGAGTCCGTACAACCTGCCGAAGAACGCCAGGTTCTCGCGGGCGGTGAGGTCGGGGTAGATGGCGAGTTCCTGCGGGACGAGGCCGATCCTGCCCTTGGTGGACACGGTGGTGGTCGTCATCTCGTCGCCGTCGATGAGCACGGTGCCGTTGTCGCGTGCCAGCAACCCTGCCACCATCGAGATCGTGGTGGTCTTGCCTGCCCCGTTGGGCCCCAGCAGGCCGTAGGTCTCCCCGTGGTCGATCGTGAAGCTGACGCCGTCGACGGCGACCAGGTCGTCGAACCGTTTCACCAACTGGTCGACCTGCAACACCTGGGTCCCCATACGTCCTCCCGCTCCAAACGCTCCGCAGAGCCTACGCATTTGCCTCGGGCTGGGAGAAGCTGGGTGTCACACAGCGTTCACACTTCCCCCTTACGCGGCGGTGAGTGAGCCGCTACGCTGCGTGGCAGGCTCATAGGCGGAGGAAGGCCCAACATGCTCCGGAAATCTGCGCGTCGACGCGCGTCATTCATCCTCGTGCTCTCACTACTTACCGTGGCGGTCATCGCTGGCACCGCCGCGATCGGTATCGCATCGTCTGATGCGGACACGATCGACATCCAACTGGAAGGGGAAGGCGGCGCCTTTGCGTACGGTGACCTGAGCCAGACGATCGCGAACGACGGGAGCACGTGTCGGATCACCGACGCGTCGCTCAACGGCGAGGTGGTCGAGGTATCCGCTGGCTCGTATCAGTGGTGGCATCCTCGCGACGCGTACGTGGGTGTGCAGGACTCGACCCTCGGGGTGAACCTCAAGGGCAGCGGCAACAACCACTATTGCAAGAAGATCGACTACCTCGGCGGCGGCAGGAGCGAATCGCTCACCATCAACCTCGGAGCGGCACCCCTCGGCGACCGCAAGGTCGTGAGCGGCATCGAACTCCAGGCACGGGTGTGGTCGACCACCAAGGTCAAGATCGAGTTCCTCGACGACGAGGGCCATGTGCTCTCGACGAAGTACAAGATCGTGAGCGGCAGCGGCGGTTCCGTGGTGGGTGTCTCCGCCTCCATCGACGGCGAAGCCCTCGCAACGGGTGTCCGCCTCAGCTCGAAGTACGGCTCGTTCGGCGTCGCCGACGGCAGCCATCTCCGCCTCGAGACCACGAAGGTCGCCTCGGAGATCACAACCCTCGCGACACCTGAGGTGACCGTGGGTGAGGTCATCTCCGATACCGCGACCGTGACGAGTGAGGTCAACCCGACCGGTCCGGTCACCTTCAGGCTCTATTCGGATGCTGCATGCGAGAACCTGGTCACCACGCTCTCCGGTGAGCTCGGCGAGGACGGTGTCGCCTCATCGGGTGACTACACGACGAACCTGGCAGGCACGTACTACTGGGTCGCGAGCTACGGCGGCGATGACAACAACCTGCCCTCGAGCGGTACCTGCGGCGATGAGGGAGAGACCACGACGGTCAACCCGACCGAGTCATCGATCGCCACGTTCCCGGTCGAGGTGGTCACGGTCGGCGACGAGATCACGAACAGGGCGACGGTGAGCGGCTTCAACCCCACGGGGATGGTCGACTTCGTCCTCTACTTCGGATCCTGTGACAACGAGGTCGCCGAGTTCCTCGACGTTGCGCTCTCGGGAGGGTCGGCGATATCCCCCGCATACACGACGCTCGCAGCCGGTACGTACCTGTGGTCCGTCGAGTACGAAGGTGACACCAACAACATCGGAGCCACGGCGCCGTGTGTCGATGATGGCGAACCCGGTGAAGGAGACGGAGGCGAGTCCGAGGCCGAGAAGGCCCAGCCGACGATCAGCACCGAGGCAACGCCCAACGCCCTCGCGGCAAACGGCGATCTACCGGGCGAACCGATCTCGGACAGGGCAACAGTCGCTGGCGGATTCGATCCATCCGGTGACGTGGAGTTCACGCTGTACAGCGATGCGACATGCAGCACCGAGGTCACGACCCGCACCGGTACCCTCGACAGCGAAGGCATCGCCGAGTCTGGCGGCTACGTCGCCGACGTCGGCACGTACTACTGGATCGCCTCCTACCTGGGTGACGACAACAACCTGCCCGTGAGTGGCGAGTGCGGCGACGAGGGAGAGACCTCGACCGTGTTCGCAACGCTGTTCGCCTGTGGCGTGCGCGACACCCTGGGAGAGGTCGGGGACGATGTCTTCGCAACCTTCATCAGGCCGCTCGATACCGTCGATTGCGATGAGGTGGATGGCGACAAGTACGGAACGATCAGCGCAACGCAGGACGATGGCGACGATGTCATCCAGCTCGCCCTCGGCGGTGACGGCAATGCCAAGTTCGTCGGCGAGTTGGTCTTCGACACGACGGGGGCAACGTCATGGCCGATCCTCCAGATCGACGATGACGAGGACGCTGTCGACGACTTCCGCAACATGGACTGGTACACCGGCGCTGCGCCGATCTTCAACTATGTGGGTGGCGAGCTCGTGGATGCGACGTTCACCTGCCCGGTTGGTCAGAACTGGTGCATCCTGCAAGCCGTCATCGGCCCGGACAGCATCACCTGGACGATCGGAGGCGTGGGCGACCCCAAGTGGAAGTTCTAGCCGACAACCGACTGAAGCGAACGGGCCCCCAGCCGGGGGCCCGTTCTCGCGTTCAACCGACGGGTATCGGCTCCGTGTGGATGCCGAGCTCGGCCATGATCGCGGTTGCACGCTCGGCGGCGTCGGCAGCAGCGTCCGGATCGAGCGATGCCAGGATCTCACTCTTGGTCTCCAGCAACATCGCGGTGTCGTAGTCGCCGTCATCGGCGGCAACCAACGCCTCATCGAGGATCCGAATGGCCTCCGTCGGATCGCCGCCCTGTGCGATACACCGGGCATGGATCCGTTGCTCGAGGAGGGCGAATTCCTCGGCCGCTTCGCCGCCTCCCGCCATCGCATCCGGACAGCAGCTCGGAGGCTGCCCGGGTGTCTCCGCGGCGGAGTTCGAGATCCGCGAGGTGCAGGGACGCCTCCACCGTCACCGAGGGATATCCGATCTCGGTCGCCTCGTCGATCACCCCTCGCAGGACATCCGCCGAGCGATCGAGTTCGCCCCGCTCGAGGAACACCCGTGCGATCAGCATCTCGGCGAACGTCGCCATCGATGCCTCACCGGTAGCCCGCAACACCCGAACGGCACGCTTGAGCCGATCCTCGGCAGCGTCATAGCGACGCTGGTTCACCAGCAACTCGCCGATGTTCGTCTCGAAGAACGCCCCATCGACCACGTTGCCTACCCGCTTGGCACCCTCGCTGCTGCGCTCGTAGTACTCGAGTGCCTCATCCCACTGGCCAGCGAAATAGGCGAGCACGCCGAGGTTTGCGTTCATGTCGTTCTGGCCGACCAGGTCGCCCAGCTCCTCGTAGAGCGCCAGCGCCTCCTGGCACCGTTCCACGGTGGCGGGATTGCCCGTCACCATCATCGACCACGCCAGCACGTTGTTGGCGCGCGCCAGAGCGGTGCGCTCATCCGACCGCTCGGCCATCGCAACGGCATGGGTGGCCTCATCGACGGCTTGCGTGAGCTTGCCCTGGCGGCTGCGGACGACGGCGCGGAACGCTCTTGCCCGTGCACTGACCCGGTCGACGTCGGTGGGCGCGAGACCCTCGACGAGGCGGTTCGCCTGCGTCGACTCGCGCAGGGCAACGGGATAGTTGCCAGCCTGGTACCGCACCCACGCACGCTTGAGCAGCAGATCCGATCGGCTGAGGGCATCATCGCCGATGATGCGGAACCCGTGGCGATAGGCCTCGACGGCCGCGTCCAACTGTCCCGCCCGCTCGCGAACGTCGCCGAGCTTCGCCCACACCTCGGCTCGCTCGCGGTCGGCGACGTCGAGGCGCCGCGCCGACTCGATGGCCCGCTCGAACTGTGCCGCCGCCTCGACGTTGGCGTAGCGCTCCATCATGCGGTCGCCGGCGAGTCGGCAGTACTCCCAGGCCAGGGCGTTGTCGCCGCCGAGGTGGAAGTGGAGGCCGAGGATGTCCGCCACACCGTCCTTCGGGCCGGACGTCGAGTCGAGCACCATCTGCCCAGCCTCGAGATGGAGGACGCGCCGGCGGCGGAACGACAGGCCCTCATAGGCCGTGTCGCGCACCATGGCGTGACGGAACTGGAGACGGCCCGGACCGTCCTCCTCGAGGAACTCGGCCAGTCGCTCCCGGGTCGCCTCGTCGAGGCGGACGCCCTGGGACTCGAGGAGCTCACGAGCCACCGGAACCCGGAAGCTGCGACCCAATACGGACAGGTACCCGAGGACGCGCCGCGGCAGCGGCTCGAGGCTGTCGATCTGACTCCCGACGACACCGTCGAGCGACGTCGGCAGCGATGCGACGTCGCCGGTGTCGCGGGCCACCTTGACGAGTTCGAGGGCGAACAACGGGCTGCCACTCGACCGTTCGACGATCGCGTCCTCGATGTCGGGGCGCAGTGGTGCGGCCTCGGTGGCGACATGCACGAGTTCCCTGGTCTCGTCGCTGGTGAACGGTTCGAGGACGATCGTCTCGACGGCCTCCTGCTGGATCACGTTCCGGCAGGTCTGGATGACGAGCCACGGGTGCGCGTGGGCCTCCTTCGCCAAGCGAGCGATCAACGTCTCGCTCGCCGGATCGGCCCAGTGCATGTCCTCCCCCACGAGGATCAGCGGCTCGCCGTGGATCGTCTCGAGGAGCGCCACGAAGGCATCGACCGTCCGGTCCAGGCGGAATCGCGGTTCGATGGCGCGCGACACGTCCGTGTCTGGGACCTCGACCTGGACGATGTCGGCGAGCAACGGGGCGAACGGGACGAGGTCAGGTGCAGCATCCTGGAGCGAGCCGAGAAACTGCTTCGCCATCGCGTCGTTGGACCCACGATCGATACCGAGAAGGTTCCGGGCAGGGTCACGGAACGGCCGGTACGGGTTGGCGGCGCCATAGGGCTCTGCACGGACCTCGATCGTCTCGATCGGTGATGCATCGACGGCCTCTTCGACGATCCGCGTCTTGCCGATACCGGTCGGTCCAGACACGGCTATTGCGGACCCCGTGCCCCCCTCGACGAGACGCACCGCCTCCCGGAGCCGCTCGAGTTCCGACACCCTCGCCACGAACGAGACCGTGCGGGTCTCGCGAGCGGTCCGCGTTCCCGTCTCGTCGCCGAGGGCCAGGGCGTTCACGGGTTGGCTCTTGCCCTTCACGAAGAACGGCGGGACCGGTTCGGTCGCAAAGAGCGTGGTCGATCCATCCACGACGTGGGGCGTCACGTACACCGCACCAGCAGGGGCTGCGGCCATGAGTCGAGCGGCGAGGTTGACGGTGTCGCCCATGATCGTGAAGGTCGAACGGGACGAGGTGCCCACCTCACCCGAGAACACGTGTCCGCGATTGACTCCGAGCTTGAGGTCGAACGGAGTGTCGAGGTCGGCGATCGCCCTTGCGGTGCGCAAGGCTTTGCCATCCTCATCGAGCGAGGTTGTGGGCACGCCGGCCACGAGAATGATCTTGAACGAATTGGCGTCGACATCGGTGGCAAGGAACGTGACTTCCTCGTCATCCGCGATCCGTGTGACCCCGGCAATGAGCTGTTGGAGCGCACGGGACGTGGCGTCGGCGCCGTCCGAGGCAAGCCGGTCGTCGACGCCGAACACCTTCACGAACAGGACAGTGGCGAGCCGATGCTCGGAATCGAGTGCGCCGCCGCCGAGGTGGTCCCGCAGGCCGCTCGAGAGGTAGCGCTCCGGTTCGGTGGGATCCTCGTCGTGGAAGGCGGGGACGCCACACGCCGTGACCTTGGGCGTGCGCCACCGCAGGATCCATCCTTCTCCCTTGGGGACCGTTGCGGCATCCGGGGGCAGCAGGGCACGGGTCGCTTCGCTGATCACGATCTCACCGGCGTCCGCCGTCCCCTCCATGAGGTTCACCCGGGACGAAGCGGGGCCGGCCACGATCAGCTCACGATGAGTGCCTGCGAGGGTGAACAGGTGCACCGAACCCGAGTGGAGGCCCACCGACATCCGGAGCGCCACCTTGCCGACCGACGTCGGGACGTCGGCGGCCTTGCGGAGGGCAGCCCGCATCTCCACCGCTGCGCTCGAGGCCTGTGTGGCGTGGTCGGGGCCCTCGAAGAGGAGCAAGAGCGCGTCGCCGCCGAACTTCAACAAGGTGCCGCCACGTACGGCGACGAGGTCGAGCATGGTCCCGAACACCCGGCTGAGCACCTCGGTGAGCTCTTCCGCACCGACGCGGCCCTTCGCAGCGAGCCGCTCCGAGAGGGCTGTGAACCCCGAGATGTCGATGAAGCACAGGGTCCCGTCGACCTCGGACCACAGCCCATCCTCTCGTTCGAGGCGTGCAAGCACATGGCCCGGCACGAAGCGTGCGAGCTCAGGTGCTGGTGTCACGTCGTCCTCCCGTCAAGCCTGCGGCGACACTACCGACGAAGAGGGCGACCCGCGCCGCTCAGGTGATCACCACGGGATGGTGTTCGAGCACATCGACGGCGTGGCGATACCCCACCTCGATGATGTCGTCGCACGCCGCGTAATCCATGAAGCCGAACTCACCGACGGGCGGCCGAATGACGAGATCGGCATCGACGTCCTTGGCGCTTCCCGAGATGGTCGAAGCAGCGATGAGCAACTCGATGAGGCCCGGTACCTCCAGGCGTCGCTTCCACGGCAGGAACCTGCTGCGGGCCACCCTCCAACCGGAGAGCGAACCCGTGTCGGGGAGGTCGCTCGATGCCAGGTCGCTACGCGCCCGAAGGTCGATGGCGATCATGCGGTGGGGTGCGAACACCTCGGTCATCGTCGCGGTGGGAACGTTGTCGAGGACGCCACCGTCGACCAGCACATGGCCATCGGAGCTGCGCATCGGCGGGAACACGCCAGGGATCGAGACGCTCGATCGCACCGCCTCCCACACGGGACCCGAGCGGTGCACGTGGACCCTGCCCTCGGTGAGGTCGGTGCTGACACAGAAGAAGTCGGTCCACAGGTCCCTGATATCCGCATCGCCGTAGCCGTCGCGCATCCCGTCGGTGAGTCGCTTGCCACGTGCCACCGCAACGGCAGGGAACGTGGAATCGACGAGGGATCCGCGCTCGAAGGTGACCCACCGTTCGAGCTCGACGAGGCGTTCCCAGGTGAACCCCATCGCACATCCAGCTGCGATCGACGCCCCGATGCTGGCTCCGCCGACATGGTCGATGGGGATGCCAGCCTCGATGAGGGCCTTCCACACTCCGAGGTGGGCGAACCCTCGGGCGCCACCTCCGCCGAACACGACGCCGACGCTCGCTCCCCGCACGATGCGAGCGACCCGGGCGATGTCGTCCCGCGAACCGTGGCGAATGTGGTGATAACGCACACACGGCCGCTCGGCGAGGACGTCAGCCGTCCCATCCGGACGTTCCGTGTCGTGCACGAGGACGAGCTGGCTGTCGGATGTGTCGGTGTCGTCCTCGTATTCGCCGTACTCGGTCATGGCGTCGGCGTAGCCCACGAGCAGACTGACATCGGACTGCCTGTGGCACATCTCGGTCCACTCGGTGTTGTCGGCCTCACCCACGAGAATCACGTAGTCGTTGCGATCCTCGACGCGGTGGAGGTACTGGGCCGTCCCCGCAACCGTGGCGTCTGCGCCGAGGTCACGACGAACCGTGGCAGCGGTCACCACCTCGACGCGTTGGGTGCCGAGCTCTTCTGCGAAGGCCCTGGCGAACTCATAGTGTGCCGGCCGGCCGCCCGCCGGGAGCACGGCGACAACCGAGGCTGAGGCTTGGGGCCCCTGGTCGTGGATCGAGTGGTTCAACCGATGCATCACGGTGCGGGTCACATCCAGCAACGCCTCGGGGTGTTCCAGGACGATGGATCGGAAATCGCTCGCACCGATCCGCATGAGGGCCGAGTCCCTGCGGGCACGGACCGTTGCAGAGCGGGGTTCCTCCGTGATGAGGGCCATCTCGCCCACGACGTCCCCTGGCCCCAGGTGATTGACGGAGCGCATGGAACCGTCGCTCGACCGGGTGAGCACATCGAGCCGTCCGGCGATGACGACGAAGGCTTCGTCGCCCGTGGTGCCCTCTTCCATCACGGCATCCCCGGCTGGTACGAGCATGATCGTGGCGCAGTCCGCCACGGCTGCGAGCGATTCGTCGGCGAGCTGGCGGAAGACCGGGCTGGAACGCAGATGGCGCAGGACGTCATCGGTCGACCAATCGACGCGGTCCACGGTCACGTTCGCCCTTCTTCCATGGTGTCGCACGCTAGTTGAGCCGCTGTGTCGTCTGCTGTCCCCATCGCGTCAGATGCGCTCGGGGACAGCAGCATTCTCTTCGGCTCGACGTGAAGCGGCAGCTTCCACCGCAGCTGCGGCCTCGGGCACGGTTGCGAGGAGCTGATTGAACGCATGGCGGTCGAGCCGCAACAACGTGGTTGGTTTCCGCACCCGCACGCTGGCATTGCGGCGTTCCTTGCTCAAGAGGGCCATCTCTCCGAAGAAGTCGCCATCCTCGAGGTAGGCGACGGTTGCTTCGTCCTCCGTGCCAAGCCCTCGCACGACCTCGACGACACCGCGTGCGATGACATAGAACGCATCGCCGTGCTGGCCTTCCCTGAAGACCACGTCCCCGCCGGGGCGATATCGGGACTCGAAGGCCGATGCGAGATCCTCCAGTACGCCCGATTCGAGGTCGGCGAAGATCGGGATGCCGCGGAGCCGCTCGGCATGGACCCTCGCTGACAGGCCATTGGCGGCGACGTCGAATCCATGTTGCTTCGACCACATGGTGGCGAATGATCCGTCGCGTTCGAGCAACTCGCCGAATGTCCCCGTTTCGACCACGGAGCCGTCCGCTATCACGGCGATGAGGTCGGCTGTCTTGATGGACTCGAGGCGATGGGTCACCGAGATGATCGTGCGGCCGTGGCGAAGATCCTCGATCGCCTCGGTCAACTCAGCCTCGCTCTCGGGATCGAGTCCCGATGCCACCTCATCGAGGAGCACGAGGGCGGGATCTCGCAGGAGGGCCCTGGCGATTCCGACCCTCTGCGTCTCGCCTGCCGAGAGGGTGATTCCCTCTGCGGTGAGCTCGGTGTCGAGCCCGTCGGGAAGGCGGCGAACGATGGAGTCGAGTCCGGACTCGGTGATCACACGCTCCAGCACCTCATCGGAGACCTCAGCGGCGCCGAGTGTCACGTTCTCTCGCAGCGAGGCGTTGAACAAGAACGTGTCCTGGAACGCGATGCCGACGCTCCGACGCATGTCGTCGGTATCGACCGATGCCAGATCGACGCCATCGACGGCGACCGTGCCTTCCTCGATGCCGTAGAGCTTGATGAGCACATTGAGCAGGCTGCTCTTGCCCGAACCGTTCGGGCCGACCACCGCCACGTAGCTCTGTTCGGGCACGGTGAGGGAAACCCCCCGGAGCTGGGCCGGGCCGTCCGGGCGATAGCGGAAGGTGATGTCGTCGAACTCGATCGTGCCGGACATCGTCGGTGTGGGCACCGAGCCGCCCTCGTGGGGAGCAGCCGCGACGGCGAGGAGGCGATCGATCCGTCGGATGCCCGCTTCCGACTGCTTGATCGAAGGCAGCACGTCCATCCCGAACACGGACGCCTGGTACGAGAACTCGACGAGGATCGCCGTGAACGCAGCGAAGCTTCCCGGGTCGAGGTCGCCGGAGAAGGCCAGGACGGCACCGGCAATGATGATGAGCAGCTTGGTGAACTCGACGGCGTACTCGGCGATGACCATCTCGAGGCCGATCCGGGTCTCCGCCCGCTCCGACACGTCGCGCAGCCGGGCGATGCGCCTCGTGAACCGGGTCCGGGATTGATCGCCGAGCGCGTAGGCCCGGATGATCCGCTGCGCACGGAGGTTCCCTGACACGTCGTCGAGGACCTCGGCGATCGCCTTCTTCTCCTCGTCGAGCGCCTCAGCGGACGCCGGGGCGAAGCGATACACCAGGTACACGACGAGCGGGATGGCCACCACGGAGAAGCCAGCAAGACCGGCGTCGAGGAGGAACATCACCGGGACGTAGAGGGCCATGGCCGTCAGCGCCCGCATACCGATGAGTGGTTTGCGGATGACGCCCTGCGAGAGCTGGGCGATGTCGGACGAGAAGTGGGCCATGAGGTCGCCGATGGCTGCGCGGTCGTGGAACGCCATCGGGAGGCGCTGGAGGTGATTGAAGGCCGCGGTGCGCACGTCGGCGATGATCTCCGATGTCGCCTTCGCCGTCAGCTTGGCTGCGACCAGACCCGATCCGAACGACACGAGGAACCCGACCGCGAGGAGGCCGGCGACCGTCCACACCGACGTGTTGGGTTCGGGATCGATCACCTGGTCGATGACGAACTTGATGGCGAGTGCGAGTACGACCGCGAACACGGCGCGCAGCATCATCGTGATCACCAGACCGATCCCGAGCAATCGGTGCGGCTTCCAGAACTCGAGTATCCGTCCGAAGGTGGAGAGCACAGGCTTCCCTGGAGGTGCGATCGCAGCAACCTAGGCGATTCTCGACGACCTCGCCCAGTGGCGCCCTTCGACGTCCTTCGGTAGCTTGGCGCCATGCGCATCGGACTCATCGCCCAGCTCCACGGCCGCCCTGGTGGCGACCTCGATCCGTCATGGTCCGACATCAAGGCACTTGCAACCACCGCCGAGGCCGTCGGCTTCGACATGTTCGTGTTCGAGGACTCCCTGCTCCTACGAGGAACCGAGCACGCTGACGGCTGTTGGGAGTCGGTGGCGATCGCTGCAGCGGTTGCGGAAGCCACGAGCACGATCCGCTTCGGCCAGTCCGTCATCAATTCCCCGTACCGGTCACCGGCGATGACCGCGTCCATCGCCACCACTCTCGACGAGATCTCCCAGGGGCGATACGTCCTCGGTATCGGTGCAGGCAACACGCCCGATTCCGACTACGAGGCGTTCGGGTTCCCCACCGACCACCGATACTCGCGATTCGCTGAAGCCATCGGGATCATCCACACGCTGCTGCGCACCGGCAAGGTGGACCACGCAGGCGAGTACTACACGGCCAAGGACGCCGAGCTCGTCCTGCGCGGGCCCTCTCCAACAGGTCCCACCATCAACATCGCCGCTGGTGGTGCCAAGATGCTCCGACTCGTCGCCAGGTACGCCGACGCTTGGAACTGGTGGGCATGGGATGAGACGCCCTCCCAGATCACCGAGCGCATGATCCCGATCATCGCCGAGCTGCACCGGGCTTGTGACGAGGTCGGAAGGGACCACCACGAGATCGAGCGGACGATGGACCTGTACTCGGTCACGCCTCCCGGCTTCTCGGCAGATGGTTCGGGAATGGAGCAGCCGATTGCGGGCACGGCATCGGAGATCGCCAAGCAGCTTCTCGGCCTCCGGTCCCTCGGGATCGCCGAGGTCCGGATCGACCTCACCGACAAATCCCCAGCTGCCGTCGAGGCGATGGCGCCCGTCGTCGCCATCGTGCACGCGGATGGTCACTGACGAAGCCGGATTCATCCGATTCCAGATGAAACGGAGCTACGTACCGGCCCGCCCTCATGCCGAACGAGCATCATCCTCGGCCAAGGCAGCGAGCTTGGCGAGATCGGCGTGCGCCCTCGCGTGATCCTCGACGGAGGAGTCGCATGGTCAGGTTCCCGGCCAAATGCGACCCCGAGCCGGACCACTCGAGATCGATGTGGGTGCCACCATCCGTCGCGTCGGAGGTCGGGTCTCGACAACAGCCGTGATCCCCCCACCTGAAACCGTCGAGCGGTAGAAGCGACCCGGGTTGGCCAGCTCCAACGTGTCGGTCATCACCACAGTACGGCCGAACGATCCACGATACGTGGCACGCCCAACACACCCCGCCTCCCCCGGCACTCCGCGCACGACCTCGAACCGCTCGAGGCCATCGGTCCACAAGGGGGCGCGCGTCGCGTCGAGCAGCACACCCACGACCGCATCGACGGGGGCGGCGATGTCCACGGACGCTCGTACCTCGACCATGGGTCCATTATCCACCCCCGCGGCCTGCGGGCGCTGGGTGGGATGAAGCGGTCCTTCGATGAGCCTGAACAGGCTGGGGATCGTCTCGATGTGCGACTGAGCCGTATAGGCTAGATGATAAGCAGTAGACTTTTCATGTTTGTAGGCATATTATCGTGTTAACAGGAGAATATCGTGTACCAGTGGACCGACGAGGCCATCCTCGATGAACTCGGGCGTCGCATCCGCCGAACCGGCTCAACAGCAACACGACCCAGGCCGATCTCGCCGCGCAGGCAGGGATCTCCGTGGACACCCTGCGGAACATCGAGGCGGGCGAGGGCATGACGCTCACCTCGCTCATCCGGGTACTGCGAGCCATGGACGCCCTCGACCATCTCGACGCCGTCCTCCCCGATCCGGGCCCGTCACCGATGCAACTGCTCGCCCTTCGAGGTGAGGAACGCCAGCGGGCATCGGGATCGAGGGACGATGGCACCGGTTGATGTCGCCGAGGTCCGCATGTGGGGCACCACGGTGGGGGCCGTTGCGTGGGACGTCACGCGGTCCGTCGCCACCTTCGAGTACGCCGAGGGGTTCCGCCGAACCGGTCTCGAGGTGGCACCGCTGCAGATGCCCCTCCGTGCCGGGACCTTCCGGTTTCCCAACCTGGGATGGGAGGCGTTCCACGGCCTGCCAGGGATGCTCGCCGATTCCCTCCCCGATCGGTGGGGGACACAACTCGTCAACGCCTGGCTCGACGCACAGGGCCGCCCCGCGAATCGTTCAGTCCGGTAGAGCGCCTCTGCTACATCGGGCCCCGCGGCATGGGGGCACTCGAGTACCGCCCGGCGATGCGAGGTCTCGGACGATCCGAGGCCGTCGACGTCGACCATCTCGCCGACCTCGCTCGGGAGGTACTCGAGGACCGGATGGACTTCTCGACCGATCTCAGCGACGACGGACTCGAAGACCTCCTCCAAGTGGGGACATCGGCAGGAGGCATGCGTGCCAAGGCCGTGATCGCGTGGGAACCGACCACGGGGGCTGTGCGCAGTGGACAGGTGCGAGCGCCCGACGGATTCGAGTACTGGCTCCTGAAGTTCGACATCGGCTCATCCGACCGGACCCTCGGCGACCCGCAGGGGTGGGGCAGGCTCGAATACGCCTATCACCTCATGGCGACCCGTGCCGGGGTGACGATGATGCCGGCACGCCTCCACGTCGACGCTGCCGGACGTGCGCACTTCATGACCAAGCGCTTCGATCGCACCGATGACGGCGACAGGCTCCACACCCAGACCATGCAGGCGATCGCCCACGCCGACTACAACGAACCCGGAGCGTTCTCATGGGAGGAGGCACTGCGCATCACCCTTCGCCTGTGCGGCGCCTCCGATGCCAGCCAGCTCTTCCGGCGCATGGTGTTCAACGTGATCGCACGCAACCAGGACGACCACACCAAGAACATCTCACTCATGATGGATCGCTCGGGAACTGGTCACTCGCCCCCGCCTACGACGTCATGTTCGCGCACAACCCGCACGGCCCATGGACGGCCGTCCACCAGATGACGATCGCAGGCAAGCGGGACGACATCTCCCGTCAGGACCTCCTCACCGTCGCCGACCGTCTCGGCATCCGCTCCGCCGGTCACATCATCGACGAGGTCACCGACGCCGTCCGTGACTGGCGAACCTTCTCGAACGCAGCCGACGTCGATGCCGACCTGAGCGAAGCTGTCGAAGCCACCCATCGCCTCGACATCGGACCATGAGCCAGAACGGACGATCGGTTGCCGGTCACTGCGGAGCGACGCGAGGGGGTTAGCACCACGTCCCCGGAAGCCTACCATCGACCCGGGCTACCTTTCCCCGGTGATCACGATCCTCCAGGCCAACACCGACATCCAGGAGATCCTCAACCTCGATCTCCTCATCAAACAGCTCGCCCTCGCGCTGGGTCTGGCGATGGTCCTCGGCAACGGATACGCCATCTACAAGGCCCGCAAGGGCGACAAGCCAAAGGATGAGGAGGGCGACTTCCGCAAGGGCCGCGCCTATTGGCTCCTCGGCGTGGGAATCCTGATCTCCGCCTGGGGCGGCATCAGCCTCGCCGCATGAGCACCGTCACCACCGTGCTGTTCGACCTGGGCGGCGTCCTCATCGACTGGAACCCGAACCACCTGTTCGCCGAGATCATCCCCGACGAAACCGAGCGCCAGTTCTTCCTCACCGAGATCTGCTCCCCCGCGTGGAACCACGAGATGGACGCAGGAAGGTCCGTTCCCGAGTCGGTCGCGGCACTGGCCGCCGACCATCCCGACCACGCCGAGCTGATCGGCATCTGGTGGGACCGGTGGCCCGAGATGCTCGGCGGACCCATCACCGGCACCGTCGACCTCGCCAACGAGATGTCTGAGGCAGGCATTCCCCTGTACGCCCTCACGAACTGGGCTGCCGAGACGTGGCCCCATGCCGTGGCGCGCTTCGACTTCCTCACGACACTCTTCGATGGCATCGTGGTCTCTGGCCACGAGGGCATCGCCAAGCCGGATCCGGCCATCTTCGAACTCGTGATCGACCGCTTCGGCCTCGACCCGCCCACCACGCTGTTCATCGACGACGTGGAGGCGAACATCGCCGCAGCCGAGCAGAGGGGATTCATAACCCACCGATTCCGCACACCCGGGATCCTCGAGGAGTCGCATCGAGGGGCGGCGTTGCTGCCATCGTGATGATCCCGAAGGCAAATAGTCAAGGTGCGCACAGGGTGACCCATAGATTCACGATATGTCAGCACGTCTACGCCTCTTCCTGTGGAGCTTCCTCCTGCTCTTCGTCCAGCTCGCCCTCATCCGATGGACGGGCGAAACCATCGTGTACATGTCGTACTTCACGAATTTCGTGCTGCTCGGCTCGTTCCTCGGCATCGGCATCGGATTCCTGCGTGCTGGGCAGCGCCACACCGATCCACCAATGGGCCCCGATCGCCGTCGCCCTTCTCGTCGGCGTCACGGCCGCCTTCCCCGTCAAGGTCGACCGCACCGGCGACGGCCTCATCTACTTCGGCGAGTTCACCCGGTCGGGGCTCCCCGCCTGGGTGATCCTGCCGGTGATCTTCGTGGCGGTAGCCGCCGTGATGGCGATCATCGCCGATGGTGCTGCCCGCCTGTTCCCCAAGTTCGAGCCACTCACCGCGTACCGGCTCGACATCCTCGGTGCCGTGGCCGGCATCCTCAGCTTCGCCCTGCTGGCATGGATCCAGACGCCGCCCGTCGTGTGGGGCGCCGTCGCTGTCGCGATCCTGATGCTGGCCTTGATCCCCGAGAAGAGCCTCATCGTCATCGGGTCGGCCGTCGGGCTCGTCGCCCTACTCGGCATCGTGTCGACATCCGGGGACATCTGGTCTCCCTACTACCGCATATCGGTGGCCGAGTACGACGACAGCTACGCGGTGGGTGTCAACGGGATACCGCACCAGGCCATCATCGACATCGAGCGCCGGGTCGCCCTCGAACCCGTCGTATCAGGTCCCCTACGACCGCTACGCATTGGGTTCCCCCGAGTCGGTCCTCATCATCGGCGCCGGCAACGGAACCGACGTTGCCATCGCCCTCGCCAACGGTGCCCAACGCGTCGACGCCGTCGAGATCGACCCTGCCCTCTACCGAGTTGGGTGAGGAGCTCCACCCGGATCAGCCGTACCAGGACGCACGGGTCCACGTCACCGTCGACGACGGTCGCTCGTTCATGGAACGCACCGATGAACGCTACGACCTCATCCTCTACGCCCTCCCCGACTCGCTGACACTCGTCGGTGGCCAGGGCAACCTCCGCCTCGAGAGCTACCTGTTCACCACCGAGGCCCTCGAACAGGCGCGTGCCCTGCTCACCGACGATGGGGCCTTCGCCATGTACAACTACTACCGGGAGGACTGGCTCATCCAGCGTCTCGGCGGGATGCTGACCACGGCCTTCGGATCCGAGCCATGCATCGACCTCGTCGGCACAGAAGGCGGCCTTGCGAGGCTCATCGCGGCTCCGGACGCAGCTGTCATCGACTGTCAAGGGCGCCGCCGCCCTGGCAACCGACAATGCCGTCGCCCCCGCCACCGACGACAAACCTTTCCTGTACCTCGACCCCGGACGCGTCCCCACCATCTATATCGTTGCGGCCGCACTGATCGTGCTGATGTCCGTCGCCGGCGTCAGCCTCTTCGGTGGCTCCCTCAAGGGTGTACCGGTGTACATCGACCTCTTCTTCATGGGTGCGGCCTTCCTGCTCCTGGAGACCAAGACGGTCGTGCAGTTCTCGCTCTTGTTCGGCTCCACGTGGTTCGTCAACGTCCTCGTGTTCGCAGGGATCCTGACCTCGGTCCTCGCCGCCATCGAGGTGGCGCGCTTCAAACGTCTGCCGGCGCCACCGATCCTGTACACGGCCCTCTTCGCCGCCTTGGCGATCGCCTGGGCGATACCTCCGTCGTGGCTGTTCTCGTTCGACGGCATCGCCCGGTTCGTACTCGGCACCCTGCTGGCCTTCACGCCGGTGTTCATCGCCAACCTGATCTTCGCTCAGCGGTTCAAGGACACGTCGTCATCGACGACGGCGTTCGGCGTGAACCTCCTGGGGGCGATGCTCGGTGGTGTCATGGAGTACGCCGCCATGTGGCTCGGCTACCGCTGGCTCACCGTGCTGGCCGGCCTGATGTACCTCATCGCACTGCTTGCGTGGCGACGGATCGAAGGACGTTCCGAGACCCGAATCCCCAGGCGATCTCCCCAGACCGCCACCTGAAACGCCAGGCTCCGACCACTCCCCACGGGGTACACTTCCCCTCGCCCGCGGGTGTAGTTCAATGGCAGAACATCAGCTTCCCAAGCTGAATACGGGGGTTCGATTCCCCTCACCCGCTCCAAGGGATGATTCGGACAAGTTCCTGTCTTCGTTCGGAGAAGTCCAATCCAGCCGCCAATGTGCGACGACCCCGTAGCCGGTACGGCGGCCTCGACCGCAACGAAGTCGATGCCTTCCTCGTCCAGGCCGGTTTGTTCGGTGCCCGTGACCACGTCCTGGCGAGTGCGTGGCGCCATTGCCATCGCCGTCGATCGGCGTAGGGTCCGGAGTGAACGGATGTCCAACCTCCCGTCGAAGCGGGATACCCAGCTCCCATGGAGAGTGCTGCTCATGAATGTCGAGGGACTGAGGGGCTTGGAAGGCTTGGCGGGCATCGAGGACTACGCGATGGATCGGCAGGGGCGGGTGGACCGGTCGTGGGTCCGGGCCCTGCTCCACCGAAACAGGGTCCTCGTGTTGGCGACGACGAACGGGGACCGGCCCTGGGTCGCTCCGCTCGAGTACATGATGGGCGACGACCTGGACCTCATCGTCTTCTCGTCAACCGAGTCCCGGCATGTCGGGCACCTCGAGGCCAATGAAAACGTCGCCGTCACGGTGTTCGACCACATCCAGCCGAAGATCACCGATGGATCGGACGTCGATCTGAAGGGCCTCCAGATGGAGTGCATCGCAACTCGGCTCTCCCCTGAGCAACACACCGATGAGGTGAGGGCCACACTCGAGGCGTTCCACTTCCCGGTTCCGCCATACGCAGCGTTCAAGATCGTTCCTCACCGCGTCTTCGTGCCGAGAGTCGAGAGCGGGATCAACGTCCGCTACGAGGTCGATCTGGCGCTAGCAGATTCGATCAGTTCGATGGCGAGCCGGGTTCGCAACGGCACACCACCCGACTGCACTCCTGCAAGCCGCCAAGTACGGGGCCCTTGCCTGTTCAGGCTGTACCGGATTGGAGCCACCGCCGCATCCGACGCGACTGGCCGATCGGGGCCGAGCGGAAGACCAACGAAGCAAGGCCGTAGACGAGAATGCTCACGGCGAGCACGGCGATCCACCCGAGCCACACCAACCCCGTGCCGGCGTGACCGGGCAGGGCGAATCCCACGGCACCCCCACGAGGGAGAAGCCGATGGCGCCAGCGAGGACAGTATCCGCACGAGGATCCCCGCCGGGGACTCATAGGCGCGGACCGCAGGCCGCTTCTTCTTGATGGGGCTAGTCATGCTCGCGGTATCGGATCACCCCGGTAGGCCCTTGATGAGGGTTGCATCCGGACACGGGTGACGAGTCACCTACGCGCAAGGCCGCGGCCCCTCCCGGGACCCATCGGTGACATCAACGTCAAGGGGACCAGCCACCAAATGCGCACCTACGAAGTCGGTCGGCGAGTTCCGCAGCCTGCCACCGGATCGAGGATCGAGACCGAGATCAGCGATTTCAGGGTCTCGCTCGATCCGAACAGCCTCGACTCCCAGGGAGCGCAGCAAGCTCGTGAGGCGCTCCGCACCGCCCTCGCCGCACTCGATGCCCAGGCCGATCACAGCTCCGAGTAGCCGCCACCAGTGTCAACCCCTCTTCGGGACTCCCATCGGTGAGCTTCCCACCATCGACTGCCTGGTCGAAGCCATCGTCCGAACGCCTCTTGACATGCTGCACTATGCAGTATAATTACTGCATAGTGCAGTCATCCTGGATCACTCGGGATCGAGCAACCTGACTACGAGGAGACGGAGACCATGAAGATGCTGCCGAAGCGAGCACCATGAAAAGCGCAACCGAGAACCTCCCGATCGCCAATGCAGCCCTGGGAGAGATGATCCGGGGACAGGAATGGGGAGGCATGACCAGCGCGTACATGCAGTACCCGACTGGTCTCGACTTCTGTCCCCTCCTCGAGGGCCTCGAGCGTGACCACTGCCAGTGCCCGCACTGGGGATACGTCATCGACGGGAGCATCCGCGTCAACTACGAGGATGGGACCCAGGAACTCGTCGGCAAGGGCGAGATCTACTACTGGCCGGCCGGCCACACCGTCGTCGTCGAGGACGCCGTCACGATGGTCGAGTTCAGCCCGCACGACCAGATGTCCGAGGTGCTGGCCCACGTGGTGGGCAAGCTGTAGATCGACGAGAGGCAACGCCAGCGGGAACCACAGGTTCCGGCTGCCAGCGGACCGGCCACGAGGGGCACAAGCTCCCCGTGGCCGGTTCGTTCTCGCGAGTAGTGTGCGGTGATCGTCGCCGTCGATCCGGGGCGACACGAGGAGACCATCATGATCATGTCCGTGGCACACGCCAGCGTCGACGAATCCGAACAACGGCACGTATTCGGTGCCTGGTCCGACCTCATCGTGGGTATCGCGTCCCGAAGGCCTCGTCGACTGCTACCTGCTCGAGACCGACGGTGTCGTCCAGATCACCGCGATATGGGCGAGCGCCGACGACCACGACCGGGCCATCCACGAGGAAGCGAACCATCCCGCATACGCGGTATTCGAGGCCTCGGGCGCGGATCCCACGCACAGCGTCTTCACCGTCGTCGGCCGCCTCGGCTGACGATCGATGCCGACGACGAATCATCAACGAGGGAGTGGACATGGGTGCTGATCGACCGGGTGAGGCGAGCAAGCTGTTCGAGGCACGGTTCGGTGCCGGGGACCTCGACGGGCTGATGGAGCTCTACGAGGACGATGCCGTCTTCACCAATGCACGAGGGGCACACATCGGATCGGAGGCGATCCGGGAGGTCCTCGCCGGGTACCTCTCGACCGGCGCATCCATCACGATGAACGAATCCGTGGCGTTCGAGGCAGGGGACCTCGCCCTGGTGCACTGGTCGTGGACGATGGACTTCCCCGACGGACGCCAGGCCGAGGGCGCAACCGCGGAGGTCCTCCGTCGTCAACCGGACGGGTCATGGAAGTTCATCATCGACAACCCCGATGGACCCGCCCTCATCAGCCACGACTGAGTCGAAAGGGAACCGGTTGGTGCCCACAACCGAAGGAGAACCGAGCCGCACGCATTCGGTTGAGGGACGGGTGTCCACAGCGGTTTGGCAGGCGCTCGAGGCCGAACGGCGTCGCACGGGTGAGACGATGTCGGACATCATCGAACGGAGCCTGGCCACGGCCCTTGGTCTCGAGCGACACTCCCTCTACCAGGTGTCCACCACCTCCGCCCTCGTCAAAGGGGTGTTCAGCGGAGCGATCACCGTGGCCGACCTCAGCATGCATGGGGACTTCGGCATCGGGACCTTCGACGGCCTCGACGGCGAGCTCGTGCTCCTCGAAGGGGTCTGCCACCACATCGGTGCCGGTGGCGCGGCATCCATCGCCGGGAGCGAACGCACCGTTCCATTCGCCGTGGTCACGTGGTTCGAGGCTGACACCTCCACCACGATCGACGGTGTGGGATCGCTCGCGGCACTCGAGCGGGCCATCGATACCCATCGGCCGACACAGAACGTGTTCGTCGGCATCCGCGTCGACGGCGTGTTCGACATGCTTTCGATGCGGGCCGCCTGCCCGGCAGCTCCCGGCGAGAACCTGGTGCAGGCCACGGTCCACCAGAGCGAGTTCACGGTCGACCGCGATCGAAGGGACCCTTGTCGGGTTCTGGGCTCCGGCGTACGCACAAGCCGTGAACGTACCCGGCTATCACTTCCACTTCCTCTCAGAGGATCGAACGTTCGGTGGACACGTCCTCGACGTTCGTGCGACTTCGTTGGTGGCAGCTCTCCACATCGAATCGGACATCCACCTCGCCCTACCGAGGACTGCCGAGTTCCTCGATGCGGACCTCAGCGGTGACACGTCCGGCGATCTCCGTATCGCCGAAGGGTCGCGGATCGACGAGCGCGATCAGGGCTGACTTGATGGCGCTTGCCATCATCACCGTGAACCGGAATCCCCACATCCTTCACGGCGCAACGGGCTCAGGGGCGATTGCCACCAGATTCGGGATCAGGAGTGTCGTCGGGCTGACCAATCATCGAGCGCGTCGTGACGCCATCTGACAGCGCATCGTTTGCCCCCGAACCTCGGTCTTCGTTCGGCGGCTCCGTGGATGTGGTCGTCGAAGGGGCGGAGGTGGTCGTCGGTGAGGATCCATCGACGGAGCCGCCACCATTGCGATCCTGCGAGCCGGCTCCCGGACCATTGCCGGTGGCGGGGTCGCCCTGCGGAGCCCCGGAACCGGCACCCGGCGTCGAGGGCTCGAGGTCGATGCCGTAGCGATCACGCACGGTCTGGCGTGCGACCTCGACCCGGCGGATCAGCTCGGGATCCTGTCCCTCGACGGCGTCGACGGATGCATCGAACCGCTCAGTGACGACCTCGATCGGCGCGCCACGGTCGATCACGATCTCGAGTTCACGGACCCGGTGCTGTTGTCCGATGCCGGGGTCGACCAACGACCGAACCCATTCGGTCGACTGCTTCATCGGATACAGGACATCCCCCGGAACGGAATCCTCCGCGGCAAGGGCAGCGGCAGGAAGCAGAAGGGCGAACGCCGCAGCGACCGTGACGACCAGTCGGCGCCTGGCGCGGCGTGGCACCGGCAGCGCAACGGGGATGTCCGGTGCCACCCGGAGCTCGCGGAGCACCGATGCGATGTGACGCTCCTCGACATCGGGATCGACATCGATGCGCAGCGCCTGCATGCGGGAGGTGATGGTGTTCCTGCTCATGGGGGTGTTCCGTGTCCCTTCACCCGTTCAGACGTCACCGACCGCGCAGATTCGACGGTCCGAAGGTGCCGTTCGAGGGCTCGTTCGGCCCGGGCACAGGCCGCGTACATCGCCGTGCGATTCGAACCCATGACCCCGGCGATGTCGTCGAACGAGGCGCCGATGACATGGCGCAGGACGACGATCGCTCGCTGGCGGTCATTGAGCTCCATGAGCGCTGTCTGGAGGGCAGGATCGGGAAAGTCGATCGGATCGGTCATGCCCGTGTCTGGTAGCCGCTCGGTCGGATCCTCGGGATGGCGCTTCCTGCGTCTGATCTCATCGAGGCACCCGAAACGGACGCTGCGGTACAGCCATGCCCGTAGCGACCTCCCATCCCCCTCGATCGTAGGGGCAGCCCGTGCGAGCTCGAGGAAGGCCTGTTGGACGACGTCCTCGGCCGCACCCCGGTCGCGCAGCATCCCATTGGCAAAGGAAACGAGATCCGACGCGAGGAGCTGGTAGACGGTGGTGAAAGCCGTATCGGAGCGATCCCGGATCCCGTCTACCAGCTGATCGTCGATCTCACGAAGGCTCACGGAGAGGGCCACCTCGTGAGGATCGGGAGGTCACACGGCGACGTGCATCGCGCAGCCGTACTGGCGTGCAAACTGCCACCCGGCCCTGCATCCGGCTTCGCAATCCTGGAGCTGCTGCCGCAGCCGATCCCGGTCGCCGAGCCTGTCCCCATCACAGTCGCCAACGCAGTTCTCACCGGATCCGTCGCGAGCTGGTCACGATCCCGGACCCGATCGCGGGTCTGGTCCCCATCACAGTCGCCAACGCAGTTCTCACCGGATGCCATCGCGAGCTGGTCACGATCCCGGACCCGGTCACGGGTCTGGTCGCCATCACAGTCGCCAACGCAGTTCTCACCGGATCCGTCGCGCAGCTGGAGGCGGTTGCGCTCCTGGACCTGCTCCATGGTGCCCGGTGCGACGTCGTCCGGCTGACCGAGTCGGTTCTGGTTCTGCTCCATGACCTGCTCGGTGGCACGCTCGGTCGTTCCGTTTGGCGCGTCGTCACCCTCATATCCCACGGCGGCCCCTGGGACGGCCACGACGAGTGCCGCCACGGCACCCAGTGCCACCATCTTGAACCATTGTCGCATGACTCCTCCTTCTCGAGGTCTGCACTCGTGAAGACGCCGCGACCATCGCGAATTCGACCGTCTGTCGATGGATTCCTCGCCATCGGCACACTTCCTCCACGTGGGACTCGCCGATCGGAGGCAGGAGACCTTCCAACGAGACGACCGATCCTCCACGCATCGGGAGAGGGCGAAGGGCCCACGCCACGGACAGGGAGAACCGGCCTCGGGTCATCGACGATATGATCGAGCGATCCGATGCGGTCCACGCCGCGTGGTTCCCAGTCCCACCGAGCGCCGGTATCCGATGGGGCCATGAACCCGCACGACGAGGAGATCAGGCTTCACCATGCCGACGAACCCGACAGAGACGGACCGTTTCACGGGCAAGGGTGGCGAATCCTCGGACACACCGTTGACCCCCGGCGACCGCAATCTCCCGTTCGTGACGATCGACGACGAACGTCACTACGTGGTCACCGACCTCGACCGCATGCCCCCCTTCCTCATGGCCATCGTCAGCGATACCGATCAGTGGATGTTCCTCTCGAGCACGGGAGCGGTCACGGCCGGGCGGCGAACCGCAGCCACGGCACTGTTCCCGTACGAGACGGATGACCGACTCCACCGACTTGGCGGCCTGAACGGTCCCGCGACGGCCATCCGGATCGTCGGGGCGGATGTCGATGACATCTGGCGTCCCGTGGCCGACCGTCCGACCGCGACACGGCGGCGAGCGCTGTACAAGTCGGTCGCGGGCGATGCGGTGGTCTTCGAGGAACACGATGAGACCAGCGGGCTCACGTTCCGGTACCGCTGGGCGAGCAGCGATCGCTTCGGTTTCGTCCGAACGGCGGTGTTGACGAACCACGGAACGGCCCGGCGCCACATCGAGGTGGTCGATGGGCTTCGCAACATCCTGCCGCACGGGCTGGACCCCAACCTCTACCTCCCCATGTCCAACCTGACGAATGCCTACAAGCGCAGCGAGCTGATCGATTCCGACCTCCGTCTCGCGGTGTACTCGCTCGAGTCTCTCCTCACCGACAAGGCGGAGCCATCCCAGGCACTGCGTTCCACCACGGTGTGGTCCGTCGGTCTCGAGGGGTCTTCGGTGTCACTCCATCCCGACGCAACCGAACGTCTCGATGACGGCGCCATCGCGAGCGACCGGCTCGTCACCGGGATGCCCGGCGCCTATTTCCTGCGTTCCACGATCCTGCTCGATCCCGGCGAGAGCGAAGGGTGGTCGATCGTGGCTGATGTCGGCCTCGACCAGCCAGCCGTCGCATCACTCATCCGCGATCTCGACAGGATGCCCACCAAGGACCGCGCCCTCTCCGAGTCGATCAGGCGCGGAACGTTGTCGCTCACCGAGATCATGGCTCGCGCCGACGCGCTTCAATGCACCGGTGACGAGATCGCGACCGCACACCATGTCTCGAACGTCACCTACAACGTGATGCGCGGCGGCATCCCCATGGACGGATACGCCGTCGAGACGGGATGACTTCCTGCGGTACCTCGCGAAGCGGAACCGAATGGTCGCCAATCGCCATCGCGACCTCCTCGCCGCGCTGGGAGCCGCAGGTATCCAGGAGCGACCTGCTCGCCGCAGCCGATGGAACGGCCGATGTCGATCTCCAACGCCTGGCACGCGAGTACCTCCCCTTCTCGTTCTCTCGCCGACATGGCGATCCGAGCCGACCGTGGAACACGTTCTCGATCCGCACCACCGACGAGGCTGGCAACCCGACGCGATACTTCGAGGGAAACTGGCGGGACATCTTCCAGAACTGGGAAGCCACCTCGATGAGCTTCCCCGAGTACCTGCCCGACATCGTTTCCGTATTCGTCGACGCATCCACCGCGGACGGATTCAATCCCTACAGGATCACGTCCGACGGCATCGACTGGGAGGAACCCGATCCCGACGACCCCTGGAGCAACATCGGCTACTGGGGGGACCACCAGATCGTGTATCTACTGCGTCTCTTGAGGGCTTCGGACCGCTACCTGCCGGGAACGATCCAACGGCTACTCGGCGAGGCACGGTTCACCTATGCCGATGTCCCCTATCGGATAGCGCCCTACGAACGCATCCTGTCGGACCCGAAGGCCACGATCGACTACGACGAACAAGCAGCCGCCGCGAGCGCAGCGCGCGTCGAGTCGGTCGGAGCCGACGGCAAGCTGGTGTGGCGTGACGGCGCGATCCACCACGTCACCCTCGCCGAGAAGCTGGTCGTGGCAGCACTGGCGAAGGTGTCGAACTTCGTGCCAGGTGGCGGCATATGGATGAACACGCAGCGGCCCGAGTGGAACGACGCCAACAACGCCCTCGTGGGGTATGGCCTGTCGATGGTCACCCTGTACCAACTGCGAGCCTTCCTCTCCCATCTGAAGGAACTCGTCTCAGGGTCCGGTGCGACCATCGAGATGTCCAAGGAAGTGGTCGAGTGGCTCCGGACCACAACGGATGTCCTCGCATCCGCTCCCGTGCGCAACGACGCCGTCCCGGCTGATCGGTCACGCAAGCAACTCATGGACATGCTCGGTCGATCGTTCTCGGACTACCGCAGCGCGCTGTACGGCGGGGGCTTCAGCGGCATGGAGGAGGTGCCGCTCGCCGACATCGGATCCCTGTGCGATGCGGCGATCGGCCACCTCGATGTCACGATCGCATCATCTCGCCGCGACAACGGGTTGTACGACTCGTACAACCTGATCCGCATCTCCGATGACGGCGAGCAGGCGTCAGTGGATCGTCTGGGGGACATGCTCGAAGGTCAGGTCGCGGTGATCGAAAGCGGCGTGCTGGACGTTGCGCAGTGCGCAGACATCGTCGACGCGCTGTTCTCCAGTGCGATGTACCGGCCCGACCAGCAGAGCTTCCTGTTGTACCCAGCTCGAGAGCTACCTCCGTTCCTCTCCCGCAACATCGTGCCGCCGTCCCAGGTCGCATCCAATCCACTGCTGTTGAAGCTGCTCTCCGATGGTGACTCGTCTGTCATCGTCCGCGATGTCGACGGCCACGCCCGGTTCGCTGCGGACCTGGCGACGCGAGACGCCCTCGTCGAACAGCTCGAGCGCGTGGGCGCTCAGGACCGATACCGGAGCCTGGTCGACGCCCACGGGGCGGCGACACTCGGCATCTACGGCGAGGTCTTCGAGTACCACTCGTACACCGGCCGATCCGGATCGATGTACGGCTACGAGGGCATCGGTTCCATCTACTGGCACATGGTGGCAAAACTCCTCGTTGCCATTCAGGAGTCGGTCCTTCAGGTGGCCTCGACCGACGCTCCGGCCGATGCCATCGAACGTCTCGTCGCCGGCTACTGGAAGGTGCGTGGCGGTCTGGGATTCAACAAGAGCCCCCGTGAACACGGAGCGATCCCGATCGATCCGTACTCGCACACCCCAGCACATGCCGGGGCGCAGCAACCAGGGATGACAGGACTCGTCAAGGAGGAGATCCTCGTGCGGCCCGCCGAACTCGGCCTGACCGTGGTCGAGGGGGAGATCCACTTCGATCCGACATTCATCAGGGACGCCGAGCAGCTCAGCACGGCCACATCGTGGAACATGGTGACCGCCTCGATGGAGCGGCACTCGATCGACCTCCCGGAGCGATCCGCTGGATTCACCGTGTGTCAGGTGCCGGTGGTCGTGACCCGCACCTCGGATCCCGTGGCCATCGAGGTCGAGCTCTCTGGAGGAGAGGTCGTGCGTCTCGATGGTCACTCACTGGGACGGGACCTGAGCTCGGAGGTCTTCAGGCGCACCGGAGCGGTCGTGTGCATCCGCGCATCCCTTCCGCTGTCGGACGACTCCTGACCCAGCCAGCAACGGCGAGCAACGAATCGTGGAGAAGGGTTCAGCGGTGCTGCGCGAGCACGCGATCGACGTGACGTCCCACCCACTCGGAATCGAGCGGTGCCCGAATGACCATCGACCGGAAGAAGATCGGCGCAGCCAGATCGAAGGCCATCGCATCGGGATCGGTTGATGCGTCGAGAGCCCCGCGATCCACGGCCTCGCCAATCACCTGACGCGCCAGCTGTTGTCTCTGGGAGATGAGGCGCCGACGGAGGTCGTCGAGCGCGGGCTCCCTTCGGGACTCGAGGATGACCGACGCCACCACCGATCCCATCGGCTCGGCAGCAAGCATCTCTGCGAGGTGTGTCGCGATCGCGATGAGGTCCGTCGCGAAGATCCCCCACCGTCAGCGCCGTGACATCCCCGACAGCTGCACCGATCGCCTCGAGGAGCAGGTCGGACTTGTCTGGCCAGTGCCGATAGATGGTCGAGCGGGCGACGCCGCTGCGTTGCGCGATCGCATCGATCGAGGCGCCCTGGAAGCCGCGTTCGGCCACGATGTCGATGGCTGTCCGCATCACGACGGTGCGTGTCCGTTCGATGCGCGGATCGACGGATGCGGTCATGATGCGCCGGTGCGAGCCGAGGCGAGGACCGCCATGCGCTCGTCGATGGTGGCGGGCACCGCAATCACGTCGGCATGTGCATCAATGGACCCGATCGCTGCATGCACGTCATCGACGGACCTGTCGAGCACACGCACCGAGCGCCCGTCGAGGGTGACGATCGACCCTGGGACCGAAAGGGCAGCGAATACCTCCCTCCAATGGGTGGTCCTGACCTCGATGGCGCGCATACCTCCGACGATGTCGGCCTCGCTGCCCCGGGCAACGATCACGCCATCGGCCATCAACAGGAGTCGGTCGCACTGACGCGCCTCCTGCATCGAGTGCGTGGACACGAGCACGCCAGTACCGGCCTCAGCCGCCGTACGGATGTCATCCCAGAGCCTGGCCGACGCGAGCGGCCCCACACCCGAGGTGGGCTCGTCGAGGACCAGCACATCAGGTTCGTGCTGGAGCGCGCACACGAACGCAAGTTTGCGTTGCAGCCCGAGCGCGATCTGGGAGATGCGCCGATCCGCAACCTCGGCGAGGGCGCCGTCGATCGTCGCCGGGGCCACGCCAAAGGCAGAGGCGTTGAACTCCAGGTTCTCGGCGACCGTCAAGTCCTTGTACAAACCCAGCCCCTGGGGGACGTACCCCAGGGCCCTGCGGGCCTCTCGATCGGGGAGTGCACCGAGCAACCGAGCCGAACCCGACGTCGGGGCGAGGAGCCCAACGAGCATGCGAATGGTGGTCGTCTTGCCCGCACCGTTGGCACCCAGCAGCCCGACGACCTCCCCCGGTTGGACGTCGAACGAGACGTCGTCGACAGCCGTGAAGTCGCCGAATCGCTTCACCAGGGACAGCGCCTCGAGGCTGGACGCACTCATGCCGACCCCTGCGTATCGGCGAGCGCCAAACCGGCCCGCAGCTCGGCAACGACCGTCACATCCTCGAGCGATGGCTCGATACGATCGCCAACGGGATTGGTTCCCGGTGGCCACCACTCGCGGAAGGTCGACCCCGACCGCCACGCAAACTCGGACCTCGTGGGAGTCGACGTTGCGGTGATGGCACCTTCGAGCGATGCCACCACGACACTGGGGGGACCCTCCAACAGGGCATGGCCACCGTTGAGCATCACGACCGAGTTGGCACGCTCGGCCTCGTCCATGTAGGTCGTCGACATGACAACGGCCGCTCCACCCGCTGCGGCATCCGAGATCATTCGCCACAGCTCGACCCTGCTCACGGGATCGACGCCGGTCGTGGGCTCATCGAGCACCACGAGGCGTGGTCGGTGGAGCATTGCGAGGATGAATCCGAGCTTCGTGCGCATCCCGCCCGAGAGTTGTCCGGCGACACGGTTCTTCACGCCGTCGAGGTCCGCCATGGCAAGGAGCGGATCGGCCCGGTTCGCCAGATCGCTGCCCTCGAGACCGTGGGCACCACCCACGAACGAGATGTTCTGCGCAACCGTGAGATCCTTCCAGCTGCCGCCGAGTGCGGGGAGGTATCCGATCTCTTCGACGGGCGGCGTTGCGACGATGCCCGACGATGGTTCGACGAGACCGACGAGAACCCTCAGGAGGGTCGTCTTTCCCACACCGTCGCCGCCAACGACCGCTGTCATCTCCCCCGCGTGCGCGGTGAAGTCGACGCTGTCGAGCGCAAGCGTGTCACCGAAGGACACCGAGATGTCGCGCCCGCCGTAGGTCATCGTGCTACTTCATCGAGGCTCTCGGCGTGCTTCCTTCGTGGCGGCGCGAGGTCCCTGCTGAAACGCCAGGTGGCACCGGCGAACACCACGACCGCCATGGCGGAGAGGATCAGGTAGGCCGGCCACAACGAGTCAAGGCCGGCGTCGCGCAGCATGACGCCCAGGGCGATCATCGTGTAGTAGGTCAGCGGCAACAGGTAGCTGATCCAACGCACCCCCCACGGCATGGCCTCGAGCGGGAAGATCATCCCCGACAACAGGATCTGGGGGAGCAGGAAGAAGAAGGCCAGCTGGATCGCCTGACCCGAGTTCTGGGACACGGTCGAGATGAACACGCCGATGCCGAGGACCACGAACAAGAAGAGGGCTGCTCCAAGGGCGAAGAGGCCAAGGTTGCCGTTGAAGGGCACGCCGAACAGGACGACACCAAGGATCGTGACGATCACCATGTCGACAGCGGCGAGGATGAAGTAGGGCACGATCTTGCCAAGGACGACCGAGCTGGGACTCAACGGCATCACGGCCAGCTGCTCGAGCGTGCCGTTCTCACGTTCGCGAACGAGACCTATGGCCGTCACCACGGTTCCGATGAACATGAGGATGAGCCCGGTGAGCGGAGGGACGAGCACCCACGCGGTGATCAGGTCGGGGTTGTAGAGGACCTCGACCTCGATGGCATCGCCCGCCCTCCCCAGCGCAGCCGACGCTGCTTGCGCGGTGAAGAGGCTCGAGCCGTCCACATAGGCAACGGCAGGCTGGCCATCGGTGGTGATGGCGACGGCGACCGTGGAATCGCGGAGTAGTTCACGGGCCTGTTCCTCAGAACCGGTCGCATCGACCGTGGTCACGTCAAACAGGTCGGGCAGGAGACCAGAGACCTGTTCGGCCGAGGGGCCGAGGGTGGCGGTCGGTATGTCGGAAACGTCGAAGGACGCTGCATATCCGAAGACCACGAGGAGCAGGATCGGGAGCACGATCAGCATCGCCATCGTGCGCCGGTCCCTGCGGAGCTCGCGGAACTCCTTGATGATCATGGCTCGCATGAGGACACTCTACAACAGCACTGTTGCGTTACGCAACACCCGTGTAGCGAACGAGGATGACGGCGCAGCGTCTAGGAATCGTCCTCCGCGTGGACGATCGCAACCGCCCGCAGTGCCTGGTACAGCGGCGATTCGTCGAACGACGCCGTCGGCACCGGGAGCTCCAACATCACCATGCCCCCCTCGGCCGCTGATCTCGTCGCCCCGATCGCGCTCAACGAGTCGAGGACCTGCTGGTTGTTCATCGACACGTAGGCGCGGAACCGCTCGATCCCATTGGCGTGCGCAGCATCGGACAGCGCCTGGAGGAGGATCCGTCCCAGCCCCAGTCGCTGGCGGTCGTCCACGACCGCAAGCGCGGCTTCGGCGACGGTGGGATCGTCCGTCGCACGAATGTACCTGGCGATACCGAGCCCCGGCCGCTCCGGGGCGTCGAGCGCCTCAGCAGCCCAGGCGAAGTGGTTGTCGTAGTCGATCTCGGTGAGGTACGTGAGGTCCTTCTCGCTCAGCGTCGGCTTGGACTGGAGGAACCGGAGGTACCGCGACTGGGCGGACAGATGCTTCCACCCCTCGGCGAGCCGATCCCGGTCCTTCGGGGCGATAGGACGGACCCGCACCGGTGTGCCGTCCTGGAGCTCAGCCGTGAACGCCATGCGCTCGACGAACTCGTTGATGTTCGCTGCACGAATGTCGGGATCCATGGAACCAGTCTCGCCGGTGGAGGGGTGTGGCACCAATCACCTGGCACAACGGGAGGCGTCTCGCTGCGGCGACCTCCTCAACGACCTTGCCGAATTACGCAGCCACCGGAACCATGCCTTCAGCCCCCACGACGCAACGCAGCAAGGGCGGATCCGGATCCGGGTCGCGAAATCCAACACTCCTATGGCCGACACATGCGCGTAGGTTCAGAGGAACAGCGGGCTTCCGGGAGTACCCGTACTTCGCGGCTTCGCGCCCGCTATCGAAGGCCCGTACCCGGCACAGGAGGACCAAGGAAGGGAGTCCCGCGTTGAAGCGATACCAAGAGAGCCGAGCACCCCATCGAATACTGGTGACGGCGATGGCCATCGCCGTCACGATGGCGATCGTGACTCCGGTGGTGGCAGCCGTTGCCGAGGGTGGATTCACCGACATCGAGGACTCGATCTTCAAGCAGGACATCGAGTGGATGGCCGACAATGGCTACACGTCGGGATGCAATCCACCCGCCAACGACGAGTTCTGTCCGAAGGATCCCGTCACCAGGGGTGAGATGGCCGCGTTCCTATCTCGCTCACTCGGCTTGACCGATGGAGCGGGAGCCGACCTGTTCACGGACGACAACGGCTCCATCTTCGAAGATGAGATCGACAAGATCGGGACCGCAGGCATCACCAAAGGCTGCAATCCGCCCGACAACGATCAGTTCTGTCCCGATGACACCGTCACCCGCGAACAGATGGCGGCCTTCATGGCCAGGGGTCTCCGCCTCACCCAAGGTGTTGGCGCCGACGTGTTCACGGACGACAACGGCTCGATCTTCGAAGCCGACATCGACAAGATCGGAACGGCGGGCATCACCAAGGGCTGCAACCCACCGGGGAACGACAAGTACTGCCCCAAGAATGAAGTCACCCGCGAGCAGATGGCCGCCTTCCTGCATCGGGGCTTGATGGACATCAATCTGCAGATCCTCGCGTTCAACGACTACCACGGTCACGTCGAGTCCACGACGCCAGGGCAGATCGAGGGTGAGGCCGCAGGTGGGTCCGAGTACCTGTCCGCAAAGCTCAGCCAGCTCCGTGCTGGCGTGAAGAACAGCCTCACCGTCGCAGCTGGTGACCTCATCGGTGGCTCGCCGGCCTTCTCGGGTCTGTTCCACGATGAGCCCTCGGTCGAGACCTTGAACTCGATGGGCCTCGATGTCTCCAGCGTCGGCAATCACGAGTTCGATGAAGGTGTCACCGAGCTGTTACGTATGCAGGACGGCGGATGCCACCCCGTGGATGGTTGCTACTTCCCCAGCGAGCCGTACCCGGGTGCCGATTTCCAGTGGCTGACTGCCAATGTGGTCCACGAGACCACGGGTGAAACGCCACTTCCGCCGTACTGGGTCGAGAACGTGGGGAGCGCCAAGGTCGGGTTCATCGGCATGACGCTCGAAGCAACCGACACGCTGGTAGCGGCCGCGGGCATCAAGGGCTGGGAATTCCGGGATGAGGCTGAGACAGCCAACGCCCTGGTCCCCGAGCTGAAGGCGATGGGCGTCGAGACCATCATCGTTCTGCTCCATGAGGGCGGTTCGCAGACTCCACCTCCGGGTGATGTCGATGCCTGCGTAGGCATCTCGGGTCCGATCGTGGCCATCAACGACGCTCTCGACGCAGAGATCGATGCGGTGATCACGGGTCACACCCATCTGCCGTACAACTGCCTGTTGGACGATCCGGCCGGAGACCCACGCATCGTGACGAGTGCATATTCGTACGGGAGAGTCGTATCCGAGTTGAATCTGGTCATCGACCCCCGCGACGGCGAGTTGAATCGTGACGCAAGCAGCTCCATGAACCATGCCGTGATCCAGGCAGATCTCACGCCGGATCCTGTGATGTCTGCGATCATCGCCAAGTGGCAACCCCTCGTGGATGCCGCTGGTGACACGCCGATCGGCGAGATCAGCGCGGACATCAACCGCGGCGGCACCCCACCAGGGACCGACCGTGGCGTCGAATCTGCAGCAGGCAATCTGGTTGCCGATGCCCAGCAATGGGCCACATCGGCGAACGGATCGCAGATTGCGTTCATGAACCCGGGAGGCGTGCGCTCGGACCTCACCTACGCAGCATCGGGAACCGAAGGCGACGGAGTCGTCACATTCGCCGAGGCATTCACGTTCCAGCCGTTCGGAAACACACTGGTCACCTACGAGATGACAGGTGCGCAGATCGAATCGGTCCTCGAGGAGCAGTGTCAACCCGCCAGTTCGAGTCGATCGTTCCTGCACCTGGGCGTGAGCGATGGGTTCACCTACGACCTCTCAACGACGATCGATGCTGGCGTGTGCACCGCAGTGACCGTCAGCAACGTGAAACTGAACGGCGTCGATCTCGAACCGACCGGGACCTACAACGTGACGGTGAACAGCTTCCTCGCCGATGGCGGTGACAACTTCACCACCTTCGGGGATGTGACGACGCCTCGCCTCGATGGCGGTGTCGACCTCGAGGCGCTGTCGAACTACCTGGCAGCCTTTGGGCCAGTGGATCCGCCGAGTACGGACCGTGTTAATGAATTGACACCATGAGGGCTTGAGCCCGGTCGACCGACCGACCCAAGCGGTGAGGTGCCCGGCCCCAGTGGCCGGGCACCTCACGTATCGAGATCGCGAACACATCGAATACCTGGAACGCAATCAGCTGCCACCGTCCGAGCCGGCGTGATCGGCGCAAAGATCAGCCTTGTTTGCGCGCCTTCAGCTTGTTGGCACCTTGGTAGCCGGTATCGGAACCGCAGGTTGAGAATGTGGTGAACAGGGAGACGCCGACGACCAGGTAGCCGATCGTGAAGACCTTCGATGCGTCCGTCGTAGGGGTCAGGTCGCCGAAGCCGACCGTCGTCATCGCCACGACGGAGAAATACACCGAATCAACCCAGCTCCAGTCCTCCAACCACCGGTACACGACAGTTCCGGTCACAACGAGGAGACGAGCGCCGACGAGCGTGAGCAGCTTGAATGCATGCTGGTCGATCACTTGCCTGGTATTGGTCTGTATCCGGCCATGGGGTCCTCAGGTCTCGCATGTGCCATCGGTCGATGCAAGCGTATGTCGGTCGTCACGATACCCCGTCACCGCGCGGCTCCCGGGAGCGAGACCGCTCATCCTCGAGAACGGACAGCACCCCCTCGATCATCGCCGACGACTGCTGGGAGTAGGCCAGATCGAAGATGTGCTGGGCGCCAGGGAACTCCATGTACACGACCCGCGATCCCGACACGGACCGCAGCCGCTCCACGAAGGCGCGCGTCTCCTCCACGGGGGCAAGTGTGTCCCTGTCTCCCTGGGGGATCACGAACACCGGCGCATCGGCATGGATGCGATCGATCGGCGAAGCGTCAGAGAACCTCTCCGGCTCGTCGGTGAGATAGGCCTTGATCACCAGCGGTTCCATCAACAACGGCACGAACTGGCTGCTCTGAACGCCCATCCGATTGGTCGTGTCGTAGATGCCATAGATGGGAACGACGACGTCCACGGAGGTATCGACATCCTCGAATCCCGGCTGGTAGGCGGGCAGGTTCTCCGTCAGCCCGACCATCGCTGCGAGGTGCCCACCGGCGGAACCTCCGGCTACCGCAACGAACGACGGGTCGCCGCCGTACTCGCGGATGTTCTGTCGTATCCAGGCGAGGCCGGCCTTGGCATCGGTCAGGTGGTCCGGCCACGTCGCACCTGGACTCAATCGGTAGTTGACCGAAACGCACACCCATCCGTGGCGAGCGAGATGGTGCATGAGGGGGAGACCCTGTTCCCGCTTGTCGCCCACGACCCATCCCCCACCGTGGATGTACATCAGCACCGGACGTCCCCCGGCCTGCGTGCCATCGTGGAAGACGTCGAGCTTCAGTGTCCTGCCTGCGACACGGCGGAACTCGATGCCAGAGACCTTGGCGACACTTCTCCCCCGCATGGGGATTGCCAGGAGCACCCGCCACGTGGGGACCTTCGCCTTCGTACGTGCGACACCGGCCTCGGCGAGGGCCGAATCGACGATGCCGCTTGCGCCCCGGATCTGGAAGAGGACGAAGCCCGTCCCGACCCAGGACACCACCAGGACGCCGAGGCATGCCCAACCGAGGGGACTCGCCAACGCACCGGCCGCAACGAGGAGTGCGGTCCCCATCATCTGGAAGACCAAGGTCTGCACGGGGAGTCCGATGACGAACCAGGACCACAGCATCGACGGGATCAGGACCACCACGTTGCGCAGCGGCCACAGGGCGTTGAGCGTTGCGGTTGCCGACCAGATGGTGAGGAGCAACAGCAGCACGGTTGCCAGCGTCTCGACGGCCGACACTCCTACCTCCTCGCGCCGCTCATCCATCTCAGCGTAGTTGGGCCATGGCGGGGAGACGGATGGGCGGCAACGTATCGCTACGATCGGCATGTGACGCCGCTGTGTGCGAGGTGACGACATGCCCGCAAACCTGACGCCTGCCTTCAAGGCAGCGGAGGCGCATTACCGACGTGCGAAGGATCCCTCGGATCGCCTCGATGCCCTCAAGGAGATGCTCAAGGCGATCCCGAAGCACAAGGGCACCGAGCACCTCCAGGGTGACATCAAAGCCAAGATCCGCGAGCTGACCGACGAGGTCTCCGGCCCGCGCAAAGGCGGGGCGAAGACGGGTCCATCGACGGTCGTTCGACCCGAGGGCGCGGGCCAGGTCGCCCTCCTCGGGCCCCCAAACAGTGGGAAATCGACGCTGCACGCGAGGCTCACCGGGTCCCATGCCGAGGCGGGTGCGTACCCGTTCACGACCCAACACCCCCTGCCGGGCATGATGCCGGTGCGCGACGTACGGATCCAGCTCGTGGACCTACCGCCCATCGCCGTCGAGCATCCCGTGCCCTGGATCAGCAACGCCCTGTACCCGGCGGACGGGTGCCTGCTGATCGTCGACGTCGCGCAACCGGGGGTGGTCGAGCGTGTGGTCGAACTCCATCGGATTCTGGAGGACCGCAAGGTGGTGCTGACCGGTCGCTGGCCCTCCGACGGTCCCCCCGACGCCGAGGCCGAGCTGTTCACCAAGGTGCTCCCGACGCTGCTCGTCGCCGCCAAGACGGACCATCCCGAGGCGTCGGAACAGGAACTGGCCGTACTCGAGGAGCTCGCCGATCTCGACTACCCCTACATCGCGGTGTCAACGGAGACGGGGCGGGGAGTCGATGAACTCGGGGGCTGGTTGTTCGATCATCTCGGGGTGATCAGGGTGTACACGAAGATCCCTGGCAAGGACCCAGACATGGAACAGCCCTACACGATGCGCCCCGGCGCCACCGTCGAGGACGTCGCCGTGCTGGTGCATCGCGACATCGCAGCCGGACTGCGCTTCGCACGCGTGTGGAGCGACCACGGCTTCGCCGGGCAGCACGTCGGTCGCGACCACCTGGTCGTCGACGGCGACATCCTCGAGCTCCACGCGTAGAGACCCGTCGGCATCCCTCGGCGCTCCGCGGTGGGTCGCTCCACGGCCCTGAGGGCGAAGTACTCCGTCACCTCGTGCACGTCGCCGTCATCGTCGCGAGCCGAACTCCGACGAACGGCCCAGTCGCCGGACGACGGGATGGCGCCATCACGGGTGCGCACGTCGGGCTCATCCGCCACCACGTATGCAGCGTCGGCAACGTGCACCACGATGCCACCGCCGTCGGTGGCATCGGTTCGATGAAGCGCGTCCCACTCCACGATGATGTTGCTGGGGTCCGTCATGGCTCGACCTCCTGTGAGTCACGGCGTGTACCGGAGGAAACCACTGGATCGCTACAAATGCGGTCATGGACGATGACATCTGTGTGAACTCTGAACTCTGAGCTTTGAGCTTTGAGCCTTGGGCTGTGAGCTGGGCGACCGCAACGTCAGTCCCCCTTTCAAGGGGGACGGGCGAACGAAGAGAGCCAGGGGGATCGTCGTCGGTGACCAGGGTGGGTCTCCGAAGGTCTGCCGAGGAATCAGTCCCCCTTTCAAGGGGGACGGGCGAACGAAGAGAGCCAGGGGGATCGTCGTCGGTGACCAGGGTGGGTCTTCGAAGGTCTGCCGATGAATCGTCCCCCTTTCAAGGGGGACGGGCGAACGAAGAGAAAGGGGGATCGTCGCGGAGACCGGGAGCTCGAGCTCCTCTTGGGTTCGTCCCCCTTTCAAGGGGGACGGGCGAACGAAGAGAGCCAGGGGGATCGTCGTCGGTGACCAGGGTGGGTCTTCGAAGGTCTGCCGAGGAATCAGTCCCCCTTTCAAGGGGGACGGGCGAACGAAGAGAGCCAGGGGGATCGTCGTCGGTGACCAGGGTGGGTCTCCGAAGGTCTGCCGATCCCCCTGCATCGTCGCTCCGCTCCTCTGCCGTCCCCCTTGAAAGGGGGACTGAAGCATGGCTCCCGTTGAAATGGGGGACCGAAGGCAGGAAAGAACCGTGCGAGCGGAGCGAGCTCCTCTTGGGTTCGTCCCCCTTTCAAGGGGGACGGGCGAACGAAGAGAGCCAGGGGGATCGTCGTCGGTGACCAGGGTGGGTCTTCGAAGGTCTGCCGATCCCCCTGCATCGTCGCTCCGCTCCTCTGCCGTCCCCCTTGAAAGGGGGACCAACCCATGGCTCCCCTGCAACGTCGCTCTGCGCCACCAACTCAGGACTCAAAGCTCAAAGCTCAAAGCTCAAAGCTCATACACAATCCACCGGGATCCGAGTTGATCGTCGATACTGGTGGGATGGAGAACGGCCGGGCGACCGAGACGGGACGCCAAGTGAATGGGACGTCCGGGGCGGGCCTCGGAACCTTCGCTGGTGTCTTCACCCCTTCGATCCTGACGATCCTCGGCATCATCCTCTTCTTGAGGACCGGCTATGTCGTGGGCAACGCCGGGTTCGGTGGCGCCCTCCTCATCATCGCCATCGCGACGTCGGTCTCCGTGCTCACCAGCATCTCGCTGGCCGCCATCGCCACGAACATCCAGGTCAAGGGCGGCGGCGACTACTACCTCATCTCACGCACCCTCGGCCTCGAGTTCGGAGGCGCTATCGGGGTGGTCCTCTTCCTCGCACAATCGATCTCGGTGGCGTTCTACGCGATCGGCTTCGGGGAGGCACTCACTGCGATGATCGGGTGGGACTCGCGCCTCGGCGTCCAGCTCATCGCCGCCGTCGCGGTGCTCGCTCTCTTCGCCTTCGCCTGGGCGGGTGCGGACGTAGCAACGAGGCTCCAGTTCGTGATCATGGCGCTGCTGATCGTCGCCCTCGTGTCGTTCTTCGCCGGCGCGATCGGTGCCTTTGATACCGCGACATTCGGTGACTCGTGGTCCGCACCTCCTGGCGCCATCGGCTACTGGGCGGCCTTTGCGATCTTCTTCCCCGCGGTCACGGGGTTCACGCAGGGTGTGAGCATGTCGGGCGACCTCAAGGACCCCAGCCGCAGCCTTCCGGTCGGCACGTTCTCGGCAGTGGGTCTATCGACCATCGTGTACGTCGCCGTCGCCATCCTCATCGCAGGAGGCGTGCCACTGACCATGCTGGTCAGCGACGACGGGTCGGCAATGCGGGACCTCGCCGCTGATCGGTGCACTCGTCGGTATCGGGGTGATCGCGGCGACGCTGTCATCCGCGATGGCATCATTCCTGGGTGCGCCCAGGATCCTCCAATCGATGGCGTCGGACCGCGTTCTTCCCCCTCATCGACGGATTCGCCAAGGGTCATGGCGATGCCAACAACCCCCGACGCGCCGTCCTCGTCAGCCTGGCCATAGCCCTCGCCACCATCATCCTGGGAAGCGTGAACGTCATCGCCCCGGTCGTATCGATGTTCTTCCTCATCTCCTACGGGCTCATCAACTACGCCACGTTCTACGAGGCCAGGGCCCAGAGCCCGGCCTTCCGACCGCGGTTCCGGTTCTTCAGCAAGTGGGCGAGCCTCGCGGGAGCCGTGCTCTGCGCCGCAGCGATGATCGCGATCAACCCGATCGCGGGCGTCGCATCGATCGTGGTGCTCTTCGCGATCTACAAGTACCTCGAGCGGCGCTCGGTCCCCGAACGGTGGGCCGATGCGAGCCATTCGCACCACTTCCAGCGTGCCATCGAGAGCATCCGAGCGATGGACAAGGAGGTCGAGCACCCCCGCAACTGGCGTCCCCAGATCCTCGTCTTCTCCGCCGATCCGAGCAGGCGCGAGCGCTTGTTGCGCTTCGCAAAGTGGATCGAGGGCAACAGCGGCCTCACCGGTGCATTCCGTATCGTCGTCGGCGAGGGAATCCGCAAGCGCATCGAGGCCGACCAGGAGCAGGACGCGCTCCGGGCCGAGATCGACGACCTCGGACTCGATGTCCACGCACGGGCGGTGCTCGCACCCGACGGCCTGCAGGCCCTTCCGGTCATCGTCCAGGCGTTCGGTATCGGGAAGCTCCGCTCCAACCTCGTGCTCTTCGGTTGGCCTGAATCGTCCGATCCCGATCGCATCGGCACCTATGTCGGCGCCGTCCGGGAGGTCGCTCGCCTCGGCGTGAGCGTCGTGAGCATCTCCACGGACGATGAGCGGTGGGATCGATTCCTCGCTTCCGATCCACGTGAGCGACGGATCGACGTGTGGTGGGAGGACAACGACTCAGGTCGCCTGTCGCTGTTGGCGGCATACCTGTGTACGCGTGACGAGCAGTGGCGCCATGCGAAGATCCGGCTGCTCACACTCGCGAACGGCGACCCGGTGGTCAACAAGGCCGAACTGCAGGACATCCTCGATGAGGCCCGCATCGACGCCGACATCAAGGTGGTGGCGGTACCCACCCACGATGCGATCATCCGTGCGGTCAGGGATGCGTCGCTCGTCCTCGCACCGATGCACCTGCGGCGGTCCACCATCGTCGATCCCCTCGACGGGGACATGATCGAGCTGGCCGCGAGAATGCCCATGACCGCCGCATTCCACGCCGGATCGCCGATCGTGCTCGACACGGATCCTGCCAGCGGATTCGCCGCCCAGCTCGCCGAAGCCGAGCAGGCCGTCGACGAGGCCAAGGAGCGACTCGCCAAGCTCGAAACGCAACTCGAGAATGCCCACGCAGAACTCGAGTCGATGGACATCGACGCCACGGACGCCGCGGCGATCGCCGAGTTCGAGGAGCGCCTCGAACGAATCCACCGACGCACACTCTCAGCCCGTGCACGGGTGGAACGGACCGAAGCCGAGGCGCGGACCCTCATGGCAAGCCGGTGATCGGCGGTCAGTCGGCCGGGAGCAGGAAGGCCAACGCATCGGGCAGCCTCCTCGCCCACGCCACCTCGATGTGTGTGGCGCCGGGTTCGAGCCTGGCGAGCAGATCCGTTCCGTACCCAGCGTCGAGGCACCACGTCCTCAGGCGATGGAATGCGTCAACGTAGGAACCACTCATCACCGGGTCCATCGGCATCTCGTCGGATCCGACATCGAGGTAGATCCGACCCGGAGGAGGATCCACGTCCTCGAGGAACGACCACACCTGCGGTGTCCACCACGCCGCCGTGCTCATCGAGCCCACGAACCCGAACGTCTGCGGGTACGCGAGGAAGCAGTAGAGCGAGATCAGCCCACCGAGCGAACTCCCCATCACGCCACGATGGGAACGGTCAGCGCGGGTGGGCAGGGTGCCATCGACGAAGGTCACGACCTGCTCGACGACGAATCGTGCATAGCTGTCGCCGGCGACATCGTGCGTGAAGTGGTTCGGCCATGGGCAGTACTCGTGCATCCGGCGGTCCCCTGCGTTCGGGATACCGATCACGATGGCCCTCCGACCCCATCGACAGGAGCGTCTCGTCCACGCACCATTCCCCCGTGTGGCTCGCCGGCTCGTCGAAGAGGTTGTCACCGTCGTGCATGTACAGCACCGGGAGGGATGCGTCCCCCTCGATCCCAGGGGGGATCCACGCCACCAGCTCCACCGAGCGACCGAGGCCAGCCGCGGCAAGGGGGCGACTCACCAGCAGTGTCCCCACGACGGTGCTGTCCGGCAGATGTTCGTACGGTCTCCACGACGTCGTGTCCAAATCCAACCCCATGTCCCGACCCTACCTCCGCTCCCGCACGAGCGATCGCAGACGCTCCGACGATGAGCATCGTCCGTCGATCGATGCATCTAGGGTGGCGCCGTGTATCGAGTTCGTTGGTGGATCGCCGGTATCGTCGCACGCGTCGTCACGCTCATCTTGTTCCGCGGCGTCGAGGTCGCCGGGTCGACGGACCACGACGGTCCCCGCCTGGTCGTCGCCAACCACTTCGGGGGTCTCGTCGATGCGATCGTCGTGATCCGCGCCCTGGGAGGATTGCCCCACATCGTCGCCAAGTCGACGCTGTTCTCCTCCCTGCCACTGAGGCTCCTGCTGAAACTCCTCGGGGTCGTGCCCGTATACCGACAGGCAGACACGTCAGACACGTCCCAGAACACGTCATCCTTCGACGAGGTGGCAAAGGCCCTCGTCAAAGGTGAGTCCGTGCTGATCTTCCCCGAGGGAACGGTCACCGACACCCAGGAGCTGCAGAAGGTCCGAACCGGCGCAGCGAGGATGGCACTGCGTGCGATCGAGGTCGGAGCCACGAACCTCCAGATCGTCCCACTCGGCATCACCTACGAGGACAAGGTGTCGTCACGCGCGGGTGCTCGTGGAGATCGGCGTCCCGATCACCGAAGCCGACATCGCATCGATGCCCGCGGGTGAGCCCATCGCCGAGGCGAACCGTGACCTCGTACACCAGGTCACCGAGACCATTCGGTCGCATCTCGCAGCCGTCGCCCCCGACTACGGCTCATTGGTCCGGGAACGCACCATGATGCTCGCGGCGTCGATCCACGTGCGATCCCGAATGACCAAGGCCTTCGACGAACCCGCCATGAGCGATCTGCGCACCGTCGCCCAGCAACTCGCCATTGCTACCACTCCCGGCGATGACGCACGGTTCGCTGAGACCGGCTCATACCAGCTCGCCCTCTCGGCCAGCGGGCTCGAGGACCACCAGATACAGCCCGCCCCCAGGACTCGGGACCTGGCGCGCATCGCCGTGCGCAAGGGGCTGATCGTGCTGGTGATTGCGCCGTTCGCGCTGCTCGGGCTCGTCGGCAACCTGATCGCCATCCTGCTCGTCATCGCCGTGGGGGCATTCGTGAAGGAGCCTGTCTCGAAGGGAACCGCCAGGGTCATCACCGGTATCGTCGCGTTCCCCCTGACCTGGGTCGTGGCGGCCATCACCACCGACCCCAGCTACTGGTGGCTGGCGATCGGACTCGCACTCGTGGGGCTCGTCTTCCTCGTGATCGGCGCCGCCCAGGTCATCGACCTGTTCGAGGCGCTCTCGGCGTGGTGGGCGGTCAGGAACCACATCGCCCTCCTCCCGGACCTCCACGAGATGCGGGCACAGGCCGACCGTGAACTCGGGTCCATCCTGACATCTGCCGACAGCTGACCGTCGATCAGACGATCGATGCGGCGAGCGGAGGGAAGCGAAGGACGACAGAGGCACCTCCGGACGACGACGTGCCCACCACCATCGAGCCGCCGGCGCTCTCGACGGTGCGACGGGCGATGTCGAGACCGAGCCCCGACGACCGCGCCCCGCTCTCGCCACGCGCCGTCACATCGATGTCGGAGGGAAACCCCTCTCCCCGATCCTCGACGACGAGGTCGACACCGCCACCGGACGACTCGCGCACCGCCACCGTGAACCCGACACCGCGCTCGGTGTGGGCGAATACGTTCCCGATCATGGCGTCGACGGCCGCAGTGAGGTCGTTTCGCGCCACGCCCACGGGTGCAGGACGAACGGCGATGTCGACGGTGACCTCGCGTTCCTCGTCCGACGCGAGCGGTTCCCAGTAGGTGATCCGGTATCCGGTGATCTGGGCGAGGTCCGAACGGGTCACCATCGATGCGCGGTCGACGCGTCGAGCCTCGGCGATCACGTGATCGACGACTCGATGCAACTCGTCGAGCTGCCCGAGGATCACCTCCCTACGCTCGTCGGTGGGTAGCGACTCGGCCGTGAGGCGCGCCCCGTGAGCGGGGTACGGAGCCGATGGGCGAGGTCAGCCACCTCCTCACGCTCGCTGCGCAGGAGCTCCTCGACCTGGATTGCAAGCCGGTTGAATGCCCGTCCGACCGCCTCGATCTCCTCTGGCCCCGACGGTTCGACGCGGGCATCGAGATCTCCCGCACCGAGGCGTTCAGCTGCCTCCGACAACTCCTCGACCGGTGTAACCACCGACCGACCGAGCCGATCCGCCACGAGCACGGCGATCATGACGAGCACGACACCGACGATGACGAGGATGATCCAGGTGCGTATGACCCCTTCGGTCATGGCCTCGTCGGTCGCCACCGATCGCACAACGAACGTCCCATCGGAGGTCACGACCGGGACGTACACCGCCTCCCCGCCCTCGACCGGCTGCCTGAACGACGCACCTTCCTCAGCCGGCGTGATGTCCTCGCCCGGGTCGAGGGGTGGACCCACCACGGCGCCATCGGGAGCGACGACCGTGAGGGGTCGATCGGTCGCCGAGACCGAGGGCAGGACCTGCTCGACGTCGATCGAGCCACTCGACTCGGCGACCACGACGATGAGACGCGCAACGGACTCGGCGTCACGCTCGGCAGCGGCGAGCTCACGATCGGCAGCGAGATCCCTCGTCAGGATCGCCAGCGGAACCAGGAACGCGATGGCGACCATCGAGGTGACGGCCACGGCAACGACGATGAGGCTGCGTCTCATGCGTCGGGATCGACGAGCCTGACCCCGGCACCACGGCGGGTGTGGAGATATCGCGGCTCAGCCGCGGTCTCCCCGAGTTTGCGGCGCAGCCACGACAGGTGCACGTCGACCGTTTTGTCGGCGCCTCCGTAGGGTTGGCGCCACACCTCGGCCATGAGCTCACGTTTCGACACGAGGATGCCGGGACGCGACGCCAGGAACGCCAGTAGCTCGAACTCCTTGAGCGTGAGGTCCAACCTTTCGCCGTCGAGCGCCACCTCCTTCGCTCCGAGATCGATGCGCAGACCGCCGACCTCGAGGATCTCCGCAGCGGACGCACCGCCACCACGCCTGAGGACGGCGTTGATCCTGGCCTCGATGTGGACAGCCGAGTAGGGCTTGGTGACGTAATCGTCGGCACCGGCATTGAGAAGTGCGACGATCGTGCGTTCATCGTCCCTTGCCGTCGCGACGATGATCGGGGTGTCACCGAGCGCCCGGATCATCTTGAGGACATCGACGCCATCGATGTCGGGAAGCCCGAGGTCGAGGAGTACGACATCCCATGAGCTGGCCGTGTACGACTCCACACCACCGAGTCCGTGCGCCGAGGCATCGACGTCGAAACCGCGGGCGGCGAGATGCGCGACGAGCGATTGCCGGATCGCTGAATCATCCTCGATGATGAGCACGGAGGGCATCGCGCCACCATACCGACCGCCCGCTCCCCGATCGATACCTGCACCGACGTTTCGCCGGGGGTTATCCGTGCCTTAACCCAGTCGGACGCACGGTGGGACATACTGACGCCATGGCACGACGTTTCGTCCTCTTCGCAGCTTGGCTCGGCGCCACGGCCCTCGCCGTGGTCGTCGCATCCGCAGCGGTGGGTACGGTGCGGACCGAGGTCACCGACCAACCATCCGCCGCTGAACCATTCGTCGCTGCGACCATCGCCGCGGGCGCAACGACCACGACGATCCCCACCACCGTTACCGACCCGAGTACATCGACGACGTCGACGGTCGTCGACGACCCCGCCGACGAGGTGCCGTCGACCACCCTCGAATCGTCGACGACCACCTTGGGCAGCTCCACGCGAGACGATGACGAGGACGATGACCCGGTTCCGACGACGACGGTTCCCACCCAGACCTCCACCACCGCGGCATCGGTGACGAAGACCTACAACCTGCCTGGCGGCACGGTGACGATCTCCGCGAGCGACCCGGACGTCCGATTCGTAGGGGCCTCGCCGGCCGCCGGATACACCATCGAGGTCGAGGATCGCGGACCGGACGAGGTGAAGGTCGAGTTCGAAGGCGCTGGAGGCGAGAGCAAGTTCGCCGCCACGTGGGACTCCGGCGAACTCCGCATCGACATCGACGAGGATTAGGCGGGGCCAGTAGCGGCCGCTACCGGGTCCCATGGTCGTCGATAGGCTGCGGCCACCAATCCGTCAGGAGCAGTGTGGAACTCGGTCTCACGACGTTCGCCGAGACGATCTCATCAGCTGGAGCGGGGCTGGTCGAACACCACGGCGAACGCCTCCGCCAGGTCGTCGATGAAGCCGTACTCGCCGAACGAGTCGGCCTCGACATCTATGCCATCGGCGAGCACCACCGTCCGGACTTCGCAGCATCCGCGCCCGCCGTCGTCCTCGCAGCGATCGCCGCACGGACCGAGAGGATTCGCCTGTCCCCGGCCGTCACGGTGCTGTCCTCCGACGACCCGGTTCGCGTCTACCAGCAGTTCGCAACGCTCGATCTGCTCTCAGAAGGACGAACGGAGCTGCTGGTGGGGCGCGGCTCGTTCATCGAGTCCTTCCCACTCTTCGGCTACTCGCTCGAGGACTACGAGGAGCTGTTCGCCGAGAAGCTCGACCTCCTCCTCGCGATCCGCGACCACGAACGGGTGACGTGGTCGGGTTCGTTCCGGCCACCATTGGTCGACCAAGGTGTCTATCCCCGATCGATGCAGGACCCGTTGCCGGTGTGGGTGGGGGTCGGCGGAACACCCCAGTCCGTCGTGCGGGCCGGCCATCGCGGGCTCCCCGTCGCCCTCGCCATCATCGGTGGATCCCCGGAGCGGTTCGCCGTCCTCGCCGATCTGCATCGTCGTTCACTTCGCGAGGCCGGCTACGACCCCGCCGATGTACCGCTCGCCGTCCATGCGCACGGTCATGTCGCTGCGAGCACCGAGCAGGCCGTCGAGGAGTTCTACCCCTCGTATGCGGCAGCGATGACCCGCATCGGTCGCGAACGGGGCTGGGGCCCGATGACACGCCCGCAGTTCGACGCCATGCGCAGCCCGGATGGCTCACTCGTCCTCGGTGATTCTGACGAGGTCGCCACGAAGATCGCTCGCTGGCGGGAGATCCTCGGCATCGAACGCTTCATGCTCCACGTGAGCGTGGGCACCATGCCCCACGAGCAGGTGA
>CAVWXP010000012.1:0-10945 GCA_963759175.1 uncultured Acidimicrobiia bacterium
CGACGGTCTAGCGGTCGATCGGCAGCCCGCTCGGCACCGACGCGGGTACGAGGGCGTCGAGGTTGGTCGCAGCGGGGTCCGTGAGGGCCTCGAGGAAAGCGATCAGCTGGTCGATCTGGTCATCGGACAGCGCTGGCACCGCAGCGAGCTCGGGTGACACACTCGCCAGGAGGGGGTCGCGGAAGCGGGCACGGTCCGTGAACTGCAGGCTCGGACCCACCGCCTGATCGACGGTGTACGACTCGTACGACGCCACCGGATCGACATGGTGGCGGATCACCGCCGACAGGTCGGAGAAGGCACCGTCGTGCATCCACGGGCCGGAAACCGAGACGTTCAGCAGCGACGGCGTGCGGAAGGCATACATGTCGCTGGCATCGCCTGTCTCCCTCCCACGACCGAGATCCTCCGGCGCCTCTTCGTCCTTCCCCGGGCCGATCTGGGGCACGCCGATGGAGTAGAAGGCCTGATCTGTGAGTAGTGGCGCGGCGTGGCACGCCGCGCAGCCAGCCTCACCGAGGAAGAGCACCGCACCAGCCGCAGCCTGTTCATCGAGAACCTCCACGTCACCGGCGAGATAGGCGTTCCACGGGCTGTCGGTGAGGTCGAACGCCGTGGCTTGATAGGCGGCGAGGGCGTTGGCAGCATGCTCGAAACCGAGCTCGTCGACTGGCACATCCGGGTACGCAACTGCGAACAGGTCCACGTATCCTTCGATGGCAACGAGCCTTTCAGTGAGCGCTGCCCAGATCTCGACGTACTGCTCGTCGCCGAATTCGCCGATCTCGTTGCGCTCCCCGAATATCTCCTCGTCCTCGGGATTGCCCCGCATCTCCCCAGCCGAAGCGACGGGGAACATCGCCTGGGCGGCAAGGACGCCGTCGAGACCGGACGGCAACTGGTCCCCGGCAGGTGTTACGAAGCCTCCCGCCGAATCCACGGCGACGCGCCCGTCCCAGAACATGACGTGCCACTCGGGGGCCCCGCGATTGAACACCTCGGTCGCATTGCGCGGAATGAGCATCGCATCGACCATCGTGCGCTCGGTTCCGACACCGACACCGCCCTGGCCGATCGACACCGAGAGGCCATCGCCCGACGCGAGGCGAGGATGGTGGCACGTCGCACACGAGATGTTGCGGTTGCCTGACAGGATCGGGTCGTAGAACAACGCTTGTCCGAGCTCGACCATTGCGGGATCGGCTTCCACCGTTGCTTCGATCGGTTCCAGGCCGAGATCAGCAACCACGGTTGCGAGATCCGGTGCTGCATCACCACACGCGGCAGCTCCGAAGGCCAGTGCGAGAACTGCCACCACCATCCGGGGCCTCATCCGCCATCCCTCTCGATGACACCCGCGGTGCCGGCTTGGACCGTCCGGCTCTGCTGCGTGCCGTCCGGCCACGTCACGGTCACCTCCGCCTCCGATGCGCTGCCGATACCGACGATGAAGCGCGGATCGTCCGACGACAGCCAACTGCTTCCGGCGACGACCTCGCGGAGATGTATCCGGTCACCATTGCCAACGGTCAACACGGTGCCGGGCTCGTATGGATCAGCGACGAGCACGATCCAGTTCCCCTGCGGTGCCACGTTCTCGAGGAGTACCAGCCGCTCGGCAATCGGCACGACGGCCAGGTCGAGATCGCCATCGTTGTCGTAGTCGGCAAGGGCACTCCCCCGCCAGATGCGGTCGGGAACCGACGGGAGACCGAGATCAGCTGACGCGTCCTCGAACCGAGGTGCGTCGCCACCGTTGTTGACCAGCAGTTGAAGGGGCTCACGATCGGCATCGAGGTCGAGAACGGGAATGTGCCCGTATGCAATGGCAAGGTCGAGATCGCCGTCGTTGTCGGCATCGAACCAGTTGGTGCCCCAACCGGTGTACTCCATACCGAAGTCCTCGACGTCGAATGATGGGATCAGATCCTCGAATCGCGGTGCGGTGAGGTCGCTCAGATTGCGGTAGCCGGCGTGGGGCTGCCCGTAGTGCGTCGACACGAACAGGTCGAATCGACCATCTCCGTCCATGTCTCCACTGGTGACGCCCATGCCGGCGTTGTCGTCGTCGGCACCGGCGTCTTGCCGCTCCACGAGGCGGAAGCCGTCTGCGCCGGATGGCTCGTTGATGTACAGCCGGTTCGGTTGGGTGTCGTTCACCACGTAGACATCGAGGTCGCCGTCGCGATCGACGTCCGTGAGCACGACGGCGAGGCCATACTCGTCGCCCTCCGAGTTGAGGCCCACCTCGGACCCCACCTCCCGGAAGACCGACCTACCGTCTTCTCCCTCCTCGTTGAGGAACACCAGATCCGGAAGCGGGAACTGGGTGTTGGGAAAGCCGCTCGTCGCCTCCTCGATGCGGTTGTTGAGATCCACGTAGCCGGCGAGTACGAGATCCATGCGCCCGTCGCCGTTGAGGTCTCCCGCCGCAGCGCCTGCCTGCCACTGGTAGGCGTCGACGCCAGCCTCCTCGGCTCCCTCGGTGAAGGTGCCGTCGCCGTCGTTCCACAGCAGTGCGTTGAACCGGGCCGAGGTGACATACAGGTCGGTCCATCCATCTCCGTCGAAGTCCGCCGCGACGCAGCCGTTGCCGCGGATCTCGAGATCGGCGCCGCTCCCGGCGCTGACGTCGGCGAACGAACCTCCGTCGTTGTGGAAGAGGGCATTGCGCGGAAGACCGCCTGCGTCCTGCCACCGTCCCCACTCGGACTCTGCATATGAGTTCACGACGTACAGGTCCATCCATCCGTCGCGGTCGAAGTCGAGCCAACAGAGGCCACCACCCATCATGGCGACGGGATCGGCGCCCGCCTCCCAATTGAAGGCTCCGTGGCGGAAGTCGAGGCCGACATCGGCGGCAACGTCGACGAACCGGTGGGGACCCTCGTCCCGGACTGCTGCGTCGTAGCCGGGCGTCGTCGCTCGGGCGTTGCCCGCACACCCGGCAAGGGCGAGTGCCACCCCGACCGCGGCGAGTGCCAACGGTCGGGGTATCACCCTACGCAACGCCAGATGAAGCGCGGCCACGTTGGGCCAGGGAGTCGATCGTGACGGCAGCCAGCAGCACGAGTCCGGTGATGACGAACTTGGTGCCGGTGTTGAGGCCGAGGAGGTCCATCCCATTCTGGATGGCTGCGATCACGATCGCCCCGTAGAACGCGGACACGATCCGACCGTGGCCTCCGAAGAGACTGGTGCCACCGATGACAGCTGCTGCGATCACGTTCAACAGCAGTGCACCGCCGCCGGAGTTCGTGGCAACGGACCGCAGGCGTGACGCGAGCATGATGCCGCCGACACCGGCCATGAAACCGTTGATCATGAACACGTAGACGCGAAGGCGGGACACGTTGATACCTGCTCGCCGAGCGGCTTCGGGGTTGCCGCCAACTGCGTATACGTGACGGCCGAACGGGGTCTTGGTCGCGACGAACGTCCAGAACGCGAGGAAGAAGCCCAGTATCACCGTCGCCATGGGCACGCCACGGTCGAGGTTGGCGTAGTAGATGGCCCCGAAGGTGATGATGGCGATACCACCGACCTGGAACGCCGACACACTCAGCGGCTTGGTCGTCAAATTGCGATCGCTCCGGGAGCGGAACCGAATCAGCTCGGATGCCCCGTAGCCACCGACCACCACGATGCCGAGGGCCCACCCGAGCCAATCTGGTAGGAAGTTGTTGGCGAGTCCGATGATGAACGAGTCCTGCACCACGGTCGTCCCGGCGGTCGACCACTGCGTCGTGAGAATGAGGACAACGCCGAAGAAGGCCAGGTTCCCCGCAAGGGTGATGACGAAGGACGGCACACCGAGCTTCGTGAGGATCTGCCCGTACAGGAATCCGATCATGGTCGTGACGAGCAGGGCAACCCCAACCGCCACCGGCCATGGCATCCCCGGATCACCCGGTCGAATCATCAGGGCCATGATCACGCCGCCCACAGCGCTGACGTACGCAACGGACAGGTCGATCTCAGCGATGAGGAGGATCCACACCACGCCGATGGCGAGGATGGCCGTGGGCGCCATCTGCAGCAACAGGTTCGTGAAGTTGCGTTCGGTGAGGAACGTGTCGCGAAGGCTGCCGAAGATGATCACGATGAGGATCAGCCCGACGATGATCGGGAGGGCGCCTATGTCCCCGGTACGAACGCGGAGCCACCACCCCTTGGCGTACCCCATGAACGTCGTGCTGCCGGGTTCCTCGGTACGGGCCTCGTCCGGCGCCTCGTTCAGGCCAGTCGTCTCTGCGTCACTCATTCGTCGTCCATTCCCGGCACGTGCGTGAGGTGCCCTGCGGTGATGGCATGTACCACCTCTTGCTGCGTCGTCATGGCCCGCTCGAACACGCCGACGTTCTGCCCGAGTCGCAGAACCGTGATCCGGTCTGCGACCTCGAAGATGTCGTGGAGATTGTGGGAGATGATCACGACACCCACGCCGGTGTCGGCGAGTCTCCGAACGAGATCGAGCACCTGGCGGGTCTGTGCCACACCAAGGGCTGCTGTCGGCTCGTCGAGGATGACGACCGTGGACTTCCACATGACGGCCTTGGCAACGGCGACAGCTTGTCGTTGACCGCCTGAGAGCCCGGCAACCGTCTGGCGGACCGACCGGAGCGTCTTGACGCTCAAGGTATCGAGGGCTGCCCGAGCGGAGTGCTCCATGTGGACCTCGTCCAGCACGAGGCCACTCGTCTCCTCGCGACCCAGGAACATGTTGGCAACGACGTCGAGGTTGTCGGCCAGGGCGAGATCCTGATACACGATCTCGATGCCGAGGCCGGCTGCGTCACGCGGACTGTGGATCTTCACCGGCGATCCCTGGAACGCAACCGAGCCCTCATTGAAGGGGTAGATGCCCGCAATGCCTTTGATGAGTGTCGACTTGCCGGCACCGTTGTCGCCGACGAGGGCCATCACCTCGCCGGGACGAACCTCGAAATCGACTTTGTACAGGGCCTGAACAGCGCCAAAGCTCTTCGAGACGGCGCTGCATCGCAGGATCGGTGCGTCAGACATGTGCCTCCCGGCGGTAACGAGGGAAGGGGGCGTCACATGCGATGCGACGCCCCCCGGTCTCCCTCTGGACGTTCAGCTCAGATCAGCGATCCGCCGGGCAGAACTCCTCGAACTCGCCGACACAGATCTCGTCCCAGGTGCGGAACCCATCAGCGATGACGGTCTCTGCGACGTTGTCCTTCGTGACACCGACGGGGGTCAGTGCGACATAGGGCAGGTCGTTCGCGCCGTTGTTGATCGTGATCAGTTCCCAATCGCCTGACACCGAGTCGACCGCTTCGCCACGCAGCAATGCGAGTGCAACGGCGGCTGCTGCCTCGGCCTCGGCCTTGATCGGCTTGTAGACAGACATCGTCTGCCAGCCGGACAGGACGTTCTGCATACCGGCAACGGTTGCATCCTGGCCCGACAGCGGGATCGGATTCAGACCGGCCGACTTGCGTGCCGAAATGACCGAGTTCGCAAGGCCGTCATTGGCTGCGAACGTCGCATCGATCTCGTTGTTGTTGGCAACGAGCATCTGCTCGTAGATGCGCAGGGCTTCCTGGTTGTCCCAGTCCGGTGTGTCCTCGTCAGCGACGACGACCCATTCACCCGATGCGACACGAGCCTCGACCTCGGACGTGTAGCCCTCCTTGAACAACTTCGAGTTGTTGTCGGTGGGTCCACCGTTCAGGAGGGCAAGCCTGACCTCGGCAAGACCGAGGGCGTCGATGGCCGGGGTCACGGATTCGGACATCGTCCGACCAACGGCGACGTTGTCGAACGATACGTACACGTCGGCACCAGGGCCTTCGATCGTCAACCGGTCGTAGTCGATGACGGCTGCGCCGCCCTCGCGAGCGATGTTGATGATCGCTGCACCCGATGCCGAGTCGAGGTTCACCAGCAGGATGACCGCGGCTCCATCAGCAATGGCCTGCTCTGCCTGTGCCTGCTGTTGGACTGGGTCGCCCTCTGCGTTGACGATGTTGTATTCGACGCCGGCAGCGTCGAACGCACCTTCGAAGAATCGGCGGTCATCGGTCTCCCAGCGAGCCGAGCTCGCCGAGTCTGGCAGCAACACCCAGATGCTGCCTTCGTCGCTGCTTCCCGAATCGCCGTCGTCGCTCGAACACGCCGTGGCGATCATCGCGAACACGACAATGAGGAAGAGGACTTTTGCTCCCGTACGCCTCATCAAACTCTCCTTGATATGTGGTACGACTCCAGGGATTCCTGAGTCGTACCTCGAACACTACCCGAATGTGCACAGTGGACCCCAATTGTGCGACTACGGAATTCCCACTATCTCGGTGCGTTCACCATCGTACGTTTCAGCGTGAGGACAGGATCTCGTCGATGACTGCCATGTTGCGGACTGCATCGATCGGGTGCACGGGAACGGGCGCATCGTCGATGACCGCCTCGGCGAAACCCTCCGCCTGGATCGTGTACTGGTTCGCCGGGGGAAACACGATGGTCTCGGCAGCGGAATCCACCTCTGGGTCACCGCCCGCCGTCACACGGATCCGAGTCTCGAGCAGAGGTGGAATGTTGAACGGGATGTCGATCTCGATCCGGCCCCCGGTCCCGATGATGTGCACCCCCTGGGAGTCCTCGGCACGGGTGGAGCAGGTGAAGACAGCCTGTCCTCCACGGGGGAACGCGAGGACGGCCGACGTGACCGTGTCGACGCCCAGGACCCCGTCCCGTTTGACGATGGCCTCGATGGCCGACGGTTCGTCTTCGAAGACGAGGCGGGACAAGTTGATGCAGTAGCAGCCGATATCCATCAACGCACCCCCACCGTGCTCGGTCTGGTTGCGGATGTTCGACGGATCGTCATTGAAGTAACTGAACCAGCTGTGCACGGCCTGCACCTCACCGATGGCGCCACTACGAACCAGATCGATGGTCGTCACCCAGGTGGGATGGTGCCGGTACATGAAGGCCTCCATCAAGAGGACTCCGGCTTCCGAGCAGGCTTGCACGATCTCCCCGGCTTGCGCGGCCGACATGGCGAGGGGCTTCTCGCACAGAACATGCTTGCCCGCCCGTGCAGCCCGCATGGCCCACTCCGCGTGCTGGTCGTTGGGCAGCGGGATGTACACGGCATCGATGTCTTCTGCGTCGAGCAGATCCTGATACGTATCGAACGACGAGGGAATGCCGAGGAGATCGGCGGCCTCGGCTGCTCGACCGGGCGATCGCGAGGCGATGGCCACGACGTCGCAGTTCGATGCAGCCTGGATCGCGGGGATGACCTTCTCCATGCCGATCCTGGCTGTGCTGATGATCCCCCACCGAACCGATGTCACGATCCGCACCTCCCGGGGCCACGGTACAGGCTGTGGCCGGGCACGGATTCAGTCGCGCCGAACGGCGACGATCGACTGCATGTGCAGCCCGTCGTCGTGCTTGTCGATGTCGGGGACGAAGGTGTCGAACTCGAGGATGGTGAAACGGTGCTCCATGACACTGCGGAGGGTTGCGTCGTTGCGCAGACTGAAGAAGCGGGGCGGTGGATAGAAGTCATCGTCGTAGATGCCCTCCTCGTCACGTCCTCCCCACACACCCATATAGAGGAGGCCGCCCGGAGCGAGCACGTCGGCGAATCCGTGGAGGACCGACGCGATGTCCGCGGCCGGAACGTGGTGGATGCAGTTCATCGCCCACAGGGCGTCGAACGACTGCTCCGGGAAACCCAGGTCATACATGTCTCGCACATGAGCTTCGATGCCTTTGGTGCGGCACAACGCCACCTGCTCGGGAGACAGATCGGTTGCTACGACGTCGATCCCTCGTTCGGCGAACCACGCGCTCGTGTACCCGACGCCCGCTCCCACCTCGAGGAGGCGGGTTCCGTTCGCTGCCCTCAACCGAGCGAGGAAGGCCTCGGCGATTGGCCACCGCCATTCGGCCTCGCCCATCTCCTGGCGCGAGGCTGCAGCGGCGTCGTAGGAACGGGCGAGCGAGTCACGGAACGCCTCCGGTGGGGGGGCCGGTCTCAGCTCCACGGCGTACCTCAGTCGGTGTCGGCTTCCGAGTACTCGACCAGGGCGGTGTCCCCCGAGTAGAGGGTCATGGTGGAGCCATCGACGGAGAAGCGGTCGGCCCCCGCGAGTGCTGCGAGGTACGCCTGCTCCTGGTCCATCACTGCCGGTTCACACGCCATGAGCGTCGAGCCGAGGGCACCGAATGTGATGGCGTCGCCGTCGACCTCATAGCCGCCGAAGTAGTTGTTGCAGCTGCCGATCCCCGACACGCTGCCGTCCTCGAATGTCGCTGTCACGACCGTGTTCGCAACGAGGGGCGTCAGGGAACCGTCGATGGAGATCTCCTCGGCGACCCACGTGCGGCCCTCGAGATCGTCGGACGTGTTGAACGCGACGACGATGAGAAGGAGTGCCGCTGCGCCGGCGAGGGCGAGGGCTCCCCACTTGAGCCAGGTGGTTTCGTGCATCCCATTCTCCCTCGGTGGATCGAGCCGAAGTGTAGATGGCCAACGCCGATCCCGATCGATTCCGATCGATCTCGAACAGACGAAAGAGAGGGACCCGGAGCGTGTGCTCCGGGTCCCTACTCGTCACATGCAGGGTTCTACGCCCTGCTCGGTGTGAGGTCCTACGCCGCAGGCAGGAGGACTGCGTCGATGACGTGGATCACGCCATTGCTTGCGACCACATCGGCCTGGATGACCGTTGCGCTCTCGTTGATGTTGACGAAGCCGTCGTTCACCTCGACCAAGAGGGTGCCGCCCTCGAGGAGCGTGGGAAGGGCATCGATCGGGGCAGCTGCGATGACATCCTCAGCCAGGAAGACACCGGGTGCCACGTGGTAGAGCAGGATGTTCGTCAGGTCCTCGCTGGCGAGGAGCTCCTCGGGGGTGAGGCCGAGTGCTTCGAGTGCAGCTGCGAACGCAGCATCAGTCGGGGCGAACACGGTGAGCTCCTGGTTCGGATCGCTCAACGCCTCGAGGACGGCCGGGTCGGCAGCCTGGACAGCGGCGAGCAGGATCGTGAACTCGGCGGGATCCGCCGAGGCGAGCTCGACGACGATCTCAGCAATGGTCGGGTCCATCGGTGCTTCGGTCGTGGTCGTGGTCTCTTCCGGAACCGTCGTGGTCGTGGTCTCTTCCGGAGCGGCGACACCGAGTGCCTCAGCAACCGTCGGGGGGAGCAGGACGCCGTTGATGACGTGCACGATGCCGTTGTCGGCAGCGAGGTCAGGAGAAACGACCTGCGCCTCGTTGATCGAGATCGTGCCACCGTCGACGGTCACGAGGATGGACTCACCCTGGAGGGTGGGCACTTCCTGGCCATCGAGGGTTGCGACGACCGAGCTGTCGGCTTCCTGTCCCAACACGTGGTAGGTCAGGATCTCCGTCAACGTGGCGGTATCGGCGAGCAGTTCTTCAGCCGTGATGCCGAGCGCCTCGAATGCAGCTTCGAATGCGGCATCGGTGGGTGCGAGGACCGTGAACGGACCTTCACCCTCGAGGGTCTCGGTGAGACCGGCCGCATCGATGGCGGCGATCAACGTGGAGAACTGACCGGCTTCAACAGCCAGGTCGAGTACGGATGTGTCTGTTTCGGCGACCGTGGTCGTCGTTTCTTCGGAATCACTCGAACACGCAGCAACGACCAAGGCGAAAACTGCGATCAGAGCGATGAGGGAGAATCGCTTCTTCATGGTGTGTATGTCCCTTTCTGAGAGTCCGCCACTCGACGGACAACCCATCTACGGAACGCACCACGAAGGTGGATGAACCAATCGTCGCGTATCTCCCCGATACACCATGCACCATCGGGCCGCGTCAGAGCGCTTGCCACCGGCAATCTGTTCGACCGGCGGGATGCGCGGGCGAGGGCACCCTCCCGGATGCCCTCGCTTCACGGAGACGGAAGTCGCCCTATGACGCCGTGGCCTCGATGGCCTCCGGTGCCGAATTGACCGATACCTCGATCTTCTGTGGCTTGGCCTCTTCCTTGATCGGGATGAGGATCGTCAGCACGCCGTTGTCGTACGACGCCGAAACGGCGCCACCATCGAGGCGGTCACCGAGTCGCACCGATCGGCTGTGGATGCCGGTGGGACGCTCGCGCAGCATCCAGTTGGCACCAACCGTGTCCTCGAACGACCGCTGCGCCCTCACGGTGAGGATCTTGTCCTCGACGGTGATGTCGAGGTCATCGGAATCCACGCCGGGAAGGTCGAACCTCAAGGTGTAGACATCATCCTTCTCGAAAGCGTCGAGCGGCATGCGCCCGCCGCGCCACGTGCTACCGACCGCCGAGAGCATGCGGTCCATCTCGTCGAACGGGTCCATGAAACGGGTCACGTTTCCTCCTTGTTGGTGTGGTCCTGGGCCGGTTCACCCACCGGCGGAGTCTTGAGTGCTCATGTAATGTTATATGACACGACTCATATCTTTGTCAACATCCTATGTAGATCGTGTATTCCCGGGGACACCGGCACGACATTGATCGACGCGTTCGGACCGGGTAGCTGGTCAAGTCCCCAGGGGTGGGCGGCTCGATCAACCCCCTGATAGGCTTCCGACATCCGGAGAGGTGGCCGAGCGGTCGAAGGCGCTCGCCTGCTAAGCGAGTAGGGGGTGTTGAACCTCCTCGAGGGTTCAAATCCCTCCCTCTCCGCCACAACAGGGAAACGGCACCACAAGGTGCCGTTTCTCGATTCAGGAACACCCCGCGTCGCAGCATCAACCTGCGACACCCAATGACCTCACACATCGAGGTACACCCCGAAACGTGGTGCCGTGAAGGTCCGGGCCAGTCTGCGAGGAGACCCTTGGGTTCAAATCCCTCCCTCTCCGCCACAACAGGGAAACGGCACCACAAGGTGCCGTTTCTCGATTCAGGAACACCCCGCGTCGCAGCATCAACCTGCGACACCCAATGACCTCACACATCGAGGG
>CAVWXP010000013.1:0-5288 GCA_963759175.1 uncultured Acidimicrobiia bacterium
AACGCGGGCCCTCGTCAAGCAACGACGTGATCACGACATCAGTTGATCGTTGCACACGCCCATGCTTGTCCGACCGTAGGAGGTACCGGTGTCGGTTTCGCCGGTTCCGCGATCGCCATGGGTGGGGTGCTTCAGGCCGACAGACGCTGGGCGGGTCCGGCGACGTGCAGGAGAAGTGCCCGTTCGGTGTCGTGCATCTGGACGATGCGAGCCACAGAACGAGGAAGGAGCATCATGATGTCCGCGATGGGGACCACTTCCAGATCATCGACGGCGACGCTCCGGTTCCCGAGATCCACGACTCCTTTGCCCGCAGCTTGCAGGTTGCGCAACCAATCGACGCCCGTGCCGTAGGGCAGGGGAACGATGATGGTGTCCTCGGTTCGGTGAGCCGTCACGGGTGTCGCATACGCCTTCCCCGACCGCCTGCCGACATGATGGAGCAGGGCGGCGTGCTCTGACCGCCCCGAGAAGAACCGAACCATCACCGGATTGGTCACGTGCTTGTGGTACAGCGTGAGCAACCTCATCGCCCGCGGGTTGCCAGAGCGAATCGCCCACATCATCAGCATGGTTTCGAAGAGCTCTTCCACGATGATCGCGCCGAGCACCAGAGCGAGTGCCTTGCCGAGTCTGCGCATCGCACACCCCGATGTTCACCGGCCGATCCCACCCTTCAGGCTACCCGCGACCACACCGAGCGAAGCAGATCCGGCCGATTCCGGCACGAGCGCCTGCCGATGTGCGCCGGAGCCCCGGAGGTGTGCGACTCACGTTGCGGGTGGTTCGCCGATTCCGGCGCCGCGAAGTCCCCGCAGCTCACCGACGAGGATGGTCATGGAGATGATCAGCACCCACACCGGGAAGACCAGCGCCACCCAGAGGCTGAACGACAGGGTGACGAGGAGTATCGCTGCCGCCCCGTAGGTGATCACCGCCAACCACCGTGGCATGGTGCCGGTCCTGATCCAGATCGTGGCCAGAGAGATCATGAAGACAGCGGCCATGCGCATGCCGTAGGTGTTGGCAACGCCGTACATCAGGTCGCGGCCGAAGAGGTAGATGTCGCTGGTGCCGGCTACTGCGGGTTGCGCGGCATGCGCAGTGATGACGGCCGAGGCGATCGCCCCCGACACGAACATGAGCGCCACGAACAGGAGCCCGCTCCCGAGGAACACGGTGGAGAAGAACTGGTCCTCCCTCCTGCCGATTCGGTCGCGGACGACACCCATGAACCAGAGGAAGGCGATACCGGCAAACGGTATCAGTCCGAGGGCCACCCGAACGGTCGCGGTGTTCTCGTCGATCCAGTCGTTGCCCGCCCCCCGGTCGGTGGGAATGGCCAACCGCAGCAATACGTATGACGTGCCGAGGAGGAGCCCGAAGGCGATGCCCGCGACCGCCGCTGCTCGCGGAGTCCTCAGTGGGGAGATGGCGGGGCCCGGTGCATCCGCCGCCGACACCTAGCGGACCGTCCGATCCTGGTGTGCTTCCCGCGCCGGTGTCACGAAGCGGCCGTCCCCGGGAGCAGCTCGAACCGCAGGTCGAACTCGACGAGCGACTGGAACCACTGCTGCATCCCGGTCAGGTCGCCGTCGATCGTCGCTGCGCCTGACGAGAGGAGCTCCTCGAGCGTGAGATCGCCGACCATGACCCGCTCGAGGTCGGCTCGATCGACGACGATCGTCACCGTCGGTTCGTCCGATTGGAACCCGACCTGGGTCGTGAGAGTCGAGTGTGACAGCTCGACGACCAGCTCCTCGTCGGTGTCCGGGTGGCGGATGTTGGCCGTGAACGCGACGTCCTCGACCTTCGAGCTGTCCATGCGAATGGCGAGGTAGTCGAAGAACATCTCGGTGGTCAACGCACGGATGACGTCGGGTGACATGGTGGCGGGAACGGTTCCCTGGGGGATACCGCTCCGCAGCTCGATGGCGGCGGACAGGTAGCTGTTGCGAACGCTCGGGCTCTCCTGCTGGTAGCCGAGCTGCTCGAACACGTCGGCGAGGAGGTTCTTGGCGTCGGCGTTGTCCGGTTCCGCGTAGACCAGCTTGTTGAGGATCTCTTGCGCCTCGCGGTAGCGGCCGGCATCGTGGAGCTCCCTGCCCTTCGCCAGGATCGGATCCGCTCCGCCCATCATCTCGACGTACAGGGGTGCGGAGTCCCGCGGTGAGAGCGGGATCAGCGTGGCTGGATTCGTGTCCCAGTACCCGAGGTACCGGTTGATGACGGCCCGGGAGTTGTGTTCCTCTGACCCGTGATACGAGTGGGCAGGCCATTCCCGTGTCAGTGATGCGGGCTGGCGGTACACGTTGTGGATCTCGTTGATCGTGACACCCTGGTTTGCGAGGTGGAGGACGTGGTTGTTGAGGTGGGCGTAGGCGTCGCGCTGCACTCGCATCACCTCGCGCACGCGTTCGTTCCCCCACCGGGGCCAGCTGTGGGACGCGAACATCACCTCGGCCTCTGAGCCGAACAGGTGCATGGCCTCGCCGATCTTCTTCGACCACACGAGGGCGTCACGCACGAGGGCACCACGGAGCGTGTAGATGTTGTGGATCGTTCCCGTGATGTTCTCGGCCGCCCAGAACGCCTTCGACGCCGGGAGGTAGGTGTTCATCTCCGCAGGAGCCTCGGTGCCCGGCGTGCTGTGGAACACCATCTCGACGCCATCGACCGTGTGCTCCTCGACGTCGTTCGTGATCTCGAGCGAGGGTTGGATGAGGCTCGGCCTTCCCGCTGCCGTGTTCTTCCCGATCGCCTGGTCGACGTGCCCGTACGGGTTGGCAGGGAGGAGGCCGCCGTACTGGAAGAAGGCACGCCGGAGCATGGCGTTGCCTGCGTAGACGTTCTCGGCGACAGCGTGCTCCATGAAACCCTCGGGGACGATCACGGGCACATCGCCTGCTCGCACGTCGGCTTCGTCGATGAGCCCGCGCACGCCGCCGAAGTGATCGATGTGGGAATGCGAGTGGATCACGGCACTCACCGGCAGGTCCTCGACGTGCTGGCGCACGAGATCATGAGCCGCCCTGGCCGTCTCGACGGTGGTGCCGGTGTCGAAGACGATCCATCCGGTGGCACCGCGCACGAATGTCAGGTTGGCGAGGTCGAATCCACGAACCTGGTAGATGCCGTCCGTGACCTCGTACACGCCGTATGCCATGTTGAGGATGGCCTGGCGCTGGAGTGAGGGGTGGATCGAGTCGAAGTCCTCCCCGTCGAGCAGGAAGTCGTATCGACCCATGTCCCAGGCAACGTTGCCGGCATCAGCCATGATGCGGTCGTAGTCGGGCCTGGCGATGAACCCCCGTCGAGCTTCCTCGTGGTCCCGATCGTCCTCGAAGGGGAGACTGCGCCGCTGTTCCTCCTGGAAGGCCCGGGTCCAGCTCGACGGTTCCTTGCCGTTGGAGTGGAAGTGTGCGGTGCCCATCGTGATCCTCCTGAGCGATCAGTGATTGTGCGGAATCGACGATACTCGCGTGCAGGACAACGCAGGCCACGACGGGCGTGAATCGAGCCGGATGGACTGATGGGGAAACTGCACACGTGGTGGGCGGGCATCAAGCCCCGCCGAGGGACGCTGAAGGCCTCGGTGATCGCCGCCGCGCCACGCACGGCTGCGGGAGTGCCAGACGGTATGGCAGCGGCGGCGCTCGTGGGGGTGAATCCCATTCACGGCCTCTACGCCAGCTTCGCCGGCCCTGTCGTCGGTGGCCTGACGGCGAGCACGAAACTGATGGTGATCACCACCACCAGTGCGGCGTCACTCGCCGCGTTCTCCGCCCTCCAGGGCGTGCCGAGGGATGCACGCCTGAGTTCCCTGTTCCTCATGGTCGCCATCGCAGGGGTCCTGATGGTGCTGGCCGGCTTCTTCGGGCTGGGACGATTCGCGTCGTTCGTGTCCCAATCCGTGATGACAGGGTTCCTCACCGGCGTTGCCGTTTCGATCCTGCTCGGTCAGATTCCGGCTCTCCTCGGCGCCACGGTCGAGGCCTCGGGTCCGATCGAGGAAGCGGCGCGCGCGGTGTTCGGCGCCGGGAGCATCGACGGGCCGAGCATGATCGTCGGCGTGGCAGCCCTCGCCTTGCTCGCCCTCCTCCCGATGACCCCCCTGTCGCGGTACGCCGCGCTGATTGCGCTCATCGTCCCGTCGGTCATCGTGGTCGTCTCCCCGTACTTCGACTCCGTCCTCCAGGTCGGTGATGTGGGCGAGATCGTACGCGGGATTCCCGTACCGGCGCTGCCCTCCCTCCGCGTGTTCAGCCTGGACGTGCTGACCGGTGCGTTCGCGGTTGCCGTGATCGTGTTGGTCCAGGGTGCCGGCGTTGCACAGAGCTATCCGAATCCCGATCGCACGCGCTCGGACCAGAACACCGATTTCATGGCGCAGGGGTGGTCGAACGTCGCGGTCGGCCTGTTCCAGGGCACGCCAGTCGGGGGCTCGGTGAGCCAGACGGCCCTGAACGTATCGGCTGGAGCCCGAGACCGGTGGGCCTCCATCCTCTCGGGGGTGTTCATGCTCCTGGTCCTGGTCGCCTTCTCGGGGCTGGCCGAGCAGGTGGCCAATCCCACCCTCGCGGCCATCCTGATCGTCGCATCCCTTGGAGCCATCCGACCGGGTCAGATCACGGCGGTGTGGCGCTCCGGGATGCGGTCCAGGGTGGCCATGGCCTTCACGTTCGTCGCCACCCTGACGCTGCCGGTCGCTGCGGCCGTCGGTGTCGGGGTCGCCCTGTCATTGCTGCTCGCCGCCGATCGGGAGGCCAAGGACGTCCGGATCGTCGAGATGATCGAGGGCGATGACGGATCGCTCATCGAGCGGCCCGCCCCCTCCACACTGGCGTCGGAATCGGTGACGGTGCTGAACCTCTACGGCAGCCTCTTCTATGCGGGCGCCCGAACCCTCGAGAACGACCTACCGCCGCCCGGCGATGCCGAGCGACCCGTCGTCGTCCTGCGGATACGCGGTACTGCCACGGTCGGGGCAACCGCCTTCTCCATCCTGTCGTCGTACGCCGACGAGCTGTCCGCCCGCGGCGGTCGGCTGTACCTCAGCGGGGTCGATCGGGCGCTCGTCGAGCAGTTCGAGAGCTCCGGGCGGATCGAGGCCACCGGGTCGATCACGCTGGTGGAGGCGACACCCACGATCGGAGAGTCGACCCGGGCCGCAGTGGAAGAAGCAAACACGTTCCTGCTCTCGGCGCCGATCGAGCCGCTACCGGACGAATCCGATCCCTGGGCCAAACGCGTGGTCGGTGGCATCGCACATCGGTTCGGTTGGTCGC
>CAVWXP010000014.1:0-12484 GCA_963759175.1 uncultured Acidimicrobiia bacterium
GGTACCGGGCGCTCGTCGATCGTCGGCGGGCGGGCGAACCACTGCAGTACCTCGAGGGTGACACACCGTTCGGTCCGGCGACCATCAACGTCGATCCCAGGGTGTTGATCCCGAGACCCGAGACCGAGGAGATGCTCGAACTCGTCGCCGACCTCGTACCACCTCCGCACACGATCGTCGACCTGTGCACCGGCAGCGGCAACCTCGCCGTTGCGTTGGCGATGATCCATCCGGGCGCACGCGTGGTGGCGTCCGACATCAGCCCCGATGCCATCGATGTCGCCCGCGACAACGCCGCCAGGAACGAGGTGGACGTCGAACTGCTGGTCGGGGACCTCTTCGATCCGCTGCCGCTCGAGCTGCGGGCGCACGTCGACCTGCTCGTGGCGAACCCGCCGTACCTCTCCGAACACGAGCTGGCAGATGTGCCGGACGATGTCGCCATGGAACCCACTGGTGCCCTCGTGGGCGGTCCACGCGGCGATGAGGTCGTCGCACGCATCGGCGCCACGGCGGTCGACTGGCTCGCTCCCGGTGGCGTCGTCGTGTGCGAGATCTCCGAATTCGACGCCGAGCGCTCCGTGGGGCACTTCGCGGCCCTCGATGGCGTCATCCGGCGAGATCTGTCCGGAAAGGACCGGTTCGTGGTTGGGCGGCGCCGGTTCGAGTAGCGTTGAGCCTTCGATCACTGGGAGGTACAGGTGGACGTATCGGCTGCGGCACGGGCGATCAAGCGAGGCGAGATCATCGGCGTCCCCACCGACACGGTGTACGGACTGGCCGCGGATCCCTATGACGAGGCAGCCCTCGACCGGTTGTACGACATCAAGGGACGCGACGACGGCAAGCCGATAGCGATCCTCGTGGCCGACCTCGATCAGGGCCTGTCACTCGGGGCCATGTCGGACCGGGCCCTCGACCTCGCCGACCGATACTGGCCGGGCGCCGTGACGCTCGTCGTTCCGCGCCTCGATACCGCACCGACCTGGCTCGGCGATGTCCGCCGACGAACAATCGCACTCCGGTGCCCCGACCATCCCGTGGCCCTCGACCTCCTGAGGATCGCCGGACCACTCGCCGTGACCTCGGCCAACCGATCGGCCGATCGCCCGGTCAACAGTGCCGAGGATGCGCGCGACGTCTTCGCCGACGAGGTGCTCACCTACCTCCCAGGCGGTGCAGGTGGGGGAGAGCCTTCCACCCTCGTCGATCTCACCCAACCGACCGAGATGATCCTGCGCAGCGGCCCGATCCAACTGTGACCGTCGTGCCGTGACCCACCATCGAGGCTTCGCCATCGCTGTCGGAACCCTGGTGTGGGCGGTGTCGTCGTGGTTCGGATACCTGGCGTTCTCGACGGCCAGTGCTACCGCCGTCACCATCATGGGCGTCGGGCTCGCCTTCGCCGTCTACGCGGTTGCGGGATTCAGTGGAGCGCCCGACGTGGCAACCACCGGCTTCCGGAGTGCGCTCATCGCGTTCGGTGTCGCCGCGGTGGCTGTCGTCGCCTACATGGTGACGAACATCGATGGATTCGCGGTTGCGGCACCGGTCATCGCCGTTGGAGTCGGGTGTGGACTCGCCCTTCAGCCTGCGACCGATCAGGTCAATGTCGTCGTCCGATTCGTCGTCACCGTGCTCGTCGCGATCATCGCTGTGTGGGTGTACAACGTCGATCCGACGGTGTACGGCCTCGTGTCACCCCTGATGCCACTTCCCGCCCTCGTCGTCGCCGACACCTACTACGCACGGGTGCGGGCGGCGACCTCCGAGTCGGTGCCGGATTGAACGGCGACGGGCGCAGTGGCGCTGTCGCTCTGAACCCGGACACGGGTAGATTCGACGTGTCCCGCAATCCATCGGAGCGATCCCCATGACCGACATGACCCCGCTCGCAGCAGCGGACCCGACCCTCGCGGCACTCATCGCCAAGGATGCCCAGCGTCAGCGCAGCAAGATCCAGCTGATCGCATCCGAGAACTTCGTCAGCTACGCCATGATGCAGGCATCGGGTTCCGTGCTCGCCAACAAGTACTCGGAGGGATATCCCGGCAGGCGGTACTACGAGGGTTGCGAGGTCATCGATGAGATCGAGTCGCTTGCGATCTCCCGTGCGAAGGAGCTCTTCGGGGCTGAGCATGCCAACGTGCAGCCCCACTCGGGTTCCCAGGCCAACCTCGCTGCGTATCTCGCCGTCCTCGAACCGGGGGACACCATCCTCGGCATGTCGCTCGACCAGGGTGGCCACCTCACCCACGGATCACCGGTGAACTTCTCGGGCAACCTCTTCAACATCGTCGGCTACGGCGTCGATCCCGAGACCGAGACGATCGATCTCGGCGCCCTCCGCGCCACGGCGCTCGAGCACCGGCCGAAGATGATCGTCGGGGGATACTCGGCGTACTCCCAGATCATCGATTGGGCCGCCATGCGGGAGATCGCCGATGAGGTGGGGGCGGTGTTCCTCGTCGATGCGGCCCACATCATCGGCCTGATCGCCGGCGGCGCCCACCCGTCCCCTGTGCCCCACGCCCACATCGTCACCGCCACCACCCACAAGGCCCTGCGCGGACCCCGCGGTGGACTCATCCTCTCCACCGAGGAACATGCCAAGGCGATCGACAAGAGCGTCTTCCCGTACGCGCAAGGCGGCGCCATCAACCACCAGATCGCGGGCAAGGCCCTGTGCTTCAAACAGGCCGCCTCGCCCGAATACGCCATGTATGCGAACCAGATCGTGCGCAACGCTTCCGTTCTGGCGGACACGATGATCGGAGCTGGTGCGAGGGTGGTCTCCGGCGGGACCACGAACCACATGTTCCTGACCGACCTCCGGTCCATCGACGACGAACTCACGGGCAAGGAGGCAGCGTCCCTCCTCGATGAAATGGGCGTCACCCTCAACCGGAACGCCATCCCCTTCGACCCACGGTCACCGTTCGTCACGTCGGGAATCCGCATCGGCACACCGTCCGTCACCACGGCAGGCATGAAGCAGGAGCAGATGGTGGTCCTCGGCAAGGCCATCGTCGAGATCCTGCGCAAGCGCAACGACTCGGCGGTCCTCGAACAGCTCCGCGGAAGGGTCGATGAGCTCGCCAGGGCCTTTCCTGCCTACCCCGTCGAGTTCAACGGCTACGCATGATCGGACGCCGGAAGGGCCGATTGCCGATGATGACCGAGAACCCTGTACCCTTGCGCCCACCGATGCAGCGGTGCACGAGGTTCAAGGACACTCCGTGGCCGATCCCAACGACCCCAAAGACGACGTGACCACCACCAAGTCAACGACGGTCCCCACCCGTGAAGCGATCACCGGCGGGTTCTCCAAGAACGCAGATCTGTTGTCCTACATCGTCTCGGGACTCCTGATCGGGCTGTTCCTGGATTGGGTGTTCGGTACGTCGCCCGTCATGACCATCGCGTGGTCGCTGGCGGCCATCGGTGTCGGTTTCTACCGCCTCTGGCAGGTCTCGGCCGAGCTCGAGGAGGAAGGGAAGAAGCGTGGCCACGGTGTCTGACGATCGCATGGACGCCTCAGCGATGCATCGCCCCTCACCGGATGCGCGCCCCATCGAGGCCATCATCGGGAAGAACATCGCGAAGCGATCGCTGGTCGTGGCGCCGATCCTCATCGCGATCTTCGCGGTCGCCGGTGGGTGGCTCGGAGCGGTCTCGGCAGCGATCGGGGTCGCCATCGTCGTCGCCAACTTCGTCGTCGGCGGCTACATCCTCGCCACGGCGGCGGGAGTGTCCCTCAGCATGTATCATGCCGCCGCGCTGTTCGGATTCTTCATCCGGCTCGGCCTCATCACGTTGACGATGGTGCTCGTCGTCTCCGTTGCGGACATCGACCGCGTGGCCATGGGCGTGTCGGCGGTGGTCAGTTATCTCGTGCTGTTGTCGCTCGAGGCGGTGGCAGTGGTCAAAGGTGCGGAAAGGGAACTCGAGTGGACGAACTGATACTCGCGATCGAGGAATGCGATCTCTCCGAGAACGCCGTGTGCGCGCCGGAGAACGTCAATGAGCTCTTCGAGTTCCGCACGCCGATCATCGAGATCCTCGGCTTCCCCATCACCCGGCTGGTCTTCCTGATCCTCCTCGCGGGTCTGCTCTCCGTCGCCATCATCTACTTCGGGCTCCGCAAGAAGGCCACGCGTCCCGGCAAGTACCAGCTCAGTATCGAGTCCCTGATGACGTTCGTCCGAGACGAGATCGCCATTGGCATCATCGGTCCCGTGGGTATCAAGTACTACCCCTACCTCATGTCGTTGTTCATCTTCATCCTCATCGGCAACATGTTCGAGATCACGCCGTTCGTCAACTTCCCCATCACCTCGCGGATGGCGATCCCGCTGTTCCTTGCCCTCCTGACGTGGGTGATCTTCATCGTGGCCGGGTTCAAGCGGAACGGCATCAGCTACCTGACCGGCATCATCTGGCCACCGGGCGTTCCCGTTGCGCTCAAGCCGCTCGTGGGACTCATCGAGTTCTTCTCGACGTTCTTCGTACGACCCTTCTCGCTCGCCGTGCGACTCTTCGCCAACCTCGTCGCCGGTCACGTGATGTTGTCCCTGCTCCTCACCACGGCCTTCGTGTCGATCTCGGCCTTCGTCGCCGGTGACATCTCGGTCGTCAAGGGAGTGTTCGGGATCGCGTGGTGGGCGCTCGCATTGGCAATCTTCATGTTCGAGATGATCGTCATCCTGTTGCAGGCCTACATCTTCACGCTGTTGAGTGCGGTCTACATCGATACGTCGATCAACGTCGAACACTGATCAAGGTCCCGTCTTACAGGACAAGGAAAGGGAAACAATGGAAGAACTCAAGGGAGCGTTCTCCCTCATCGGGTACGGCCTCGCTGCCATCGGCCCAGGTGTCGGCATCGGGCTCATCGCGGGCAACGCGGTGCAAGCCATGGCACGCCAGCCGGAGGCTGCCGGCATGGTCCGCACCACGATGTTCTTGGGTATCGCATTCACGGAGGCACTCGCCCTCATCGGCTTCGTGCTCTTCTTCCTGGCATAGGCCGAGGAGCAAACGATGGTTACGCACATGTTCGCCCAGTTGATCCTGGCGGCTGAGGAGGGCTCCACCAGCGAGTCCGGGGGCATCGACCTCCTGCTCCCAGCTGCCGAGGAGCTGTTCGCGGGGATCATCGCGTTCTCGATCGTCTTCTTCTTCATCTGGAAGTGGGCGATCCCCGCGTTGAACACGTCGCTCGAAGCCCGTCAGGCAGAGATCGCCGCCCAGTACGAGACCGCCGAGAAGGCGAAGCTCGAGGCTGAAAGCCTCCTCGGGGACTATCGCAGCCAGGTTGCGGGAGCCAATGCAGAAGCAGCCCAGATCGTCGCCGAGGCGCGCGACGCGGGTGAGTCGGTGAAGGCGGACATCGTGTCACGTGCCGAAGCCGAGGCGGAGCAGATCCGCGTTCGGGCACAGGACGAGATCGAGGCAGAGCGCTCACGCGTCTCTGGGGAACTCCGCCGCCAGGTCGCCGACCTCTCGATCGACGTCGCAGAACGCGTGGTTGGCGATTCGATCGACGGTGAGAAACAGCGACAGCTCGTCGATCGGTACATCGACGATCTCGGCGGGGTCCGGTAGCAGATGGATCACGCGACCGTTGAGGCCAGCAAGGTCGACGGCTACGCCTCGGCGTTGCTCGAGATCGCCCGTGCCGAGGGTTCCGACGCCGATCTGGCGAATGAGATGTACACCGCCGCGAACGCCTTGGCTGGCAACGCCGAGCTGATCGAGGTGCTGCGCGATCCCGCCGTGCCGACGGAACGCAAGCAGGGGATCGTCAACGATCTCCTCGGCGCTCGGGCGTCGCGTGTCACCGTCGCGTCGATGTCGTTCCTCGTGGCCTCCGGCCAGGCCCGCAACCTCGGTGACATCGCTCGCCGACTTGCCGACATGGCCGCTGAGGCGGAGGGGGAGGTCGTCGCCGAGGTCCGATCGCCGACGCCGTTGGCATCGGACCAGATCACGCGACTGCAAGGAGCCCTCTCGCGGGCGACCAACAAGCGAGTCCAGGTGAAGGTCATCGTCGATCCATCGGTCGTCGGCGGACTCGTCACCAAGGTCGGAGACACTGTGCTCGACGGATCGATCCGGGGTCGATTCGAAGAGCTTCGAGAGCAATGGGGCTGACGCACGATGGCTGAACTCACACTCAACACCGATGACATAGCAGCAGCGCTGCGCTCCAACCTCGATGGCTGGAACCCGGCGTTGGAATCCGAGACCATGGGGTACGTCCTGTCCGTCGGTGACGGCGTCGCCCGCGTGTCGGGTCTCCCGAATGCGATGGCATCCGAGCTCCTCGAGTTCCCCGGTGGACTCCTCGGTGTGGCGTTGAACCTCGATGAGGACTCGATCGGTACGGTCATCATGGGTGATGCGAGCGGGATCGAGGAGGGGGACGAGGTCCGATCGACGGGGCGAGTCCTGTCGATTCCCGTCGGTGACGCCCTGCTCGGCCGCGTCGTGGATCCGCTCGGCAACGCCATCGACGGGAAGGGCCCCATCGCGACGACGGAGCGGCGCCTCCTCGAGACACAGGCACCCTCCGTGGTCCAGCGCCAACCGGTCTCGGAGCCGCTCCAGACCGGCATCAAGGCCATCGATGCGATGACGCCGATCGGCCGGGGCCAGCGCCAGCTGATCATCGGCGACCGCCAGACGGGCAAGACCGCCGTCGTGGTCGACACCATCCTCGCCCAGGCGGGGCTCGGTGTGAAGTGCATCTACGTGGCGATCGGTCAGAAGAACTCGACCGTTGCCGAAGTCGTCAGCGTGCTCGAGGCAGCAGGGGCGATGGAGTACACGGTCATTGTCAACGCCTCAGCCGGTGACTCGGCCGCCCTCCAGATGTATGCGCCGTATGCCGGATCGGCCATCGGTCAGCACTGGATGTACAACGGCGAGCACGCCCTCGTGATCTTCGACGACCTGACCAAGCAGGCCATCGCCTATCGCGAGATCTCCCTCCTGCTGCGCCGCCCTCCGGGTCGCGAGGCCTATCCGGGCGACGTGTTCTATCTCCACAGCCGGCTCCTCGAGCGCTGTGCGAAACTCTCGGACGAGCTCGGTGGGGGGTCCCTCACGGGCCTACCCATCATCGAGACCAAGGCCAACGACGTGTCGGCCTACATCCCGACCAACGTGATCTCGATCACGGATGGTCAGATCTTCCTCGAGACCGACCTGTTCTTCTCCGGCATCCGACCGGCGATCAACGCCGGTATCTCGGTCTCGCGAGTCGGTGGCGCCGCACAGGTCAAGGCGATGCGCAAAGTCGCCGGGCCATTGCGCCTCAACCTCGCCCAGTTCCGCGAACTCGAGGCCTTCGCCGAGTTCGGTTCCGAGCTCGACGCAACCTCCCTCGCCCAGCTCGATCGCGGACGTCGTGTCGTCGAGGTGCTCAAGCAGGGCCAGTACCGCCCCGTTCCGGTGGCCGAGCAGGTGCTCGTCATCTACGCCGTCACTGAGGGTCACATGGACGACGTCGATCCGAGCGACATCCCGATGTTCGAGCGCGGACTCCGAGCATTCGCCAAGGAACGGTACGGGTCGATGCTCAACCAGATCGCCGACACCGGAGATCTGCCTGGCGACGAGATCGTCGCAGCCATCAATGCCTACAAGGCGACGCTGGGCGACGGCGAACCGACCGGCGAACTGGAGGCCTGACGCACCGTGGCATCCGCCGAAGTACGGGCGATCCGGAGACGGATCAGGAGCGTCGAGTCGACGATGAAGATCACGCGCGCCATGGAGCTCATCGCAACCGCTCGCATCGGCAAGGCGCAGGTCCGAGTCGGCCAGGCCAAGCCCTACACGGAGAAGATGAACGACGTCATCCGCAACATCGCCGCCGCCACCGGGTCGTTGTCGCATCCGCTGCTCGACTCGCGCGACGTGCGCACCGTCGGTGTCCTCGTCGTGTCGTCTGACCGTGGGCTCGCAGGCGGCTACAACTCATCGGTGATCCGGTCGGCTGAGTCCGCCATCCGCAAGCATCAGGCCGCCGGTCGCAAGGTGCGCGTGTACACGGTGGGGGCGAAGGCACAGGGGTACTTCCGGTACCGGCGATACGCGCTCGAGCACGTATGGCTGAACGTCACCGACACGCCGACCTACGCAGATGCACGATCGATAGCCAACATCCTCCTCGATGAGTACGCGACCGAGCGGGTCGACGCCGTCGAGGCCTACACGACCGAGTATGTGTCGGCGCTCACACAGAATGCGATCGAGTGGCCGGTGCTGCCGATCGAGCCGCCCGCCTCGGAGGACGACGTCGTCACACTCCCGGTCGGATACACCTTCGAGCCCTCGCCCGAGAGCATCCTCGGACGACTGCTCCCGCGGTACCTCGAGGGCACCGTGTTCGGTATGTTGCTCGAGGCGTCGGCGTCCGAACACGCGGCCCGACGGCGGGCCATGAAGGCCGCCACCGAGAACGCCGAGGAGCTGACGCGGGTCCTCACCCGCGAAGCCAATCAGGCACGGCAGGCGGAGATCACCACGGAAATCAGCGAGATCGTCGGCGGCGCCGAGGCGCTGTCGGGCGGTTGATGGATCAAGGAAGACGGAGAGCACACATGAGCGTGACAACCCTCGCCAGCGGACGGATCGTCAAGGTCGCCGGTCCGGTCGTCGACGTCGAGTTCCCGCCCGATGCGCTACCGGAGATCAACTTCGCCCTCGAGGTCGATCTCGAGGTCGCAGGTATCGCCAACACGGTCATCTGTGAGGTCGCCCAGCAGCTCGGTAACGACAAGATCCGTGCGGTCGCGCTCGCACCGACGGACGGCATCGTCCGCGGTGCCGAGGTTCGCAACACCGGTGCGCCGATCTCGGTCCCCGTCGGTGACCAGACACTCGGCCACATCTTCAACGTGTGGGGCACGGCACTCGATGATCCGGACCATGTGTTCACCGGTGAGTCGTGGCCGATCCACCGCGATCCGCCGGCGTTCGAGGACGTGCAGGCCCAGAAGAAGGTGTTCGAGACCGGTATCAAGGTCATCGACCTCATCTCGCCCTACCTCGAGGGTGGCAAGATCGGCCTCTTCGGCGGTGCCGGTGTCGGCAAGACGGTGCTCATCCAGGAGATGATCAACCGGGTAGCAACCCAGCACGGTGGTGTCTCGGTGTTCGCTGGCGTGGGGGAGCGCACCCGTGAAGGCAACGACCTGTTCCTCGAGATGACCGAATCGGGCGTCATCGACAAGGCCGCACTCGTGTTCGGCCAGATGGACGAGCCACCCGGTGTGCGCCTCCGTGTGGCACTGTCCGCGCTCACGATGGCGGAGTACTTCCGCGATGTCCAGCAGCAGGACGTGCTCCTCTTCATCGACAACATCTTCCGATTCACCCAGGCGGGATCCGAGGTATCGACCCTGTTGGGCCGCATGCCGTCTGCCGTGGGTTACCAGCCGACGCTGTCGTCGGAGATGGGCCAGCTCCAGGAGCGCATCACGTCGCTCAAGGGTCGCTCGATCACGTCGCTCCAGGCCATCTACGTGCCAGCCGACGACATCACCGACCCCGCCCCCCACACGGCATTCGCCCACCTCGACGCCACCACCGTGTTGTCGCGTCCCCTCACGGCGCTCGGCATCTACCCGGCCGTCGATCCGCTCGACTCGAACAGCCGTGCCCTCGATCCCCAGATCGTGGGCGAGGAGCACTACGCGGTCGCGACCCAGGTCCAGCTCGTGTTGCAGCGATACAAGGACCTCCAGGACATCATCGCGATCCTCGGCATGGATGAGCTCTCGGAAGAGGACAAGCTCGTCGTCAACCGCGCCAGGCGGATCCAGCGATTCCTGTCCCAACCGATGTTCGTGGCGGAGCAGTTCACCGGTCAGGCGGGCATCTTCACACCGCTCGACGAGACGATCGCTTCGTTCAAGGCCGTGCTCGACGGTGATCTCGATCACCTTCCCGAGCAGGCGTTCTACATGGTCGGTGGAGCCGACGATGTCATCGCCAAGGCCAAGGAGCTCGAGGCGTCCGTCTGATGGCCAAGACGTTCCAGGTCGACATCGTCACCCCCGAGGCCGTCATCTGGTCCGGCCAGGCGGACATGGTCTCGGCGCGAACCACAGAGGGCGATATCGGTGTCCTTGCCGACCACGAGCCCACGATGGCGGCGCTCGCCACGGGTGCCGTCACGATCCATCACGAAGGCGGTGTGACGGCGGCAGGCATCCACGGCGGATTCCTCCAGATCTACCAGAACCAGGTCACGCTGCTCACCGACCGGGCCGAGCTCACCGAGGGTGGACTCGAACAGGCCCGTGAGACCGCCCGAGCCCTGCGCGAGCAGGACACCGGCGACGAAAGCGCCTGACCCCGGCACGGCAACCCTCAAGTCGTTGCATTCGCTGTCGATGCGAACAACGATCGTGTGCTGAGCGCGCACTGCCCACGGAAAGGTGGCGGCCACGGTGCAGGCCGATGTCCCGGTGACCCCCGATGGGTCTCGTTCGCCGACACTCGAGCGTGTCATCGTGTGGTCGGCTGGTTCCCTTGCGACCTATATCGCCCTCGCCGTCTTGGTTGCCGTCGTCGGTGTCCTCTCGGCGTTGGTCGCCGGATCGATGGCTGTGATCGTCGGCGTGGCATGGGTGTTCTTTGCCAGACGCATCCAGCGCCCGACACTCGTTCGCCTCCCATTGTGGGCCGTCGTGGCGGTGGGTGTCGTGGCCATCGTGCTCACCACCCTCAACATCGCGCACGGGGCCGAGCACTATCTCAATGATCGTGATCCCGGCGTGTACCTCACCACTGCCCAGTGGGTGCGTTCCAATGGGAGCCTCGTCTTCGACGGAGCCCTCGGTCCGTTCTCGGGCATCGAGGGCGTGAATGCCGACTGGGTCGGGTTCTACCCCGCTCCCGGCGGCCATCAGTACGCACAGTTCTCCCACGGTTTGCCCGTGCTGCTCGCCTCGGTCGGATTCGTCGGCGGAACGGGGGCGATGCTCGGCATGAACGCGATCGTGGGCGGGTTGTCCGTGGTGCTCCTCGCCCTCGTGATCGTGCAGTCGGCACGTCCGGTGATCGCTGTGTCGCTCGCCGGGTTGGGCGGTGCGTCCCTCTCCTACCTGTACTTCGTGCGCGACACCTACTCGGAGCCGTTGGTGCTGTTGTTGGTGCTCTTTGCTCTCGTCTGTCTCGACATCGCGAGGAGGATCGGTTCGGCTGAAGCGCTGGTTGCGAGTGGCGTTGCGATCGGCGCAACGACCATTGTGCGCATCGACGGATGGCTCCTCGTGGTCGGGTGGTTGGCGCTGATGGTTGTGTGGATGGTCGCGCCACGTCGTCCCGAGGTCGCAGACCGGGTGTACGAGCGCGCGATGCTGGGATTGCTCGGCATGGGCGGCGTGGCCGTGCTCGACCTGGCCCTCCGTTCACCGGACTACGTGCTCGGTCGCCGCCAACAAGTGGTTCTCCTCGGCCTGTCGGTGTTCGTGGCCCTTGCGACGTGGTTGGCATGCTTCCGCTTCCGCGACACGATCCGCGACGCAGGGCGGCGCCATCTGACGCTCGGTCGGCTTGGCAACCTACGTCTGGCTGCCGGTGCGATCGTCGGCTTCGGTCTCGTTTTCGCACTCGTCGCCAGACCGTCGCTGCTCGTTGCCCGCGGAGCGTGGCGACCCTTTGTCGAGCGACTCACGGCCGAGGCTGGACTCGTTCCCGACGGTGCCAGGACCTTTGCGGAGTTGACCCTCGTCTGGTTCACCTGGTACTGGGGATGGATTGCCGTCGCCGGAGCGATTGCCGGCGTCGTCGTGATCATCGCCCGCCGTGGACCGATCCCGAGTTCTGCGGGAACCGTCCTGATCCTCGTGGGGTTCGCGTTCTTCACCTATGCCGTTCGCCCCTCGATCTTCCCTGATCAGGTGTGGGCGATGCGCAGATTCCTTCCTTCGGCGTCGATTGCCCTGCCCGTGGCCCTCGGTGTTGGCATCGAAGCGGCGCTCGTACGGGCCGGTACGCAGCCTTTTCGACGGGCAACCGTTGCGGCGCTAGCGGTAATCGTCCTGGTCGCGACCGCCGTATCCGTCGCCATCACGACAGCGCCCCTCGTCGATTACGCCCATCAGGCCGGGCTTCGAACCGCGACCGAGGACCTGTGTGCGTCGCTCCCGGAGGATGTAGCTGTGGTCGTCGCGGACCCATGGCTCTCGACCCGGTATGCGGCGTCGATCCTGGCCCACTGCGGGGTGCCAACGGCGAGCGCCGACGAGGTCGATGTGGCTGGGCTCGAGCGGATCGCAGATCAGGTGTACGACATGGGATGGGTGCCCGTAGTGGTCTCAGCCGGATCGCTCGGCCTCGAAGGCGTGGTGCTCTCCGCCGGTGAGGTCTTGTACCCGGTGGCCGACGATCCTGTGTTGCATCCACCGCGCGGTGTCGCCACGTTGACGCATCGGTGGCATGCCGTGGAGGTAGCCGGGGAGGG
>CAVWXP010000015.1:0-498882 GCA_963759175.1 uncultured Acidimicrobiia bacterium
GCGCCGCCCCAATCGTGGTGGCTGTTTCGGACTGCCGCCCATCTGTCGAATTAGACGATGCCGATGCTCTTGCGGAGACCGGGTCATCGAGCGCACCGGGCACCCACTGGGTAGGGCCTTCGGTGCTTTGCGAGTCAGGTGGAACGCCGCGATCCCAACTGCGATTCCGCGGTCGTCGTGGCGGCTCTCGTCGTGGTCGATTCGGTAGACGCCTGGTGATGTTTCGCGAAGCCGGACATTCGCCAACTCGTCTCGGAGCAGCTTGTCATTCGGGAGGTGCAGCTTGTGCTGACGGATGAGGTTGTGAAGAGTGAGCGCCACCTCGGTGTTCGATCGTTGGCTGAAGTGGTGCTCGGAGATCCGCACCAACTTCGCCCGGAGCCTTTGGATCAGGTGGACGGCTTGGTACGGATCGATGTGGATGGCCGCGCGGTTGTAGTCCCGTTGGGCTTCAAGAATCCACGCTTCGACTTCACTGAGATCGACGGGTCGGCGCCTGGAGCCCTCCCACACTTGGATTCGGTCGCAGACGATGGTCTCGTCTTCCCGGTGGCAAATGGCGGCTGCGGTCCGGTCGTTCTTCAAGCCGATATCGACGCCAATCAGATACCTAACACCGCCGTACGCCGGTAAGGGTCCATCCAGTACGAGGGCAGCATCGAGGTCCTCGATGAGAGCAAGGCGATCCTCGGGCTCGACCCACTCGTTCATGTGCAGGCGTCGGTACGACGACTCCGTCAGGCGACGCTTCTGTTCCTCGAGCCGCTCCTTGGACACCCATGGGACGGGTCCCGCCACTTCTCGTACCCACCACAGGGGATCGGACCGAGCGTGCTCCAAGATCGGAAAGGACCAGTGGCCCGGCGCTCCGGCCGTCGTGATAACCGCCAGCTGGGAGTCGCGCCGCTTTGACAGCGAAGACGACAAGGCCTCCCACAGTCTCCGCGGCCCGGGTGCATCGGCCCACTGTGCCAACTCGTCCACGACAGCCAGGCGTGGAGACCTTCCCCAAGCACTGGGTGCATCCGCGGCAAGGACCGTGAGAGTCGAGGCGAGTTCGCGGTGTACGACACGCGTCGACTGCACATCGAACACTCCACGCAGGTACGGAGTCCGCGTGACGAAGCCCCGGATGGCATCGATGCCCAGCTGGCCCTGCTCGCGATCAGCCGCCAGCCAATCGACCTGCGAGTTCGCCGGGAGGTCGGCCAGCATCGCGATCACGACTCCCGCGAGGTCCGTCGTCTTCGATGCACCTCGGGGGCGGGTGAGGAAGCCATAGGGTGGGCCCTCGCCCTTGAGGATGAGTCGTGCGTCTTCCCACTGGAAGTCGTAGGCGATGTCGCCCCACAGCCTGTTGTTCTCCAGCACAAGGCCAGCGAGTACGTCAAGCCGATCCATGACGATCCTCCGCGCGCTGGACCGCGCCTCTCGTGCCGACGCCAGCTCGTCGGCCAGGGTTGACGCCTTGCCGAGGTCAACGCCGAGCTTGGCGGCTGCCTGGGGTGTGAGTCCGAGCGTCGTCAGTGAACGCTCAACCGAGGCGAGCAGGTCCAGCTCCAGCTTCACCGATGGTCGCGGGTTGCCACGCTTGTTGAAGTAGCCGTCCGCCTCGAGGTGGTCGGCAACCATCTGCAATCGGGCCAGCTTGTGCGCAAGGAGCCTCCTGTTAGCGGCGAATGCTGGAGCGGCGGCGGGGGTGCCCACGCACATCTCCTCGACCGCGGGGAGTGTTCTTGTAGCGGCCTCGGCCACCAGTCGATCGCTGAACGCACCGTGCGTCTTGCGTCTCAGGTTGCCTTCCGGAGGCGGGGGAGGGGCAGTCACCGCGCCATCCGCCCCGTACCGTCCCCACTAGGTAGAGGACCTAACGAGCTGCCTAGATGCCTTGCAGTGACTGGGTTTGCGGACGGCTGCAACCAATTCGCGGCCCCCTGAATCGCAAACGTGAAGAAGGTGAACGAATCTAAGTGGAGGTCGACGTGCTGGGCATTGCGATGACTCGGACGGGAAATGACGGTGGTCGTCGTCGGTACCACTGCGTGGACGGGGTTCCCTTGGCTCGTCTCCTCGGTGGTCTTGGCATCGAATGCTCCTTGGGTGTTGGGTCCCCCATTCCTGTTGGAAGTGGGTGCGCTGGGAGGGCAGAGGTGCCCCTTCGCAGGAGGCACCTCTAGTTGTTCCCGCCGGAGCCGCGGTATGGCTTTGGTCGGGTTGTCGGTGCTTCGTAACGGTGGGCCACTTCCCTGGCTACGAACAGAACGGGCATCAGCGGCGGAGTCTTTGAATGGTGTGTGGTTGCCCCGGCCGCCGTTACCAACCACCCCGCTGCTCGGGGATTCGGGCAGCATGAAGTAGCCGCTCTAACCGGGGTCTCCGCCGATTGCCAATCGGCTGTGCTGAGGTCGATATGCCCTGTGTGCGGATTCGTGCTGCCGTGGCGTTGAGGCACTACAGGGTTGCAGCTGTGCTCGGGGGAGATCGGTTCACTGTGCAATGTCCTGTCCATTCACAAGTGCATCGAGCCTCGCCGCGGGATCAGTATTCGACGACCGATTCGGATCGACGGTATCTCGCCTCGTCGGACGGCTTCGTACGCAGCGTTCCGCGAGATCCCGAGCCGACGTGCCGTCTCATCGACGGTCAACGTCAAGGTTTGTGATGAATGGTCGTGCTTGGTCATGGTTCATACCCAACCACCCCTCAGACCTATGTACAGCACTGGAAAGTACATAAAGTAATTAGGTCCGCGGAGTTCTTGACTTAACGACACACGGTGGTTATCGTGGTACGCATGAGGCTGAGCAGTGTCGTTGTTCCGGGCCCGCCCGAGCAGTATCCAGCGGTAGTCATCGAAGACCTGGGAGTGACCGTCCACTACGACATCAGTGAACGCGGGACGGTCATTCTGAAGCGGATCGAGGCTGAGGACATCACATCTGATGTTCTTCGTTCGATAAAGATCGGCGACCTGCGCCCAGCCATACACTCGTTGTTGCTGGATGATCCATCGAGGGTGGGTGGACTCGCATTCCTGCACAAGCATGCTGATTTGGCAAGCCCGGAGGAGGCAAGGGCCTTCAAGGTTGCACACTCCGCCGCCGAAGACGCCGTCGGGACCCTTCGCCACAAGACCCCGCATCGCGGGCGATCAGCCAATAACGATGGCTTCTACCGGGACGTTGCTCAGGACTACCTGAAACTGTGGCCCCAACATGGCCAGACGACGGCCAAGGCACTTGCGGAAGAACGCGGTGCGAACCAGTCAACGGTCTACGGATGGATACGTCGCGCCCGCGAGGAAGGCTGGCTAACGGCCGGACAGCAGGGACGAGCCGGCGCTGAACGGGGCTGGCGGCTGATCGCATGGGAGTCGAAAGAGAGACAGTCGTGAAGGGGACTGTGATCAAGCGTGGACAGAAGTGGAGCGTGGTTGTCGATGTCGGTCGCGGATCTGATGGGAGGAGAATCCGGAAGTGGCATTCGGGCTTCGATCGGAAGCGTGACGCCGAGGAGGCTCGCATTGAGATCCTCTCCAGACTCCACGCAGGTACGTACGTTGAGCCGAGCAAGGTCACGCTCGGCGAGTACCTCAGCCGCTGGCTGAACGGCAGGGTGAATCTTGCCGAGACGACGAAGGTTTCATATCGGTACGAGGTCCAGCGAGTAGGAGCAGCTCTCGGCCATCGGCCCCTCGCAAAACTCCAAGCAATCGAGCTAACTGAGTTCTACGGAACGCTCCTTGACCAAGGGCTCGCTCCGAAGACTGTGCGCAACGTACATGCAGTTGTTCACCGCGCCCTCCGAGACGCTGTGCGAACTGGCTTGCTCTCCAGAAGTCCCGCGGAAGGTATTGAGCTTCCACGGCCGAAGCGCCCCACAATCCAGGTTTGGACTGCCGATCAATTGCGAACGTTCTTGCTCCACGCGAGCGGTCACCGGCTCTATGCGGCTTGGCATCTTGCAGCTTCGACAGGCATGCGGAGATCCGAGGTTCTCGGTTTGAGATGGGTGAACGTCGATCTGGATAACAGTCGCCTCGCTGCCGTGGACACCTTGGTGATGCTTGACAATGTTCCGACCCACCGCATCGAAGAGACCAAGACTCGTGGGTCACGACGTCAATAGCCCTCGACTCGACGACGGTTGCCGTGTTGGCCTCGCATCGAAAGACCCAGATCGAGGAGAGACTTGCCGCCGGCGGCGCCTATGCGGATCACGGCCTGGTGTTCGCAGATGCTCTGGGAGGGACTGTGAATCCGGACTGGTTCACACGCAAGACGAAGCGGTTGGCGTCTGATGCAGGCGTGCCGCCGCTCGGTCCCCACGCCGCGGGTCGCGGCACGTGGGCTACTTTGGCGCTGGAGCAGGGCATTCATCCAAAGGTCGTTGCAGACCGTTTGGGCCACGCATGAGTGGCGACGACCCTGGATCGCTATTTTACCGTCGTTCAACGTCTAGATCGTGACGCTGCCGAGACCGTTTCAAAGCTGTTTTCGATCTAGTCGTGCGCAGCCAAAGCGTTCGGAAGCAGCACCCGTCCCGTGGTGAAGGGCACTTGAATCGCTTGCGGTCATAACCACACCTGCAGGTCTGACACGACCGCTGCATACCCCGCATCGTCCTAAGGCTCGCCAAACGAGCAGGGATCGAGACGCGGATTTCGCCTCACTCGCTGCGTCACAGCTTCATCACCGCAGCACTCGACGCCGTTGTTCATCTGCGGGACGTCCAAGACGCGGCATCGCATGCTGGCCCCCGCACAACCATGCGCAACGAACACGCACGCACGTCACTCGACCGGCACGCCACCTACATCGTCGCCAACTTCGTCGCAGGAGCAAGTCGCTAGTCGCACTCATCGCAGCTCCTGCTGTAATTCAGCCCATGCCCCCGTCGTTTGAAGAACTTAGAGGCCTCGACCTGGGGCAGAGACTGGCAGTGGACTCGAACATCCCCGATGAGGTTGGGGAGGTGGAAGCAGCAACGTATCTCTACCGGATGCGCGATGCACAGAATCCCCATCTTACGCGGCCTCGGTTCTAACGAGGAGGCGCGGGGGGCAAGCGACGAGACGGTTCGGGAACATGGCGGACTACAGGACATGAGCTTCAGCCCGGGGATCTTGGGTCGATCCCGGTACGGCGAGTCGGTGTACGCGAGTGAGCAAGACAGCGAGCAGCTCCACGAGATCCTGGACATCCTTGTCCAGTTCGGGCGAGAGCGAGACCGAATGCTGAACGACGCTCGACACCTGCAGAATGCGATTCGATATGCCGCAGATTCCTTCGTCACCCGCGACCGCTTCCTACTCAACAGAAGTGATAGATCTTCGAGCGATACCCACTGCGAATAGTCACTCCCGAGCAGGCAGCCGACCTTGTGCGCCGTCTCGCTCAGCGAGCGGAGGGCAGAACCGACAGATAGGGCGGGCGGCGATCATATGTGCCGATATCGGCGTCAGCTCTCGTCTGTGTATCGGGTGACGCTCGGAAGCACATCCCGCGTACGGTTACCGCACCCATCGTCGATCAGCGTGCGGAAGACCTCGTTGCCGTCCTTCGAGATGCTGATCTCGTATTGCCCGACGATCCCCTCACGCACTGGGGGGTCTGCACTGGTGTCTATCCGTGTGCAGGCCCCGGCCTCGGGGTTGGTGACGTAGGTGAAGATGCCTCCCTCGACCGCATACTCACCCCAATCGAGCGGATCTGAAACAGCGTCGTCTTGTGTGTAGGCCCAGCCGTAGGTCCCGTCTTCGTCAAGCATTTCGTAGCCGTCACCGGTCTTCCACATGCCGACGAGTTGCTGTGGCGTCGGGGCGATCCCTGGCACCGCCGTAGTTGTCGCCCCCACAGAGGCCGTGGTTGTGGGCACTGTTGTGGTGGTGGTCTCGTCGATCTCAGCGTCGGTCTCGGAGCATCCCGCACCGACGAGCATCGCCATTGCAGCAACGAGCAACAGAATCAGGCGCATCATGGACGCCACCTCCTAGTACCCCGCCCTCACCACCGAGAAGCTCGCCGCTTCTCATCATCAGAGTACGCCCCATCTACCATCCGAGATAGGGCAAGAACGTCACATGTTCACCGCCTACATCCGGCAATATGCTTGCGCCCATACGTGCCGATATGGGCGGCTGTTGTGGTAGCCGGCGGTTTCAGTGTCAGCGTTAGGGCGTGGGTTCGATTCGTCCCGTGAGGGACCAGGGGAAATCAGAGCCTTCGATCGTGGTCACGTAGGTGAGTCCTTCGTAGCCCCCGGAACCTGTTGCGGTCTGCTCGAAGACGTGCAGGTGGGCGGGGCTGGTCCCGCTCCATGTGGTTGTGCCAACCAACGTGCCTTCCCATGTGCCCTCGTCGTTCGTGCCGGTAGTGGTTCCCCGGCAGTCGCCGACGGTCTGCCCGCCATTGACCGTGAAGTCACAATCGACCGTGTTTACCCACTCGACCGCGGCCCTCGGGTCCGACGATGTTGCGGGACAGGTCAGGAGGTAGTCACGTTGCGCCGATCCCGGAAGACCGGATTCGGGAAGTGCCGGTCCACTCCAGGTGCCATCCGAATCAACGACACAGTTGGCCTGAGCTGTGACCTGCACCGTCGGAGCGGCCGTTGTCGTGGTGTTGGACGTCTCGTTGCTGCACGAGGCAACGACCACCAGGACAAGAGGGAGAAGAAGGATCGACAGGCGACGCATGAGAACACCTTTCTGACATCTTCGGCATCCCACCCAACCCACCGGAAGCTCCATGCTCCCTCTTCAAGCTACACCCAACAGAAGCACCCGAAAAGGCACAGATCGAAGGGATCGAGACCGCCCACAAGCGGCAAGGTGTCTGACCGGGCGGGAGAACATATGTGCCGATATGTGCGGGCCTACGGGAGGCTTCCGAGGGTGTCGACCAGTGGGGCAAGGATTTCATTTGCCCGATCATCGTCATCGATCATGAGCACTGACACCGCTGGAGACAAGACGTCGAGGGACGCTAGGCGCTTGACTTCGACAATCCACTGGGCGTTGACATCCTCAATCCTCCAGGCCCAGCCTGTGGATTCTTCGTACCTGATGGCAGGACCGAACCCCGCCGCTTCGAGTCGGCGAACAATTGTCTCCATGTATGCTTCGAAGCTTACGCTCTCCAGCCAAACAGTCGTTCCAGAGGGAACAGGTAGGTGCCGCCGCTCCAGTCCGTCATACGTCGAACCTCTGCAGCGTTCCCCAGCCAGTCGATCTCCGCTGCGGCACTCTTCAGCATCGGGCACTCACACGACGTGACGTCATCGCCGAAGAGGCATCCCGACAGCACCAACGACAAGGCAACAATCATGATTCGCCGCACCGGTACCCCTTGCGACTCGGAACCAGAGACCAGAGTAATGATGCCGCACATATCCGGGCGGATCATGGGCGGAGTCGACAACCTGCCACTCGGCGACTCGAGAAGAACAATCGGTGCCTACAAGTACAGACGCCGTGTGTTCCGCCGAGCCGGATGTTGGCTGAGGATGAGCCACGCAAGAGGTCCCGGCTTTCCCGCTCAACCCCTAGCTGCATTGCCTCGGTTGCAGGCTCGCGAGATGGTTGCAATCGGGTTGCAGCGAAGTCCGTTCGAATGATCGGGGACGAGCGGGCAGGTTTCAGAAACCCTTGGTATAACTGATCGTGCGGGTGGAGGGACTCGAACCCCCACGGGTTTCCCCACCAGGACCTAAACCTGGCGCGTCTGCCAATTTCGCCACACCCGCTCGGTGTGCTGTGCGTGCGGACCGCACCAACAAGGACGCCCCCGATGATCGGGGGCGCTCGTGGGTCGCCGGGGACTTGAACCCCGAACCTGCGGATTAAGAGTCCGATGCTCTGCCAAATTGAGCTAGCGACCCGCCAACGATGCTAGCGACCACCTCTCGGTAACGGCCGGATGCGAACCCAGGGTTCCAGTGACCGGAATCGACCACTGGAGCCCACAGAAGCGGCCGGGAGTCCAGCTGTATTGCATCGCGACTCCCACGATGTCACGCTCGGCATGTGTCGTTGGACTTCGATCTGCACTCGATGGCCGGGAACCAGGGCGGCGTGATCACGCGCTCGCAGGCGATGGCACTCGGCATGACGTCGGCATCCATCCAACGGCGTCTCGCCTCGGGTACCTGGATGCGGATCGGCGAAGGCGCGTATCGGCTCTCACGGCGCGACTCGAAGATCGATCTCGTGCGAGCTGCCGTTGCCGTGTTGCCCGGAGCCGTCGTGTCGCACGAGTCGGCGGCTGCACTGCACGGTCTGGCGCGCGTACCTCGCGATGTCGTGACCGTCACCGTCGACGCATCGACGACGCATCGCTTCGCAGGGGTCGTCGTGCATCGGTGCCGTGACATGGACGGCATCGATCGGATGAGCCTGAAGGGCATGCCGGTCACGACCATCGCCCGCACGCTCGTTGATCTGGCGTCGACGCTGACGGGTCGCCATGTGGAGATCGTGATCGACAACGCTGTTGCTGCGGGCTCGATTCGGTGGGAGGACGTCGAGGACGTGGTCGACCGAATCGGTCGCCGCGGGAAGACAGGCATCACCGCGGTTCGCCGCATACTCGTCGACAGACTCGGTCCGGATCGCAACGCCAGCGCCCTGGAGCGCTTGGGCATCCGGGCCCTCGAGGCATCAGGCCTCCCGGAGTTCGACGTCGAGTTCCCGCTGCCATGGAGCCCCGACAGGCGATTCGATGTCGCCTTCGCTCGACATCGTCTCGCGGTCGAGTGGGATTCGCGCCGATGGCACACGCAGGTCGAGGCTTTCGACGCCGATCGTGAGCGTGACCGCATCGCAGCCACGCACGGTTGGCAGGTGCTTCGTTTCACCTGGGTCGATGTGCGACACCGACCGGGTGAGGTCGTGGAGACCGTTCGCGAGGCGCTCGAGCAGCGGCCGATCGTGTGAACTGTGGGCTCCAGTGACCGGATTCGACCACTGGAACCCTGGGTTCGCCAGAACCAACGTGCTGGTGGGTGGTCGGGAGGGGTATCGTCCCGGGCGACGGGCTGTGGCGCAGCTTGGTAGCGCACCTGCTTTGGGAGCAGGGGGTCGTCAGTTCGAATCTGACCAGCCCGACGGAAGAGGAGCCCCTGCCGCGTGCGGGGGCCTTCTTCGTTGGCGAGCGGCAGGCCGGATCAGGGCGCCGTGGCGTGGACCACCAGGTCGATCGCCGTGGCATCGGCGTCCGGCACGGGTCGCAGCCGTTCGCCCAACTCCACGACGCTGAGTCCGTCGACCATCGGAGCGATCAGCTCCTCGGTCCACAGCACCTCGGGATGGGCGGGACCACCGTATCCATCCGTCAGGTTCGCCAGGGCGTGTCCGACCCCGAAGAACGTCCCGCCCGGGGCGAGTGCAGCGGTGGCCAGGGCGAACGCATCCGCGAGGTCGGATGGCATCAGGTGGAGGTAGAAGACGACGACGAGGTCGAACACGCCGTCGGGTTCATACGCCGTCACATCGCCGACGACCCAGTCGACGACCGTGTCGCCGGCGAGCGTGCGTGCCTTGTCGATGCCGGTCGCCGAGAAGTCAACCGCGGTGACCTCCCAGCCCTGTTGGGCCAACCAGATGGCGTTGCGGCCCTCGCCCGAGGCGACGTCGAGGGCCCGGCCGGGGACCAAGCCTTCCACGAGTGGCGGGAGGAACTGGTTCGGCCCCTTCCCCCATATGAGTTCCGAGGCCTCGTACCTGTCGTTCCACATCGATGCATCCATGCGTCCCATGGTACGGATGGTCGCCACGGCACAATGCTGCCATGGACACGACCGCGGACATCGACGGCCCCTGGGAGCCGCTGGCTATCGATGCGATAGCCGAGCGCATGGATCCCACGGGCGTCGACTGGTGGATAGCGGGTGGCGTGGCGATCGACCTCTTCCTCGGTTGGACCTCGCGACCACACGCCGATGTCGACGTCGAGATGTTCCGTACGGATCGCGACGTCCTCGGCCGGGCGTTCGAGGGTTGGGAGCTGTTCTCCGTGTCGGCCGGTGATCTGTCGCCGTGGCGCCCAGGCATCGACCTGCCACACCACGTCTTCGGCATCTGGGGCAGACCGGCAGCAGGGGAACCGTGGGCGATCGAGGTGATGCTCGCCGACGGCGACGACGACGACATGGCGATTCCGGAGGGACCCACGCATCGAGCGCCCCAGGGCGGGGTTGACCCACACCACCCCCGGCGGGATCGCCTACTGCACCCCCGAGGTCCAGCTGCTCTACAAGGCCAAGCAGGCCCGCCCCAAGGACGACGTCGACCTGGCCCGCACGCTCCACCTCCTCGATGACACACAGAAGGACTGGCTCCATGACGCGCTGGCCGTCACCCAGCCCGACCATCCGTGGGTGGCGGTCCTCGGCCAGACACCACGAGTGCACGGCGGATCCCGGTAACCTGCACGTCGCTGTGCGGGTGTAGCTCAATGGCAGAGCCCCAGCCTTCCAAGCTGGTCACGCGGGTTCGACTCCCGTCACCCGCTCGAACGGCGACCACGAGTCGCCGACGTGCCCCCGTAGCTCAACGGGATAGAGCGACGGACTTCTAATCCGTAGGTTGTGGGTTCGAGTCCTACCGGGGGCGCCGTCATGGGAGGCCGCCCAACGGGTGAGTGCAGCGCTCGGTTGCCGTGGGTGTGGCGGTACCATGCGCCAGCTCCCGCACCGCCCCCGATGGGTGGATCGTGGGCGCACAGCGTTCCACGCTGACTTGGTGGCCGTAGCTCAGCTTGGTTAGAGCGCCTGGTTGTGGTCCAGGAGGTCGCGGGTTCGAATCCCGTCGGCCACCCCAATCGCCGCCTTCTCCATCTGTCGTGGAGGAGGCGTACACGTGTCGTGAATCGAGGAGAGATCGTGCATACCGAGGTCAACGAATCCGGGCGTTTCGAGCGGACCCTGACCGTCACGCTCGACAACGACGAGCTCGCCGATGCCAAGCAGAAGGCCGCTCGGAAGATCTCGAAGTCGATGAAGATCAAGGGTTTCCGTCCGGGCAAGGCGCCCCTGTCGGTCGTCGAACGGATGGCAGGGGCCGACTACGTGCGGGCCGAGGCCATCGAGGAAGCGATCCAGTCCGTCGTGCCGTCGGCGATCGACGAGTCAGGCCTCGATCCGGTGACGGTCCCGTCCGTGTCCGCGATCAGGGACGAGAACGAGGATGGATCGGTCGAGATCGACATCCTCGTCACGCTGTGGCCCGTCCTCGAGTCGCTGCCAGACTTCGGCTCGTTCGAGATCGAGGTGGAGGACCCATCGGTCACCCCCGAGGAGGTGGCCGAGCAGCTCGATGCCCTGCGCAACCAGTACGCCGAACTCGAGGACCACGACGGTGTCCTTGGCGACGGCGACTTCGCGATGATCGACATCACGGTCACCCAGGGCGACGAGGTGGTCGAATCCGCGGCCGCCAAGGACCTCATGTACGAGGTCGGCACCGAGTCGTTCATCCCCGGCCTCGATGAGCTGCTCGCTGGCGCCGAGGTCGGATCGACGGTCACCGGGGACACCACCCTCCCCGACGGCTACTCCGACAAGGGCGGCGAGGAGGTCACCATCGCCGTGACCGTCAAGGAGGCCAAGACGAAGGTCCTTCCCGAGCTCACCGACGACATGGTCGAGGACGCAACCGACTTCCACACCGTCGAGGAGCTCACCGAGGCGATCGAGCGCAACATGGCTGCCTACAAGGTGCACACGCAGCGCCAGATCCTCCAGGACAAGGCCGTGCAGTACGCGCTCAACGAGGTGGACTTCGAGGTACCGGAGGCCCTGATCACCGCCGAGGTCGAGGCGCGGGTCCAGAACCTGGTCCGGCGGCTCCAGAGCGACAACATCGACATCCATGACTACCTGCGCATCATGGGCCAGGACGAGGCATCGTTCGTCGCCTCGATGCGCGACCAGGCAGATCACGCCCTGTCCACGCGGATCCTGCTCGAGTCCATCGCGGCTGTCGAGAACTGGGAGGTCGGCGACGACGACCTCGTCGCCCATGTCGAACGGCTGCTCGACGGCCAACCGGGCGATCCACAGGAGCTCGTCGATGCGTGGAAGGCGGGCGGTCAGGTTGAGTCCTTGACCGGTGATATCCTCCGCGAGCGGGCCCTCACCAGTCTCATCGATGCAGCGTCACCGGTCGATGCTGATGGGAACCCGGTCGATCTCACTCCTGTGGTGATCGACGACGATACGAAGACGAAGACGAAGACGAAGACATTGCGGAAGAACCTGACACCGACGTGGTTGCAGACGACTCCGACGCATCGCCGTTGAATGACGATGCATCCGACGATTCGGAGGAAGAAGAATGAGTTACCTGGTCCCCACCGTCGTTGAGAACACTCCTCGGGGCGAGCGCGCCTTCGACATCTACAGCCGGCTCCTCAAGGACCGCATCATCTTCCTCGGCACGCCGATCGATGATGGCGTCGCCAACATCATCATGGCCCAGCTCCTCCACCTCGAAGGCGAGGATCCCGACAAGGACATCAACCTGTACATCAACTCGCCGGGCGGGTCCACGTACGCCCTGATGGCCATCTACGACACGATGGAGTTCATCAAGCCGGCCGTGGCGACCTACTGCATGGGCCTCGCAGCCTCGGCCGCAGCCGTGCTGTTGGCAGCCGGCGCCGAGGGGAAGCGCTACGGGCTCCCGCACAGCCGCATCATGATCCACCAGCCGCATGTGTCGGGGCTCGGCGGTCAGGCGACCGACATCGAGATCCATGCCAGGGAGATCCTCAAGACCCGTGAGGACATCAACGAGATCCTCGCCAAGCACACCAAGAAGCCGCTCGAACAGGTCCAGGTCGACACCGAGCGTGACTATTGGCTCGGTTCGGAGGAAGCCATCGAGTACGGTGTTCTCGACTCCGTGCTCTCGGGCCGCACGCTCGAGGCCGTGGCAACCTAGGGGAGCGCTCACGTGGCGAAGTACGAAGGGTCCGAACTGCTCAAGTGCAGTTTCTGCGGCAAATCCCAGAAACAGGTCAAGAAGCTGATCGCCGGACCGGGTGTGTACATCTGCGATGAATGCATCGAGCTGTGCAACGAGATCATCGAAGAGGAGCTCTCGGGCACCGAAGAGGTCTCGTTCACGGAGCTTCCCAAGCCACACGAGATCTACGAGTTCCTCGAGGAGTACGTCGTCGGCCAATCGCAGGCCAAGAAGGTGCTGTCGGTCGCGGTGTACAACCACTACAAGCGGGTACGTGCCGGACAGCGGTCCACCGACGAGGAAGTCGAACTCCAGAAGTCCAACATCCTCATGATCGGGCCCACCGGTTCGGGCAAGACCCTCATGGCCCAGACCCTGGCCCGTCTCCTCAACGTCCCGTTTGCGATCGCCGATGCCACCGCGCTCACCGAGGCCGGCTACGTGGGCGAGGACGTCGAGAACATCCTGCTCAAGATCATCCAGGCCGCCGACTTCGATACCAAACGCGCCGAGCAGGGGATCATCTACATCGATGAGATCGACAAGATCGCCCGCAAGGCGGAGAACCCGTCGATCACCCGCGACGTGTCGGGGGAGGGCGTCCAGCAGGCGCTCCTGAAGATCCTCGAGGGTTCCGTTGCATCCGTGCCACCCCAGGGCGGCCGCAAACACCCCCACCAGGAGCTGATCCAGGTGGACACCACGAACATGCTGTTCATCTGTGGTGGCGCATTCGCCGGACTCGAAGAGGTCATCGGCAAGCGGGTCGGCGGCAAGTCCGTCGGGTTCGGTGCCGAGGTGAATTCGAAGGCGGAGCGACGTCCACACGAGATCATCGAGCAGGTCATGCCGGAGGATCTCATCGGGTACGGCCTGATTCCCGAGTTCATCGGCAGGCTTCCCGTGATGACCACGGTCGCGGACCTCGACAAGGAATCGCTGATCCAGGTCCTCACGGAACCGAAGAATGCGATCGTCAAGCAGTATGCCCGGTTCTTCGAGATGGACGGTGTCGAACTCGTCCTCACGGAGGATGCCCTCGATGCGATCGCCGAGCAGGCGCTCAAGCGGGGAACAGGCGCCCGCGGGTTGAGGGCCATCATGGAGGAAGTGCTGCTCGACACCATGTACGAGCTCCCTTCGCGCACCGATGTTGCCCGCGTCGTCATCGACGGCGAGGTCGTCCGAAAGCGCGTCAATCCGACGTTGGTTCCCATCCAGGACATCGTCTCCGCCGACCTCCCCGAAGAGCGTTCAGCCTGACCGTGGCCGCCGATCGGCGCCGCCGGGGATTCCGCCATGGGTGATGCCTGGCCGATGACGGCGAAGGTCGCGTTCGTCGGATCCCACGGCATTCGCAAAACCACCGCGGTGCACGCATTCGCCAACACCATGCAGCGTGCAGGACGCTCCGTCGAGCATGGCCGCGAGGTGGTCAGGGACAATCCCCTGGGCATCAACGAGGGTGCCACCGGTGAAGCCCAGCTGTGGGTGCTCGTGAGCCAGATACGCCAGGAGCTCCGGTTGAGCCAGAACGCCGAGGTCCTCGTCCTCGACCGCGGCGTCATGGACAACTACGCCTACTACCTGCGGGCATGCGGCGGTGGGGATCCGTTCGACGTGGGGCCGTTGGTGCGTCGATGGTCAGCGAGCTACGACATGGTCGTGCGCCTGTTGCCGGACGTTGAACTGCGCGACGACGGCGTTCGGTCGACCTCGGACACCTTCCGGGACGAGATCGAGGCCATCCTCGACGCGGAGCTGCCGGACCTCATCGAGGCCCGGCGTCTGGTGGTCGAGCAGGCGTCGGCGATCGATGACCGATTCGACTGGTGGCCCCTCGCCGAACGACTCGCTGGCCTGATGGAACAACCCCTCTACGCCGGAGGTGTGCCGCGGCGCCGTGCGCGACCCGTGCGTCGCGACCCGGTGGATGTTCCCCAGCTCGAGCTCGAGGTCTGATCGATCAGTCCGATTCCGATCGGAGCGTCGAGAAGACCACGTCGAACTCGAGGAGCTCGGATCCCGAGGAGACGGGTGCCCGCTGCTCGCCCCCGGGTCCGGTGTGACCCTGCTCGAACTCCCGGGACGAGACCCACGCCTCGAACGCCTCCTCGGATTCCCAATGTGTCACCACGAAGTACCGAGTCTCGTTGTCTCCCGTGGGCCGCAGGAGCTCGAACCCCTCGAACCCTGGCTGCTCGTCCACGGCTCCCAGACGTTGCGCGAATCGGCCCTCCAGCTCCGATCCGGCGCCATCGGGAACCGAGATCGCATTGATACGTACGACGCTCATGTGCATACTCCACGGTTGGCGGCGGTGTCGGCACCATTTCACCACGGTGGCGACGGTGGAAACACGCGCGGCGAGGTCGCGTACCGGGCGCACACCTGCTCCTGAGCCCGTCGCGGGTGATCCCACCGCGAGCCACCGGCCACGGCGATCGGATCCCATCACTCCAACAGGGCGGCCAGGGCCGCTCGCACCCGCTTCTCGCTGATCGGGCCCTTCGCTCCTATGGGCTGTGCGAACAAGCTCACCCGCAACTCCTGGAGCATCCACGAGATCTCCACGAGGTCCGGGCTGGCGGCGAGCACCTCGGTGAGGTCGTCGAACTCGTCTTCGAGCGCACGCACCGCGGTCATTCGGCTCATGTCCCGTTCGGGATCCTCGGTGATCCGCTCGAGTCGGTACGTCGCGGCGTCGACGTATCTCGTCAGGTCATCGATGCGCTCGGCGCCGACGGCCGTCAGCGAGCCGTCGAAGAGAACCCGGTCGAGCTGGATGTCGATGTCATCGATGACGTGGCCGTACGCGTCCGGTACGTCGTCCTTGGCGAGGTCGAGCCGGTGGATCGATCGCAGCAGCGAGGCGGCGGCGCGTCCGACCTCCTCGACGGATTCGGCGAGGTCGTCGCCCACCGATTCCACCAGCGACGAGAAGCCGGCCGACGTCAACACGACACCGCCCGACCGTGTCATCGCAGCGTCCACGGCACAGGTCAGGACGTCGTCGAGCCAGTCGTCGACCGTGGCGTAGGGGCTGCCGACGACCGAGACCGGGCTGTCCGCAGCGAGCACCGACCGCAGGAGGCGTCGGGGAGATGGCAGGGCGAGCAGGACGAGTCGCCGGACGCCGTTCCACGACATCTCGTCACGCTCGGCAGCGGTCGGGAGGAGTCGAACGGACACCGAATCGACGTCATCGACGACGCCCGGGTAGGCGCGGATCGAGGACGGGGCCTCGCCGACGACCACCGATTCCGGCAGGTCGCCGAATGCCCACGTCGTCTCGCCGGTGCGCTCGAGGTGATGCGATGTCGATGCCACCGTCGTTCGTGCGGCGTCGCGCAGCGTGGCGCGCAGCGAGGCGAGGTCCCCGCCCTCGATCACGACACTCCCGTCGGGGCGCACGATCCGGTATCGCGGGATCAGGTGGCCGGGCAGCCGGTCGCGTTGGAAGTCGTCGGGTCGGATGACCACTCCCGACCGCTGCGTGAGGACACGGGCGAGGCTCTGCTCGAGGGGGTCGGACGCCCCGATCACCTCAGGTGCCACCGCAGCTGCCGTATCGGGCACGGGTGCGAACACGCGTCGCTGGTGTTTGGGCAGGGATCGGATGAGGGCCGTGATGAGCTCGAGCTGGAGCCCTGGGACATTGGTCGCCAGGACCGACGGGTCGACGAGGTCGAGGAGGTCCAGGGGGATATCGACCGTCACGCCGTCCGTCGGCGAACCGGGATCGAACTCGTAGGTCAGCTCGAGATCGCGGTCCCCGTAGGTCCACACGCGTGGGAAGGCCTCCTCGTCGATGTCACCGGCGTGGGCGTCGATGAGGTCGTGTTTGCTGAGCGTCAACAGGTCTGGGCGCTCGGCCCGCTGGTCCTTCCACCAATGATCGAACGCCACGGTGCCGGTGACATGCTCGGGGACCCGGGCACCGAACCATGCGGCGAGTACATCGTCGGTCACGAGGAGGTCTGAGCGGCGTTCACGCGTTTCGATCTCGAGGACCGCCTCGATCGCTTCGGCGTTCCTTCGCACGAACTCGTGATCGCTGTCCCATTCGCCTGCCACCAGGGCGTGCTCGATGAACAAGGTCCGGGCCCCGGGCGGATCGATCGCGGCGTAGGGGACCACGTCGTCGGTCGAGAGCGTGATGCCGTACAGCGACGTGGTCTGGCGGCACACGGCCGCGCCCCGGTCGGCGTCCCACCACGGATCCGACACGGTGCGATGCACCACGTGGGCGCCGATCCGGGCAACGGTGTCGGGATCCACCCCTGCCACGCAGGTCGCCCACGTCCGGGTGGTCTCGACGAGTTCGGCGGCCATGATCCACTCCGGCGCCTTCTTGAACAACACCGAGCCCGGGTCGGATCGCGAACCTCGTGCCCCTCGGACCGCGATACCCCCACCCGTCGGGGTCCCTGCGGCCGACATGTGACAACAACCCCGTGAGGAGGGCTTCGTGCACCAGGCGGGGGTCAGCCGGCGTTCGATTGGGCCGCATGCCCATGTCTCGTGAGACCCGTCGAAGCTGGGCGCGTACGTCCTGCCACTCCCTGACCCTTCGCCAGTTGAGGAACTCGTTGCGGCACATGCGGCGGAACTGGTTGGCCGTGAGCTCCTTGCGTGCGGACACGATGTGGTCCCACAGGTGGAGGTACGTGCTGAAGTCCGAAGTGGCATCCGCAAAGCGTCGATGCGCCTGATCGGCGGCCTCCTCCTTGCCGAGTGGTCGTTCCCGTGGGTCCTGGATCGCCAGGGCACTGACGATGGTGAGCACCTCGTCGAGACACGCGTTGGCGTCCGCAGCGAGCAGCATGCGACCGAGTCGTGGGTCGATCGGGATGCGCGACAGCTTGCGACCGACGGGTGTGAGCCACGAGCGCGTCCCCTCGTCTGCGTCCGTCACGGCCCCGAGCTCGGTGAGGAGGCCGATCCCGTCACGGATGGAGCGCGTGTCGGGAGCGTCGATGAAGGGGAAGGTCTCGATCGCCCCGAGTTCTGCCGCTGCCATCTGGAGCATGACCGATGCGAGGCTCGTTCGCAGGATCTCGGGGTCGGTGAACTCGGGTCGGCCCAGATAGTCGTCCTCGTCGTAGAGCCTGATGCAGATCCCGGGTCCGAGGCGGCCGCATCTGCCGGCACGCTGGCGGGCTGACGCCTGCGAGATCGGTTCGATCGGCAGTTGCTGGACCTTGGTCCGACGGTTGAACCTCGAGACGCGGGCGAGGCCGGTGTCGACGACATAGCGGATGCCAGGCACGGTCAGGGATGTCTCGGCCACGTTCGTCGCCACCACGATGCGCCGGCCGGTGTGCCCGGAGAAGACCCGGTGCTGCTCACCTGCCGAGAGGCGCCCGAACAGAGGGAGGATCTCGGTGTGGCGGAGACCGAGGTCCGACAGGGCCTCGACGGCGTCGCGTATCTCGCGCTCGCCGGAGCAGAACACCAGGATGTCCCCGGTGCCCTCGGAGGCCAGCTCGGTGACTGCATCGCAGATGGCGGTCGTCTGGTCCCTCGGATCGTCGCTGTCGTCGTTCAGCGGGCGGTAGCGGACGTCGACCGGGTACGTGCGGCCGGCGACCTCGATCACCGGTGCGTCGGCGAAGTGGTCGGAGAATCGCTGCGTGTCGATGGTCGCAGAGGTGATGATCACCTTGAGGTCGGGTCGACGCTCGATCAGGCCACGTAGGTGGCCGAGGAGGAAGTCGACGTTGAGCGAGCGTTCGTGGGCCTCGTCGACGATGATCGTGTCGTACCGGCGCAGGTCCCGATCCCGTTGGATCTCGTTCAGCAAGATGCCGTCCGTCATCACCTTGATGGCCGTCGACTCGGATACCTCGTCAGTGAACCGCACCGTGTATCCGACGAGCTGCCCGACCGTGGTGGCGAGTTCGTCGGCGAGGCGCTCGGCGATGGCCCTGGCGGCGATTCGTCGTGGCTGGGTGTGACCGATACGTTTGCGGAGCCCGCGTCCGAGCTCGAGGCACATCTTCGGGAGCTGGGTGCTCTTGCCCGAGCCTGTCTCTCCGGCGACGATCACCACCTGGTGGGAAGCGATCGCGTCGAGGAGTTCCTCGCGCCACGCGGTGATCGGCAGCTCCTCGGGGTACCGGATCTCATCCGGCACCAGGGCGCGTCGCAGCGGAACAGGCGAACTGGACATGGCACCCATGGTACGCCAGGCCCTCCCGTGCGTTCGTCCCTGCCCCGGTAGCACACCGACAAGCCCACAAGTACGCTCCCGGCACCACATCATGGGGGGAACGTGCCCGAGCCGAGTGCAGAACTGCGAGCAATCCTGGTGCGATGGTTGCGTGCCGTCGAATCGAAGGACGCAGCAGCGATCTCGAACATGATGAGCACGGGTGAGTTGACCCGATACGTCGGGTCCGACGCGCATGAGATCTGGAGTGGCGCGGACGTAGCCAGGGTCCTCGGCCTCCACATGTCCGAGCTTCCCCCGCTGGGCTTCGACATCGACGAAGACTCGGTCGAGGCGTATGCGGAGGGCAAGGTGGGATGGGGGAGTGCCGAGGTCCGGTTCATCATGGACGGCAGAGAACCCGTCCTCGTCCGCAACACCTCGGTGTGGCTACTCGAGGATGGCGTGTGGCGTTTCGTCCAGATCCACAATTCGCTTCCCTCATCCAACGAGGAGGCGATCGGCGTCACCCTCACCCACACCCTCGACGAGTTGCTGCGATCGATCGGGGGCTCCGAGGTGGAGGAGATGGCCGACCTGTCGCAGCAGGGAACGGCCACGCTCGTCTTCACGGACATCGAAGCATCGACGAGCACGGCGGCCGCGGTTGGGGACGAGCGTTGGGCGCAGGTGATCGAGTGGCACGACGACACGATCCGACGGATCGCCACGGCTCACGGCGGTTCCATCGTCAAGACCCTCGGCGACGGCGCCCTCCTGTCGTTCTCATCGGCCCGAGCAGCCGTCCTGTGCGCCATCGATGTCCAGAAGGCGATCGGCTCGGAGGCAGCCCCGATGCCTATTGCCGTGAGAATCGGCATCCACAGTGGGGATGTGGTGCGCACCGGCACGGATGTCGTCGGCAACACCGTCAACGTGGCGGCACGTGTCACCTCGGCTGCGGCCGGCGGTGAGGTGATGACCTCGGTCGCGATCCACAGCATGCTCGCCGATGCACCCGACCTCCGTTTCGGACCGCCCAAACAGGTCCGACTCAAGGGATACGAGCGCCTACGAGAGGTCTACCCGCTGCTGTGGGAGTGATCGAGCCGATCGTGCGATGCTCGACTACTTGACCTGGGTGCCGGCCTTCCACACGTGGGTCACGTGATCGGGGTCGCCCCAACCCGAGGCGTCGGTGAGCGGATCGAAGTCGAGGGCGATGACATCGGCGTCGTACCCCTCGACGAGCTGCCCCGACTGCGGTGCCTGCGGACCCAGGGTGAGCGGTCCGTTCGCTGTCGCCGCCTCGATCGCTTCGAGCGCCGTCATGCCCGCATCCTGGAGCAGCTTGATCTCGTACCCGTTCTGTCCGTACATGTCGCCGCTCACGAAGATGTCGGTTCCCATCGCAATGGTGACGCCCTTGGCGATGGCGAGCTTCATGGCGTTCGCCTGTGCCTCGGCGACCATGAGCCCCTTCTCGTAGGCATACCGGGGGAGCCGATCGGCCTGACCGAGGAGTTGGTCGACGACGAAACGGGTGGGGACGAGGATCGCATCCGCCTCGATCATGGCGTCGGCAGCCTCCTCGTCGAGGTAGGAGCCGTGCTCGATGGTCTTGGCGCCTGCTGCGAGTGCCGCCATGATCCCGGGCTTGCCGTGGCAGTGTGCGGCGACGACGCGCTCGGCGCGAGCCGCTTCCTCCACGATGGCGACGAGTTCCTCGTGTGAGAACTGCTGGTGGATGGGGTGGTCGACCTCGGACATGACGCCGCCGGATGCACAGACCTTGATGACCTTGGCGTTCCTACGAAGGTTCGTGCGTACCGCTCGTGTGACCTCCGGGACGCCATCACAGAGGATCCCGAGGTGGGGTAGGGCGTCGATCACGTCGAGTGGGACGGCGTGGATGTCTGCGTGTCCCCCCGTCGTCGACAGGATCTTCCCTGCTCCATAGATCGTGGGTCCGGGGACTTCGCCTGCGGCGATGGCCGGTTGGATGTCCAATCCATGTCCTCCGACCTCTCGGGTGGATGTGACGCCCCCCATGAGTGTTCGGTGGAGATCTCCAACGGCTCGAGCCGCCTGACGAACGGCGGGTTCGGTGACCGTCGCCATGAGGTCGGGATTGGTGATGCCGATGTAGTGGGCGTGGCACTCCCAGAGGCCAGGCATCGCAACGGGAACGTGGGTGGTGACTGCGTCGGGCGTGGAGGGTGCCGAAGCCGCGCCGCCTGCATATGCGATCGTCCCACCCTCGAGGATCACCACGCCGTTCACCACGGGTTCGCCCCGTCCCGGGATCAACAGGTCGGCTTCGATACGGACGGTCATGGGTGCTCCCTCGACGAGGATCCGGTGACGCTACCAAATCCGAGGAAGGCATGCCACGGTGCAGACCGGATCTCGTGACTAGTCCGGGCGTGCGCCACCGGGATGTGCCTTGTCCGGGTGGGTCGCCAGACCTACGGTGTGCAGCAGGACACGACGCCATCGTCCGGGCTTGATGGTGGTGGTTGGGATTCGTGGGGTTGCATGGACGTGGTGGCGTCCCGCACCCCACGGAGGTTCAGGAAGGCGCACTTGCGAGAGCAAGTCGTTGCCCGGGGTGAGTGGGACCCCGGGCATTCCTGTGTCCGGCGCATCGCCCCCGCCCGATTACACTGCGGTCCTCCGGAGGACGAGCAATGGGAAACGGCCGTGATGAATCCAACGTATCAACCCGACGAGGTCGAATCGCGCTGGTATGCGGCCTGGGAATCCCGAGGATCGTTCAGGCCTGAGGTCCATCCCGGCGGCGATCCGTTCTCGATCGTCATCCCCCCGCCCAACGTGACGGGTGTTCTCCACATGGGCCATGCGCTCGACCACGCGATCCAGGATGTCATCATCCGGCGCAAACGCATGCAGGGCTACGCGGCGCTGTGGCTGCCGGGCACCGATCATGCCGGCATCGCCACCCAGAACGTCGTCGAGCGCGAGCTGCGCAACGAGGGGATGACCCGCCACGACCTCGGGCGTGAAGCCTTCATCGACCAGGTGTGGGCGTGGAAAGCCAAGAGCGGCGGCTCCATCGCGACCCAGATGAAGAAGCTCGGCGACTCCACCGACTGGACGCGGGAACGCTTCACGTTCGACGAGGGGCTCAGTGCAGCCGTGCGCAGGGTCTTCGTGACCCTCTACGAAGAGGGGCTGGTCTACCGGGCCAACCGCATCATCAACTGGTGTCCCAGGTGCCACACCGCCCTGTCCGACATCGAGGTCGAGTACGAGGACGATCCCGGCGAGCTCACCTACATCGTGTATCCACTGGCCGACGGCACCGGTTCGATCACCGTCGCAACGACTCGACCGGAGACCATGCTCGGCGACTCCGGCGTCGCTGTGCATCCCGATGACGAGCGGTACCGGGACTTCGTCGGCAAGACCATCATCCTCCCCCTGCTCGGGCGTGAGATACCGGTCGTCGCTGACGACGGTGTCGAGATGGAGTTCGGGACGGGAGCCGTCAAGGTGACGCCTGCCCACGACCCGCTCGACTTCGCGATCGGTGAACGCCACGGGCTCGAACAGATCGTGGTCATCGACACGGACGCCACCATCACGGCCGAAGGCGGCGAGTTCGTCGGTATGGATCGTTTCGAAGCCCGCGAGGCCGTGCGGTCACGCCTGCGTGAGGTCGGTGCCATCGACCACATCGAGGAGCACCCACACTCCGTCGGCCATTGTTCGCGGTGCCACACGGTCATCGAGCCCCTCCTGTCGCTCCAATGGTTCGTGGAGGTCCAGCCACTCGTCGGACCCGCCATCGATGCGGTTCGATCGGGCCGCACCCGATTCGTGCCCAAGCGGTGGGAGAACAACTACTTCCATTGGATGGAGAACCTCCAGGACTGGTGCATCAGTCGCCAGTTGTGGTGGGGGCATCGCATTCCTGCCTGGTACTGCACGGCCTGCGACGAGACGATCGTCGCCATGGACGCACCAACCACCTGCCCGGCGTGCGGCGAGGACACCTTCGTCCAGGACGAGGACGTGCTCGACACGTGGTTCTCATCCGCCCTGTGGCCGTTCTCGACACTCGGATGGCCCGACGAGACGGATGACCTTGGCCGCGTTCTATCCGACGTCGACCCTCGTCACCGGTTTCGACATCATCTTCTTCTGGGTCGCACGCATGATGATGATGGGCACCCACTTCACCGGCGATGCGCCGTTCGACGACATCGTCATCCACGGCATGGTGCGTGACGCCGAGGGTCGCAAGATGTCCAAGTCCACGGGCAACGCGCTCGACCCGCTCGTGCTGATCGACGAGTACGGAGCCGACAGTGTCCGCCTGGCACTCATCCAGGCGGCTGCCCCCGGCCATGACGTGCCGCTCGATGTCGACTGGATCGATGCGTCGCGTCGGTTCGGGAACAAGCTGTGGAATGCGACCCGATTCGCGGTCGAGTTCATGGGTGTCGACGATGTCCCGATCGATGGTGGGTATCCGGTCGATCCGGGACCCGAGGACCGCTGGATCCTGGCCCGCCTCGGCGAGGTCATCTCCGAGGTGGATCGACTCCTCGACGAGTACCGGCTGTCCGATGCCTACGACCTGCTGTACACGTTCGCCTGGTCCGAGGTGTTCGACTGGTACCTCGAGATGGCGAAGATCATCGCCAAGGACGACGATCGTGCCGCGACCATGCGTATGACCCTCGGTGTGGTGCTGCGCGACGTGCTCAAGGCCTTCCACCCGGCCATTCCGTTCGTCACGGAGGAACTGTGGTCCCACCTCGGCGACGGTGCAGGGCTCCTGGTCACGGCGCCATGGCCACAGATCCCCGATGCCGAGGCTCCAGACCACATCGATTCGCTACGCGGCCTCGTCACGGACCTGCGCCGCTTCCGCACGCAGCACCAGATCCCCCGATCGGTCGAGATCCCGGTGACCGTCGTTTCAGGTGACCCGATCCCTCGCTGGTGGATGGATCAGCTCGCCATGCTTGGCGACTGCGTTCCCGTCGTGGGGGAGAGGCCGGACACGCTGGCAGGCACCACGCGCATGTCCGCGGACGGTGTCGAGGGGTTCGTCGAGCTCGCCGGCCTGATCGACGTCGACGCTGAACGTCCTCGGATAGCCAAGGCCATCGCCGCACTCGAGGCTTCGATCGCCGCGTCGAGGACGAAACTCGACAACCCGAACTTCCGCGACCGTGCTCCGGCGGAGGTCGTCGCGATCGAAGTCGATCGCCTCGCCGCCTCGGAGGCGGAGTTGGCCGAACAGCAACGCCTCCTCGCGGAACTCGGCTGAGCCGCGTGGCTACGAACCCCGTTCCCCAGATCCCTGATCGTGCCGCCGCCGAGGCGTTCCTCGACGCGCGAATCGGGCACGGCGTCAAGCCGGGCCTCGAGCGCATCGCGGGGCTGCTCGAGTTCCTCGGGGATCCGCACACCTCCTATCCCACGGTCCACATCGCAGGCACCAATGGCAAGACGACCGTGTCGCGGATGGTCCAGCAGATCCTCGGCGCGCACGGTCTGGCGACGGGCGGGTTCACGTCGCCCCATCTCGATACCGTCGAGGAGCGCTTCGCGCTCCACGGTGCACCGGTCACCCCCGACCAGCTGACCGACACTGTCCGCGACATCGCATGGTTCGTCGAGGGGTACGAGGCGCAGGCCGAGACGTCGGTCACCTACTTCGAGGTCACCACCGCCCTCGCCTTCGTGCTCATGGCCAACGCGGCGGTCGATGTCGGCGTCGTCGAAGTCGGCCTCGGCGGTCGGTGGGACGCCACGAATGTGATCACGGCCGAGGTGTCGGTGATCACCGGTGTCGACCTCGACCACCAGGAGTTCCTCGGTGACACGGTGGCAGCGATCGCTGCCGAGAAGGTCGCCATCCTCGACGAGGGGGGCACCCTCGTCACGGGCCCACTGACCGATGATGCGCGTGGCGTGGTCGCCGAACGTGTCGAATCCACCTCGAGTCGCTGGATGCGCTACGGATCCGAGTTCTCCGTCCTCGACGCCATCGTTGGCGTCGGAGGTTGGCAATGCTCGATCGAGGGGGTCTTCGACCAGTATCCGGACCTCTTCCTCCCGCTCCACGGTCGTCACCAGGTCGACCATCTCTCGACGGCCATCGCAACCTGCGAGATGTTCCTCGGTCGGGCCCTCGATCGCGATGCGGTCGCCGTCGCGGCTGCGTCCATGACGAGTCCCGGTCGCCTCGAGGTCGTCGCCCGTCGGCCGATCGTGATCCTCGACGGTGCACACAATCCCCAGGGGTTCGCAGGCCTGGGGGCCACGCTCGACGAGGAGTTCCCTGCCCTCGGATGGCACCTGGTCATCGGTGTGCGGGGCAACCGATCGATTCCCGACCTGGTGTCGCACCTCAGGGGTCAGGTGGCGTCCGTCGTCGCGACCGCCGCCGACGACCCGGCATCACACGACCCTGCGGAGCTGGCCAGCGCCGTGGCCGCGGTGCTCGACGTTCCCACGTCCGTGGTCCCGGATCCGCTCGAGGCACTCGCAGCGGCCAGGGATGCCGCGGGTCCCGAGGGAGGCGTTGTCGTGACCGGGTCGCTGTATGTGGTCGGGGAGGTACGTCGAGCGTTCGACGTCGCGGACGACCGCAGCCTCGAGGCCCACGTACGGTATGAGGCGCCCGTCGATCCGGAGGACGATTTCGAGGGGGAACAAGACCCCTTCCCCGGATAACCTCCCACGCCTACCGTGCACGGCGGCCCCGCGCCGCTTCCCGATACGTCCAGGAGCTCCCTTCATGGCAGTGGAACACACCTATGTGATGGTCAAACCCGACGGCGTCGCACGCGGCCTCGTCGGTGAGGTGATCAGCCGCTTCGAACGCAAGGGCCTCACGCTCGAGAATCTCCGCATGCTCACGATCACCGAGGAGCTCGCAGGACGCCACTACGCAGAGCACACGGAGAAGCCGTTCTTCGGCGAGCTCGTCGAGTTCATCACGTCGGGTCCGGTGGTGGCGATGGAGTGGTCGGGTGAGGGCGCCGTTGCGGTTGCTCGCACGCTCATGGGTGGAACCAACCCCGCCGAGGCCGCTCCGGGAACGATTCGTGGTGACTTCGGCCTCATCATCACCCACAACATCGTGCACGGATCAGACAGTGTCCAGAGTGCCGAACGGGAGCTCGGGATCTTCTTCGGATGATGTACCAGGGCCGATTGTGATGCTCGGAGGTACACTTATCGCAACCCACCCCAGGTGCCAAGGATGAACAGCCTCCTCTCGTTCGCCGGCCGCGACATGGCCGTCGATCTCGGAACCGCCAACACGCTCGTGTTCGTGCGCGGTCAGGGCATCGTGCTCAACGAGCCGTCGGTGGTCGCGATCAACACCAGGGACAACCGTCCCCTCGAGGTCGGCATGGCAGCGAAGCGGATGATCGGGCGCACGCCGTCGTACATCCAGGCCATCCGACCACTCCGTGACGGCGTCATCGCCGACTTCGACGTCACCGAGAAGATGCTGCGGTACTTCATCGACAAGGTCCATACGGGTCGCTTCGCTGCCCGCCCCCGCATCGTCATCTGTGTCCCTTCGGGCATCACCGCCGTGGAGCGCCGTGCGGTCGAGGAAGCGGCGTATCACGCCGGGGCGCGACGTGCGTACACGATCGAAGAACCCATGGCCGCAGCCATAGGCGTGGGACTCCCCGTCCACGAGCCGACCGGCTCGATGGTCGTCGACATCGGCGGAGGTACCACCGAGGTCGCCGTCATATCGCTCGGCGGCATCGTCGTTTCCAAGTCGATCCGCATCGGTGGCGACGAACTCGACGAGTCGATCATCAACTGGGTGAAGAAGGAACACAGCCTCATGCTCGGCGAGCGGACCGCCGAACAGGTGAAGATGGCGATCGGCTCGGCGTGGCCCTACGCCGACGAACCGGCGGCCGAGGTACGCGGACGCGACCTGATTTCCGGACTCCCCAAGACGGTGGTGCTCTCGAGTGCCGCCGTGCGTGAGTCCATCGAGGAACCGGTCGAGGCCGTCGTCGACGCTGTCAAGTACACCCTCGACAAGACGCCCCCTGAGCTCGCAGCCGACATCATGGAACGAGGCATCGTCCTCACGGGTGGTGGCGCCTACCTCAAGGGCCTCGACGTGCGGCTCGCCCACGAGACCGGTATGCCAATCGTGACGGCGGACCGTCCGTTGCACAGCGTCGTGCTCGGCTCGGGCGCATGCCTCGAGGAGTTCGACATACTCCATGTCGTCCTCCAGAGCTCGGGCCGCGCGTAACGTCACCCGAAGGGCCTCCCCATGCTCCCGCAATCAGGACGCCGTGTGAACCGGGTCACCATCCTGTTCACGTCCCTCATCGCCATCGGCTTCCTGATCGCCACCTTCGACGTTCGTTCCGAATCCGACGATGTCGGTGACGTGCTCAGGGAGGGCACGCAATCGGTCTTCACGCCCCTCCAGAAGGGCGTCGATTGGGTCACCGCACCGGTCGTCGGTTTCGTCGACGGCGTTGCCAACCTGGCTGGACTGCGGGACGAGAACGATCGTCTCGAAGCGCGCGTCCGTGAGCTCGAGGCCCAGGTCCGGGCGACCGATGCGCTCGAGGAGCAGGTCGTCCAGCTCGAGCTGATCAACGGCCTCACCATCGGTGAGGAACTCTCGACGGTCACGGCCCGCATCTATGCGTCGGGGTCGACGCCGTTCGACAACGTGCGATACATCGACAAGGGCTCGAACGACGGGGTCATCGCCGGGCAGGCGGTCATCGACGAGGACGGTCTGGTCGGCCGGGTCGACCTGGTGTCCGCAAACGACGCCCGGATCCGCCTCATCACAGACCCTGCCGTGTCGGTGGGTGTGCGAGTGCAGTCGACCAACGAGACGGGGATCGTCACGGGCCGCGGTGATGGGCCCTTGCGGTTGGAGATGTACCGGGCGAGCCAACCGGTACGCGAGGGTGCACTCGTCGTGACCGACGGCTCGCGGTATCCGCCCGGGTTGGTCATCGGCAGTGTGACACGGACGGCCGAAGCCGAAGTCGGGTTCGTGCTTCGTACGCAGGTGGAACCTGCTGCGAATCTCTCGCAAGTGGACTACGTGAAGGTGATCGTCGGCTTCTCGCCGATCGATGCCGGCCTCGAGAGTGATGCCGGCACGACCACACCCACGACGAGGTCGGCGGCGACGGGAGACGGCTGATGCGGCGATCACGGATCGTGATCGCGCTGATCGTCGTCGTCATCGCCATCGTGTTGCAGACAACCGTGTTCGGTGCCGGCAGGATCCAGCCGCTCGGCGTCGCTCCCGCACTCGTGGTGCTCGTCCTGATCGGCCTTGCACCGTACGTGGAACCCGAATACCACGTGCTGTTGGGGTTCACGGCGGGAATCCTGGTGGATCTCGTCGGTTCGGGCACCCTCGGCCTGTGGGCGATGTCGTTCACGATCGTTGCATTCCTCGCTGGGCGCCTCCGAGCCCGATATGCCGATTCCATCGTGTGGTCGCTCGTGGCGGCCTTCACATTGACGCTCGTCGCGCAAGTCGTATATGTGGTGGTGAGTACGCTCTTTGGACAGGAGACGCTCGGTGAACCCAACGTGGTGGCCAAGATCGTGATGCCTGCTGTGTGGAACCTCGTGCTGGCGTATCCCGTTTTCTGGATACTGCGGTACGCATATGCGCCTCGTGACAGGAGTTGGGCGTCATGAACACATCCCTGCGCCTCGGTGTCATCGGCGCCGTGTTCTTCGCGCTCTTGGGTTTGTTGACGCTGCGTCTGTGGACCATGCAGGTCACGGAAGTACAGGCATACGAGGAGCGGGCGCTCAACAACCAGGTTCGTGTCGTCTACACACCTGCACCGCGCGGTGATGTCTTCGATCGCAACGGCGTGAAGCTCGCCGGCACCCGCTCCGCCCTGTCGGCCGTCATCGATCTGGCCCTCGTCGAGAACGCCGAACGCGAGGACCTCGCACAGAACCTCGCTGCGTTCCTCGATGAACCCGCCTCGGCCATCATGGAGGCGATGGAGAACGACGCCCAGGGCGGTCTCCTCACGGTGGCGACGGACCTCACCGATGCGCAGGCGACGTTCCTCGTCGAGCACCGCGAGCAGTTCCCCGGCGTCAACATCATCCCGCAACCCATCCGCACCTACCCCGAGGGGGAGAACGCAGCCCACGTGATCGGGTACATCGGTCGACCGAATGAGGAGGACCTCGAGCGCGAGGATGTCGGACCGAACGACTTCGTCGGTAAGGCGGGCGTCGAGCGGTCCTACGACGCCATGCTCCGAGGTACCGCAGGGATCATCCAGTACCAGGTCGACGCGAAGCGCAAGGTCCTCTCGCTGGCGGGCGAGGAACCCCCCGAAGCAGGCGGCAGCCTCATCCTGACGATCGACGCGGACCTCAATGAGCAACTCCAGGACTCACTGCGCGACGGGCTCGTGCAGGCTCGACGCCTCGAGATGCAAGAGCGCGTCGACGAGTTGGCCAAGGCGTCGATCGGCGAGCGACTCGCCACCGCACTCGCCGAAGCCAGGGAGGCTGCCAGACTCGCCGCCATCGAGGATGCCGCATCGGACGACGAGACCGACACCACGGCGGCCGTCACCACCGACGACGATGACGTTGCACCGCCCCCGGAGGAGATCGTGGTGGACCCGGCAACCGTGCTCGCGTCCCTCTACCCGGGACTCCCGATCGATGACACCGGCGTCTGTGTGCCGGTTGAACGGGTCGAGATCATGCTCGGCGAATCCGGTGTCCTGTCTGGCACCGAGCCGCGCTTCGCCAGGGTCGAGTCCATCACGGATATCGACGGCGACTACGAGGCCACCATCTCGATCGGCCTCGATCGCCACACGGTGAGGACGAACGACTCGTTCGCCGGCACCCTCCAGGTGTTGGCCATCACCGAGGACGAGGTCATCATCTACCACCGTGACAAGTGGTGCCCGGTGCGAGCGGTGGGCGTCGTCCTCGACCCCAACGACGGTTCGGTGCTTGCCATGTCGTCGTATCCGACGTTCGACCCGTCGGTGTTCGTCGATGGATTGAGCGAGGACCAGTGGGCATCGCTGGGAACCGTGTCGGCCTTCCAGAACTTCGCCGTCCAGGGCCTGTACGCCCCCGCCTCGACGTACAAGGCGGTGCCCTACGTCCTTGCGCTCGAGGAGGACTACTACCCGCTCGATCGTGGTCTTGGTGCCGTCGAGATCGGTGCGGAATCGACCGACGACACGATCCCGGACGAGGCATCCGCCGCTGATGACGGTGACCCCGCTGACGAAGTACCAGTCGAAGACGAACCCCAACCACTCACCTCGGATACGGATCCGTACAACTGCTCGAGCGAGTTCAAGTTCACCCTCAATGACGGCACCGTCCAGACCAAGCGGGACTGGAAGTGGCCCCAGGGTCACGGACCCCTCGATCTCCACGGTGCCCTCCAGGCGTCCTGTGACCTCTACTTCTGGGATCTCGCCCTGCGCCTGTGGAACGAACGGAGCGACGAATCGGGTGTCGACAAGGAGAATCTGCTCCAGGCCTACTCGCGCTCCTTCGGATTCGGTGAGGCGACGGGGATCGACCTCCCGTTCGAGCGTGCCGGATTGGTCCCCGATCGCACCTGGTTCCGTGAGGAGCAACGCAACGAGACCGGCCGGGTCCGCCCCGACGGACCTTGGGTGGGTGGCGACCTGATGGACATCGCCGTGGGTCAGGGCGCGATGCTCGCCACGCCACTCCAGATCGCCAACGGATACGCGGCGATGGTCAACGGCGGCACGGTGTGGAAGCCGCGCGTGGTGGCCGAGGTCGTCGACAGCGATGGCACGGTCATCGATGACTTCCCCCAGGAGGCACTGCTGACCACGGACCTGAGCCCCCGCACGGTCGAGCTGCTGAAGGTGGACCTCCAGCAGGTCGTCAACAATGCAGAACGCGGCACGGCACGTGCTGCGTTCGTCGACTTCGGCCCGAATGTCGATCAGGTAGGTGGGAAGACCGGAACCGGTGAGGTCATCAAGGCACCGAGGTCCGAGCGGTTCCGACAGGTCGACAATGCGTTCTTCGTCGGTGTGGCCCCGGTCAACGCACCCGAGTACGTCGTGTCGGTGGTCGTCGAGCGCGGAGGATCGGGAGGCAGGGTCGCTGCCCCGGTTGCCCGCCAGGTCCTCCAGTACCTCCTCAACGGACCCCAGGGTGTCACGGAGATCGCGCCCGGATTGGACGCCGACTGATGGCGACACGGACGAGGGACCGCGTGCCGGTGTTCGTCGACCGGGACTCCCCGTTGCGGCCCGACCTCGTGCTCGTGCTCACCTACCTGGCCGTGTCGGCGATCGGGTTGCTCATGGTGTACTCGGCAACCGCTCCGAGTCTCGAGGCGAGGGGTCTGGATCCCACCGCCGAGCTGAAGGAGCAGGCGATCTTCGTGGTGATCGGGTTCGTCGTGTTCGGCATGATGTCGTCGATCGACCTGACCGAGATCAGGGGCTTCGTGGGCCCGATCTACCTGGTGGCGATCGGATTGCTCGTCCTCGTCCTGTCTCCTCTCGGCGACAGCGAGGGCATCGCCCAGCGGTGGATCGACCTCGGTCCGCTGCAGTTCCAGCCGAGCGAGGTCGCCAAGATCGCCGTGGTGTTGATGCTGGCCTCCGTCCTCGGAATGGCGGACACCCCGCTCAGCTGGCGCACCGTCGCCCGCGCCCTCGCCATCGTCGGCATTCCCGCCGGGCTGATCTTCCTCCAGCCCGACCTCGGGACGATGCTGGTGTTCGCCTTCGTCGTGTTGGTCGTGCTCTTTGCAGCAGGTTCGACGCTGCGTCAGCTCGGCTTCCTGGCCCTGGCGACGATCATCGGAACGGTCGGCCTGTTCCAGCTCAACCTGATCAAGGACTATCAGATCACGAGGCTCACGGCGTTCATCGATCCCGACGCTGCATCCCTCGACGCTGTCTACAACCAGGTCCAATCCGAGATCGCCATCGGATCCGGCGGCCTGCTGGGCAAGGGGCTGTTCGAGGGTTCCCAGACGAACCTCCAGTTCGTGCCGGTCCAATCGAGCGACTTCATCTTCACAGCGGTGGGGGAGCAGTTCGGGTTCGTTGGGAGCGTGGTCGTGCTGGCGCTCTTCGCCGTGTTGTTGTTCCGTCTGCTCGTGATCGCCCTCAATGCCCGGTCACGTTTCTCGTATCTGGTGGTCACCGGCATCGCAGCGATGATTGCGTTCCATGTGTTCGTGAACATCGGCATGACGGTCCGCGTGATGCCGGTGACGGGCCTTCCGTTGCCGTTCATGTCCTCCGGAGGTACGGTGTTCGTCGCGATGAGCGCGGCATTGGGGCTCGCCCACGCCGCGTGGATCCGACGCAACACGACATTGGCGGAACGACCTCCCGACTGAGGGCCATGCGTCGTCACCCGCGCGTCTTGCTACGATCGGTCCCGATGCACAGACGAGCGGATCAGGGTTGGATCGAGGTCATCGCCGGCCCCATGTTCTCGGGCAAGAGCGAGGAACTGATCCGCCGGGTCACCCGCTACCACCTGGCACGCATCCCCACCCAGACGTTCAAGCCTTCGCTCGATGTCCGGTACGCCGTGGGGGAGGTCGTCTCACATTCCCGTCTCTCGACCGAGGCCCAGCCGGTGGCCACGTCGGCCGAGTTGCTCACGGCGGTCGAGGATCGGACTGTGGTCGTGGGCATCGACGAGGGCCAGTTCTTCGACCACGGGCTCATCGAGGTGGCCGAAATGCTGGCCGGCGCCGGGAAGAACCTGATCATCGCCGGCCTCGACCTCGACTACCTCGGTCGGCCGTTCGAGCCCATCCCCACGCTGATGACCCGCGCCGAGTACGTGACGAAGTCGCTCGCCGTATGCCATCGGTGCGGGGGACCCGGCCTGTTCACCCAACGCGTCGTGCAATCCGACGAGCTGGTGGTGCTCGGAGCGACCGACGCGTACGAGGCGCGATGCCGGCGATGCTATGACCCCTCCGAGGCCGCACAGCAACGACTCGACGTGGCCGACACCGACTGATCGGGTCGACTCCAGAGAGTCACCAGCTTGCCACGATCCCTTGGTACCATCCCTTCGACGCCGCGCCACCTCGCGCGGTGCGAAGGTTTCCGATCCGGGACGGGTATGTACGGCGTCCTCTCGCTCATAGCGCTATCGGTGATGGTGCGACGAGCCCTGCGAACTTCTCCAGCCAGCAGGGCACGACTCCATCGGCCGAGCGATGCCGTCACACCCGACACGCACGTCCCCAAGCTCACAGCCGATCCCGGTTGTCGCGCGCGTGGCGTCCCGACGTCGGATGAGCTATCGACGTGCCGTTCCCGGCACGCGAAGGAGTTGATCCATGGGACTCTTCAAGAAGAAGACACCCAAAGTCATTCGACAGGGCAGCAGCAACGAAGTCATCGAGGTTCGCACCGTCAACGGCGAGCAGGTCACCGTACGGCGGTCTGCCAAGCCTGAACCGAAGGCCGCAACAGCGACCACGACGAAGCGCAAGCAGAAGCCCCAGCGCAAGCAGTCCCAGGGAAAGCCCAAGCCGACCAGGACCCGGCAGGGCCCGTCGCAGCGGCGCAGGCCACCCATCGAGATCGTCGAGCCGCCCGAGACGGCGCGCAAGCAGATGCTCGTGCGCAAGAGCCCGCACCAGACCCAGATCGTCGTGCTCGAAGGCCCCGTGCTCGTCGAGCACTACGTCGCGAGATCGGACCGCAAGTCGCTCGTCGGCAACGTCTACGTGGGTCGCGTGCGCAATGTGCTGCCGGGGATGGAGGCCGCCTTCATCGATTTCGGAGAGGGCAAGAACGGTGTGCTCTACGCCGGCGATGTGAACTACTCCGAGCACGACCTCTCGGGCAAGCCCAAGCGCATCGAGAACGCCCTCAAGGCCAACGATCCCGTGCTGGTACAGGTGGTCAAGGACGCCATGGGCCACAAGGGTGCCAGGCTGACGAATCAGATCTCGTTGGCCGGTCGCTACCTCGTCCTCGCTCCCGATGAAGGCGTGCGTGGCATCTCCCGTCGCCTTCCCGACGACGAGCGCCGACGGCTGCGCGAGGTGGTCGGTGACCTGCGACCCGAGGGCACCGGCATCATCGTGCGAACGGCGGCCGAGGGGGCGACCCGCGACGACATCAAGGGCGACATCGATCGGCTGAAGGAGATCTGGGACGAGATCGACGCCGCTCGCGCCACTGCGAACGCACCGTCACTCATCTACCAGGAGCCGCCGCTGGTCATCAGGGTCATCCGCGAGCACTTCACCAAGGACTTCCGTCGCCTCCTGATCGACGACCGCGAGATTCATGACCAGGTCATGGAGTACCTGTCTGGCACCGAGGCCGACCTCGTCGAGAAGGTGAACCTCTACAGGGACGAGCTCGCCCTCTTCGAGCGCTATCACGTGGAGGATCAGCTCCGCAAGGCACTCGATCGCAAGGTGTGGCTTCCCTCGGGCGGTCACCTCGTGATCGATCGCACCGAGGCCTTGACGGTGATCGATGTGAACACCGGGAGGTTCGTGGGCTCCACGAACCTCGAGGAGACGGTGTTGCAGAACAACCTCGAGTCCGCCGAGGAGATCGCTCGCCAGCTCCGCCTCCGAGACATCGGCGGCATCATCGTGATCGACTTCATCGACATGGAGGACCAGAAGAACCAGGACGCAGTGCTCCTGCGGCTCCGTGAGCACCTGGCCAAGGACAAGACCCGCACGCAGGTCTTCGATGTGTCCCACCTCGGGCTCGTCGAGATGACGCGCAAGAACGTGTCAGCGGGCCTGTTGGAGTCGTTCTCTGAGGTCTGCCCCCAGTGCAGCGGCAGGGGTGTGCTCCTGCACGAGGAGGCTGCTGCCACCGGCATCCCTGCCCACGACCACGGCGCACGCGACGCGAGCGACTGAGGCCGATCCCGGTCGGGGAACGTCGACGATCCGTCCTGTCGAAAGCGTGCGAGCATGGCTATGCTCCGCATTCGCCCTCGACAGGGCGGTTCTTTCGCGTCGGGACGACCGAAGTCTCGACACACAAACAGGGTCGACAGAATCATGTACGCGATCATCCGCGCTGGCGGCAAGCAGGCAAAAGTCCGCGAGGGCGATGTGCTCTCCGTGGAACGGATCAAGGACAAGGACACGGTGTCGTTCACACCGATCCTCGTCGTCGCTGACGACGGCACCGTGATCTCGGACAAGGACGCCCTCTCGAAGGCGTCGGTGACCGCTGACATCCTCGGCGAGTCGGCGGGCCCGAAGGTCGACATCTTCAAGTACAAGGCGAAGACCGGCTATCGCCGGCGCCAGGGTCACCGCCAGAAGTACACCACGATCAAGGTGACGGGCATCGCCACCGGGGCGGCGAAGAAGGCTGCTCCGAAGAAGTCCGAAGCCAAGGACGACACCAAGAAGGCTGCGGCCAAGAAGGACGCTCCTGCCAAGGACGCTCCGAAGAAGGCTGCGGCGAAGAAGGAGACTCCTGCCAAGGACGCTCCGAAGAAGGCTGCGGCGAAGAAGGAGACTCCTGCCAAGGACGCTCCGAAGAAGGCTGCGGCCAAGAAGGACACGCCGAACGAGGCGCCAGTGGCCGATCAAGCTGCGAGCGACGCCTCGAGCACCGAGGAGGAGTAACGATGTCCAAGACCAAGGCAGGCGGCTCAACCAAGAACGGTCGCGATTCAGCGGCGAAACGGCTCGGGCCCAAGGTCTTCGACGGTCAGACCGTGAACGCAGGCGCCATCCTGGTGCGCCAGCGCGGAACGAGGATCCACCCCGGCGACAATGTCGCTCGTGGTGGCGACGACACGCTCTACGCCCTCGAGACCGGGATCGTCAAGTACGGATCCCGCAAGGGTCGCAGGCAGGTCTCGGTCCTCGTCGACGCCTGAGACCCGGTTCGATCACGTTCACGAAGGGCGGCCGTTGGACGGTCCGCCCTTCGGTCGTTGTGGGGTAGGTTGACGGCTTCGAGGGAGGAATGTTCGTGTTCGTCGACACGGTGACGATCACTGCGCGCGGGGGCAACGGCGGAGCCGGTGTCTCGGCCTTCCTGCGTCGCAAGGGTCTTCCGAAGGGCAAGCCGAACGGCGGCTCCGGTGGAAGCGGCGGGGACGTCTACCTGGTGGCTGACCCCAACGTTCCGACCCTGCTCCGCTACGAACGCCATCCGGTGTGGCGCGCCGGCAATGGCACGCACGGGGAGGGCGATCTCCGCCACGGCGGTCACGGCGATGACCTCGAGCTCCCTGTCCCCATCGGTACCTCCGTTCGTGACGAGGAGGGTCGCCTCGTCGCCGATCTCCTCGAGCCCGGTCAGCGAGTGCTCGTGGCCAGGGGCGGCAAGGGTGGTCGTGGTAATGCTTCATTCGTCTCACCCAACCGTCGGGCACCGACGTTCGCCGAGCAGGGCGAGTATGGCGAGGATGCGATGTTGCGGCTCGAGCTGAAGATGCTCGCCGATGCTGCCCTCATCGGATACCCGAATGCAGGGAAGTCGACGTTGATCTCCCGCGTGTCGGCGGCCAAACCGAAGATCGCCGACTACCCCTTCACCACCCTGGTACCCAACCTGGGCGTGGTCTCGGTCGGCGAGCGCGAGCTGGTCCTCGCGGACATCCCTGGTCTCATCGAGGGTGCCGCGGAGGGCAAGGGCCTCGGACACGAGTTCCTGCGCCACACCGAGCGAGCCAGGGCCCTGGTGGTCCTCCTCGATCCGTCCCCGCTCCAGACCGACCCGATCGACACGCAACTCGCCGTGCTCGTCCACGAGCTCGAGTCCCACGACCCCGAGCTCGCCGCACGTCCGAGGATCGTGGTGGTCACCAAGTCAGATGTTGCAGCCGACGCCGTGATCGATCTCGGTGACGACGTGGATGCCATGACCATCTCGGCCGTGACGGGGGAGGGGCTCGACGATCTCGTCCATCGCATCATGGACGTCGTCGACACCATCGAACGCGAGACCCCCGCACGGGAGGGCTACGTGTTGCACCGGCCATTGCGGGAGGAGTTCACGATCCGCATGGATGGATCCGAGTGGGTGGTGGAGGGAATCGCCGCGGTGCGGGCGACCAACCTCGCCGACCTCACCGATCCCGATGCTGCGGAATTCGTGTCCCAGCGGCTCGTTCGTTCGGGCATCGTCGCCGGTCTCATCGATGCCGGAGCCGAGGCCGGTGATGACGTGAGGATCGGGTCGATTGTCTTCACCTTCGATCCGGACCTCGACGACGTCGAGGAGATGTACACGTGAGGAGGCCGCTCGCACCTGGGGCGACGGTCGTCCTCAAGGTGGGTTCGTCGAGCCTGACGGGACCCGCAGGTGGCCTCGATGACGCGTCGGTGCAGCGTGTCGTGGACCAGGTCGAGCACCTGTGCTCCCTCGGCAACCGGCCCGTGCTCGTCACCTCGGCAGCGATCGCCGCGGGCCTTCCGGCGCTCGGGATGTCCGAGCGACCCTCGGACATCGCCGACCTGCAGGTGGCGGCCGCCGTGGGCCAGACGAACCTGATGCAGCGGTACGGCGCAGCGTTCGGTGCCCACGGTCGCATCGTGGGCCAGGTGCTCCTGACGAGGGATGTGCTCGGCAGCAGACGCCAGTACCTCAATGCGCGAAGCGCCCTGACCAGGATGCTCGACCGTGGCGTGATACCGATCGTGAACGAGAACGACACCGTTGCCGTCGATGAGGTGCGTGTCGGGGACAACGACCAGCTCGCGGCCATCACGTCGCATCTCGTGTCTGCCGACATGCTCATCATCCTCACGGACACCTCGGGGTTGTTCACCGACGATCCCCGTCTCACCGAGGACGCCGAACTCCTCGATGCGGTCAGGCACTCGGATGTGATCCTGGACCAGATCCGAACCTCGGCAGGCAAGGGAGCGCTCGGGAGCGGAGGCGTGGCCACCAAGGTGACAGCCGCACGCATGGCTGCCTTTTCTGGCATCCCGACGGTGGTCGCACCCTCCGGCGACGGTGGTGTCGTCAGCGCCATTGCATCGGGTGAGCGCGTCGGCACCTGGGTGGAGCCGCGCCCGACGCCACTGTCCGCTCGGAAGCTGTGGATCGCCTTCGGCCTTCCATCCGATGGCATCCTCACCGTCGACCGCGGCGCCGCCGAGGCGATGGCCGCCGGTGGCAGCTCGCTCCTCGGCGTCGGTGTCACGGGTGTCGATGGCGACTTCGTGCGGGGCGACGCAGTCGAGGTCGTCGACGAGGCCGGCCGCCTCGTGGCCAAGGGCGTTGCCCGCGTCGGTGCAACCGAGGCTCGTGGCGCCATGGGTCGACACAGCTCCCAGATCGGCGGCGAGATCATCCACCGCGACGACCTGGTCGTCCTGGGCTGATCGCAGCGGACGTGTCGGATGGATCCGGGGGCTACGCTCGTGGCCATGGACATCGCATGGTCATCGCCCGCCGATGTGTCGGCAGCACTCGCTGACACCGGGTACCTCGCGGACAGCCGCATCGCCCAGGTCGTCTACCTCGCCGCCGCCCTCGAGAAACCGATCCTCGCCGAAGGGCCCGCAGGTGTGGGGAAGACCGCGCTCGCGCTCGCCATCGCCGATGCCACCGGCCGTCGCCTGGTCAGGCTCCAGTGCTACGAGGGGCTCGATGAGGCCAAGGCCCTGTACGAGTGGGACTACCACAAGCAGCTGCTGCGGCTCCAGAGCGATGAAGGCGCACGGTGGGACGACCTCGAGGGCGACATCTTCTCCGAGCCCTTCCTCCTCACCAGGCCGCTCCTCGAGGCGATCCGATCCGAGCAGCCCGTCGTGCTCCTGGTCGACGAGGTCGATCGGGTCGAGCTCGAGACCGAAGCTCTGCTCCTCGAGGTGCTCGACTCGTTCCAGGTGACGATCCCCGAGCTCGGCACCATCGAGGCCACGACGCGGCCCATCGTGGTGCTGACGTCGAACAACACCAGGGAGTTGTCGGAGGCGCTCAAGCGGCGGTGCCTGTACCTCCACGTTCCCTACCCAACGGTCGAGCGAGAGAGGGCCATCCTCGCATCGCGGGTTCCCGACCTGCCGGAGGACCTCGGCGACAAGATCGCCCACACCGTCGCTGCCATCCGATCCCAGAACCTCCGCAAGGCACCTTCGGTGTCCGAGTCCATCGATTGGGCGCGCACCCTCCTTGCGCTGGGCATCGCCGAACTCGACGACGATGCGACGTCCGAGACGCTGCATGTGCTGTTGAAGTACCAGTCCGACATCGATGCGGCCTCCAAGGAGCTGTCCCTGCCGGCCCCCGGGGCCTGACCGACCGTGCGCACCGTGCTGACCTCGTTCGTGGACGAGTTGCGCGCCGTGGGCATCCCGGTGTCGATGGTCGAGACGCTCGACGCGGCCGACGCCCTGGTCCACACCGACCTCACGGATCGTGAGAACCTTCGCGCATCGCTCGGTGCCACCCTCATCAAGAACCCCCATCACTACGGCGCCTTCGACGCCGCGTTCGATGTCTACTTCGGACGCGGGTCCGTCAGGATCGAAGCATCCGACGTGTGGGACGAGGTCCCCGACGAGGCTGGAGATCGCCTCAGGGACGCGGTCATCGAGGCGCTCCTGGCCGACGACCGGGACGCCCTGCGTGCCCTCGTTGGCAGGGCGGTCGACGAGTACGCAGGGATCCAGCCCGGGCGACCCGTTGGCGGTCGCTACTACACGTATCGCGTGATGCGCCAGCTCGATGCCGAGGATCTGCTCCGACGCCTCTTGGCTGCGATCGCGACCTTCGACGCCGCCGATGGGGGCCTCGATGCCCGGCTGGCCCGGATGCGCGTCGATGAGATGGTCGAGGCACTCCGCGAGCAGGTCGACGGCGAAGTGACGTCGCGCCTCGTCGACGAACGCGGATCCGAGGCCGTCGCAGCATCCAGGAGGATGCCCCTCGTCGAGGACGTGGACCTCATGCACGCGACACGCACCGAGATCGACGAGATCGAGCGGGTCGTCGCCCCACTCGCCCGCAAGCTGGCCACGCGCCTGAGCCAGCGACGTCGACACGGGCGCAAGGGCAGGCTCGACGTGCGTCGAACCATCCGGCGCTCACTCGGCCACGGTGGTGTCCTCATCGATCCCCGCTTCAAGCCACCACGGATCGCCAAGCCGGAGATCGTCATCCTGTGCGACGTGTCGGGATCGATGGCGACGTTTGCACGGTTCACGCTCCAACTCACGTACGCCATCTCCTCGGAGCTCTCCAAGGTGCGGGCCTTCGCCTTCATCGACGGCCTCGACGAGGTCACCGACTACTTCAACACGGATACCCATTTTGCCGAGGCGCTCGTCGACATGGGCCGAGGGGCCGACCTCGTTCGGCGCGACGGCCACTCGGATTATGGCCGATCGTTCCAGGACATGATCGAACGGTTCGAGGAGGCGGTGTCGCCTCGTACCACCGTCATCATCACCGGTGATGCCCGCAACAACTACCGACCGACCGGAGCCCACCACCTCGAGAGGATCGCTCGGCGTGCCCGGGCGACGTTCTGGCTGAACCCGGAACCCGAACGCTTCTGGGACACGGGGGATTCCGTCATGGCCAGCTACCGGCCGATGTGTGATCGCGTCGAGCAGGTGAGGACGCTGCGACAGCTCGAGGAGTTCGTCGAACGCGCCGCACTTCCGATCGTTCGCAGCTGATCGTCAAGGCGGGTCCGCGATCGGCCGATGGAGGAAGGAACTGCCATGGGAAGGGGAACCGTGATACGGCGCGTGCTGGCCGTCGATGACAGCCATGTGATCCGTCGTCTCGTCGAGGTGTCCCTCGAGCCGCTCGACGTCGATGTCACGACTGTCGGATCCGGGGAGGCGACGGAATCGGCCATCGCGGACACCATCCCGGACGTGCTGATCCTCGACGTGGGCCTCCCTGACATATCGGGGTGGGAGGTCCTCGATCGTATTCGGAGCAATCCCGCCCTCGACGGCCTGCCGGTGATCATGCTCACCGGTTACGACGACGCAGACGATCACCTCAAGGCGGATGCCGGACAGGTCGCCGCGTACCTCGTCAAACCATTCCGTCCGGCCGACCTGCGACGCATCGTGATGGATGCGATCGGCAGCCAGCCCATCCCCGACACTCTGGGCGGCCTTCCCGGGGTGTGATACGGTGGCGATGCGGTGGCGGTCCCCGCGATGTCCATCGTCCTCGTCCTCGTTGGTCTCATCATCACAACGGTGCCCGTGTGCCACGGCCTCGGTCTCCCTGACCAGACGATCGTGCGGTCCTTTGCCCCCGTCGGTCGATGGGCCGGCCACTGGGGCATCGACATCGCTGCGCCGGTCGGATCGGCGGTGACACCGGTCGGCCCCGGCATCGTGGTGTTCTCCGGCCTCGTCGTACGCAACGTGTCCGTGACGGTCGACCACGGCGGCGGTCTGCGATCGAGCTACTCGTACCTCGCGACGCCTCTCGCGGTTCGGGGTCAGCGAGTCACCGCCTCGACCGTCGTCGGAACATCGAGCGTCCACGGCGGTGCAGCCTCCTATCACCTGTCCCTCCGAGTCGGCGACCAGTACATCGATCCGCTGTCATTGCGTCGGTGTGGGCGTGGATACGGCGACGCCCTGTATCTCGATCCGCATCCAGCCACCTATCCTCCGGCACGTGTTCGGACTCTTCGGCGGTACCTTCGATCCTCCCCATGTGGGCCATCTGGCCGTGGCGAACGCCGCCATCGAGCAGCTCGCCATCGATCGGGTGCTGTGGGTTCCCGCCGGCGAGCCCTGGCAGAAGGCCGAGATCGCCGTCACCGACCCACAGCACCGGATGGCGATGGTGCGCCTGGCCGCAGCCGAGGATGCCCGATTCGAGGTCGATGACATCGAGATTCGGCGGACAGGTCCGTCCTACACGATTGACACGGTGACCGAACTCGGCGGTCGATGCATGCTGATCCTCGGCACCGATGCGGCGGCTGCCATCCCGACCTGGCGAGGAGGATCCGAGCTCCTCGAGATGGTGGAGGTCGCTGTCGTTCCCCGTCCCGGAACGCTCGTCGCCCAGGTCGAGGAGGCCCTCGATCGGTCTGTGCACGCGCTCGAGATGCCGACGATCGAGTTGTCAGGCACCCGGCTGCGTGATCACGTGCGAGCCGGCCACTCGCCGCGATACCTGCTCACCGACGCCGTGTGCGAATACATCTCGGCCAACGACCTGTACCGATGATGTCCGCGCAATCGGAGTGGTGCCCTAAGATCGCCTGCGGATGAAGAAGACTCCCACGGCAACGCCCGACGCCATCGAAGCAGCACGAACCGCTGCCATGGCCATCGAGGACAAGAAGGGCGAGGACATCATCCTCCTCGACCTGTCAGGGTTGCTGGTGGTGACGGATGTCTTCGTCGTCGCCTCCGGCACCTCGAACCGGCACGTCAAGACCCTCGTCGATGATGCCGAGATCGCCCTGCGGGAGTTGGGTCGAAAGCCCATTCGCCGTGAAGGCGTGGACCATGGCGAATGGGTGCTGCTCGACTACGGCGATGTCGTCGTGCACGTCTTCGATCGTCCGACCAGGGCGTACTACGAGCTCGAGCGGTTGTGGGCAGACGCCCCGACCATCGCATTCGAGCCGAGTTCGTCAAACATCGACGCCTGATACACTCCGGCGGTCCGTAGGGGGCTGTAGCTCAGCCCGGCAGAGCACTTGACTGGCAGTCAAGGGGTCAGGGGTTCGAATCCCCTCAGCTCCACGGAGAGAGACGACACGAATCCTCAGCTATTGCTGGGGATTCTGTCGTTCGGAGGAACCAACCGCTCAGCATCATGCTGGTGGGCACGGGTAGTGGCTCGTAGAGGATCTCGGAGTGTGGCGGTGGCACGGGTCAGCTTGGGTGCGTGGACGGGGGCAGAGCTGAATTTGTTGACCTACGTGGGATGCCGGATGTAGTTGTGATGTTCCTCGCCGACGGACGTGGGCGAGGCGTTGAGAGAACAACCGCCTCAGCATCGTTGCGCAATCACGGGTGTGTCAGGTCGGCTCGGTCGCTGGCTCGGGGCCGACTGGCGCACTCTGTGACCGCGACCGTTCGACACGCACGTGTTCGGTGATGAGCACGGCGAACAGTACGGCGTCGACGACCGCCAGGACCACGACGCCGCTCCAGGAACCACCGATGGCGACGAGCGCAACGACGACGACGCTGGCCACGATGCGCTCGGGGATGACGACCCTGAAGGCGCGTCCGACACAAGCGACGGTGCCGAGAAGGAACATCAGGAGGCCACCGGCGAGCATGACCCGAAAGGCGAGGGGAATCGGGTCGGTCGGGTGCAGGAGGATCTCCTCGAGGGCGGCAGCCGAGATGATCACCCCCGACACGATGAGGGCGTGCAGGTACGTGTAGACATCGACCGCAAACCAACCTCGCTGCTGGCCATCGAGCTGCTCCCCCTTCCACTCGAGGCCCGGCTGCAATCGATCGAAGTACGCCCACCACAACAGGCCGGCGAAGAGCCCGGCGGCGATCAGGGCCACGATGACTGCACTGGAAAGGGAACCCGACTCGGTCAGCGATTCGATGATGCTGATACCGATCGCGACGACGACCTCGCCGAGGGCGACGATGAGGATGAGTGCGTGGCGCTCGGCGAAGTGGCCGATGCGCACAATCCACGTCCCGCGCCGGGCGCGGATCGTCCCGTAGAGGATCGAGCCCAAGCCGAGGAGCCACAGGACCGGCCGAGCTTCATCGGTGGCGAAGCCGCCCGCGATCCACAGCACCATGGCGACGAGATTGGGGCGTGCGTAGCGAATCGCCGACACGCGTTCTGCCGTGCCGGTCTCGAAAGCCCAGAGCTGGATGGCCAGGGCCATGGCCAGGATGATGGACACCGAGATGGCGAAGACCGCGCCCCCGCCCTCGTACGCGGTCGTGACCCCACCGGCTGCCGGCAATGTGGCTGCTGTGGCGATGAGGAAGATGACGCGCACGGACCGGGCGTTGCCCGACACGGCGTTGGCAGACCAGGTGAAGGTCGACCACGCCATCCATAGCATCGCAAACAGGAGCCAGGCTTCGGCGGCGCCTGTCCATGTCGGGTGGTGGATGAGATGAGCCACGAGTTGGCTGAACGCAAACACGAACGCCAGGTCGAAGAACAGCTCGACCGGGTCGGCGGTGAAGTCCTCGGCGAGTTCGGGTACGTCGAGACCGCGCATGGCTCGACGCTACCAGCAGCGAGGGCACGCAGGAGCGATCCGAGGTCGGCAGCCCTGTGGTGTGCCTCCCCGCAGTGAACGCCCTCACGAGATCGTCCATCCCCCGCCATCCGATCGAGCAACGGCGGGGGCGGCGATTCCTGAGCAGCCGACTATGGAATCGGAGTACGATCAGGCTGGAGGCATCTCTGCCTCCGCCGAGCGTGAAGGGTGGTCCGAGATCATGGCTGCAGCTGAGAGGGTTTCCACGACGGTGCCGCTGGACTGGAACGAGGTCTGGTTTACGAATTGCCCGATGGTGTCGGCGAACAATGTTGATCAGGAGTTGGGCTGGTGCCGTGAGGAGTTCAAGAAGATCGGTGTCGAGTACGCCTACTTCCGGCATGCTCCTGAGAACAACTGGTACCCGCACTACATCCACAACCTCGACAACCTGATCCGGTTCGGGGGTCTCTACCCGCCGATCCACGTGCAGGCCGACCTTCGGCGGACCGTGCTGCTCGGCGCCACGTGGGTTCATGAGGGTGGCTGTATGGCAGTGCGCGCCGCAGATCCGCTCATGAAGATGACCGACCTTCGGGGCAAGAAGATCGGCATTTCGAAGAGCCTGAACACCATCAAGAACGACTGGTGGCGCATCCAGGAGCACATGGGCATTTTGAACATGCTCGCACTCAATGACATGACCCTCGATGACATCGAGTTGGTCGAGTTCCCTTATCCCGATGACTGGTACGACAAGCCCGAGATGCTTGTGAACCAGATGAACAACCCGTCGGAGTTGTGGATGCGGCGTGATCACAAACACGACCTGGCGTTCCGTCCGCTCGAGAATGCCCTCCTCGAAGGCACCGTCGATGCGATCTACACGCAGAGCAAGGTCTTCCAGCATCTCCAGGAGGCCACGGGCCGAATCAAGATGATCGAGGATCTGTCGACGCGGTCGGATTGGACGATTCAGGTCGCCAATACGCCGGCGGTGATCACGTGCACCGAGGTGATGGCCGAAGAGCATCCCGAACTGGTCATTGCCTACATGAAGGCGATGATCAAGGTCGGCCGGTGGGCGAACGAGCACAAGCGAGCGGCAGGGGCCATTCTCAATCGCCAAACGTTCTACCTGGATGCTGAGGACACGTACCAGGGGATCAAGCACGTCGACATGGTTCCAAGCCTCGATGCACGAAACATGGCCACCATCAAGATTGGCAAGGACTTCATGTTCGAGCACGGGTACATCCAGAACGACTTCGATGTCGACGAATGGGCGGCACCGGAATTCCTGGAGCAGGCAGCCAAGGAAGTCCTGGCCGAGGAGTGGGAGAGGCGGAGCTGGAGCAAGCTCCCCGAAGGGGGAACGCTCGAAGTCACCGATACCCGTCTCGGATAGGGCCGGAGAGGTCATCAGATGAGCAACGCATCCCACTACGACATCCCCGATGGGTGTCGCACGAGACTTGAGCTGTATGTGACGCCGAAGGAAGCGTACGAGCTGTGGGCCTCGGAAAGTGATGGGGTGAAGGTTCTCGACGTCCGGACCCCTGAGGAGTATGCGTTCGTCGGTCATCCAGAGATGGCGATGAACATCCCATTCGTGATGCACACCTATACGTGGGACCCCGACCTGGGGCGCGTCGTCATCGTGCCGAATCCGCGGTTCATGGCTGACGTGTCCGGCTGGGCGGATACATCGGACACGATCCTGGTCATGTGCCGCTCGGGCGGACGGGCAGCAATGGCCATCAACGTGCTGGCGGACGCCGGATACTCGACGGTCTACAACATCCTGGAAGGCATGGAGGGAGAACGAGTCGACGACCCTCGGAGCGTGTTCCACAGGAAGCGCATGGTGAACGGATGGAAGAACGCCGGTCTCCCGTGGACGTACGACCTCGACCCCGACCTCATGCGGCTACCAGACCAGCCATAGGGCAATGGAAGGCGCGACCAACCGGACGCCTCGTCGGCTTCTTCCCGCCATAGGCGCCGTGCGAGCTGGAGCGACGTGTGTTGTGCTGACCGTGATCGCGGCGGCCTGTTCCGCCACGCCGAGTGAGAATCCCACCGATCGGGTCCCACCCATCTCGACGCGTGTGACCGTTACCACCACCACCGGTGCGAATACAGCCGTCGTGGAACCTGCGACACCGCTCTTCCTGGGTGTGCGAGGCGAGCGGTGGAAGGAGGCCTGGAACTCCGACGACTTCGACGGGATGTCGGAGTTCTTCACGCAGGACGCAATCTTCAACGGGCGGTCATTCGCAAAGGTTCGCAACGAGATCGGTCAGGCGTATGTGGATGCGTACGGATGGGAGGAGTTCTTCGAGGACTGCGTGCATCACAGTGCTGAGCACGTCACGTGCGAGGCGAGATGGACAAGCGATCTGCACCGACCTGCCGGTGTCGAGGTCATCGTCCATCGCGAGGTATTTCTCGACGACGACGGCCTCATCACGTCGTTCAACGACCACGAGGACTTCCACGACATCATCGAGTTCCATGTCGCGTTCCACGAGTGGATGGCGATCGAGCATCCCGAGATCGAGCCACTCGTCTACTCCTGGAATGAGGTGGCCGCAGCTGAGGAGAACATCCACGCTGCGATCGAGGTTGTCGCGGACTTCGTAGCTCAGTCGACAACGTATCCCCTCAATGGTCCTGCGATCATCGCTGATCCGGTGCTGTCAGCGTCCGTCGACGGTGTCGACGTGTACAACGCGAACCGCGAACAGGTCGAGCTCGTCGCCTGGGCCCTCGGCCGCTATGCAGCGGTGGGGCTCGCCCCGCCACCGGTCACCCACGTGACGTTCCCGCCCACCGCAGCTTGCGCCGAAGGTTTCTCCGGCATGTCATACCACACCGACACCTACGGCCACATCGACGTGTGCACATCACCGACGCAGCTCACCGCCCGTCAGGACGGGCGGGTCCCGCTGGCCCCACAACGCACGATCCTCCATGAACTGGGTCACCTATGGACGCTTGCCCACGTGGACGCCGACTCTCGCCGAGCCTTTCTCGACTCGCTCGGCCTCGCGGACTGGTCCGGTGTGAGCTGGGAGTTGAGCGGTTCTGAGCAGGCCGCAGAGATCCTCATGTGGGGCATCATCGACACTCGGATCGAGCCGCGAGTTCCGAATACCACCTGCGACGACAGGATCGACGCATTCGGCCTCCTCACGGGAATCGAGCTCGCGGCGCGAACCTGCGGTTGAGTGATGCGGTCCATCCCCGATCCCCGGTGAGGATCCGCACGCGCTTGCACGACCCAACCAGATCAGTCTCGTCACGAGATCACGACCTCGGTGGTCCCCTCCGCTCATGACATGGGTGGTAACACCGCCGGGCTGTGGGCGGTCGTAGGGATTCGCGACGCACTCGCCTCCGCGCGAGCACGACCCGTCCCGCTCAGGGTGCTCCGCTGCAGGGCGGAGCGGGCTCAGTCGAAGCCTGCGTGGCGGGTGAGGCCGACCGACCGCCAGTGGTGACGCCACTCGTTGACGCTTCCGTCGTGGGCGAGGCGCTTCGTGACCTCGGCCGCCGACGCACCATCGAACTGCTCACACCAACGAGGGTCGGCCTCGCGCAGGGCGACGTGGAGATCCTCCTGCGTTCGGAGCGTCACAGGGAGGCCGTGGACCGCCAGTACCTGCCAGTGGGAGGCATAGACCCACGCACCATCGTGTTCGATCCGGTCGTAGTTCGGTTCGGTCGCGTCGAGCGCGGCGAGCTGGTCGTCGTCGAGGTGGAGGGCCACGAATCGACGGACGCACCGAGCGCACCGATACGGGGCAGCCGCGATGTAGCCCGGGAGTGACACGTGTGCCGAGTGCCCGACGGCCACACCTTCGTGCCGGGTGATGGTCATCGCAAGGGGAGTGGTGACGCCCGCTCGGGCCATCTTGCGCCACATCACCTCGGGCGATGCGTTGGAGCCAACGGAGAGCACACGCCGTCGATCCGCCATGGGTGCGGCACCGTGGCCCGCCAACACGCGGTCGATCTCGTCGGTCGGCAGGAACCGTCCCTCGGCGAGGACCCCGGGTTGCTCGGTCGCTCGCCACGGGTACAGCACTGGAGGCAATGGATCAGGACTTCTCGCTTGTGTCCCGAGATCGGTTCCCTTCATGGTGTGGACCCTATCGGCGAGCCGGGTCCACGGCCTGTGGACCTCATCCGAGCCACGCGGTGACATAGACGACGACCTCGACACACCCGATCGCGATGGCGGCGAAGCCGACCCACTGCCACCGGTAGAGGTGGGGGTCGCGGCGGACGATGAGAACACCGATGATCCCGAGGATGATGGCGATGGGTGCCACCGCTGCCGTGAACCCACCGAGGATCGCAAACGACAAGTTCTCGGTCTGCGACGCGTCGCTGCCGTTCGATGCGATCGGGATCGCCACGAGCACCCACAGGATGTAGATCGCAGGGATGACGATCGCGAGCAGGATGGCCCACACGCTTGCGAGCGGAACAGGTCGAGGGTCAGTGACCTTGGGCCGAGTCACATCATCCATGCCGATTCACACCGAGCGTTCGACAGTCCGGGGTGCTTGTCGGCATCGCAAACCATCAGGCATCGTTGGATGTGGCGACAAGCGCATCGATGAGCTCAGCTTGGGAGCGGATCGTTGCCGCGTCGTAGAAGGCGAGGAGGGGGAGGTCTATGTCGAACTCCTCCTCGACCCCGACGGCGAGGGCGGTGGCAGCGATCGAGTCGCCGCCGGCCTCGAGGAACGGTTCATCGGGTCCGACGTGTGCGACTTCGAGGACCTCCATCCAGAGTGTCGCGAGGCGTTCCCCGGTCGCACTCACCGCGTCAGTCGATGAGGCCTGAACTGCACGTACCGATGTCACACCCAGCTTGTCTGCCAATCCGATCCTCTGCAGTTTCCCGGTGGGCCCCTTCGGGATGGCGTCTGTGAAGATGACGCGTTTGGGGACCTTCGCGAAGCTCAGTCGCTCGGCGACGCGGGTCTGGATCTCGGCTTCCGTCAGGACGGCGCCATCCTGTGGGATCACGACCGCCGCCACCTCCTCACCGAGGATCTCATCAGGCACGGAGAAGGCGACTGCCTGGAGGATGCCTTCGATGTCGAGCATCACCTCGTCGATCTCGCGTGGCGCGATGGTTTCGCCGCCACGGTTGATGATCTCCTTCAGGCGGCCCGTGAGGAACAGGAAGCCATCTGGATCCAGGTAGCCCTGATCGCCGGTCCGGAACCACTCGTCGTCGACGAAGTGTCGGGCGCGATCGACCATGCCCACATAGCCAGACATCACGTTCTCGCCCTTGATCGCCACTTCGCCGACATGTCCAGTGCTTGCTGGCACGCCGCTGTCGGTGAGCACGTTGACCTCAGGGCCTGCAGCCATTCCAACCGAACCCGGCTTGCGTATCCCGGGGGGCAGACGATTGGACGTCATCTGATGCGACGCCTCGGTCATCCCATACGCTTCGATCACCGGGACACCGAACCCGTCCTCGAGCGCCGCCAGGACAGATGGCGGTAACGATGCCGAGGACGAGCGGATGAACCGAAGGCTTGTCACTGGGTGAACATCGCTAGCCAGTCGAGCGAGGATTGCCTGGTGCATGGTCGGAACCGCCGTGTACCACGTCGGTGCGTGGGTATCGATCCATCTGAGGAAGGGCACTGCTGAGAACCCAGGCGTGCACACCACGGAGGCACCGGCGGACAGGGATCCGAGCAACGCGGCCACCAGACCGTGGATGTGGAACAGTGGCATGACGTTGAGACATCGGTCGCGCGGAGCCAACTCGAGCGTTGTCGCGACGTTGGTCGCCGATTGCACGAGGTTTCGGTGGCTGAGTGGCACCATCTTCGGCCGAGCCGTCGTGCCCGAGGTGTGCAATACGAGGGCAACGTCGTTCTCGTCGGAGAGCACGAGTTCCTCGTCGTGGTGCGCCGAGCCGGTGACGACTGAACCCACCGCAACTCCAGATTCGGCGAAGGCCAGTACCTCGATGCCCATCTCGCGTGCGACGCGCGATGCCGCGGTTGTGTCCGTGCTCTCTGCAATCAGCAGGCGAATGTCGAGGTCGTCGAAGTAGTACCTGAATTCGGCGTCGGTCAACCCGGGATTGAGGGGTGCCGCCGCCGCGGTAGCTGTCGTCGCGAGGAATGCAGCAGCCATCAGGGGACCGTTGGGGAGCACGATCGCCACCCGATCGTGGGCTGCGACGCCCCGGCGTCGGATGGCTGTCGCGCTTGCATCGATCCGCGATGCGAGTTCGATATAGGTGAGCACATCACCCTCGAGTGACACGATGGCTGGTGCATTCGGCGTTTGGTCCGCCCAATGGCGGACCAGATCGCGGACGGTGTGTACGACGGTCACGGTGTTCCCGGCTCGGTGTTGAATCCGAGGCTATACGATGGAGTGGGTACGAGGGGAGGGATGGATGGAGTCTTCTCGTGCGTCGGCGTACCGCGTTGAGCGCTACGCCCGATCCCATCGAACAGCCGTCACGGAGATGCATCGGAAGCTGATGCCGCGCAATTCGGGCGTCAATGAGGCCTACTTCAGCTGGAAGTATGAGCGGAATCCATACATCGCCGATCCCTTGCTGGCGCTGGTCTTCGTGGGTGATGAGCTGGTCGCGATGCGCGGCATCTATGGCTCCCTCTGGCATCCACCCGATGGTGGACCTGCGAGGGTCGTTCCCCACGCTGATGACCTGTTCGTCTCACCCGAGCATCGTGATCGAGGGTTGTTCCTCCTCGTCGACAAGGAGCTCCACGCGGCAGCGCATGAGCTCGGGTCTTCCATCATGATCAGTATGTCAGCGAGTCCGACCACCCAGAAGGTCGCTGCAGCGGCCGGCTGGCAGACGGTGACCACCTTCGACCGACGTCTGCGACTTGGATCGCACGTGCGGGCGCCGACCACGGACATGACTCGGTTCGGTGGCGGAACGCGTTGGGTCGTACGCAAGGCGCGAGGTGCGCTTCGGCGAACCGGACGGGGGTTCGTCGAGGCGCCCTCGAGCCGCCGCAGCGATGCGGCCCTGCTGGGCGTCGACGGAGCGCACCCGAGGGTGTCGGTCACCGACACGGTTGACATCGGTTCCATGGCCGAACTCGCCATCGAACCGGTACACGGTCGGTGGGTTCCCGATCGGGGAGCCTCGTTCTACCGATGGCGCCTGGGAAACCCTGACCGGACCTATCGCTGCATCGTCTGGTCCGACGATCGTGTGCGTGGGTTCCTCCTCCTGGCGTTGATGCCCCACCGGGCATCCGAGGTGAAGATCATCGATCACGGTGCCGAGGACGCCTCCATCCTGGTAGACATGCTCGGCGCGGTGGCTTCGGGGCAGCACTGCAACATCGAGGTTCTCGACGCGGTCGTCGGAGGCGTGCCAGGGGAGGTTCTGGACGATTTCGGCTTCCGGCGCGCGCCAGCCCGAGACTTGCTGACCGATCGAAGCTTCATGGTCCGGTCGACGTTTCGCGGTGGAGGCACCCATGCGGATGACCGTTGGATGTTCGGTCTCATCGACTCGATGTTGGCGTGAGGCTGGTGAGCCTGTGCAACCGATCATCACACAGCTAGCCTCGCCTACATGGTCGATCTCAACGAGTTCATCGCGGACGTGCCCGATTTCCCCGAGCCGGGTGTCGTCTTCAAGGACATCACTCCGCTCCTCGCGAGTCCGTCGGCGTTCCTCCAGGCCGTCGACGAGATGGCCGGACCGTTCCTCGGCGCCGGAGTGGGCATCGTGGTGGGTATCGAATCCCGTGGATTCCTCCTCGCAGGTTCGATCGCCGAGCGCATCGGGTCAGGCGTCGGGTTGGTTCGCAAGCCCGGCAAGTTGCCGCGGGCGACCGTGTCGGTGACCTATGAACTCGAGTACGGGACCGACTCGCTCGAGATCCACGAGGACGCCTTCGCACCGGGGACCAAGGTCCTGATCGTCGACGATGTCCTCGCAACGGGGGGAACCCTCGCAGCGACGAGGGAGCTCGTCGAGAAGGCCGGAGGCGACGTGGTCGGAGCAACCATGCTCATGGAGCTGTCCTTCCTGAACGGCCGGTCACGGTTCGATGGTCCACTCCACGCTGTCCTCACCTACTGACCGCCGACCCGCCCGAACCGGTACGATCTCGCCATGACCCATGACGCCCTCACGAGCCTCGAACCCGGCATGCCGATCGTATGGGGAGGGAACCGCGTCACCCATGTGCCCGCGGACCTCGCCGATGTCTTCGTCGAGGGCGATCGACTCATCGTGATGCAGCACAACGGCGATCTGCTCCACATCCCGTCCGACGTGGCTGCGATCGCCAGCGATGCCGTTGGTGCCGCCGATCGTGCGTTCGCATCGATGGGTGAGGTGTCGGACGACCAGATCACGGCCTTCTACCGGGGCTTCGCGGCCGCCCTCGCCGACGATCGCCGGTTCGCACCGATCGCCGAGGCCAATGCCGCCGACGTCGAACGCGCACGGGCCAAAGGGCGGTCCGTGACCAGGCTCATCCTCGATGCGTCCATGCGCTCTGCCATGGTGGCCGGCCTCGAGGGATGGGCCGACGCACCCAGCGGCCGCGGTCGGGTCATCGACACGATCTCCCACGATGGCTGGACCCTCGACCAGGTGGTCGACGGCCTCGGCGTGATCGGCTTCGTGTTCGAAGGGCGCCCCAACGTCTTCGCCGACGCGACCGGCGTCCTCCGCGGAGGCAACACGGTCGTGTTCCGCATCGGATCCGATGCCCTCGGAACGGCCGAGGCGATCGTCACCCACGCTCTCCAGCCCGCCCTGGCCGCGAGTGGCCTCCCCGCTGGAGCGGCCTCACTCGTCGCCAGCGCGAGTCGGGCCTCGGCGTGGGCACTCATGGGCGACACACGGTTGGCTCTCGCCGTGGCGCGGGGATCGGGTCGTGCCACCTCCCAACTCGGTGCCGTCGCCAGGCAGGCGGGCAATGCCGTGTCGCTCCACGGCACCGGTGGCGCGTGGATCGTCGCAGGCCCCGACGCCGACGCCACCGACATGGCATCTGCCGTGTACCACTCGCTCGACCGCAAGGTCTGCAACACGCTCAACACGATATGCATCACGGCCGACCGAGCCGAAGAACTCGTGCCACCGTTCCTCCACGCCCTCACCGCCGCAGGCCAACGTCGGGGCGTCAACCCGAAGCTCCATGTGGCAGCCTCTTCGATCAGCCACGTCCCGAGCGAGTGGTTCACCACGGTCGTGCCGGTGGCCCGTGCGCAGGGCGCAGTCGATGAACCGATGGCGGAACCGATCGACGACAGCGACCTCGGGGTCGAGTGGGAGTGGGAGGACAGCCCGGAGGTCACCCTCGTGGTCGTCGAGAGCATCGATGACGCTGTCGAGCGATTCAACGCCCAGGCACCGAGGTTCGTGGCCTCGTTGATCTCATCGGATGCAGAGGCGCACGACCGGTTCTTCCGCTCGATCGACGCACCGTTCGTCGGCAACGGCTTCACACGATGGGTCGACGGCCAGTACGCCCTCGACAAACCCGAACTCGGGCTCTCGAACTGGGAGCACGGGCGCCTCTTCGGCCGATCGGGCATCCTGTCGGGTGACAGCGCCTATTCGGTGCGAATGAGGGTCGACCAGAGCGACCCCGACATCGGTCGGTGACCCTGACGGTCACCGAATCGTGTGAATCGGCACGCCGTCATCGAGCCACTACCCTTGCGCGTCGCGAGGAGATCGATGGCGAGCTACGACTTTCGGGAGATCGAGGACCGCTGGCAGCGGACCTGGGACAAGGACGGGATCCATCGCGTCCCGAATCCCGGCGATGCGGACTTCGATGACACGAAGCCGAAGAAATACATCCTCGACATGTTCCCGTACCCGTCCGGTGCAGGACTCCACGTCGGCCACCCCCTCGGTTACATCGGGACCGACATCTACAGCCGATACCACCGGATGCGGGGCCACAATGTCCTGCATCCGATGGGCTTCGACGCCTTCGGACTACCGGCTGAGCAGTACGCCGTCGAGACCGGCGTGCATCCGGCGATCACGACGGACCGCAACATCGAGACCTACCGCCGCCAGCTCAAGGCGTTCGGCTTCTCATACGACTGGGACCGATCGATAGCCACGACCGATCCGGACTACTTCAAGTGGACCCAGTGGATCTTCCTCCAACTCTTCGGTGCATGGTTCGACGATGACCAGCAACGGGCACGGCCCATCGCCGAGTTGGTCGAGGAACTCGAGGAGGGCCACCGTGCCGCCGATGGCGTGATGTGGCAGAACCTGCCCGCAGCCGACCGTGCCCGCTACCTCGACAGCCAACGCCTCGCCTACATCGATGAGGTACCGGTCAACTGGTGTCCCGCTCTCGGCACGGTGCTCGCCAACGAGGAGGTCACCGCCGAGGGTCGTTCCGAACGTGGCGATCACGCCGTGTATCGCAGGCCGTTGCGCCAATGGATGCTGCGCATCACAGCCTATGCGGACCGTCTCTTGGACGAGTTGGACTCGGTCGACTGGCCGGTGTCGGTCAAACAGATGCAACGAAACTGGATCGGGCGATCCGAAGGTGCCCACATCGTGTTCGAGGTGGAGGGCCATGTCGAACCGATCCGAGTGTTCACCACCCGTCCCGACACCGTCTTCGGTGCCACCTACATGGTCCTCGCTCCCGAGCATCCACTCGTGGACGACATCTCGCCCGAGGCCTGGCCGGGGGGAACCCACGCCTCGTGGACGCTCGGCATCGCCAACCCCCGCGACGCCGTGGGTGCCTACCGGCTCGCAACATCCCGTAAATCCGAACGTGATCGTCAGGCCGAGGACCGGGAGAAGACGGGTGTGTTCACCGGCGCGTTCGCCATCAACCCGCTCAACGGCGACCGGATCCCGATCTTCGTGGCCGACTACGTCCTCATGGGGTATGGCACCGGGGCGATCATGGCGGTACCCGGCCAGGACCAGCGCGACTGGGAGTTCGCCGAGACCTTCGAGCTCCCCATCGTGCGTACCGTCCAACCACCGAACGACTTCGACGGCGACGCCTATACCGGGGAGGGTCCCGCCATCAATTCGGGCTTCCTCGACGGTCTCGACATCGACGACGCCAAGGCCCGCATCATCCAATGGCTCCAGATCAACGGCCACGGCGAGGGGACGATCACCTACAAGCTGCGTGACTGGTTGTTCTCCCGCCAGCGCTACTGGGGTGAACCGATTCCCATCCTGCACGGGCCCGACGGGCAGCTCAAGGCGGTACCCGAGGCCGATCTGCCGCTCGAGCTCCCCGAGGTCGACGACTACAGGCCGCATGCATCCGACGACGAGCACGCCGATCCGACCCCTGCCCTCGATCGAGCCTCGGACGAGTGGAAACACGTCGAGATCGATGGCGTCACCTACACCAGGGAACTCAACACGATGCCCCAGTGGGCGGGGTCGTGCTGGTACTACCTGCGGTTCATGGACCCGTCCAACCCGTCGGTGATCGTCGCCCCCGAGGTCGAGCGCTACTGGATGGGGGAGCGCGGCGTCGACCTGTACGTCGGTGGCGTCGAGCACGCCGTGCTGCATCTTCTCTACGCCCGGTTCTGGCACAAGGTGCTCCATGACCTCGGACATGTGCACACGCCAGAGCCCTTCGCCCGGTTGTTCAACCAGGGCTACATCCTCGCCGACGCCTTCCAGGATGCACGCGGTGTCTACGTGGAGGCCTCCGACGTCGTCGAGGTCGATGGTCGCCACGAGTTCGAGGGTCAGCCCGTCACCCGTGTCTACGGCAAGATGGGCAAGTCGCTCAAGAACTCGGTGAACCCTGATGACATCTTCGAGGAGTACGGCGTGGACACGCTGCGTCTGTACGAGATGTTCATGGGTCCGCTCGACACCTCACGACCCTGGTCGACCCGCGACATCGTCGGCGTCCACCGATTCCTCCAGCGCATGTGGCGGAACTTCATCGACGAGGACACCGACGCCGTGTTGGTGGGCGACGAACCATCCACGGGTGAGCTCCAGGTGCTGTTGCACCGCACCGTCGAGGCCGTGACACGTGACATGGAGCACCTCCAGTTCAACACCGCGGTTGCACGGCTGTTCGAGCTCAACAATGCCCTCGTCGCCGAGTCCCTCGTCCCCGCTGACATTGCATCCGTGTTCCCGCGGCTCCTGGCGCCGCTCGCCCCACACATCTGTGAGGAGCTGTGGCATCGCATGGGCAAGGACGGCTCGATCGTCACGGCGCCGTGGCCCGACTTCGATGTGGACCTCATCACGGAGGAGACCACGACGATGGTCGTGCAGATCAACGGCAAGGTGCGTGATCGGATCGAGGTCCCGGTGTCGATCACCGAGGACGAGGCCGTTGCGATCGCCCTCGCCTCCGAGCGCGTCCAGGCACACACCGGCGGTGCCGAGCCCCGCAAGGTGATCGCCCGCCTCCCGAACGTGGTCAGCCTGGTCGTGTGATCGCCTCGGCTGCCCGGGTGTGCGCACGATCGGCATTGGACCGTTCCCTGATCGAAGTGGAAGGGGTGGTGTTCCGCCCGATGCCGCGCCTCATGGTCCTCGTGACCGGCGCACGAGCGGCGGCCATGACCCTCGGGCCGTTCGTGTTCGTGCGGCCCGACCTGTTCGATGCGGTCGTCGCCGGGCAACACGCCGAGCTGGTCGCCCACGAGTTGATCCATGTCCGGCAGTGGCGGTCCGTCGGCGTGCTGGGATTCCTCGGAGGCTATCTCGGTGACTACCTGCGGCTCCGCCTCCTCGGCCTCGGCCATGACGACGCGTATCGGCGCATCGGCTACGAGTGGGAGGCCTACGCCGAGGCGCACCATATCGTTCAGGCCCCATGATGGAGTCCTCAGCACCGCCCCAACCGCCTCCGGGATACCTCCCCGTCGCCAACTGGAGGTATCGCGACGTCATAGCCGCCTTCTTCGCCGGCCTGGCAGGGTCGCTCATCGTGACGGTGGCCGTCATCGCCATGGGGCAGGATCCGTTGGATCCCATGCCGTTCGCCCTCATCTTCGGGGGCCAGGCGGCAGCCTCATTCGCTGTCGTGTGGTACCTGTCCCGAAGCCGCGGGTCGGGCTCGCTCGCTGCCGACGTCGGGTTGATCATCCGTGGCAAGGACTGGTGGGGTGTTCCTGCCGGCATGGTCCTCCAGATCGTCATCGCCCTCATGACGGCCCCCCTCATCATCCTGGTGTTCGGGGACGAGCCGCCCGAGCAGGCGGTGTCGGAGATCGCAGGGACGTCGGACACGCTCATCGAGCAGCTCCTCATCGTGATCGCCGTCGCCGTCGCCGCCCCCATCATCGAGGAAGTCATCTTCCGGGGAATGCTGTTGTCGGCATTACGGCGGTCCCTCGGGGCGTGGCCCTCGATCCTGATCTCGGCCGCTGCGTTCGCCAGCATCCACCTCGTCGATCCGAATGCCATCGCCGTCGTGCCCGGGTTGTTCCTCCTCGGAGTCGTCCTCGCCTGGGTGGCGCTTCGGCGCGGCGACCTTTCGATGCCCATCGCCCTCCACAGCGGGATCAACCTGTTGGCGGCGATCTCGCTCGTATGGGGTGACCAGATCCTCGAGTGGTCTGAGGAGCAACTCGAGCAGATCGAAGGCGTGATCCACTTCCTTCCGTTCTGACCACGGTCGCGGCTTTCCACACCCCTTGTCCTCGGTGGGGATCTCGGGTATGAATGCAGTGCGGCGCGGTGTGGGATGGCTTCGTGCGCGCATCCACCAATCTCGCTGTGACGGTGATCGGTCTCGCCCTGCTGGTGGTCGTCGGGGGCGTGGCGTGGTTCGGGCTCGGGAGCGACGCGGCTCCGCCCGTCGATCAGGGTGCCCTCGTCTCGACGGACGAGCCAGCTGTCATCGCGGTCCACGTGTCCGGGGCTGTGCGGACGCCAGGACTCGTGCGACTCCCAACCGGTAGCCGCGTCGCTGACGCCGTTGCCGCGGCGGGCGGCGCGCTTCCGGATGCCGACCTGCAGTCGACCAACCTGGCGGCGACCCTGCGCGATGCCGACCACATCGTCGTCACAGCGGTCGGCGACGGAGTAGGGGAGTCCATCTCCACCGGCATCGACCTCAATCGGTCAGCCGCGCCGGATCTCGAGACCCTCCCCGGTGTCGGCCCGGTACTGGCAGGCCGAATCGTGGCGCACCGCGAGTCGAATGGCCCGTTCCGCACCGTCGAGGACCTCCTCGACGTTCCGGGCATCGGAGAGGCGAAGCTCGCACAGATGCGCGACGCGATCGCTGCGCCCTGACGTTGCGGTCGCTCGCATCGAACATCTCGATCCCTGGCCGCTGGTGCCTCGCTGCGGCGTCGTGTGTGTTCGTTGCCGCCATCGTGCCCTGGTGGTGTGCGTGGGCGCTCGCAGGCGCGGTGGTAGTTGGCGTGTACCGCCGTGCGCCCGCCGGTGCGGTCGCCCTGGCGTCGCTCGTCGTGATGGGATCGCTCGCTGGGGCCGCAGCCGACCGTCGGACGTCATCGGTTGCGGCCGAGTCGCTGCCCGAGGGCCGGTTCGATGTCACGGTCGCGATCCGACGCGACCCGGCGCCCCACCGCGGAGGGTTGGCGATCGGTGTGCCCTCGCGGCTCGATGACGCACCATGGTCCGGGCCCCCGATCGCGATCGGGCCGTTACCCGAAGTGATCGTCGCCGGCGACACCGTCATCGTGACCGGCAGGATCCGGCAGGGCGTCCGGCGGCTCGGCCCGGACCTTGTCGCAGGGATCGTCGATGTCATCGAGGTGCACCACACCGAGCACACGAGGAACCCGTTCGTCGGTGGCGGCAACGCCGTACGGCAGCGAGTCCTGTCGACCTTTGCACCACGCGATTCGCCCGATGTGGCGTCCGGCGTCGACGAGACAGGTGCGGCGCTCATGGCCGGGTTGCTCGTGGGTGACACGTCTCGGCTTCCGGCCTCCGCGATGGAGGATCTCCGCAGGGCGGGTCTCGCCCACTATGTCGCCGTCTCGGGCAGCAACGTCGCACTGTTCCTCGGTGCGTGGTGGATCATCGGCCTGCCGCTTGCGATCCACCCGAGGGTGCGTGCGGTGTTCGGACTCGCGGGCCTCGTCGTGTTCGTGGTGGCGACCCGATGGGAGCCGTCCGTCGTACGGGCCAGTGTGATGGCGGGCTCCCTCCTCATCGGAGGACTGATCGGTCTCCCGATGGATCCGTGGATGGCACTGGGGCTGGCCGTGACGGTGCTCGTGCTGGCATCGGCCAACCTTGCGACGTCGGTCGGATTCCTCCTGTCCGTCCTCGCGACCGGTGGTGTGCTCTTCGGCGTGCACCTCGTCCGGCATCGCAGACCGACATGGTTGTGGACACCCCTCGGGGCCACGGTTGGTGCCCAGATCGCCGTTGCCCCCCTGATCCTCGCAGTCTTCGGCTCCATCCCCCTGGTGGCGCCGATCTCGAACCTCCTTGCGGCGCCGCTCGTCACCGTTGCGACCATCGTGGGCATCACCGCCGTCGTGGTGCCCGTGCCACCGATCGTGGACGTTGCCGTCGTGTGTGCCGACGCTGTGCTGGCTCTCGCCGCGGTGAGTGCCAACGGTCCCCAGTTGGGCGTCGTGGGAGCGCTCGGGACCCTCGGACTCGGCATGATGGCGACGCACCGCGCGACGCGACCGCTCGGTCTCGCCGCGGTGGGCATCGTCGTTGTCGTCGCCGCAACGGGTGCACCGACATGGCCCTCCGTACCAACCGCAATCGTCCTCGATGTCGGTCAGGGCGACGCGATCGTGCTTCAGGACCCGTCGGGCGCCGCGGTGCTCATCGATGGTGGGCGCGATCCGCGCGTCCTCGATCGGGCGCTTCGGCGCAACGGCGTGCGTGTCCTCGACCTCGTGGTGGTGACCCATGCCGACAGCGACCACGTGGGAGGCTTGATCGAGCTCATCCGCCACGGTGAGGTACGCGCCGTGTGGATCCCGGACTTCGTCGATGTCGCCGGTCTCATGGGTGATGCGGTCGCTGCCGCCGAGGCACGTTCCATACCCGTGACGAGGGTCGGGCGCGGAACGATGGCGACGCTCGGTGTGTATCAGTTGAGCGTGGTTTCGCCCCATCGACGGTTCAAGGCGGAGAACGACGGCTCCGTTGCACTCCTCGCCACCGCAGGGAAGACCTTCCTCGCCCCCGGCGACATCGGCGAGGTCGCCCAACGCGAGCTACCCGACCTGCGCCCCGACGTGATGGTCGTGCCGCACCACGGGTCGGCAACGACCGATACTGCGTGGTTGGCGCGCACTGTGGGCCCCGTCGCGGTGTTGTCGTACGGCGTGAACTCGTTCGGCCACCCAGCCCCCCAGGTCGTCGATGTGCTCGAAGGCCTCGATGTCACGGTCCTCCACACCTATCGCGACGGCGATGTCGCGATACCGCTCGGGTGACCCGGAACGGTGCAGGTCACCACCCCCGGCTACATTGCCCCCATGGGTTGGCACGCCGTCATCGGACCACGCGAAGCAGGTCCCTCTGAACGCGAGGCGATGCTCGAGGAGGCGTTGCGCCTCCTCGGTGCCGACGGTGTCGATGATCCGCAGCGCATCGACGTGCCAGCGAAGGGAACCTCGAGCGAGGATGGCGCCTCACTCCGGGAGCCCGTCGCCGCGATCGTGCCCGCTCTCCAGTCCGGATCGCTGTTCGGGGGTGCCCCCGGTGTCGCCGTCGTCGATGCCCAGTCGCTCCTGGCATCGGAGGTCCACACGATCGTGGAGCTCCTCGCCGCGTCTGACCCTGCCCAATCCTCGGCCGTGTTCATCGTGGCGGGAACACTGCCGGCGGCCATCAGGAAGGCACTGACTGGCGAGACGATCTCCGTCAAGGCGATCTCCGAACGTGACGCCGCGGCTTGGCTGACCGATGAAGCCAAGCGTCGCGGTCTGCGGATCGACCAGGGTGCGCGCACGGAACTCCTCCATCGCTTCGGTTCCGACACGTCGGCCATGAAGCGTGCACTCGACCAGCTCGCGATGGCCGGGTCGGCGATCACGGCTGCCGACGTCCACGATCGGTTCACGAACCGGCCCGACGAGCCCATGTGGTTCCTCGGCGATGCGATCATGGACGGTGATCAGGCACAGGCCCTGCGACGCCTGGCCGACTTCCTCCACCACCAGCACCCGTTGGTGCTGCTCTCGTACCTCGAGGGGGAGGTCCGGAAACGCTCGCTCGCGGCCGTCGCCACCGACTACGACACCTTTGCGAGCTGGGCCGGGGGGAATCCGAACAGCTACGCGACGAAGAAGATCTGGCAGGCGCGCACGAGGGCGACGGGAGATGCTCTCGCCCAGTGCGTGCGTGCCATTGCCAGGGCCGACCTGACGTTGAAGACCGAGGCCGAAGCGGTCCACCGGGTCACGCTCGAACGCCTCACGGTCGCGATGTGCCGTTGGATGGGCACGTAGCGCCGCGGCTTCCGGACCTCGATGATCGGTTCGGAGGGAAGGTGCCTGCTTCAGGCGTGCGGCTTCACCGACGTCACGGTGTAGGTGAACGTGCCGCCGGGCGCTTCGTACGTCACGATGTCACCTGCCCTGGCCCCCATCAGTGCCGCACCGAGGGGGCTGTCAGGGGAGGCGAGCAGCATGCCCGGGAGCTTGTTCTCGGCTGGGGCGACGAAGAATTCGAGCTCGTCGCCGTCGTCGTCGACCACGGTGGCGACCGTTCCCACGGCGATGACCCCGGAGTCGTCCGCCTCGATGATGCGGGCGTTGTGGATCGTGTGCTTGAGCTGGCGGATCCGGGCCTCCATGAGGCCCTGGTCGTTCTTCGCCGTGTCGTACTCGGAGTTCTCCTTGAGATCCCCGTGACTGCGCGCCTCGGCAATCCGATGCACGATCTCATCGCGACCCGTGGTCGTGAGATGGGCGAGCTCGTCCTCGAGCTTGCGGAGCGCCGCCGGCGTGAGCCAGGTGCCGTCGTTGTCGGTCATGGTGAGGCGATCACCCGATCAGCGAACGCACCTGGGCGGTGAGTCGCGCCTTGCGGCGAGCGGCGGTGTTCTTGTGGAGCACGCCCTTGGTGACGGCCATGTCGAAGCGCTTCTGCGCAACGATGAGGAGCTCTTCGGCTTCCTCGGCGTTACCGGCCTCGGCAGCCTCGACGGCTTGCTTGGCGCGGGTCTTGAGTTCGGAGCGCACTGCCTTGTTGCGGGCATACCGGTGTTCGGTCTGCCGGTTGCGCTTCATCTGTGACTTGATGTTGGCCATACGAAAAGGACCTCACGAGGTGGGTGGGAACGTTGCGAGGATAGCAGCCAAGCGCCGCAACCCTACACTCCGATTCCTTCCCCCCGGGCAGACACCTGCCGGAGCCACCATGGACCAGGCGCGGATACGCAACTTCAGCATCATCGCCCATATCGACCACGGCAAATCGACCCTCGCTGACCGCCTGCTCGAACGAACGGGTGCCATCTCCGAGCGTGACATGCGGGCCCAGCTCCTCGACGAGATGGACCTCGAACGCGAGCGTGGGATCACGATCAAGGCCAACGCCGTGCGGATCGACTACACCGCTCCCGACGGAACCGTGTACGAGCTGAACCTCATCGATACCCCGGGCCATGTCGACTTCTCGTATGAGGTGTCGCGGAGTCTCGAGGCGTGTGAAGGCGCCCTGCTGCTCGTCGATGCTTCCCAGGGCATCGAGGCCCAGACGCTCGCCAACGCCTACATGGCGATCGAGAGTGGCCTCGAGATCATCCCTGTCGTGAACAAGATCGACCTGCCTGCTGCGGACCCCGACCGGGTTGCAGCCGAGGTCGCCGCCGTCATCGGAGGGGAGCCCGACGAGGTGCTACGGGTCTCCGCCAAGTCCGGCGTCGGCGTCGATGAACTCCTCGAGGCCATCGTCGAACGCCTGCCATCGCCACAAGGCGATCCCGATGCGCCATTGCGCGCCCTCGTCTTCGACTCCTACTACGACACCTATCGCGGCGTCGTGGGTCTCATCAGGATCGTCGACGGATCCCTGACAAAGGGGGACGGCATCCGGCTCATGGTCAGCGGGGCCAACCTCACCGCCGACGAGATCGGGGTACGGCGGCCGTCCATCGAACCGGTGGGCACACTCGGAGCGGGCGAGGCTGGGTATCTCATGACCGGCGTCAAGGACATCGACCTGGTCCGTGTCGGCGACACCGTCACGATGGCGAACCGTCCTTCGATGGTGGCCCTCGCCGGCTACGCCGAGCCCAAGCCGATGGTCTACGCAGGGCTGTTCCCAACCGATGGCGACGACTTCGAGCGGCTCCGCGAGGCGCTGGACAAGCTGCGCCTCAACGACTCGTCCCTCGTGTACCAGGCAGAGACGAGTCGAGCTCTCGGGTTCGGGTTCCGAGCAGGCTTCCTCGGTTTGTTGCACATGGAGATCGTGCGTGAGCGCCTCGAGCGCGAGTATGACCTCGACCTCGTCTCGACCGCTCCATCGGTGGAGTACGTCGCCCAGCTCGCCGACGGTTCGAGCGTCGTCATCCACTCCCCACAGGACCTCCCGGATCCGGGGTCGCTCGCCGTGGTGGAGGAGCCCTACGTCAAGGTGATGATCATCAGCCCGTCCGAGTACATCGGGACGATCATGGAGCTCATCCAAACCAAGCGGGGCGAGATGGGGGAGATGACGTACCTGTCGCCCGAGCGGGTCGAGTTGCACTACCTGATGCCGCTCGCCGAGATCGTCTTCGACTTCTTCGATCAGCTGAAGTCGCGCACTCGCGGGTATGCGTCCCTCGACTACGAACCGGACGGCTACCGCCCGTCCGACCTCGTGAGGGTCGACATCCTGCTCAACAACCAGTCCGTCGACGCGTTCTCGACCATCGTCCACCGCGACAAGGCCTACGACTACGGCAAGGCCATGGTCAAGAAGCTGCGCGAGCTCATACCCCGCCAGCTCTTCGATGTCCCCATCCAGGCGGCGATCGGTTCGCGGATCATCTCCCGCGAGACCGTCAAGGCGAAACGCAAGGACGTGACGGCCAAGTGCTACGGCGGTGACATCACCCGCAAGCGCAAGCTCCTCGAACGCCAGAAAGAGGGGAAGAAGCGGATGAAGATGGTCGGGTCCGTCGAGGTCCCCCAGGAGGCCTTCGTTGCCGCGTTGAAGATCGGCGAGGAGTGAACCGCTGACCCCCGGCGCCCGCTCCGTGGCCGTGCGTGCCGACGATCCGACCCTGGCCGACGCTGCTCATGGGTGGAAGTCCGCCTACATCCACATCCCGTTCTGTCGCCGACGCTGCCCGTACTGCGACTTCGCGATCGTCGACGAGTCGAGTTCCCTTGTCGACCACGAGCGGTATGTGAATGCGGTCCTCACGGAGATCGCGATGGCCGACGATTTCGCCGTGCTCGATGCCGTCAACCTCGGCGGGGGAACCCCATCGCTGCTCACCGCCGACCGGATAGGACGCATCATCGCGGCCCTCGGTGAACGGTTCGGGTTCGCTCGTGATGTCGAGGTGTCGATGGAGCTGAACCCGGAGGACTGGACGAGCGGATTCGGTCATGACCTCGCTGCGGCGGGGGTGACCAGGGTGTCGATCGGGACCCAGTCGATGGATGGTTCGATGCTCGGGGTCCTGGGAAGGGTGCACGAACCGGGCCAGGTGGCCGAGGTCGTTGCCCAGGCGCGTCCACTGTTCGGGTCACTCAGCGTCGACCTGATCTTCGGCCATGCTGCCGAGAGCGCCGTGTCGTGGGAGCAGACCGTCGCAGCCGCCCTGGAACTCGACGTCGACCACATCAGCACGTACGCCCTGACGGTGGAACCCGGTACCCATCTCGCTGCGGAGGTGCGTGATGGCGCTCCCGAGCCCGATCCCGATACCCAGGCCGACCGGTACGAACGATTCCTCGAGGTGGCGGGGGCGGCCGGATTCGATCGATACGAGGTGTCGAACCATGCGCGACCGGGGAAGGTGTGTCGCTACAACCTGTCCACCTGGGCACATGGGGAGTACGCGGCGTTCGGGATGGCCGCACACGGTCATCGGTGGGGGACCAGGACCAGGAACCACCGACGGATCGACCGCTACCTCGAAGAGGTCGAGGCGGGCCGTCGCCCCCTCATCGGCTCCGAAACGCTCGATGCCTGCGCCCAGCAGCGGGACCGGCTGATGCTCGGCGTCAGGCTTGCAGCTGGCACGCCGATGTCACGGGTCGCGACTGCGTTCGTCGCATCCGAGGCGGGTGAGGCGTTGCTCTCGGCCGGGGTCATGGAGGTTCGCTCCGGGCGCCTCGTTGTGACCAAGCCGCTGCTCTCGGACGCCGTAGCCCGCGAGGCGTTATCAGTCCCCGTCTTCGATTGCTAACTTCCGAACATGCTCGACGACAGAAAATCCAAGGTGCTCAAGGCCCTCGTCGAGGAGCACATCCGCACCGGTGAGGCCGTGAGCTCGCAAGCCGTGCTCAACCGCAGCGGTCTCGATGTGTCGTCGGCGACCGTTCGCAACGACCTGGCGCGCCTCGAGTCGTACGGCTTCGTCAGCCAGCCACACACCTCGGCCGGTCGGATCCCCACGGACCAGGGGTACCGGTTCTATGTCGATCACCTGGCGCCGTCGCGCCTTCGTGAGGCGACCCGTGAGCGGATCGACGAGTTCTTCCGAGAGGTCCATCGCCAGATCTCCGATGTGTTGAAGGACACCTCGTCGTTCGTCAACGAGCTGACGACCTACCCGGCGGTGGTGGTCGGCCCCGCCATGTCGAGCGACGTGATCAAGGATGTCCGCCTCGTTCCGCTGGGCGGGACCATCGTCCTCGCCGTGGCCGTTGCCGACAACGGACGCGTCCACCAGGACTTCGTCGACATCGGGACACCCGTCGATCGTGACACGCTCGAGGCAGCCGAGCGTCTCATCGCCGCGGCGTTCGCCGGACGCACCCTCGACGACCCGTCGGATCACACCCTCGCGAACTCCGATCTCCCGGCCGCGGTGCGCCGCATCATCTCCCCGGTCCAGCGCCAGCTCACGACGACCCTCGGCGACCAGGAGGTGTACGTGAGCGGAACGCGGGGCATGGCCTTGCTGTGGAACGATCTCACGATGGTCCAGAACCTCCTCGGCATGCTCGAGGAAGAGGCATCGCTGATCAGCATGCTCGCCGACGACGACGAGGGGACACATGTCCGGTTCGGATCGGACCTGGGAACGGGCGGGGATCTCGCCGTGATCACCACGACCTATGAGACCGACAGCGGAGCGACCGGCCATGTCGGTGTGATCGGCCCGATGCGCATGAACTATCGCCGCACCATCCGCGTCGTCGAGGAGGTCTCCGAGGGCCTCGGAGACCGTTTCGGGGCGGACGCATGACCGTGCCCGATGCCCTGCTCCGTACCCCCGACACCGTCCCACCCACCGAACCCAGGGTTCCAGTGGTCGAATACGGTCACTGGAACCCTGGGTTCGGCCAGAGGTGCCACCTGTGAGTGATTACTACCAGGTCCTCGGAGTCGGGCGGGATGCGAGCGCCGAGGAGATCAAGAAGGCCTTTCGCCGCCTCGCCCGCGAGACCCATCCGGACGCCAACCCCGGCGACACCGAGGCCGAGCATCGATTCCGTGAGATCGCCGAGGCCTACGAGGTGCTGTCCGATCCGCAGAAGCGTGCTCGCTATGACCGCGGTGAGACGTTCGGGGGTCAGGACCTCTTCAGCCAGTTCGGTGGCCTCGAGGACATCCTCCAGCAGTTCTTCGGTGGCGGCTTCGGTGGTGGGTTCGGCGGATTCGGCGGGGCCCAACGCGGGCCCGACCGCGGCCGTGACATCGCTGTGCGTCTCGACCTCGCCCTCGACGAAGCGGCATTCGGCCTCGAGCGCGAGGTGACCTTCTCCGCAGCTGTGCGGTGCCAGACCTGTGACGGCTCGGGTGCCGAACCGGGGCACGATCCGATCATGTGTTCGACCTGCAATGGCCAAGGACGCGTCCAGGCCGCACGCCAGACACTGCTCGGGACGATGATGACCGTCACCGATTGCCCCGATTGTTCGGGTACCGGCAAGCGGATCGACCATCCGTGCGACGTGTGCCGTGGCGAGGGGCGCCACATCGGCGAGCGCAACCTCACGGTGGAAGTGCCCGAGGGCGTCGACACCGGAACGCGCCTGCGCCTGTCGGGCAAGGGTGGCGCCGGACAACGCAATGCGCCCGCTGGCGACGTCTATGTCGAGATCCGGGTCCGGGAGGACGAGCGCTACCAACGGGTCGGTGACGACCTCCATCACCGTGCCCGCATCGGCTTCACCGAGGCTGCCTTCGGAACCGACATCGAGGTGCCGCTGCTCGAGGGCGGAACCGAGGAGCTCGAGATCCCGCGTGGTACCCAACCCGAAACCGTGTACCGCCTTGCGAAGAAGGGTGTCCCACGCCTCCAACGACGGGGCAGGGGAGACCTCCTCGTCCACATCGAGGTGGCGGTCCCTGCGGACCTCACCGAGGAGGAGGAGGACGCATTGCGCGCCTATGCCGAGCTGCGGGGCGAACGCCCCGCGAGCAAAAAGCGCGGCTTGTTCCGTCGATGAGGCACATACCCCACGTGCTGGTTCCGGCACCGTGGGACGCCGACGAGTGCCCGGTGCCATCCGCCACCCAGCGTCATCTCGGAACCGTGCTGCGCCTGGCGAACAGTGCCGCAGTCACGTACACCGATGGCAGGGGAACCGCGGGTGATGGCGTTTGGAATGGCTCCGCGATCGTCCGCGGCGCCGAGCGAATCGTGGCGCCTGTTCTCCCGATCGTCACGATCGCCGTGGCACCGCCGCGCTCGAAGGATCGGCAACGATTCGTCGTCGAGAAACTCCAGGAGCTCGCCGTCCAGCGCCTCGTGTGGCTCTCGACCGCCCACGGTCAGGGTCGTCCTCCGGGCGCCGACAAGGCGATGGCGTGGGCGACGGCAGCCCTCGAGCAGAGCAGGGGAGCCCACCTCATCGAGATCGATGTGGCAGCTCTCGAGGCCCTCGATGCCGATGAGGTTGTCTGGGCCGACATGACCGGCGATCCCGTGCGTCCGGTGGCTCGTGGTGAGGGTCCGTTCACGGTGGCGATCGGCCCCGAGGGCGGATGGTCGAGCGACGAGCGCACACGCTTCGTGCACCGGGTGTCGTTGGGTTCGACCGTCCTCCGGACGGATACTGCAGCGGTGGTGGCGGCTGCCGCGTTCCGGTGACGAGAAATCGGCGTTTGGTAGGTGCATGCGCGCACGAGATCGACTAGCCTTGTCTGCAACTGAGGGTGTTGGGCTGAGCGCGCTCAGTGGTTAGGGGAGCGGCGTGGATTACAACGAACGGGTGGGCGAGCGGCTTCGGCTGATTCGACTCCAACGAGGCATGTCGCTTCAGGACGTGCATCGCGCGACCGACGGCGAGTTCAAGGCTGCGGTCCTCGGTGCCTACGAACGAGGCGAGCGGAGCCTGTCCCTGCCCCGACTGCGCCGACTCGCTGCCTGCTACGACGTGCCGATGAACCAGCTCCTCCCCGAGGAGGACACGTTCGAGCTCCCTGCTACCCGAACCGGTGGCGTGGCCATCGATCTCGCAAAGGTGGATTCGCTCGGTCCCGACGTCGGAGCCGTTGTCGACCGGTTCCTCCAGCACATCCAGGTCCAGCGGCAGGATTTCAACGGCAAGGTGCTCACGATCCGCGGTTCGGACGTCGCGCTGCTCGCGATGCTGCTCGATATGCCGGATTCGCAGTTCGTCGCCGATCTCGAACGGGATCAGCGAAGCGCCTGACCGCGACGACCTGCACGACAATCACACCGTCTACTCGGGGTCGATCTCTATACTGCCGCCCACTCTTGCTGCGCTACCCACCAGCACGTCGCCAGGACAACCGAGGAGTTAGGTCTTGACCTACCCACCGGACACGGATTCTCGGGTGCGCATCCCCTCGAACCACCTCATGGTGGAGCTATTGGGCAATCGGGATGTGCATCTCAAACGCGTCGAGCGCGCGTTCCCTGGCGCGCGCCTCTTGGCCCGCGGAAACGAGATCGACATCGCGGGCGACGACCAGGAGGTCGGCCTCGCCCACACCGTCATCGAGGAGCTCCTCGTGCTGGTCCAGGAGGGTCAATCGCTCGACGCCGACCGGGTCGATCGCGTGATCGCCATGGTCAGGGCCGATGTCCCGAAACCGTCCGGAGTGTTCACCGACCACATCACGGTCGGTCGCGGCAAGGTCGTGCGAGCCAAGACGCTCGGTCAGAAGCGGTATGTCGACTCGCTTCGGGAGAACACCCTCGTGTTCGGCATCGGACCGGCTGGAACCGGCAAGACCTACCTCGCCATGGCATGTGCGGTGGAAGCCCTCGTCACCGGATCCGTCCGTCGCATCATCCTGTCACGACCGGCCGTCGAGGCGGGAGAGCGGCTCGGATTCCTCCCCGGCGACCTCGCAGCGAAGGTGGATCCCTACCTGCGGCCCCTCTATGACGCGCTCTACGAGATGCTCGGCCCAGAGGAGACCAACCGCCTCATGGAACAGGGCACCATCGAGATCGCACCGCTGGCCTACATGCGAGGGCGGACGCTCAACGATGCATTCGTCGTGCTCGACGAGGCGCAGAACACCACGCCCGAGCAGATGAAGATGTTCCTCACGAGGCTCGGATTCAACTCGAAGATGATCATCACGGGCGACGTCACACAGATGGACCTCGGTACCGGTACCCCATCGGGGCTCACCATGGTTCGACGTGTCCTCCACATGGTCGACGGGGTCGACTTCATCGAGCTGACCGGGGATGATGTGGTGCGGCACCGGATCGTCGCCGCGATCGTCGACGCCTACGCGAAGTACGAAGCCGACCAGAAAGCCCGCTCATGAGTGAGTGGATGCAACACAACCGCGTTGCCGTGCACCTCGGCATCGTCGGCATCGTGATCATCTTTGCCTCCGCCGTCCTTCTCATCGGCTACGACTCGAGTGCGGAACTGCCGCCCCAACTCGCCGTTGGTGAACCATCGCCCCAGGATTTCACAGCCAACGCGAACACGGCCGAGTTCCCCGATCCTGACAAGACCGAGGAAGCACGGACGATCGCGGAGAACAACGAGCCTGCACCGTTCGAGATCGACGCCGCGACGAGCCAGACCGTCATCAACACCATCAACGCCTTCTACGCGGACCTCGCCGAGGGTGCGTTCGGCGACGCACCGCCCCCCGAGATGGTGACGGTTCCCGGTCTCATCGGGACGAACCGATCCGATGCCGAGTCCGCTCTGGAGTCCCTCGGGCTCGTTCCCGTGTTCGGAGGCGCGGTGGAGACCACCGACGAGAACTTCGTGGACCTCATCGCACAGCAGGATCCTGCAGCGGGGTCCGAGATCGAGGTCGGCCGGGGTGTCACGGTGTTCGTGTTCACGCTCGCCGGGGCATCCACCACCACCGTGCCGCCGACGACGACCACCACGACGATCGTCGATCCCGGGGAGATCCCACGCATCGATGTCACCGATCAGGTCGCAGCCCTCACGGAGGACTACGGGTTCATCGGTCAGGAGGTCCTGCTGGACTTCGTCCTGCTCCAGGAGCAGGACATCGATCGTGTCATCGATGGGGGCGAGTCAGTCTTCCCCGACATGCAACAGACCTCGATCGAGTGGGCGGACGACGAGCTGACGGCGGGCATCCGCGACGGTGAGCTCACCACGGTCCAGAACCGGTACCTCAACCCCGCCACCCGACCACCGCTCGCCATTGCCGGAATCCCCGCAGACGATGTCGAGGCCACCCACACCGCCATGGCCACGCTGGTGGCCCGTTCGCTCCAGGCGAATGAGAAGATCGACAACGTCCAGTGGGAGATCAACAAGCAGGCTGCCCGCGCCGCTGTGCCCGAGCAGACGACGAGTTTCTCCATCGGTGACCGGATCGCGAATGAAGGGGAGATCCTCACGTCGGTGCAGGTGGCGGCGATCCGCGATCTCGGGTTGTACGAACCTGAGGTCACCCTCGTCGCACCCGGATGGGCATTGGCCCTGTTCGGCGCTGTCAGCATCATGGTCTTTGCGTTCCTGCTCTATCGCATCGCGCCAGCCAACATCGAGCGAACCCGTGACGTGGTGCTGATCGGAATCATCGTCGGTCTGGCGGCGCTCACTGCACGTGTCCCCGAGTTGGTGACCGATACGAACCACTTCATCGGTTACGTCATGCCCGCGGTGGCCATCGGGATGATGGCCGCGATCCTGTTCGAGCAACGCACCGCACTCCTCTTCGTCATCCCCATGGCGGGGTTCACATCGATCGCCACGACCGACATCACCTTCACCGTCTACGCCGCTATCGCCGCTGCCGTACCGGTGGCATTCGTGTCGGCCGTGTCGACCCGATCCCAGCTGCGGTTGTCCGTGATCGGAAGTGCTGCCGTGGTTGCGCCGGTGGCTGCTGCGTTGGAGTTCCTGTTCTTCTACGGGACGGAGAACCACTCGCCGTTCCTGGCCGCAGTGTGGGCCTTCGGCGGTGCCGTGATCGGTGGTTTCCTCGCCCAGGGCCTCGTGTCATTCCTCGAGAACGCCTTCGGTGTGACGACGACGATGTCGCTCCTCGACCTCCTCGACCGGAACCACCCGGCGCTCCAGGAGCTCGAGCAGAAGGCACCCGGCACGTTCAACCACTCGATGCTGGTGGGATCACTCGCCGGCCGAGCTGCACGATCGGTCCATGCCGACCCGCTGCTCGCCCAGGCCGCCGCGTGGTACCACGACCTCGGGAAGACCCAGCACCCCCAGTACTTCGTCGAGAACCAACTGGGCTACAACCCGCACGACGAGCTCGATCCCGTCGAGTCGGCCGCCATCATCCGGAGGCACGTGACGGACGGACTCGAACTCGCCACCAAGTACCGCATCCCGGACGATGTTGCCAACGGCATCCGTATGCACCACGGCACCAGCCTGATGCGGTACTTCTATCACAAGGCGCTCACCCAGGATCCCGATGTCGACCCCGGCGAATTCCGCCACCACGGTGCGAAGCCGAAGCGCAAGGAGATGGCGATCGTCATGATCTCCGATGCCACCGAGGCTGCGGCTCGGGCGTATGCCCAGCAAGAGCAACCGACGGAGATGGGACTGCGCAAGCTCGTCGATGACATCGTCACCGAGAAGCTCGATGATGGTCAGTTCGATGAGGCATCGCTGACCTTCGGCGAGCTCACGACGATCAAGTCCGAGATCGTCGCCGGCCTCGCCGCGTATTATCACGCCCGCGTGGAGTATCCGGACTTCCCGACGGTCGAGACCGACGCGGTGTCATGACGATCGAGATCATGCCATCGCATCCCGTGGATGCAAACACCGACGAGCTTGCCGACTTCGTCGCAGCCACACTCGCACGCGAGGGCGTCGACCGCGATGCCACACTCACGATCGCCTTTGTGTCGCCCGACGCCATGGCGGATCTCAACAGCGAACACATGGGCAAGTCGGGGCCGACGGATGTCCTTTCCTTCCCCATCGAGGACGCTGCGCCCGGCCATCCGCCGGTGCGATCACCCAATGGCCCGCCACTTGCACTCGGGGACATAATCGTGTGCCCAGAGGTCGTTGCCCGCAATGCGGAGGCGTACGGTGTGGCGTTCGACGACGAGCTCCACCTGATGATCTGTCACGGCGTGTTGCACATCCTCGGTTGGGATCACCAAACTGATGCCCAAGCGCACGCCATGGAACAACGAGAATCTGAACATCTGGCCACGATCGGGAGGGTGAGGCGATGATCATCGTCGCCTTTGTGGCTTCGTTCGTGCTGATCGCCCTCGCGGGGCTCATCCGGGCGGGGACCGCCAGCCTCGTGCGGACTGCTCGCGCCGATGCGCTCAAGGACGCTACCGAAGGTGTGCCGGGGGCCGAACGCGCTGCCGAGCTGCTCGAGAATCGTACAAACCTGCAGTCGTCGCTCGGCACCACGGTGACCTTCCTCACGGTGATGGCCGTGATTCCGCTGACGTGGGCACTGACGGACACCTTGTCGGGCCCGCCGCTAGCCATCGCCCTCCTTGCGATGGCGATCGCCCTGGTTGTCGTCGTCGATCTCGTTCCGCGCTGGCTGGGGCGCACGCGACCGGGGCGGATCGCCTACCGCATCATGGGTCTGTTGCGGGGTGCATACCGGTTCGGATCGACCGCGAGCGATCTCATCGCCGATCCCGAGGAAGTGGACATCGAGGACCCAGAGCAGTCGGAAGTCGATGAGCTCGAGCTGATCAAGTCGGTGATCGAGTTCTCCGACACCATTGTCCGCGAGGTGATGGTGCCGCGAACCGACATGGTCACCATCCGTGGCGACGCCTCGACCGACGACGCCGTCGACCTCGTGCTGTCGAGCGGCAGGTCCCGGATACCGGTGACGGGGGAGTCGATCGACCATGTCGAGGGAGTCATCTACGCACGTGACCTCCTCGAGTTGTTCGACCGGGAGGCACCTTCCCGGTCGACAGCGGAACTCAGCCACGAGCCGTACTTCGTACCTGAGACCAAGCCCATCGCGGACCTCCTCAAGGAGATGCAGGCGAAACAGCAACACCTCGCGGTGGTCGTCGACGAGTTCGGCGGCACCGCGGGCATCGTCACCATCGAGGACCTCGTCGAGGAGATCGTTGGTGAGATCGCTGACGAGTATGACGAGGAGGAACCCATGGTCGTCGAGATCGACGGCGAGTGGGAGGTCGACGCCAGGCTCGACGTGGACCAGTTGTCCGCCATCGTCGGCACCGACCTGCCGTCAGCCGAGTGGGACACCGTCGGTGGTCTGGTCCTCGAGCTCGCAGGCCGGGTTCCCGAGGAGGGTGAACGATTCGACCACGAGGGCCTCGTCTTCACCGCAACGGCGGTACAGGGGCGACGCGTCTCGAAGGTTCGCATCGGCCGCGCATGACCCATTTCACCACCCGCTCCGGGTTCATCTCCATTGTCGGTCGCCCCAATGTCGGGAAGTCGACCTTGGTGAACGCCCTCGTTGGCGAAAAGGTCGCGATCACGTCACCCCGCCCCCAGACCACCCGCAACACCATTCGCGGCGTCGTGACCCTCGAGGACCGACAAGCCCAGCTCGTGCTCGTCGACACGCCCGGCCTCCACAAACCACGGACCTCGCTCGGTGAACGACTCAACACGCTCGTCTATGGCTCACTGGACGAAGCAGACGCCGCCGTGTTCGTCGTCGACGGCACGGCACCGGTCGGGCCCGGCGATCGGCTCATCGCCGAGCGCCTGGCGGAGGCGGGAACGCCCACCGTGGTCGTCGTGAACAAGACCGACGTCGCCGCCAAGCCCGACATCCTCGTCCAGCTCTCGGAGCTCGCCGTCTACGACTTCCACGCCTACGTCCCCCTTTCGGCAAGGGTGGGGGACGGGCTCGACCTGCTCGTCGACGAGCTGGTCGGACTCCTGCCGCCCGGACCGTTCTTCTTCCCGCCCGATGCCACGTCGGACCAACCCGAGAATCAGCTCGCCGCCGAGCTCATCCGCGAGAAGTACCTCGGACGGCTTCGGGAGGAGTTGCCCCATTCGCTCGCCGTCGTCGTCGATGCCATCGAGACGCAGGACAACGGTGTCGTCCGCGTCGAGGCGACCGTGTATGTGGAACGCGACTCGCAGAAGGGGATGGTCATCGGCAAGGGTGGCTCCCTCGTCCGCGACGTCGGAACCGCTGCACGTGAGGAACTCGAGCGGCTCTTCGGAGCGAAGGTGTTCCTCGACCTGCGGGTGCGCGTCGAAAAGGACTGGCAGCGCAGCGACGAGATGCTCGACCGAATGGGCTTCTGAATAGCGGTGGAATGGGCGCTGCTGGTGGCGATGCCGCTTTCCACCTTGGGGTGCCGCCGCTCATGATGCCTGTCATCTCACCGGTCATGGGTGGCATGTCGTGCCTACGTCCCCTTGGGTCTACGCTTCTTGGGCAACGCGCACGACGTCGGTATTGCAGGGGTGGTCTTGAGGAGTGAGCACGCGAAGTCGGTGTACGTCGGACAGCCGTGGCGCATCATGCTACGGGACTTGGATCTGGATGAGCGTGTAGTTCTGCGTCGTGCACGGCAGCCCCCGAGTCTCTTCGAGGGGGAAGGGTCCTGGATCTCGGTCGACGACTACTACGCGATCGCCGACGCGGTTGAAGCCGAGGCAGGCGATCCAACGGTCGCGTTGCGAGCCGGCCAGATCGTGTCGGCGGAGCTGTTCGATCCCGCTTACTTCGCGGCTATCTGTTCTCAGGATCTCAACGCTGCTCTCTGCCGCCTCAGCGAACACATGGAGCTCGTCGGTCCGTTCGCCCTCGATGTCGAGGTTGAGGCCGACGAGACGAGCGTCCGCTACCGGTGCAAGCACCGGCCTGATCTCGCTCGAGCGTTGGGCCTCTCCCAGTTGGCCTTCCTTGTCGCGTTGGCTCGACGTGCGACTCGCTACGAGGTCGAGCCCAAGCTCGTCACCGTCGCCGCCCCAGCTGATGACCTTGGCGGGTGTCATGAGTTCTTCGGGTGCCCGATCATCGAGGATGACGCTTGGGCTGTCGTGTTCGACGCGTTCGACGCAAAGCGACCGTTCCTCACCCACAACGAGGAAATGTGGGAAACGTTCGAGCCCGGTCTGCGACGACGCATGGCCGAAGCCGGCGCGCGGCGGTCTACCACAGAAGAGGTTGAGGAGGCCTTGCTCGAGCTTCTTCCCAGCGGGCGGAGCCGAATGGCGGATGTTTCGAGGGAACTCGGTATGGGTAGCCGTACGCTGCAACGACGACTGGCGTCAGAGGGCACGAGCTGGGTGGAGGTCCTGAACCAGACGCGGGAGCGACTTGCCCTCCACTACTTCGGGTCCACAGATCTGAGCGCAGCAGAAGTCGGCTTCCTGCTCGGCTTCAAGGACCCGAACTCGCTGTATCGCGCGTTCCACAGATGGACGGACACAACGCCTGAGGCATGGCGCGCCGAGGCGCGTCCATCGATCTAGCCGAAGCGCCGTAGCAGTCATGGCGGTGATTCCGCCCGAACTGACGTATCCAGCAACCATGTTGACGCATTGGGCGAGTGACACTCCGTGCGACATCGCCGAGACTGGCTGGAAGCCAACCAACAAGCAGACACGTCTCGTCGGGCGACACACACGCCACGGTCGAACGACTCGGACTTCCTTCGGGATAGCGAACCCGGGACCACTCCAGGGCTCACCCCCATGGAACTCGAGAAGTGAACGTCTCCCGAGCCGAGACTTGACCCGATCGACTCGACACAGCATTGAGGTATCACCATGTCCAAGACAGTTCTGATCACCGGCGCCAGCTCAGGCATCGGCAAGGCAACGGCAACGCTCTTCGCTGATAGGGGGTGGAACGTCGTCGCCACCATGCGCAATCCCGGGGACGGTGGCGATCTCGCGGACCGCAGCACCGTTCTGGTTACCCGGCTCGACCTGGTCGATAGCAAGTCCATCACGTCAGGGGTCGCCGCCGCTGTCGAGCACTTCGGCACCATCGACGTCCTGGTGAACAACGCCGGCTACGGCGCCTATGGGCCGCTTGAAGCCACCCCGGCTGACACTCTTCGCCGACAGTTCGATGTCAACTTCTTCGGCCTCGTGGAAGCGATGCAGGCGGTTCTCCCGACGATGCGCTCCCAGCGCAGTGGGGTCATCGTCAACATCTCATCGGTCGGCGGAAGGATGGCCTATCCGCTGGGTTCGCTGTATCACGGATCGAAGTGGGCGGTGGAAGGTCTCTCCGAGGCGGTCCATATTGAGCTCGCGATGCTCGGCATTCGGATGAAGCTCGTCGAGCCGGGCGGAGTCAACACCGACTTCGGTGGGCGCTCCTTCGTCTTCACGCACGATCCCGAGCTCACCGACTACCAGCCGCTGGTCGATATGGCCGTTGCAGCGATGGAGAACACCGATCGAAGCGGCAATCAAGAGCCCGGCGAGGTCGCCGAGGTCATCTACACCGCTGCAACGGACGGCACGCCGCAGCTTCGGTACATCTCGGGACAAGGAGCCAAAGACCTTCTAGCCAGCCGCTACTCGGCCGAACAGGATGAGCAGTTCGTTGCGAGCATGCGAGCTCAGTTCGGCCTGTGAACCCAGCTCCGCAGCTACTCCCCGAAAGGACCAGATCGTGACCTCAGCAGTACGCCGCATCTTCGGAATCGCCCCCACCCCCGAGCCGAACGGCCCGGGCTTCATCCCCTCTCGACTGGGTTTACGCCTTGGCGTGGACAAGACCACGGACTACGTGCCGGTCGACTTCGGCCGTACGTATGACGGGCCTGCCAAGGTGCTGGTGCTGTGCACCGAGGAGCGCTACTTCGAGATGACGAACGGCAAGCTCTTCTCGACGGGCCACAACATCACTGAGACGGCGGTACCGCTCCTGCATCTCTCCGCAGCCGGTTTCGACTTCGACGTCGTCACCCCGACCGGTGCACCTGCCATCTTGGAGGACTGGTCTGCGCCCGTTGATGACGACGCCGTCATGGGCTTCATCGCACAGCACCGCAGCCGTTTTGACGCACCGCTGTCACTTGCCGACTTGGTCGCCGACGGCTTGGTTGAAGTCTCACCGTATGCGGCCGTCTTTCTACCGGGCGGCCACGGAGCCATGGCCGGGCTCCCTGACAGCGGCGACGTCGGACGCCTCATCCGGTGGGTCGCCAGCACCGACCGTCACCTCGTCGCCGTATGCCACGGCCCCGCGGCGATGCTTGCAACCCGTGTGGACGACGACCAGCCCCACCCATACGCAGGCTATGAGATGTGCGCCTTTCCGGACAGCATCGACCGTCGATCGCCTTCGCTCGGATACCTCCCAGGCCAGCTTCCGTGGTTCCAGGTCGAGGAGCTCGAGCGACAGGGCCTGAGCGTGATCAACGACGGTACGAAGGGTGACACCCACGTCGACCGCAGGCTGTACACCGGCGATAGTCCCCGAGCCTGCGACGAATTGGGCCGACTCGCTGCCGAGGCACTTCTCGGCGAGTTCGTCGACAGTGCCTCGACCAGAGGGAAGGGTGCAGCATGAGCGCCCTCAACGACACAGCCAAGGTGACTCCCCACACGGTGAGCTCCCAAACGCTTCGAACCTCCGGCGAAGCGTTGCAATGACCCCTTGAGCCGACAGCACATATGTGCTCTGTCGGTTCGGCAGGCAGTCGTGTCAGGCTTCCAACAGGTTCTTGAGAGTCTCGACGTCGGCTTGGTTCTGCCTTCTGCCCATCCGGGCAAACAACGGCCCCAAGAACCGCATGAAGCCCAGCGGTTCAACGTCAGCCACCAGCGTGAACCGCGTGCTCCCATCGACGTCCTCGAGCCGGTAGCCGCCAGAACCGGCATACGGGCCCTCGGTCAGGTCCCAATCGACGGACACGTCCGGATCGATGGCCGTCACCTTCCACCGACCGATCTGGCTTCCGACCTTCACGAAACCCTCTGAGTCAGGGCCCAGCGGAAGATCGGTGGTCAGGCCGGACTCCGTGACGCCGGTCCGCCAGTGCACGTCATTGGACGGGTCGGACACGAACGCATACACGGACTCGACCGGCGCATCGATCATTGTCGTGGCACTGAGATCCATTGGCACCCAATCTAGCGACCACCTGCGAGGCCGCACGTATCGCCGCATGTGGGTCGCCTCGCCGAGGAGTCAGTCGTTGGAGGTATGTCGTGGCAATAGGGACGCCGCGACCGTTCCGACGAGTGCTCCGACAATGAGCACCGTGCCGAGGATCAGCGACGGATCAGGCGGTGCGGGTGACGGTGGGTCGACCGGCAGCCCGACATACGGCTCGTCGGCTGCTCGATCTCCTGCTTCGTTGAACGGCGTCCACTGACAGTCGTTGGCATGGTCCTTCTGCAAGTCCCATCCTGCGGGAGTGCCTGTGAGGATGCCTTCGAGGGTGCAGAACTGCTCCTCGTCACCACCGGCGGTTGCCACCAAGGCGACCCCCCACCGTCAGTATCGCTGCCATCACAACCACTGCGACCATTCTTGAACGCACACGTGTCCTGCCCGTGGGTCGTTCAGGCTGACCCTACCCAGCCGAACAACCACGGCGATGTGAGGAGCACAAGAGTCGTTTCAGGGCGGTTGGCGATCGCGGGCTGAAGCGTGTTTCATGTCTCGGTATGGACGATCTTCCCGGAACAGACCTTCCGAGCCGGAGATGGGTTGTCCCGCTAGCCGTCACCGTCATGGTCGGATTCGGTGTCATCCTCTACGGGTTCTCGGTGTATGCGACTGATCAGGCTGCCGGTGCCGAGTTCTCCACGACGACCCTCTCCGTTGCGTATGGCGGTGCCGTGTTCGTCGGAGGACTGCTTGCTCTCCCGGTTGGGCACTTCGCCGATAAGCATGGAGTTCGAATCGTCGTTGGGGTGGGGGCCTTCCTCGGCGGGTTGGGATTGGTCGGCTTCTCGATGGCGATCCACCCGTGGCAGGTCGTCGCTGCTTGGTGGCTGCTTGTCGGCCCGGCGCAGGCGATGATCTACTACGAACCTGCCTATGTCGCGATCGATCAATGGGCCGCTCCCGAGAACCGCGCCCACACGCTGGCGACGATCACACTGATCGGTGGATTGGCAGCGATCGTCTTCATTCCGTCGATTGCTTGGTTCGTCACCGTCATCGACTGGCGGCCGGCAGTGGCTCTGCTGGGGCTTCTCCTGTTCGTCGTTGGGGCATCGACGGCCCTGTTCGCGTTGCCGCGATGGAATCACAGGATCGAAGAACCGCCGAGCTCGGGAGGACCGAAACCGCGTGTCGTTCGTGACCGCCGGTTCGTGCTGTACACGGTGGCCCTGATGCTCATCCTGCTTTCGACTCAAGGAGTGATCGCACATCGCGTTGCCCGCTTCGAGGAAATCGGGTTCTCATTGGCCACCGTTGCGGTCTGGGCAGCCGTGGCATCGGCGCTGAGCCTTCCTGGCCGGTGGATAGCACCGAGGCTTGCGGAGCGGTTCGGCGCAACACGAGTTCAGGCGATCATCGCTCTGATCGTCGCCGCCAGCGTCGTCTTGATGGTGGACAGCTCAACCACATCGCAAATGATCGGCCACTTCTTCTTGTTCGGCCTCGCGTTCGGAGCGCTCCTCCCGCTGCGAGCAATGGTCATGGGCGGTTGGTTCTCAGGGCCTGGCTATGGACGGATCATGGGAGCCCAGTGGACCGGGGTCGTCCTTGCCGCCGCCGTCGGCCCGCTGCTGGTCGGGGTGGTTCGAGATGCCACGGACGGCTACGGCGTATCGTTCGCCGTCCTCAGCGTGTTCCTCCTCGTCGCATCTGGCGTGATTCTCGCGAGCGGACGCGTTGCACCGCGCAAGGCCGTCCGTGGCTCGACAGCTTCGAGGGCCGTGCACGAGGCAAGGGACTGACCTCCAATACCGGCGGAGGCAGCGGGCCCGGATCGCTACGCCACTGATGCTGGGAGTCCGTCGGTGTGGGTCCAGTCGAACCCGCCGACGGTGCCCTGGTGACGGAACCGCGAGCTGGCTATTCCTCGTTGGAACTGCCAGCAGCGGCGGCGATCAAGGCGACACCGATCATTCCAAGAGCTGCGCCCCACTCCACACTCAGGACATCGGTGAGGATCAGGACAGCCGCCAGAACGGAAATGGCGAAGCCAGCGATCGATTTCGCTCTCTTGCTCATACGGCGCATCCTCCCACAGTTCCACGTCGTGCACGCACACGGGAATGTGAGTACTCCCCCCGAATCGGAAGGTCAGCTCGATACAGGTTGCATCCCAATCCAGACGACACAGAGGCTACTGGTTCCCTCAGTCGCGGCACAGGTCGGCACCTGTGTCCGCCCACGTTGCCGGACATCGGCATTGCCGACACGTCGAGGTGGGCTCCATCGTCGGAGCGTGCGAAACGCTTCCCTCGTCGGGCGGGTCGGGCTGTGTGATCGAGAGTCGGGGTGGGGCGGTCACGGTTCGCTTCGTGCAACGAGTCCAGAGACACAGCGCATGACGCCGTCGCGCTCGGCGTCGTCGAGTTCGGCGAGAAACGCGTTCGCCTCGCCCTGGGTGATCGGGTGCTGCGCATCGACGCCGGCTCGCCGCAGGCACGTCCCGGTGTACTCCAAGAACTCCTCAAGACTCGGTGTTGCCCCCACCGCGATCTCGTACACGGGAGCAACATGGAGCGAGAACTCAGCCCCACATTCGTCCATGGCGGCGTCGACGGTGGCGGTCTGCCCGCTGCTGGCGGGGAGAACCAGGTACACGACGCCACGTGCATCAGGGTCGGAGAGCCGTGCGTTGATCGAACGCCTGCCAAGGCAATCGGCCGTGTCGTTCATCGCACGTTGGTACTCGGCCTCAGTGACCCGTCCGTCCTCGAGGATGGCGAGCTGATACGGCGATGCGCCGAACCTGACGATGCTGTCCACGACGTCGCCAGGGAGCATCGCCCGGGCCTGCGGGGTCAGCGGTGACTGTTCGTAGTCCGATAGGTCAAGGGCATAGCCCTCGACAGCACCGGATTCCTCGAACTCGGCGTCACATTCAGCCCAGGCCTCGCTCAGACCACCGTCAGCATCGTCCACAACGGTGAGGGTGCGTAGGTCGTGATCGACCACAACCTCGTATCCTGCCCGGCTGACACAGTCAGCCAACAGATCGACGTGAGCTGGGCTTCCCCACTGCACCGCCGCGACTGCTGCGGCCCCAACGACTACGGCACCCACGACGACCGCCAATGCCGTCAGTCGCCGGATCCGGCCGCCGCCGCGGCGCATCAACGTGCTGACGTGCGGCATGTCACCAACTTCATAGGCATCCTCGATGTGTTCGCGGAGATCATTCATGGTCCACCTCCAGGGCAAGGTCGGTACGAAGTGTGTGTATGGCTCGTTTCGTGAGTGACCGCACAGCGTCTTCCGACACTCGCATTCGGTGTGCCACCTGCCTCACCGGGAGATCGAGATAGAAGCGGAACGCCAACGCCGCTCGTTGCCTGTGTGGCAAACCAGCCACAGCGGCAAGGAGATCCGCATACGCACCGACGGACTCGACAGACGCTTGCGGGTCACTGGATCCAGCACCCAATTGCTGGCGGACGCGAGACTCGACCCTGCGCCGCCTCCACACCGACGTGCCCAGATTCATCGCGACCCGACGCACCCAACCCTCAGGGGAGTCCAGGCCGCGGACACGGTCCCATCGAACACACGCTCGCGACAGCGCCTCCTGGGCGATGTCCTCTGCTTCGGCTCGATCCTGCAAGTAGATCGACATCCCGCGCACCAACTTCGGGTACTCCGCAGCGCAGAACCGCTCCAGATCGTCCGGCGTACGCATTGGTCCTCCTTGAACCTCACACTACGTAACACGCACGAACCGCCCACGATGTGTCGCAGGCGTCGCGTGGCGTCCAACGCCCCAGACTCGTTGATCGCCGATACGGGGAGCCCGTCATTCCCGCAGGTCTTGGGGGTCACGGCCGAGCGGCCATCGCAGGGCAGGTCACAGGGCTGGGTGACCGTCTCAGCAGATGCACATCGCGCCCGGTCATCGACCCGGGATTCCGTTGGGAACTGTCCCAATCGAGAGCGGACGATCGCCGGGGGTTGATACGATTCCGGGCACATCGAGTGAGGTTCATGACCGGCTCAGCAATCGAGATTCGTGGGCTTCGCAAGGTCTACTCCGGATTGCGTGGCCGTTCGACGGTCGCCATCGAATCTCTCGATCTCGATGTGCCCCGAGGCGGCGTGTTCGGCTTGCTCGGACCGAACGGTGCAGGGAAGACAACCGCCATCCGATGCCTTCTCGGGCTCGTCACGCCAACCGAAGGCGCCGTCAAACTCTCTGGGGACCGACACGACGGACGACCTCTCGTCGGTCATGCGCGAGGTCGGTGCGCTCGTCGAGTCACCCAAGTTCTTTCCGGGGTTCTCAGGGCGCCTGAACCTCGAATTGTTGGCCGCAACAGGCGGCATCGGCAGCGACGAGGTGTCACGTGTCCTCGACGAGGTCGGGCTCGGGTCTCGTGCCGAGGACACGTTCGGGGCCTACTCCCTCGGTATGAAGCAGCGCCTTGCCGTAGCCGGTGCGATTCTCAAACGCCCGGCACTGCTCGTGCTCGATGAGCCAGCCAACGGCCTCGATCCAGCCGGTATCAGGGACATGCGCGAGCTCATCCGGCGCTACGGCGCTACGGGCTCCACGGTCCTCGTATCGAGCCATCAGCTCACCGAGGTCCAGATGATGTGCGACTCGGTTGCCATCGTCAACCGGGGGAGGCTGATCGCCGCTGGCCGCGTTTCGGATGTGCTCGAGAGTCGCGGCGGTCTACTCATCGTGACCATCAGCGACGCTCCGGGGGCGCTCGGCGTGCTCATCGATCACGGGTTCTCCGGCAAGCTCGGGGAAGAGCCCGACACCCTCTTCGTCGAGGCCGGAGTCGATCACGCGGCGTCCGTGACCGAGACGCTCGCCACAGCCGGGCGATATCTGCGGGGCCTGCGACTCGAATCGGCAAGTCTCGAGTCCGTCTTCCTCGAACTGACGGCGGACGACCAATGATCCGGCTGTTCGCGATCGAGTGGCGGCGCATGTGGTCCCGGCGTCTGCCGTGGATCCTCGTGCTCCTGATCGCCGGCGCGATGCTCGCATACGGGGTCATCACGTTCCTGACCTCGACGTCCGAGCCTCCCGACCTATCGAGCTTCGAGACGCAGATCGAACAGGATGTTGCCCAGTGTCGTGAGTATGCGATCCAGGAGTGGACGTCGTTCGACGATGGAACACTCGGCATCCAGGATGAGGACTACCTGAACTACCTGTCCCAGTTCGAGTCGGCCGAGGTGTACGCCGACGAGAACTGCAATCCGGACAACTTCGGGTACTACGTGGAAGACCGCCGCTTCTGCCTCGTGGCGCTGTACGAGCCCACCGTGCAGTACCGGCAGGCGTGCCCTGACATCGAGATGTCCGAACAGGGCGAGTATCAGGAGTACCGGATTCTCGTTGACGGCAGGGAGTACCGATCGGCACACCCGACAGCATCCGGCACCATTCCGACGACGAGTCTCGTACTCCTCGGGATCGCAGCAGTGCTGGGCGCAACGTTCATCGGTGCCGAGTACTCGGCCGGGACGATCGAGACGACCCTGTTGTGGGAGACGCGCCGTAGACGGGTCCTCGGTTCGAAGATCGCCGTTGTCGCGGTCTGCGCTGCGTTGATCCACATCGTCGTGCTCGGGTTCCTCGTGGCGGCATTGATGCCATCGGCACTGTGGCGCGGAACCAGCGCTGGAACGGATGCGGACTTCTGGTTGGGGCTCGTCGGCGTGATCCTGCGGGGCGGTGTCGCCGCCGCAGCGGTCGCGGCGATGGCGCTTTCGGTCTCGACACTGACCCGCAACACGGTTGGGGGTGTTGTCGCGTTGCTCGGCTACCTAGCGGTCAGCCCCGCAATCGGTGCATCCCTGGCTCGCGGGCTTCGACCCTACGACTTGACGGAGAACCTGGCTGTGTTCGTCAACGGGGGCGAAGTAGGGCGGTACATCCGCAACGAAGGCGGCTACTTCGAATCCGTCTATCACCACGGTGGCAACATGGCACTCGTGATCATTCTCGCCTACGCGGCTGTAGCAATCGCCAGCGGGCTCGTCGTCTTCGCCCGGCGCGACATCGACTGACGGTCCGACCCCTGGGTCCAGCTGGCAGGGGTTGACAGCGGGACGTCCTTCAGCCGCCGATGGACCGGCTAGTTCGTGAACCCGTCGCAGGTGATGGCGAGGTCGAGGTCCTTGCTCGTGAGCGCACCCTGGTCGTGGGTGGTGAGGGCGAGTGTGACCTTGTTCCATCGGATGTCGATGTCTGGGTGGTGGTCCGCGACCTCGGCGGCCATGGCGACGCGTGTCACGAACCCGATGGCTTCGATGAAGTCGCCGAACACGAACGTCGCCGTGATCGTCTCCCCGTCGAGGTCCCACTCGGGGTGCTCGGCGAGGAACGAGGTGCGCTGGTCCGGGGTGAGGTCGGTTGGCATGGGACGAAGGTAGCGGACTCCCACCGTGGCCGGGACGCATCGGGGGGCCAGCCGGAGCGCCACCGCCGTGTCGTTCGATCCCGTGCCATGTCGGTCCCCGTCGTTACCCTTCGTGGTCGACGAATCGGAGCGGGGAACGAGGACCATGGCGTTGCGAAGCGATCAGGGGATCGTGCTTCGGGGGTATCCCTTCGGGGAGTCCCATCGCGTCGTGGTGCTCCTGAGTCCGAATCACGGCAAGGTGCGGACGGTCGCCAAAGGAGTACGCAAGACCAAGAGCCGCTTCGGCGGCAGGCTCGAACCGTTCACCCACGTCGACGTGGTGCTCTACGAGGGCACGAACCTCGACACGATCACCCAGGTGTCGATCATCAACGCCTTCCCGCACCTGCGCAACGACCTCGACCGGGTGCTCGCCGCGGGCACCATGATCGAGGTCGTGGATGCGGTCGCCCAGGAGGACGAACCGTCCCAGCGTCTCTTCCTGCTCCTCCACCGGGGTCTCGCGGTCCTCGACGCCGGCCAGCCGCACGCCGACCTCGTTACGTCCTTCCTGCTCAAGATCGCAGACATCATCGGCGTCGCCCCTGCCCTCGACGCCTGTGCGGGATGTGGCAGGTCCGACGGATTGACGCGGTTCAGCTTCTCGGCGGGAGGGTCGCTGTGCGACGGCTGCCGGACGCCGGGTGCCTACGCACTCCGAGACGGTCTCGTCCCCTATCTCGCAACGGTGGCTGCGGCGGACCTCAACCTGCTTCCCGACGCCGATCGAGGGTTCTCCCGGGAGGCGCTCGGTGTGACGAAGCGGTTCGTCGAGTACCACCTCGAACGAGAACTCACGAGCCTGGCAGTGCTCGATGGGTGACGTCCGCACCGATCGCGACCGCGTGCCACATCACGTGGCGATCATCATGGACGGCAACGGACGATGGGCCAACGCCCGTGACCTCCATCGCACCCAGGGGCACGCTGCAGGGGAACCGGCGCTGTTCGATGTCGTCCATGGCGCCCTCGACCTCGGGATCTCATGGCTCACCGTGTACACGTTCTCGACGGAGAACTGGAACCGCGACGCCTACGAGGTGGACTTCCTCATGCAGTTCAACGTCGATCTCCTGGAGCGACGGCGCGATGAGCTCGACGAGCTGGGTGTCCGCGTCCTCTTCATGGGCGATCTCGAGGACGAACGGATCCCTGCGGTTCTCCTCGATCGGATCGCCGACGCGGAGGAGCTGACGGCGGACAACACGGCGATGACGATGGTGTTCGCCTTCAACTACGGGGGCCGACGCGAGTTGGTCGATGCCATGCGGTCCATGGCTCGAGCGATCAAATCCGGCGACCTCGCACCCGATGCTGTCGACGAGGCAACGATCCGTTCGCACCTGTACCTGCCGGAGATGCCCGATCCCGACCTGGTCATCCGAACGAGCGGTGAACAGCGCACCTCGAACTACCTGCTGTGGGAGTCCGCCTACAGCGAGTACGTCTTCACCCCGGTCCTGTGGCCAGACTTCGACCGCGACGAGCTGGCACGATGCGTCGCCGAGTACCAGGCTCGTGATCGGCGATTCGGAGGCGCCGTGGATGCGTCCTTGGGGGATGCCGCCCGGTAGGCTCGCGGGACGCTCGACCGGGGACGATCGCTCCATGCCTGCCGATTTCGACACCATCGTCAATCTCTCGAAACGTCGTGGTTTCGTGTTCCAGTCCTCCGAGATCTACGGGGGTCTGCGGTCCGCCTACGACTACGGACCGCTCGGCGTCGAGCTGTTGCGCAACGTCAAGGACCAGTGGTGGCGCTCGATGGTGCGCATGCGCGACGACGTGGTCGGTATCGATTCGGCGATCCTGCAGTCGCCAGAGGTGTGGGCGGCATCGGGCCACCTCGACTCGTTCTCCGACCCGCTCGTGGAGTGTCGCGAGTGCAACAGTCGGCATCGCCTCGACAAACTCGCCGATGTCGACACCTGCCCGACATGTGGGAACTCCGGCACCTTCACCGAGCCCAAGGAGTTCAACCTCATGTTCAAGACGCACATGGGGCCGGTGGAGTCTGACGACAATGCCGTGTACCTGCGGCCCGAGACTGCGCAGGGGATCTTCATCAACTTCGAGAACGTCCGACGCACCGCTCGTATGAAGCTCCCGTTCGGGATCGCCCAGATCGGCAAGTCGTTCCGCAACGAGATCACACCGGGACAGTTCGTCTTCCGTACGCGCGAATTCGAGCAGATGGAGATGGAATACTTCTGCCGCCCCGACGAGGCCGATGCCGTGTTCGCCGAATGGGTCGAGGTCCGTCGCCAGTGGTACCTCGACCTCGGCATGACGCCGCAGAACCTGAGGCTGCGCCAGCACGATCCGGACGAGTTGGCGCACTACGCCGCGGACACGTACGACGTCGAGTACCTCTTCCCGTGGGGATGGGATGAACTCGAGGGGATCGCCAACCGCACCGACTTCGACCTCAAGGCCCATATCGCCCGATCCGGTGAGGACCTCACCTACTTCGACCAGGAAGCCGACGAGCGCTTCGTCCCCTATGTCATCGAACCGGCGGGTGGTGCGACCAGAACGACGTTCGCCTTCCTCATCGATGCCTATACGGACGAGGAGGTCAACGGCGAGCAGCGCACGGTGCTCAGGCTGGACCCACGCCTGTCGCCGGTGAAGGTCGCGGTCCTCCCGCTGTCGAAGAAGCCAGACCTCGTCGAGACCACCGACACGGTGGCATCACTGCTGCGTGAACGGTGGCAGATCGAGGTCGATGTCACGCAGTCCATCGGCCGGCGCTACCGCCGACAGGATGAGATCGGGACCCCGCTGTGCGTGACGATCGACTTCGACACGCTCGATGATCACCAGGTGACGGTGCGCGATCGTGACACGATGGTCCAGGACCGGATCCCGATCGACAACCTCGTCGCGTACCTGGCCGAGCGACTACCCGTCTGAGACGTCGATCGGGGGGACACGACCCTCGAAGAACGTGGCGAGTACCACGATCGTGCGGCTCCTTCCGGGAGCATGACGACGGATCTGCTCGAGCAAGGCACCGAGGTGGTTCGATGATTCGCATCGCACGGTCAGGAGCAGGTCGAATTCCCCGGTGACAGCGAAGCAGTTCTGGATCTGGGGAATGGCCTTCAGTTCCTCTGCGATCTCGTTGAGGGGCCGGTCACCGGGAGCCTCGACCGAGACGAGCGCCGTGACCGGGAGTCCGATGGCCTCCCAATCGATGCGAATACGGGTCCCGGTGATGACGCCGCGTTCGGTGAGACGCTTGACCCGCTGATGGACCGTCGTCGTGGCGACGCCCGCCTGCTCAGCGATCCGGCTGTACGGCGTCCGGCCATCGGCCGACAGCTGCGCAATGATTGTTCGATCAAGGGCATCCATTCAGCAATTCTTTCGCATTATGTCGGGAATACATGTACGATATCCATCGTTGAACCTACTACACACGATACAAGGACACACCATGCATCCTGACACAGCATTGCAGATGGCACGGTCCCGCGTCCTGGCCGCAACGGCGACCCACGCAAACCGCGCCACCAAGTAGTACCAGATCCCTCCAACCAGCGCCTCGGGGCACCGCATACCAGCGGTGCCCCGATCGCGTGCGCACGGGTATCGTCGGCTCGTGGCCTACGCACGTGATGACATCGACCTGGTGAGGGACAAGACGGACCTCGTGGAGCTCGCGTCCGAGATCACGAAGGTGCGGCGATCCGGACGCTCGACGATGGCCGTGTGCCCGTTCCACTCCGAGAAGACGCCGTCGCTGTCGATCGACGGTGCTCGCGGCCTCTACCACTGCTTCGGTTGTGGCAAGAGCGGCGACGTGTACCGATGGGTGCAGGAGACCCAGGGTCTGGATTTCTCCGACGCGGTCGAATTCCTCGCCCGGCGTGCAGGCGTGACCCTCAAGGTGGATCCCGCCGCTGCCAAGCGCCGATCCCAGCGAGAGCGTCTCGTCGAGGCGACCACTGCGGCGGTGGCGTTCTACGCCGACCGGTTGAAGTCGGCGTCCGATGGGGGTCCGGCGCGCAGCTACGTGCGGGGGAGGGGCTACGACGTCGACGTGGTCGACCGCTTCGCCCTCGGCTACTCGCCTGATGCCTGGGACGAGCTCGTCAGGCACCTGCGCGATATCGAGATTCGCGACGACGTGATGATCGCCTCCGGTCTTGCCTCACGCTCGTCGCGGGGTGGCCTCATCGATCGATTCCGGGGGCGCCTCATGTTCCCGATCTTCGACGTCCGTGGCGACGCCGTCGGATTCGGGGCGCGGATCCTCGACGGCGACGGCCCGAAGTACCTCAATTCGTCCGAGTCGGCGATCTATCACAAGTCGCGCCTGCTCTACGGTCTGAACTGGGCGAAGTCGGACATCGTGCGCCGCGACACCTCCGTCGTCGTCGAGGGCTACACCGACGTGATCGCGATGCACCTCGCCGGCCTCCCGATCGCAGTGGCGACGTGCGGCACCGCACTCGGTGAGGATCACCTCGACCTCCTCCGCCGGTTCTCCGAGCGGGTGGTCTTCGCGTTCGACGCCGACGAGGCGGGTACCGGGGCTGCCCTTCGCGGGTTCGAGCGAGCGGTGCCCGGGGACCTTGATCTTCGGATCGCCGTACTGCCCGAGGGCAAGGATCCCGCGGATGTCCTCGCCGACGACGGCGCGGCGGTCCTCGAAGCCGCCATCACCGACTCCCAACCGCTCCTGAAGTTCCGAATCGAATCCGAGCTGGCCGCCCATGACCTGAGCGAACCTGAGGCTCGCGCCAAGGCGGTGCGCGCAGCGGCGGCCGTGATCGCCATGCACCCGGACCCCGTCGTCAGGCACGAGTACGCCGTACTCGTGTCGCGCAACACCGGCGTCGAGCTGCGATTCGTGGAAGCGGCGATGCGGCAGTCTCCCGCCACCAGGGATGCCGAACCGCCTCCTGACGAGTTCGACGAGCGCGCCCCTGCTGCACCGCCGGTGGTCCGGTCCTCGACCCACCGCATCGAGTCGGAGCTCATTCGCGTGATGCTCGCAAACGACGAGCGGTTGGAGGGACTCGAGGTTGTCGAGGAGATGTTCGCCGACACCCAGCTCCGAGCCGTGTTCGTTCGCTCGAGGGCCCTCCTCGAGGGGCTCGCACCGGGGGAGGCCCCTGACCTCGGATCCGCCCTCGGCACCGAGCCCGAGGCGTCCGATGACGTGCTTGCCACCCTGGCACTCGATGCGCGTCCGCTACCCGATCCTGCCGACCTGGTTGGCCTCCTCGAGGTGGCAGCGATCGATCGGGAGATCGCCGATCTCAAGCAACAGCTCCAGCGCACGGACCGTGCCACCGAAGAACAGAGGTATTCGGAGTTGCTCCAGACCTTGATAGCGTGTGAGCAACGGAAACGGGAACGGAGGAACGATGCGCGCTGACCTCGAGAAGGTCGTGACTGCGCTTGCTGGTCGTGGCAAGCAGCGCGGGTTCCTCATGGTGGGCGAGGTCCAGCAGGAGCTCGAGGAGGCGGAGGCGCCGCCCGAGTCCTTCGAGGTGGTCTTCGCCGAATTGCTCGCCCTCGACATCGACGTGCGCGAGGACTCGGAGTCCGCCCTCGCCGACACGGAGATTTCTGGCGATGAGCTGGTCCACGTGTCGGATCCGGTCAGGATGTACCTCCAGGAGATCGGTCGATACCCCCTGCTCACCACCCAGCAGGAGGTCGAGCTGGCCATGCAGGTCGAGGCCGGCGTCAAGGCCGAGGAGCGGCTCGACGAGATGGGGGAGATGACCCCGGCCGAGCGCATCATCCTCGAGCGCCAGGTGCGCAAGGCAGACCGGGCCCGACAACGCCTCGTCGTGTCGAACCTGCGCCTGGTCGTGTCGATCGCCAAGAAGTACGTCGGACGCGGGCTGAGCCTGCTCGACCTGATCCAGGAGGGCAACCTGGGTCTGATCCGTGCCGTCGAGAAGTTCGACTACCGCAAGGGTTTCAAGTTCTCCACCTATGCAACGTGGTGGATACGCCAGTCCGTCACACGTGCCCTCGCCGACCAGGCCCGCACCATCCGTGTACCGGTCCACATGGTGGAGACCATCAACAAGCTCGCCATGGTGCAGCGCACGCTGAACCAGGACCTCGGGCGCGAACCGACGATCAGCGAGATCGCCGCGGAACTCGACATGGAATCGGGCAAGGTCACGGAACTACGCCGCATCGCCCAGGATCCCCTGTCGCTCGAGACGCCACTCGGTGAGGAGGACGACGCAACCATCGGGGACGTCGTCCCCGATCTCGGTGCGGATGTCCCGGTGGAGGAAGCAGCATTCCGGCTCCTCCAGGAGTATCTCTCGCTCGCACTCGAGGCCCTCAACGACCGTGAGCGTCAGGTGCTGATCATGCGCTTCGGCCTCGACGACGGCACGGTGCGTACGCTCGAGCAGGTGGGCGCCCATTTCGAGGTGACGCGGGAACGGGTTCGCCAGATCGAGAACAAGGCCCTCGCGAAGCTCAGGCAGCCCGCCAGGGCCAAGCAGCTCGACGGCTACCTCGAGAGCGGCTGATCAGCTGCCGGTGGACCGCTCGCGCACCGCATCGGCAACCGACACGAGGCCGCCACCGGCGGCAGCACGGGTCTTGCGTGTCGACCGTTCGGCGAGATCCGAGGCTTGCTGCACCTTGTCGTTCTGGGCGATCGAACGGATGCGCGCCACCAGTTTGTCGTAGCGGTCCTTGCCGGCTTTTGCGCCGACGGCGAAGCCGACGACGAATCCGATGACGAGACCGAGTTTGAATCGCATGGTGTGATTGTGCCACACAGCGAGCACGTCCGGTCTGGTAGCGCCCCGACAGCAAACACCGGTGCCATCGCCCATGCCCCGGATACGGCAAAGCCCCCACCGGCTCGAGAGTCAGTGAGGGCTTGGCTCCGGGGGTGGGACTTGAACCCACGACCCACGGATTAACAGTCCGTTGCTCTGCCAACTGAGCTACCCCGGAATGGCTGTCCGGCGGATGCCGAACCTGCGAGAGATTACCAGCGCGGTTCCCCAACTCGTCGTGCGGTCGCTCGTCAGAAGTCGGCGCCGATCCACGTGTCTGCTTCGTCCACGAGGGCCTGGTAGGTGGATGTGCACGCCGACAGGACGCGCACGAGGTCGTCGACGGGTGCATGGACGAAGACGTAGAACGGGACAGTGTCGAGTGGCGGCCGGACGGAGCCCGCCATGTCCGTCGACGGCAGGGCGCCAAAGGTGCGCAGGTGTCCGACCCGCCAGAGCATGGAGCCCTTGGAGGCGTCGAGTCCTGGCATGCGGAGCGCCTCGCCGGCCTTGTCGAAGAGCTCGCTCCACGCTGGTCGCCACAGCTCCGTGGGGCAATCGTCGTGCTGTTCCACGACGACACACGCCGCTCCTGCTCGGAGGAGCTCATCGGGGGTGGTCACGGACGCGAAGGCAGCGGTCACCGACATGGTGCGGTCCAAGAGTTCGTCGAAGCGGCGGGGGTCTTCCTCCGTGCGTGTGCGGAGGTAGCCGCTGCGGATCTGATCGAAATCGGCGTAGTGCTTGGTCGATCGCGCCACCTCACGGCGTTGGTGCTGGGCGCGGATCGCCGGTTCGGTCCTCTGGCGCAGCTTGTCGAGCGGGTTCATGTCGCCCTCGCCGTGGATCGGATCGTTGGTGGAGCGACCCTACACGCGATGACTCCCCGGACCCGGCGAATCGGGTCCGGGGAGTCGCTCGACCGGTTCAGTTGATGAAGCGGATCGTGGCGGGGTAGCGGTAGTACTCGCCGCCGGATGCCTTGACGGTTCCGACGATGGTGAGGACGAACCACGACACCACCACGATCGGCACGAGGACGAGGCCGACGAGCAGGATGATCGCCAGTAGGGAGGCGATGAAGTAGATCGCCATGGAGATGTTGAAGTTCAACGCCTCCTTGGCCTGGTCTCCTGCAAACACGTCGTCCCGCTTGAACAGCCAGACGACGAGCGGTCCGACGAACGAGGGAATGCCGACGAACTGGACGAATGCGGACAGGTGGCCGATGGCTCCCCAATTCCTCGAATCGGTGGGTATGGCGTTCACAGTTGGCTGTGTGGTCATGATGAGATCCTCTCTCGATGTCATGTCCTCATCGTCCGTCATCGACCGGTCGCGTGCCATTGGGGATTCCCCTCAGTGGTCCCTGATCCACGTCAGGGTCGTCTCGGTACTTGGCGTCCCTGCCGACAGGGGTGGACCGCTAGGGTCGGCGGTCATGGCCGACCAGCTCGTACGAACACGGTTGCACCACCTCGACATCCCGCTCGTGGCGCCGTTCCGCACGGCCACGGGCGTCGTGGCCAACCGATCCGTCGTGCTCGTGGCCGTGGGCGACGGTGTCGTTGGATGGGGCGAGGCCGCTCCGTACCCGGGCCAGGACGAGACGATCGAGGACCTGGTGGAACGCGCCCGTGCCTCGTCGGCGAGTCCAGCGCTCGCCGCAGCGCTCGACGAGGCCCTGCACGATCACGCCGCGCGTCGGAATGGGGTTCCCCTGCATTTGGTGACGGCTACCGAGGTGCCGGTGTCGGTCGCCCTGGGCATCGACGATGCCCTCGAACGTGCCGCGGCATTCGCGGAACTTGGCGTCGCGAGGTTCAAGGTCAAGATCGCTCCCGGAGCCATCGACCACCTCGTGGCCCTCCGTGAGGCGTACCCCGACGCCTTGCTCGGCGTCGACGGAAACCGATCCTTCGAGTCCATGGACCGCCACGACCTCGGCGTCGTCGTCGACACCGGCGTCGTCTACGCAGAGGAGGTCTTCACGGACTGGGTCAGCGGAGCCGCTGAGGCATTCGTCGACCTCTCGGGCATTCCTCTGTTCGCCGACGAATCGGTCCGATCGATCGCCGATGTGCAGCGCCTGGTCGCATTGCCCGCGGTCAGGCGGCATCACGGTCAAACCGGGAAGGCTCGGGTGGTCGGGTGCCCTCGAGGCGGTGGCAACGGCTCAGGAAGCCGGAAGGGCGTGGCGCGCCTCGGGCCTCCTCGAGACCGGTATCGGTCGCTCCTACACCGACCTGTTGGCGGCCGACCCGTCAGCCGCACCATCTGATGTCGCGCCAGCCAGCGCGTTCCTCGCTGGGGATGTCGCCGATGACCGAGCGGGCGTCGGTGTCGTCCGACTACCCACCGGCATTGGTATCGGGACAGCGCCGGATCCGGACGCTCTCGAGCGGCATACCGTCGAGGTGATCGAGGTCGACCTTCCGGTCAGCGGATGGGAAGGCCCAGTCCCCGGCTGATCACGAGGCGCTGGATCTCCGACGTGCCTTCGCCGATCTCGAGGATCTTCGCGTCGCGGTAGTGGCGGGCCACGAGGGTGTCGTCGATGAACCCGTACCCGCCGAAGATCTGCGTGGCGTCCCGCGTGGCGGACACCGCTGCCTCAGTCGCGTACAGCTTGGCGATGGCGGCTTCCTGCTTGAAGGGCTGGCCGGTGTCCTTGAGCCAAGCGGCCCGGTAGGTGAGGAGCCTGGCTGCATCGGTCATCACCTGGAGATCTGCCACCTTGAAGGCGACTGCTTGATAGGAACCGATCGGTTTGCCGAAGCTGGTGCGGTCGTTGGCGTAGGCGAGCGACTCTTCAAGGCACGCCTGGAGTACACCGACGGCCATCGCTGCTATCGCTATCCGCCCGTCGTCGAGCGTCGCGAGGAACTGGTGGAAGCCCTTGCCGCGTTCGCCGAGGAGGTTGTCGTAGGGCACACGGCAATCGGTGAAGGTCAAGCCGTGGGTGTCGGATGCGTGCCAGCCCATCTTCCGATACGGCGGTTCGACGACGAAGCCCGGCGTCCCCGACGGCACGATGATGGTCGAGATCTCGTCGGGCCCGGTCCGAGCGGTGATCGTGACCACGCTCGTGATGTCCGATCCCGAGTTGGTGATGAAGGCCTTCGATCCGTTGATCACCCACTCGTCGCCGTCGAGTTCCGCCCGTGTCGCGGTCGCCCCGGCATCCGAGCCGGCTTCGGGCTCGGTCAGTCCGAAACCAGCGAGCGTGCGACCTGCAACGAGGTCCGGGAGCCACCGTGCCTTCTGCTCGCGCGATCCGAACTCGTGGATCGGGTTGATACCGAGTCCCACGGCGGCTTCGAGTGTGATGGCCATCGACTGGTCGACCCTGGCCAACTCCTCGATGGCGATGCACAGACTCGTCAGGTCACTGCCTGCGCCACCCCATTGCTCGTCGGCCGTGATGCCGAACAACCCGAGATCTCCCATCGCATGGACGACGTCGATGGGGAAATGGTGGTCGCGGTCCCATTGGACGGCATGGGGCGCAATGCGCTCCTCGGCGAAGCTGCGCACCATCGCGCGCAGGGCCTGGTGTTCGTCGGTGAAGGTGAAGTCCATGCGGTGGGAAGGATAGGACGCAACCATGCCCGGTGCGGCCGCTCCGAGACGCCCCGCAACCCGGCTCATCCCGGCAGCCCCGTGGTTGGGCGCGTCCGTTCCTACGCTCCGGCGCATGAAGCACTGGTTCTGGGTCGTGGACGCACTCGTCGTGGTCACCTTCGTCATCGTGGGACGCGAGGACCACGGATTCATCAGCGGCATCAGCGACTATCTGCGCGTTGCTGCGCCGTTCCTCATCGCCCTCGGGCTGTCGATCGTCATCCTCCGTGCCTGGCGTCGTCCGACCGCTTGGACGACCGGCTTGGGGCTGGCAGTCGGAACCGTGGTGCTCGGCATGCTCTTGCGGCGCTTCGTGTGGGACGCAGGCACCGCTCGCTCCTTCATCGTCGTGACTACGGCATTCCTCGTTGCAGGCATGGTGGGGTGGCGCCTCGTTGTCGCCGTGGCGAGCCGCATCCTGGCCAGCCGACGTCCAGCAGCCGCCTGACGCTGCTGCCGCCGAACGTGCGGTCCTAGGCTCGTAACCCATGGACACCGCTGTCGCCCTCGTCAAGAGCTACCTCCAGTCCAACGGGTTCTTCACCGTCACCGAGTACCCGATCCTCGAGGTACTCGAGGAGGGTGAGACCCGCACGGTCACCGACATCGACGTGCTCGCGCTGCGTTTCCCCGGTGCCGGCGGGATCGAATCCACCGAGCCGACCGGTGGGCTCCGCATCCAGCCCGACCCCGCCCTCGACCTGACCGAGTCGCACATCGAGGTGATCATCGCCGAGGTCAAGGAGGGGGCGGCCGACCTGAATCGTTCGGCTCGCAAGCCCGAGGTGCTTGCCGCGGTGCTTCGCCGGTTCGGGCAGATGCGCCCCGAGGTGTCGGACCAACTGGTCGATGAACTGATAGCCACGGGCACGGCCCTCCACCCGGCTGGCATCCGGTTCCGGCTCATGGTCTTCGGTTCGAAGCCGCCAAGCCGCCGCGAAGTCCCGTACCACTGGATGAGCCTCGGAACGATCGGAAGCTGGCTCGCGACGCAGGTACGGGAGAACTGGGACCGCGTCAAGACGATCCAATCCAAGGACCCGGCGCTCGGGATGATGATCCTGTTCGAGAAGGCGATGCGGGGCGAGGCCTGACGGTGTTCACGGTCGTCCTGTTCGAGCCGGAGATACCGCCCAACACCGGGAACCTGATGCGGCTCACGGTCAACACCGGCTGCTCGCTGCATCTCATTGAGCCGCTCGGATTCACGCTCGACGACGCTCGGATGCGGCGCGCCGGGTTGGACTACCGGGACTTCGCCGATGTCATGGTCCACCGGTCGTTCCCGGCATTCCTCGAGGCCGTCGAGCCCGAGACGATGTATGCCTTCTCCCAGCACGGCGACACGCTGTACACGGACGTGGCGTACGGGGAGGGCGACGTGCTGATGTTCGGGCGCGAATCGGATGGACTGCCTCCCGACATCCTGCATCACCCCCGTGTCACCGAGCGGCTGCGCATCCCGATCGCACCCAAGGGCCGCTCGTTGAACCTCGCGAACGCCGCTGCCATCGGCGTGTACGAGGCGTGGAGGCAACACGGCTTCCGTACGCCGTAGTACGTTGCGTCCGATGATCCATCAGACGCCCATCACGGTTCGCTTCTACGAGCTCGATCCGTACCGGCATCTCAACCATGCCGTGTACATCCAGTACTTCGAGGTGGGCCGCATCGACCTGTTCGCCTCCTTCGGATGGACCCTGACGGGCATGTCCGATCTCGGGACCCAGATCGTCGTCAGCGAGATCACGACACGGTTCCTCGCACCCGGGGTCGAGGGGGACGAGCTCGTCGTCGAGACCTGGGTCGAGGAGGTCAAACGAGTCACGGCACGCTTCGGCCAGCGGATCGTCCGGGGCACCGAGGTGCTCGCCACCCAAACCGTGATCGGGGCATGCACGACACTCGAGGGCCGACCCACGAGGTTCCCGGCTGAGCTCGTTGAGCGCCTCGAGGCGTCCATGCAGAGGTGAAGCCGTCGATCACCCTGATCGAAAGGGCGTGCCGGAGTGTGTGGTCGCCAGCCGAGACGGCCAGCGTCGGTGGATGGGTCCTCGTTCGCAACGGCGGTTTCACACGTCGCCTCAACTCATCATCGGCGCACGGACCGGCAGCCATCGATCGGGCAACTTGGGAGGCGATCGTATCGTGGATCTCCGGGGATGGGGGAGGGGTCCCGCCGATCCGGGTCACGCCGTTGAGCCACGGTCCCACGATGGCCGCCGCAGTCCCTGCGTGGGGTCTCGACCCAGTCGATGAGACGCTGGTCCTGACCCGACCGCTGCGGTCGCGTTCGGCCACCGACAGCGGAGTCGCGCTGACACCGCTCCAAGGGTCGGCGTTCATGGACGACCTCATGGTCCTCAATGGATACGGCCCCGCGACCCGTGCACCTCTGCTCGGCATCATGGAACGTGTCGACTTGGGCACTGGACTCTCGGTGCCGGGCGCAGCCGTGGCCATTGCCGGGGTTGTCGATGCCGTGTGCTGTGTCTTCTCCCTCGCCGTGGCGCCAGCGGCTCGAGGGCAGGGATTGGCATCGGCAGTGGTCGAACGGGCGTGCGCCTGGGGCCATGAACAGGGAGCGACCCACGCTGCACTCCAGGTGTTGGGAACGAACGCACCGGCGCGCAGGTTGTACGAGCGGCTCGGATTCGAAGCGGCATACACGTACCACTACCTCGAACCCCGGACGGCGGGTCCCTCCGGGTCGTGATGGATCGAACCGAGGAGGGAGATGACATGCGCGCAACACCCATAGCCGAGTTCGAGGCTCTCGAACCGGGTGGTCTCGCCCACGTCTTCGTCGAGGGGATCGACCTCGTGATCGTGCGGTGGCCCGATGGGGAGGGTCACAGCGTCCTGTACGGGCGATGTGTCCACCGAGGTGCGTTGATGGCAGACGGCCACATCGAGGGTGACGACCTCATCTGCGGGCTACATCGCTGGGACTACCGATTCGATACGGGTGTGTCGAGCTACAACCCGAAGGAGGCGCTCCACCGGTTCACGTCGTGGGTCGTCGATGGCGTAATAACGGTCGATGCCGATGAGCTCGCCGCATACGGAGAGGATCATCCCCAGCCGTTCGACCGCGACGCATACCAAGGTGCCTATCAGGACCCCACCGGGACTCCTGCCGAACCACACGTCGCATACATCGACGAGCTCGCGACCCATGGGCTCTCGAAGACGGGGCACCACGGACCGATGGGTGCAATGGGGGTCAGGCAGGACCACCTGCCGAAGTGGGACGACATCCAGATCGTGACGGCCCAGCTCGGACGTCCGCCGTTACTCGATGATGAACCGGTCGACACGTCGCTGGTGATCGGTCCAGGAGCCCGTCGACCGCTGCTCCTCGACATCCCCCTATTCGTCTCGGACATGAGCTTCGGGGCGCTGTCCCTCGAGGCCAAGGTGGCGCTCGCACGTGGTGCCGAGCTCGCTGGCACAGGCATCTGCTCGGGAGAGGGTGGGATCTTGCCAGAGGAACATGCCGAGTCGACCCGCTACTTCTACGAGCTCGCATCGGCGCGATTCGGCTTCTCGTGGGACGCGCTCGCCGATGTCCAGGCCTTCCACTTCAAGGGAGGGCAGGCTGCCAAGACTGGCACCGGCGGGCATCTCCCCGGTCCGAAGGTGACGGAGAAGATCGCTGCTGTTCGTGATGTACCGATCGGGCAGCCCGCAGTGTCGCCCTCCCGATTCCCTGAATGGACGACACCAGCCGATTTCGCAGAATTCGCCAACGAGGTGCGCAACGCGACGGGTGGTATCCCCATTGGATTCAAGTTGTCCGCCCAGCGCATCGAGGAAGACCTCGAGGCGGCACTCGCCGTTGGCGTCGACTACGTGATCGTCGACGGTCGCGGCGGGGGAACCGGAGCCGCACCGCTGTTGTTCAGGAACCACATCTCAGTGCCGACCATCCCCGCCCTCGCGCGGGCTCGTCGCTTCCTCGATGACGCCGGAGCGACGGACGTGACACTCATCATCACGGGGGGCCTGCGGATCCCCGCCGATTTCGTCAAGGCGCTGGCACTCGGTGCCGACGGCATCGCCGTGTCGAATGCGGCACTCCAGGCGATCGGCTGTCTTGGAATGCGTGCGTGCAACACGAACAACTGCCCCGTCGGCATCGCCACCCAACAGGAACACCTGCGAGCACGTCTCCCCGTCGACGAGGCCGCCCAGCGTCTGGCCCGGTTCTTCGAGGCAACCGTCGAGCTGATGACCGTGATGGCCCGCGCCTGCGGTCACGCCTCGCTCGGCGGATTCGCCATCGAGGACCTGACCACGTTCGATCGGGAGATGGCCCACCTCGCTGGTGTGCCGTACGGTGGCGTCGCTGCCATTCGTTGACCGACCCACCCTTGCCGCGGCGAGCGCCGCGGATGGCTTGGGTGGGTATCCTGAGGGCAGGAAGTGGGGTATCACATGAGTTCGGGCAATGCGGGTGCGGCAGGTGGCGGGGCGATCTACGGCCTCGGCATATTCGGTGCGTTCTTCTATTTCTGGCAGCAGGCCGACTCCTTCTGGGGATACGTCTTCTCGTTCTTCCAGGCGCTCTTCTGGCCGGCGTTCATGGTCTACGAGGTCTTCGGAGCCCTCGGGAGCTGAGTCGCTGGGGGAGCGACCGCATCTGACCATCGAGGCTCCGTATCCTGTCGACAGCGGGCCCGTAGCTCAGTTGGTTAGAGCAGGCGACTCATAATCGCTTGGCCGTAGGTTCAAGTCCTACCGGGCCCACCCATCGCGCCGTCCCACGCGGGAATCACCGCGTCGTGGCGTGCACGGGTCGTGTCCAAGTGGTCCGCCTTGGCGTAGGCACATCGAGGTGCTCGGCGGTTCGCTCGTGCGTCTGCGGTGAGGCTTTGGGTTCAAGTCCTACCGGGCCCACTCCAGATGGCGGGGCGGATATACACTGCTCCGACGGTGCCCCCGAATGTCGCGAGCTGGAGGTTCCGTGCGCGAAGCTGGACGAGGCGACGATGCTCCGACTCCCGACACAAGCCGATCAGTCGGGGCTGAAAAGGAGCGGATCGAGGTCCTGCGGGAGGCCACGGTCATGGTGCTCTATGTGTCGATCGTGCTCCTTGCAGCGCTCACCGCGCTCCCGTCCGGTCAAGAGGGGGGTGATGGGCGTGTCGATGGCGGCATCCATGGCGGTGCCCTCATAGTTCTGATCTGGGGAACGACCCTGGGATTGGCCCTTGCGCATTGGTTTGCCTTCCGCACAGCCGCCCGCGTCTACGGCGGTGGTCGGATATCCGGGCAGGACGTCCGCATCGGAATCGCCCAGATGGCCGGTGCAGTGATTGTGGCCGCCCTGTGCACCATCCCGGTGCTGATGGTCTCTGATGCCAACGATGTCTCGGTCACGAGCTTCGTGCCGGCTCTCATCGTCGGAGGAGCGGGCTATGCCGTGGCGCGCGCTGGCGGACGAACGACGATGCAGTCCGTAGTGGTGGGTGGAGTCGTGCTGATGCTCGGACTCGCCGTTGCAGGAGTCAAGAACTTCCTGCTCGGCCACTGACCTTCGACGAACTCGACCCACGACCGCAGTGTCTTCGCAACGGGTCCGCCATCCGTCGGGTGATTGACGGATCGGCAGCGAGTTCGCCGTCAGCGACGCGACATGGCCGATACTGGGGTCCATGACCGAGACTCGAAGAAACGCGCACACCCGGGCGGGTGGAGAACCTGCTCTTCGGAACGACGATCGATCGCGTGCCATCGCTCCTGCCGGGCGTGGGCCTCGCCGCCGTCGTGGTGGTGGCTGCGGTCCTGATCGCCGATGGCGTGAACCGGTTGCTCGGACTCTCGGGGCTCGTGAGCTTCATCCTCGTCGCCATCGTGTTGGGGATGCTCGTGCGCAATACGATCGGGTTGAGCGACGTGTTCGCCCCCGGTGTCGCGTTCTCGCTCAAGAAGCTGCTGCGACTCGGCATCATCCTGCTGGGTATCCGCCTGAGCATCATGGACGTGCTCGAGATCGGCCTGTTCGGCATACCGATCGTCGTTGGGGCGGTCCTCACCGGCCTGGCTCGTCGCCACGTTCGCCACCCGTCGCCTCGGACTGTCGGATCGCCTCGGTTCCCTCATCGCCATCGGGACCGCGATCTGTGGTGCCACGGCCATCGTCGCCGCCGCACCCGGTATCCGGGCGAAGGAGGAAGAGGTCACCTATGCGATCGCCAACATCACCGTGTTCGGGATCGCCGCCATGTTGCTCTACCCCTTCCTCGGGAACCTCATCTTCGGGGGTGATGTCGTCCAGGTCGGCCTGTTCCTGGGCACCTCGATCCACGAGACCGCGCAGGTTGCCGGTGCCGGACTCATCTACGACCAGTCCTTCGACGTCATCGCCTCACCGAGCGCCGCCGATATCGCCATCGTCAGCAAGCTGGTGCGCAACCTCCTGATGTTGGTCGTCATCCCCGCCATCACGTACGTGTACGTGCGGCGTCAGCGGGATCTCGGATCAGACGTCGGGTCGCGTACGAGGGTGATCGACATGCTCCCCGTGTTCATCCTCGGCTTCGTCGCAATGGCCATCTTCAGGTCGATCGGCGATGCAGCCATCGAGTCCGGGGGATCGGCATTCGGCATCTGGGGACCCGAGGCATGGGATGGCCTGGTCGACGGCATCCGCACGACGGCCGAGTACTGCCTGGCGATGGCCATGGCTGCGGTCGGTCTCGGAACGTCCTTCAGCCAGCTACAAGGGTCTCGGCGTCAAGCCGTTCGTCGGTGGGCATCGCTGCTGCCGTTGCTGTCGGCGTTGCGAGCATCATCCTCGTGTTCATCTTCTCTCCGTTCATCGCCGTGTGAGTGGTGCATCCGGAGCGGGCGGCACCCGCACCGGTTGGACGAAACGTGTCACACCCGGGGCATAGGGTGTGACCATGAACCTCCTACCTGACCGAGGGTCGGGCGAGGGAGTCGGCAGGGATGTGGCGGCGGTACTCGCTCAATCCTCTGATGAACAACTGGAAGCATCGATCATCTCCTTGAAGGAGCGAATCGATGCGGCCGAGACGGAACTCGCTCTCAGGGTCGCCGAATACGATCGGCGCCGCATCGCAGATGAGCGCCACGTGTTGACGACGAAGCAATGGCTCCGGTCACGGTGTCGCATGAGTCCGGGCGAGGCATCGACGACGGTTCGCGTCGGTCGGGTACTGTCGGAACTCGACGCCCTCACCGATGCGTCGCTGTCGGGGAAGGTCCCGATGTCGAGCGTTCGCATCGTCACCGGGGTCGCCGGTCGGCACGCCGACGGCGTTCGGTGTCCACGGCAGTGTCCTGGTGGACGCAGCGACGTATCTGTCGACTCGGGACCTGCGCCGGGCCGCGGACCGCTGGGAACAGCAGGTGGCGCCCGAGTACACCGAGGGCGAGCTGAAGCACCGCTACCAGCGACGGGGAGTGTCCGTCAATCAGACGTTCGACGGCATGTGGAGGCTGTCGGGCGACCTCGATCCGGAGTCCGGGCATGTCGTGGCAACGCGCGATCCGTGCGTTGGCCGACCCTGCGAACCTGGATCCCGACGACGTCCGGACGCCGCGCCAGCGTCGTGCCGATGCCGTCACAGAGGTCTGCCGCTTCTGGCTCGATCGCAACGACACGGCGGTGACGTCAGGGGGAACGAAGCCGCACATCACCGTGACCGTGGATTACGACCACCTCGTGGGCAGCGGCAGGTCAGATGCCAACGTCGCTCCCACGATCGGCAGCGACCGCGACCTGCTCCCCGAGATCGACGGAACGCCGGTCGACGCCTTGGACATCCGACGCCTCGCATGCGACGCCGACATCGTGCGCATGGTGGTGCGTGGCGGATCGGAGATCCTCGACGTCGGGCGTGCCACACGCACGGTCCCGTCCGCGATGCGCCGAGCGGTGGAGCACCGCGACGGCGGCTGCACCTGGGACGGATGTGATGCATTGGCTGGTTGGTGTGACGCCCACCACGTCGTCCACTGGGCAGCCGGAGGTCCGACGTCCCTCGACAACCTCCGGTTGCTGTGCCGTCGCCATCACCGAGCGGTCCACGTCGGTCGACGGGGACCGCGACAGGGCGACGAGCCTGGATCCTCGCGACCCCCGCCGGATCCCTGATCCACCCGATCCGTACCTACGCGAGCTGCTCCCTCGGCTGCCCTACGCGGTGGGTTGTGATGCCACGACGGGCTCGGAATCGCTGACGGCCGCCGTGATCCGGTGTGTGGCGACGATGGCGAAACAGAACACCGCTATGCCGACCCCCTGGTGTGTGAGAGCGAACCACTTGGGCACGTTGAGGAGCACTGTTGCCACTCCGAGCCCGATCTGGACGCCGAGCGCGGCGAGCAGCCAACCTGTGGTCCGTACGGATGCACCGTCCGTGGGGCGCTCGCGTCGCACCACGACGAACAGGGCGACGGCCAATCCGGTGACGACGAAGGCGAGCCAGCGATGGACCCAGTGGGACCCCAACGGTTCGAACAGGTTCATCCACCACGGATCCACGACGCTGAGCAGGTTGGGCGGCACGAGGTATCCGAACATGAGGGGCCACGTGTTCGATACGTGCCCCGCCTTGAGGCCGGCGACCAGGCCGCCGTAGGCGATCTGGAGCACGGTCGTCGCCAACACCGCCCACGTGAGGATGCGTATGGCCGCCGAAGCGGGGGCGAGCGCGTCGGTCGGCGGGGGAGGCATCACGGATCCGGTCGAGCGCCATCCACAGGGCCAGGCCGAGGAGCACGAGGGCGGCGAGGAGGTGGATGGTGAGCCGGAAGTGGCTGACCGTTGGGCGATCCTGGAGGCCGCTCGACACCATGATCCAGCCGATCGCCCCCTGAATGCCGAAGAGGGCAGCGATTCCCCAGTAGCGCAGCGATTCGCGCACCGAGATCACGCCGCGCACCATGAACCAGATGAGCGGGACCACCACGATCAGGCCAGCGATCCGTGCGATCAACCGGTGCGCCCATTCGAGGTAGAAGATGTACTGGTACTCCGACAGCGTCATGCCCTGGTTGACGAGCAGGTACTCGGGGGTCAGCTGGTAGTCGGCGAACGAAGCCTCCCACGCGGCATCGCCGATCGGCGGGATCACGCCCGTGACCACGTCCCACTCGACAATCGACAGGCCTGCACGTGAGAGACGGACGAATCCGCCGACGATGACCATCAGGAACACGAGGAACGCCACGAGGAGCAACCACCTCGTTACCGGATCGCGATACGGATGCGTCTTCTGGCCTGGATCGATGGAGGTCCGCGTCGTCATAGTTCCTGAGTATATAACTCATGAATTGTCACGTGCGTCACGTGGGAGACCGCCGATGTCGGTGATCTGCGTATACGCGAGGCGTGCGGCTACGATCACCGTCACCATCGGGGCGCACTCGTGAAGGGTCTGACGGGGTGTCCTGTGGCGTGGGTACCATCTGTGCTCGCAAACGGCACATCGGACGCCTGGAGGGTGCGTGCGGAAATCGTGGATACCGGTCGGGATTCTCTGGCTGGCGTATACGGTGTTGATGATGTGGGCGATCGCCCAGTTCAACTGGCTGCCCGCCGAATGGGCGGAAGAGGCCCATGTCGTCGACGAAGCGATGGTCCTCCTCCAATACCTCGGCGCACCCGTGATGGCCCTCGTGCTCGCCGTCATGACCTGGGCTCTCATCGGATGGCGGTCCAACGGCGCCCAACGCGAGGACGGCCCCCCCAACGCGACAACCGGGTCGTCGTCACCACCTGGCTCGTCCTGACCAGCGCCCTTGCGATCTTCGTCGTCATCAATCCCGGATTCGTGGGCCTCGCCGAGATCCGCGGCGAACCCAGTGCCGACTATGCGATCGAGATCGAGGGTGCCCAGTTCTTCTGGCGGGTGACCTATCCCAACGGTGCCGAGCAGCTCGACGAGCTCGTGATCCCCTCCGAGGCCAGGGTCCGCTACGACGTCACGAGCGTTGACGTCAACCACTCGTTCTGGATCCCTGCGTTCCGCATCAAGATCGATGCCGTCGCGGGCCTCACCACCCAGGCCTTCGCCACCGCCGAGGGCGAGGGAACCATCGACGACGACATCAACCTGCGGATCCAATGTGCGGAGCTGTGCGGGGCCGGCCACGCCACCATGGCGATGCCGATCCGCGTCGTGAGCGAGCAAGAGTGGACCGAGCACATCGACAGCCTGCTGGAGAGTGAGTAACCGGATATGACGATGGTCGAAGAGCCCAATGTCTCAGCCGGCGCCCATGGTGGGGATTCGCTGACACCACAGGGGCGACGGACGAAGAAGGGCCGCCCCAAGGCCCACAGGCCCCTCAAGTGGGTCCTGCGGGGCGCGGTGCTCGCCACGGTCGGCTACATCGCCGGTGTCCTCCTGACGATGGGCATCCGTGGCGGTAGCCCGACGGACGAGATCGCCGTCATCATCGGATACGTCCTCGCGCTCCTCGGCTGGCTCGCAGGTGTCGGTGGCATCGAGGCGTTCGGCCGCCAGTGGATCGGCAAGTCCCCCGAGGTCTCCCAGGACCGTTCCTGGGGTCGCTACTTCTCGTTCAGCGTCGACCACAAGGTCATCGGCATCCAGTACGGCGTCACCCTGATCGGCGTGCTGCTCATCGGTGGCATTTCCGCCATGATCATGCGCATCGAGCTCGCGTCGCCCGGCATCGGTGTCGTCGACCTCGACGATTTCAACAAGATCGTCTCGATGCACGGCATCCTCATGGTCGCCGTGGCCGTCGCCGGCGTCATCGGTGCATTCGGCAACTACATCGTCCCGATCCAGGTCGGGGCCGCAGACATGGCGTTCCCCCGCATCAACGCACTTGCCTACTGGCTGTTGCCACCGGTGGCGATCGCCCTGCTCGCCGCACCGCTGCTCGGCGCCTTCAACGCCGGATGGACGGCATACGCTCCGCTGTCGGTCACGAACGAGTCCGGCCAGATCCTGTTCAACATGGCCATCATCACCTTCGGCCTCGTCTCGATCCTCGGGGCCATCAACATTCTGGTGACCGTCATCACGATGCGGGCCCCAGGAATGACATGGGGGCGCCTCCCGATCTTCACGTGGGCGGCATTCGCGACGGCGCTGCTGGCATTCACCGTCACGCAGTTCTTCGCCGGCGCACTCGTTCTCGTGACCATGGACCGGGTCGCTGGGACGTCGTTCTTCTCACCCGAAGTGGGTACGTCACTGCTCTATCAGCACATCTTCTGGTTCTATTCCCACCCGGCCGTCTACATCATGGTGATTCCGGGATTCGGCGTGATCCTGGAGTTGACCACGACGTTCGCGCGCAAGCCCTTGTTCGCCTACCGGGCCGTCATCGCATCGATGCTGGCCATCGTCGGCCTGTCCGTGGTCGTGTGGGCCCACCACATGTTCACGAGCGGCATGGCCGACTTCCTGCATGGCCCGTTCATGATCCTCACCGAAGCGATCTCCATCCCCACCGGGGTGATCTTCCTCGGCATGATCGGCACCCTGTGGCAGGGGAGACTGTGGTTCCGAACGCCCCTCGTGCTCGCGTTCGGATGGTTGTTCAACTTCCTCATCGGGGGTATCACCGGCATCTTCCTCGCCGATGTCGCAACGGACATTCATCTCCACGACACCTACTTCGTGGTTGCACACTTCCACTACACGATCGTGGGTGGTGCGATCTTCGCTCTTCTCGCTGCCGTGTTCTACTGGTTCCCCAAGTTCACGGGCCGCATGTACAACGACACGCTCGGCAAGGTCTTCGCCGTGTGGGTGACCGTTGCGTTCAACGCGACCTTCATCCCGTTGTTCTGGGCAGGTATGAACGGCATGAACCGGCGCATTGGCGACTACCCGCCCGCGTATGAGGGCGCCAACAAGTTCGCCTCGGTGTGGGCGCTCATCCTCGGGGCGAGCTTCCTGCTGTTCCTCGGAAACCTCATCTACTCGGCGATCTGGGGACCAAAGGCCGGTCCGAACCCCTGGAACGCTCGCACACTCGAATGGCTCGTGTCCTCCCCGCCACCGACGCACAACTTCACGAGCCAGCCGAAGGTCGTCGGCCACCCCTACGACTACGGCATCGAGGGCTCGGTACACGCCTACTTCCCCGCAGAAGTGGCGAAGCCCACACCGGATGAGCAGCCAGATGATCCGCCACCGGCCGAGGAAGAAGCGCTCGTATGACGACCGAACAGGTTGCCGTCGACCGCGAAGGTCTGCGCAAGGACACCCGCAAGGGCCTCATGGGAGCGTTCTGGCTCGCTGTGATGACCATCATCGAGTACATCATCGCCACACAATTCGAGGGAGAACCCTGGATGCTCTGGGCGCTGCTTCCCTTCGTGCTCGCCAAGGGCTGGATCATCCTCGACACCTTCATGCACATCCGTGCCCTGTGGGGTGACGATCACTGATGACGACGCTCGACACCGCACCCCAGGCCGAGGACCACGGCCACGACGAGTACCACCAGGACATGTCGTTCCAGCCACGTGCAAACCGCATGGGGCTGTGGCTGTTCATCTTCTCCGAATGCTTCCTGTTCGCCGCCTTCTTGTCCGCGCGGTACTTCACGACGGGGACGGAGCGGCCCGAGGACCTCAATCAGCTGCTGGCTCTGGGTGTCACGATCATCCTGCTTCTGTCGTCCATCAGCGCCTACATGGCCGAGACCTCGATCAAGTATGACCATCGCAGGAACTTCCTGATCTTCACGGCGGCGACCATCGTCATGGGTCTGCTGTTCCTCGTCGGCGTTGCGATCGAGCTGCACGAGGCGACCCTCCACTACCCACCGGAAACCGCGTATGGGTCCTCGTACTTCATGCTCATCGGCCTCCACGCCTTCCACGTCATCACTGGGCTGATTGGTTTGTTCATCGTGTTGTTCCTCGGCATCCGGGGATACTTCGGATCGTCGCAGTACTGGGGAGTCGAAGGCGTCGTCAAGTACTGGCATTTCGTGGACCTCGCGTGGGTACTGATCTACCCGACGCTGTACCTTTTCTAGATGACCGACACCGCAGAGCGGCTCACATCGAAGAAGACCTATTCGACCCGGCGACGTGTCATCGAAGCCGTCATCATCATGACGCTGTCGATCCTGACGGTGTTCGCCCTCTCGTCGATTGCGCTCCTCATATACACGGACGGATCGCGGGATCCCACGACCCACACCCTCGACATCCCACCCGGCTCCTATGCCCTCATCGAGCAGGGCGAGAATCCCCTCAATATCCCCCCGACGTGGACGTTCTACGCGGACGACACGCTGGTGCTCGACAACCGCGACGATGTCGCTCACACGCTTGGCAACTGGGTGGTACCGCCCAACACGATCCAGGCGTTCGAGCTCCAACCGGCGTATGGGGGCTTCTTCACCTGCACCCTGCATCCGTCTGGCGGCATCACGCTCAGCATCCAGCCGCGTGACTACGACTTCGCGATCATCGCTCTGCCGACATTCGGATTCGGCATCGCCGTTGGCATCGTCATCATCCTCGGCCTGACCGTGATGCGGGCACTCGACCATGGTCACGACGACTGGGTCACTGAGGGTGTCCACGGCATGACCCAGGACCGTTCGGCGGTCGAACAGGAGATAGCCAACGATCTGGCTCGCCTCGATTCGCGGGAATCGCCCTGATCCTCGTTGGTTGTTCGGACCGAAGGCACCCGAGTACGGAGGGACCGATGGTGGAGCTGCACGACCTGCCGGACGGGTGGGAAACGACCAGGGGTTCGCTGCAAAGCTACGCCCACACGCTGACCGCCTTCGCACGCGCCGGTGCACCGCACGATCCTCGCTGGTCCCATGTGGCCATGGACCCAACGGCGCGAGGATTCGCCATGACACCCGTTGCCCTCGAGGACGGCTCCGAACTCCTGGGCGAACTCGATCTCATCGACCATCTCGTGGTCGTGACGGCCGGGTCTGACATCCGACGCATGTCCCTCATCGATGGCCCGTCACCGAGGACCGTCGGCGAAGCGATCCACGAACTCAGCGGCAGGCACGGCCGAGCGATTGCTGCCGACCCGGCGCGCTACGACGACGCAGGCCGCCAGCCGTACGACGCGGATGCTGCCGAAGCGTTCGCACAGGCCGCGACCGTAGCGATCGATGCGATCGGTCGGGTGGTCGCAGCCGTCGAGGGTGAGGTGACCGGCCCCCATCTGTGGCCGCACGGATTCGACATCGCCGCCGAGTGGTATTCGGAGAGGACCGTCGACTACGAAGGGTCCGAGACGAGCGCCCAGATCGGTATGGGCTGGTACCCGGCGCAAACGTCGTATCTCTACGTCAATCCATGGCCGTTCTCGGAGGAGTTCGCAGCGGTGCCGCTTCCGGCCGGTGCGACATGGCACCGGGATGGATGGGAGGGCGCCTATCTCGAGGTGCCAGGGGGCGGGTCGATCCCCTCGGCGGACGTGATCGCCCTCGGCTCGGCCGTCTTCGACGTGGCGATGCCCGCTCTCCGCGGCTAGGCGATCTCGCCCAGCCATCACCGATGTGGTAGACAGACACCATGTCCTTCCCCACGCCCTTCTATCGCTGGCGGCCGCACCCGTGGCACGGGCTGTCCGTAGGCGTCGATCCACCACGCATCGTCACCGCCTTCATCGAGATGACTCCGCTCGACGTGATCAAGTACGAAGTGGATAAGGAGACGGGGTACCTCAAGGTCGACCGTCCGCAGACCGGGTCGAGTTCGCCTCCATCGCTCTATGGGTTCATTCCCCAGACGTATTGCGGTGACCGGGTGGCTGCACTGTGCCCAGACGTCGATCGCTCCGATGGCGATCCCTTGGACATCTGCGTGATCTCGGAGCGGCCGATCGACAGCAGTGAGATCATCATGCGAGCACGGGTCGTCGGAGGCTTCCAGATGATCGACGGGGACGAGGCCGACGACAAGATCGTCGCCGTGCTCGATGTCGATCCCGTGTGGGAGGAGGTCGAGGAACTGGCCGACCTGCCTACGGCGATGGTCGATCGCCTGGAGCACTACTTCCTCACCTACAAGGTGATGCCGGGCCGCGACACCACCGTGAAGATTCCCCTCGTGTACGGCGCCGACCATGCCAGGGCGGTCGTCGAGGCGTCCATGGCGGACTACGAGGAACTCTTCGGTGCCAGGGACCGTTGATCCTGCCGTCGCCGCCGAAGTGCTGGCGCGCGCACGTCCGCTCACCGACGACGAGGTGCGCGAGCGACGGGAATCCGGGCTCACCAATCGATACGAACACACGGAATCCCGCTCCGTAGCGAGCATCCTCGCGGCCAACATCCTCACCAGGTTCAACGCGATCATCACCGTCCTGCTCGTCGTCATCCTCGTGTTCGGCGAGCCGGCCGATGCGATGTTCGGCCTCGTGATGATCATCAACGCACTGATCGGCATCATCCAGGAGCTCCGGGCCAAACGCACCCTGGACCGGTTGACGCTCCTCGCCGCGCCACGGGCCACGGTGGTGCGTGCCGACGGCAGCCATGACATCGCCACGGATGACATCGTCCTGGACGACATCGTCGATCTCCGTCGTGGCCAGAGCCTGCCGGTGGACGGCATCGTGGTCCAATCGGATGGTCTGGAGGTGTCCGAGGCACTGTTGACGGGCGAGTCGCTTCCGATTCCGAAGGAGCGTGGCGCTCGGGTTCTGAGCGGGAGTTTCGTGATCGCTGGCAGCGGGTCGTGCGTGGCGACGGGCATCGGTGCCGACTCGTATGCCAATCGCCTTGCCGCCGAGGCGAAGAAGTTCACCCTCGCACGGTCGGATCTCGCAGAAGCCATCGACCAGATCCTGCGCATCGTCACCTGGCTACTGGTGCCGACATCCGCCCTCCTGCTGTACAGCCAACTCCAGACAGGTCGCAGCGTGGCCGACGGCCTGGTGGGCACGGTGGCCGGCGTGGTGGCGATGGTCCCGCAGGGCCTGGTCCTGCTGGTCTCGATGGCGTTTGCCGTCGCCGTCATCCGACTGGGGGAGCGCAACGTGCTCGTCCAGGAGCTACCGGCGGTCGAGACCTTGGCGCGAGTCGACATCGTCTGTGTCGACAAGACGGGGACGCTCACCGATGGCACGATTCGGCTGGCCGAGGTGCACCGCTTCGCCGAAGGGGGCCCGGACCCCGGCGTCGTGCTCGGTTCACTCGTGGCTGCCGACGCCGATCCGAATCCGACGATGCAGGCGATCGGCTCTCGCTATCCGGCGTATGCAACCAGTACGGTCGTGGAGAGCCTCGCCTTCTCGTCTGACCGCAAGCTGTCCGCCGTTGCTTTCGCCGATGGCGCAGCCTGGGTGATCGGGGCTCCCGAGTTCGTCTTCGCACACAGCACCGATGCGATGTTGGGTGTCGGCCCGGCGATCATGGATGCTGCGTCCCAGGGTCGACGCGTCGTCGTGGTCGGCGCCACCGATGCGGCTGCAGTCGCATCGAGGACCTTCGAGGATGTCACACCGGTGTTCGTCCTCGAGTTCGAGGAGCAGATCCGACCGGACGCAGCCGACACCGTGCGCTACTTCACCGACCAGCACGTCGCGTTGAAGGTCATCTCTGGCGATGCGCCGACCACCGTCGCAGCCGTGGCTGCTGCCACCGGCATACCGGGGACCGGCAGCATCGAGGGCGGTGCACTCCCGGAGGACCTCGAGGCGCGTGCCGACATTGCCGAGGCGACCGCGGTGTTCGGTCGGGTCACGCCCGAGCAGAAGCGTGACCTCGTGCGGGCCTTCCAGGCGCGAGGACACATCGTGGCCATGACCGGCGACGGGGTCAACGATGTCCTTGCCGTGAAGGAAGCCGACCTCGGTATCGCCATGGGATCGGGTTCGGGTGCAGCCAAGGCCGTCAGCCAGCTGGTCCTCCTCGATGACCGGTTCGCCTCGCTGCCCCACGTCGTCGCCGAGGGTCGCCGTGTCGTCGCGAACATGGAGCGTGTTGCGTCCCTGTTCCTCACCAAGACCGTCTATGCGACCTTCCTCGCCGTCGCGATCGGATTCGTGGGTCTGGCGTTCCCGTTCCTCCCGCGTCACCTGACGCTCATCGGGTCGCTCACCATTGGCATCCCCGCGTTCTTCTTGTCCTTCGAACCGAGGGAGATCCCCATCCGCGAAGGGTTCCTGCCACGCGCCCTTGCCTTTGCGATTCCGGCAGGCCTGGTGTCTGGCATCGCCACGTTCACGCTCTACGGCGTGTCACGTATCGACACGTTCGATCTCGCCCTCGAGCAATCGCGCACGGCGGCCACGACCATGATGATCGTCCTCGGCCTGATCGTGCTGTACGAGGTCATCGAACCGAAGGAACCCCACCACTACCTGATGCTCGCCTCGCTGTTCGCCGGCTACCTGTTCGTGTTGGCTGTGCCTCCGCTCCGCACGCTGTTCGACCTGACCGTGCCGCGCTGGCAGGCGTGGCTCGTCATCGCAGCAGTGTCGGTGCTCGCCGGATTCATCATGAAGGCGCTCATTGGATGGACACAGACCTGGGTAGGGCGACGCTACGGCATCGACGTGGCCTGAGTCTGCAAGACATGCTCTGGTTGAGAACCTTCGGCTTGCAGCAAGCCCGCCAACGGCCTGATTGAAGACCGTCGGCTTGCAGCAAGCCTGTCAACACCGGCCACGATCATCCGACCCAGCCGGATATGCGTTGGCTCAACCTGACCCGAGGGCTGAATCGACTTCGGCTTGGGTGATGAACCACTACTCGCTGCAGACCTCGCCGGCCTTCTTTAGGGAGATCTATGGGTAGATCGGGCTATCGAGCTGACGCTTGCGGATGGTCGCGGCGATCCAGGCCGCTGCGCCGGTTCCCATCGCAGGTAGCAGAGCGAGTGGACCTTGGGGAGCCAGCATCGCGATCAAGACGCCGATGTAACCGACGCACACCATCAAGAAGACGCCCGTCACCAGGAACAAGAGGATGCCCAGGGTGATGCCCCACGTACGCGCACGCGGGTTCATCCTCGGACGACTCCAGCTGTAGTGTCGGCGATGCACCAGCCAGGCGGCGATCGGAGCGATCACCGCTGCGGCAGCTCCAATCGCTTGCCAGAGTCCGACGCTCGGGACCGACGTCAATGGAACGACGAGCACGGTCGCCAACATCAGCTGGGTCAGGAAGTAGGTGGTGAAGAAGTCTCGACCGATGCGTCGCCACCAGTTGAACACCCGCAGGGTGGTTCGGTCGAGGAGCGATGCATCAGCTCCGAGCTCGTAATGCTGGAAGGTCATGGGTTACTGATCCTTTCGAAGGTGACGATGCCGGTGATGCCGTCATCGGATGAGAGCTCTCCGCCCTCGTCGAGGAACGAGTCGGGAATTGGGAGGACAAGCACTTCGATCTTCGCCGTGAACGGATCGGCTTGTGCCTCGAGTGGCACCCAGACCGCCGTTGATCTGCGACCGCTGTCCCGGCCCAGACTCTGAATCGATACATCGGCGGGTGACGACATCGTCGCATCCTGGATGACACCGAGGATCTCCAGTTCGATCGATCGTTCCTGTTCGTCGATTGCCTCGAAGATCAGGCGCGCTACCTGGCCCTCGGGCGAGGTTGCCACCTCGGTGACTGACACCCGCACAGGACCGATCATGGTCGAACCACTTGCTGGTTCGAAGACTGCCTGAGGGTTGTCGACGACACTCGCAACGTCGGCCGGCAGTGCCGACTGCCTCTCAATACTTGCGAACCAGACGAGTCCCACGATCACGAGCGCTGCAACGGCCACGGTTGCGATGACTCGGTAGCGGAACAGCCGGAGTGCACCGAGCACCACTTCACGCGGCGGAGACTCAGGTTCCATCGCCTCAAGGGCCTGAATCGGATCAGTCATCGCTCACCCCATATCTCCCTGAATGCTGCTGCAGCTCGCAACAACCGTTGTCGGGTTGCTGTGTCGCTAATGCCGAGAAGCACTGCGATCTCTTTGCTCTGGAGGCCCTCGACGTGACGGAGAACGAGGAGTTCTCGCTCATCAAGTGGAAGCCGGCCGAGTGCCTCGGCAATGGCTGCAGTGTCATCGCTGTCTGCAGTGACAATGTCGATGGCATCGTTTGGAATGGGAGATCGGTACGACCTGCGGATCCACTCCCGGTGGAGGTTCCTCGCAATCCCGAGCAACCAGGTGCGGTAGGACGAATCGCCCCGGAATCGCTCGACGCCGACGAGAGCTCGGACGAACGCGTCCTGCGTGAGATCGGCGGCGTCAGCCGGTTGACAACCCATGCGCCTGAAGAACGAATAGACGGCGTCTTCGTGGCGCTTGAGTTCCGATGCAAGTTGGAGTTGTTGGCTATCCACATCACCCATCTAGTGGCGCCAAACGTACTGGATGTGACACGATTTCTCTCAGTGCTCGACATTTGTGAAGGGGGAGCTCGTCGGTCGGCATGGTTATCGCAAGGATGTGACGCCGTGATGCCGGATGTGGGCGTGCTGGCGTGAACGTGAGGGTCGTCTATTGATGTGTTCTTGGACCCCGACCGACGGTCTACTGCAACCTGCGGCAGTTCATATTCGCCCTGGGGGAGCCATGCATGTTGCCAGTCATGCGTGCCCGTTCGCTGCGGACGAACTAGCCTCGCCTGATGACTTCATTCCAGCTGCCCGCGTCTACGGATTAGCTCGACGAGCGTCTCGATGCCGACAGCCTCCATTCGGAGCCTGCGAGGTGGGGGATAGGTTCATCCAGATGAATGAGATCGCATACGCCAGCGTGGGCGACTACCACATCGCATATCAAGTCATGGGCGAAAGTGGTGGGGTGGACGTTGTCATGGTCGCAGGTACCTTCTTCTCCTTCGAGATGTTGGCCGAGGATCGGGTAGCGACTCGGTTCATGGCTGGACTTGAAGCGCTTGGCCGTCTGGTGATCTTTGACAAGCGAGGTGTCGGTCTCTCCGATCCGATGACCGATTGGTCAACAAGCGCACAGGAGCAGTGGGCTCAGGACCTTTGTGCCGTCGTCGATGCTGCTGGGTTGAACCGTCCGGTTGTGGTCTCCTGGGAGCCGATGGGTGTTGCTCGTTTGGCCGCCTCGAAGCGACCTGACCTCTTCGGGTCGCTGGTGCTGATCAATCCGGCACGGTTCACGAGCGGTCTCGCCGACTTGATCGGCTCTCTCGGAGAGGAGGGAGTGTCGGGCCGCTCAGTAGAGGAGGTGGTCTTTCCCAGTCGCAGCGGAGAACCAGACTTCTGGGACTGGTTGTCACGAGCGGGGCGAAGCGGTGCGAGTCCCGCAATGGCCTCCCGCATGTGGGATCACGTGCTCGGCTACTCGGCACCTCTTACGCCCAAGGGAATTGACGTGCGCACCCTGGTGCTCCACAACCGTGACGCCGTGGTTCACGAAGAAGCGGTTTCTGAAGTCGCAGCCGAGATTGCCGGAGCAACGTTCGTCGAGGTCCCCGGATCTGATCTCTACCCGATTGCTGGTGACGTTGACGCACTGGTGGCCGAGGTCGCGCAGTTCGTCACGGGCTCGGCAACCGGCCTCGCTCCGCAGCGTCTTGTCACGGCGGTCTTGTTCACAGACCTCGTCGCCTCCACCGAGCGAGCGGCCGAAGCCGGCGATGAACGGTGGCAGAACCTTCTCGACATCCACGATCGGGCCGTTCGGCGAAGCGTCCTTCACAAAGGCGGCCGCGTCGTGAAGTTCACAGGCGACGGTGTGCTGGCGCTCATCCCATCGGCAACAGGCGCCATCGAAGCTGCGCAATCGATCCGAGAAGCGCTGACCGCACAGAACATGGACATCCGCGTCGGTATCCATGTCGGCGATGTCGATGTTCGAGGCGACGATGTCTCTGGGATATCAATCAACGTCGCAGCGAGAATAATGGGCAACGCCAAAGCCGGAGAAACACTCGTTTCGGATGCAGCCCGTCAGGCGGTTCTCGGATCAAGTTTGGGATTCGACAGCGCCGATGAGGTTCAGCTCAAGGGGTTGCCCGGCCGATTCAGACTGCACCGTTTCACCACACCGCACATTCGGTGACTTCGAGGTGGATATCGGTGAATGGGTCGCGGCCAATCCGTCTGACATCGCGCAGGACCCCCTTGCGCATATCGGCACCTCATCGAGCATCGACGCTACGAGTTTCAGGCCACCTCGGTGGGAATCCTGCCCTCGGCGATCTTGGCCGCCCTGGTGACCTCGGAGTGGCGAAGCCGCTCCTCGATCGCCTCCATCTGGGCGTCGGAGACATCCGAGAAGCCATAGGCGGCACGGATGAACTCGGCAAGATCGGCCCGGTAGTCGTGGCCCGTCGAGAAGAACTCGCCCGGCACCACCGTTGCGGCGTTCTTCGTGTCGATGAGTGTCTGCCAGAACATGATGCCGGGCAGCCATCGCTGGGAGGGATCCATGTTCCGACCGCGATCGTTCGTCGCGAGCCAACCGGGCATCTTGTAGAACAACTCCGGGGTGAACTTCGTCACCGGATCGTTGTCATGGTTGAGGAAGTACACGGAGGGGGCATCGTTTCCGGCGCCGAGGTAGGCGCGTACCCCGTCGAAGTCGTCGAAGACGGGAACACCGGCCCCGGTGAGTGATGCGAAGAGCTTCGAACCCTGCGGCGTTCCGACCCACAGCGCATGGTCGACGGCGAGGGCGTCGACTCCCGGCGAGGCGTCGAGGACGCCCATCTGGCACGTGATCGCACCGAGGCTCTCGCCGTAGGCAGCGAGGCGGATCCCGCGGTCGAGATCATCGATCTCCGATCGCAGCCGCCGCACGAGCTTCGCATAGACACTGGCCGCCGCACCGACCTTGTCGATCGAGAGCATCGAGGGCACCTCGCCGTACTGGATCGCAACGGTTGCGACATCTCCCCGCGCCATCAGCTCGGCCGCCTCCACTGCGATGTAGTTCACGTATCCGGTACCCGCTGGCGAGGCCGCGATGATCAGCGACCGGTCGAAGCCTCCGGCTCGTTTCAGCTCCTGGATCGCAAGCTCGACCCGCTCGTCCTCGTCGTTGGCCGAGCCGAGACCGATGTAGACGCGAACGGGGGGTTTGCGCACGGGTTCGCCCATCATGGCGGCGATGTCCTCCACGGGCGTGTGCTCGGAGACGAGGCGGCGTCCCTGGAGGCCGAGGGTGTCGTAGGGGGCGAGGCTGTACCGGCTTCCCGATACTCCGTTGGCGTCGGGGACCTCGGCGTAGGCGGTCTCGGTCATGCGGTTGCCTGCCGCGATCTTGCCGAGGGCCGCTCCGATGCCGATCTTCAATCCGGTCCCGATGGCGGCGACAGCCACGACCGAGCCGGCCACGAATGCCAGCGATCCGATGGGTCCCGTTCGTCCGGTGAGGCGGCGAGCGAGGCGACCCGCGCCGTACACGGAGCCCACAAGACCCGCAACGACGCCGTTGAGGCCGGCGGCGACCCCGACCGAGGTTGCCAGGTAGACGAGATCAGGCGCGTCCTGGCGCCGAGCCAGTGCCGACTGCGCCTCGACGGCGGTGCCTGCGAGCACGGCGCCACCCGTCGTCATGCGAGCGATCGGTGGACGACCTTTCGATCCCCAACCCGACAGCGCCAGGGCGGACATGACTTCCGTCCCGACCTCGCCCCATGCCTCGCGCTCGTCGATTGGCGGAGGGGCCGCCGGATCCCTGGTGTTGAGAACCTGTGCAGATCGGGCCGACGCCGCGGCGACACTCACGACCCGCATTGCTGGCCCCGACGACGGCAGCGGGAGGATGGCCACGACACGAGCGGCACCAGAGCCTGCGAGGAACCCCGTCAGGAAGCTGCCGCCCATGATGATGCCCTGATCGATCGCCGATCGTGGCATGAGCGAAGGCTCGAGCGACTTCGTCGCAAACCTGATTCCGGTTATGAGACCCGCGAGGGGAGCGGGGACACGTGAACGCGCCATGGTCAATCCTTCACGAAGAACGAGATGACGGAGGATAGGACGGTGAGCACGAGTGCACCGAGGAGGCTCGACACGAGACCGTCGCTCGAGATGCCCAGATCCATGCGATCCGCCACCAGGAGGAGGACCAACAGCACGCCGATGTTGATCGCCAATGTGATGAGACCGAGTGTGAGGATCCGCAGTGGAAGCGCAAATGCCTTGAGGATCGGGATCACCACCGCGTTGGCGAGGGCGATGAGAAGGGCCAGGACGACGAGAGACCCCCAGGCGCCTTCCCACGTGAGCCCGGGGACGATCGCGATCGTCGCCCACAGGGCTCCGACCATCAATGCGGTACGTACCAGGAACTTCACGGACTAGACAGTAGTAGCGGTCGGTCGTTGGCCCTTTCGCCGCCGTGCGGGCTCCGCTACATTGGGATCGGAGGTTGGGATGCCACGGCCGAACAAGCCGATCAACAACAGGGGACCGCTCGATGCGCCTGCGTCCTCGTCACGTGCCGCGACCTGGACCAAGCACGGCGGTCCCGAGACCGCAGGGCCCGTGCGCGGTGCGCCTTCGGCAATCGAGGCGACGGAGACGGTCGAGGTGGTCGTGGAGGACATCACGATCATCGAGTCGGCATCAGTGGATGATCAACTCTCCAAGTGGGACCGTCGGGGAACCGCCGCCCACATCCCCAACGACGACGGGATCATCGGACTTCCGCCGCGTGCCACACACAAGGAGTGGGTCGTCGAACGCTCCGTGGAGGGTCGAACCTACCGACGGACGGACGCCCTCATCGACGTCGCCGATCCCGTCTAGGCCTGCGGCCCGCAGACGTCGTCGAGCTGCTCGAGGCCCAGTTCCTGGATGGCCCGCTGCGGGTCGGCGATGACCAGGTCGACGTGTTCGTGGACGAGGTCGATGTTCGCGACCCGGCCCGGCTTGCCGTCGTCGCGGAACTTCAGGTGGTACTCGGGCGGTATGAACCGAACGGAGACCACGTTGTCGAGATCGACATCCGGCAGCAGCTTCACGAGCTCGGGAAGCGCCGAAATGGGGATGTCGGTGAGCATCGTGTCCTTGACGACATCGGCCAGCGTGCCGAAGTTCAGCAACAACGAGGCGGGGTCGGCCTGTTCCATCACGGCCTCGATCACGCATCGCTGGCGGTTCATGCGGAAGTAGTCGCTGTCCTGGTTGCGGGTGCGTGAATAGGCGAGGGCGAGGTGTCCATCGAGCTTCTGGTACCCCTGATCGATCTGGATGCGCTCGTACGTGGTGCCGTCCTGGTTCGGGTACTCCTCGTCGATCACGGTCGATGGGATGTACATCTCCACGCCGCCGAGCGCGTCGATGATGTCGACGAAGCCGTCGAGGTTCACCATGGCGTAGTAGTGGATGGGGATCCCGAGGAACTCCGAGATCACGCCCTTGACGGCGTTCTCGGACGGAGTGCCCGGACCGGGGAATGCGTCCGGATAGCGCTCACCGGCGATCCACAGCTCGTTGATCAGCTCGGGGTAGCAGTTGCAGTCGTCCCACACGCCCATGCCGTCGGGCAACGGCGCCTGGGTCCAGTTGCGTGGCACGGAGAACATCGCCGCCTCGCCGGTCCCCGGGTCGATGGAAACGGTGATCATGGTGTCGGTACGGATCCCCGTGCGGCCCTCGCCGAAGTCGCCGCCGATGAGCAGGATGTTCAGCCGGTCGAGGCCGTCCCAGATCTGGCTTCCCTGTGCGACCGTGGTCGTGGTGTCGCCTGGTTGGGTGGTCACGGTCGAACCCGTCGCGTCGACAACGGGTTCGTCGGGGTTCGCCTCGTCCGAGGACCCATTGGAGGGTGTGGGGTCGGGTTCATCGGCGCTGAACACCGAGGTGATGAGGTCGTACTGCACCAGGTCGTAGTAGCCGAAGACCACATGGGGGGCCAGGAGGACGACCGAGAGGCCGATCGCTCCACCGAGGACGGCAACCGTCGGGGCTCCCGACAGCGACGCCCGTGTTCTGCCCTTTGCTGCCCGGTAGGCGTCGTCGGCGGCCCAGATGCGATAGCCGAGCAGCACGATGTTGCCCACCATCATGAGTGCGAGCGAGGTCGGCTGGAGCCATGCGGTGAGGACCTGGACCCGGTCGCGGAAGAAGAACAGCAGCGCGGCGATGATCAGGGCGTCGATCACGAGCAGGATGCGACCCCGCCGGGCATCACCGGCGATGAAGTGCCCGACGCCCGGAATCACTGCCGACGCGAAGGCCGCGATCCATGGCTTGGAGGAGGAGGGTGGGGTTTCCCGGTCGGACATCGGGAGGATGGTAAATGGGGGCACCGAATAGTGGGTGCATTGGCGATGTATCGAGTGTCCCCGGATGTTCCATGGGTCGCGACACGGGTTCGGTAGGCTCCCGGGAGTCGTCAGCGAGCACCGTGGACAACTCCGAGACCCCTGAATCCTCCGATATCCCAGACCAGGACCCTGAGCGTCGCCGTACTCGCTACGCGTACATGCGCAGCGACGGAACGATCGACATCGTCCTGGGCAGCCTCGTTGCCGGACTGGGCGGATACGCCTATCAGTTCATCGGTGGTCGCTCGCTCGGCGAGGAGGGGTTCGCACCGATCGGGATCCTGCTGACGGCCCACTTCCTCGCCTTCGTGATCGTCCTGATGCCGATCGAACAGTTCGTGATTCGCCGCCTCACGATCGGTGCACGCGGCTGGGTGGTCCCGGGCCGGGCGATCGCTCTGGTCGTGTCGACCGCTGCCGCCGCCACCTTCGTCGTGCTCTTCGCAGGTGACGACTATTTCACCTCGCGCCGTGAGTTCGTGATGTTCATGCTCCTCACCGTGGTGGTGCATTTCTTCTTCGCTGTGGGTCGCGGATATCTGGCCGGCTTCCGACGGTTCCGTGCATACGGATACGTGTCGGCATCGGCGTCGTTGGTGAGGGTCGCCATCGCCGTTGTCGTCGCCGTGGTCGCCCCGTCCGTGACGGGTTTCGCGTGGGCCCACATCATCGGACCACTCGTCATCTTCCTGTGGCGCCCCTGGCGTCCGGCGGGGAGCGGCTCGCGGCTCTCCGAGGAGGAGGCTGCCGACTCATCCGAGAAGGGCTTGCTCGCCGGCCTCGTCCTGTCCGCAGCTGCGTCGCAGGCGCTGCTTCTCGCTGGGCCGCTCGTCGCGTCACGCCTCGGTGCGACCGCAGCCGAGTTCTCCGTCACCTACGCAACGCTGCTCATCGCCCGAGCACCGCTGACCCTCGGGTACAACCTCATCGCTCGCATCCTGCCTCCGTTCACCGAGATGGCGGTCCGAGGCGAGCGCAGGGAGCTGCGAGCTTGGGCACGAGGCATCGCGATTGCTGCCGTGGTCCTCTCGTTCGTCGGCGCCCTCCTCGGTGCGTTGGTCGGTCCCGTACTCGTATCGGTCGCATTCGGCGAGGGCTTCGCACCGGATCCGACCGTGGCGGCCATCGCGGGCGCAGGTGTCGTGATCGCTGCCGGTGGTTTGTTCATCGGTCAGATCCTCGTTGCTCGGGGGCAGTCGGTGCGGCTTGCGATCGCGTGGCTGGTGGCCGTGATAGCTGCGGTGGTGATGGTTTCCATCCCGATCGGCGATCCTGTCTACCACGTGGTGATCGCCTTCCTCGTCGGTGAGATCGTCGCGTTGACGGCACTCGTGACGGCAGCGCTCCTCCATGATCCAGACGAGCTGCGGACCTCCCACGGCTATGTCGTCGTGAAGCGATCCATCGACATCGCGGGATCGATGGTCGCCCTCATCCTCTTGCTGCCGGTCCTCCTCGTGGCGGCGATCGCGGTCCGCATCGACTCACCCGGTCCGGCGTTCTTCCGTCAGCAGAGGGTGGGGCGCGATGGCCGCGATTTCTGGATGGTGAAGATCCGCACCATGGTGATCGACCACGACGAAGAGGTGTTCCGCGATCACCTCGCCCGTCTCGAACGGGCCGCCACAGATGACGATTACACCATCCGCATCGACGAGGACCCCCGCATCACGAAGGTGGGGTCCAGACTCCGGCGCTGGTCGATCGATGAGCTGCCCAACTTCTGGAACGTCCTGAAGGGATCGATGACCCTGGTCGGTCCACGACCCCTCGTTCGTGACGAAGCCGAGCTGATCGGACTCGAGAACCCCCGATTCACCGTCAAGCCGGGAGTGACCGGGATGGCCCAGATCCACGGCCGTGATTCCATCGGTCTCGCCGAGCGGACCGAGTGGGATGAGCGGTACGTCGAAGAGCGATCGACGAAGCTCGACCTCGAGATCCTGCTCGCGACGGTCACGACGGTCTTCTCGAGTCCGGGCGCCTCGGATGGCGCGGAATAGGTGCAGCCGTATCGTGTTGGGAACGACATGACCGATCCGGTATCTGAACGACTGCTCCGCCCCGACCCGCTGATAGCGATCGTCGGCGCAACCGATGCCCCCGGCAAGTACGGAGGCATCATCTACCGTGACATGAAGGCGAAGGGCTACCGCGTGGTCGGTATCAACCCTCAACGCCCGACGGTCGACGGTGATCCTGCCTACGCCTCCGTCGCCGACCTCGTCGAGGCTCCGGACATCGTCAACATCGTGGTGCCACCGCAACGGACGATGCGCGTCCTCGACCAGGCTGCGCTCATCGAGGATGTGGCCGTGTGGATCCAGCCGGGAGCAGCCGACGACGCCGTACGGGCACGGGTGGCCGAGCTCGGTCTCCCTGCGCTCATCGACGCATGCATCATGGTGAGGGCCCGGGCACGGGGCTGATTCGTGGTCGTGCGTGCAGCGGTAGTGTTGGACACGATGGAACGCATCGACGTCGTCCCCGAACAGTTGCACGATCAGCTCGGAGAGATCCCCGGCGTGGCCTCCGCCGAGATCTCCCTTCGCGACGACGCACCACCGCTCGCACGGGTGTGGCTCGATGGCACACGTACCGCTGACGAGGTGCGCGAACGGGTCCAAGCACTGCTCGGTTCGTTCGTGCCAACGACGGAGGCCCCACCCCGCAAGGGTCGGCGGTCCGGCCTGGGACGCGGTCTCGGTGACGTCATCGAAGCCGACGTCGGATCCCCCGAGCCCGGCCACCTGGTTCCGAGCGAACCGACGCCCGTCGACGTCCCACGCATCGCCAGGGTCGGTGTGGTCGAGACGGCATCCGGCGTGCACGTCGAGGTCGAGGACACCGACGGCAATCGGCACACCGGGGCGGTCGGCGTGGACGGTTCCATCGACGCCGCCCTCGTCGATGCGATGGCGCCACTACTCGAGATACCGGCCGATGCACTCGTGTCGATCGATGACGTCGTCACGGATGAAGGTGACGTCGTCCTGGCGACGATCGTGTCCCCGGATGGGGAGCGGCGCATCGGAGCGGCCTACGTCGAGTTCGGGAGGCCGTGGGCTCTGGCGCGAGCCGTGGCGCAAGCGGCCGGCGACTGATGGCCCTCGACATCGCGTGCCCGGCATGCGGTGAGCGCGACGATCTGAGCGGCCACGATGTCGACGGCGAACGCCTCCTCGAATGTGGTGCGTGCGAGGCACGTTGGACGCGGGCGTCGGATACCCGATGCGAACGATGCGGATCATCCGATCTCCAGGTGGTGCCCCTTGCGATCGTCGAGCGCAGCAGGGGAACCCAGCTGTCGGTCGTCGGAACGCGACCCATCTCGCTGTGCTCGGTGTGTGATGCGACGACGTTGGACGGCTACCACGCCCATCGGCCGAACCCGTTGATGCCCACGGAACTGCCCACCGTCGGCGAGGAGCAGATGAATGGCTGACGTGTCCCGGGCGGGTTCGCCCTAGAGGGACGCCTGCTCGGTTGACAGTGTGGCGTCCTGTGGCTTGGTCGGGCGGCTCACCACATACGCTGCGATGCCAGCCGCCAGGATCCAGAACGCTGCACGCACGTAGAAGCCGTTGACGACCCACAGCGACGTGATGGTGAACGACACGATGATCGCCACCACGGCGACGACCTTCGCCCGAACCGTGAACCCGCGTCCGGCCCGCCAGTCCTGGACGATCGATCCGAAGAAGCGATTGGAGACGAGCCAGTGGTCGAATCGCTCCGATGACTTCGAGAAGAGGAACGCCGCGAGGATGACCGGTCCGGTCGTCGGGAGGATCGGGATGAACACGCCAACGAAGGCGAGTCCCACGAACACCCAGCCCAGGGCTGCGAGGAGGAGCCTCAGGGCGCGATTCTCGACGACCGACATGGCCCGATGCTACGTATCGCCGCTCCGCATCGCCCCGACACCGTGTCGGCCGTCAAGGCACGTCCGGCAGGGGTCAGCCGGCTCGGGGTCAGCCGGCCCCGTGGGGTCGGCGTGTATCGTTCCCGCATGCGTGAATGGGTGAAGAATCTGATGTCGCCGGGCGTGCGCGAGCGCGTCAGCGGGTCACCAGCGTCGGCGAACGGAGCCTCATCGTTCCATTTGTGGTGGGACGTGCCGTTCGGTGAACGGCTCACGGCCGCGAGCGTCACGCTCGATGTCACCCGTCGACCCGACCTCGATCGACTCGTGTTCTTCGCCATGCAAGTGGCCTTCATCAAGCCTGGTGGGGGAGGGGCGCACCTCGGACTGCAGCACCATCCGGCCTTCCCCGGCCAATCCGCAGCGAACTGGGGCGGCTACGACCCCGCCGGAGAGCTCCTCGAGGGCACCGAATCGGTGCTGTCGTCGGGCCCCGACGATCCGAACACACGCGACTTCCCGTGGCATGCCACCCATCCGTATCAGCTCACGGTCGAACGGGTCGACGCCGACGGCGGGGACGATGGCGCCGGGAGTGACACCGATCGGGTCCGTTGGCGGGGATCCATCACGGACCTCGTGTCCGGAGACCACACCGTCGTCCGCGACCTGTACGCCCGCGGTACGTTCCTGCGGGCGCCCGTCGTGTGGATCGAGTCGTTTGCCCCGTGCGATGCCCCCAGGTTCGAGGCCCGCTGGTCGAATGCCACGGTGGTGACCGACTCGGGCGATGTCCGTGCGGTGCGTCGAATGCGAGTCGACTATCAGCCCCACGCCGCGGGTGGATGCACCAACACGAACTCGTTCGTCGAAGGCGTCTCGTTCGTGCAACGCACCGGCCAGCTCCGCACGGTCAAACCCGGTACGACCCTCACGATCTCCTGACCCGTTCTTGCGTAAATAGCGTTCACCCCGGATGAACGCTATTTACGCAAGAACGATCAGTTGATCCATCCGGACTCCGGTACCCTGCCTCCGGCAAGGCTCAGGGCCCCGGTCCGGCATTGCGTGCGGGCGTTTAGCTCAGTTGGCCAGAGCGCTGCCCTTACAAGGCAGAAGTCGCAGGTTCGAGTCCTGCAACGCCCACCCCAAGTCCGTCCGTCGCGAGAATCACCGCGTCGGTATGGGTCCGTCGGGTGATGTGTCGTGGGTCTTCGGGGCATTGGTCGAGTCGAGGTGCTCACGTCTGCTCGGGCGGTTGCTGCGGTGAGACTTTGGGTTCGAGTCCTGCAACGCCCACCTCCAAGTCCGTCCGTGGCGAGAATCACCGCGTCGGGGGTGCGTCGGGTGATGTGTCCTGGGTCTTCGGGGCATTGGTCGAGTCGAGGTGCTCACGTCTGCTCGGGCGGTTGCTGCGGTGAGACTTTGGGTTCGAGTCCTGCAACGCCCACTTCCAGACCGTCCTTCGCGAGAATCACCGCGTCCCGCATGATCCGTCGGGGATGTGTCGTGGGTCTTCGGGGCATTGGTCGAGTCGAGGTCCTCACGTCTGCTCGGGCGGTTGCTGCGGTGAGACTTGGGGTTCGAGTCCTGCAACGCCCACTTCCAGACCGTCCTTCGCGAGAATCACCGCGTCCCGCATGATCCGTCGGGGATGTGTCGTGGGTCTTCGGGGCATTGGTCGAGTCGAGGTCCTCAGTCGAAGAGATCGAGCGCAGTTCTACTCGGTTGGTTGAATCCACCCAGCCAGTCCGGCCTGTTCATTGGGTCCGGAGATGTAGATCCGGAGTCGGAGACCTTCGTATGCGCCCTCTCCGACGTAGTTGATTTCGCCGTAGTTGAAGGGGCTAATGCCCTCAGCAAAGGGCAGGTCACCTCTGAGATCGAAGGCACCGTGTCCGGTGCCTACTCCACACGCCTTCGTCGTTCAGTAGTGTCATATGTCGGCTGTCCAGGTGCCCCCTTTGGACATGTCGGTGATACGGCTGACGATTTCGGGATAGATCTCGATGCCGCTCGTCCTGGGGTCTGAAGAGACGGTTTCGCAATCGAAACGCTCCGTGATCACGGTCACACCATCGATGATTTCATCTCCCAGGGTCGACACGGTGCACACGCCGTTCCCGACGACGAGGACAGCGTCGCTTCCAGGTGCTTCCGGGGTGCTGGCGGTGCTGCACGAGGTGAGTACCAGCGCAGCTATCGGGACGAGAACAACGCGGCAAGCGGCGCATGAGAATACACTCTGTTAGACACGGTACCCAAACGGACCCCGAGAACGAGGGCTGATATGAAATCCAAAATTTTTTTGTGTTTACCGTAATGCTCTTGTCGATTCGATCAGCGAGGGAAAGCCAGAGGCATCGAGCATCTAGATGAGCCCAAAGCCCGGTATAGCGGAGAACACCTCTCGAATGTCCCCACCGACCCCACCGAAGGCTGACTGCCTCCAAGTATCACCGTACGCCCATTCCCTCCCGAGGGACAGCCATAAGAATCGAGCATCTTGATGCGCCCAAAGCCTCCCACTAGGACCGCACCCATATGTGCCGATATGGGCGGGTAGGCTCGCATTTGTGACTCAAGCGGCGATCCTCGGATGGCGATTATGGGCGCTCGGCGCTGCCGCCATCGGGCTGGCGATGGTCGCCGTCTATGGCGCGATCATCTTCGGTCTAAAAAAAATAAGAAGAAGGCGAGGACGACAACTCTTTGTCTGAAGCGCTGCCGTGGATCCTGGCAATGGCGATTCCGGCACTGGGCGCAGTCATCTCGGTCGTGGTGAACGATCGCCGTTCAGCAAGGGTCGTATTGATCGGATCGGCTGTGGTGTTCATCGTGCTTGGCGTGGTGAGCATCTTCTCGATCGGTATCGGGTTCCTCGTCGCTGGCATCCTCGCCTCTGTTGGCGTATTTCGAATGTCTGCACCGGAGACGGGCAGCGGAGCTTCTCCGAGGAAGATCCGAGTCGCCCTTAGCCGGCAACACACGTGCGCGCATATGTGCCGTTATGTGTGGCGGGGTCAGGTCACCGGGTTGAGGCTGGCAGGCGGTGGTGGGTCAGATGGAGAGACCGCTACAAGCGCATGCGGGGGTCCAATGCCTAGTCGTCTCGGCTGTTGAACTGATCAAGTAGAAACGCCGAGGTCGTCGCAATCAGTGCGCCAGCTAGGAGTCCGATGCCTATCGACCTCGTCGTGGCGAACGGCAGCAATGCCAGAGCCACCAGGGAGGGGGGTGCGATGCCGCCAGATGCGTAGACGACCCGACCTTGTCTGTCTGGAGTCTTCCAATCCAAGTTCACGCGACGGTCCCCTCCATTCCATCGTAACCCTGCTGACACCGTCGGGGTCGCGGCCGTCTCAGGTCAGCTCGGAGATCTCGAACAGATGCCCGTCTGGGTCGCGAAAGAACGCCCGCGTCTCGCCGTCGCGAACGTGCGGTGCGGCCAGGAAGTCGGCGCCACGACCAGACAGCAGCTCATAGAGTCCCACGCAGTCATCGACGCGGAAAATGAGCTGCGCAGACGCACGATCAGGGTTGGTGGGTGGAGCGAGGGTCACATTCGGCTTGCCGGCGTCGGGATCTCCACCGGCTACGAGCAGGAGCCAATTGCCGAGCAGCTCCAGAACGACCGACGTGCCGCCGTACTCGCCGAACAGCTGCGCATCGAGCACGCGCATGTACCAGTCACGGCTGCGCTCGACATCGGTCACGACCAGCATGTGAGTGAGCGCTGATGCCTCGAACCGTTCCACGGGTCACACCCTAACGAGCGATCAAGTGGGTCGAGTCGGGCCATGTCGATGTGGTCGAACCCGGCGGTGGGGCGTGAATTCCCCCGCGCCCGCTCGGGGGGCCGACCAGTTGAGCGTCCGCATTGGGGTGTTCCTGTTCGCTCGGGCCTTGTCGGGGAGTCGGCGGGCCTATCGTGTCGATCCATGGATGATCAACCGATGACATCGAGCAGCTGGCCGAGCGTCGACCTCCGGGATCTCGAACGTCGTGAGGCCGACCTGCGCCACAAGCTCGAGCGGTGCGTCCCACCTGTCGACCAGCACCGGCGTGAACTCGAACGCGTGCGTGCCGAGATGGCAGCGGTTCGTGCGCAGGAGTCGGGTCAGACGTCCTGAGCCCGCACGAGGGCTGTCCGCATCGCTGCCACCAGGGCGTCGACCTCGGTGTCGGTCATCGGTGTCGACAGGGTCCCCGAGCACGTGTTGATCATCATGAATCCCTCGTCGAAGAGGTGATCGAGGACGACCCTCAGCGCAGCTGCCTCGGCGGGTGTCTGGAGGGCGTCGCGGTGGTTCCGGGGCGGTGAGGCCTTCATGTGGACCCGGAACATCGAACCCGTGCCGCTGACGCACGCCGTGGCTCCCGTCTCGGCGATGGCCCTCCTGATGCCCTCGACGAGGCGGAGCGTCAGCGCGTTGAGGCGCTCCACCGCCGTTCGGTCGTAGAGCTCCATTGCGGTGAGGCCCGCGGTCATCGTGATCGGATTGGCCGAGAACGTCCCTGAGTGGGGGAACCGCACCGTGTCGGCGAGGGGATTCATCACTTCCATCACGTCTCGACGGCCGGCAATGGCGCCGACGGGGAAGCCGCCACCGATGATCTTCCCGAGGGCGGAGAGGTCGGTCGGCACGTCGTAGCGTGCCTGGAGCCCCCCGTACTCCGTGCGGAACGTGATGACCTCATCGAGGACGAAGAGGGCGCCATCGGTGGTCGCCCAGGTGTGCAGGCGCTCGATGTACTCGGGGTCCGCCGGCACCAGACCGACCCTGTGGGGCATCGGATCGATGAGGATGCACGCAATCTCGCCACGGTGCTCGTCGAGGATCTCGACGGCGGTGTCGGGATCGTTGAAGGGGATCACCACGACCTGTTCGAGCACGGCCGACGGTGTTCCGTAGGCGACCGGCACGCTCTGGGGGCGACCGCTGTCACCCCAGTTCGTGGGATTGGACGTCTGGGACACCTCGGCGAAGTCGTACAAGCCGTGGTAGGCGCCCTCCACCTTGGCGATCTTGGGTCTGCCCGTGTACGCCCGAGCCGCCTTCACGGCGCCCATCACGGCCTCGGTTCCCGAGTTCACGAATCGGATCTGGTCGAAGTTCGGGCTTCGAGCCACGAGGTGCTCGGCGTAGGCGATCTCGATCTCCGTCGCGAGCGTGAATGCGCTGCCTCTCACGAGCTGCTCGGAGACGGCTCCCACGATCGACGGATGGGCGTGGCCGTGGATCAGCGATGCCATGTTGTTGGCGAAGTCGATGTGCTCGACGCCTTCCACATCCGTGACGCGACACCCGCTTGCATGGTCGACATAGAGCGGATGCGGGGATCGCAACACCGTGTTGCGGCTGACACCGCCGGGGAGGGAACGCTGGGCACGTTCGTACAGCTCGGCGCTGATGGACGTGTCCTTCGCGGTCAGGGGCTCTGCGGTCATGGGGTGGACCTCCTCGGGTCCGATGGTGCGGGCAGGATCGGTGCGTCGGTGCGCTCGGCGACGTACTCGGCGTCGATGCCGGGAGCGAGCTCGACGATGCGGAAACCCTCGTCGGTCACGTCGATGACGGCGAGGTTGGTGAATATGCGGTCCACGACGCCGCGTGCCGTCAGGGGATAGGAGCACGAGGTCACGAGCTTCGGTTCACCGTCACGGGTCGTGTGCTGGGTGATCACAAAGATGGTCCTCACGCCGGCCACGAGGTCCATGGCGCCACCGACGGCAGGGATCGCGTCGGGCGCCCCGGTCGACCAGTTGGCGAGGTCGCCGTTCGATGCCACCTGGAGCGCACCGAGTACGCAGCAATCGAGGTGGCCGCCGCGGATCATCGCAAAGCTGTCGGCGTGGTGAAAGTACGACGCCCCGGGGAGGGCCGTCACGCGCTGCTTGCCGGCGTTGATGAGCTCCGGCTCGCCGCCATCGGCGGGGGAGGGGCCCATTCCGAGCAGGCCGTTCTCGGTGTGGTAGATGAACTCGCGTCCGTCGGGGACGTGGGTGGCGACGAGTTCGGGGATCCCGATGCCGAGGTTCACGTACCAGCCGTCCTCGATGTCCCTCGCACAGCGAGCGGCCATCTCGTCGCGCGTCCAACCGATCGTGTCACTCATGGATACGACGCTCCCCGTGCGACGAGCTCGGATTCCTGGGCAGGGGTTGGCACCTCGACGACCCGGTCGACGAAGATGCCCGGCGTCACCACCACCTCGGGATCGATGTCCCCGGGGGCGACGACGGCATCAGCCTGCACGATGGTCACGGCACCGGCCATCGCCATGAGCGGCGCGAAGTTGCGGGCGGTCTTGTTGTACACCAGGTTCCCGTGGGTATCGGCGGTCCGGGCCTTGATCAGGGAGAAATCGGCGGTCAGCCCGCGTTCGAGGACGTAGTCCCTCCCGTCGAACGATCGGACCTCCTTCCCCTCGCCGAGCGGCGTACCGACCGATGTCGGGGTGAAGAAGGCAGGGATCCCTGCGCCGCCTGCCCGAATGCGCTCGGCGAGCGTTCCCTGGGGCACCAACTCGAGGGCGACCTCACCGCTGCGGTACAACGCAGGGAAGACGGTGGAGTTCGCGGTCCTGGGATACGAGCAGATCATCGTCGCGACCCGGCCTGCCCTGATCAGCGCCGCCAGGCCGACCTCGCCGCTCCCCGTGTTGTTGTTCACGACCGTCAGGTCGGTCGCTCCCTGGTCGATGAGGGCGTGGATCAGCTCGATTGGGCTCCCGGCCTCGCCGAAACCGCCGATCATCACGGTGGCTCCATCGAAGATGTCACGCACCGCTTCGGCCGGGGAACTCATCCGCTTGTCGATCATGGATTCACGCTCACTGCCCCCACCGCCGTGGGAACCGATCGTCGGTGCTCAGGCGTCCGAAGTCCCGATCGCCACCGGGATCTCGACGGCCTTCTTCTCCACCCTCGTGTAGTCGTAGAGCCCAGCTTCGTCGAAGAGGACCCGGTCCTCGTAGTCGTCGAACCACACGGCGTCCGGATTGCGACCCACGATGCAGACCTTGCCGCGGTCCGCGGCATCGAGGGCATTGCGCAGGATCTTGAAGACGAGCACGCCGTTCTCGGAACCGGGCAATCCGGGGATCGGCTCGTTGGTCACGGCAGCGACCTCGGTCTTGCCCTTGTAGTGGGTGATCGACAACCGGGCATGTGTCTCGACGCCCGAGAGGCCCTTCTGGGACTCATTGAGGATCTCCCAGGCCCGCTCGATCGGGATGTTGAACGCCTTGTACGCCACGATGTCGCGACCACAGAAGAAGTAGTGGTTCCCGACGCCGACGCGATAGAGCGCCCGCTGCATGATCCGCAGGGCATCAGGATCGTCATTGATGTCCTTGATGATCGGGGCCTGGTTCTCGACGTTGATCCACCCGCGTGACACGACGGCATCCATGGCTCGTTTGGTCTCGGGATGCCAGCGCAACGAGCCGTTGTCGTTCTCGATGTAGTTCCCGTCGTCGTCCCTCAGCAGGAACTCATCGGGATGGTTGAAGTGGATCATCAACCGGAATCCGACGTCGGGGTAGGCCTCGTGGAACGCATCGAGCATGTCGAGGAAGGCATCGTCGAACCGCTGCGGGTAGAACGCCATCTCCTTGGTGCCGAGGCGGATCGACTCGATGCCGGCCTCGGCGAGTGCCGAGAACCATGCGGCGATCTTGGAGTTGGGGAGCACCATCGGATCCCCTCCGGACAACAGGATCTCGCGTAGCTTCTCGCGACCGGTCTCGGGGTGGATGCCGCCGTTCGCCGCAACGATGGCGTTGTGGTGCTCGACGTAGCGCGTCACGTCGAGGATCTGGGCGAGACCCTTCTTGGCGACCGTGCCGTCCTGTCGCTCGATCTCCTTGCGGGCGATGAGCTCCTCGCGGTAACAGAAGCGGCAATGCGCCGAACAGGTCGAGATGACGTACATGAGGCCCATCTCGTACTTGTGGAGCAGACCCTCGACGGGGCTGTAGTCCATCTGGAAGCCCGGGTCCTCCGAGCCCTGGAGGTCGAGTGTCTCATCGGGACTCGCCTTGACGAGGCGTTGGAGCGGTGGGCTGGTGCGGGCGAGCTCGAAGTAGTGCCTCGTGATCTTCACCGGCATGCGGGACTCGACGTCACGCTCGGTGCCACGGAGCTGGAGCAGGGTGGTGACCTCCGATGGCGAGTAGAAGTCGTGCATGTCCTTGGGGGCGCGTTCCTCGAAGAACGGGTCCAACCCGTTGATGATCTGGCGGTCGTAGCGGGGATTGGTGACCGTGGCGAGGAAGGCCTGCTCGCGCTCGGTGGGCTCGTACTTCTCGCGGGTCGAAGGGACCTGCTGTTCAACCGTCGTCATGGGTACCTCGGGTCTGGTTCGTCGCTACACCGAGGTGTAATGCGCCGTACAGGATCATCGGTACAATGTAACACAGTGAACACCAACGCTCCATCATCGTCGATGCGGGAGCTGATCGCCGCCACGAGCGAGCAGCTCACCCCGACGGAACGTCGGATCGCCGAGGCCGTCCTCGACGAACCGACGCTGTTGGCCTTCGGTACGGTGTCCGAGCTCGCCGAGCGGGTCGACACCAGCAGGCCCTCGATCGTGCGGTTCGCCCACAAGCTCGGCTTCTCCGGGTTCCCCGACCTCCAGCGCCATGCCCAGGACGACGTGTCGCGCAGGTTGGCACGCCCGAGCGATCGGATCCGGCGGGCAACCAGCGCATCGGAAACCGACCGCCACGCCGTCGCCACGGCCCTCGATGCGACGTTCCAACGCCTCACCGACGAACGGATCGCTGCATTCGCCTCACCCATCGCCGCCGCAAGGGCGATCTGGGTCCTCAGTGGGGAGACGTCGCGGGCCGGCGGCCATGCGGTGACGAGTGGTCTGACCATGCTGCGCGAGCACGTCCAGTTGGTGGAGGACCACTCGGTTGCGCGCACCCTCAACGGCGCGACGGAGGCCGATGCCGCCGTCGTGATCGACTTCTACCGCTACCGCCGCACCACCCAGCTTGCGGCTCGAGCACTCGCAGAGCGCGGGGTGACCATCGTTGCCATCACCGACGGCCCCCTGTCCCCGCTGGCTTCGCTCACCGACCTGTGGTGTGAGGTATCGGTTCCGGGCATCGGTCCGTTCGACACGTCGGTGCCAGCCGTTGCGGTCGCAGAGGTGCTCGTCGCCGAGGTCGCACGCCACATCCCTGACGCCGCGACGGCGTCGATCGACCGGACCGAGGAGCTGTGGGAGGCCACCGAGACGTTCACGCCGTGAGCGACGACGTGGGGAACGGACCTACGCGAACGCGCTGTGACCGGTGATGGCCTGTCCGAGGATCAACTGATGGATCTCATGCGTCCCCTCGTAGGTCGCGACCGTCTCGAGGTTCAGCATGTGGCGGATCGGCGGATAGTCGAGGGTGATGCCGTTGGCACCGTGGATCGCCCTCGCCTCCCTCGCCACGGCGAGGGCTTCGCGGGTGTTGTCCATCTTGCCGAACGACACCTGGGCAGGGGTGAGCGTGCCGGCGTCCTTGAGGCGGCCGAGATGGAGGGCGAGCAGCGTTCCCCGCTGGACGCGCACCATCATGTCGACGAGTCGTTGCTGGGTGAGCTGATATCGCGCTATGGGGCCGCCGAAGGCCTCGCGGTCTGCGGCGTAGGCGAGCGATGCCTCGTAGCACGTGCGTGCGGCGCCCATCACGCCCCAGAGGATGCCGAACCGCGCCTCTGAGAGGCATGACAGGGGCCCGCGCATCGACGCGACGCCCGGCAGCACGGAATCGGCGGGGAGCCTGACATCGTCGAGGACGAGTTCCGCCGTGTTCGACGCCCGCAGCGACATCTTGCGGGGGATCGGATTGGCGGTGAACCCCGGTGTGTCGGTGGGAACCACGAATCCGCGCACCGTATCGTCATCGGCACGCGCCCATACGATGGCGATGTCGGCGATGTCTCCGTTCGTGATCCACATCTTCGTGCCGTTGATCACCCAGTCGCCGCCGCCCACGCGTCGCGCCGTCGTGGCCATGTTGGCCGCGTCCGAACCGGAATCCGGTTCGGTGAGTCCGAAGCAGCCGACGAAGTCGCCGGTGGCCATGCCGGGGAGCCATGTGTCCTTCTGTTCGTCCGAGCCGTAGGCCCAGATCGGGAACATGGCCAGCGAACCCTGCACGCTCATGAACGATCGGATGCCCGTGTCGCCGGCTTCGAGTTCCAGGGCTGCCAGGCCGTACTCCACGGCCGACGTTCCGGCGCAGCCGTATCCGTGCAGGTGCATGCCGAGGAGGCCGAGGGAGCCCATGTCCCTCGCCAGTGAACGGGGGAGGTGGCCGTCGGCGAACCACGTCGCGACGTGGGGCTGGATCTCGTTGGTCACCCAATCACGCACGGTCGAGCGGATGAGGAGTTCCTGGTCGGTCAGGAGGCCATCGAGGGCGAGGACATCGTGGGGATCCACGGTCGTGGACCCCGGTGGATTCTGCGACATGGCGATCTCCCGTAGGTGGCGGGTCATGCTACCCGAAGCGTCGCATCCGGCCGATTCGCACCGAATCAGTCACCTCGCAGCCACACAGAGTGGTCACAATGGGCCGCACGACCCATATGACGGCAAGGGCGATGCTCCGTATGATCGCGGCATGATGCAACAGGTCATCTCCTACCCCCAGCGCATGCTCGCTCACTGGCAGAGCCTACGAAGCGACGAAACAGGCGCATCGATGGTCGAATACGGCCTGCTGCTCGCATTCATCGCCATCGTGGTGATCGTCGGTGTTGCCTTCTTCGGCACGCAGCTCGACAACAAGTTCGACGACATCGGCAGCAGCGTCTCAGCCGTCTCCTGACGCCCCATCGTCGTCGATGTCGGCAAGCGCCTCACGGGCGCGCTCGGCGTCCTCGCGCAACACCATCACCCGCGCCCCACCCGAGAGTCCGGTCAGTGATGGGATGGCGCCACCCGCATCGTCGCTGACCAAGCGGGCGTCGATGCCGACCGACTGCAGGTGGGCGACGGCCACCTGAGCGTCGAATTTCGTACCGAATGAACCGACTTCGATGATGTCCATGGATGCATCGTACCGCGTCGATCGTGCGACGGAGGTGCTGCGCCGGGACGAGCAGGTACCGTTCCTGCAGGAGGAACGATGTCCACACAGGTGATCTACGAGCTCATCGGCTACCTCGGCTCGATCCTCATCGTCGTGTCACTCGCGATGAGTTCGGTCATCAGGCTGCGGATCGTGAACCTCGCCGGCGCGCTCGTCTTCACGGCCTATGGCGCGCTCATCGGATCGGTTCCCGTGGTGGCGACGAATCTCGTCATCATCGCCATCGACATCTGGTACATCGTCAAGGAGTACCGGACGCGGGAGCTGTTCACGGTGATCGAGGTGGAAGCCGGGGACCCGTTCCTCGCGTCGTTCATCGACCACCATCGAGCCGACATCGGCACCTACGTCGACGATGTCGAGTCGCACGAGGCAGATCTGCGGTTCGTGATGCTGCGCGACACGACCCTGGTGGGCGTGTTCATCGCCGACTCACGCCCGGGTCGGGTGCTCCATGTCGTCCTCGACTACGTCGCCGTGCCGTACCGGGATCTCAAGTCCGGAGCGTCGCTGTATAGGAACGAGGGTCTACGCTTCGCCGATCGGGGCTACGAATCGATCGAGGTCACCGACGTCGACCATCGCCAGACCGAGTACTTCACCCACATGGGCTTCATGCCGGAGGGGAAGGGATTGGTGAAACATGTCCGAAGAGGCTGACTACGGGTCGGACGCCGACCAGAGCCCGATGCGGCCCACCGATCCCCCGGATGCCTACCCCGCCGAGCTCGAGCAGTGGGTCGCCGTCGGCGAGGGACACGAGGTGTTCGTGAGGCCGATCATTCCCGAGGACGTGGCTCGCCTCCGGTATGCCTTCGACCACGCCGACATCGAGACCCTCCGCCGCCGGTTCTTCACCGCGGCACCGCCCATGGATCGCTCCCACCTCGAGTATCTCGCCGGCGTCGACTACGACCATCGCCTCGCATTGCTCGCGATGAACCGCGACGGTGTCTCGGTCGGGATAGGCAGGTACGAGCAGATCGCCGACGGCCTCGCCGAGGTGGCGATCGTCGTCGCACCCCAGTGGCGTCGCAGGCGAGTGGGGTCGATGCTCCTCGAGTTGCTCGAGCCGGTTGCGGCCGCCCACGGCATCACGACGCTCAAGGCGCTGTACCTCCCGGACAACCGAGCTGTCGAGGAACTCCTGGCCGGCATTGGCTATGGGGGACGGCACGTCGTCGACGGCATCGTCGAGGTGACGAAGCCCATCGGGTGACGTAGCATCGGACGATGCGTGGCGCGGATCGGCCCGGTGCCACACGACGGTACGCTTCGGTGTGCGCGACGGTGCCGGTGGCAACGCATCCGGAGAATGGCCGATCCCCCGGGGGGCATGACGTGGAACAATTGACGAGCCTGGCCGATCTCCTCGACCTCCACGAGATCGACCTCCAGATCGACAAGCTCCTCGACGAACGCAACTCCCTTCCCGAGCTCGACGCCTACAAGACGGCCCACGCCGAGGTACAGCGCCTCGAAGCCGACCTCGCCCAGGCCCATGCCGACCTCAAGCAGGCAGACCTCTCGCTCCACAAGACGAACGGCGAGTTGGAGATCGTCGCCGAGAAGGCGGCATCCGAGCAGAACCGGCTCTACGCCGGAGGCCTCTCCGCCAAGGACGCCGACTACCTCCGACGAGAAGTGGAGATGCTCTACGCCAAGGTCTCGCGGTTCGAGGACGACGTCCTCGAGTACATGGAGGCGAAGGAGACGGCCGAGGCCCTCGTCACACGGCTCGACGAGGAACTGGCGACGGCGACGGCCGAGAAGGATCGGCTCAGCGCCCTGATCCAGGAGCAGTGGCGCCGGATCGACAAAGAGCTCGCGGTCAAGGAGGATCGCAAGGCCACGGCGGCAACGCTGGTCGACGGCTACCTCATGGAGATCTACGACGACCTGCGCGAACGCAAGGAGGGGCGCATCGTCGGGCGCCTCGCAGACGGTGTGTGCGGCTCCTGCCACCTGCGCCTGTCGGCCGCAGAGGTCTCGCGTGTGGTCAGGGACGACCCGCCACGCTGCATCCACTGCAGATCGATCCTCGTCGTCTGACACGTGTTCTTCTGGCACATCGGCGCCACGACGGCGTTCATCCGGTACGCCTTCAGGGATCCGAACATGGATCTCCGCTTCCTCGCTCTCGGTGCGATCGCTTCCGACATCATCGACCTGCCGATCGGCATCGCCATGTGGGATACCGTCGGCTCGGTGCGCCTCGCAGCCCATTCGTTGCCCTTCGGCGCCCTCGTGATGGCGGCCGTGTTGATCCTGACCCGTCGTGGTCCACGTCGGAAGCGATGGATGTTGTTCGCCGTTGGCGTCCTCCTCCACCTGCTTCTCGACGCGATGTGGCGACAACCCGAGACCTTGTGGTGGCCGTTCCTCGGATGGGACTTCACGCCTTCGGGATTCGCCACCTACGCGGCGTACGCGTCCGATGTGGTGACCGACCCGATCATGTGGAGTGGCGAGATGGCGGGACTCGCCTATCTCGTGTGGCTCGCCGTCAGGGCCCGCCTGTCTGATCCGGAGCGTCGGAGGGTCCTCCGATCGACCGGCGTGATCTCAGTCCGGATCGACTGAGGCGACCGAGGGCCGCAACCCCCAGGCACGGTGCGCCATGCGGATCGCAAGCGCTATCAGCACGAGGGCGAACACCCGTCGGAGCACCTGCTCATCGAGCGAGTATGCGAGCTGGGAGCCGGCGAGCGCCCCGATCACGCCGGCTGCGCCGGTGATGCCAGCTGCCTTCCAGTCGACCCGTCCGGCAGTCGCATGTCGATACGTCGCGATGATCGCGGTGGGCACGATGATCGCCAACGACGTGCCCTGTGCCGAGAGCTGCGTGAAGCCGAACACGGAGACGAGCACCGGCACGAAGATGATGCCGCCGCCGATACCGAGCGAAGCCGCCAACGCTCCCGCCACCAGTCCGAGGATGATGAGGCCGATGATCTCCATCAGAGCCACATCCTGACCGCTGCGATCACCATCACGATCGAGAAGACACCGGCGAGGAGGTGTTCGGGCACCCGTTCGAGGTAGTGCGCACCGATCCAGGCACCGGACGCCGAGCCGATGAACACGATCGCCGCCGTGAGCCAATCGACGGAGCCGTTCATCGAGAACGCGATGAGACCAGCCGAGGCGGACAACACGATCGTCGCCACCGAGGTCGCTGTCGCCTTGTACTGGTCGAGACCGACGAGGAGGACCAGACCCGGAACCACGATGACGCCTCCACCGATCCCGAGGAGGCCCGAGGCGAACCCAGCCACGACGCCGACCGCAAGTGCCTTGAGCCACACGATGCCCATCGTCGATACGCTAGCGCGAGCCGGTTACGGACCCCCATCGGTACCCTCGCGGCGTGTTTCGCATCCTCCTCTTCGTGGCCCTGTGCGCCGTGGTCCTCGCTGCCTGTGGTGGCGACTCTGGCGAGCCCGCGGGCCACGAGAACCCCGAGCGGGCGGTGGTGTCGTGGTTCGAGTCGATCGACGACGGCGATGCTCCCGCAGCCACAGCATCCGTCCACGACGGCTCCCTCGCGCTCATCCTCGCCATCGAGAACGACCTCGACACGGCGACGACCGCCGCGTATCTGGTCGATGGCATACCGACCGATGTCGAGCAGTCCTACTGGGACTCGTTCGCGGACGGGTTCACCGAGTTCGCATCGCGGCCCATCTCGAGCCTGACCGTCGGTGAGAGCGAGGTCTTCACGGCCGAGGGCACCACCTACGCTCGTGTGCCGATTTCGAGCGGACCGGCATCGCAATCGGTCGTGTTCACACGTCAGGGGGAGGACGGATCCTGGGAGGTGGACGTCGTCGCCACGCTCGCCGACGGCTTCGGTTCACTCTTGGCGGACCTGTACAACCGGCTGGGGGCCGGCGATGATGCCGACACCATCCGTGCTGCGTACGGCGATGTCGTCGTACCGGCGATGTGGGCAGCCATGGCGGACGGCGCCTTCGGCGATGAGTTCAACCGGGTTGCGCTGACGCTCGTGGGTGAGATCTCGTCGTGAACTCAGCCCGGTGATCTCAACCCAATGATCTCAACCCAGTGACCGCAGCTCGGGAAGTACCTCGGATCCGAGCATCCGGATGATGGCCCCCTGGTCGGATGAGCTCGTCTGGATCGCCACGATGTCCGCGTGGACGTCGGTGATCAACGGGGCGTACACGTCGACATAGTCCCGGGCCTCGGCAACGATGCTGTACTTGCCAAGGATCTCCGAGCGCGGCATCTCATCGGCACGCACCCGCAGGTCCTTGGGATCGACGGCCTCGAGACGGCCCGGTGCGCGCAAACCCCGCCACGCGCCGAGGTTCGACCATGCCTCCTCCTCGTCACGTGCGTGGATGGACCACCGGGACGCGAGCACGGTGGGGGCGGCCTTGCCAGCTTCCGCCGCCGCTGCCTTTGCGGGCTCGATCACGCGGGCGAACGTGTCGGCAGGGTCCTTCACCGAGGTGATGACGCCTTCGGCCTTGCGTCCGGCGAGGGCGGCGGACTTCGGCCCGCCGGCGGCCATGAGGATCGGAAGGCTGTGGACGGGAGGGCTGTACAGCTTGGCGCGATCGGTGACGTAGAAGTCGCCGTCGTAGGTCAGCTTCTCCCCGTCGAGCAGCCTGCGCATGATGTCGAGCGCCTCGCTCATCCTTGCGGCACGTTCCGCATAGGCAGGGAACCGGAAGCCGAGGGGTCCTTCGTTGAGGTTCTCGCCGGTGCCGACGCCGAGATTGAACCGGCCACCGCTGAGTCGATCCAAGGTGGCGGCGGCTTGCGCGACGACCGCCGGGTGGAACCGCCACAGGGGTGTCGTCACGCCGGTGACGAACTCGACCCGTTCCGTCGCCTGGGCCATGGCGGCGATCGTCGCAAACGCGAATCCGGATGCCCCGAGGTCGTCGACCCACGGGTGGAAGTGTTCCGACACCTCCACCATGTCGAATCCCGCTTCCTCGGCGATCACGGCGTGTCGTACGAGCTCTTCGGGCTGGAACTGTTCGTGCCCGCAGAAGTACGCGAATCGGGTCATGGATGAACCTCGTCTCGGGGTCCGCCCAGCCTAGGTGGCCATTGGCTCGCAGGTGGCAGCACGTCGATCAGTCGAGGTCGAATCGGTCGAGGCACATGACCTTGTCCCACGCAGCGACGAAGTCGGCGACGAACGCGTCGCGTGCATCGTCGCTGGCGTACACCTCGGCCAGGGCACGCAACTCTGAGTTCGATCCGAAGGCGAGATCCACCCTCGTGCCGCGCCACCGCAATTCGCCGGAGTCGCGATCCCTGCCCTCGAAGACATCCTCGGCATCCGAGGTCGGTGCCCACACCGTTCCCATGTCCAGCAGGTTCACGAAGAAGTCGTTCGTCAACGAACCGGGGCGATCGGTGAACACGCCGTACTCGGTCTGCCCGACGTTGGCGTCGAGGACCCGTAGGCCTCCCACGAGGGCCGTCATTTCGGGGGCCGACAGGGTGAGCATGAACGCTTTGTCGACCATGAGGTGCTCGGATGCGAGCGCACTGCCTTTCTGGAGGTAGTTGCGGAATCCGTCGGCAACCGGCTCGAGGACGGAGAACGACTCGACGTCGGTCTGCTCCTGGGAGGCATCGGTGCGTCCGGGACGGAAGGGTACGGTGATGTCCGATCCAGCGTCGCGAGCTGCCCGCTCGATGGCTGCGCCTCCACCGAGGACGATCATGTCGGCGAGCGATATCCGCTTGCCACCGGACTGTGCGTCGTTGAACTCACGTCGGATCGAATCGAGTACTCCCACGACCGCCGCTACGCCCGACGACAGGTTGATGTCCCACTCGGCCTGGGGCGACAGTCGGATGCGAGCGCCATTCGCCCCACCCCGCTTGTCGGTGTCGCGATACGTCGATGCCGACGCCCAGGCGGTCGACACCAGCGCCGAGACGGCGAGACCCGAGTCGAGGATCCTTCCTTTGAGGTCGGCGATGTCATCTGCGTCGACGAGCTCGTGATCGACGGCCGGAACCGGATCCTGCCACAGCATCTGCTCGGCGGGCACCCACGGTCCCAGGTACCGAGAGACGGGTCCCATGTCGCGGTGGAGCAGCTTGAACCATGCACGAGCGAACGCATCTGCGAACTCGTCGGGGTTCTTCGCGAACCGCTCCGAGATCTCGCGGTAGATGGGGTCCTCGATCAACGAGAGGTCGGTCGTCGCCATGATGGGCGCTTCGCGCCGGGTCGGGTCGTGGGCGACAGGTGGCATGTCCTCTTCCGCGATGTCCTTCGGCGTCCACTGGTAGGCCCCAGCGGGGCTCTTCGTGAGCTCCCACTCATAGGAGAACAGCAACTCGAAGTATCCGTTGTCCCAGGCGATCGGATTCGCGGTCCACGCTCCCTCGAGGCCGCTCGTGATCGTGTCGTCGCCCTTGCCGCTGCCGAAGCTGTTCGCCCATCCGAGTCCCTGCTCGGCCAATCCGGCGCCCTCCGGTTCGCTGCCAACGTACTGATCGGGGTCTGCGGCACCGTGGGTCTTGCCGAAGGTGTGTCCACCGGCGATCAGGGCCACGGTCTCCTCGTCGTTCATCGCCATCCGGCCGAAGGTCTCGCGGATGTCGTGTGCTGCAGCCTTCGGATCGGGCTTCCCATTCGGTCCCTCGGGATTCACGTAGATGAGTCCCATCTGGACGGCACCGAGCGGATTCGCGAGCTCGCGGTCGCCGCTGTAACGTTCGTCGCCGAGCCACTCGCGTTCGGGTCCCCAGTACACGTCCTCCTCGGGCGCCCAGATGTCCTCGCGGCCACCGCCGAAGCCGAACGTCGTGAAGCCCATCGTCTCGAGCGCACGGTTGCCGGCGAAGATCAGCAGATCGGCCCACGAGATCCTTCGGCCGTACTTCTGCTTGATCGGCCACAGCAATCGGCGGGCCTTGTCGAGGTTGGCGTTGTCGGGCCAGCTGTTGAGCGGGGCGAACCGTTGTGCGCCGGTTCCGCCGCCCCCGCGGCCGTCCGCAGTGCGATACGTTCCCGCCGAGTGCCACGTCATCCTGATGAACAAGGGGCCGTAGTGGCCGTAGTCGGCGGGCCACCAATCGTGCGATTCGGTCATGAGCGCGTCGACGTCGCTGGCGAGCTCGTCGAAGTCGAGGCTCATGAACTCCGAGGCGTAGTCGAAGTCGTCGCCCATGGGGTTCGAATGCGGGGTGGTTCTGGCGCAGGATCCGCAGGTTCAGCTGGTTGGGCCACCAGTGTTGGTTCGCGCTGTCGCCGACGGCCTGGTGTTCGGCATGCATCACCGGGCAGCGGGCCGCTCCGGTCTCGTCGCTCGTGGTGGTCGTGCCCTGATCCTCGTCGCTCATTGGATCTCCTCGTCGATGATGCTTGATGGTAGATGGCCGGGGACCGTGGATGGACCGGCGCCCGTGGCGGTGGCGCTGCATCGATCGCGATCAATAGAAGGGCCCGGATCGGCTGCGTGATCGGCGAGCGGCTCGGGCACGACCCCATGATGTGCAGCCACTCGGACCGAGTCAAGACGAGGAGTGCACACCACACATCGCGTGGCGGGTGGATCACCGGAAGAGCGCCGACGAAACCTCGGTGGCCCCCGCGAGGTCGGAGTTGTGGGCAGGGTTCACGCTCGACGATTGGGAGGGTTCATGACGGATATCAGAAAGCTCGCCGCCGAGATGCTCGGGTCGTACGTCCTGGTGCTCATTGGATGCTCGGCGATCCTCGCTGCAGGAGCCAGCGGTGCCACGACGGCGATCGTGCCGATCGCCCTCGGGTTCGGCCTCGCCCTGCTCGTGGGCCTGTACGCCTTCGGGGAGGTCTCCGGCGGGCCACTACAACCCAGCGGTTTCGCTCGCGATGTACATCGACAAGCGCATCGACGCCATGACGATGCTCGGCTACTGGGTCGCCCAGGTCGTCGGCGGCGTGCTCGCAGGGGCGACCATGCTGGTCGTGGCGACGCGGGATCAGGTTGCGAGCACGGCTACCACCCTCGGCGGAGGCGTCGAGGTGTGGGAAGGATTCCTCCTCGAGGTCGTGTTCACGGCCATCTTCTTGTTGGTCATCCTCAAGGTGACATCGAGCGCGGCTTCGGCTCCGACCGCTTTCCTGGCCATCGCCTTCACGCTCACGGCGATCCACCTCGTCCTCGTCCCATTCACCGGCACGTCGGTCAACCCCATTCGATCGTTGGGTCCGGCACATCGTGGGCGGCGTGTGGTCAGACCAATGGATCTACTGGGTCGCACCCCTCATCGGCGGCGCCCTGGGGTGGGCCATCCACCGATTCGTGGCCGGTGGACATCACGAGGAAGCAGCTGCATCCACGACGTGACCCGTGTAGCGGGCCTGGTGCCTGCGCGAGTGAGGGGCCACCGCCGGTGGCCCCTCACTCGCGTGCGAGTCGGCGTATAAGCCGGATCCTGTCGAGGACGATCATCTATCTGGGACCGCCGTTGCCGACGGCCTCGTGCGACCTACCCGGGACGTATCGGACGGGCCGCCCTGTCCCTGCTCGGTCTTGCTCCTGACGGGGTTTGCCTAGCCGCTGCGGTCGCCCGCACCGCTGGTGGGCTCTTACCCCACCGTTTCACCCTCACCTGTTCCACCGACCCGAAGGGCCAGCGGGAGAAGGTGGAACACCTTCTCCAACGTACTCCGAAGGAGTACGCGCCATCGGCGGTCTGCTCTCTGTTGCACTTTCCATCGGGTCGCCCCGCCTGGGTGTTACCCAGCGTCATGCCCTGTGGAGTCCGGACTTTCCTCGACCACGTCGTGGCCGCGATCGCCCCGCCGGCTCGCACCCCCACACGGTAGCGGGCGAACGGGTTTCGCACCGTGGCCATGGGTGACGGGGGATCTCACCGACGTCGAAGCGCCTCCGCCAGCGCCGCACCGGCAGATCCGAGGACGAGCGCAGCCACGCCGAAGAAGACGAGCGCGACGCCCTGGAGGTCTGCACCCGAGATGATCGCCAGCACGGCGAGGCCGAAGTACAGGAGGAGGCCGGCGAAGCCGCCCGCGGGCACGGCGGCGACGAGTGACCACCGCCCGGCCAGGAAGCCGGCGACGAGGAAGGAGAAGAACTGGATCAGGACCTGGACGAGAGTGTTCGCATCGGGGCCGCCGGCGATGGCAGCGAGGAGCAGCCCGAGGACGAGACCGGTACCTGCGCCGAAGGCGATGCCACTCCAATTGAGGCTTCGCACCATGGTCTAGCGACCGACGTCGAGGTGTTCCTCGAGGCCCGCGATCCACCCCGCCGGGAGGCTCCAATGGCGCGATCCGGACAACATGATGGTCACGTACCGGGTCGACGGGGCCCGCGCCTCGCCGGAGGCATCCGGTGCCACATGGGTCGCCACGACGTGGCGTTTGCCCATGCGGTCGATCGCCTGGAGGGATGCGCGAACCCTGCCTTCCTGTCGTTCGATGGCGTCGAGTGACGGCATCGACGCCTCGTTGACCGAGTACACCGCACCCCACACGGTGCTGCCCGACGCTGGCGTGGCCGAGGGAAGGCCGCCGGACCACCCGTTGCCGTCGATGGGGAAGGAGAGGCCGTACTCAGGGAGGTGGGCGATGAAGGAGAAGGCGGCGTCAGGACACACCTCGGCCATCCGGTCCGGTGCGATGCGCGCTGTATACGCGAAGTAGAACAGCGTGTCCTCCCTGATCGTTCCCGCGCCTCGAGTGTAGATCGGTCGCGGCACGGGAACCTCGAACGGGCCTGGAGCGTCACACAGCCGAAAACACCACCCCGTGAAACATGGAGACGCCCATGGAAGCCATGACCGACAGCCTTCCCCTCGACATCCTCGCCGTGCCCCTGCTCGACGAACGACCCTGGGCGGCCTACGCCGCATGTGCGGGCCACGAGGGCATGATCTTCTTCCCCCAGAACAAGCGCGAGGAGGCGAGTGCGTTGGCGATCTGTGCTTCGTGCCCGGTGGTCGATGACTGCCTCGATCATGCGCTCGACACCAACGAGCGGTTCGGTGTGTGGGGCGGGACCACCGAGAAGCAGCGCAAGCAACTCAGCCGCATCGGCTGAGCTTCGCCCCATGGCAGATGGTGGATGTGGCCGATTCTCGCTGGCTCGTCGGTAGGGTCAGGCCCATGGACACCCACGACTGGCCGGCACTGCTCTCCACGGTGATGCGAGGCGCCGACCTCACCCGCGTCGAGGCAGCGGACGCGATGACCGAGATCATGGCCGGAGCCGCCTCCGACAGCCAGATCGCGGGCCTCCTCATCGGCTTGGCCACCAAGGGCGAATCGTCGTCGGAGATGGCCGGCTTCGTCGACGCCATGATGGGCGCGGCCGTCCGAGCTCCCATCGACGACGCCGTCGACATCGTCGGTACCGGTGGCGACGGGTACGGGACGTTCAACATCTCGACCACGGCGTCGTTCGTCGCCGCGGGCGCAGGGGTACGTGTCGCCAAGCACGGCAACCGTGCCGCATCATCGAAGACCGGTTCCGCCGACTTGCTCGAGGCTTTCGGCTTCACCCTCGATCTCGGTCCCGACGACGTCGCCTCGATGGTGGACGGAGCGAACTTCGGCTTCTTCTTCGCCCCTCGATACCACCCAGCCATGCGCCATGTCGTGCCGGTACGGCGGTCACTGGGCGTGAGGACCGTGTTCAACTTCCTCGGCCCCCTGTGCAACCCGGCCGGTGCACGCATGAGCATCGGCGTCTCGGATGCGCGGATGGCCCACCTGATGATCGAGGTGCTCGCCGCCCGCGAAGTCGACAGGGCGTTCGTGTTCTACGGGGAGGAGGGCCTCGACGAGTTGTCCACCGCAGGCCCGTCGCGGATCTTCCGACTCGTCGACGGCGAGGTCACGGAGGCGGAGTTCACCCCTGAGGACTTCGGCATCGCCCGCTCGCCGGTCGCATCCCTCGTCGGCGGTGGTCCCGACGAGAACATGGCGATCACTCGCTCGGTGCTCGATGGTGATCCCGGTCCCCAACGCGACGCGGCGATCATCAACGCAGCGCCCGCGATCGTGCTGGCAGGCAAGGCGTCCGGATTCGTCGACGCCGTCCAGGTGGCTGTCGATGCCGTCGACAGCGGTGCTGCCAGGATGGCCTTCGAGGCGTCCCTCGCCCTCAGTCGCGAGCTCGGTGAGAGTCAGACCTGATCGCCGCACGTATGCAGCGTCGCCTCACTCCTCGATGGTCGGGTAGACGTTCGATGCGTAGTCGTCGACGGCGCAATGGATCGTCGATTCGCGGGTGAAACCGTATCGCTCGAGCTTCCCGTGATCGAACATCACCTCACCGACGCTCGGGTAGATGGATCGGTCGATCCTGGCATCGGGATCCCACACGCGCCCGCGTATGAGCGACTTGCCGCAGTGGATGAAGGCTTCTTCGACCTCCACGACGAGGCCGAGGACCGGAACGTGGCCGTCGACCTCCATCGTCGCCAGCAGTTCGGCATCCGTCGTGATCGACGCCCTACCGTTGATCCGCATGGTCTCGTCCATGCCGGGGACGAAGCAGATGATGCCCACCGATGGGTTCTGGAGCACGTTCGTGAAGGTGTCGGCCCGTCGATTCCCCGCACGTTCGGGAATGACGATCGTCGTGTCGTCGATCACGGCGATGAACCCCGGAGGGTCGCCCTTGGGGGAGACGTCCATATTGCCGTTCGCGTCGATGCTGGCAACGGCTACGAAGCTCGTAAGGGCCAGGAACCGTCGGATGTGCTCATCGAGGTGGGTCATCGACTTGGCGTACATCGCCGGGATGCCGTCCCCGCGCAGGGCGCGGTACTCATCGACGGAGTCGATCGTGTGTTCCTGCCACGCCATGGACCCTCCGATGCCGTCGGATCCGAACCCTAGGCCCATAGCGGGGATTCGTCAGCCGCATTCTCGACGCCATCCCGGCGGCGTGATATCAACGTTGTGTGAACGATCTCGCCGAACGTCGCGGTACGGCGTCCATCCCTCTAGCGTCCTCGCCATGCGACGCCCATGCTCCTCGTCATCATCCTCGTCGGCCTGATCGCCTCGGCATGTGGAGGCTCCGATGGCGGTGCCTCGTCCACCGCGGCACCGGACACGACGGCGCCACCTGCCGACGGAGGCGCCATCGAGGGTCCCGCCGCTCCCGACTTCACACTCGCCCTCGACACGGGTTCGGACACCTTCACGCTGTCCGATGAGGCGAAGCCGGTGTACATGGTGTTCTGGGCCGAGTGGTGAAGCACCTGCCGACGGGAGTTGCCCGTCGTCGACACGGTGGCAACCGACTATCTCGATGATGTGACGTTCATCGCCGTTGCGGGGAAATCAGACCTCGGCCGCACCGCCGAACGTGCCGAGAGCCTGTTCTCCGACAACCTCGCCTGGGGGCTCGACGATCGGATCTGGGACCTCTATGGCGTTCCGGGACAGCCAGCGACGGTGTTGATCGTCGATGGCGTCGTGGTCGACCAGTGGTTCGGTGCGGCGCCCGAGGAGCTCCTCCGTGAACGCCTGGACCGACTGGTCACCCTCGCGTCATAGATCGTCGTCGTCGCCGAACGTAGGACGCGACGATGCCTGCACCACCGGCAACGACGCCTGCGGCGTAGAGGAGAACCGGTCCGCCGTCCAGTGAGATCCTCATCGGTTCGGTGATCAGGCGCATGCCGCCGGCAACCGCGAGAGCGACGGATACAGGCGCACCCAGCGGGGGTCGTCCGCGTTGCTTCCAGATCGCCAGGGCGACGGCCCCGATCGCCAGGCCGAGTGCCGCATACAGCTCCACCGGGTGCCTCGTGATCGAGCTCCCCGGGAGGGCCCATGCCCAAGGAAGTGTCGACTCGGTGCCGAGGCAGGCGTTGGTCGGAAGACACCCCGCGTGCCACCCGGCGAGCGCTGCGAGCGCCGAGGGTGCGATCGCATCTGACGCCGCGATCAGGTCTCGCCGTGAGAGGAGTGCGAACACCGCCAACGTCGCCACCACGGCGGCTGCCGTCGACACGCCGGAGCGGATCAGGATGATCTGGAACGGATCAGTCAGCGGATTGATGCCTGCCGACACCATGGCGGTGATCCTGCCAACGAACAAGCCTGCGATCACCGAGGTCAACCCGGCGTCCCAGAGGTCCACGGCACAACCGGCGGCATTGCCGCGCGGTGCCTCCCACCGGAGCATCAACCAGAAGCCGGCGACGCTGAAGGCCGCCGCGGCGAGGAGGGTGAACTCCATCAGCGATCGATCTCGTCGAGGTACCGCGCCATCGTCGGTTCGTCGATCACACCGAAGTGCAGGTACACGAGATCTCCGCCCTCGGCGTAGAAGAAGGTGAGCGGTACGCCCGATGTACCGCCGAGGTCGATGGGGATCCTGCCGCCGCGATCGCCGTAGTGGGTCATGTCGGCGTCGGTGAGGAACTCGGCGATGAATGCTGCAGCGTCACCGTCGTCGTCCTTCACGTTCAGGCCGATGAACTCCACGTCGGGATGGCTGCGTGTCGCTGCGGCGACGATGGGGGCCTCACTGCGACACGGGAGGCACCACGAGGCCCACACGTTGACCACGGACGGTGAATCGGTGGCGACGATTGCCTCGAGTTCCTCCGTGGTGATGGTGAGGGGTGGGTCGGGGAGTGGTCCCGATGGTGTGGTCGAGCAGGCAGTCGACACAACGACCAGGGCGGCGACCATGAGCAGCAAGCGGCGCATCGTCGTCGAGGCTAGGTGGACGGGCGATCAACCATCCTGGAGCGCAGTTCGTGAGCGATGTCGCCGGTGTCGATGCCCGACGCACCGAGGAGGGCGAAGAGGTGGTAGATCAGGTCGGCCGACTCCTCCACGACTCGCTGGGCGGGCGCACCGGCGTCGAGATCCTTGACGGCGAATGCCGTCTCGCCTGCCTCCTCGAGGACCTTGCGAGCGGCGAGGTCCCGATCGAGGACGAGACGCGCGGTGTAGGAGATCTCAGGGTCCGCCGAAGACCGCGAAGCCACGATGGCCGCAAGATCATCGATCGTGGCACCGAGGGAGTCGCGTGCCGGTCCGAAGCAGGTCTGTGCACCGGTGTGGCAGGTGGGGCCAGCCGGCGTGGCTTCGACGAGCAGGGCGTCGCGGTCGCAGTCGACCCTGATCGAGGTGACGGCGAGGGTGTTGCCGCTCGTTGCTCCCTTCCTCCACAGCTCGTTACGGCTCCGGCTCCAGAAGTGGGCGTATCCGGTCTCCTGTGTGGCGGCGAGGGCCTGGGCATTCATGAAAGCCACCATGAGGACACTGCGCGATCCGGCATCCTGGACGATCGCCGTCACGAGGCCATCGGGTCCGGTAGTGAGGCTGGAGAAGTCGATCATGCGACCTCCCGCACGGCGATGCCTCGTGTCGCGAGTTCCGCCTTGATCGATCCCACGGTGTAGTGGTCACGATGGAAGATCGAGGCTGCCAGCACGGCGTCTGCCCTGCCGGGCGCAAGTGCGTCCGCGAGGTGGTCGGGACCACCGGCGCCGCCGGATGCGATGATCGGGATGTCGACGCGATGCCGTACGGCTTCGAGGAGTTCGAGGTCGTAGCCAGCGTTCGTTCCGTCGCGATCCATCGACGTCAGGAGGATCTCGCCTGCCCCGAGGCGTGCTGCCCTCGCCGCCCACTCGACCCCATCGATGCCGATGTCGGTTCGGCCCCCCTTGGTGTGGACCGTCCACCCCGAGGCTGTACGCCGGGCATCGATGGCCACGACCACGCATTGGGATCCGAAGGCGCGTGCGCAGGCAGCGATCAGGCGCGGGTTGCGCACGGCTGCGGAGTTCACCGCGACCTTGTCGGCTCCGGCACGCAGGGCGGCGCGCATGTCAGCGACGGAGCGGATGCCGCCACCGACGGTCAAGGGCACGAAGACGTGGGCGGCCGTTTCACGCACCGTTGCGAGCATGGTGGCGCGGCCATCGGATGTGGCGGTGATGTCGAGGAAGCAGATCTCGTCCGCTCCCGCCTCGGCATAGGCGGCCGCCATCGCGACAGGGTCGCCCTCGTCGACGAGGTCGATGAAGTTGGTTCCCTTGACGACCCTGCCGTCGGCGACGTCGAGGCACGGGATGATGCGCCTACGCAGCACGACGATGGTCCTTGCACTCGTCGACGAATCGCTCCAGGACGGCGATTCCGGCAGGTCCCGAGCGTTCGGGATGGAACTGGAGGCCCGCGATGCGTCCCCGTCGCACCGAAGCCGGGAACCGATCGGTGTCGTGGGTCGTCCAGCCGGTCACGATCGCTCGATCGACGGGCTCGGCAACGTAGCTGTGGACGAAGTAGAAGGTCGGGGATCCGGTGGCGGGGAGGAGGGGATCGGAGGCCTCCTCGATCGTGTTCCATCCCATGTGGGGGAGTGTGGACGCCCGGATGCGCCGGACGGAGCCGGGGATGAGCCCGAGGCATGTCGTGTCGTCCTCATCGGACCTCTCGAACAGCAGTTGGAGCCCGACACAGACACCGAGGAGGGGTCCGGGGTAGGTGCGAAGCGGGCCGACGAGTCGGCGTCGCCGCAAGGTGCGCATGGCCGCACCGGTGGCACCGACGCCCGGCAGGACGACGCCGTCGAAGGGCTCGAGGTCCCGTCCCTCGTCGATCCGTACTGCCGTGGCGCCGACGTCCTCCAACGCCTGCTCCATGGATACGAGGTTGCCGGCTCCGTGGTCGATCACGGCGATGCGAATCACATCGCCCCCTTGGTGGAGGCGATCCCCTGTCGACGCGGATCGTGTTCGATGGCCGATCGCAGCGCCCTCGCCAGTGCCTTGAAAGCGGCCTCGGCGATGTGGTGGTCGTTGCGGCCGGATGCGCTGAGGTGCACCGAAACGCGAGCGGTCCTGGCGAACGCCTCGAGTGCGTGGTCGATCATCTGTGTCGACAGGTTCCCCGATCCGATCGGATCGGAGGTCGAGGTCGATCACGGCGTAGCTCCGTCCGCCGACGTCGATCGCGCAGGCCGCGATCGCCTCATCCATCGGGATGGAGGCATCGCCGTAGCGAACGATCCCCGATCGGTCCCCGAGGGCGACGTCGATGGCCTCACCGAGCACGAGCATCGAGTCCTCGACGGTGTGGTGGTCGTCGACGTGGAGATCTCCCTCGGTGGTCAGTTCGATGTCGACGAGGGAGTGATGGGCCAGCGCGGTCAGGAGGTGGTCGAACATGCCGATGCCGGTGGCGATGGTGCTCGTACCCGTGCCATCGAGGTCGATGCGCACGTGCACCGTGGTTTCCTTCGTCGTCCGCGTCCGGTCTGCCGTTCTCGTCATGAGTGCCTCCTGATGGCCTCGATGAGCCTGTCGTTCTCTCCTCGGGCACGCACCGTGAAGCGGAGGTGGTTACCCAATGGTCCATCGGCTGGGAACCGTCGCACCACGAGACCCTCCGTCATGAGTGCGTCCGCCAGTGCTCCCGCATGCGGCCCGACTTCGCACAGGACGAAGTTGGCGACCGAATCAGCACCGACCACCATGCCGCTGTCGGCGAGGGCGTCGGCGAAGCGGCTCCGCTCCCTGACGATCCGGTCGACGTGCCTGCGCATCCTGGTCGGTGTGGCCAGAGCGGAGGCCGCGATCTCGGCGGACAACGATGCAATCGAACCCGGCGGCCGGATGCCGTCGAGCTCATCGGCGAGGGCGGGGGAGGTCAGGGCGAACCCCACCCGGAGGGCGGCGAGACCGAAGCCCTTGCTCATCGTGTGGCAGACGATCACGTTGTCGTAGCGCTGCACCCACGGTGACCAGCGGTCCTCGGTGAACTCGGCGTAGGCGGCGTCGATGACGACGACGCCGCGCGCCGATTCGACGATCTCGATGATGTCGCGGTCGCCGATGCGGTGTCCGGTCGGGTTGTTCGGGACACACAGCCATGTCACGTCCGAGGTCTCCGCTGCCACGGACAGGGCGTCGAGCGGGACGGCGAAGCCCGGTGCCGGGCACGGGACCGGCACGAACTCGCCCCCGAGCTGGCGGGTGGCGATCTCGTAGAGCGGGTAGGTGGGCACCGCCGCCGTCGAGCGGGTACCCGGGCCGAGGAAGGCCTTTGCGACCAGGAGGATGATCTCATCGATGCCTGCGCCCGGCACGATCTGGCGTGGATCGGCGTCGAGGTACTCGGCAGCGGCCGCACGGAGCGGTCCATAGGACGCGGCAGGGTACTCATTGAGTCCCTGCGCGAGCGGTCCGATCAGGCCGGGCGCCCAGTCGGTGGAGAACGGTGACGTGTTCTGGTCGAAACGGACGACATCGCTCGCTCGGAGGCCGAACCTGGTGGCGATCTCGGCAGTGGTGGGCTGCCACCGGTACCGCGGGGCGGTCACGGGCGTGCCCCGAGTCGGATGAGGACCGAGTGGGCGTGGGCGGTGAAACCCTCGGCAGCGGCCACCAGGGTGATGGTCGGCGCCAACGCCTCGAGGCCCTCCCTGGTGAGTGTCTGGATCTGTCGCCATGATCCGAAGTCCTCGACACCCAGCGGTCCATAGGCCCTCGCGAGGCCTCCGGTCGGCAGCACGTGGTTGGCCCCTGTTGCGTAGTCGCCCGCTGCCTCGGGTGTCCAATGCCCGACGAACACCGATCCGGCGTTCGGGATGTCGCGCGCGACGGATCCGGCGTTGCGCGTATGGATCGACAGGTGTTCGGGCGCCCATGCATTTGCGAAGGCTGCCGCGGCGTCCAGATCGTCGGCGACCACCACCACGCCATGGTCCGAGAGGGCGGCGCCGATGGTGTCGGCACGCTCGAGCGTCGGGAGTTGGCGGCCGATCTCCGCCACGACGGCATCGGCCGTGGCATCACCCACCACGATGAGCGCGACAGCGGACTCCTCGCCGTGTTCGGCCTGGCACATGACATCGGCGGCGACGATCGCAGGATCGGCCGAGGCGTCGACCAGGACGGCTGCCTCGCTCGGTCCGGCGGGCAGGTCGATACCAACGGCGCCGAAGACGGCGAGTTTCGCCGCCGTCACCCACGGTCCGCCGGGTCCGACGATCTTGTCGACGGCTTCGACGCTCTCCGTGCCGTAGGCAAGCGCTCCGACGGCCTGGGCCCCACCCATGGCGTAGACGGCGTCGACGTCGAGAAGGTCCGCAGCGGCGAGGACCACAGGATCGACCGTTCCATCCGGTCGCGCCGGTGTTGCGACCACGATGCGCCCCACACCTGCGATACGCGCCGGCACGACACCCATGATGAGCGAAGACGGGTACAACCCACGACCACCCGGGACGTACGCTCCCACCGACGAGAGGGGTGTCCACACCCGCTCGACCGTGATCCCGACACCCGGGGTCACTACGGCGTCGAGGGGTCGCTGCGATGCGTGGACGGCCGTGACGTTGGTGATGGCGTGTTCCAGGGCCTCGAGGAGATCCGGATCGACCGCCGATCGGGAGTCGGCGATCGTCTGTCGGCTCACGGCGATCGCGCCGTTCGCGAGCTGGCCCCCGTGGATCGCCCCGTGGTGGCGGAGGGCGATGTCTCCGCGAGCAGCAACGTCCGCCACGATCGCCGTCGCATCGGCGAGGACGGACGGATCGGGCACAGCGTGGCGCGTCGTCAACGACCGCACCTGTGGGGGAGCGAGCGACGAGAGGTGAACTCGCCGGATGGTTGGTGTCATGCGAGGACCTGTTGGACCGGGAGGACGAGGATTCCACTCGCCCCCGCCGCCTTGAGCTTCGGCAGGACGTGCCACACGTCGGCTCCATCGACGACGGAGTGGATGGCGACCATGCCAGCCTCGGTGAGAGGGACCACGGTCGGTGCCTCCATGCCGGGGATCAGTTCGGCGATCCTCTCGACACGATCCACGGGTGCGTTCATCACGAGGTAGCGCTTCCTGCGGGCCGTCATGGCCGAGCTCAGCATCGTCACCACCGTCGATGCCGTCGATGTCCTCTCCGATCCGGTGCGCTCGACCAGCACCGCTTGGGAGGCGAGCAGGGTCTCGACGGGTCGGAGACCGTTGACCATCATCGTCGAACCGGTGGAGACGAGGTCGGCGACGGCGTCGGCGATGTCGAGCTTCGGGGCGACCTCGACCGATCCGGCGAGTGGCACCGTCGTCACCGAGATGCCCTTGCCCTCGAAGAAGGCTGCGACCGTTGCCGGGTGGGAGGTCGCCACCCGCAGCCCGTCGAAGTCGTCGATGGTCTGTACGGCGCTCCGGTCGGGGACGGCGGCAACGAGCGCACATCGACCGAAGCCGAGATCGAGGACGATGTCCACCGGTGCTGCCATCTCGCGGATCATGTCCAGACCGGTGACCCCGAGGTCGGCCACACCGTCTGCGACCAGTTCGCCGACGTCCTTGGCACGCACGAACAGGAGCTCGATCGGCGCATCGAGCACGGGTACCGACAAGCTCCGTTCGGTGCGTTCGAACCGGAATCCTGCCTGCCGGAACAGCTCCGTGGCCGGTTGGTCCAACCTGCCCTTGTTGGGGAGGGCGATCTTGATCGTCATGTGAGGTCCTCTCGGGGCATGCCCTGGCGATCCAGGGCCTCGACGTATCCGCCGGTGCCATGTCGTAGCCACTGAGCTATCCGGGTGATGGTCGCCGTCGAAACCCCGGTGAGGTCATGGATGTCGCGATAGGAGCGACCCTCGGCGAGCCGTTGCACCACCTCCCAGCGCGATGCCATCTCATCGAGTTCGTGGCGGGTACACAGGTCGCGGAAGAATCGAGCGGCCTCGTCGCGATCCGTCAGGCCGACGATGGCATCCATCAGCGAGGCGGTCGAGGCATTGCGCCAGTCGTCGTTCGTCTGTGGTGTGGCCATTCGGTACCCTCCGAGCGAGCCGCTCAGTGTATCAGCGTTATAGCACGTTAATACACTTCGGTGCGATAGCATGCGCGCGTCCAGTTGCCGGATCGCAGGAGCGTGCATGGATCTCATCCCCGCCATCGACATCCTCGATGGATCCGTCGTGAGGTTGCTCAAGGGCGACTACGGAGCGGTGACGCGTTACGACGGTGATCCCGTCGAGGTGGCGTCGGATTTCCTCGCCCAGGGAGCAACGCTGGTCCACGTGGTCGACCTCGATGCAGCGCGCGGTCGGCCGCGCAGCCTCGCGGCGCTCCACGCCCTCGGTGCCGCAGGGGTGCCGTTCCAGGCCGGCGGGGGAGTGCGAACGCCAGACGATGCCGAAGTGACGATGGATGCCGGTGCGCGCCGCGTGGTCGTCGGCTCGGCGTTGATCGATGGCGAAGGCGTGGCGGAGGCCATCGTCGAACGTATCGGTGCGCGACAGGTCGTTGCGGCGATCGACGTGGCTGACGGGCGGGCCAGGGGCTCGGGATGGCTCGACGCCGGGACGCCGACCTCCGACATCGTGCGCCGCGTCAGTGATCTCGGGGTACCCAGGGCGCTCGTCACCGGTATCGACCGTGATGGGACCTTGGAGGGACCCGATACCGATCTGCTCGAACAGGTCGCCGGCATGGCTCCGGGCATGGCCCTCATCGCCTCGGGAGGTGTCGGGAGCCTCGACGACCTCGCCATGTTGGCCTACGAGACGCGGTGCGAGGCCGCAGATCGTGGGCAAGGCGCTCTACGAGCGACGGTTCAGTGTCACCGAGGCGCTTGCGGTCCTGGCCGGCCACGGTGGAGCCGGTCGGTGAGGAGCCCGATGGGCCCCTCACCGCTCGACACCACGATCATCCCGTCGATACGTCGTCGCCCGGGCGGCGACGACGTGTCGCCACGAGCGCCAGGAGCCCGGCACCGAGGAGCATCAGGCCCGCCAGAGCGACCATGTCGCTCGAGATACCGGTCGTCGGCAGGGCCGCAACGACGCCGAAGTCGGCGTCGAGGAACGCTTGGCCGTCGGCCAGTTGGATCGTGAACGATCCGGGAGTCGTCACCTTGAGCTCGCCGTCGGACGGCTGTGGCAGTGACGACACGACGAGGGTCGCCGTGTAGGTGCCGGGTGGCAGGTCGGTGAACAGGTAGGCACCGTTCGCATCCGTCGTGGCGTCGATCGTGACGCCGCCGATCGTCAGGCGCACCGTCGCGCCGGCGATGCCCTTCTCGCCGGAGTCCTGTTTGCCATTCCCGTTCGTGTCCGACCACACCGTGTCACCGATGGAACCGTCGGTGGCCTGCACGCCGGGGAGGGTCAACGCCGTATCCGACACCGGCTGTGTGGGCGCATCCCAGGGCCAGGTCCCGACCGCGGTCGCCTCGTTCGTCACCATTGTCCCCTCGGTGATGTCCGACAGGTCACAGGTGAAGACGATGGTTTCATCGGCCTGGAGGACGTTGTCGCCCGGATGGGCGGCCTCCATCGCTTCGGTGAAGGCTGTCTCACATGCTCGGTGATACGGCGTCGGAGACGTCGATGTCGGTTATGGCGTACTCGCTCACGTTGCTCAACGAGATCTGCCATGTCACGGCATCCTCGCCGAACGCCCGCTGGTACACGTCGTCGAACACACTGCTGCCCGTCGGCGTGCCGAGCGGTCCGACCGTCTTGTCGAGGCGACCCCTCTCCCGTGGGAGCGATGATCGTGACCTGACCGTTGCCTCATCGGCGACGTCGGGTCCCTCGGGCGGCGTGGCTGTCGCCGTGACGGCGTTGACCACACCGACGCCCGTTGACGGAGACGTCGAGATCGACTTCGCAGGTGATCTCCGTCGACTGGCCGGGAGCGAGGTCGGTCGTGACCGGCGTCTCGCACTGCGGCAGGTCCGTCGTGCCACCGAGGGCGTCGGTCATGGCGTCGTCGACGACGAGGTCCGACAGGTCGGTGTTGCCGATGTTCGTCACGACGATCGTGAACTCGACCGTGCCGGCACGGTCGATGACGTCCTCGTCGACGTCCTTCGTCACGGCGATTGCCGGGGCGTCGGGTTCGACGACGGGCACGGTCGCATCGTCGTCCTTCGGCCCACCGATCTCGTTGGCATCGGCGACGGACACGTTGGTGAACGCTCCGGCCTCGGCATCATCGGCCGTGGCGACACGGATTCCCGTGCACACCACGGATCCCCGATGGCGAGTGCTCCCTCTGCATCGGGCCACGTGCACACGAGTGGGCCATCGACGAAGTCGTCGGAGACCGTGACCCCCGTGAGCGTGACGTTGCCTGCGTTGGTGACGGTGATCGTGTAGTCGATCTCCTCGCCCACCGTGGCTTCGTCGCCGTCCACGTACGAGTCGCCGTCGATGGCTGCAACGGCCTTGTCGATCTCGAGGTCGGGCTGCTCGAGCACGTTGTAGGCGTAGCAGGTCACCGTGTAGTCGCCATTGGCGAAGTCGGGTGCCTCGAGGAACTCGACGTTGTCGCCGTTGAGCGCGTCGGAGCCACATCGGATGATGCCAAAGCCCATCTCCTCGACGGGGAAGGTCAGGTCGGTGCCCTCGTACTCGGCCCTCCATGATCCAGATCCGACCCTGGTTGAGGATCAGCTCGAGGAGTTGATCGTCGCTCAGCTCGAGCACAGCCGTGCCGTTGGCGTCCGTGAACACCGTGGCCTCGGGATCGAGGACGTGTGAGAGCTCCTCGGCCAAGCCGGTGTAGCCGCTGGAACCGGGGATCGCGGATGCGTATCCGACGGTGAACGGCCAGTCCGCGAACCTCTTCACAGTCGTGGTTGGCGTTCTCCCAGGCGTCGTTCACGGGTGTCGCCGCGGCGTCGATGGCGGGTCCGAGTGGCAGGGCGGCCTCGAGCCTGTTCGCCCCGTTTTCGTTCGTGCGAATGGCGTCGTAGGTGGCGCATTGGCGCTTGTTGAGCACGATGCGCCAAGCGTTGTCGAGGAAGACGGTCTCGGAGTCGTCGTCGATGACCGGCTGGTCGTCCTCGGAGGTGCCAGATGCCGTCACCGTGTTGGTGACCTGGTCGCCCGTATCGCCCCCGACGAACACGGTGAACGAGCAGTCGTAGTCGTCCCCGGCGTCGATGTCCTGGGGCAGTGAGCAGTCGGTGGCGAGCACGGGCCCTGACACCTGGGTGATGTCGAAGGGCGCGTCCTGCCCGACGACGTCGGTCAGCGAGGTGATCGTGACCGCATCGACCGACGATGCGTTGGCGACCGTCACGTCGAACGTGACCTGCTCACCCGGAGCCTGGATGTTGACGTCTCCGCCCGATGCCGCCTTGGTGACGACGATCGAAGCAGGCGTGTCGCGGTATCCGACCCGTGCGCTGGCGTCCGCCTCGAGCGGATCGTCGTCGTCGCTGGTCGCCGTCACCGTTGCGGTGTTGGCGTGGGGTGCGTCGATGAACTCGGTGAACGAGCATGACGCGGACTCCCCTGGGTCGAGTTGTGATCCGATGAACGTCGGGAGGCAGGTGTCCGCGACGTCGGCGAACTCGGTGTCCGTGAGGTCATCGATGGTGATGACGTCGCGGGGGGAGTCGTTGGTCACCGTGATGGTGAATTCGACATCCTCGCCGGGCTCGGTCACCGAGGGCGTGTCCGCTTCCTTGGTGAGCGACATCGCTGGTGCCGAGTCCCTCACCGTCACGCGCTCGTTGGCGGATGCCGTCTTCGGGTTCCCGTCGTCGTCGGTGCCGGTCACGTCGATCGTGTTGTCGTGGAAGCCGCCGCCGTTGATGGTGATGGTCTCCGTGAACGTGCAGGTGTGCGTTTCACCGGGCGTCAGCGTCACGCCGGCGACCGTCGGCAGGCACGTGCTCGTCACGTCGCCGAACTTCGAATCGTCGAGCGTGGCGAGCGTGATCTCGTCGACAGCGCTGTCGTTGCTCACGACGATCGTGTAGGTCACGTCACCACCGGGCTCGGGGAGCGAGTCGGGAGACGCGGTCTTGGTCACCGACAGGGCAGAGGGATCGTCGACGATCGCAATCGTTGCGCTGGCGTCGACCGGGGTGGTGGCACGGCCGTTGGGATCGACGCCCTGGGCTCGTGCGGTGTCGCGCTCGCTCGTATCGGGCGGGCCCGTGAGGGTCGTTGACCACGAACAGGTCACGGAGTCGCCTGCATCGATCCAACCGGTCGGTGTCGATGGATCGAACGACGTCTGGTCGCTCGCGAGGAGGCACGACACGCCGGAGATATCGGCGATCGGTGTGACGCCTGGCCGTCGATCTGGTCGGTGAAGCTCGTGAGGCGCACGCTCGCGCCGGTCGCCGAGGTGTTGGTGACCGTCACCGACAGGTCGAAGGAGCCGCCGGGTTCGACGCGAGTCGTCGGTGTCGCGTCCTTGTCGATGCTGATGGCCGGGGTACAGACGCTGTCTGCGTACGCGATGATCTCGTCAGCGAGGTTCTCGATCGGGTTGACGAGGGTCACGGTGTCCACGACGCGTGCAAGGCGAGCGCTTGCGCCGGGTGTCGAGAACCCTCCGCCGGCCCCGAAGCCGATGATCTCACCCGTCTTGGCGGCCAGTGCGGCGTAGTCGTCCTCGGCGGCCACGGTGCCGACTTCCCACATGGTTGCGTCGTCGTCGGGGTTGGCTCCCGAGAACCCGGGCGGTGTCGTCACGAAGGTGGTCGGCTGGCCGTCGGTGATGAGCACGGCGAACTGCGGCTGGGCTCCGGCCCCGTCGACGAAGGCTCCTGCCTTCACGAGCGCGTCCTCCCAGTTCGTCCACCCGCTCGCGTTGTACGCAGGCGACCCGGCGCCGGTGAGGTAGTTCTTCATGGTTGCGACGTCGGTTGCGTCGTCGACGTCGTAGTACGTGTTTCCGAGCGGGACACGAGCCGTGGTGGAGAACTCGACGATGCCGATGCGCGAGTCGGCGGCGTCGATGGCGAGCTTGTCGATGAAGCCGGCGACTCCGGTGCGCACCTGGCTCTCGCCCGTGCCACCCATCGAGCCGGATTCGTCGAGGATGAACAGCACATCGACGGCGCAGGATCCCGGGTCGGGGTTGTCAGCGACCTGGGCGTGAGCGGGTGCCGCGGCCCCAGGGACGACGACCAGGGTCGTCATGAGCAGGAATGCCGCAAGGGCGACATCGATCGATCGGCGGGTGACCCCACGCCGCGGGAACCATGCAGTACGCATTGCGCCTTCCTCCAACCTCGTTGTCACGGGACGGTTGTCCCGTCCTCCGATGCCCGGCGGACATCGGATTCGCCGGATCACGCTCGGTAGCCCATACCGGAGCGAACTCGGCGTACGGCGATCGGCTGCGGCCTGTTGGTTGCTGGCGCGGTCGCTGTGCTGACACCACGGTATCGCCACGCTCAGTGGTCAACAAGCGTCATTGCGTAGTCGGTTGGCGGACTAGTCACCGTCTCCGAGGGCGGCATCCACGTGCTCGCGATGCACGGTGGCGGCATGGCGATCCGAGCGCATCGCAATGATGGCTGCCCGGCGCATGAGTCCGTCGAGATCGGCGAACGACATGCCCTCCGTGCGTACGACCAGGTCGGCGCGGTCGACATCGTCGGACAGCGGTACCGAGGTCATGGCGAAGAACGCCTGCCGGGCCTCGGGTGCGGGCACGTCGAGGTGGAGATGGACCTCGAGCCGTCCCGGACGCAGGAGCGCCGGGTCGATCAGGTCCATGCGGTTCGTCGCCCCGATCACGAAGACGTCGCCGCGTCCCGATACCCCGTCGAGTTCCGTGAGGAGGGCGGCGACGACCGAGTCGGTCACGCTGTTCGTCGATGAGCCCCTCACCGGCGCCAGGGCGTCGATCTCGTCGAAGAAGATGATGGCAGGGGCGACGGCGGCTGCTCGACTGAAGACCTCGCGGACGCCTCGCTCGGATTCGCCGACCCACTTGTCGAGGAGCTCGGCGCCCTTGATGGAGAAGAAGGCGGCGCCTGATTCATGGGCGAGGGCGCGGATGACGAACGTCTTGCCCGTGCCTGGAGGGCCATACAGGAGGAGACCCCGCGGCGGTTCTATGCCCATGCGCACGAAGCGATCGGGGTCGGTCAGCTGCCAGATCACGCTCTCGGTGAGGGTCTGCTTGACCGCGGCGAGGTTGGCCACCTGATCGAAACCGTACGAGGGGATCGACCCCAGCGAGGTCGTCCCGAGGGATGCGGGTGTGGTCCGGATGGCTCCGAGGATCGACTCGGTCGTGAGTCCGTCGCCGTTGGTGGCTCGTGCATCGAGCACCGCCGTCGAGATGTCGAGCGCGGAGAAACCCGGTGAGGCGTTGCCGAGGACCTCGAGGTCGATGTCGGTTGCGTCGCCGATCGCCGCGCCGAGCAGGGCCTTGCGTCGCTCGAGGTTCGGCGCCGCGATGGTCAGGGTGCGTCTCAGGAGGTCCCGGGCATCGAGGTCGTCGGCGATCGACGACCTGGTCGACGCGAGGACGACGGCAACGCCAGGCGTCTGCGCCGCGGTGTCGAGCAACCATCGCGTGACGGCGGCGGCCTGGTGACGCATGCCCCCCTCGCGCTCGAGGAGGGGATCGAGGCGATCGATGTACAGGACGGTGCGCGGCGGTGCGCCCTTGATGGCGCGCTCGAAGGAGGTGAGCAGGCGTTCGGCCGTGGTCACGGTGCGCAGGTCGATGGGTTTCACGGCGAGACCGAGCGCCGCCGCAGCCGCCTGAACGAGCTCGGACCGACCCGACCCCACCGGTCCCGAGACCACGACGCCTGCCACGGGATCGTGCGTCATCGATGTGTCGGTGGTCAGGATGCGCAGCCAACCCGTGAGGAGCTCGAGCTCGTTCTCGAGGCCGGCGATCATCACTGATGGTTCAGCGACGTCCGCCCCCTGTGCGCTCGTGGTTTCCCGACGTGGCGGTCGCGCTGATTCGAGGATCGCCGTGGATGCCATGACGATCGCCGCAGGACCTGGGTCGACGCCGGTGATCGTCGCGCTGCCGAGACTCGTCGTGAACTGCTCGCCCGCCTTCACCGGAAGGGACACGAGCTCTTTGGGGAGGCTTGTGATCTCGGTGTCCGCGATGGAGAGGGCGACCCGACTGGCTGCCGGGAGCACGACCCGCTGGACGTCCACCACCGCGCCCGGCTCGACTGCGCCGTTGGCGAAGGCGTCCTCGGGGAGCTCCAGCTCGTTGGGCCGTGGCATCTCGCCGGGGGCGACCCGCACGTGGGTGCGGCCGACGGATACCATGCCGCCGCCGGGCAGGCCCAACGCTGTGAGCATCGCAACGTCGGCCCTGGCGACGGTGCCCGCTCCTGTTCTGAGGACGAATCGCATGGGTCCGAGTCTGCCGGGACTCGGGACCGAGCGCAACGTGGGTCACTCGGGCTAGGTTCCCACCGATGACATGGGCCACGATCGACGACCTCTCGAACCTCGACCTGCGAGTCGGAACCGTCCTGCGCTCGGAACCGAACACCGGCGCTCGTGACCCCGCGCTGTGCCTGTGGATCGACCTCGGGGACGAGATCGGCACCGTCCAATCGTCGGCGAAGATCACCGACCGTTACGCACCCGAGCAGATCGTGGGTCGTCAGGTGGTGGTCGTCAACGGCCTCGAACCGATGCGTATCGGTGGATTCCGGTCCGATGTCCTCGTCGTCGGCGCCCTCACCGATGCCGGTGTCGTCCTGCTGGCACCCGATACCGAGGTCCGACCAGGTTCGCCGATCGCTTGATCGAGGTGCTCGAGTCGGGGTATCGGCGCGGGCGGCAGTGCCAGTTCCCCGGTGACGTCGACGACCTCGGTGTCGGGGTGCATGAGCCACTTCCACACCAGTGAAGCCTCGTCCGCCGCGAGGATGGAGCGTGGGAGATCCGTCGCGGCCGGAGCGAGGGCCGGGAGGGGCTGGGTCGTGCCGCTGCTCCATGATCCGGTCATCGTCCCCCTGGTCACCGACACGAAGGCGTCACCGTTGCGTGCGACGATGGTCCCTGCGGATTGAAGCGCTCGCCAGATCCTGGTGCGCTCGAGGGCGCCAGCCAACGCGCTCCAGTTGTCCCGACACGTCGCTGCGTCCTCGAACCGGCCGTCAGCGACGAGCGTTCTGAGGCGCACCATGATGGTGCCGAAGAGGTGAGTCGGATCCGTGTGCAGCGCAGTGGCGAGGCGGTCGACGATGGCGCCGTACTCGGCATCGGAGATCGATCCTTCGTGCGGACACACGCACACCGCCAACTGGGCAGCGTGGCACCCGCGACCGCGTACGGTGCAACGTCTGATCATCGAGGCATCCCACAATGCGTGCATCGCAGCCTCTGCGCTGCGGCGGGAGCGGAAGGGGCCCACCTGGGTGCGTCCGTCGCCGGGTGTGCGAGTGATGCTCAGCCGAGGAAACCGCTCGTCGGTCAGCGTGAGCCAATGGAGCGATCGTGGAGGTCGTGATCGACGGTTGTACCGCGGCACGAGGTCGTCGATCAGTCGGAGTTCCACGACGGAGGCCTCGAGTTCGCTCGTCGTCGTCCGATGGTCGATCCGAACCATGTCGCGCAACAGGGCGTCGATCTGGCGCCGGTGATCCCCAGCGAAGTAGGAGCGGACCCTCGATCGCAGGTTCGTCGCCTTGCCGACGTAGATGACCGTGTCGTTGCGATCGACGAAGAGGTACACGCCGGGCGAGCGCGGAAGGTGCTCCGTCCGTGAGAGTTTGTCGATGGCCCTCGAACCCTTGATCGTCGGCAGCGCGAGCAGATCGTCGAGATGGGTCACGCCGATCGCCCCGGCCCGCTCGAGGAGCGCCCAGAACACGTGTGCCGTGGCATGGGCATCGGCGAACGCCCGGTGATTCGGCGTCACGGGTGATCCGAGGTGCGCGGCGAGGCGACTCAGCTTGAGGCTGCGGACCTCCGCACCCAGCAGGCGGCGTGCGAGCCGCAGCGTGTCGGCCGATGGATTCGCGAGACGTCCGTACCCGAGGCGCAGCGAGGCGGCATTCAGGAACGAGATGTCGAACCGGACGTTGTGGCCCACGATGACTGCATCGCCGATGAACTCGAGGAAGGAGGGCAACGCCTCCTCGATCAACGGGGCGTCGATCACCATCGCCTGGGTGATGCCCGTCATCACGGTCACCGTCGGCGGGATGGCGGAGCGAGGGTTGACCAGGGTGTCGAATCGCCCGACCTCGATGCCGCCCTCGTAGCGGATCGCCCCGATCTCGGTGATCTCGCACGTGTCGGGGGCGACGCCCGTCGTTTCGAGGTCGAGTACGCAGAACGCGACGTCCGACAGTGGGGCGCCGAGATCCGAGAAGTTGCGCTGGCCCAGGAGTGTCATGGCGTGCAAGCCTAGTCGAACACGTGTTCGATCAGAGCATTGCCGGTCTGGGGACCGGTGTCGCGCAGGTGCGGAGACCTTCGGCGTCGGGGATGCGGTGGATCGACGAGGGTCTACATTGGTCCCGTGCAGTTCCAGGGACAGGTGTGGTTCGACTTCTCCGAGCGCTCGGTGTGGGAGTTCTATCGCTTCGTGCGCGAGGTGGCAGCGCAGGGGGATGTCGTGAGCCTCGATTGGCGCCCCCTGCCAGCACCGGGGCAGGAGTCCATCGCCAGTGCCTACCTCTCGTTGGCCGGACCGGACGACCGGGGACGTTTCCTCCACGCCGCACTCGGCCTCGTCCATCTCGAGGGAGCCGACCCCGCCGATCCTTCCACGCTTGTGGCGGCTGCTGCTGCGAGCGGTCTCGAGGTCGACGCCTCGGTCGATGCAGGGGCGCTCGATGGGCTGCGCGGCGACGCGACCGACCTCGGCGTCGTCGCCGTGCCGACCGTGTACCGACACGGCCCCGTCGTCCACGTGGTGCTCAATGCTGCGGCCACCTTGGGTGACGTGCGGACCCGGGCACGAACCATTTGGGCCATGCTCGATGACGACGGTATCTGGGAGCTGCGAAAACCATGACGATCTATCGCTGTGCGGCCTGTGGCAACAAGACACGCTTCGATGTGTTCGACACGGTGCGGCGGCGTCGTTTCGAGCACGCCGACCTCTCCGGGCACACCACGATCGACGAGGAGGAGATCCTCGAGCGCACGATCGACCGCGTCGTGTGCCGATGGTGCGATCGGTCAGAAACGGTCGAGGAGGTTCACGACGACCGTTGACGTGCGGCCTCGGCGAGGATGATCGCCGCCGCCACCGATGCGTTCAATGAGTCCGCCGTGCCGCGGGTGGGGATCGTGATCGATCGACCGTGCTCGAACCATCGGGCATCGATGCCTCGGTGCTCGTTCCCGACCACGATGGCCACGTCCCCAGACAGGTCCATGTCCCACAGGGGGGTCCCGGCGTCGGGCGCTGCAACCACGACCTGATCGAACCGCTCCCCACACCAGGCGATCGCGACGTCGGTGGCGGCGATGGCGATGGGGCATGAGAAGAGCGAACCCTGGGCCGAACGCACGACGCTCGGATTGACGATGTCGGTACCCAGTGACGCACCGACGAAGCCCGCACCGAATGCATCGACGGAGCGGATCATCGCACCGATGTTGCCCGGTTTCTCGATGGCGTCGCCGACCAACACCATCCCCGGCATGTCCGATGCGACCCGCTCGAGTGACACGTCGGGCGTCCGAACGACGGCGGCGATGCCGTCGGGATGCTGGCGACCCGAGATCCTGGCGAAGACCCTGTCCGACACGGTGATGGGCGACGGCAGATCATCGGGTGCACGGTCGATGCGGATGATCGACGTCACGATCTCGAGGTGCTCGGCGGCGCGACGCGTCTCGCGCTCTCCCTCGACGAGGAACGTCCCAGTCGCATCACGCTGCCGGCGCGATCGCAGATCCGCCCACGCGCGTACCCTCGGGTTCCGAGGGCTCTCGATGTCAGGTTCCGTCACCATCCGCCCCCGCCGCCGCCACCGAATCCGCCGCCGCCACCGAATCCGCCGCCGCCACCGAAGCCACCGCTGCCGAACCCGCCGCCACCGGCCCAGCTCGAGCCGCCTGCAGCGGCGAACCCGCCGCCGCCGCCCCACCACGAGCTGCCACCGTCGTTCCACGACGGTGACGTGTACAGGTCGGACCAACCTGATCCGCCGTGGCGACCGCCGGACGCCGCCCAGTGGAGGTAGAAGAACGTGAAGGGATCGAAGTCGAGCCGGGCGGTACTGAGGGGTCGACCCGTCCACGAGTCCTCACGACGCGACGTGCCAGCGTGCGCCAACTCCGGTGCGTACCGCGTCAGCGATGAGTACCCGGCGTCCTCGAGTGCGCTTCGCTGGGCCGCATAGGCGAGGGCGAAGCCCCTCGGGCCCCGCGGGTCCGACGCACCGAACGCCGCGGCGACGTCGGCATACGAACCCGTCAGACCCAGGGCAGCGAGCGCACGTCGCGTCTCGGACCATCGATCGAAGGCCAGCGACGGTTCGAGGGAGACGGCGAGAACCCCGGCGATCACCTTCGCATCACCGCCGTCTGCCTCGCCGGCCACCCGTCGCCAGGAGCGATCGGTACACCTCCGGGCCGTCGTCGCGTCGTTCCCGCAGGGCGATGGCGACGGCGATCGGGAGGCCGAGGCCATCGGCAAGGCGCTTGGCGGCATCGAGCTCATCGTCGGTGAACAGGCCAGCCGCGGCACCTTCGAGCGCCGTTGACGGCGGATGGGTCGCACGAAGGCGCTGATAGGCGCCGACGAAATCGGGGACATCGTGGTCGGAGTTGTTCATCACCAGCAGCGCGGCGACCGCCGGGAGGGATATCCCATCGGCTTCGAGGGCAGCCCCGTGCGTCGTGAGGGCATCGAGCGTGGTCGTGAATCCGGAAACGGCTGCCGCCGGGTCGTCGGTGAGGTCGGCGAGAGCGATCGATGCGACGTCACGCGTGTCGGATGCGGGGATCGCCGAGCGGATGGCCTCGAGTCTGGTCACCTTGGTGATCGCCGTCTCGCGAGCGGACTCCACGTCGATGATCGTCTCGGCAAGGGGGGTCGGCTCGTCGAGCACCGGTGCCGACCGCATGAGTAACGATCCGAGGTCCTCGATCGCGGCAGGACCGGCGGGCGTGGGCGCCAGCTGGTCGATCAGCGCCTCCGCGGCACGGTGCCTCGCTGCGGCGACCCGGTGCGGGCGCAATGACCGCACCACGGATTCGAGTTCGTCGATGGCGATGTCGAACACCTCCTGGGACGACGACACGGAGGCAGAGGCCTGAGCGATGCTGCCCTCGAGGCCCGCTTCGAGGATGTGGCGTTCGCCGCTGGTGCGCAGTTCGATCGGGACGCGTGCCCGGTCCCTGAGATCGTCGACGTCGACGAGGGAGATGGCCCGAGCGGCGCCGAGAGCGAGGACGGCTTGCGGATCCGTCCGGTCCGCCCGACGAGCGCGGATGTCGAACAGCGTCCGCAGGGCCGTCCCTGTGTCCGTGGGTGGCGCATCGTCGATGGTGATGGCGACCTGGCTCGAAGCGACGATCTCATCGCCCCTCGGCGTGAGTCCGTCGACGATGAGGTCGATCCGCCGTCGGCGACGGGAACGGAGGGCCTCGGCATCACGTCGGCGACGGCCCGCAACCGCGCCCCCCGCGACGACGGCTCCGAAGGCGGCGATGCCGCCGACGACGAGCCAGCCCGTGACGCCGCTGCCCGCATCTGATGCCGGTGGCTCCACGTAGTCACCCGACAGGATCTGATCGACCGAACCGATGATCGCCAGGACGCCGCCTTCGAAGTCTCCCGCAGCGAAGAAGCTGCGTCCCGCGTTCGCGATGGCGGTGCCGGGAAGGTCGACGGCCTCCTGGGTGACCACCTCCGTGCGCCGTTCGGCCACGGCCACGAGCACGAGGATGCCGTTCTGCTCGACGGGATCGCCGACCCCCCATGCGTTTGCGAGGTTGACGGCGAAGTCGACGGGGTCCTCGCCACGGGTGTCGGACGCGATGACCACACCGAACGGGTTGCCGTGGGTCGACGACACACGATCGATCGCTGCATCGATGCGGTCCGGGTCCGCCACGAGGTCGGGCTCGTCGGTGAGCAAGCCTTCGCACTGGAGGCCCCGATAGACGAGGTCGCTGCATTCGAACCTCGATTGGGCCGAGGCGGGAAGCGCAGTGCCGATCGTGGAGATCGCAACGGTCAGGAGGCCGGCGAGAGCCAGTGCCCGCATCTGCCGATTCGTCATGTGACCCCGTAGCGCAACGGAAGGTCGGTCGGGCGGTAGAAGCCGGGGTGCAGGGTGTCGATCCTGCGCAATGCGTTCACCACGAGCGCAGCAGTTCCTTCATCGACCGGGTAGCCGCCAGGGAACTCGTTCACGATGGGCGGGTTGCCCTCGATCATGATGCGATCGATCTCGGCTTCGACACCCCATGCCATGTCGAGCTCGAGGACGATCTCTCGGCCATCGCCAGCGGCGAGGCGGGCGCGGTGGCTCGCACCGACGACCGCGTCGTCGCTCATCATCGGTGTGATGGCGACCGTCACATCGTGATACGGCCATTCGAGGCCCCTGGCGAGCAGGCGAGCGCTCGAGTCGAGTCCCTTGTGGCCGACCCGTCCGCTCGCCACGCCCTGTGCGAACTGGTCCGGCGTCAGGCCGCGTCCGGATTTGGCGACGAGGGAAGGTCGACGGGTCGATGTGTCCATGACGCGCAGGACGTGGATGCGGGTGATCTTGCGCGTTGCCCCGGCGATCACGAGCGGCAGGCGATCCATGACGAATCCGGGGTTCGAGCCGGTGACGATGATGGTGCGCCCGTCCGAGCGTGCCGACGTGTGCATGGCATCCCACAGGTGTCGGGGCGCCCACGCGAGTCCCTCGCACGTCGTCACGACGTTGTAGCCGGCGGATACGAGACGGATGATCTCCGGTGCGACCTTCTCCGCCGCGGAGGCGAAGGCGACGAGGGCCACGTCGTCGGTCGACGCGCGCGGCAGGTCCACGGTCGAGGCGTACCCCGGTGCCCCGGTCGCGGCCACGAGCTCGCGTCGCGCCCCTTCGTCCGGATCGACGACGGCGGCGATCCGATCGACCGCGCCGTCCTCGAGGGCGGCTTCCGCCACCCATGTGCCGATCGGCCCTGCACCCACGATCACGAGTCCTGCCATGAACCCGATGTTGGTCGTTTGTCCGCCGCTAGCCAAACAGCACGGGATCGAGCGGTACGGTGGCGCGATGCTGAGCCGAACGATCACCGCGGACGGACCGCTCGATGTGGCTGCGACACTGCGGCGCCTCGAGGTCGGCACCTTCGGTTCCGACGGCACGTGGTGGTGGGCATCGGCGGGGGCCGGCGGTCCCACGACGGTGGCGATCGAGGCTACGGACGCGGGCGCCGTGGTCCGTGCGTGGGGCCCGGAGGCGCAACGATCCATCGATCGCGCCGATCGGCTGCTCGGAGTCCACCGCCCCGCACCACCCCTGTTCCCCGGCACTCCTGCGGGGCCGTTCCTCGCTCGTTCCCGGGCGGTGAGGACAGGCCACACCGGTGATGTCTTCGGAGCGGTCATCGTCGCCGTCTGCGGGCAGATCGTCACGCGGCCCGAAGCCGGTGCGAGTGTGCGGGCGCTCAGGTCACGGTTCGGTTCAGCGGCGCCGGGTCCCGTCGCACTTCGGTCACTACCCGGTCCCGATGTCGTGGCGTCCCTCGGCTACGAGGACATGCACGATTGCGGCATCGAGCGACGGCGGGCGAGTGCCCTCATCGAGGCTGCCCGTCGCCACCGACGTCTCGTCGAGATCGTTGACCTCCCTGAGGCCGAGGGCTACCGCCGGTTGATGGCGGTGCGGGGCCTCGGTCAGTGGAGTGCAGCGCTCGTGATGGGCCAGGCCGTTGGCGATCTCGATGCCGTCCCCCTCGGCGACTACCACCTGCCGAACACGATCGCGTGGGCGCTTGCCGGAGAGGAGCGGGGTACCGACGAGCGGATGGAGGAATTGCTCGAACCGTATCGACCGTTCCGGGGACACGTCGTGCACGCCCTGATCGAGCGCGGCGTGCACGCTCCCCGATACGGACCGAGGATGCCGACCCGCACCCATTGGTGAACCGCGCCTGTCGGTGGGCTGCGGCGTCGCTCAGGTCACGCCGCGGCGGGTAGCAGAACCCGTGCGGAACGACCCACTGGTGATCAGGTCCTCCATGATCCCGATCGCGGCAGCGACCTCGCCGAACGTCGTGTACAGGGGTGCGAAACCGAACCGGACGATGTCGGGAGCGCGGAAGTCGACGATCACCGAGGCGGCCCGCAGCGCCTGGCTGAGTCGGTATCCGTCGTCGTGGCGGACGGCGACATGTGAACCACGTTGGCCGGGATCGCGAGGGGTGATGAGATCGAGGCCGCCTGCACCGAGCAGGGGAGCGATGCCGTCGATGAACATCCCTGTGAGCTCGGTGGCCTTGCCGGCGATGGCCTCCATGCCCGCTCGGGCCGTGATCTCGATGCCTGCCTGGGTGCCTGCCATGGACACGATCGCCGGGGTGCCGACCATGAACCGACGGATGGATGGGTCCGCGTCGTAGCCCGCATCGAACGCGAACATGTCGCGATGCCCGAACCATCCGGCGATCGGCTGGGCGAGCGTTGCGTGGTGGTCCGAGCGGACGTAGACGAAGCCCGGTGAACCGGGTCCTCCGTTGAGGTACTTGTACGTGCAACCGACGGCGAGGTCCGCCCCCCAACCCGTCAGGTCGACCGGCACGGCTCCCGCCGAATGTGCGAGGTCCCACAGCATCAGTGCCCCGCTGGCATGGGCAGCCGATGTCACGGCGGCCCCGTCGTGCATCCTGCCGCTGCGGTAGGCGACATGGGTGAGCGCGACGAGGGCGGTATCGGTGTCGAGGAACGGTCGCCAGTTCCTCGACACCCGCGTCCTCGGGAGCGACGACCAGTTCGCCCCCTCGAGACCGGGCCAATGCTTCGAGCACATACCGATCCGAAGGGAAGTTGCCCGCGTCGGTGACGATGTCGCGCCGGCCGGTCGCGTCGAGGGCGGCGGCAGCGAGCTTGTAGAGGTTCACCGATGTCTGGTCGCACACGGCGACCTCGCCAGCCCGAGCGCCGATGATCGGAGCGAGATGATCACCGAGCGCCAGCCCGCGATCGAGCCATGTGTCCCATCCGAGCACGGCTTGGCGTGTCCACTGCGAGGTGACGTCCTCGAGCAGGTCCGGCACGCTGCGTGGCATCAGGCCGAGCGAGTTGCCGTCGAGGTAGATCCGGTCATCGTTCACCTCGAACAGCTCGCGGAAGGCGCCCAGACGGTCAGCGGCGTCGAGTTCGGCTGCCTGCTGGGTGAGGTCCACGCTCAGAAGAGTTCGTACTCGCCGGCGATGAGTCGATCGGTGACACCGGACCAGTCGTCGAAGCACCGTTCGGCGACATCGTTGATCTGTGAATCGGATGCTTCCCCTGCGACCTCGACGTGGACGGCCTGGGGCTCGGTGACCGGATGGCCGATGCTCGACAGCAAGCGGATCGTGACCTCGTCGATGCCGGTGTCAGCGAGGAGGTGATCCGAGATGTCCGAGCCGATGGCGTGATAGGTCTTGCCGACGTGGGCTGCCGGGTTCTTCCCGGCGGCAGCCTCGAGGCTCATCGGGCGATACGGGGTGATCAGACCGCCGAATCGATTCCCGCGACCAACCTGGCCGTCGTCTCCGGCCTCTGCCGAGGTGCCGGTGAGTGTCAGGTACACCGAATCCTCCTGGTCGGCCTGGTTCACATGGACCGTCACTGCTCGTCCTGCGATCTCGGACGCCACCGCGGTGGCGTCGTCGCGGACCCGGTCGATGATTGCGTCGTAGCCCGCACGATCGGACACCCGGTTGGCGAGCACCGGCGAAGCCACCGTGACTGTGATGTCATCGCCGTTGCGCGCGCCCATCACCTTGATGTCGCGCCCGATCGGGATCGTCGCTCGGTAGGCATCGTCGTTGAGGGAGGTCTCGACGCCGTGGACGACCGACTCGAGCACGGATCGGGGGAGGGACACGGCCGCGAACGACGTGTCGTTGGCCAGCGGGGCGACGGTCTCTGCGTGGACGACCGCAGCGAGATCCGCTGAAGAGCGGTTGAGCCACACCTCGACCTCGAACGCCTCGGGTGTGGCGTCGGGGAGGAGCTCGAGGAGTCGTGCGTGGTACTGGACAGCGAGCTCGTCGGTGTCGGGCTGCCAATCGAAGCCGAAGGCCGCCTTGCCCACGAGGACGAGCTTCGATGGCTTGAGGTGCTCTCCGCCACCGAAGCCGATGTCGACGGCACCGGCGGCGAGGATGGCCTTGTCGACGTTGAAGTGGCGCACGGCCCCCGTGTAACGCTCGTAGTCGCGGGCGAGCTGGCATGCCAGCTCCTCGGCGAGCCGATCGCAGAGGGTGTCGGGATGGCCGAGACCCTTGCGTTCGACGAACTCGATCTGCGGGTCGTACGGGGCACGTCGGGTAACAGACAGATTCATGAGGTCCTATCCAGGTCGTGAACGAGGTGATGGTAGAGGCGACCGGGGGCCCTATCGGTGCCGCACCGTGGGACCCGTACACTGGCTCGATGCACGGCGACGCCACACGCAGCATCCATGCCGACCGTCCGATCGCAGAACTGCCGGACGTGGCGCCCGCCATCAGACCCTCGACCACCTTCGCCGCTGGCGCTCCCCGCACGTATCGTCGCGACGGCCATGAGACGACGGAGCGCTTCGAGGCCGTCATCGGGTCCCTCGATGGCGGCCACGCAGTGGCGTATCCGTCCGGCATGGCGGCCGCATCGGCGATCCTCGACCGCGTGTCCCCGCAAGCGATATCGTTGCCAGACGAGGTGTATCACGGTGTCCGCAGCCTCGTCGTGATGCGTGGGCACTCCACCAACCTGCGGATGGTCGCCGTCGACGAGCTCGAGGCAGGGGACATCTGGTGGATCGAGTCCCCGTCGAATCCACGATGCGGCATCACCGACCTCGCCGCGGTCGCCGAGGAGGCGACGGCACGAGGCGTCATCACCGTGTGTGACGCGACCCTCGCGACCCCCGCCCTCCTGCGACCCCTCTCGTTCGGTATCGACATCGTCATGCACGCCGCCACGAAGGCGATCGCTGGCCATTCCGACGCGCTCGCCGGCCTGGTCGTCGTCGCTCGCGCCGATGAGGCAGCCCGATTCCGCAACGAGCGAGCGGTCCGTGGCTCGGTGCCGGGCTCCCTCGACATGTGGCTCGCGCTTCGCGGCGTGCGGACGCTGCCCTTGCGCATGGCGCGCGCCAGCGAGAACGCCGAGGCGGTGGCTCGGTGGTGTGATGGCCGCGGCATCCCGACGTTCCATCCCGGCCTCGAGACGCATCCCGGGCACGATGTCGCACGCCGTCAGATGTCGGCGATGGGCTCGATCGTCACGATCGACCTCGGTGCGGCGTCGAGAGCGGATCGCTTCATCGGTGCATTGGGCATCTTCACGAACGCGACCTCGCTCGGAGGCGTCGAATCGCTCGTGGAACGCCGGGCGGTCTCGGATCCCTCGATGGACCCGGGCGTCGTACGGATGTCGATCGGCATCGAGGACGTCGAGGACCTCATCGCCGATCTCGAGCAGGCGGTGGACGCGATCGCGTGACGATGCCCCGGTCGGGGGATCACATGCGTTCGATCGCTGCGAGCGTCTCCTCGAGTGCGGTCTTGGCATCGGCGAAGTACATGAGCGTCCCCTCTTCGTAGAAGAGGGGATTGTCGATACCGGCGAAACCGGGGGAGAGGCTCCGCTTCACGACGATCGTGGTCGTGGCGTGATCGACGTCGAGGATCGGCATGCCGTAGATGGGACTCTGTGGATCGGTCTTGGCCGACGGATTGATGACGTCGTTGGCGCCCACGACGAGGACGACGTCGGTCTGGTCCATCTTCGGGTTCGATTGGTCGAGGTCGAACAGGAGGTCGTAGGACACGTCGGCTTCGGCCAGCAGCACGTTCATATGGCCCGGCATACGGCCCGCGACCGGATGGATGGCGTAGAAGACCTCGATGCCACGCTCCTCGAGCGCAGCAGCGACATCGCGTGCGGCGTGCTGGGCCTGGGCGACGGCGAGTCCGTACCCGGGGACGATCGCCACGCGTTCGGCATAGACCAACGCGATCGCTGCGTCGTCGGCCGTTGCACGCTTCACGGGGCGGGTTCCGATGTCCTCGTCGACAGGGCCCCCGCCGAAACCGGAGAACAGGACGTTCGCGAGCGAGCGGTTCATGGCGACTGACATCTCGATCGTCAGGATCATCCCAGCGGCTCCGACGAGCGCTCCACCGACGATCAGGGCCTGGTTGGCGATGACGAACCCCGCCATGGACGCAGCGATGCCAGACAGCGAGTTGAGCAGTGAGATCACGACGGGCATGTCCGCGCCGCCGATCGGTAGGACCGCCGTCACACCGAGGACGGCGGCGAGGGCCGCGGCTGCCCAGTAGAAGGCTTCGTTGCCGGTGATGACCGCGGCGATCGAGGCAGCGACCACGAAGGCGGCGACGATGCCGTTCGTTGCGGTCCCGCCCGGCATGGCAACGGGCCGGCCTGTGATGATCCCCTGCAGCTTGCCGAAGGCGATGAAGGACCCGGTGAGGGTGATCGTGCCGATGACGAGGGACAACGACGTGGTCACAGCGGTCTCGGTGGCCATCGTGGCAGCAGCGGCGACGATGGCGGCGGCCGACACGAGGGCCGATGACCCGCCGCCGAACCCGTTGAAGGCCGCGACGAGCTGTGGCATGTCCGTCATCTTGACGCGCAGGGCGGCCAGGGCGCCGATCGTCCCGCCGACGGCGAGTCCACCGCCGACGATCAGCCACTTCGTGCCAGCGTCGATCTCGATGAGGTCGACGATGGCGGTGATGATGGCCACGAGCATGCCGACGGACGCCAGTCGGTTGCCGCGCCGCGCGGTCGCCGGAGACGTCAGCCCCTTGAGCCCGACGATGAACAGGACTCCGGCGGCGAGGTAGGCGAGTTCGATCATCGCGGCCGTCCAGGGAGCTTCTTGAACATCTCGAGCATGCGATCGGTGACGAGGAACCCGCCGACGACATTGATCGTCGCGAAGACGACGGCGAGGAAGCCGAGGGTCCCGGCAACCCAGCCCGCTCCGGTGGCTGCCGCGATGATCGCCCCGACGATCGTGATACCCGAGATGGCGTTCGCCCCTGACATGAGCGGCGTGTGCAGCGTCGGCGGAACACGCCGGATGACCTCGAATCCGACGAACGCTGCCAGGACGAACACGACGATGCCTGCGATGAAGGTGTCGCTCACGAGGCCTCCCCTCCGCGTGCGAGTGCGGGACCCACGACGGGATCCTCAGGGTCGACGGTCAGCGTGCCGTCGGTGACCATGCGTGTGAAGACCTCCGTGAGGTTGCGAGCGAACATCCTCGATGCGTCCTCGGCTACCCGTGCGGCGAGGTCGGTCGGGCCGAGGATCGTGACACCGCCGACATCGACCCGCTCATCGGGGATCGACCCCTCCACGTTGCCGCCCGATGCGGCCGCCATGTCGATGACCACCGAGCCCGGCCGCATGCGGGCGACCACGTCGGCGTCGATGAGGCGGGGCGCCGTGCGGCCCGGGACCTGGGCGGTGGTGATCACGAGGTCGCTGTCGGCGACGACGGCAGCCAGCACGTCGCGTTGCCTGGCGGCGAGCTCGTCGTCGACAGCCCGTGCGTAGCCGCCCTCGTCCATCTCCTGGGTCGGCGCGTCGACGAATCGGGCCCCGAGGCTCTCGACCTGCTCGCGGGTCTCCGGTCGGATGTCGTACGCATACACGACGGCACCGAGGCGCCGAGCTGTGGCGATGGCCTGGAGGCCCGCGACACCGACCCCGAGGATCAACGCACGTGCGGGAGGGATGGTGCCTGCCGCCGTCACGAGCATCGGCATGAACTTCGGCATCTCGGATGCGCCGAGGAGGACGGCTGCGTAGCCGGCGGCCGTGGCCTGGGATGACAGTCCGTCCATCGCCTGGGCGAGTGTCGTCCTGGGAATCATCTCGATCGCGACGGCATCGACGCCGCGGGAGGCCAGCGCGGCGAGCTCGCCGGGATGGTGCGACGGGTCGAGGAAGCCGACGATCGCTCCTCCGTCCACCACGAGTTGGGTCCGGTCGGCGAAGGGCGGCGACACGCAGAACAGGACGTCGAGCGGTGCGCGATCGCCGAGGGAAGCGACGACCGTGGCTCCGGCCCGGGTGAACGCGTCGTCTGACAACCCGGCGCCGTCGCCGGCGCCCGTCTCGACGATCACCTCGGCACCGAGTTCCACCAGTGTGGCGATCGATGTGGGAGTGGCAGCGACACGACGTTCGGTCGCTGTGTGTTCCGAGGGGATTCCAACAAGCATCGGCATGGACGGTACCGGTGTCTGGATCACTGCGTGGAAACGAGCCCAGCCGCACGCAGGTGTGCGACGATGCGGGCGTCGTCAGCCGGATCGACCGGGTGGAGTGGCAATCGTGGAGGGCCCGCTCGGAGACCCGTTGCCGTAGCCGCCGCCTTGGTGCCCGCGACGCCGTGGGCCTCGATTGCCGCTGCGATGGCGGTCAGCCGTTGCTGTGCTGCCGCGTCCCCGCGTGATGCGAGTGATACGTCGGTGAGGGCGTAGTTGGCGCTGGCCGTTATGGCTCCCCACGCACCGGCATGGTGGCTTGCGAGGAGGGCTCGTGATGCGCCGGTGAACACCGTGAATCCGTCGGCGATGAGGTCGGCGAGGTCATCGAGGCGCTCGGGTTCCCCGCCCGAGTCCTTCATGCCGACGATCCGTTCGTGGCCGGCGAGGTTGCGCACTTGATCCACCGTGAGTACGAGCGATGACACGGCCGGGACGTTGTAGAGGAACATCGGCACGTCCGAGGACTCGGCGCACGCTTCGTAGAACCGCTCGACGGCGGCTGGATCCCTGCGCGCCAGCGTGGTCGGTGTGATCACCAGGACGGCATCCGCCCCGGCTTCCGCCGCTTCACGGATCTGGGCCGTGCCCTGGCGGACGGACTCGGCGTTGACGCCACACAGGATCGTCAGCGACACATCGACGTCCCTGGCGTTGGTGATGAGGGCGGCCCGCTCGCCCGCGTCGAGATATGGACCCTCCCCGGTTGAACCCGCCAGGAGCACACCACGTGTACCGCGAGCGACCATCGAGGCGATGTTGTGGCGATGCCCGTCGAGGTCGAGATCGCCCGATGCGTCGAGGGCGGTCACGAGAGCGGGCATGGCACGCGGCCAGGTCGTCATGCGGTGTACCTTCCCGCGGTGGCGTCTCCGCCCTCTCCGGTCCAATCCGTGTGGAACCACTCGCCACGCGGATGGTCGGTTCGTTCGTACATGTGGGCACCGAAGTAGTCGCGTTGTGCCTGGATCAGGTTGGCTGGGAGCCGACGGGATCGGTAGGAGTCGTAGAACGCGAGTGCCGACGAGTAGGCGGGTACCGGGATCCCCGCCATGACCGCACGAGCGACGGTTCGCCTCCACCCGGCGAGCGTGGAGGCGATCTCCGAGCGGAAGTACCGGTCGAAGAGCAGGTTCTCGAGCTTGGGATCCGAACGGTATGCAGCGGTGATGTCGCCGAGGAATCGGGACCGGATGATGCACCCGGCGCGCCACAGCCCTGCGATCGTGCCGGGATCGAGGTCCCACCCGTGTTCCTTGCTCGCCGAGCGCACGAGCATGAATCCCTGGGCGTACGACACGATCTTCGATCCGTAGAGGGCATCATGGATGTCGGCGATGACGGCGTCGGCGTCGTCACCGATCAGCTCCGCCGAGCCCTCGAGGACGGTCGAGGCCGTTGCGCGTTGGTCGATCAGGGCCGAGACCATGCGTGCATACACGGACTCGCCGACGAGGGTCACCGGCATGCCCTGGTCCATGGATGCAATGACCGTCCACTTCCCCGTGCCCTTCTGGCCAGCCGCATCGAGGATTCGGTCCACGGTGGGCACGTCCTCGGTGCGGTGGCCGAGGATGTCGGCCGTGATCTCGATCAGGTAGGAGTCGAGCTTGCCCTCGTTCCATCGAGCGAAGTGGCGCTGCTGATCGGCGGCCGACAATCCCAGGCCACGTCCCATGATGTCGTACGCCTCGGCGATCACCTGCATGTCGCCATACTCGATGCCGTTGTGGACCATCTTGACGTAGTGGCCCGATCCGCCCGGACCCACCCACGCGGCAGTGGGTTCACCGTCGGCCTCGGCAGCGATGGAGGTCATGATGGGTTCGATGATCGGCCACGCCGCCGGATCTCCGCCCGGCATGATCGATGGCCCCCACCGTGCCCCCTCCTCGCCGCCGGAAACGCCTGCTCCGACGAAGTGGATCCCGCGGTCGGCGAGGGAAGCGACGCGACGTTCGGTGTCGGTGAAGAGGGAGTTGCCGCCGTCGATGACGACGTCCCCGCTGTCGAGGAGGGGGACGAGCATGTCGAGTTGGGCGTCGACCGGTGCTCCCGCCTTGATCATGAGCAGGATCCGGCGTGGTCTCGCCAGGGACGAGACGAACTCCTCGAGTCCGTGGCACCCCTGGATGGCCCGATCGTCGCCGTGGGCGTCGAGGAATCGATCGACCTGGTACGTGGAGCGGTTGAAGACCGAGACGTGCCATCCGTGGTCGGCGAGGTTGAGTGCGAGGTTCTGGCCCATCACACCGAGGCCGACGACGCCGATGTCTGCGCTTGCGTGCTGCATGGATCCCGGTTCCGTTGCTCGTCTCAGCGTACCGACATGGCGGATCGCTCGGTCACGTGACGGCGTTGGCGACGGCCGAACCCATCTGCTCGGTGCTGATCGCAGGACTCCCGGCAGCGATGTCCGCGGTGCGAAGGCCGCGGGCGAGGACCCGATCGACGGCTCGCTCGACGGCGGCTGCCTCGTCTGGCAACGCGAGCGAGTGGCGCAGGGCCATCGCCGCCGAAAGGATCATGCCGAGGGGGTTCGCCGTGCCGGTGCCTGCGATGTCAGGGGCGGAACCGTGGATCGGTTCGTAGAGCCCAGGTCCGTCGGTGCCCAACGAAGCGCTCGGCAACAGTCCGAGCGATCCGGGGAGCATCGAGGCCTCGTCGGAGAGGATGTCGCCGAACATGTTCCCGGTCACGATGACGTCGAAGTCCCTCGGCCGGGACAACAGATGCATCGCCATCGCGTCGACGAGCTGGGTCTCGTGGGTGACATCGGGGTACTCGTCGGTCATGATGCGATCGGTCGTGCGCCGCCACAGGCGCGACACGGCGAGCACGTTCGCCTTGTCGACCGACGTGAGGTGGCCACGACGGTCCCGTGCGGCCTGCGCTGCCAGCCGCACGATCCGCTCGATCTCGTGCACCGAGTACGTCATGTGATCCGTGACGGTCGAGCCGTCATCCGACGTGGTCGAACCCCCGAAGTAGATGCCGCCGGTGAGTTCGCGATAGATGACGATGTCGACGTCCTCGACGAGGTCCCGTCGCAGCGGTGAGGCGTCGAGCAGTTGCCAATGGGTGGTGATGGGGCGCACGTTGGCGAACAGGCCGAGGGCCCGGCGGATACCGAGGAGACCATCTTCGGGTCGGGTCGGCGCGGCCGGGTCGCTCCACTGTGGGCCGCCGACGGCGCCGAGCAGCACGGCATCCGATGCCCTGGCGCCTGCGACGGTCTCGGGCGGGAGGGGATCGCCGACGGCGTCGATGGCTGCGCCGCCCAGCAGGAGTTCGGTGAATGTGAAGTCGTGGCCGTGGGTGGAGGCGACCGCCGCGAGCACCCTGCGGGCCTCTGCGACGACCTCCGGACCGATGCCGTCCCCCGGGATCAGGGCGATGGAGGCGTTCATCCGCCATCCTCGGTCGCGACCGGTGTGCGGCCCAACGATGCCTTGTTCATCGCCGAGACCATCGCCCGGACGGATCCTTCGACGACGTCGGTCGACACACCTCGCCCGGAGAAGGTGGTCGCCCCCACCTGGACGATGACGTCGACCTTCGCCATGGCGTCGGCGCCGGCGGCGAGGGGGGACACGCGGTAGTCGATGAGCGACGCTGCGATGCCGTAGGCGTCCTGGACCGCGACGAAGGCGGCATTGACCATGCCGTCACCCTCGGCCGTCGACACGACCTCATCGCCTGCCCGATCCAGGGTGACGGTGGCGACCGGAGTCGCCGTGGACCCACCGGACACATGGATCGCGACGAGGCTCATCTCGCCCGCGTGGGAGTCGGTCTCGGCAGCCACGATCGCCCGGATCCCCTCTTCGCTGATCTCGCCCTTGCGGTCGGCGAGTTCCTTGAACCGGGAGAACGAACGCTGGAAGTCGTCATCACCGAGGTGGATGTCCATCTTGTCGAGTGCATCGGCGAATGCGGCGCGCCCGGAGTGCTTCCCGAGCACGATCATCGATGCATGGCCAACCGACCTCGGGTCCATGATCTCGTAGGTCTCGCGGTTCTGGAGCACGCCGTGTTGGTGGATGCCCGATTCGTGGGCGAATGCGTTCCGGCCGACGACGGCCTTGTTGTACTGGATCGGGTAGCCGGTGAGGCTCGATACGAGTCTCGACGTCTCGAAGATCTCGGTGGTGTCCGCTCCGATCTCGACGTCGAAGTAGTCCTGGCGCGTGGTGACGGCCATGATCACCTCCTCGGTGGACGTGTTGCCCGCCCGTTCCCCGATGCCGTTGATCGCTCCCTCGATCTGCCTGGCTCCTGCATGGATCGCCGAGAGGGAGTTGGCGACCGCGAGCCCGAGGTCGTTGTGGCAGTGCGTGGAGATGATGATGTCCTCGTTGCCTTCCCTGACGTCGTCGTACACCTTCGTGAGGAGGGCCACGAAGTCGGCTGGCATGGCATAGCCGACCGTGTCGGGGATGTTGATGGTGGTGGCTCCGGCGCGCACGGCAGCGCGACAGACCTCGATGACGAAGTCGGGATCCGATCGCGTCGCATCCTGGGGTGAGAACTCGACGTCGTCGACGTACCGCTTCGCCCTCGTGACGCTCTCGACGACGGACGCCATGACCTGTGATGGTGACATCCGGAGCATCTGCTCCATGTGGATCGGCGACGTGGACACGAACACGTGGATCCGCTGGCGAGCCGCTGTCCGTAGTGCGTCGGCCGCCTTGTCGATGTCGTCGGGATGGGTGCGTGCCAGAGAGGCGATGACGGGTCCCGCGACCTCGGACGCGATCCTCGAGACGGCCTGGAAGTCGCCGGGACTCGAAGCGGCGAATCCGGCCTCGATCACGTCGACCCGCAGGCGAGCCAACTGCTTGGCGATGGCGACCTTGTCGTCGGGGGACAGGGCGATGCCCGGCGCCTGCTCGCCGTCGCGCAGTGTCGTGTCGAAGATGATCAGTTTGTCGCCCATGGTGGTCCTTTGCGATCGGGTGGCGGTCGGTGACGGTTCGCCGACTGGTTGCCCAGCCGGCTACCGAAGTCGCCGCTCCACCCTGAGGATGGCACGAAGATCGTTCATTCGGTCACACATCATCGGCAGGGGTCTTGGCGACCAGGAACGTCATCATGTCGCGGAGTCGGCGGCCGGTCGTCTCGACGGGATGGTCGTGGATCGCCGTCCGTGCGGCCGTGAGGTTCGGTGAGCCGGAGTGGTACTCGTCCATCCACTCGCGTGCGAACGCGCCAGACCGGATCTCATCGAGGATGGTGCGCATCTCGGCCTTCGTGGCGTCGGTCACCAAGCGGGGTCCACGGGTGACGTCGCCGTACTCGGCGGTGTCCGACACGGAGTGGCGCATCCATTCGATGCCGCCCTCGAAGAGCAGGTCGACGATGAGCTTGAGCTCGTGCAGGACCTCGAAGTAGGCCATCTCGGGTGCGTAGCCAGCCTCGGTGAGCGTCTCGAAGGCCGCCTGGATCATCGAGTCGACGCCGCCACACAGGATCACCTGCTCACCGAAGAGATCGGTCTCGGTCTCATCTCCGAACGTGGTCTCGATGACGCCTGCCCGTGTGCCACCGATGGCATGGGCATAGGAGAGGGCGAGGTCGAGGGCGGCACCGGTTGCGTCCTGATGGACGGCCACGAGCGTCGGCACGCCGGAGCCCTCGACGAACTGGCGTCGGACGAGATGGCCCGGTCCCTTCGGAGCGACCATGGCCACGTCGATGTCGGGCGGTGGTTGGATCAGGTCGAAGTGGATCGCGAACCCGTGGGCGAACAGCAGGGCATCCCCGGTCGAGAGCCTCGGTGCGATGACCTCGTTGTAGACCTGCTGCTGGACCTGGTCCGGCACGAGCATCATGATCACGTCCGCCCACTCGGCTGCGGCCTCGGGATCCACGACCTTGAGCCCCGCGTCCGATGCGGCCTGGACGCGTGCTGAGCCATGTCGCAGCCCGACGACGACATCGACTCCCGAGTCCTTGAGGCTCAGGGCATGGGCATGGCCCTGGCTGCCGAAGCCGATGACAGCGACCTTGCGGCGCGTGATGAGGCCGGCGTCGGCGTCCTGCTCGTAGTACATGTTCATGACGTGGTCGCTCCCTAGGCGGTCTTCTGCTGTTTCCTGGCGCCGGCCTTCTGATCCTTCGCAAGGGCGATGCGGCCCGACTTCACGAGGCTCACGATGCCGTAGGTCCTCATGATCTCGAGGAAGTCCGCGAGCCTGCTCGGCTCACCGACGACCTCGAAGGTGATGGTCGTCGCCCCGACGTCGACGGCCTTCGCCTCGAAGATGTTCGCGGCCTCGAGGATCTCGCCGCGCCGCACGGTGTCGGCGTTCACACGCACGAGCATGATCTCGCGTTCGATGGCCTCACCGGGGAGGTGCTCGGTGACCTTGATCGTGTGGACCAGCTTGTAGAGCTGCTTGACGATCTGTTCCATCTCCGGACCGTCCACCACCATCGTGATCCGCGAACGCGTCGGATCCTCCGTGGGTCCGACGGCGAGGCTGTGGATGTTGAAGTCCCTCCTGGCGAACATCGATGAGATGCGTGCCAGCACGCCCGGTTTGTTCTCGACACTGACCGACAGGACGTGGCTCATGTGAAGTCCTCGAGCGACATGATGATCTCGTCGTTCGATCCGCCGGCCACGACCATGGGGAACACCATGGCATCGGGATCGCAGACGAACTCCATGACAACCGGCCGATCGTCGACGGCGAGGGCCTTCTCGATCGTCGGCACCACGTCCTCGGGGCGCTCGGCACGGAAGCCCGCACAGCCCATCGCGACGGCGAGGCCGACGATGTCGGGGTTGTGTGCAGACAGCTCGGAGCCCGAATACCGCTCGTCGAAGAAGAGGCGTTGCCACTGGCGAACCATGCCGAGATTGGCGTTGTTCATCACGGCGATCTTCACGGGAATGCCCTCGAGCGCTGCTGTGATCAACTCCTGGAAGGTCATCTGGAAACAGCCGTCCCCGTCGATCGCGATCACCATGTCATCCGGCATGCCGGCCTGGGCACCGATCGCTGCGGGAACGGCGTACCCCATCGTGCCGAGCCCTCCGGAATTGATCCACGTGTTCGGTCGTTCGAAGGGCCAGAACTGTGATGCCCACATCTGGTGTTGGCCGACGCCGGCCACGACCGTCGCGCCCGGCGCATGCTTGGCGAGTTCGTCGATCACGTACTGCTGTTGGATCGGCCCGTCGGGGTCCTGCTCGTAGGTGAGGGGGAAGTCGCGTTGCCACTGCGCGATCGTGTCCATCCATGGTCCTCGTCGTGGCGCCTCGGTTCCGTCGAGCACCGTCTCGCTCGCTGTGAGGAGTTGCCGTAGCACCGCCCGCGCGTCGCCGACGATGGGGATGTCGGGTGTGCGGATCTTGCCGATCTCTGCAGGATCGACGTCGACGTGGATGATCCGGGCCTCGGGGGCGAAGTGATCCGGATCACCGGTCACACGGTCGTCGAACCGCGCCCCGATGGCGATCAGGAGGTCGGCTCGTTGCATCGCCGTGGTTGCGGTGTACGAACCGTGCATTCCCGACATGCCCAACGTGAGGGGATGGGAGTCGGGGATGGCTCCGCGCGCCATGAGGGTCGTCACGACCGGGAGGCCGTGCTGCTCGGCGAACGCACGGAGTTCCTCGCTCGCCCCACCACGGATGATCCCGCCCCCGGCGTAGAGGACGGGTCGCTCCGACGCGATGATGAGATCGACGGCGGCAGCGATCTGGCGCGGGTGCCCCTTGACCGACGGCTTGTATCCGGGGAGGTCGATCGTGCCCGTGCCGTCCCACGAGGTGACCCCTGCAAGGGCATCCTTCGTGATGTCGACGAGCACCGGACCCGGCCTTCCCGTGGCCGCGATGTGGAAGGCCTCCTTCACGGCATCGGCTATCTCCTCGGTGCGGGTGACCAGATGGTTGTGCTTGGTCACGGGCATCGAGATGCCCCACGTGTGGGCCTCCTGGAAGGCATCGAGCCCGATGGACGACGATGCGACCTGGGCCGTGATGGCGACCACGGGGATGGAGTCCATGTAGGCGTCGGCCAGGGGCGTGATGAGGTTCGTGGCTCCCGGACCCGATGTCGCGAACGTCACGCCGACGCGGCCCGTGGCATGGGCATAACCAGAAGCCATGTGTCCGGCACCCTGCTCGTGGCGGGCCAGCACGTGGCGGATGTGGCTGTCGTGGAGGGTGTCGTACGCCTTGAGGATGGCTCCGCCGGGTACACCGAAGATGATCTCCACCCCCTCGTTCTCGAGGGACTTGATGAGGATCTCAGCTCCGGTCAATGTCTCGGTCATGGTGGCTCCAGATAGAAGAAAACCCCCCGGGGCACGGAGGGTCGGGCGCATCGGTGGTTGATGCGCCTACCTGAGAAGGATTACGACTGCGTTCGTGGTCATGATGGACATGATAGTGGTCCCGTGGTGTTCGACGGATGTGGGAGTATGGCATCGTGGCGAGGCATGTCAAGACAACGGACGTCGGGACGGTGACGCCGTGTCGATGACCCTCGACCGGCGAGCACGATCCGCGCTGGCGACCGTGATCGCCACGGCTCGCCGGGAGCTCGACGATCGCGAGGTCGACGACGTACCGGCCAAACTCCGCAAGGTCGCGGCATCGTCAGCCCGATCGCTCCCTCCGCCGCTCGAGAAGGCCCTCGTCGATGTCCTCATGGCAGATGGCGAGTTCCGCGACGCGGTCGCCCGGAGGTGGGAGGACGACGAGGAGGACGACCTCGTCGGCTCGATCTTCCTCGACGCACCCGATCGCGCCGTTCCCCTGATTGCACGCATCGCAGACGCCGACGACCTCGAGGCGACCCGCGAGCTCCTCGACAAGGCACGTGCCGAGGTCATCGACCTCACGGCACGGCTCAAAGAAGCTCGCACCCGCACCGTGGGCGCGACGGACCGGGCGCGCGCTGAGGTCGCCGCCCTCAAGGCAGCGGACAAGGCTGCCCGTCGGACGCTCGAACGGACGGCGAACGAGGCCAGATCGGATCTCGAGGCGACGCGGGCCCACCTCGCCGAACAGGATGGACTGCTTGCGGCAGCCAACGAACGGGTAACGCTCCTCGAGGCGTCCATCGAGCGGCAGGCCGCCAGGGAGCGACGGCGATTGCAGCCTGCACCCGGGTCTCGGCCGGCATCGGGACCGCCGTCGCGCGATCCTCAGGCCATCGCTGCGGCGATCGATGCATGGGAGCGAGCACTGAGGCCCTATCGGGCGCCGCGCGCCGAGGCGGCGAGCGAGTCCGAGCGTGGTGGCCTCGTCGTGCCCCCCGGAGTTGCTCCCGACGCACCCGAGGCCCTCGACGGCCTGATCGAGCAGGGCATCGAGCTCGTGGTGGTCGATGGCTACAACGTGGGCGGTGCCCACGTCGGGGAGGGGTTCGCGGGTCCCGAGGGACGTGCGGCGGTCGAGCAGCTGGCCACGACCCTCTCGCGTCGAGCCAGCGCACCGGTGACCGTCTGGTTCGATGCAATCGGTGTCGAGGGCAGGCCGTCATTCGCCACCGACATCGGTGTCGAGATCCGCTTCGCCCAGGATCAATCCGCCGACGATGCCATCGTCGACGAGGTCCGGCGAACGACGGCGAGGGTGGTCGTGATCACCAACGACCGTGAACTGCGCGAACGGGCCGCCGCCGAGGGCGCGGTGGCGCTCTGGTCCGATGCCCTGATCGCCTGGGCGAACCGCTAAACGCAGGGGCGTATCGACCCGATACAGAGGGAAGCGAACCGATGGGATCTCGTGACCGCAACGCTCCCGCGTACCCACATCGACACGGAGGCGCCATCGCAACCCGCACAGGTTGCGGTTGTGACGCGTTGGCATGAGCTGCGGCGCATCGCCGGGCTCGTTGCCCTCGTCCTCGCTGTCGTGAGCGGCGTGATCCTGCAATGGCCGGCCATGGTCATCGTCGGCGTGCTCGGAGGCGGTATCGCACTCGATGCCACCCTCGCCCTGTCCTCGCAGCGAACCGGGGTCGGGCCGACGCTGGTTGCAGACATCTCGTTCGCGTCGATCGGTCTCATCGCCGCTGCGGTCCCACCTCCTGCGGTCGGCATCGTCGTCGCCTACTTCGTGCTCGTCGTAGCGGTGCTCGGGGCCTCGCCGAAGTCGTGGGCGACTGGGCCTCTACGCCGTCACCGCAGGCACCGCCGTCGCCTTCCTCGCACCGTTGGTCGATACGGCGGATGGCTCCGTGGTGCGATCGTTGGCATCAGGTGTCATCGTCGTCGCCGTCTTCGGCATCCTCACGATCGCCATGGTGCGCGAGTTCACCGTGGTGCGCCAACGCGGCAACGAGACAGTCGGGAGGCGGATCGAGGTCGCCGACTCCGTGGCGCGGGCATCTCGTGCGCTCGTCGCCGAGGACGATGCCAGCGCCCTCGGATCGGCGCTCGAGGCGGTTCGGGAGGCGATGGGCGTGTCGGCCGTGTTCGTCGAGCGCAACGTCGAGGATGCCACCATGGGACTCGCAGCCGTGGTCGTCGATCGGGCGAGTGCCGATCACGTCGCCCACCCATCCCTCGAGCTGCGCAGCACCGTCCCGTGGTCGGCGATGCCCGGTGCTCGGGCCCACCTCGAAGGTGGGGCGCCGTTCTTCTACCGGGTCGAGGAGGCAAGGGGGACCCAGGCCGACCGATCCGGCGACGGTGGACTGCGTGTCGAGGTGAACGTACCGATCTCGCTCCACGGCGACTGGGTGGGGGTGATCGGAGCAGCAGACGCCGATCCGGACCGCGTGTGGCGCACCGACGACCTCGTGCTGTTGCGCACGATGGCGGACCTGACGGCGGCGTTCTGGCAACGGGCCAACGATGCAAAGGTGCGCGACTCGCTGATCGGGACGCTGGACGGACGGTTGCGCTACGAGGAAGCGATCGCCCGAGCATCGCGCGCCCTTCTCGGTGAGCACGCGAGCGACCTCCAACCGGCGTTGGTCGCCGTTGGCGAGGCGTCAGGCATCGACGAGCTCTACGTGACGCGCACCGTCGAGGAACCCGATGGGTCACCGTCGGCCACGGTCATCGCCACCTGGACCGGGCCGGGCGTCGATCCCTTGCACGGGTTGGACTCCACGGCGTCCTACGCGAACGACATCGTCCTGCGCGAACGACTCCAGAGCGGCGAGATGGCCGAGCCAGCCGTCGACGGTGCGATGCAACTCGTCGCAGGCATCGAGGTTGCTGGTGCGTGGTTCGGCTCCGTCGGATTCGTTGCGAGCGCAAGGACACGGCCATGGAGCGATCGCGATGCGGCGTTCCTCCGCACGTTCGCTGACATCCTCGGTGCGTTCTACGAGCGGGCCCAGAACCGTGCGCGGCTCGAGGATTCCCTGAGCTCCAAGGACCAGCTCATCGCCTCCGTGAGCCACGAGCTGCGGACGCCGCTGACGGCCGTCGGGGGGTTGGCCGAGGAGCTGCGATTCGCCGGAGACACCCTCGATGCCACCGAACGTGACCAGCTGCTCGGTGTGATCGCCGACGAGAGCCACGAAATGGCGGACCTCGTGGAGGACCTCCTCGTCGCCGCCAGGTCAGACGACGGCACGATCCCGGTCTTCCCTGAGCGCATCGACCTCGCCCTCCTCACGGAGAGCGTGGTCGACCACCTGTCCGTTCCCGAATCGTCGACGGTGACGATCGCCGACGCCCCATCGGTCGCGTACGCCGATCCCGTGCGGGTGCGCCAGGTGATCCGCAACCTGTTGACCAATGCGTTCCGATACGGCGGTTCCACCATCACGGCGTCATACGGTGTCGTCGACGGACTCGCCCACGTCGACATCCATGACGACGGTCCGGGGATCCCCCTGGAGGACCGCGACGCCGTCTTCGAGGCCTACGGTCGTTCGCGTTCGGGGGCGACGGTGAAGGCGTCGGTCGGCCTGGGTCTGACCCTGTCGCGACGGCTCGCACATCTCATGGACGGCGATCTCGGCCTTGTGGACGGGGACGGCACGGGGTGCACGTTCCGCCTCACCCTTCCCCTCCCGACCCCTGACGATCGGTGAACGCGACGTTCGAACTAGAGCACGGCCGAGGCGATGACCTCGAGGGTCGTCGGATCCGATGACCCCACGATGAGGGTCCCAACACCCGATTCCTTCCACGCTTCGAGGCGGTCGGATATGGCTCCCGCCGGCCCGACGAGGCACACCTCGTCGACGAGCCGATCCGGCACCATCATCGTGGCCTCCATCTTCTTGCCTGCCAGGTACAGGTCCTGGATGGCCTCGGCCTCGGCTTCGTAGCCGTATCGCCTCGCGAGGTCGTTGTAGAAGTTCTTCCCCTTCGCCCCCATGCCACCGATGTACAACCCGAGCGCCGGCTTCATCTGGAGGCGAGCAGCATCGACGTCGTCGGCGACGAGGGCTGAGACCGTCGGTGCGATGTCGAACCGCTCGGCCTTGGCATCATCGCCCGATCGGGCGAATCCCTCCGTCAGGAGTGGCCTGTAGGTGGATGCGGCACGTTCCGGGGAGTAGAAGACAGGCAGCCACCCGTCGGCGATCTCGGCCGTCAGCGTGACGTTGCGTGGACCGATGGCCGCCAGGTAGATGGGGAGGTCGGGGTTCGCCGGCCCGATCATGCTCTTGAGCGGCTTGCCGAGCCCGGTCGCATCGTCGCCGGAATACGGCAGGTCGTAGTACTCCCCGTGGAACTCGACGGGTGCGTCGCGGGCGAGCATGGCACGCACGATGGTCACGTACTCGCGGGTCACGGCGAGTGGTTTGCCGAAAGGTCGGCCGTGCCATCCCTCGACGACCTGGGGCCCGGAGACACCGAGTCCGAGGAGGAACCGACCACCCGACATCGTGTCGATGGTGGCGGCGGTCATCGCGGTCATCGCAGGCGTTCGCGCCGGCATCTGGAACACGGCTGAACCCACCTTGATGCGCTCCGTCCTGGCAGCCACATAGGCCAGGGGAGTGAGGGCGTCCGAGCCGTATGCCTCGGCCGTCCAGACGCTGTCGTAGCCGAGTTCTTCGGCCCGCGAGATCAGGGAGAAGTTGTCAGCGATGGCCGTGCCGTAATAGCCGATGTTGAGACCGAGTTTCATACCGACGACAGTAACGGAGCGAAACGCCTTCGGTGATCAGCCGCTTGCGCTGTGCTGCTCGTCGGCATCGCTCGACACCATACGAAGGGGAGACACGAGACCCACGGCGCTCATCGCATCGATCGCCGCGCGCTCGTCGGTTCCGAGGTCGAGCACGCCGTCGTCGACGAGCGCCGTGACGATGCAGTCTCCACACGCCGTCGTGAGCCTGGCGACGCAGGTTGCACATTCGATGATCATGGACACCTCCCAGTGATGGATGAACCGTATCGATCGGGTGTGACAGGAACGAGGTGTCGGGTCGTGATGACGTCGTAGCCTGCCCGGTATGGTCGAACGACATCCGATCGCCATCGATGCGATCCTCGCCGCCGTCGACGGGACCGGAGCGCGCATCGGGGTCGCCGATCGTGCCCCGTTCCCCGACGTCGCCGCCGAGATGGAGCGGCGTGTCGCCAGCGGCGAGCGGGGCCGGCTGCGCTTCGGATACGGAGCCATCGACATCGCGACCGATCCCGGGCGCTCGTTCCCGTGGGGGAGGTCCATCGTCGTCGCGGCGGTTCCGTACCTCGATGCCGGGGACGGAGTGGTCGGGAGCGGGGCAATGGACGAACCGCGGCGATCCATCGCCCGCTTCGCCGACGGCGATCGCTACGCAGCGGTGCGCAGCGTGCTCGCGACGATCTCGGCCACGATCGAAGCGTCCGGATGGCGGACCGAGGCGGTGTGGGACGACGATCGCCTCGTGGATCGGGCGTTGGCCGTCCGCAGCGGCATCGCATGGTGGGGGAAGTCGACGATGGCCCTCGCACCGGGCCTGGGACCGTGGTTCCTCATCGGTTCGGTCGTCACCGACGCCGCGCTGGCAGCGACGCCACCGATGGAGCGATCGTGCGGCACGTGCGTCGCGTGTATCCCCGCATGTCCCACGGGCGCCATCGTGGCCGAAGGGATCCTCGATGCCAGGCGGTGCCTCGCAGCGGTCTTCCAGAGCAGGGGGGTCATCCCGGTCGAGCTGCGAAGGGCTGCAGGTACCCGCGTCTACGGTTGCGACGATTGCCTGACATCGTGCCCCCCGGGTCATCGCGCCCTCGCCGGTGTTCCCGTGGAACCACCACCGGACGCGCGCACGATCCTCGCCCTGTCCGACGAACAGATCATCGATCGGTTCTCCCACTGGTACATCCCCGGGCGACGGGCGAGGTTCGTGCGACGCAATGCGCTCGTCGCGATCGGCAACGATCCACGGCCGAGCGACCTCGACCTGCTGTGTCGCCACCTCGCCCATCAGGACGCCCTGGTGCGGATCCACGCGGCGTGGGCCCTCGGGATGCTCGGCGGTGAGCGGGCACGTGCGGCCCTGGTCGAGCGGTCCGCACGCGAGAAGGACGGGGACGTGAGCGCCGAGATCGCCGATGCGCTTCGTGGATGAATCCGCCCGAGCGTCTACGCTCGCCCCCGACATCGTCGGGAGACGCCCGTGACTGCTGTGTACGCCATCGCCCTCACCGTCGGCCTGTTCGCCCTGGTCGCATGGATCGCCATGTCGGCCGTGGCGGAGTCCGTCGACGGTTGGGACCGCTTCGATCCCCAAACGGTCGTCGGTGATCGCGGACGCCTCGTCATCGCCGGGGCGATCGGCCTTGGTATGGCCGGGCTCTCGGCCTCGTACGCCGGATGGAACAGCACCCTCGCCGCCGTCGCATCGATCCTGGGAGCGGGTGGGCTCGCCGCAGTGGCCTTCCTGCTCGGTGCCCCCAACCGCCAGTGAGCGTGCTGCTGATCGCCGACGTGCACGGGGCCTTCGATGCGCTCGCCGACCTCGCTGGCCCGGGACACGACCTGATCATCCTCGGTGACCTGGTGAACCTGATCGACTACCGCTCGTGCGAGGGAATCGTGCCCGACGTCGTCGGTGTCACCACCATCCGCGAGATCGTGGCGCTGCGCATGGCGGGTCGCGACGTCGACGCCCGGTCCCGGTGGCGCGAGGCGACGGCGACCCTCGACATCGACGTGGCGTCCAGGGTCGCTGCGGGCATGATCCACCAGTACCGAGAGATGACGGTCGCGCTTCGTGGCCTCTCTGGCCTCGTCATCCACGGCAACGTGGACGACCCGGACATGTTGCGCACCCATCTTCCCGAGGGCATCGAGTGGGCAGATGGCGCGACACGGACCATCGACGGTGAGGTGTTCGGATTCGTGGGCGGGGGCGTGCCGCGCATCGGAACACCGGGCGAGGTCGGTGACGAAATGATGCGAGCCAAGCTCTCGGCACTCGGTCCCGTGGATGTGCTGTGCACCCATGTACCGCCGGCGGTGCCGATGCTCGCCGAGGACACGATCGGCGGGCAGTCGAAGGGTTCCCTGCCCATTCGCGAGTACCTCGAGGCCTTCGCTCCGCGCATGCACTACTACGGCGACGTCCACCAACCCAGGGCAACGCAGATGACTTTCGGCTCGACACGGTGCGTCAACGTCGGGTACTTCCGAGCCACCCATCGTGGCGTCGTCCACACCGCGCATGGATGACGTCGACCTCGAGCAGTTGGCCGATGCCTATCGGTTTCGCACGATGTCGCCGACCGACGCTGCCCATGCCGGGGCGTCGTGCGAGGGGTGCCACGGTGTTGCGCTCGATGTCGGTGGCGGGCTCGGCGGCCATGCGCTGGTCATGCGGTCCCATGGACTCGCACCGATCGTCGTCGACGCATCGCCGACGATGTGCGCCAGCGCCGCAGCGGCGGGAGTCGCATCGATCGTGGCCCGCTCCCAGTACCTGCCCGTTCGCGATGGTGTCGCCGGCCTCGTCTACTTCCACCTGTCGATCCACTACGGCGACTGGCGGCGTGCCCTCGGTGAGGCCGTCCGGGTGCTTGCATCCGCCGGTCGCATCGAGATATGGACCTTCGACCCAGCGACCATGGGCCGCGCCGAGTTGGCGCGTTGGTTCCCCTCGGTCGCCGTGATCGATGCGGTCCGGTTCCCAGCGATCGGCGATCTCGCTTCACGGCTCGAGGAATCGGGACTCGAGGTGGGGGTAACCGAGCACCCCGAGACCGTCGAGAGGACTGCCGGTGCGTGGGTGACGGCCGTTAGCAACCGATTCGTCTCGACCCTCCAGCTGATCGACGACGACGAGCTCGAACAGGGCATCGCCGCATTCATGACGTACCACGGTGATGCGGAGGCTTCCTACCGCTACACGCTCGACCATGTGCGGATCAGCGCAAGCCGCTGACAGCTACGCTTCGGGCACGACGGGGGACAAGGAGTCGAGATGGCAGTCGAGGGAACGGTGCAGCGGGTCGAGGTATCGGCCGAACCCCAGCATGTCTACGAGGTCGCACTCGATCTCGAGTCGTACCCGGAGTGGGCCGGTGGCGTGCGGACGGTGCAGGTGACCGCCGAGGACGATCATGGACGGCCCGAGCGGGCGGACTTCGTCGTCGACGCGATGATCAAGGAGGTCTCGTACACGCTGGTGTACGACTACGACTTCGACAACGGCTTTGCATGGAGTGCCATCCCGAACGACGACATCCGATCCCTCGAGGGTCGGTACGAGTTCAACGACCTCGATGACGGGTGCACCGAGGTGGTGTACGCCCTCAAAGTCGATCCTGCGTTCACCGTCCCCGGATTCCTCCGCAAGCAAGCGGAGAAGCAGATCGTCGGTACCGCGCTGCGTGGACTCAAGAAACAGGCCGAAGCGACCGGCTGATGCGCATCATCCTGGTCACCGGCAAGGGCGGTGTCGGCAAGACGACCGTCTCTGCTGCGACGGCGCTCGTCTCCGCCGACCTCGGTTACCGGACGCTGGTGATGTCGACCGATCCCGCCCACTCACTCGGGGATGCCTTCGATGTCCCCCTCGGTGACCAACCCACCTCGATCGTCGATCGGCTCGACGGCCAACAGATCGACAGCCAGCAACGACTCGAGGAGGCATGGGGTGACGTGCGCGACCACCTCACCGAGTTGTTCGACTGGTCAGGGCTCAACGGGATCGAAGCCGAGGAGTTGACCGTGTTCCCCGGCATGGACGAGCTGTTCTCGCTCGCCTCGGTGCGCGATCACGCCCGATCGGGGGTGTACGACGTGATCGTCGTCGACTGTGCACCCACTGCCGAGACCCTCAGGCTCCTGAGCCTCCCCGAGGTCATGTCGTGGTACATGGAGAAGATGTTCCCGCTGTCGCGTCGCGTCGCCAAGGTCATGCGGCCGGTCGTGTCGCGGGTGTCGTCCATGCCGGTCGCCGACGACCGGGTGTTCCAGTCGGTGGAGCGGTTCTATGAGCGCCTCGACGGGATCAAGGAGCTGCTGTCGGATCCGGAGATCACGTCGGCGAGGCTCGTGATGAACCCGGAGAAGATGGTGATCGCCGAGGCCCGCCGTACCTACACCTATCTGGGCCTCTTCGGCTACAGCGTCGATGCGGCCATCGTCAACCGCGTGTTGCCGGACGAGGTCCATGACCCCTACTTCGCCCAATGGCGGGACGTCCAGAAGGGCCATCTCGCGGCGGCCGAGGAGGGTTTCGTCGGTACCGACATCAGGCGCCTCCGGCTCTTCGACAACGAGATGGTCGGGCCCGACCGGCTCCGCATCGTCGGGAGGGAGCTCTACGGTGACACCGATCCCACCGTCAGGCTGTCGAGTATCGACCCCATTCGCGTCGAGCAGCTGGAAGGATCCGATGACGTCGCCCTCGTACTGACCATTCCCCTGGTCGACAAGGACCACGTCGACGTGATGCGCCACGACGACGAGTTGTTCATCACCGTCGACGCCTATCGGCGGAGCATCGTGTTGCCGGACTCGCTCAAACGCAGGACCATCCGCCGTGCGCGGCTCGACAATGGTGAGCTCAGGGTCACCTTCACGTTGGAGGACACATGACACCGAATCCGCTCGATCCGATGATCGATGGCGCCAGGAAGGCGACCATCCACTTCGCCAAGGCGGCGTTCGAGGTCGCCTCGGGACTCGGAGCCGTGGCTCGTGGAGTGGCGCGCACGGTGCGGCCACCCGACGACGAGGGCGACGCCGCCCGGCGTCCCCAACACGTCCCCGTCGAGTAGGCCCCGACCGCTGATACGGTGCCAGCATGAGCGTCGTCGGCGTCGACATCGGGGGATCGAAGGCCTTCGCCGTGCGCCTGGACGGCGCTGCGGTCGGGCGTGAGCACCACACCGCCATCGATCGCGACCTCGACACCATCGAAGCCATCGCGGGGGCGATCGACGCCGTCGCCGATGGGAGCGTCGCTGCCGTGGGTGTCGGCATCGCCGGACTCGTGTCGGTTCCCGAGCGGACCCTCGTCTGGGGTCCGCACGTCCGAGGCACCGACCTCCCGATCGGCGCCGCCCTCGAGGACCGCTACGGGGTCCCTGTCGTCGTGGACAACGACGCCAACGCCGCCCTCGTCGCCGAACTGGACCGCGGCGTCGCCGTGGGGTACCGCGATGTGATCCTCGTCACGCTCGGCACCGGTATCGGCGGAGCGATCGCGATCGACGGAGCCATCCACCGTGGAGGCTCGTTCGCGGGGGAGTGGGGGCACATCCGCGTCGAGCGCGACGGCAGGCTCTGTGACTGTGGCAAACGCGGGTGCTGGGAGACAGTGGCGTCGGGCCCGGCGCTCGAGCGGCTCGCACGCGAGGTCATCGACGGGAACCCGCAGAGCTCATTGGCGAGGGTGATCGGCGACGTACCCGTCACCGGTCCGCTCGTGGTGGAGGCGGCGGACGCCGGCGACGAGACGGCGCGTGCCCTCGTGACCGAGGTCGGTCGCGCGTTCGGCCAGGGGCTCGCCGATCTGGCGGCCATCTTCGACCCGGAGATGATCGTGGTCGGCGGTGGGCTCGGGTCCGTCGGTGAATCGGTTCTCGGCCCTGCGCGTCGGGTCCTTGCCGACGCGCTCCATGGCGGGAACCACCGTCTCGCGCCAACGGTGCAGGTCGCCGGACTCGGCGCAGCAGCAGGTGCCGTTGGGGCCGCACTCCTGGCTGCGGGAGGTAGCGATGCACGATGATCACGAAGGGATCCTGGAGGTGGGGATCGTGAACCCGATCGACGACGCCGTGCCGCCACCGGCCCGCACGTGGAACGAGGTCGCCCTCGAGGCGGCGCTGCTCCTCCCGAACGTGATGAAGCTCCTCGCCCGCCTGATGACCGATCGGCGCATCTCCACTCGCCACAAGGTCCTCGTCGGCGCCGTCGCCGCGTACGTGGTGGCACCGATCGATCTCATTCCGGACTTCGTCATCGGGATCGGCCATCTCGACGATGTCGTCCTCGTTTCGCTGGCGATCGACCACCTGCTCTCTGGGACCGACGAAGCGATCGTGCGCGAGCACTGGGACGGGTCGCGGGACGCCCTCGATCTCGTTCGGAGTGTCTTCGCCTGGGGGGCTGAGATCGTCCCCTCGGTGTTCTCGAAGATGTTGCCGCGCTAGGCGCCGTCACATCGGGTCGGGGCCTATCGTGGGTCCATGCAGTTCCGACGAATCGAGAACCTTCCCCCGTATGTGTTCGCCGAGGTGAACGCGGAGAAGACCGTTGCCAGGCGAGCCGGCGTCGATGTGATCGACCTCGGTTTCGGCAATCCCGACATCCCGTCACCGCCGGGTGTCGTCGCCAAACTCGTCGAGGCGGCCGAGCAGGGCAAGAACCATCGGTACTCGGCATCGCGAGGCATCCCGAACTTGCGCAAGGCCGTTGCGGATCGCTATCTGCGTGCCCATGGCGTCGAGCTCGATCCCGAGACCGAGGTCATCAACACGATCGGGGCCAAGGAAGGGCTTTCGCACCTGATGTGGGTCCTCGTGCAACCAGGGGATGTCGCACTGGTACCCGAGCCTTCGTACCCCATCCACATCTATGCCCCCGTGTTGGCAGGGGCAGAGGTGCGTCGGGTGCACCTGTCGACGGACGCCGACTTCTTCGAGCGACTCACGGCTGCGTTCCGGACGTCGTGGCCGAAGCCACGGGTCATCGTCACGTCGTTCCCACACAACCCCACCACCGTCACGGTGGACACCACGTTCTTCGAGCGTCTCGTCGACTTCGCCCACCGCAACGACGTCATGTTGGTGCACGACTACGCCTACGCCGATATCGCCTTCGACGGCTACCACCCTCCGTCGATCCTGTCGGTCGACGGAGCCAAGGACGTCGCCGTCGAGTTGTACACCCTGTCGAAATCGCACTCGATGGCGGGGTGGCGCGTCGGATTCGTCGTCGGCAACCGCGAGATCGTCGGCGCGCTCCAGCAGCTCAAGTCGTACCTCGACTACGGCACCTTCCAGCCGATCCAGATCGCATCGATCATCGCCCTCAACGAGTACGACGAGTACATCGACGTCGTCGTCGACGAGTACCGCAAGCGCCGTGACACCCTCGTCGGCGGACTGAACCGTGCCGGATGGCCCGTGACGGCGCCGGAGGCCACGATGTTCTTGTGGGCGAGGATTCCCGAGCCGCTGCGAGCCATGGGCTCGCTCAAGTTCGCCCTCGACCTGCTCGACCACGCCCACGTCGCGGTCAGCCCCGGAATCGGCTTCGGGCCGTCGGGCGATGAGCACGTCCGCTTCGCCCTGGTCGAGAACGACCAGCGCATCGCCCAGGCGGTGCGCAACATCCGCAAGTACCTGGCCGAACGCGGGGTCGCGGGCGTCGGGGACCAATGAAACGTCCTCGCCCGTGGCGAGGTCAAAGCTTCGCCCCGCCTTCAGACCTGCCGTATCCGTGATGGGTGATCGATGACCTACGCAGTCCTCTTCCCCGGCCAGGGAAGCCAATTCGTCGGCATGGCCGCCGACGTGCGCGCCGAGATGCCCGACCTGATCGCTGAGGCCTCCGACGTGCTGGGATGGGATCTCGGAACCCTCATCGCCGACGGTCCCGAATCCGAGCTCACGGCGACGGAGCGTGCCCAACCGGCCCTCTACGTGACCTCCTTCGGCCTGTGGCGCGAGTTCGCGGACGCCGTCCATGACGGCCCCGTGGCCGCTGCCGGGCACTCCCTCGGCGAGTACACCGCCCTCGCTGCCGCAGGGGCGATGTCCTTCGCTGACGGCCTCGCGCTCGTCGCTGCACGGGGTGCCGCGATGGCAGGGGCATCGGCATCGACCGATTCCTCGATGGCCGCCGTCATGGGCATCGACGAGGATTCGGTCAACGACATCGCGGCACGACGTCGAGCGGACGGAGGAGCGCTGTACGTCGCGAACATCAACGCACCCGGCCAGATCGTCGTATCCGGTGGATCCGAGGACATCGCCTGGCTGGTCGAGAATGCTCGGAATCTGGGAGTCCGAAGGGCCGTCCCGCTCAATGTCTCTGCGGGCTTCCATTCCCCGTTCATGGACGGCGCCCGGCGAAGCCTCACCGCCGTGCTCGCCGACATGTCATTCTCGACACCGCGGTTCTCGGTCTTCGCGAACGCCACCGCATCGATCACGGAGGATCCGGCGACGTCGCTCGCCGACCAGCTGACAGCGCCCGTGAGGTTCTCCGAGACCCTCCTCGCGATGTCTGCCGCCGGCGTCGACACGTTCGTCCACATCGGACCGGGGGACGTGACTGCGGGCCTTGCACGACGAACCGTGCCCGGAGCCAGGGTCATGGTCGTATCGAGCCTGCTCGATGCGCGCACGGTCGCTGAGGAGCTGTCCGTACAATGAATCGCTCACGGGGAGGAACGCGATGACCAACGTCACCTTCACCGGGTGGGGTGCGTGTGTGCCACCCTCGGTGCTCACCAACGACGATCTCTCCACCATCGTCGAAACGAGTGACGAGTGGATCACCTCCCGATCAGGGATCAAGGAACGCCGCATCTCACACGTGAGCAACTCGGACATGGCGACCCTGGCCGCCCGCCGTGCGCTCGCCGCCGCCGGACGCACCCCCGATGAGATCGACTACGTACTTCTTGCCACCTGCACGCCCGACCGCCAGATCCCGTCCGCTGCCTGCTACGTCCAGACGAAGATCGGTGCGCATAGCGCCGCCGCCGCCGACATCAATGCGGGATGCACCGGATTCCTGTACGGGGTCTCGATGGCATGGGGACTCATCGCGACCGGCCAGGCGGCCAAAGTGTTGGTCATCGGTTCGGAACGCATCTCGTCCTACCTCGACCTCGAGGAGCGAGCGACCACGGTCCTGTTCGGCGACGGCGCAGGCGCCGTGGTCATGGAGGCGACGACCGACGACATCGGTATCCGATCGCTGCACCTCGGCGCGGACGGCGGTGGCGCCGAGTTCCTCACGGCCCGGGGCCTCGGCACCGACTTCGTCGGGACCGAGGCTCGCATGGCGATCGTCATGGACGGAGCGGAGATCTTCAAGGGCGCCGTCAAGAAGATGGGGGACGGTGCGGTAGAAGCGATCGAGGAGGCGGGTTGGGAACTCGACGAGGTGGACCTCGTCATTCCCCACCAGGCGAACATCCGCATCATCGATGCCGTGCGCAGGAGGATCAACGCACCCGAGGACAAGGTCTTCGTCAACATCCACCGCTACGGCAACACGTCGGCGGCCACGATCCCCATCGCCCTGTCCGAAGCCCTCGACTCGGGTCGCATCCGGCCGGGGGCCAAGCTCGTGTTCGTCGCCTTCGGCGCCGGTCTCACCTGGGGCGCGTGCGCCTTCGAGTGGGGCGAGCGCGTCGAGCGCCTCGAGACGATCGACGATGAACTCCCTCCGTCCGACCAGACAGCGGTCGAGATCATGCTCGCAAAGCAGAAGGCGTTCGTCTGATGGCAGGCGTGGCGCTCGTCACCGGCGGCTCCCGTGGTATCGGCGCCGCCATCGCTCGTCGACTCGCGGCCGACGGCATGGCCGTCGCCGTCAACTACGCGACGAACGAGGCGAGGGCCGCTGAGGTCGTGGCCGACATCGAGGGCTCCGGGGGCACGGCGGTGGCCGTGCGGGCCGATGTCGGGAATGCCGGTGACGTCGATGACATGTTCACGACCGTCACCGAGGCGCTTGGCCCTGTGACCGTGCTCGTCAACAATGCCGGCATCACCGACGACGGCCTCATGTTGCGCATGGGTCCAGAGCAGTGGGACCGGGTGATCACCACGAACCTCACCTCCGTCTTCTTGTGCACGAGGGCCGCACTGCGACCGATGGTACGCGCACGGAGCGGTCGGATCATCACGATCAGCTCGGTCTCCGGCCTGTCCGGCAATCCCGGTCAGGCCAACTATGCAGCGGCCAAGGCCGGCATCATCGGCCTCACCAAGTCGGTCGCCAAGGAGGTCGGATCGCGGGGCATCACCGTCAACGCGGTCGCTCCCGGCTTCATCGCCACGGACATGACGGACGACCTCGGCACGTCCGTCACGGACAGGGCTCGCGAACAGATCTCCCTCGGCAGGCTCGGTCTGCCGGAGGAAGTCGCGTCGGTGGTTGGCTATCTTGCCTCCGAAGGCGCGTCGTACATCACGGGTCAGACCATCGTCGTCGACGGTGGCCTGGCTCTCTGACGTCAGAAGGGACACCCATGGAACGGGCAGATATCGAGTCGAAGCTCACAGGACTCCTCGTGGAGGAACTGGGTCTCGACGGTGACAAGATCACCATGCAATCGCGGTTCGAGGAGGACCTCGAGGTCGACTCACTCGGCGTCGTCGAGCTCCTCATGGCGCTCGAGGACAACTTCGGCGTCCAGATCCCCGACGAGGAGGCAGAATCGCTGACCACCGTGGGAGAAGCCGTGGATCTCGTGGAGCAGAAGCTCAACGCCTGAGAGGTGCATCGTGACTGACCGAAGGGTCGTCGTGACCGGCCTCGGCACCGTAACGGCGCTCGGCACCGGCATCGACGCATTCTGGAAGAACATCCTGTCCGGGACGAGCGGGGTGTCGCTCATCGAGAACGTCGACGTCTCCGACATCCCCACGAGGATCGCCGCGGAGGTCAAGGACTTCGACATCGAGGCCTACATGTCCCGCAAGGACGCTCGGCGCCTCGATCGCAGCTCCCAGTTCTTCTGGGTCGCCACCCAGCAGGCACTCGACGACGCCGGCCTTCACTACGCCGAGGATGACCCGGCCGGGTTGCGCGCAGGCGTGATGGCGGGAACCGGCATCGGCGGCGTCAAGACGTTCGAGGAGCAATTCGAGGTCCTCAAGGAGCGTGGTCCGAACCGGATGTCCCCGACGGGGATCGCCATGATCATCTCGAACATGGCGGGTGGCGTCGCGTCCATCGATTTCAACCTCTACGGACCGAACTCGACCGTGGTGACGGCCTGTGCGGCCTCGGCGAACGCCATCGGCGATGCCGGTGAGATCATCCGTAGGGGCGAGGCCGACGTCATGGTCGCCGGTGGAGCCGAGGCGAGCATCACCCGGTTCGCCGTCGGCGGGTTCTCCCAGGCGAGGGCACTGAGCCGCAACAACGACGATCCGGCAGGCGCATCGCGTCCCTTCGACCTCGATCGTGACGGGTTCGTGATGGGTGAGGGTGCGGCGATCCTGATCCTCGAGGAGCTCGAGCACGCCCTCGCACGCGGTGCTCGCATCTACGGCGAACTCCTCGGTTACGGGATGTCTGCGGACGGATACCACATCACGTTGCCGAGGCCCGGCGGAGCCGGCGCCGCCAGGGCCATGTCACTGGCGCTGGAGCGTGCCGGTGTCGCACCTGCCGATCTGGGGTACATCAACGCCCACGGGACATCGACCCAGGCCAATGACACGACGGAGACGACCGCCATCAAGTCGGTCCTCGGCGACGCCGCATACGGTGTGCCCGTGTCGTCGACGAAGTCGATGACCGGGCATCTCCTCGGGGGAGCCGGCGCGATCGAATCGCTTGCGTGCTTGTTGGCCATCCGCGATGGCATCCTGCCCCCAACGATCAACTACGCGACGCCCGATCCGGAGTGCGACCTCGACTACGTCCCCAACGAGGCGAGAGTTGCGGACATCGACACCGCCATGACGAACAGCTTCGGTTTCGGCGGTCACAACGTGTCGCTCGTGTTCGGCCGTTACGACGACTGACCGTCTGCCGGATCAACGTCGTCGCGGTCCTCGGGCTCCGACTCGCATCCGGCGGTGGGAGGTGGCGTACCTGCAGCGACGTGCTCGTTGTACTCGTCGAATGATCGCGTGACGAGGGCGGCCACCAGGCCGACGCCGACCAGGGAAGCCAGACCCACGACCACGCCGGCCGTCGCCTCGATGGCGACGCAGGTGTCCGGCAGGCAGATGGTCTCGACGATGCTCGCCCCGATCAGGACACCGGCCATCGACCCGACGAACACCGTCATCGTGATCGCGGGCCGCACGTTGGCCCGTCCGGCCACGATCCCGAAGCCGATGCCGACGATGACGCCCACCGCCGTCCCCACGGTCCCTGCCAGCAGCCATCCCGTGACGGCACCGAATGCCGCTGTCACGACGGTCGCGGCGATATCCGAGGCACGCATCATCTCACCGCTTCCGCTCGATGGGTTCCGGCAACACGGGGGCGATCACGGTGGTCGTCCGTGAGGCAGCCGGGAGCCAGGCGAGCACCCCGACGAGGATGCCACCGATCCCGACGAGGACCCCCGCCGGAACCCCGAGGGAGGCAGCGTCGAGGAGTGCCACGATCGGGACGACGACACGCAGGATCCACGTCCCCAACGTGGCCCCCCTGCCGTAGAGCGCAGAACCGACGATGGCCACGGTCACGACGAACCACTCGAGCCATCCCGCACCCGAGGTGGCGACGGCCAGCCCGACGTACAACGGCGCAACCGCAGCGACGGAGGCGAGGGCGATGACGACGGGTCCCGGGGCATCGGCGAGTCGGTGGCGACGCGTCCACAGTCGCAGCCACGGCCCCGCCAGCCCCACGATGGCGACGGAACCGGCGACATAGGTCACCCAGGTGAGTGGCGTTGCCCCGACCGAGGCGAGACCCATGGCAACGACGACACCGACGCCGAGACCCCACCGACCCCACGGAGCACGAGCCAGCAGGAGTCCGACGAGGCAGGTGATTCCCGCGACGACCAGACCGACAGCGATCATCGCGCCAGACGATGGGGCGATGGGGGAGGGGTCGACGACGAGCGCCGCAGCTCCGCACGCGATGGCGAGGACGCTGACGGTCCCGATGAGCAGATGGGGTCCTCGCACCGGCCGCGACTATTGCTCCGGGCGCGTATCGACGGATCCGGGGATCCGCTGGAACCCGAGTACGGCGTTGTATCGGTGGATCGCCGGAGGAACGGTCGAGAAGTCGAACTCGAACGCGTCGCCCTGCATGAGGGGTTCGCTCTCGAAGAGCCCACCCGATCCGAGGATCACGTACTCGCGGTCGTCCTCGTTGATCCATTGGACGATCTGGACCTCATCGAGGTTGATGGTCAGGTTCGATGGCTGGAACGCACCGTTGGTGAGGCGGACGATGACGACGCCTTCCGGCGGTGGCTCGGTCGTGGTCGTGGTGGTCGGTACGCGACCGGCCTCCTGGATGGCATCCGACGGCTCGGAAGTGAACACCGTACCGATGATGAGCAGGACGGCGAAGACACCGGCCACGAGGAGCGTGCTCTTTATCAGATTGCGTCGACCCACGCCCAGCCTCCCTGTTGGTGGGGTGAGGGGAGTCTAAACGCCACGGCGGCTACAACGCGTGGTGACCGGTCTCCGGCGCGGTCGGTGGATCGAGCTCGGCCACCCATGCGGACCGTTCGACCCAACCCCCACCGTCGTCGACCAGCGTCACGACGGAGGCGTGGGCAGGGGGTGATGCAAGCAGTTCACTGAGTGGACGACCGGTCAGCGTCAGGCGGGCCGCCTGCAACGGATCCTGATGGCCCACGACCACGAGGTGGCCGACGCCCGCGCTGGTGCGTTCGATGGCCGCGGCCATCCTCCCGGCAACCTCCTCGACCGTCTCGGCGGTCCCTTCGCATCGGGTCGGGTCCTCGAGGTAGGCCTCGAGCTGCCCGGGGAAGAGGCCGTCGAGGTCCTCCCATCGCTGTCCGGTCCACGCCGGGTACTGACGGGTCTCCCCGAGCGCAGCGTCGAGCCGTGGCACGAGATGGTGATGCCGTGCGATGGCGGTCGCCGTCTGGACCGCCCTGGCGAGGGGGGAAGTCACGACGACATCGATGGCGAGGGTGGCCAGGTGACGACCCGCGGCGTGGGCCTGGCGCACACCGAGTGGTGACAGGTTGAACCCCGGGAGGTCGGCGTACACGACGTGGTTCGGGTTCGCGACCTCTCCGTGGCGGACCAGGTACACGGACCGTTGGGGCATCGATGACATGGCCTCAGGCTATGCCGCACCCCGTATCGAGTCGCCGGATCTCCCGTGGTCACCCGGTGGATACGATCGCGCAGCCGCTGCGTCATCCGACACGGTCACGGGAACCGAACGAAGGGCGTGGACGTTGCTCAAGAACCTGTGGAGCGGCACCGATCGTCCTAGGTATACTGGCGGCAGGAGACCGCCCGTCAGATCATACGGAAGCGATATGCCACTGAACGAGCACGAGCAGAAGATCCTCGATGAGATCGAACGTCAGCTGTATGAGGACGATCCGAAACTCGCCGAGATGGTCTCGAAGGCCGTGCGGAGTGGCAAGAACCGATGGAAGATGCGCCTCGCTGCGGTGCTGTTCGTCGTCGGAGCCGTCGTCATGTTCGTGTCGTTCACCCAATCGTGGGCGATTGCCGGGATGGGTTTCCTGCTCATGGTCACCACCGCTGGGTGGATGGCGCTCACCGCTCGGGCGTCACGTACCCAACCCGCCGGAGGGGCGAGTGACCTGGTCGAGCGTCTCCAGAAACGGTGGAGACGAGACGGCTAAGCTGGCGCTTCTCGCCACGTGAGGGCGCTGGGTCTGGGCGGCGGGAAAGACGGAATACGAATGGGTGCTGCTTCACGCCCGTTCATGAGATTTTTGATGCAGAGGGAGATGGGTCTTGGAGGGTTTCACCGCCGCTCAGGCGTGTCAGCTGACGTCGTGCACGCCGCACCAACTTCGATACTGGGACAAGGTGGGTCTCGTGTCCCCGTCGTTGCAGGGAACCGATGGCCGCCCCGGTCGTCGGCGCATCTACAGCTTCCGTGACCTCGTCGGACTCCGGGTGGTCAAGAGCCTCCTCGACAACGGATTGTCGATCCAGCGCGTGCGCAGGGCGTGGGACTACCTGCGTCGCACCGGCGACATGGACGGCCACCTCGCCGAGGTGCGCCTCGTCACGGACGGCCAATCGATCTTCGCGGTCGCCCACGACGACGCCGAACTGCTCGACGCTCTCCGCCAGGGACAGCTCGCGTTCTTCGTGAAGATCGATGAGATCGCCCAGGACGTCGAGGACGACATCACGAAGTTCGAGCTCGATCGTGCCTCGTTCCGTGACATGCTCCGTCGTGTCGAGGACGACGTTCGCAGCGAGACCGAAGCCACCGGCTGACGACCCGGCCCGACGCCACCCCTGGGCCTCGGTCCGCGGCGATCCTCAGGAACCTCCGGAGAGGCTCGACCGCAGGCGCCGCCATCGGGAGATGAGTCGCGAGGGTCGGTACAACGCACGCATCCGCTCGACTCCCGAGTACCTCGTCGTGAGGTGTTGCTCGGCTCGGGTGCGAGCAGCCACCGCGTCGTCGACCACGGTCGTCGTCCCGGATCCGCCATACAGGGCCCTGCCATAGGAGTCAGCAAGCGGCACGAACGCATCGTCGATGCGCCGCGCTGCCTCGAGGGGGGTGTCCGCGGGATCGATGTGCTCGCGAAGGTCCGTCAACCGGTCGACGATGTCCTCCCATGCCGCTGACACATCGCCCTTGGCGAGGCGTCTCGCCAGCCTGCGCCGACGTAGCGCCTTGGTGGCCGGAGCGATGAGCAGGACGAGGGCCACGACGGCCACGAGGGCGACCACATAGGGGACCCATCCGGGAAGCGTGAAGCCGGAAGTCTCGGCATCGCCGCCGCCGGCGCCGGGTCCGAGCGGTGAGACACGGGGATCGCGCTCGTCGAACCGGCCGTCCGGCCCTGCCTGCCCACCGGCTGTGTCGACGAACGTCGGGTTCGGGATGTCGTCGATGTAGTCGGCTGGCGAGAAGCCGAGTGTCTCCGTGAGGCTCTCGTTGATCGTGGGGGCCGCGAACGCCGCTCGGGGCGTGGGGTCGAAGGCCATCCAACCGTAACTGGGGATCCACAGCTCGACCCAGCTGTGGGCGTTGCGATCCATCACCTGGACGGTCGTGTCGTTGATCGCCGTGCCGGGGGTGAAGCCGAGCACGACACGACTTGGTACGCCCACCGCGCGCGCCATGAGCGCCATCGCGGTGGAGAACTGCTCGCAGTAGCCGTGACGGGCGTACGGGTTGTCCTCGTCGGTGAGCCACAGGTAGACGTCGCCGGTGGTGTACTCGGCCGGCACGCGGTCGTCGTAGGTGAACTCGCCACTGTCGCGGAACCAGTTCTCGAGGGCGAGTGCCTTCTCGAAGTTCGTGTCGACGTTGCCGACGACGTCCTCGGCGAGGAAGGTGAACGGTGAGCCGAGCTCGTCGATCGGGTACTCGAGCCAGGTGTCCTCGTCGGGGAGCTCGGCGGGCTCCGGCAGGCCACCGAGCTCGGGGAGTGTCCGGCCGTCGACCTCCGCCTGGGCGAACAAGGGGCTGAGGGCACCCCCCTCGGTACGTGCCAGGGCAGCCACCGTCGGACCGTCGAACCGTGGCATGTCCGAACGAACGGAGTAGGTCATGCCCTCGTAGCTCAGGTCGCCGGGAACCATGAGGGCACCGTCGAGGCGCCTGACGCGCATGGCGTCGAGATCGGATCGGTTCTCGGAGATGGCAGCGTTGGGTGTCGCAGGGGCGGGGAGCCAGGGTTGGGCGAGGTTCTCGATGAGGATGTCGGCCCGCACCTCGACGGTCTCGCCCCGATACACCTGGGACGGTTCGATCCACGGCTCATCGTCGAGCGGGTAGATACGCACCCGGTCCGTCGCCCACCTGCCATTGCCGTACGTGTCGAGCGTGACGGTGCGGAACCGGACCGTGGCGGGATCCGCACCGGTGATCTCGGCCCGGAAGAGGGGGTTGTTCGTCTGGCGGATGAGTCCGGCGCGGATGTCGGTGAACGGGTTGTAGGACGTACTCCCGGAGTACTCGTCGGAGAATCCGGCTGGTGAGCGCCATGTGACGAGGCCATCGTCGGGCACCCGCTCACCTGCAAGACCCACCGCAGCCACCGAGCCGACCACCATGACGGCGAGGAGCACCACGATCGCCGTCGAGGGGCGGCGGGTCGGTCGGGTCGTGCCATTTACCCGTTGGAGGCGCCCACTTCCGCTGTCGCGTTCGTCGAGGCGGATCGCGAGCAGCGAGAGCGCAACGACCGCGACGAAGATCGCGAGATGGACGAGGCCGTCGGGCCGGCGGTCGATGATGACGAACTGGAGGGCGACGATCAGCGGCGTGAGGATCGCGACGAAGGGTCGTCCGTTGAGAAGGCCCGCCACGAGGAGGAACCCGAGCGTCCAGAAGAGGCCGCCGAGGAGCATGACGAGGCCCGGCACGGGTCGGACCGGCTCGACGCCGAAGCGGATGATTTCCATCGCCCGTCCGAACTCGAAGGTGATGACCTCCCAGGTCGCCGAGGTCGGGAGGATCGTCCACAGTGTCTCGGGAGCGACGAGGAGTCCGACGGTGAGGATGAAGGCGACGGCGTTCACCACGACGACGATCGCTGCGTGGGCGCGATAAGCGATCGCGGTCCACGTGATACCGGCGCCGAGGAGGGTCGCGACGAGGATGGCGACCTGCCACGGTGTTCCGGACGACGAGTCGCGCAGCAGGCCGGAGAGCTCCCAGAAGGCGAGCCCGATCGCTGCGATGCCTGCTATCCAGCTGTAGCGGTAGACCATCCGTGCTCCATTGCGTTGCGCCACGATTCGGACCATGTTCCATCCGCAGTCGATCGCACCACGAGGGCCCCCAAGCGGGCGAACCCCATGATGGCGTCGTCGTCTCCGTCGCTCACGGAAAGTACAACGGTCTTGTAGAAATCCTGACTGAGGAGCTGGAACGACGCGAGATCTGCATCGTCGGCTTCACCCGTGACCATCACGAGGACGCCACCGGCCATGCCGGATCGGCGCAACCGACCGATGAGGTGGCGGAGGTCGACATTGCGGGCGGGACGGATGGTCGCGAGTTCCTCCATCGCCTTGTGATAGGCATCGGTCGACCCCACCACCGTTCCGTTGCCGTTTCCCGCCCAGATCGTGGGGGTGTAGCCCGATCGGAACAGGTGATTGAGTGTCGAGGCGGCGCCCCGAACCGCCTGCTCGAAGCTCTCCGCCGTGGCGTGGGGCTCGACGCGCGGGTCGAGGATGATGAATGCTCGCGACTGCCACGGCATCTCGAGCTGCTTGATCATCAGCTCGTCGCGTCGTGCCGACGACGGCCAATGGACCTTGCGCAGGTCATCGCCCTGGTGGTACTCGCGGAGCGTGAAGAAGTCCTCGCCGCCGCTGTGCCAGAACGCGGCGCGGGACGTGTTGATGGTCTGGTCCTGGCCACGGCCCGTGGGCACGCCCTCGAGGGTCTCCACCCTCGGGTAGACCACGAGCCTCCCGGCCTTGCCGAATGCGGACGTCGACTCCACGAATCCGAGAGGGTCGCCGAGGCTGACCTTCGCCGGCCCGACCCGGTACACCCCTCGGGGTCGACACAGGACCTCGTACCGGCCGGCCATGACGTCATCGGTACCAATGCGGTCGGCGACGAAACGCGCTGCGCCGAGTCCGTGTACCCGATCCTCCACGCTCACTCGATAGATACGTCTGGCCGAACGCACGGACAGATCGACGATGGCGCGTTCTCCGTCGTGGAGCTGCTGCGGGTTGATCTCCCTGCCGAGTACGAGTCGTGGTGTGGCAAGGCGGACGTAGAGCGATCCGCCGAGGACCGCCACCACGAGAAAGGCGGCGAGGGCGAGGAGGAGGTCCTCACCGAATGCGGCCCACAGCACGCCGAGGGCGAGGGCGGCGCCGAACGCTGCCCAGCCCCGTGTCGTTGGCATCAGACGTTGACCCTCGTACCGGGCACCGCAACGGTGGCCGTCACCTCGTCGAGGACGTCCATCACGGTGGTGCCGCGCATCTGGGCATCCGGACGCACCACGAGTCGGTGATTGAGCACCGGCACCACGATGGACTTGACATCATCGGGGCTCGCGTAATCCCTGCCATCGGCGGCAGCAATCGCACGTGCTGCCCGCTGGAGGAACAGCGTCGCCCGGGGCGAGGCGCCGAGCAGGACGTCGGGGTGGGTTCGCGTCGCCTCGGCGATGTCGATCAGATATCCCTGGAGGACATCGGCGACATGGACCGAACGGGCGATCCCCGACATCCGCACGACGTCCTCGGCGTGGACCACCGCCTTGAGCTCGACGGAGTTGGTTCCTCCGCCGTGGGTCTGGAGCATCTCGAGTTCCTTGGCCCGCTCCGGGTACCCCATCGTGACGCGCATCATGAACCGATCGAGCTGCGCCTCAGGCAACGGGTAGGTCCCCTCGTGCTCGATCGGGTTCTGGGTGGCGACGACGATGAACGGCTCGGCGAGCACGTGGGTCTCCCCGTCGATGGTCACCTGTCGTTCCTCCATGGCCTCGAGGAGGGCGGCCTGGGTCTTGGGGCTCGCCCGGTTGATCTCGTCCCCGAGCACGACGTTGGCGAAGACCGGTCCCGCGCGGAACGTGAAGGTCGACCGCTCACGGTCCCACACGGACACCCCGGTCACATCGCTGGGGAGGAGGTCCGGAGTGAACTGGATCCGTTGGAAGGAGCTGTCGATCGATCGGGCCAGCGCCTTGGCCAGGAGCGTCTTCCCGACACCGGGAACGTCCTCGATGAGGACGTGTCCCTCGGCCACCAGGCTCGATACGACCAGCTCGATGGTCTGCCGCTTGCCCTGGATCGCGCGCTCGATGTTGGACGTGATGGTTGCGAAACGCTCCCCGAACCACGCGAGGTCATCCTGCGACAGGGACACGTTGCCTCCTTCGACGTCCGGCTGCGGCCACCAGACGATAACGCCCCAGCCACCAATCGGCGACGAGGAGCCTCGAGATGTGAGCTTTGAGCCTCGAGCGGTGCTCCTCAAGGCTCACAGCTCAAAGCTCACTACTGTCTCCTCCATGCCCTGGCGAACGATCATTGCGCTTCTTGCACGCCCCGCGTTGTGGCCGACCGCTGCCGGTGCGGCCTTCGCCCTTGCCCCGCGTGGGTGGTGGCGAACGGCGCCGTTCCTGCCCATTCCCGACCGCGATGTGATGGCCTGGCGAGTGACTACTGCCTATGGACATCCGGATATGGCCCTTGCCCCCGAGGACATCGTTTCATATCTTGAGTGGAGACAACGGGCTTGACGACGTTCTGGTCGTCTCGAGGAGGCAACGGGTGACCGACAGTTCCCTACAGGACGACCTACTCGCCATCGCTGGCGTGGAAGGCGCCGAGGTGGAAGGGTCTGCCGACAAACCGGCCGGGCTGAGGATCCGCATCGCCGAAGGTGCCGATCAGCATGCCGTGGGCGGAGCGATCCGTCGCGTCCTGACGGCCCATGGGCTCGGCACGGACACCCGCCTGCCGGGTGAGGTTCCCGCCTCGGCGCCGATCGCCGTGGTCCCCTCGGAGGCGCCGACCGACGATGGCCCGGACGACGACGCCCCAGCCGAGGAGCAGGCAGCGTCGCGTGTCGCCGTCGCCACCGCCGACGGTGAGGTGATCGACCTCACGGATGATGCACCCGACGACGTCGGGGACGAACCCGTACCCGATGACGATGCGCCCGTGCCCGACATCGTGGACGTATCTGCAGATGACCTCGACGACGACGCCGCGGTCGATGATGTCTGGGAGGACGCCCCCGAACGCCTCGAGGACACCCCGGTCGCCCCGGCGCTCGCCGACATCTCTCGAGGCAGGGCGGCACCGTCGGGTACCGGTGGCATCGCCCGCATTGCAAGCGTCGCCGTCGAGGAGGGCAGGGAGGGCATCGTCGTCACGGTGACGGCCAGCGACGGCACCGAGGTGCGACAGCCTGCTGCGTCGTCGGAGGGCGGCGTGGAGTCCGCCGTCGTGCGGGCCACCGCCAAGCTCGCATTCCCCAGTGCTCCCGAGGCGATCGTCATCGATGTGGAGGATCGCAGGGTCGAAGGCGTTGACATCGTGATGATCGTGCTCGACGTCAACGGTGCGGTCCAGGCGGGTTCGGCTGTGGTCGGTGCCGGTCGGGCATTCGCCCTGGCCCGTGCAACGTGGGCTGCCCTCCAGCTATGAGGCCGTTGCCCTGAAGTCAGCGTCCCGGCCGCCGCCCCGGTGGTCGGCCACGTCTGGTGATCAGATCGGCGGGTGACCGGGCCGTCGTCTCACCCGGTCGGTGCGATCAACTCCACGACGACGTCTCGCACATCGTCGTCCTCGAGGCGGACATCGAATTCGGGTACGACGGTCCCCTCCGCGCCCCCTGACAGGCCGAACGCCGATCGGTATTCCGCCACCTTGGCGACCACATCCCTGACGACGAGGCGTGTGTGGTCGGCGTCGGCATCGCGCAGGACGGCGAGGTCACCGGGATCGGTGGCGATGACCGTCGCCCCGCCTTCACGGATGTCGACGATCATGATCTCCTGGAGCACCTTGTCGGGGGACAACGCCGCAAGGGAGTCCACGACGACGGCATCGGTTCCGCCGGAGCGCACGATCTCGAGGAGCGCACGGAATCCGGGTCGATCCTCGGGGGCCACGGACGCATGGTGGTCCTGGCACACGGCGATGATGTCATGCCCGGTATCGAGCGCCCATCGACGGATCCGCTCGGTTTGGGCGAACGCCGTGTCCGATTGGCCGCGTCCGGGTGCTTGTCTGACATAGCCGACGATGCGCATGGTGCCTTCCTGACCGCCTGAGTATCCCACCAGTACCGAGCGCGGTCAATCACCGACCCTCGGTGGTGGGCCGCCAGCCGCCGCATGGCGCCGTGGCGAGGACCGGGATCGTGGTTCGCCCGCCTCGGGTTCCCATGGGCATTGCTACGATCCGGGCCGTGGCGAGGACGCTCGTATTGAACGCCAGCAATGAGCCACTCTCGGTGGTTCCTGCTCGTCGCGGCGTCGTCCTCGTCCTCCGCGGTACCGCTGAACCCGTTGCCGACCTTGGTGAGACATGGCACGCGGGCAGGGCGATCATCGATGTCCCATCGGTGGTGCGACTCCGCAGGTATGTCCGGGTTCCCTACGCCCGCAACGTCCCGCTGTCGCGCCGTGCGATCTTCCTGCGTGACAAGTACCGGTGCCAGTACTGCGGTGAATCGGCAGAGAACGTCGACCATGTCATCCCGAAGGTGCAGGGCGGCACCCATCGATGGGAGAACGTGGTCGCGGCGTGTCGGCGGTGCAACACCCGCAAGGGAGGTAGGACTCCGTCACAGGCGGGTCTCCAGCTGCGACGAACGCCGTCGAGTCCCGGACGCTTCGACTGGGTGCATGTCGCCGCAGGCGGCAGCCCGCACGCTACGTGGGCGCCGTTCCTGTGAAGGCGAACCGCAGGGTGGTCCATCGCCCCGCTGGCATCGGGATCTAACGCAGGACGAGGACCGGCACGGGGGATCGGCGCACGAGCTTTGCCCCGGTCGATCCGAGGAGACCCTGGAAGGCGCCGTGCCCATGGGATCCGACGACGATCACGTCCGCATCGAGCTCGTCGATCAGATCGAGCAGTGCCTCCTCGACCTCGTCGTTCTCCCGGACGATCGACGATGCCTCACCGCCTCGCAGCCTGATCGCCTCTACCACGGGGCGGCAGTACTCGACCCGCTTGTCGCCGAGGTATCGCTCGATCATGGCGTCCTCGCCGGGCCAGCTGCGCTCCAGCGTGTCAGGAACCGATGGTGTGCCGACATACTCGGCGTCGGCGTCGGCCGTGACCGGTGGTTGGTCACCGTATTTGCTCTTGAGCTCCTGGACCAGCCGACGCGGAACGCGCACCACCGTGACGACCGTCGTCGATCCGCCTTCACCGGCGAGTGCGATCGCGAAGGGCGCGGCCTTGTCGATGTCCATCGAGCCGTCGGTTGCGATGAGTACGTGCATGGTGGGGCACCTCCCGATGCGAACAGGGACAGCGTATACGGATCGTCGATGCGACGCCGGGACCCTGCTCCCGAGGTGATCGCGGCGAAGGGTCGTCGGGCATCGAATCGTCCACCTCGACCTCCCCGGGGGGCCCGGGTGGGAGAAATGTGTCCGATGGTGTTGACAAGTGGGAGCAAGTGGGGCATAGTGGGCCGCCGTGGGAGATGCCGGTGATGATGGAGACCACCAACCATGTTCCTTGGGGAATACAACCATTCACTCGACGAGAAGGGTCGCGTCGTGATGCCGTCGAAGTTCCGCGCGGAATTGGCGGCCGGTTGTGTCGTGACCAAGGGTCAGGAACGGTGTCTTTACGTCTTCTCGGTCGATCGGTGGCAGGAGGAAGCCGCCGAGGTACTCAAGCTCCCACGGACGGATCGGCGGGCCAGGAACTTCTCCCGCTCGTTCTTCGCCTCGGCATCGGACCAGACGCTCGACCGGGCGGGCCGGTGCCAGGTCCCCGAACCCCTGCGGGGGTATGCGGGATTGACGAAGGACGTCACGGTGGTCGGGGTGGCCGACCACATCGAGATCTGGGACACGGCGACGTGGGAGGGCGTCGCCTCGGTCGCAGACGATTACTACGCCGACATCGAGGAGGTGCTGTCGGAGGGTGGATTGTGAACGTGACATCGATCGACGTGTACCGGGCTGGCTCGTGGTCAGTCCCCCGGATGCCAATTGGGAGGCCCCTTACTCCGCCCGCTTCCGTATTGGCGCCAGCGCTCCGGGGGACTGACCATGGATCAGCCCGCACCCGATGCACGTGCGTACCACGCACCCGTGATGGTCGACGAGGTCGTCTCGTTCATGCACCCCGTGACGAGTGGGTGGTTCGTCGATGCCACCTTTGGTGGGGGAGGGCACACGCGTGCACTCCTTGATCGCCATCGAGACATTCGTGTTGTCGCTGTCGACCGCGACCCGGATGCTCTCCGGGAGGCGCCGATCGACGAGCGCATCGTCGTGGTCGCCGACAACTACCGCAACCTCGCGGCGATCCTGGATCGCTCGCCGGCCCCCGATCGCGTCGACGGCATCCTCTTCGACCTGGGCGTTTCCTCCCATCAACTCGACGAACCGGGACGAGGGTTCTCATATCGTCTCGATGGACCCCTCGACATGCGCATGGGGCCCGACGCCACCCGTACCGCTGCGGACCTCGTCAATGATGCAGACCAGGGTGAACTCGCCGACATCATCCGTCGCTACGGCGAGGAGCGCTTCGCATCGCGGATCGCGGCAGCCATCGTCGAGCATCGCCCGTTCTCGTCGACGACGGATCTCGCTCGCTGCGTCGCTGAGGCTGTCCCTGCAGCGGCTCGGCGTTCCAAGCACCCCGCTCGCAAGACGTTCCAGGCGATCCGGATCGCCGTCAACGATGAGCTCGCCGGCCTCAGCGAGGCCATCGAGACTGCCATCGGTTGCCTCGTCGTCGGAGGACGGATCGTCGTGATGTCGTACCACTCACTCGAGGACCGCATCGTGAAGGTCGCGTTCCGGGATCATGCCCGGACCTGTACCTGCCCGCCGGGCCTTCCGGCCTGCGGGTGCGGGGCAACGCCCGACCTGCGACTCCTGTCCCGCAAGGCGATCAAGCCCTCGCCGGAGGAGATCACCGCCAACCCGCGTGCGCGCAGCGCCGTGCTCCGCGCCGCCGAGAGGATCCCGACGTGACCACCCACCCACTCCGCGTCCCACGCATCGGTGCCCGGCGTCGCGTCGGTGCCGTTGCACGACCTGCGCCGGGCCCCCGACTCGTACCGCTGCTGTTCTACACGGCACTCGTCGTCGCGCTGTTCTTCGCCATGATCTACCTCCGCATCGCGCTCGACCGCACCGCCTTCGAGCTCGATGAGCTCAATCGGACCATCGAGCTCGAGGAGAGTCGCAGCCTCGACCTGAGACTCGAACTCGCCCAGTTGCAGGATCCGATCCGGATCACAACGGAGGCCGAACGCATCGGCTTGACGCATCCGGACGAACGACTCGCACTCGTGATCACCGGCGATCGCTCCACGGCGCCACCGGCGAGCGAGGAACCGCCCGTCAGTGCCCATGGGGGCCGGACGCCGTGACCTGGTCCACCTCGTAGGAACGGAGTAGCGACATGCATCACTGGCCGAACGCTGGCGGCCGGGGCACCGGCACACCCCGCTGGGGGGTGGAGGCGTGAAGGGACACGTGTGGAAACGTGGCGACCTTCGCCTTCTCCTCGTCGGCCTCGTGTTCATCCTGGCATGGGCGGGTATCGGCTATCGGTTGTTCGACCTGCAGGGAACGCGCGCCGTCGCCCTGGCGAGCGTCGGGTTCGACCAGCGCATCAGGGAGGAGCCCATCGATGCGCACCGGGGAACGATCTACGATCGCGAGGGCATCGAGCTCGCGATGACGATCGACGGGTGGAACGTGGTCGTCGACCCGACGATGCTCGACGATCCGGCACAGGCGGCAGCCGTCCTCGCCCCGTTCTCGGATGCATCGTGGGAGGAGCTCACGGATGCCTTCGTCACCGGTCAGCAGGACGGTCGGAGATACGCCGAGGTGGCCATGCGGGTGGACACCGAGGCCAAGGATGCGATCGCTGCCGTCGTCGATGAACACGACATCATCGGGGTCTTCTACCGTGACCAGCCGCTGCGGGTCTACCCGGCCGGACACATCGCTGCCCAGGTGGTCGGGCTGACCCGCCACGACGACGGGGCGGGCATCGAGGGTCTCGAGAAGACCTTCGACTCCGAACTCCAGGGCGAACCCGGTCGGCTCATCGTCGAACGTGACCCGTCCGGTCGGGTGATCCCCCAGGGCCAGGTGCTCCTGGAACCGGCGACGGTCGGGTCGGACCTCATCACCACGATCGACCGGGAGGTCCAGTTCGCCGCCGAGCAAGGCCTGCGGCGTGCGGTGCAACAGACCAATGCCAAGGGCGGCTCGGTCGTAGCCGTCGATCCGAAGACGGGGGCGATCCTGGCCATGGCGAGCTACCCGGGCCTCGACCTCAATGAAAGATCCGAGATCACCCCCGAGGTGCTGCGCAACCGCGCCGTCGCCGACGTCTACGAACCGGGCTCGACGCTCAAGGCGGTCACGGTGGCGGCAGCCATCGAAGAAGGGATCGTCACGGCGGACACACCGATCGACACGCCGAAGTCCGTCGTGGTCGGTGACTTCGAGTACGAGGACCACGGGACGAACCCGCCCTGGATGTCCGTGGCCGATGTCGTCCAGCGGTCGTCGAACGTGGGCACGATCGAGATCCAGAGGCGCCTCGGTAACGACCTGCACTACGACTACCTCACGGCGTTCGGCCTCGGCTCACCGTCGGGCCTCGATGTGGCGGGAGAACGCCACGGCCAGCTCAACCCCACGTCGCAATGGACGGAGACCAGCGGTTCATCGATCTCGATCGGCTACGCCGTCGGTACGACACCGCTCCAGATGGCGGCCGTGTTCGCCTCGATCGCCAACGACGGCGTGTGGATCGAACCCCACCTGGTGCGTGAGGTGATCCGCCCCGACGGCCAGCGCATCGTCACCAAGCCGCGCAAGCGGGCTGTCCTGTCCCCCGAGACGGCCGCCGAGATGCGCACGATGCTCGGTCGGGTCGTCGAGACCGAGGACGGTACGGGCCGCCGCGCCAGGATGTCCGACTACACCGCGGGCGGCAAGACGGGTACGACCGAGAAGTTCGACGTCGAGCTCGGTCGGTATTCCGATGACACGATGGCCTCGTTCATCGGGATGGCGCCGCTCGACGATCCCCGGATCGTCGTCGTGGTCGTGCTCGATACGCCGACGGGCACCCTCGATGACGGCGGCGACCTCGCCCTCGGCGGGGCGTCAGCCGCGCCGGCATTCGCCCAGATCACCCAGAACGCCCTCCACCAGCTGGGTGTCGCACCCGATCGCGAGTGACGATGGCTGTCACCCTCGGACGCATCGCCGACAGCCTCGGGGCAACCCTTGCGCCGCACGACCGCACGATCGTCGTCGAGGACGTGACGCACGACTCGCGCTCGGTCCGACCCGGTTGGCTGTTCGTCGCCGTTCGCGGAGCGACCCACGACGGTCACGACCATCTCGAGGCGGCGGTCGCAGCCGGTGCGGTGGCGGTCCTCGTCGAGGAACCCGTGCGGCTGGGGGTTCCCCGGATCGTCGTTCCCGATACCCGGGCAGCGATGGCTCCGGCAGCCAGGCAGGTCCACGGAGCGCCCGACGACGACCTCTCGATCGTCGGGGTGACCGGAACCAACGGCAAGACCACCGTCGTCCACATGTGTGAGGCCGTGTGGCGCTCGATCGGCCGTCCCCATGGCATGGTCGGGACGTTGGGGGCACGGTTCGACGGGACGCCGGTTCCGCTGGCACGCACCACACCGGAGTCGACCGACCTGCAACGCCTCCTCGGGACCATGCGCGACAGCGGGGTCCGGTCGGTGGCTATGGAGGTGTCCTCCCACGCCCTGGAACTGCACCGTGCCGACGCGATTCGGTTCCTCGCCGTCGGCTTCACGAACCTCAGCCAGGACCACCTCGATTTCCACGGAACCATGGAGCGCTACCTCGATGCGAAACGCAAGCTCTTCGAGCTCCGCAGGGCGTCCCAGGCGGTGGTCAACACCGACGATCCCGCAGGTCGATCGATCGCCGCCACCACACCGCTCCCCGTCGTGAGCGTCGGCTTCGACGAGGGAGTCGACTGGAGGGCGACCGGTGTCTCCCTCTCACCGACGGGAACGCGATTCGAACTGCGGGGACCGGGGGGATCGGCCGTCGTCGACCTCCCACTCGCCGGCCGCTTCAATGTCGAGAACGCACTCGTCGCCTCCGGCCTCCTGGCGTGCGACGGTGTCTCCATCGACGAGATCGCCGAAGGACTGGCGGCGATCGATCCCATACCCGGACGGATGGAGGTCGTCGGACATGGTGGACCCTTCACCGTCATCGTCGACTACGCCCACACACCCGACGCGATCGCCGAGGTCCTCGCCGCATCCAAGGCGATGGCATCAGGGAGGATCATCTCGGTGGTGGGTGCGGGCGGGGACCGCGACGCAGCCAAGCGAACCTCGATGGGTGCGGCCGCTGCGTCCGAATCCGACGTCACGATCATCACCACCGACAACCCTCGTAGCGAGGACCCCGTCGAGATCGCGCGACGGGTCCAGGAGGGGGCCCTGGCTGCAGGGAGGGCTGACGTGCGGATGGTGCTCGACCGTGATGAGGCCATCTCGGTCGCCATCGCCGAGGCGAATCCCTCCGACGTCGTACTGATCCTCGGCAAGGGCCACGAGCAGGGTCAGGAGATCGAAGGGGTCATGCATCCGTTCGACGATCGCGAGGCGGCGAGACGCGCACTCGCCGCTGCTGGCTGGGGGGAAGCGTGATCGCCTCACGGGCTCGACTCGATTGGACACTCGACGAGGTCGCATCAGCTCTGGGCAGCATCGTGGTGGGAGACGGCTCGGTGCGCGTCGATCGCGTCGTGACGGACTCACGCGACGAGGTCGAAGGAGCGCTCTTCGTGGCGCTCGCCGGTGAACGATTCGACGGCCATCGGTTCGTCGGCGATGTCATGGGCAGGGGAGCGGTCGGTGCGGTGGTCGCGGCGGGATCAGGCGTCGACGCCACGCCCAGGGTCGAAGTCGCATCGACCATGCAGGCGTTGCTCGACCTCGGCGTGAAGCGGCGACGTGAGCTCGATGTGCCCGTCGTTGCCATCACGGGATCGACCGGAAAGACGTCGACGAAGGACCTGATCGCTGCGGGCATCCCCGGTGCCTGGGCTTCTCCGAGGTCCTACAACAACGAGATCGGTGTGCCGCTGACGGTCCTCGCGACCCCTTCGGATGCGTCGGTGCTCGTGCTCGAGGTGGGATCGAGGGGACCGGGCCACATCGCCTCTCTTGCACCGGTGGTCGCACCCGACGTGTCCGTCGTGACCAATCTCGGGGTCGCCCATCTCGAGATGTTCGGCTCGCGAGCGGTCCTCGCGGACTCCAAGTACGAGATGGTCGCCATGCTCGGCCCCAATGGGTGCGCCGTCGTCCCCGTCGACGAGCCGCGCCTCGACAGGGGAGGGGACCATCGCCGCATCACGTTCGGCCCCGTGGGCGCCACGGTCGAGATCATCGGTACCGAACTCGACTCCTTCGGTTATCCGACCGTGACCTTGTCCGCCGAAGGTGCCATCCATCGGGTCGCCCTCGCGATCGCCGGCGAGCACAACGCACGCAACGCCGCGGCGGCGGCCGGTGTGGCCATGGCGCTCGGCCTCGATGTCGGTGCGTTCCTCGAGGGCGTCGCACGGGCCGAGGGCTCCGATTGGCGCATGGACGTCCACCGTGGCCGGTACACCGTCGTCAACGACGCCTACAACGCGAACCCGCAGTCCGTCGAGGCGGCGCTGCGGGCTGCGGCAGCCATGGCAGGTGATCGGCACATCGCCGTGCTCGGACCGATGGCCGAACTGGGATCGGCGTGCGAGGAGTCCCACCGTGACATGGGGGCACTCGCCCGTGACCTCGGATACGGGGCCGTCGTCGTGGTGGGACCCGACCACGGCTACGTACTCGGCGCCGGCGACCTGGTGGCGAATGCCACGGGTTTGGGGGATGCCGCCGATACTCTGCGCGCCGTCGTTCGGCCAGGAGATGTCGTGTTGGTGAAAGCGTCGCGTGCGTCCGGTCTGGAGCGATTGGCACTCGACCTCGCACAGGACGCCTCCCCGTGATCGCCCTCCTCCTCTCATCGGCCTTCGCCTTCGTGGTGGTCATCCTCGTGACCCCGCTTGCGATCAGGAACCTCCGCCGCAACAACATCGGGCAGTTCATCCAGTCCGAGGTCGAGGGACACATGCACAAGCAGGGTGTCCCGACGATGGGTGGCATCGTGATCGTGCTCGGCGCCGTCGTGGGGTACGTCTTCGCCCACTACAAGGTGTTCACCTTCGGCGATGGGTTCGGGTTCGAGGCCCAACCCATGGACGACAAGGCCATCCTCGCGATGATCGCCCTCCTCGGCATGGCGCTCATCGGTTTCGCCGACGACTTCACGAAGTATGCGAGGAAGCGGAACGAGGGCCTGTCGAAGGGCTGGAAGTTCTCCGGCCAGCTGATCGTCGCCGCCGTCGTCGCATGGGGAGCGACGCAGGCCGGCGTGAGCACCGAGCTGTCGTTCGTGCGGCCCCTCGGCATCGACCTCGGACCGATCCTGTTCTTCCTCCTCGTCCTCTTCATGCTCACGGCGACCGCGAACGGGGTCAACCTCACCGACGGCCTCGATGGCCTCGTGGCCGGCTCGAGCGCGTTGGTGTTCGGCGCATTCGTCCTCATCGCCTTCTGGCAGTCGAGGAACACGACCTTCTACAACGTCGACGGCGCCCAGGACCTCGCCATCTTCGGTGCGGCGATGCTCGGAGCGGTGCTCGCGTTCTTGTGGTGGAACGCCGCTCCCGCGAAGATCATCATGGGCGACACCGGCTCACACGCCATCGGGGGTGCGATGGCGGCGCTCGCCATCCTCACCAACACCCAACTGCTCCTCATCGTCCTCGGTGGGCTCTACGTGATGGAGACCGTGTCGGTCATCGCCCAGGTCGTTTCGTTCCGTGGCTTCGGGAGGCGCATCTTCCGCATGGCGCCGATCCATCACCACTTCGAGCTCAAGGGGTGGCCCGAGACCACGGTCATCATCAGGTTCTGGATCCTCTCCGGCATCATGGTCGCCATCGGCATCGGATTGTTCTATGCGGACTGGGTCGGCGATCCGGGATCGATCGTGCCATGAGGTACCTGATACTCGGGTCGAGCCTGCGAGGACTCGACAGCGCTGCAAGGGCAGCGGTCGGCGACGGCCATCAGGTCGCCCTCTTCGACGCCGAACGGCCAGGAGCGCCCGACGACCTGGCCGGCCGGGTCGTCGTACTCGATCCCGTGTGGTCACCGGCGCACCTCGACGGCATCGAGCGCATCGTGACGAGTCCGTGGTTCGCCGAGACCGAGGGCCCGCTCGCCGATGCGCTCGAGCGCGACATCGACATCATCACCGAGGCCGGGTACGGACTCGAGCGCCTCGACATGCCCGTCGTGGCCATCACCGGAACGAACGGGAAGACGACGGTGACCGAGGTGACGACGGAGATGCTCCGTCGGTCCGGCGTCGATGCCCGCGCCGCAGGGAACATCGGCCTGCCGGTGTCGGCGGTCCGCCCCGGCGACGCCGAGATGCTCGTCCTCGAGCTGTCCTCCTACCAGCTCCGGTTCATCGGATCCCTGCGCCCCGAGGCGGCGACCATCCTCAACATCGCTCCCGACCACCTCGACTGGCACGGCTCGTTCGAGGCCTATGCCTCGGCGAAGGCCCGCATCTTCGACGGGGCCACCGACACGACCGTTGTTGCCTACGACCCCGACGACCCCCTCGTCTCGGGCATCGTCAGCGACCTCACGGGCCGGTTGGTGCCATGCTCGGGGCGGCGGATCCCCGACGGCGGCAACGGAGCCGTCGGCGCGACGGTGACGGTCGCCGGCTCGACCGCCATTGCTGCCACCGCGGATCCCTCCTACCTCTTCGACCTGGTCGTCGCTGGCACGCTCGCCGATGCCTGCGGGGCCTCCAGGGAAGCGATCGCATCGGTGATCGCCACCTTCGCTCCGGGGCCCCACCGCCGCGAGCAGGTGGCCATCGTCGGGGGCGTCATGTGGATCAACGACTCGAAGGCCACGAATCCGCACGCCGCGGTGGCGGCGATCGTTGCGTATCCATCGGTGATCCTGCTCGCGGGCGGACGCAACAAAGGGCTCGATCTCGCACCGTTGGCCGAGGCGCCCGGTCTCAAGGCCATGGTCACGTTCGGCGAGTCCGGACCCGAGATCGCCGCCATGGCCACCGAACGTGGGGGACCGCCCGCCACCGTCGTCGAACGCCTCGACGAGGCGGTCGCCGTGGCGGCGTCCATGGCGCAGCATGGTGACACCGTCCTGTTGTCGCCCGGATGCGCCAGCTTCGACCAGTTCGCATCGTATGCGGCCCGCGGCGAGGCGTTCCGTGCGCTCGTCGAGGGCCTCCCGGGGGTGGCGGCATGACCGACGTGGCACCGCGCACCGAGGTCCGTCACGCACGCACGGCGCAACGCATCCGCGCCGCCGGTGCCCGCCGATCCGTGTTCCTGGGGGTCGTCGTCGCGATGTTGCTCACGATCGGCCTCGGCGCCATGCTCTCGGCGTCGTCCGTGGTGTCGATCCGAGCGAGCAGCGGCCAGTTCGAGCTGTTCACCAAGCAGCTGATGTGGGTCGGCCTCGGCCTCGCTGCCCTCGTGGTCGCGTCCTTCGTGCCGTACCGCACCTGGCGCCGTCTCGCCCTTCCCCTGTACACGCTCACGATCGTGGGCCTCGTGGTGACGCTCATCATCGGCGACGCCCGTGGTGGAGCCACACGCTGGATCGTCGTGGGGCCCATCACCATCCAGGTCGCCGAGTTCGCCAAGTTCTCGACACTCGCGCTGCTGGCCGCGGTGCTGACGAAGAAGGGTGCACTCCTCGAGGACCTCAGGCACGTGTTCGTACCCGCTCGTTGCGATCATCGGCGTCGTCGGGGTGCTGCTGCTCGCCCAACCTGACTTCGGGAACCTGCTCCTCATCGTCGCTCCCGCGTTCGTGATGCTCGCGGCGTCCACGGTGCCGCTCCGCTTCGTGTTCGGTCTCGGCGCGACCGGCATCCTCGCCATGACGGCCCTCGCCATGTCCGCCCCCTATCGCAAGGCGCGACTCCTGGGGTTCCTCGACCCCTTCGCCAATGCCCAGGGTTCCGGCCTCCAGGCGGTGCAGTCGATGGTCGCCCTCGGGACCGGTGGGTTCTTCGGCGTCGGGCTGGGCCAGAGCCGAGCGCGCTGGTCGTGGTTGCCGAACGCACACACTGACTTCATCTTCGCGATCATCGGCGAGGAGACCGGTTTCGCCGGTGCGGCGATGGTGATCACGCTGTTCGCCCTGCTCGCCGGCGTGGGCGTCTCGATTGCCTTCCGGGCACCGGACGGGTTCGGGCGGCTCCTCGCCGTGGGAATCGTCGCGTGGTTGACCATCCAGGCACTCGTGAACATCGGTGGCGTCGTCGCCGTCCTCCCGATCACCGGCGTCCCCCTGCCGTTCATCTCGAATGGCGGCAACGCGATGCTGGTGAACCTGTTCGCCATCGGCGTACTCCTCAACATCTCGCGTGCCTCCGACCTGACCCCGGAGGCGTGAGCATGCGGGTTGCGATGGCTGCGGCGGGCTCAGGGGGCCACGTGTTCCCCGCCCTCGCCGTCGCCGATGAACTACTGCGACGGGGGCTCGACCACGATGACATCGTGTTCTTCGGAGGTGACCGCATGGAGGCGACCGTCATCCCCGATGCCGGCTACCCGTTCATCGGAGTCGACATCCACGGGATTCGGCGGACCGCGTCGATCGACAACCTCCGTCTGCCGGGGAAGATCCGTGCGGCGACGACGCGGATCGCCTCGACCATCGCACAGCAGTCCCTTCGATCGATGTCGGTGTTCGGCGGCTACATCGCCGGACCGGCCGCCCTGGCGGCGCGACGATGCGCCATCCCCTTGATCGTCCATGAGGCCAACGCCGTGCCCGGTCTGGCGAATCGAATGATCGCCCGGCGGGCCGACACCGTGTTCACGTCGTTCGCTGCTGCGTCGACGCGCTTCGATGGTGCCGTCCTGATCGGCAGTCCCCTCCGCAGCGAGTTCACCGATTTCGATGCGAACGATCGGAGGCTCGGTGCGAGGGATCGGTACGGATGTGGTGGGGACGAGCTCGTGCTCGCTGTGGTCGGAGGAAGCCTCGGAGCCCAGTTCCTCAATGATGTCGCGACGGTCCTGGCGGTGGCCCCCGAGCGGTCGTTCTCCATCGTCCACGTGACGGGTCCGACCCACTTCGAAGAGATCGCAGCGATGGCCGGCGACGTTCAGGGATGGCATCCGATCGCCTTCGAGGACGAGATGGCCGACCTGTACGCCGCCGCCGATCTCGTGTTGTGCAGGAGCGGGGCCCTCACGGTCTCGGAGCTGCACGCCACGCGCACACCCGCGGTGCTGGTTCCGCTCCCCGCCGGCAAGGGGTACCAGGCCGTGAATGCGGCCGACCTCGCCGACAGTGGGGCGGCACGAATCGTCGCCCAGACCGAACCCGACGACGTCGCGACCGTGGTCATGGACCTCATGGCCGACTCCGACGCCCGAGCCGCGATGCGGTCGGCGAATCACCAGATCGACCACGGCAGAGCGGCAGCCACGATGGCAGAGCGGATCCTCGAGGTGTCCCATGCATGATCCACGGACCATTCCCGATCGCGTCCACATCGTCGGAGCCGGCGGCGCCGGTATGTCCGGTCTCGCGAAGATCCTGAGCCGACTCGGTCACACGGTCTCGGGTTCGGACCTCAAACCTGGTCGCATGTTCGATGTGCTCCCCGACGTGGGTGTCGAGACATGGGTCGGTCATCGACCCGGAGCCATGGCAGATGTCGGCGTCGTCGTCCGCTCCTCGGCCGTTCCCGATACCGATCCCGAGCTCATCGCCGCCACGTCGGCTGGCGTTCCTGTGTGGGGTCGACCTGCCCTCCTCGCCGAGTTGACCGCAGCGAACCGCACCATCGGCTTCGCGGGTACGCACGGGAAGACGACGTCGACGGCCATGGCGGTCACGGCACTCCGAGGCATCGGTCTCGATCCCTCCTTCCTCGTCGGCGGGCAACTCGTCGGCCTGAACACGGGAGCGCACGTGGGTGACGAGCCGTTCATCCTCGAGGCGGACGAGGCCTTCGGCACGTTCCGCCACCTCCGGCTTGGCGGCGTGTTGGTCACCAACATCGAGCCAGACCACCTCGACTACTACGGATCCGTCGCTGCCCTCGAGGATGCCTTCGCCCAGGTGGTCGACCGCGTTGATGGCCCGAGGGTCGTGTGTGTGGACGATCCGGGTGTTCGCAGGCTCGCACACCGCAGTGAGGTCACGACGTTCGGACGCACCGATGCGGCCGAATGGCAGATCACGGATCTCTCCCACGGGGGACCTGGGGTGTCGTTCACGCTGCGCGGCACCGACATCGACACGCCCGTCACGCTGCCGAAACCCGGGTCCCACATCGCCGCGGACGCCGCAGGGGTCCTCGTGCTGCTTCACAGCCTCGGATACGACATCGAGGCGATGGCTGCGGCACTCGGCGGGTTCACCGGCGTCAAGCGGCGCTACGAGGTGCGAGCCGTCGTTGGCGACGTCACGGTGGTCGATGACTACGCACACCATCCGACGGAGGTCGCAGCGACCATCGAGGCCGCATCGCTCGGAGCGTCCGGTCGGGTCGTCGTCGTGTTCCAACCCCATCGCTACAGCCGCACAGCAGACCTCGGACCCGAGTTCGGTGCGCCGCTCGCACACGCCGATCATGTGATCGTCACCGACGTGTACCCGGCGGGGGAGCAGCCCGTGATCGGCGTCACGGGACGCCTGGTGGCACAAGCGGTGGAGGCGGCCGGCGGTTCCGTGTCATATGTGCGGCTACTGCCAGACGTTCCTGCAGCCGTCGCGTCCGTCGTGGAGCCGGGTGACACGCTCCTGCTCCTCGGAGCCGGTGACATCACCCTGCTGGCCGGACCGATCGCGCAGGCCATCGGCGGTGCGTCGTGATCGACCACACCGGTGTTCGCGAGCAGGTGCCGCTTGGTCCCATGACCACCTACAAGGTCGGCGGGCCCGCACGGTGGTTCGCCGAACCCGACGGGCTCGAGGACCTGCGTTCGATCCTCGAGGTGGTGCCGGAGCCGATGGCGGTGTGGGTGCTCGGGCGGGGAAGCAACGTCGTCATCTCCGATACCGGTTTCGACGGACTGGTGATCCGGCTCGGCAAGGGTTTCTCGGCTGTCGACGTCCGCAACGACGGCACCGTGGTCGCCGGTGCGTCCGTCCCGCTGCCGATCCTCGCCCGTACCGCAGCGGAGGCCGGACGTGGCGGTCTTGAGTTCTACGTGGGCATCCCCGGCTCGGTCGGTGGTGCGATCGTGATGAATGCCGGTGGCCACGGGTCGGACACGGCGAGCGTGCTGGTCGAGGCGACCGTGCTCGACGTCGCGACGCGCGCGGTCGACCGCAGGAGACCGATCGACCTGGACCTGTCGTACCGCCACAGCAACCTGACGGATGACACCATCGTCGTCCAGGCGACCTTCTCCACGGGGACCATCGATCCCGCCGAGGGCATGGAACGACTGCGCGAGATCACGCGGTGGCGTCGCGAGCACCAGCCGGGCGGCACCCTCAACGCTGGGAGTGTCTTCAAGAACCCGCCGGATGCGAGTGCAGGTGCCATCATCGACGGCCTTGGGCTCAAGGGCACGCACCTCGGCCCCGTGTCGGTGTCGCCCGTCCATGCCAACTGGCTGGTTGCCACCGACGATGCAACGGCATCGGATATCTTCGCGTTCGTGCACTACATCCAACGGCTCGTCGCCGAACGAGCGGGCGTCGACCTGGTCCCCGAGATCCGGTTCATCGGCGACTTTCCCCAACGCTGGGAGCAACCATGACGATGATGGACTCACGGGTCGCCGAGCGACGCAAGGGCGTCTCCGAGGACAAGGCACGCAAGCGTCTGCGGTGGATCCTCGGTGTGCTCGTGGCGGTGCTCGTCGTCGTCGGTTCGTTCTGGCTCATCCGCTCCCCGGTCCTGTCGATTCGATCCGTGGAGATCACCGGCGCCGCGCAGACCGACCCGGCAGCGGCCGTCGCCGCCCTCGGCATGGGCGTGGGAACGCCGACGATCGATGTGGACGGCGGCCAGATCGCCTCGGCGATCGGTGATGACCCCTGGGTCGACGATGTGACCGTGTCCGTCCTATGGCCAGGCACGCTCGTCGTGGACGTGGTGGAGCATGTTCCGTTCGTCGCGGCCCAGAGTGCTGATGGGTGGGTGTGGGCCAGCGTCGACGGCGCCATCATCGAGGCCGCTCCGGCCCCCGTGGTCGGTCAGTCGGTGGTGGCGATCGACCTCGGAGCGACGTCGATCGGCGAGACGACGGCCGATCGACGGATTCTCGGCGGCATCACGTTCCTGGCCTCACTTCCCGAGGATCTCGCAGCCGGAGCCGTCATCACCGCCGTCGACGATGCGGTGTGGGCGGTCGTCGCTGGACACGATGTCCGGCTCGGCCGACCCGTCGACATGGAGACGAAGGCCGCGGTACTCACCCAGCTCATCGCCACGGGGATCGACGCCGACGCGTCCGTCGATCTCATCGCACCGCTGCGGCCCGCCGTCGCCAACCCTCGACCTCAACAAGAGGTCGAGGAATAGGTGCCACATCAAGCTCAACCCCAAGGGTAAGGTTCTGCTGCCGTCGCGCGAGAGGTGACCTATGACGATGGAGACGACAGGGAAGCCACCGACCACCTACCTGGCTGTGATCAAGGTGGTCGGCGTCGGTGGTGGCGGTGTCAATGCCGTCAATCGCATGATCGACCTGGGAGTCGGGGGCGTCGAGTTCATCGCCGTCAACACCGATGCCCAGGCATTGCTGATGTCGGATGCCGATGTCAAACTCGACATCGGGCGTGACTCGACGCGCGGGCTTGGCGCCGGAGCCAATCCCGAGGTGGGCCGCGAGGCTGCTGAAGAGCATCGCGACGAGATCGAGGACGCACTCGGTGGCGCCGACATGGTCTTCATCACGGCAGGAGAAGGCGGCGGAACGGGAACGGGGGCCGCACCGGTCGTCGCCGAGGTGGCGCGATCGCTCGGCGCCCTCACGGTCGGCGTCGTGACGCGACCCTTCGGCTTCGAAGGCCGGCGTCGTTCCGTTCAGGCCGAACAGGGGATCCAAGCCCTCAAGGCCGCCGTCGACACGCTCATCATCATCCCCAACGAACGCCTCCTCGAGATCGCCGATCCTTCAACGCCCGTGACCGATGCGTTCCGGATGGCTGATGAGGTCCTGACGTCGGGCGTCAAGGGGATCACCGAGCTGATCACCACACCCGGCCTGATCAACGTCGACTTCGCCGACGTCAAGACGGTGATGTCCGATGCCGGATCCGCCGTCATGGGCATCGGGACGGCGACCGGCGACAGCCGTGCGCAGCAATCCGCGGAGAAGGCGATCGCCAGTCCACTGCTCGAGACGTCGATGGAAGGCGCTCGCGGCGTCCTCCTGTCGATCGCAGGCCCACGGGACATGACGCTCCACGAGGTCAACACGGCGGCGTCGCTCATCAGCGACCACTCCGATGCCGACGCGAACATCATCTTCGGTTCCGTGATCGACGAGACGCTCGGCGACGAGATGCGCGTGACGGTCATCGCCGCGGGATTCGACCGCGATCGTCGGGGGAGCTTCTCCCCGCCAACGGGCGGTGGCGTCGGTACCCCTGGCGCAACGCCGACTCGCCAACGTCCCTCGATCCTCGACGACGACGTACATGGCGAGGGAGCAGGCGACGGTACCGACGAGATGGACATCCCGGGTTTCGTCCAGGGATGATCCGATCCGAGGTGGTCCTCGGTGTCGCTTTCGGAACGGTCGCCGAGGGCGATGGGCGTTCCTCGGTGGCGGCGCGGCGCTCCATTTCGACCGAACTGGGCATCGATGAGGCGTGGGCCACGATCACACAAGTCCACGGCAGCGACGTGATCGTCGCACGAAGCCCGGGCATGCTCGGTGAGGCGGATGCCGTGGTCACGCTCCACGGCGGCCCACCGGTGGCCATTGCAACGGCCGACTGCGTCCCCGTCGCTCTGGTCGGACAGGCCACGATCGCCCTCGCCCACGCCGGATGGCGGGGAGTAGCGTCGGGAGTAGTGGCTCGTGCGGTGGAGACGATGCGTTCCCTCGGCGACCCTCCGGATCGAGCGGTGATCGGGCCCCACATCGGGCCGTGCTGCTACGAGGTCGGCTCGGAGGTCATCGAAGCCGTCGGCGGCCACGCCGCGACGACCACCTGGGGCACCACAAGCGTCGATCTGGGTGCCGCCATCACCCACCAGCTGACGGGTATCGGGATCGAGCGCGCCGCGGCGTGCACCATGCACGACGACCGATTCGCCTCCTTCCGGCGCAACGGCACCGCCCAACGACAGGTGACGGTCGCATGGGTTCCGTAGGTTTCGATGCCGTGAAGGACCGGATCGCTGCGGCGTGCGTGCGGGCCGGGCGCGGCGTGGGCGACGTGACGCTGATCGTCGTGTCGAAACAACGCACTGACGCCGAGGTGCTCGACGTGTACGGTCGTGGCCACCGAGTCTTCGCGGAGAACCGTCAACAGGGACTCGAGGCACGTTGGCAGGCCGACCTCCCCTCGGACATCGAATGGCACTTCATCGGGCCCCTCCAACGTCGCAAGGTCCCCTTTGTGGCCACCCATTGCGACCTCCTGCACGCCATGGACCGCATGTCGCTCGCACGTTCATGGGCCGAGCGAACCGATACCCCGGTCCTGATCCAGTTCAACCTGGGGGGTGAATCCCAGAAGTCGGGCTTCGCACCCGATGAGGCCGACGAGGCGATGACCTCGCTGCTCGACCTCGGCCTCGACGTTCGGGGCGTGATGGCGATCCCACCCATGTCCGACGACCCCGACGATGCCCGGCCGTGGTTTGCCCGGCTACGGCAGATCTACGACACTTTCGCCGACGCGTATCCGTTCATCGACACGTGCTCGATGGGCATGACCAACGACTTCGAGGTCGCGATCGAGGAGGGTGCCACCATGGTGCGCATCGGAAGGGCTATCTTTGGGTCAGCCGAGCAGGCGACCGGCTAGGGACGACCACAGGACAGGCGATGGCATCACTCTGGAACAAGACGCTCTTCTACCTCGGCCTCGTGGACGAGGACGAGCAGGCTCCCGTGCCCATGGAGTCGACGGTGGGCGAGGTCCGACCCATGACCGCCGAGACCGCTGCCCCACCGTCCACACCCCAACAGGGGTCCGTGTCAACGGTGCGCCCACCGGGTTCGGGGGTGTCGGGCCGGCGTGTGGAGCCGCCGCCGACGACGCGTCGCCAGATGTCTCAGGACCCCGTCCACGCCGAAGCCGGTGTCTATGTGTATTCCTCGATGTCAGGCGTCGGCGATGGCCCGGCGAGACGCACCGAACCAGCCTCCCAGATCATCTCCGCTCGCAACTTCTCCGACGCCCAGGCCCTCGCCGATGCCATCAGGGGAGGCCGTACGGTCGTCCTCGACCTGCGCTCGACGGAGCCCGAGATGGTCCGGCGGATCGTCGACTTCGCCTCCGGCCTCACGTACGCCCTCGACGGTCGCATGGCGAAGACGGCACAGGGCGTGATCCTCGTGACTCCGAGTGGCGTGTCGATCGGGATGGCCGAGCAGGAGCGCCTCGCTTCGCTCGGCTTGTACGGACAACAACGCTGACGTGGGCGTCATCCGAAGCCTCGTCCAGCTGCTCTCGCTCGCCCTGCTCGCGTGGATCGTGCTTTCGTACATCGTGGCCTTCGGCAGGATCCCCTATGACCATCCCGTCCGACGGATCTATGAGTTCCTGTCCCGGATGATCGAACCCATCCTCAGGCCGATCCGTGCAGTCGTGCCGCCGGTACGGATGGGTGGCGCCGCGCTGGACCTGTCACCGCTCATCCTCATCGTCGGGATCCAGATCCTCCTCGCCATCCTCCCGCGCTGACCTGCGAGCGCTGATCGGCGATCGCTCGTGGGCGGAACCCCGGGGCCCCGATCCTGCCGATGATCAGCTGGCTGGTGCGACGGCCACGGCAACGGTCGCACCATCGATGACGCTTGGATCAGCGACCTCGTCCCTTCGCTCGATGCGATCGGCGAGGACCTCACCGGCGATCAGTGGGCCGTGGCGGTCGAACGCCTCCGAGATGATCGGGTCCGGCGACGACCAGGCGACGTCGATGCGGTCGGTGACGTCGAATCCGGCATCACGACGTGCGGCTTGGATCCGATTGACGAGCTCCCTCGCAACCCCCTCCACCCGCAGCTCGTCGTCGATCCTCGTGTCGAGGGCCACCGACAGCGATCCCTCGGTAGCGACGACCGTGCCGCTGCGCGCATTGCGCGACACGACGATGTCGTCGGCCGTGAGGTCGTGTCCGGTCAGGCCCTCGGGTGTCCCGTCGAGCATCGCGGCGATCGTTGCGTGGTCCAGGTCGTCGATCGCATCGGCCACGCTGCGCATGTCCTTCCCGAACCGTGGACCGAGCGCCTTGAAGTTGGGCTTCGCCGCCAGATCGACGAGTCCGGCCTCATCCCCGTGGACCTCGATCTCGTGCACGTTCAGCTCCTCGGCGATGAGGGCGGCGTGGCTCAACACGGCGTCGCGCTCGGCAACGCTTCGCGTCACGACCGTGACGGTCGCGAGCGGCTGTCGGGTCCGGAGGTCCTCACGCTTCCGGAGCCCGCGACCGAGGTTGACGATGGTGCGGACCGTCGCCATCGCGTCCTCGAGCTCCCGATCGATCGATGCAGCGGCGGCTTCGGGATAGTCGACGTGGTGGATGCTCTCGGGAGCGGTCGGATCGGCTGCCCGCACGAGGCCCTGGTGGATCTCCTCCGTGACGAATGGCAGAACCGGGGCCGCAACCGTGGCGAACGTCGTGAGTACCTCGTACAAGGTCGCGAATGCCGCCAGCTTGTCCACATCGTCGCCCGCGCCGCGATGGGCCCAGAACCGTCGGCGCGACCGGCGGATGTACCAATTCGTCAGGTGTTCGACGAACCCGATGATGGGTGGGATGACGGCGAAGAGGCGATAGGCCTCCATCTCCTCGTTGACATCGGCGATGAGGCTCTGGAGCACGGAGACGATCCATCGATCCATCTCGGGACGTTGCTCGAGCGGTGGGGCCCCGCGGAGGTCCTGGGCAGTGATGCCATCGGCCTCGGCGTAGGTGGTGAAGAACGAGAACGCATTCCACAACGGAAGGAGGACGGTTCGCACGACTTCGCGTACGCCGGCCTCGGAGAACCGGAGCGGCTCACCTCGCACGACCGGCGAGTTGATGAGGTACGCCCGGAGGGCGTCTGCCCCGAACTCGTCGATCACGTGGGCGGGATCGGGGTAGTTCCTGAGTGACTTGGACATCTTGCGGCCGTCCTCGGCGAGGATCATGCCGGTGACGACGCAGTTGTTGAAGGGCGCCTCGTCCCGCACCGCCGTCGCGAGGACGAGCAGCGTGTAGAACCATCCGCGGGTCTGGTCGAGGCCCTCGGCGATGAAGTCGGCCGGGTACCGCTGTTCGAACCGTTCCTCATTCTCGAACGGGTAGTGGATCTGGGCGAAGGGCATGGATCCGCTCTCGAACCAACAATCGAGTACCTCGGGCACGCGCCTCATCGTGCCGTCGCCTTCGGGACACGGCCAGGTCACCTCGTCGACGAAGTGCTTGTGGAGGTCGTCGAGCATCACGCCCGAGTGGGCTTCGAGGTCGCTGCGACTCGTGATGGCGACCATGTGGTCACCGTTGTCGCACTCCCACACCGGGATCGCCGAGCCCCAGTATCGGTTCCGGCTGATGGCCCAGTCGCGCGCCCCCTCGAGCCAGTTCCCGAAGCGGTTCGCCCCGATCGCCTCGGGCACCCAGCGGATACCCTCGTTGATCTCCACCATGCGATCGCGGAACTGCTCGACGGCGACGAACCATGTGGGGATGGCCTTGTAGATGAGCGGCGTGCCCGTGCGCCAGCAGAACGGGTAGGCGTGATTGATGGTCGCCCGCGCGAACAGCGCACCCGATTGCTTCAGCAACGCGATCAGGTGGGCATCGGCGTCCTTGACGTTCACGCCGGCGACGTCGGGCACCTCATCGGTGAATCGTGCCTCGGCATCGACGGGATCGACGATCACCCCCAGCCCGGCATCGGTCATGGCGCGGAAGTCGGCCTCGCCGTAGGCAGGGGCCATGTGCACCAACCCGGTGCCCTCGTCCGTGGTGACCTCGGGAGATGCGATGATGACGAAGGCCCCCTCGTCCGCCTTGTCTGCGAAGTACGGGAAGGGAGGCGCATAGCGGGATCCGAGCAGATCCGAGCCCTGGGCCGTCACGACGATCCGATGGTCCCCATCGAACAGCGACCCGACGAGGGCCTCCGCTGCCCAGTAGTGGTCGTCACCGAACGCGACCCTCGCATACGTGATGTCGGATCCCACGGCGATGGCGAGGTTGGAGGGCACCGTCCACGGCGTCGTGGTCCAGAACAGCAGGCGGTCACCCACCTCCACTGCACCGTTGCCGGAGACGACGGTGGCGGCGACGGTGATGGCCGGATCATCGACATCGCGGTAGTCGAGGTTCGCCTCGAAATTCGACAGGGGGGTCGTCGCACCGTACGAATAGGGGAGGACCTTGAAGTCCCGATACACCAGCCCCTTGGCCCACAACTGGCCGAACACCCACCACACGCTCTCCATGAAGTCGACATCCATGGTCTTGTAGTCATTGTCGAAGTCGACCCATCGTCCGATCCGGCTGGTGATCTCGTACCAGTCCTCCGTGGTCGTGTTGACCATCGCACGACAGGCCTCGTTGAACACATCGACACCGAGCTCCTGTATCTCCCTGGGACCCGAGACGCCGAGCTGCTTCTCGACCTCCATCTCCACCGGGAGGCCGTGGGTGTCCCACCCGAAACGTCGTTCGACGCGATGGCCGCGCATGGTCCAATACCGGGGCACGATGTCCTTCACGACGCCCTGGAGGATGTGGCCGTAGTGCGGTGAACCGGTGGCGAATGGCGGCCCGTCGTAGAACGTGTACTCGGTGTCGGCACCGCGTAGCTCCACGGAGCGTGCGAACGCATCGATCGACTCCCAGAACGCGAGGATGCGCGCATCGAGCGCAGGGAAGTCGACGTTGGAATCGACCCTGGGGAAGGTGGTCTCGGTTGTCACGTGCGGTCCTCGTCTCGTCACCTGTCGGTGCCGGGACGGGGGACCCGCGGTACCACCCGGCTTGCCGGCGTGCCGGCCGCTCCATTCACCCGTATCGTGGATCCACGGCGGGTTCTCCTCCCGACTACCTGGTCGTCGGGCATCTTCCCGCAGCTCGGAGGTGATGTCCTGTGTCCCGCGGATACCGGCCTCTCACCCTCGCCGGCTCGCTGTCCATCCTTGGAGGGACCAGGCACGTCCTCGTCAACGCGCACCGGGAGCCTAGCGTCGCGAGTGCCGGACGAGGTCCGGACGAGCGGATGGATCGGCCCGGTCGAAGCCGTGAACAGGCGGATGGCCCTACCGTTGGGCAATGCAACCGATCCGATCATCTCCTCGCGGCGTCCTCGTGGACGTCCTCGTGCAACCGAATGCATCGCGCGCCGAGATCGTGGGTCTCCACGGCGACCGTCTGAAGGTACGCGTGACCGCCCAGCCCCGGCGTCGCGCCGCGAACGCGGCGGTCGTCGAGCTCCTGACGTCGATCGTCGGGGTACGGCGAGGTGAGGTCGTCGGCGGCATGACGTCACGCGCCAAGACGATCGAACTCGTCGATGCTGACCTCGCGACGGCGACGCTGCGCTTGCTCGGACCGTGACAACGGGCGCTTCGATGCTAGATTCTCCGACCTGTCAGGAGGATCGATGGCCAGAGAACTCGCTGCATCAACGCTCGCACGACTCAAGCGGAAGCTCGAGGAGGAACGTGAGCGCCTCGAGCGGATCATCGACGATCACGAGCGCGAGCGCGAGGAGAGCAAACTCGCCGAGGCAAAGGCCGATCGCAGCGCCGACCCGGACAATGTCGACGGTGGCGCCATCGAGGTCGAGATGGAGATGGACATCGCGATGGTCCAGAACGCACGTGACCTCCTCGACCGCGTCACGCATGCGCAGGACCGCATGGAGAAGGGTCAGTACGGAATATGCGAAGTGACGGGCGACCCGATCCCCCTGACGAGGCTGGAAGCCCTGCCGTACGCGACGACGACCGTGGAAGCAGCAAGTCGGCTCTGAGCCTCCGCAACCTTGCGTTCGTCGTAGCCGCAGGTGTGGTCGTCGTCGATCAGCTCACGAAGTGGTGGGCGGTCAACGAACTCGCAGACGGTCCTGTGGTGCTCATCGAGGACTTCCTCCAGCTGCGTCTCACGTACAACACCGGGGCGTCGTTCTCCCTCTTCTCCAATGCCGGCCCGATCCTCGCCATCGTGGCGTTCGGCGTCGTCGGCCTGATCATCTACATCCTCGGGGAGGCGGGACGCAGGGTCGAGGCGGTTGCCCTCGGCTTGGTCCTGGGCGGAGCCGTAGGGAACCTCATCGACCGGCTGGCACGCGGCGATGGCCTCCTGGACGGTGCCGTCGTCGACTTCATCGACTTCTCGTTCTTCGCGACCTTCAACGTCGCCGACGCGGCGATCAACATCGGTGTCGCGCTGTTGCTCATCGCCGCGTTCATCTGGCGGCGATGAACGAGCATCGCATCGTCATCACGTCGGACCTCGCAGGCGAGCGGGCCGACAAGGTCGTCGCCACGGTCCTCCAGGTGTCCCGGGCTGCGGCGAGGGCGGCATTCGACGCCGGGGCCGTCGTGGTCGACGGATCGCCGATCTCGCCGTCGGACAGCCTCACGGAGGGCACCGTCGCCATGGTGACCCTCGTCGAACCGCGTGGCATCGAGGCCGACGCATCCGTCCCGTTCACCGTCGTGTTCGAGGATCCCGACATCGTGGTCGTCGACAAGCCGATCGGCGTGGTGGTGCATCCGACGTCCGAACGCAGCACGGGCACCCTCGTCCACGGGCTCCTTGCCCGCTTCGGTGATATCGTCGGTGTCGGGGCACCCGGACGATGGGGGATCGTCCATCGGCTCGACCGTGACACGTCGGGACTTCTCGTCGTGGCGAGGACACCACGGGCCCACGAGGCGCTCAGCTCGATGATGCGCGAGCGTTCGATCACCAGGACCTACCTCACCCTCGTCGCTGGTCGCTTCGACGGCACGCTCGGAACGATCGATGCACCGATCGGCAGGGACCCGAGGAATCCGACGCGTATGACGCTGGATCGATCCGGGCGGCAGGCCATCACCCACTACCGCCGGTTGGCCGAGTGGGGGACCCACGACCTGTCGCTCGTGTCGGTGACCCTCGAGACCGGTCGCACCCACCAGATCCGGGTGCACATGCAGGCCATCGACCACCCGATCATCGGTGACCCCGCCTACGGGCGGATCGGCATGCCGGCGGACCCGGGCCGGCCGTGGCTCCACGCACACCGACTCGAGTTCACCCATCCGTTCGACGGATCGTCGGTCGACATCGTCGCATCGCTTCCCGGCGATCTGACCGATAGTCTTGCCGTGATCGGCGACCCGGATACGGGCGACCTCGAAGCCATCGATCGGACGACACCATGACGGTCCACTACGAACGCCTCTCGAACCTCGATGCATCGTTCCTCGCCCTCGAATCGCGCACGACGCACATGCACGTGGGTGCCGTGGCGATCTTCGACCCCGGACCGCACTCGTCATCGGACGGGGTGGACATCGCCACGATCCGCGCCCTCATCGCCTCGCGCCTCGACCAGATCCCGCGATACCGGCAGCGATTGGCGACCGTCCCGTTCGAGGGGCATCCGGTGTGGGTCGACGACGAGCACTTCCACCTCGACTACCACGTGCGGCACACGGCGCTTCCCTCCCCGGGAACGGACCAGCAGCTCAAGGACCTCGTCGGACGACTCATGTCCCAACAGCTCGACCGCACTCGTCCGCTGTGGGAGTTGTGGGTCGTCGAGGGCCTCGCCAACGGCGGTTTCGCCCTGGTCGGCAAGATCCACCATTGCATGATCGACGGCGTGTCAGGCATCGACCTCATGGCCGTCATCCTGGACTTCACGCCCGATGTCCGCATCGAGGGCATGGAGCCATGGCAACCGCGGCCCTGCGCCGAACGGGACGGAACTGGCGGTCAAGGAGATCTCTCGGGCGATCTCGGGAGTCCTCGCCGGTCTCGGATCCTTCAGTTCGTTGCACCTGGACCTCGATGGCATGCGCAGCGATCTCGCGCACCGCCTGCGAGCGGTCGGGGCGTCACTGTCGTCGGGATGGCTCACCCCCACGGGCAAGACCCCGCTCAACGGCGACATCGGTCCCTCCCGCTGGTTCGACTGGCTCGAGTTGCCACTCGACGACGTCAAGTCCATCAAGAACGAACATGGTGTCACGGTCAACGACGCGATGCTCGCCATCGTCGCCGGTGGTGTCCGGAACTACCTCCTCGGCGAAGGCGGCCTGACACCCGACGAGGTGGCCTCCACCGAGTTCCGGATCATGGCCCCGGTGTCGGTGCGAGCCGAGAGCGAACAGGGGACCCTTGGCAACAAGGTGGCGATGTGGCTCATGGCCCTTCCCGTCGGTGAGCCCGATCCCGCACGACGGATTGCCGCCGTCATGGAGGCGACCAAGAACCTCAAGGACACCGACCAGGCGCTCGGCGCGTCGACCCTGGTCCAGGTGTCGACCGGGGCACCAGCGACGCTCGTCGGCCTCGCTGCACGCCTGGCCAGCGGGATCCGCCCGTTCAACATGACCGTGACCAACGTCCCGGGGCCGCAGTTCCCGATGTACCTCGCGGGGAGTCCGATGACCGCCTCATACCCGCTCGTCCCGCTGTGGCAGAGCCACGGAGCCGGCGTGGCGATCTTCTCGCTCAACGGGATGGTCGACATCGGTATCAACATGGACCGAACGCTGATCGAGAGGCCCGAGATCCTCACACAGGCGATTCGGGATGCGTTCGAGGAGCTCACGATCACCCCTGCCCAGGCTCCTGAGCCCCCGAAGAAGGTGAAGAAGGCACCGCCGATGGGGACGCGGTGATCGATCGCCGGGAGGTCCGTAGGGACCCGAACCGTCAGCCGAAGAACGTGTTGGCCGTGGCGTAGAGCTCGTCGGGCACTCCGCGAATCCCGGAGGTCGCGACCTCCAATGGCACCGGCACGATCGCCGTCGACTGGACAGCCGCCATGACGTTGGTCATGCCGTCGATGGCCATGTCCGCAGCACCCACGCCGAGGCGGGTTGCCAGGACGCGGTCCGATGCAACCGGGGTGCCACCGCGCTGGATGTGGCCGAGTACCGAGACACGCGTCTCGAACCCGGTTACCGATTCGATGGCGTCGGCCACCTGGTAGCCGACACCGCCGAGCCGATCGAACCCGAAGGCGTCCTTCTTGAGGTCGAGCGGTGCGTATCCCTCCGGAGCTTCGACACCTTCGCCGACCACGACGATCGAGTACTTGTGCCCACGGCGGTGGCGTTTGCGCAGCGTCGAGGCGAGTTCGTCGAGTGAGTAGGGGAACTCGGGGATCAACACGTAATCGGCGCCACCGGCGATGCCGGCATGGGTGGCGATCCAACCCTTCGTCCGGCCCATCACCTCCACGACGATGACGCGGTTGTGTGCCTCGGCCGTGGTGGCGAGCCGGTCGATGGCCTCCGTGGCGATCTGGACGGCCGTGGCGAACCCGAAGGTGATGTCGGTGCCGACGATGTCGTTGTCGATGGTCTTGGGTACCCCGACGACGGGGAGTCCCTCCTCGGCCAGCTTCATCGCCGATCGCAGTGTCCCGTCGCCGCCGATGACGATCAGCTTCTCGATCCCGTTGCTCGAGATCGTCGCGTTGCACGACGACAGGCCCGAACCGTGGACGTAGGGGTCCATGCGTGAAGTGCCGAGCATGGTTCCTCCGCGGCCGAGGATGCCACGGACGGCGTTGCGATCGAGCGGCATCGTGCGATCGTGCATGAGCCCCTCCCAACCGTCCCTGATACCGACGACCTCGGTATCGCGTTCGAGGGCACGTCCGACGACCCCGCGGACGACCGCGTTGAGTCCGGGACAGTCCCCACCGGCAGTGAGCACGCCGATTACGCTCACGATTCCTCCTCGATCCCGCCCTCGGCGGGGTGTTGTGCTCGTGACACCGTCGGCTCGGGCGCCGACCAGTGGGCCCTAACCTTAGATGTGCGCCGGGTCAGCTGATCGGGCGCCGACCTGGGCGGAAGGCACGGTGCGGGGCCGGTATGCGGAAGCGGCGGCCGCGTGCTTACATGCGTGTGATTCGATTTGCGGGATGCGCTTGACCGATAGCTTCGCCCACCTCCATGTGCACTCCGAGTTCTCGATGCTCGACGGAGCCGCTCGTGTCAAGGATGTCGTCAAGGCCGTGCGTGCCGATGGCCAACCCGCCGTCGCCATCACCGACCACGGCGTGTTGTACGGCGTCGTCGATTTCGTCAGGGCAGCCAAGGCCGAGGGCGTCAAGCCCATCATCGGCATCGAGGCCTATCTGACGCCGGGTAGTCGGTTCGATCGGCCGCCGCGTCGAGATGACGTGCGCTACCACATGACGATCCTCGCCGAGAACGACGTCGGCTACCGCAACCTCATGCAGCTCGCATCGCGGGCGTACTCCGAGGGCTACTACTACAAGCCGCGCATGGATCGCGAGCTCCTCGCCGAGTACGCAGAGGGACTCATCGCGACGACGGGATGCCTCGGCGGCCACGTGCCCCAGCTCCTCGGCGTCGATGAACCAGCCGACGACGACCAGCACGGCCAGGAGAGGGACTTCGCCGGGGCCCTCGCCGCCGCGGGGATGTACCAGGACATCTTCGGACGCGACAACTTCTTCATCGAGCTCCAGGACCATGGGATCCCCGCCCAGCGAAAGATCATGGCGGACCTCCTCGAGATCGGCCGAACGATCGACGCCCCGCTCCTCGCGGCGAACGATTCGCACTACACCCGAGCAGACGAGGCCGATGCCCACGATGCGCTCCTGTGCATCCAGACGGGCTCGATGAAGTCAGATGAGAACCGTTTCAAGTTCCACTCCGACGAGTTCTACATCAAGTCGTCGCGCGAGATGCGAGACCTGTTCCCGGCCGAGGAATACCCCGGGGCGTGTGACAACACCCTGTGGGTCGCCGAACGCGCCGATGTCGAGATCGAGTTCGACCAGATCCTCCTCCCGCAGTTCCCCGTGCCCGATGGCTACGACGAGGACCGGTATCTCAGGCACCTCGTGATGGAGGGCGCCCACCGCCGGTATGGCACGATCGACGACACCGTCGCGGAGCGCATCGACTACGAGCTCCGCGTCATCTCCGACATGGGGTTCTCGGCCTACTTCCTCATCGTGTGGGACCTGATCGCCCACGCTGCGAGGCGGGGTATCCGGACGGGACCCGGACGGGGGAGTGCGGCCGGATCGATCGTTGCGTACTGCCTGTCGATCACCGACCTCGACCCCCTCCACTACGGACTGATCTTCGAGCGCTTCTTGAACCCCGGGCGCAAGGAGATGCCGGACATCGACATGGACTTCGACGAGCGCTACCGCTCCGAGATGATCGCCTACTGCGCCGAGAAGTACGGATCGGACCACGTCGCACAGATCATCACGTTCTCGACCATCAAGGGCAAGCAGGCACTCAGGGACGCCGCGAGGGTGCTCGACTATCCGTACTCGGCTGGTGACCAGCTCGCCAAGGCCATGCCGCCCGCCATCCTCGGCAAGGACGCGACGATCGACCAGTGCCTCACGCCGCCGGGCCCGGACGCATCGGCGAACGACCGCGATCACTACGCAGCCGCGTCGGGCCTCCGTGAGCTGCTCGAGACGATGGACGGCGCAACCGAGATCGTCCACACGGCACGCGGCCTCGAGGGACTCCGGAGGCAGGATTCGATCCACGCCGCAGCGGTGGTGATCTCGCCGGAACCGCTCACGAACATCGTGCCCACCCAGCAGAAGGGTGACGGTGCCGAGGTGGTCACCCAGTACGAGATGCACGGCGTCGAGGCGCTCGGCCTGCTCAAGATGGACTTCCTCGGTCTCCGCAACCTCGCAACGATCGAACGCGCCCTCGAGTTGATCGAACGCAACACGGGAACCCGCCCCGACATCGACAACGTGCCGCTCGACGACCCCGCGGTCTACGAGATGTTGCGTCGCGGCGACTCCATCGGGGTGTTCCAGTTCGAGGGAGGGCCGATGCGTGCCCTCATGCGGAACCTCGGTCCTGACCGCTTCGAACACCTCATCGCCCTGAACGCGCTCTACCGGCCCGGTCCGCTGGGGGCGGGCATGCATCTCGAGTACGCCGACCGCAAGAACGGAAAGGCGGCCGTCACCTATCCCCACGACGACCTCGCCGAGATCCTCGACGACACCTACGGGATCATGGTGTTCCAGGAGCAGGTGATGCAGACCGCCCAGAAGATCGCCGGGTTCTCCATGGCCGATGCCGACGGCCTCCGCAAGGCGATGGGGAAGAAGATCCCTGCCGTGATGCGCGAACAGCAACAGAAGTTCGGGGCCGGTTGTGTCGCGAACGGCTACACGGAGCAGCTCGGCATCGACCTGTTCGGATTCATCGAGCACTTCGCAGGGTACGGCTTCAACAAGAGCCACTCGGCTGCGTACGCCCTCGTCGCGTACCAGACCGCATGGCTCAAGGCGCACCATCCCTCGGAGTACATGGCGGCGCTGCTCACGGCCGTCAAGCGTGACAAGGACCGAACGGCCGCCTACCTCCACGAGTGCAGGATGATGGGCATACCGGTCGTGGTACCCGGTGTGAACGTCTCCGACCGCGACTTCCTCGCCCATGAAGGGCAGATCATCTTCGGTCTGTCAGCGGTGCGCAACGTCGGCGAGGCGGTCACCGACCTCATCGTGGCGGAACGGACGAAGAACGGGCCGTACACCGACTTCTTCGAGTTCATCGACCGCGTCGACATCCAGGTCCTCAACAAGCGCACGATCGAGTCGATGATCAAGGCCGGTGCCTTCGATGCTCTCGGTTACACCCGTCGTGGCCTGCTGGAGGTCGCCTACACCATCGTCGATGGGACGCTCGAACGTCGGCGTGCCGAGGAGGCCGGTCAGTACAGCCTGTTCGGGGGGTCGACCGACACGGCCACTGCCGTCGGCCAGGATGTCCCCGACCACGAGTGGGACAAGAAGGTCCGCCTTGCGTTCGAGAAGGACATGCTCGGCCTGTACATCTCGGACCATCCGCTCCTGGGCATCGAGAAGGCGCTCGGCACGATGACCGACACGGCGATACCGGGCCTGTGGGACCGTGAGGACCGCAGCCAGGCGACGATCGCAGGCGTCGTGGGTTCGGTGAACCGCCGGTACACACGCCAGGGCCAGCCGATGGTCTATTTCGCCGTGGAGGATCTCCAGGGCAGCGTCGAAGCCGTGGCGTTCCCCAAGACGGTCGCCGAGCATGGCCCGATGATCCGTGAGGATGCAGTACTCGTGCTCCGGGGCCGTGTCGACCACCGGGGCGACGACGTGAAGTTCATCGTCCAATCCGTTTCCGAACCGGACCTCTCGAGCGACCGCAGCGTGCGGCTCCGCGTCTCGGCCTCGCGACTGTCGCCTGCCGTCGTCGGGCGTCTCAAGGATGTGCTCGCGAACCATCCGGGGACCGCTCCGGTCTACATCCACATGCAGGGGGACAACGGCGAGAAGGTCCTCAGGGTCGGCCACGACCATCGGGTCGACCCCCGATCCGCCCTCTTCGCCGAGCTCCGGGAGTTGTTCGGCCCCCAGTCGGTGTTCTGAGCCACCACCGCACCGGTCCTCTGCGGTCGGGTCCTCTCAGTCGATGCCGATGATCCCGTCGAGGCCAGCCGCGTCGATCATGGCGATGAGGTCAGCGATGGACTCGGGCGGTGGCGACTGCCATGCAACGGTGTGCACGGGCAGGTCGTACCGCGACGACAGCTCGTCGCGTGCGTCGGCCTGACGGCGTGCCTCCGCCGCCCATGCGCGGAGGTTCGCCTTCACGGTCGCACGGAGCTCGGCGTCCGCGATCCCGCGAAGTGGCGTGTCGGCGTCGGCGATCCACGCCTCGGGGAGCGCCCGATTGAAGACCAGTGCTGCGGGTTCGATGCGGAAACCGCTGAGTTCGCGGAAGAACCGATGGGCCTCGCGGAGCGGTGTGGGGTCAGCCGTCGTCGCGATGATCGTCGTTGCGCCCCTCAGGTATCGCTCGATGGTCCTGGACCGGGCGCTCAGGGCGTCGTACATGGTTCGCAGGTCCAGGAGGAAGTCGGCCACGTCCGAGAGCATCGGACCTCCGAGGACCGAATCGGCGATGCGCAACATCGGCTTGGCCGTGAACCGGTACAGGATGCTGCGGCCGGGGATGTGCGAGCCCGTCAGCCACTTGAGCAGCTTTCCCGAGACGAGGTCGCCGGTGGTCGCAGGTGCACGGAAGAAGTCGATGCCGCCACCCGATGGCGGCGTGTCCACCACGATGAGGTCATAGGCGCGGGATTCGATGTACTCGGCCATGCGTTCTCCCGCTGCGTACGCCTGGGCAGCGGGGAACCGATCGGCAATGGCCCGGAAGTAGGGGTTGACGAGCAGCCGATCACCGACGTCGGGATCGGCGTACCGATGGATGATCGCCTCCCAGCTCGCCGACACATCCAACATGGCTGCGTGCATGTGGGGTGTCCCCTCGACGGGGGTCGGCTCGTCGCCGAGCTCATCGACGCCAAGGGCATCGGCGAGGCGTTTCGCCGGATCGATCGTCAGCACCAGGGTCCTGCGACCGGCCATCGCCGTCGTCGCACCGATCGCGGCCGACAGGGTCGTCTTCCCCACACCGCCAGCGCCGGTGACGATGATCGTGTCGGTCGAGGTGCCGACCGGGGCGATAGGGCGATTCACGGTGTCGCCCCGAGTGAATCCGCCAACTGGAAGGCCACCTCGCCGGGCGTGAGGACGCCTCGCAGGAAGGGGAGGCGGCGGGTGTGGGCTATGCGTGCGGCCCAAGCCTCCTGATCCGCCTCCATCGACACCTGGAGGATCGCGGCATCACGCCCGGATCCCTGTGGGAGGCCGGCTACGGCCGATGGCGGGATGCCCGAGGGGTCCACGAACCGGTTGAGGACGACGGTCGGGGGAGGGCACAGGCCTTCGGTGCTGATGACTTCGAGCGTCTCGTTCGTCTCGCGCACGGGGAGCTCCGCCGGGGTCGCGACCAACACGACGGACGTCACCTCGGGGTCTCCGAGCGTGCGTGTCAGGTCATCGGCCTGACGGCGCACGTTGCCGGTGGGGACGAGCTCGGAGATGGTGGCTGGTGCCCGCAGGTACGACTGGAACTGGCCCAGGGACGGAGCGTCGACGATGACGACGTCCCACACGCCCTTCCATGTCTCGTAGATCGGCTTGCCGATCGAGATGATCTCGCGCACGCCGGGCGCCGTGTCGGCGAGCACGGCGAGGGCGCCAGCGAGCTGGCGTGTCGGTGCTCCCTGGGGGACCCGCAGCTGGAGTTTGAGGTACTCGTCGAGCGCTGTCGCCCTGTCCATGGTCATCGCATACAGCCCCGGACGCACCTCGACGGGGTCATAGTGGAGGCGATCACGTCGCAGGTGTGCCCCGAGGCCCAGCCCGGCACCCATGTCGAGGGCCAGGACGGTACGACCGCGGCGTGCCCGATCGATCGCAATGGCGGCGGCGACAGCGGACTTGCCGGTCCCGCCCTTGCCCGACACGAAGATCAGTTCGGTGCTCGCCATCGCCACGAGGCTAGTTCGCGTGGCGCCCGACGCCGTCTAGCCTGTGGGCCCGACGACAAGGAGGACCATGGCCGAACTCGACATGGACGACTTCCTCGGGCGGTTCGCCGACCGTGCCCGGGCCGTGAAGGAGCGCGGCGTGCCGCCCCTCGAGGGTCAGGCACGCAAGGTGTTCATCGAAGCCGCCGAGAAGGACTACCTGGACTACTCGCTCATCGCCTCCGCGACGTGGTCGGTCGACGACGGCGAATTGGTGTTACGGATACCGCTGTCCTGACCGCCGTCATCCACCGCTCGTTGCGGTAGGTCGCACCCGCGCAACCGGCGGATCACGCCCCTGGGTCGGCGATGCCGAGTGCCGCCCGTTTGGCGGCCGCTCGTCGCTCCGTTTCGAGGCGTGCGAGGTCGTAGTCGGCGTGATCGACGTACCCCATGGCCGCGGCGATGCGTCGATGTCCGGCGACGTCGCGGATCTGGTCATGCATGATCTGGCACACCCGCCGATAGTCGGGATGGCCGCCCTGCTGGGTGCGCAGCTCGAGCATGTGGAACGCCTCGCGTGCGTTGAGGTTCATCGAGAATCGGATGTTGTAGGCGAACGGGATCGCGTACTGACCGACGTCGGTGCCATGGCGCATCGTCAGGTTCGTCGCAAGGCCCGCCATGCGTTCCATGGCCTCTGACCACTCCCGGGAGGCTCCGACATCGTCGATCGAATCGGGCTCGGCGTACCCATGGTCGACGGACAGCGGTTGCCATTCGATCGTCAGCATCCGGTGTCGTTGCAGGTCCCTGAAGATGCCGTAGTCACACAGGATGTCGAATCGGTAGAACGTCTGCTCCATCGCTCGACCAGGCTTGTGCCTCCGATTGGATCGTTCCCCGACGTAGGCGGCGAAGATCGCATCGATCTCCGCCTCGTCCATCGCATCCACGGAGGCCGCGATCTGGGCATGGGGGAGGTTCGTCACGGCGTAGAGCGCCGCTGTGGCGACCTTGCGCTCGCCGCGGGGATCGAAGTCGACGAGGGTCACGGACGGTGATGGGGCGGGATCCGCTGCGATCCGTTGGGCGATCGAGGCCGTCGATGCCGTGGTCGCTGCGAGGTAACGAGACCATGCGCCTCCCCGATCGGGTACGTCCACCCGCTTCATGAACGACGGGATCACCGAGCGCAGTTCGACGAGCATCTGCGTGCCGAACCAACGGATCTCCTCGAGCGGATGTGCAGCCATCCGCATCAGGAGGGCCTCATAGGCCTGCCCCGACCCGAACACACCGACATTCGAGAGGGTCGATGCGGGCAGCAGGCCCCTGGCATCGTCGCATGCCTTGGCGCGGATCGTCGAGCGCCACACGAACGGCGAGTCCCCATCCTGTTTGGGGTACATGGCCTCGTAGTAGGCGACCAGCTTCGCAACCACGTCCCGATAGGTGTCGAACAGACGATCCATCTCGTCGACGTACCGCCGACCGAGGTCGTCCGTCCCCAGCTCCGTGGGGATCTGGTAGCGGTAGCGGCCGCCGAGGTGCTTGTCGTAGAAGATGTACCTGGTGCTCTGCTCGAGGTACGACGCCAGCCGCCCCCATTCGAGCACCTTGGTGAGGATGTTCGATGCCTGCTCCACGGCGACGTGGGCGGCGCCGAGCTGGGCGACGGAATCGTCGCCATACTGGGTGAACACCCGGTCGTAGAGCTCCTCGGCCCGTGCGAGGCCGACCGTGTCTGGGTCACCGGAACCTGCGGGTTGTCCGGCGATCGTCGCGATGGCGATATCGGGTTGGTCGGCGAACTCGTCGAGGAACAGGCGTCGGATGGACTTGTCCGACCGGCTGTAGCGTGCGAACAGCGCCCCCTTCACGACCTCGGGCAGGTTGCGGACGGCGAACACGGGGAGATCGAGGTTGGTGAAGTAGGGAGCAAGCGTCGCTTGCTCGGCTGCCGTGAAGGCTTCGGTGTGGAACGGCGGGGGAGTGGGGGTCACGTCCGATTCTCCTCGGGTGAGGCACCGTACACCTGCGATGGTGGGTCTTCAATTCCCGTGCGATCCCGTGCGCCCCGGTACCCTCGCCGGGTGACCCTCGTGCGTCTCGTCCTCGGTGTGTTGATCGCCTCCATGGTCATGGTGGCTGCCCTTCCTGCCGTCGTCCTGGTCGATCTCGCGTCGGGTGGAACGGGGCTCGGCCTGTGTCCCTCGGGTCTCGCTACCTGCTCGACGACCGCCTTCACGGTGATCGAGCTCACCCTCCTCCTCGCTCTCGTCCTCGGCATCCTCGGCGCGGGGGTCGCTCTCTGCCTCCGATTCCTGCGCACGCGCACGGGTGACCGGTCAGTGAGCCTCTGAGAGGGCCTCGGCGGTGCGCAGGTCGATGTCCTCCGGTGGGGCGAAGACCAGGACGATGTAGATACCGGCGAGGATCAGGACGGCTCCCATCGCCGCTCGTGCGTCGAGCCGTTCCCCGAGGACCAACGCCGCCGTCGCAACGGCGAACACGGGCTCGAGGGCCAGCACCATGGCGGTGCGCGACGGGCCGATGACCGTCTGGGCCCACACCTGGGCAGCGAACGCTCCACACGTGACGGCGATCGCCGTCACGGCGAGTGCAATCCACACGCTCGCGTCGGGGAACCCGACCTGCTCGGTGAGCGCCGACGCCGCCAGGGCGAGGGCTGCGGTCACGGCGAGCTGGACGGCGGTGAATCCCAGTACCCGATGGCGCGGCGCCATGGATGCGAGGATCACGATGTGCATGGCGAAGGCCCCCGCGCACGCCAATGTCCATGCGTCGCCCGCGCTCAGCGTGAGGCCGTCCCGGATGGTGAGGAGCATCAATCCGGCGACGCTGATCGCGCCACCGATGACGGCGGTCGCGGCCGGGCTCCTCCGTGCGAACATCGACGCCAGGAGGGGAGTGAACACGACGTACAGGCCCGTGATCAGTCCCGAGTTGGAGGCTGAGGTCTGTTCGAGGCCGATCGTCTGGGTGGCGAAACCGACGAAGAGGATCCCGCCGGCGATCGAGCCGTCAACCCAGGTCGAGCGCGAGCGTGGCCTCGCGACAGCGAGCAGCACTGCGGCAGCGATGAGGAACCTCCAGCCCACGAACGACAGCGGGGGAATCGCATCGAGCGCGCCCTTGACGAGGACGAAGGTCGTGCCGAACAGCGCGGCGGCCAGCGCCAGGGCGCCGTAGGCGAGGGTGCGGATCGACATGGCGGTCCCAGCCTATGGCACCACAGTGGCGTCGGCGCCAGGGTACGCTCGCCGCCATGGACGACTTCGTAGCGGGTGACGGCGATCAGGAACTGGCGCTGGGCGATCGGCTGCCTGACTATGCAGCGGTGTTCGGTGTCGGCCTCCTCGGAACGTCCGCCGTGGGCGTCGTGATATGGCTGATCTCGGATGTGTCGCTCGCCTCGAGCGTCGGGTACACGATGATCCTCTATGGCATGGTCTTCATGCTCGCCGGCGGAGCCACCGGCGGTGGGTACACCAACCTCGGCATGGGTGCGGTGGGATCCCTGTTCGGTGGCCAACGCAGTGACGATGTCCCCGGTGGCAGCGATCCGTCGCCGGGACGGATGGATCCTTCCGAGCGTCTCCGTCGTGGTCTGCGGCCCGAGGCCAATCCCCGTGCGTTCTGGCAGGTCATGGGAGGTCTCGCCTACCTCGCCGTCGGCCTCGCCATCGTGATCATCGGATCGTGATGACACCCTCGGCACTGGCGCAGTGATCGGGTGGCGATCGATCGGGTGATCGCTTCGCGTCGGGGCGGATCGTCACGACCCGATTCGTACGTCGAATACGGGCCGGATGGATGCCACATCCACGAGCGCAGTGACCCCGATGTCGAGGTCGGCGAGGCGCTTCCTCCCGTTCTCGAAGCTCTTCTCGATCACGACGGCCACGCCGACGACCGGAACGCCCGCATCGTTTCCGATGTCGACGAGCGAGGTCGCAGCACTCCCATGGGACAGGAAGTCGTCGATCACGACCATGCGTTCGGCGCCGGCGAGTGCATCGTCACCGACCCAGAGCGTGTAGGTGCGTTCGTGGGTGCGTGAGTAGACGGGACGTTCGAACCCGGTACCCGTCGGGCTCAGGCGCTTGCGGGCGTAGACGAACGGGATACCGCTCACCAACGAGACCGCTGCTGCAGGCGGTATACCGGAGGTCTCGGGTGTGACGAGGAGGTCGGGCTGCCACGGTGCGATTCGCTCCGCCAGATCCCTCCCGATCAGTTCGAGCACCACGGGATCGACACGATGGTTGAGGAAGTGGTCGACCTTGACGAGGTCGCCCGAAACCCTGGCACGTTCCGCGACGATCTGGACGAGATCCATGCCTGCACCCTAGACCGGTACCATCGCCCTCCATGCCTGCGTTGCCGCTTCCCGAGACCACGAGCGACCAGCGTCGCAACGCACGAGTGCTGCTGCGACGGCTGCACAAGCGCTACCCCGAGATGTCGACCGCCCTGCACTACGACGATGCCTGGCAACTCCTCGTCGTAACCGTGCTGTCTGCGCAGACGACGGACGAGAACGTGAACCGGGTCGCACCCGTCCTCTTCTCGCGGTACCCGACGCCCGAGGACCTGGCGGCCGCCGATCCCGAGGCCGTCGAGGAGATCGTCTTCTCCACGGGCTTCTACCGCCAGAAGACGAAGAGCATCCTGGCGCTCGCGGCCGACCTCGTCGAACGGTTCGCTGGCGAGGTCCCGAAGGACCTCGACGCCCTGGTCACGCTGCGCGGCGTCGGTCGCAAGACCGCCTCGGTGGTGCTCGCCGAGGTATGGGGCGTCCCGGCCATCGCCGTGGACACCCACGTGGCACGGGTCACCCGTCGCCTCGGGATCACCAAGGGGGACGACCCCACGACGATCGAGGCGGAGCTGATGGCCCTCTACGAGCGGAAGCACTGGGCGGGGGTGTCGATGCGGTTCATCCAGTTCGGACGCGAGGTCTGCGACGCTCGGAGGCCCAGGTGTTGGGAGTGCCCCCTCGCCGACCGGTGCACCTACGAGTCGAAGGCCCAGCGACCCGAGTGATGAGAGGCAGGATCGCGGCAGCGTTCTCGAGGAATCCGAGGGACCGAGCGATCGCCGCCCTTGCGATCCCTGCATTGGGGACGTTGGCGATGGATCCCCTCGTGTCGATCATCGACACGGCATGGGTTGCACGGCTCGGTACCGTGCCGTTGGCCGCGCTGGCGATCGCATCCGCCGTGTTCGCGGCCGTGTTCTCGATCTTCAACTTCGTCCACATGACCATCACGCCGCTGGTGGCGGGAGAGGTGGGGCGCGGAGACCTCGACCGCGCCGGCGCCATCACGAAAGGTGCGCTCGCCGTCGCCGCGGGGATCGGTGTCGTCGTCGCCATCGTCGCCATCGCCGGCTCCGACGTGATCGTGGGCGTGTTCGACGCGGAGCCCGACGTGGCTGCGGCAGCAACCGACTACCTGCAGATCCGGTTCCTCGCCCTTCCCGCCATGCTCGTCGCCATGGTCGGGCACGGTGTGTATCGGGGCCACTCGGACACGCGTACGCCGCTCATGGTCGCCCTCGGCATGAACCTCGTCAACATCGTCCTCGATCCCGTTCTGATCTTCGGCTTCGACCTCGGTGTGGCCGGCGCCGCAGCCGCCACCGTGGTGGCCCAGGTCGTCGCGGCGGTGTGGTTCCTCATCCTCATCCTCGGAAGCCAACGGGACCGTCTCGGGACGCGGGCACCCGTGCGGACCATCGAGTCGCTCGGCATCAGCCGTATCCTCGCTGCCGGTTGGCCGATGATGGTGCGCAGTGCAGCGCTCCTGATGTCCCTGACGGTGATCACGATCGCAGCCTCGAGGATCGGGACCGTCGAGGTCGCTGCCCACCAGATCGCCCTCCAAGTGTGGCTGTTCCTCGCGTTCGTCCTCGACGCATTCGCCGTGGCGGCCCAGGCGATGGTCGGCACCGACCTGGGGGCTGGTGATCGTGTTTCGGCTCGGTCGATCGCCGATCGATTGCTCGTCCTCGGGCTGGCCGCCGGCCTCTTGCTGTCGATCGCCCTCGCGATCACCGCACCGTTGGTTCCGCAGTTCTTCTCGGCGGAACCCGCCGTCGAGGCCGATCTCGCGTTGATCTATCCGTTCGTGGTGGTACTCCAACCCCTCACGGCATTGGTGTACGTGTGGGATGGCATCGGCATCGGGGCGAGCGCGTTCGGCTACCTCGCCGTGTCGATGGTGATCGCCGGGGTGTGCACGGTCGGTGCGCTGGCGCTGTTCGGCTCCACACTCGTCGGCGTGTGGGTCGCCGTGACCGTTCTGACCCTCAGCCGCTTGGTGACGCTGGCCGCGTGGCACGTGCGCGGCCCGTTGGCGCCCGCACGAGATCCATCCCCCGCGTCTCCGGGAGCCTGAGTACGAGGGCCATCGAGATCGCCAGGCCCGCACCGAGCGTCGATACCGTCAGGGGGAGTCCGACCCGGTCGATCATCACCGCGCCGAAGGCGAAACCGGCGATGCTGCCGACGATGGCAGCGTTCGTGATCCATGCGTTCGCCGTCGCCCTGACGCGAGTCGGGAACAGTTCGGACCGGTGGGCGCCGAATGAAGGTGTCAGCATCGTCGCGCCGAGAGTGGCGAGGAAGATCGAGATCGCAAGGAACCAGCCCGAGTCGAGCGTGTAGAACCCGACGCCTCCGATGAGCCCGATCACCAGGGCAGCCACGGTCGTTGGACGGCGCCCGTACCGATCGGCGGCCCGGCCACCGACCAGGAGCCCGATGGCACCGATGCCGGAGAACACGATGAGCAGGAACCGCGCCGCACCGGTGTCCCATGCGAGGTCGTTGATCAGGCGCTCGAGGACGAAGTCGAACGCCGGCGACGAGAAGGCAGCGACGAAGAAGGAGATCCCGGCCAGGGGCCAGAAGTGCTTGGACAGGCCCATCCCCAGGGCCTTGATGAACGGGATACGAGGCGCGGGGACGAAGGCGCGGCTCTCGGGCAGGTACTTCATCAGCAGGGGGACGAACAGCAGCCCCAGGCCGCTGAGGGCGAACAGCACCCGCCACGCCGATTCGTTGCTTTCGGCGATGGGGAGAAGCAGGAGACCCAAGCCGACACCCAGGGAGCCCGCCAGGCCGAAGAACCCGATGCCGAGTGCCCGCACGCCGGGTTGGAGCTCCTCGGCGATGAGCACGAGCATGAGTGCGGCGATCGCCACCACGGCGACCCGGACGATGGCCTGGGTCGCCACGTAGGCCGCCACCGAGGGAATCAGCGCCGTGCCGAGGCTGGCGATGAGCAGCACCGAGTAGGCGGCGAGGATCGGGCGTTTTCGGCCTCCCGTGTCCGCGGCTATCGAGAAGAGGACGCCGAACAGGGATACGGCGCGTACAGCGGCGAACACGGCGCTCATGTTGCCCTCGGACAGCTCGAGGGCGGTCCGAGCGAACGGCAGCGTGTGGGGCATCTGGCTGCCGGCGTAGCCGGCGACGAAGCCGATGATGGAGCTGAGGAACAGGATGCGGCGGTCGCTCATCGAGAACGCGGTCGAGGTACGTGCGGTCTGTGGAAGGCCCATGGGTGTTTCCGGTCGGGCTCGGCAGGTTACCCCCGATCCGTTCGGAGGTGGGGTGGCCCGGGGGTCCGGGGGTGCCGCATCGTGGGCCGGGTCGGCTCATGAACGTCGTGTGAACACGGGTCCGGCGAACGCGGGAAGAAGGCGGCGCTGCCTACCGTTGAGGTGACGAGTCGCATCGGACCAGGACACCATGGAAGTCTCACTCATCGCAGCCGTGTTCGCGGGAGCAGCCTCGTTCCTCTCGCCGTGCGTGTTGCCGCTGTTGCCGGGCTACGTGTCGCTGATGTCGGGCTACGACATGGCAGAGCTGGCCGAGGGCAACGTGTCGATGCGCCGCGTGGTCGGCAGGACCGCGTTGTTCGTCCTCGGGTTCACGGCCGTGTTCATAGCGCTCGGTGCGACGGCGACGTCGATATCGTCGCTGCTCACCCAGAGCATCTTCACGACGATCGCGGGATGGGTGATCATCGCCATGGGAATGTTCATCGCCGTCACGGCCGTGTGGACACCGGCGTGGCTCCTTCCCGCCATGAAGGACCGCCGTATCGAATCGTCGGGTGCCCGGCGCCTCGGACTGTTCGGACCGCCGGTCATGGGTGCTGCCTTCGCTTTCGGATGGACGCCGTGCATCGGTCCGTTCCTCGCCTCGGCCCTCCTCCTCGGCGCGAACACCGAGACCGTGGGACAGGGGATGCTCGTCCTCGCGTTCTACAGCCTGGGCCTCGGCATCCCGTTCCTCCTCACGTCGTTGTTGTTGGCCAAGGCGTTCTCGGCGTTCAACTGGGTCAAGCGGTACCTCACGCAGATAACCGTCATCTCGGGCCTGCTGCTGGCGTTCTTCGGGGTGCTCCTGGTCACGGGACGCATCACGGACCTCTCGGCATGGTTCTCCGACCTGCTGATCCGCCTCGGACTCGAGGGCCTCGCCGAGGTCTGATCGGGCGTTCTCGCTAGCCTCGTCCCGATGCACGTGACGCTCACCAGGGATCGATTCGTCGCCTTGGCGACGACCCACAACCTCATCCCGATCGCCACGGAGGTCATGGGCGACCACCACACCCCGGTGTCCGTCCATGAGCGCCTCGTCGGAGATCGTGACGGGTTCCTCCTCGAGTCGGTCGAGGGCGGGGAGCGATGGGCGCGGTGGTCCTTCATCGGTTGGGAGCCTGCGGCCACGATCCGTTCCTTCGATGGCGTCGCCGAGATCGACGTCGATCTCGTCGACCTCCCGGCCGGCGACCCCCTCACCGTGCTCGAAGCCGTCACGAACGCCTTCGACGTGCCGGATGATGGGCAGCTCGGGTTCGGGGGCGTCGTGCCGCCCCTCCACAGTGGTGCCGTCGGGTTCCTCGGATACGACGCCGTGCGCTACGTCGAACACCTTCCCGACCGGCCACATGACGACCGGGCGCTCCCCGAAATGATGTGGCAGCTCGTCGGAGGGCTCGCGGCCTTCGATCGGCTCCGCGACACGATCATCGTCATCGCCAACGTCTTCGTGGGCGACGACCCCGCCGCGGACTACGACGCAGCCATTTCCTTCCTGGAACGGACCGTGGCGCGCCTCCACGAGCCAGTCACTCCTGACACGCCGGCTCGGCCGCGCTTCGATGCCGTGGCGCCCTCCGAGACGAACATCACCCGTGGTGCCTTCGAGGCAGCCGTTCGAACAGCGATCGAGCACATCCGACTCGGCGATGCCTTCCAGATCGTGCCCTCGATTCGATTCGTGACGTCGTTCAACGGGGATCCGATGACCGTGTACCGCAGCCTCAGGATCGTCAATCCGTCCCCATTCATGTTCCTCGTGCGGTCCGGCGACGTGTCGATCATCGGGTCGTCGCCCGAATTGATGTCCCGGGTGCGCGACGGCAGGGCGTACTCGCGACCGATCGCGGGCACCAGGGCACGCGGTGCGACGCCCGAGGAGGATCTCGCCCTCGAGGCGGAACTCCTCGCCGATCCGAAGGAGCTCGCCGAGCACGTGATGCTCATCGACCTCGCCCGCAACGACCTCGGTCGCGTCTGTCAGTACGGCACCGTCGAGGTGGACGATCTGATGGTCATCGAGCGCTACTCGCACGTGATGCACATCGTGTCGGGTGTGTCGGGTGTTCTGGCTCCCGACGTCGGGCCGGTCGACGTGCTGCGGGCGACCTTCCCGCACGGAACCGTGTCGGGTGCACCCAAGGTCCGCGCCATGGAGATCATCGATACGCTCGAGCCGACGGCGCGCGGCCCCTATGCCGGTGCTGTCGGATACATCGACTTCAGCGGCAATCTCGACACGGCGATCGGGCTGCGCACATGCGTCGCCCGGGGTACGACGGCGTGGGTCCAGGCAGGAGCGGGCATCGTCGCCGACTCCGACCCCGCTGCCGAGTACGAGGAGTGTGTCAACAAGGCAAAGGCAGTTCTCGCGGCGATCGCAGGCGCCGACGAGTTGGCCGATCGCTGACCGGCCGCGCGTTCTCAAGCGATCCTTCGGCGGATCTCATGGTCGTTTCAGATGTCACCCGTACGGTGAGGGCATGGGAGATGTACCCGGAAAAGGCCCCGTCCTGATCGTCGAGGACGATGACGACATCGCCGCGATGCTCGACCCGCACCTGAGAGCGGATGGCTTCGTCCCGATCCGGGCACGGGGTGGGGGAGAGGCCATGGTGCGTCTGCGCCGGCCCCCGCCACGCATGGTGCTGCTCGACCTCGATCTGCCCGATTGCGACGGTATCGACATCGCACGTGCCATTCGATCCGCGTCGACCGTGCCGATCGTGATGCTGACGGCACGAGACTCGGAATCGGACACGATCATCGGATTGGAGGCGGGTGCTGATGACTACATCACGAAGCCCTTCTCCCCGAGGGAGACCCTCGCCCGCATCCACGCCGTGCTGCGCCGCGTCCCGGATCCGGCTCGCGTCGCCGACGTCCTCGCTGTGGCGGGGATCACGATCGATGCCGCACGTCGCGAGGTCGTGCTCGGCGACGGCACCGTCGTGCGACCCACGGCTCGCGAATTCGACCTCGCCTGGTACTTCGCGGACAACCGGGGCCTCACCCTCACGAGGGGTCAGATCCTCTCCGCGGTGTGGAACGAGGACTACCTCGGGGACACGCGCACCATCGATGCCCACGTCCGTCAGCTCCGGCGCAAGGTGCCGGGTCTCCCGCTCGCGACGGTGTGGGGTGTCGGATACCGCATGGACCCGTGATGCGGTGTTCCCTTCCCGTCACGACACGCATCGTGGGACTCGCAGCGAGGACCACCCGGTCTGCATAGCATTGCGCCATGATCCTCGACGACATCATCGCCGCTGCCGACCTGCGCGCCGCCGATGCGGCATCCTCACGCGACGCCCTGGAGCGAAGGGCAGCATCCGCTCCGGTACCCCGGTCGCTCGCCACGGCGCTCAGGGGTCAGGGGCTGTCCGTCATCGCCGAGATCAAGCGTCGCTCACCGTCCGCGGGAGCCATCGACCCGGCCCTCGATCCCGCCGCCCTGGCCCGCAGGTACGAGCTGGGCGGTGCGTCGGCCATCTCGGTCCTGACGGAGCCCGACTTCTTCGGAGGCTCGCTCGCCGACCTCGAATCCGTCCGTGGCGCGGTGGACGTGCCCGTGCTGCGCAAGGACTTCACCCGAAACGCTGCCCAGATCTGGGAGGCGAGGGCGAGCGGGGCGGATGCGGTGCTGCTCATCGTCGCAACGCTGTCCGAAGCCACGCTGGCGGATCTCATCGCCGAGGCCAGCGACGTGGGCGTGGACGCCATCGTCGAGGCCCACACCATTCCCGAGGTCCTCCGAGCGACCGGCGCCGGTGCGACGATCATCGGCGTGAACAACCGTGATCTGACGACCTTCACCACCGACCTGTCCGTCGCCGAGCGCAGCGCCGACGTGATGCCATCCGACGTCGTGCGGATCGCCGAGTCCGGTGTCTCGTCTCGAGAGGGCGCTGCCCGGATGCGAGCAGCAGGGTATGACGCGATCCTCGTCGGCGAGGCACTCGTTCGCCATCGCGACCCCGTGCGATTCGTCGCCGAACTCGCCGGTGTCGCATGACCTGGGTGAAGATCTGCGGTATCACGTCGGTCGCCGCCAGGGACGCGGCGATCCGCGGCGGGGCCGATGCCCTCGGTTTCGTCCTCGCTCCCGGTTCGCCTCGTCACCTCGAGATCCCGACGGCACGGGACCTGATCCGTGGTGTCGGGATCCCCACCTACATCGTGGTCGCCGATCGCGAACCCGGGGTCGTGGTCGCGATGGCGAGTGAGGTCGGCGCTTCGGGTATCCAGGCGCACGGCAGGACGGCGGCCGCGGTCGCTGGGGCCGCGCTCGACGCCGGATTCGCCGTTCTCCGTCCGATACCGGTCGGGTCCGATGGACCGATCGACGAGGTGACGGGAGTGCCCGCCGACGCCGTACCGCTCTTCGACACCGCCAGCACGGCCTTCCACGGTGGAACCGGGCGGGCCTTCCCGTGGCACCTCGTCGCGGGTGTGGGCCGACCGTTCGTCGTCGCCGGCGGATTGGGGGTGGACAACGTCCGTGAGGCTGTGGCGTTGGCCGAGCCCTTCGGTGTCGATGCGTCGAGCCGGCTCGAGTCCGCACCGGGCGTCAAGGACCCCGATACCATCATCGCCTTCATCGAGGAGGCGAAGCGGCCATGAAGCTCGAACGACCCGACACCCGAGGGCGGTTCGGCGCCTTCGGGGGTACCTACGCCCCCGAAACGCTGATGCCGGCGCTCGGGGAACTCGAGGCAGCGTTCACCGAGGCGTGGGCCGATCCCGCGTTCCATGCCGAGCTGGAGGGCCTGCTGTCGACGTTCGTCGGCCGACCGACCCCGATGTATCGGGCGGATCGCCTCTCGGACCTCCTCGGCGTCGACCTGTGGTGTAAACGCGAGGACCTCGCACACACCGGCGCCCACAAGATCAACAACACGGTCGGTCAGGGCCTGTTGGCCAAACGCATGGGCAAGCCGAGGGTGATCGCCGAGACGGGCGCCGGCCAACACGGCGTCGCCACGGCCACGGCATGTGCCCTGCTCGGCATCGAATGCGCTGTGTACATGGGCGAGACCGACATCGAGCGTCAATCCCTCAACGTATACCGCATGCGCCTGCTCGGTGCCGAGGTCATACCCGTGACGGATGGGACGGGAACGCTCAAGGATGCGGTGTCGGCCGCGATGCGCGATTGGGTCTCGTCCGTCGAGACGACCCACTACATCATCGGTTCGGTCGTCGGGCCTCATCCGTTCCCGTGGATGGTCAGGGAGTTCCAGAAGGTCATCGGCGAGGAGATGCGGGTTCAGATGGATGGCGGGGATCGGCCACAGCCCGACGTGATCGTCGCCTGTGTCGGAGGCGGATCCAATGCCATGGGTGTCTTCTACCCCTACGCAGGGGATCCCGACGTCGAGCTCATCGGCGTCGAGGCGGCCGGGCTCGGCATCGCATCGGGGAAGCACGGCGCCTCGCTCGGCCACGGCACGCCCGGCGTCCTCCACGGAGCCATGACCTACATGCTTCAGGATGGCTTCGGTCAGGTGGAAGAGGCGCACTCGATCAGCGCCGGCCTCGACTATCCGGGCGTGGGACCAGAACACGCCTTCTTCAAGGACGAGGCATTGGTCACCTACCACTCCGTCACCGACGAGGAGGCCGTCGAGGCGTTCCACCTGATGGCGCGCACCGAGGGCATCATCCCCGCGCTCGAGTCCGCTCACGCCCTCGCATGGATCGTCCGTGAGGCTTCGAGCCTGCGGGGGCGCACCGTCGTGCTCAACCTGTCGGGTCGTGGTGACAAGGACGTGCAGCAGGTCGTAGGGCTCCATGACTGACGGTGCGCAGACCCTCGCGGCGATGTTCGCGGCGGCTCGCTCCGAGGGCCGAGCCGTTCTCATGCCGTACCTGACCGCCGGCATTCCAACCGTCGAGTCGTCCGTCGATCTGTTCGTGGCCATGGCCGAAGCTGGGGCCGACGCCTTCGAGGTTGGGATCCCGTACGCCGATCCGCTGATGGACGGCCCCGTCATCATGCGGGCGGGTGAGATGGCATTGTCGCGCGGTGTCACGGTCGATGTCGCGTTCGGTGTCATTGCCGCCGTCGTCGCAGCGACGGGTCGACCCGTCCTTGCGATGACGTACGTGAATCCCGTGTTGCATCGAGGCATCGATGCGTTCATGGCAGCCCTCGCCGACGCCGGGGCAAGCGGGATCATCCTTGCCGACCTGCCAGTCGATGAGTCCGGTCCGTTCGTCGAAGCGGCCGAACGGCACGGCATCGGGATGGTGCAATTCGTCGCTCCGACCACGAACGCAGCCAGACTCGCAGCGGTCGCAGCGTCACATCCGGCGTTCGTCTATGCGATCGCCGAGGTGGGGGTGACCGGTGAGCGATCGGAGGCATCGACGAACACCGAGGCCCTCGCAACCGCGATCAGGGAAGCAACGGGAGCGCCGATCGTGTTCGGCGTCGGCATCTCGACGCCAGACCAGGCCCGCGCCGCAGCGATGCACGGGGACGGCGTGATCGTGGGCACGGCCATCGTCCGGAGGGTCCTCGACGCCGACACACCGCTGGAGGCCGCGAAGGACCTGGCGACCGCCGTTGGGGGACTAGCGCGTGCGGTTCGCCGCCGCTAGCTCTTCAGATCGACCGTGCAGGCGCCGATAGACCACCATGCACACGCTGTACGTACCGGGAGTGGGACTCGAACCCACACGAGCTTGCGCCCAACGGATTTTGAGTCCGCCGCGTCTACCATTCCGCCATCCCGGCCGGGTCCGTGATGATAGGAGTGCACCGCGGCATCGTGCGGGAGCGTCGTCTGCCGCGTTTGGTGGTCGGCCGGGTACGCTGGGTCAGGACATCTGGGATGGCCCGAGAAAAACATCGTGACAGAAAGTGTGTTGTCCGACTACTATGAGCAGCGAGATGAGTCGAGGAACCCGATGACGTCTTTGGCGCGCTGGCGACGGCGCCACGGGCAGGACGAGCGAGGCGCGACCATCGTCGAGCTCGCTTTCATCCTGCCCTTGTTCGTCCTGTTGATCTTCGGTCTCCTCGAGTTCGGACTCATGTTCCGTGAACGCATGACGTTCGCCTCGGCGACCCAATCCGCGGCGCGTACCGGTGCGACGTTGGGAACGAGCGACGAAGCCGACTATCGCATCCTGCAAGCACTCGAGGCGGGGTTGATCGGCCAGGCGGATCCCGGCGTCATCCTGGGGGTCGACATCTTCCAGGCGAATCCTGCGACCGGGGAACCCCTGGGGCCGCGGAACGGCTACTCGTACGACGGAAGTCTCTCGGGCTGCAAGTGGGACCCGTGTCCCGGATCCGACCCTCGCCCCGATTCCCTTCGGCCCGCCAGTCGACATGGCCGCCTTCGGTGCGTGACACCATCCTCGAGGCCGGCGCCGGTGGCGGCCTCGATGTGCTCGGTGTCGAGGTCAGGTACCGACACTCGGCGATCACGAACGTCCTGCCGTACCTCAATCGAGATCTCACCGAACGCGCCCTCGTGCGGCTCGAGCCGGATCTCTTCGGGAGCGCCGGACCATGATGATGCACCGATGGCGCCGCCGGAACGAACGAAGACGAACGAGGCGTCGCGATGGTCGAGCTCGCCATCGTCCTCCCGATCTTCATCCTGATGATCTTCGGCATGGTCGAGTTCGGATTGATGTTCCGTGAGCGGATGACGATCGCCTCGGCGACCTCGTCGGCTGCTCGCACGGGAGCCACCCTCGGGACGGAGGAGGAGGCCGACTATCGGATCCTCCAGGCGCTCGAGGCCGGCCTCTACGACCAGGTCGACGCCAGCGTCCTGATCTCGGTCGATATCTTCCGGGCGATACCGTCGGGTAACAAGATCCTCAGCGACATCAACCGCTACATCTACGACGCCAGCCTCGTCGGGTGCAAGTGGATCCCGTGTCCGGATCCGTCCTCGTCGCCGATTCCCTACGGGAGCCCTGACGGCTGGTGGCCCGTCGACCGCGACACGACCCTCGCCGGGGGCATCGACGTCCTCGGCGTCGAGGTGGTCTACCAGCACGACACCGTGACCAACATCATTCCCTTCCTCAATCGCCAACTGACCGAACGAGCACTCGTCCGGCTGGAACCAGACGTACTCGGAGGGACAGGACCATGATCCGAACAACGATCGAACGCGCCCGCCGGTGGCGCCAGGAACAGACGGGCGTCGTCCTCGTCATGGTGGGGCTGATGCTCCCCATCTTCATGGGGATGGTCGGTTTCGGTGTCGACTTCGGCTGGCTCTTCTGGAACGGCATCAAGATCCAGCACGGCGCCGACGCCGCGGCCCTCGCCGGCGTGATCTACGAGCCGGACAACAAGGCGCAGGCCTACGCCCAGGCGACAGCCTCGGCTGCCGAGAACGGGTACGACGACGCATCAGGTGCCACCACGGTATCCCCGGTGGATTTCACCGACGATTCGACCGCCGTCGAGAACCCCAACCAGCTGCGGGTCACCATCACCCACGCGGTACCGACCTTCTTCATGCGCGTGTTCGGTCTGAACACCATCGACATCACCAAGACCGCGGTCGCCGAGTACGTGCTCCCACTTCCGCTGGGAAGCCCCGTCAACGAGTTCGGAAACGACCCGACGACGGGCTACCTGCCGGAGTTCTGGGGCAACATCCACGGCTACTACACGGGTCGTGGCATGGGCGACAGGTATGCGTCCCAGTGCACGGACTGGAACAGCGGCTCCGGATGCACGGCGAACCCTGACCGCCGACAGACGAACTATTCGCTCCCGACCGTCGGTGCGACGTCCTCTGCGACGGGAGGCTACGTCTATGGCCTCGAGGTCGGAGCGGCCGGCAACGTGACCCTGCAGGTGTTCGACGGGCAGTTCACCCGCGGTGGAGGGGACAACGTCCTCGTCGGCGACAACCCGCAGGGCGGTGACGAGGGTCCGACGACCGTGTTCATCCTCTACGACACCGACCCCACCCCACTCGACACCTCGGACAACACGGTCCTGTGTGTCGAGGAGTTCGAACCCCGCGATGCACTCATGCCGAGTGCGGGCAACACCACCACCTTCGCCGAGTACGACGCGTACCTGCAGGCGGACGAGTCCCATCGCCGACCCGAAGTTTGGCGACATCAACACGCTCGACGACCTGTGGGACCCGGTCTGCACCCAGAACCTCGGCGAGGGCCTGTATCCGATTCGCGTGCTCATCAAGGACGGGGACCGGCGCGGCCTCAACCGGTGGTCGATGAAGGCGACGGGCGCAAGCGCCCGCATCTACGGACTCGGTGACATGTCGATCTACTCGAACGTCGATGGCGCAGCCGGCAATACGGTGTTCTACCTCGCCGAGGTCGATCCCATCCATGCGGGCAAGGACCTCGTCGTGAGCCTGTGGGATCCCGGCGATGCCTCAGGCAATCACTCGATGCGCGTGCGTCCGCCCGCTTCCGTGAACGGCGGTAGCCCCCTGCCGTGCAGCTACACCTCGACGAACTCGTCCTACCCGGGAGGCAGCCTCGCTTCCTGTGACATCGCCACGAGCAGTTCGCGGTTCAACAACCACCTCGTCGAGGTGCGCATCCCGATTCCCGCCACCTATTCGTGCACGTCGGGCGGAATCCCTGGCTGCTGGTGGCTGATCGACTACAACTACCCGAGCCAGACGCAGGACACCACCACGTGGGCGGCACGCATCGAGGGCAACCCCGTGAAGCTCGTCGAATAGCGTCCGCCAGACCGAGGATCTGACGGCAGCGGCACCTTCGGGTGCCGCTGCTGCGTCGAGGGGACGTCGACGGCCGTGCGCTACGCTCGCTGCGATGCCCAAGCTCGCACTCCTCGACGGCCATTCGCTCGCCTATCGCGCCTTCTATGCGCTCCCACCCGACCTCGCGACGCCGTCGGGGCAGGTGACGAACGCCGCCTTCGGATTCACGTCCATGCTGATCAAGCTCCTCGACGAGGAGGCACCCGACGCGATGGCGGTCGCGTGGGACCGTCGCGAGCCGACCTTCCGTTCCGAGCAGTACGCCGAATACAAGGCGAATCGCGATTCGGCACCCGACCTCTTCACGAGCCAGTTGCCGCTCATCCGCGATGTCCTCGACGCCATGGAGATCCCCCAGGTGAGTCTGGCCGGGTACGAGGCCGACGACGTGATAGCGACCCTCGTCGAACAGGGGACGGAACGACGGGTACGACGTCGTCATCGTGACCGGCGACCGTGATGCGTTCCAGCTCTCCACCGACGACGTGACGGTGCTCTACACCCGCCGGGGCATATCCGACACGGTGCACGCGACGCCAGCGTGGATCGCGGAGCGGTACGGCATCGACCCGGGTCGCTACGTGGAGTATGCGGCGCTGCGCGGAGACACCTCCGACAACCTTCCCGGTGTGTCAGGCGTGGGGGAGAAGACAGCGGCGAAGCTGATCAACGCCTACCCGAGCCTCGAGGAGCTCTACGACCACCTCGACGACCAGACGCCCAGACTCCGCGAGAACCTCGCTGCTGCCCGTGACCAGGTGTTCTTGAACAGGATGCTGATGACCCTGGTCCGCGACGTTCCCATCGACGGGATCGCACCCGACGACCTCGTCCTCCACGCCTTCGATCGGGACGCGGTCCGCTCCCTGTTCGACGAGCTTGCGTTCCGCAGCCTCTGGCAACGCCTCGACGACCAGGGAGGCCTCGCTGCAGCCGATGGGGCAATCGCCGACATCGAGGTCGTCACCGTGCACTCGGCAGAGGCCGCTCGCTCAGCGGTGTCGGCGCCCGACATGGTCATCGAACCCGTATGGAGCGATGACGAACTGGTCGGTCTGGTGTTCGACGGCACACCATCGACCTTCGTCCCGCTCGAATACGCCGAGGTGCTCCTGGGTGCCGCGGGGAGGTCGATCGCCGGCCACGACTGCAAGCCGGTCGTGCGCGCGCTGCTCTCGGCCGACCTCCCGGTGCCCGATGTCGCGTTCGACACGATGCTGGCCGCCTGGCTGATCAACCCCGCACAGCGTGCGCCAACCCTCACCGACCTCGCGTACAAGGAGCTCGGTGTCGATGTCGGGGGAGCGGCGGAGTCGGGTGCCTCCGGCGCCCAGGCGACGCTCACGTTCGATGCGCCGACTCTCGACCTCGAAGGGGCTGCTCGGAGGGCGGCCGCCGCAGGCGCCATGATCACGCCGCTCACGGCCCAGCTCGATGCACGAGGGTCGTTGGACCTGTACACGAGTATCGAGCTGCCGTTGCTGGCGATCCTCGCCGAGATGGAGGACGACGGTGTGGGGCTCGATGTGGCGTTCCTCTCTGAGTACGGAGCCACACTCGCCGGGCGCATCGCCGAACTCCAGGAGAGGATCCACGCGCTTGCGGGACGCACCTTCAACGTCAACAGCACCCTCCAGCTGCGCAGCGTCCTGTACGACGAACTCGGCCTCCCCGTGCTCAAACGGACGCCGAAGGGTGCCCCCTCCACTGATGCGTCGGTGCTCGAGAAGCTGAGCGGCGAGCACGACATCGTCGGCGAGTTGCTGGTGTTCCGGGAGCTCGACAAGCTGCGCTCGACGTACGTGGAGTCCCTCCTGGCCCTCGTCGAGCCCGATGGGCGGGTGCGGGGTCGCTTCAACCAGACGGGTGCCGCCACCGGTCGGCTGTCGATGGAGCAGCCGAACCTCCAGAACATACCCGCACGCAGCGTCGAGGGTCGCGAGATTCGCAAGGCGTTCGTGGCGGGCGAGGGGGCGCAGTTCCTGGTGGCCGACTACAGCCAGATCGAGTTGCGGATCCTCGCCCATCTCAGCGGCGATGCCGGACTCGTCGAAGCTTTCGAGGATGACATCGACATCCACGCGGCCACGGCTGCGCGGGTGAACGGCGTGTCGCTCGATGAGGTCACCGACGACATGCGACGGACCTCGAAGATGATCAACTTCGGCCTCCTCTATGGCATGGAGGCCTACGGACTCGCACAGAGGCTCGACGTGGACCGGTCCGAGGCCCAACGCCACATCGACGAGTACTTCGTGCAGTTCCCGGACGTGCGGGCGTTCATGGCGAGCATCGTCGACGAGGCAAGGGCCAACGGCTACACCACCACGATCCTCGGCCGGCGACGGTACCTACCCGAGCTGCACGCCCGATCGGCGCGCGAACGACAGATGGGGGAACGGATGGCCCTCAACGCCCCGATCCAGGGCTCGGCAGCCGACATCATCAAGAAGGCGATGATCGACCTCCGAGCGGCCCTCGCCGAACAGGGGTCCGCCGCCCGCATGCTGCTCCAGATCCACGACGAGTTGGTGGTGGAGGTGCCGGACGCCGAGGTGTCCGACGTCACGACCACGACGGTGGACGTCATGCAGCACGTCGTGGACCTGCGGGTACCCCTCAAGGTCTCGCACGGGACAGGCCCCTCACTCGCCGACGCCGTCCATTGATCCGGGTTTCCTCGGGAACCCGTTGCATGTTGTGATGGGGCTGCGATAGCATCTCGATGTTCCCACCGCGTCTTCGCGCGCTCAGGAACGCATCACGTATCCAAGGAGACCAACCCTTCCATGTCCATCGACAACGAGACCGGCGTCGCATCGAGCGACGCCCCCGAGACACCCGAGACCGCGCCCGAGCCGACGCCACCAGCAGACGAGGTCACGACAGAACCCGCCGACAGCCCGATACCGCCGCTGTGGCCCCTGGCGCCGACGTCGCCGAGGCGGTGGACACCGTCGTCGAGGATGAGGCAATGACCGAGGAGTCCGCCGTCGAGGACGTCGCAGCGGAGGCCGTAGCGGAGGTCGACGAGGTCGTGGAAGAGGTCGCAGAAGCGGCGCCCGTAGAGGAAGCCGTGGCCGTGGAAGAGGTCGCAGAAGCGGAGGCCGTAGCGGAGGTCGACGAGGTCGTGGAAGAGGACGAGGGTTCCGTCAAGGTCGTGGAGGCGCCGCGCGGGGACCGTCCCGCCATCAGCGCTCCCCGCGAGATCGCCGACGTACCCAATGACATCTCCGCGGACGCCTTCGCCGCCGCCGTCGAGCAGACCGTGTTCGAGTTCAAGGAGGGCGACATCGTCGCGGGTACCGTCGTACGCGTCGATCCTGATGAGGTGCTCGTCGACATCGGGTACAAGTCCGAGGGTGTCATACCTCCGTACGAGCTGTCGGTGCGCAACAACTCGAACCCAGCAGACATCGTCGCAGTCGGCGACGAGATCGAGGCACTCGTCCTCCAGAAGGAGGATGACCAGGGTCGCCTCGTCCTCTCCAAGAAGCGTGCCCAGTACGAACGTGCGTGGGGTCGTATCGAGCGGATCATGAACGAGGGCGGCACCGTGTCGGGCCAGGTGATCGAGGTCGTCAAGGGTGGTCTGATCGTCGACATCGGGCTCCGCGGATTCCTCCCTGCCTCGCTCGTCGACCTGCGCCGCGTCCGCGACCTCCAACCGTTCATCGGCGAGCCCATCGAGGCCAAGGTGATCGAGCTCGATCGAAATCGCAACAACGTGGTCCTGTCGCGTCGCGCCTACCTCGAGGAGGAGCAGGCCGAACAGCGGCACGCCTTCCTGGAGGATCTCAAGGAAGGCGACGTGCGCGAGGGCGTGGTGTCGAGCGTCGTGAACTTCGGTGCATTCGTGGACCTCGGTGGCATGGACGGCCTGGTGCACGTCTCGGAGCTGTCGTGGCGTCACGTGAACCATCCGGGCGAGATCGTGACGGTCGGTGACAAGGTCAAGATCAAGGTGCTCGAGGTCGACTACGGCCGCGAGCGCATCTCGTTGTCGATCCGCCAGACGGCCGAGGATCCGTGGGAGACGTTCGCACGCGATGCCGACGTCGGAACCATCGTCGACGGCAAGGTCACGAAGACCGTTCCCTTCGGAGCGTTCGTGTCCGTGGGCGACGGCGTCGAGGGTCTCGTGCACGTGTCGGAGATCGCCATGCACCATGTCGAATCCCCCGAATTGGAGCTCTCCATCGGTCAGGAAGTAAAGGTAAAGGTCACCGAGATCGATGCCGACAGACGACGGGTGAGCCTGTCGATCAAGCAGGCTCTTCCGGACTGGGAGGATCGTTCCTCATGGAGCGAGAAGAAGCCAACACGGCCACGCCGAAGGGAATTCGAACGTGAAGACGAGACCACAGAAGCAGCGCCAAGCTTCTCCGCGGATTCGTCTCTCGAGGCGATCCTGGAGGAACTCAAGGAACGCGGCATCGGCCGCTCCTGACCTTTCGGTCCTTGACCCCACACGACACTGTGTGGGAACCTTCGATCTCTGTGTGGGTGACCGTCGAGTCACTCGCGCGGTGAAGTCGTATCACATCATGGGGAGGATCGACTGACATGGGCCGGCGCACTCTCGTACTCATCATCGCCGTCGCGCTTGCAGCGATTTCCGGCTTTGCCATCTACCAATACCTGACGGGTGTCGAGGACGACATCCGTGCCGATATCGTCGAGGTCGCCGTGTACCGCGCGACCGAGGGCATCACTGCCGGCACCCCCGGCGAAGAGGCACGACCAGTCATCGGTGAGGCAACGGCACTCAGGGAATCCATCGTGTTCGACGGCTCCACCATCCTGTGTCTCGGGCCCGTTGGCTCGAACGAGGGTGGCGACCCGAACCAGGTCGGTTGCCCGAACAATCCGAACGACCTCAATGCCGTCCTCGACGGCAAGGTGGCAGCTGGCGTCATCTCCGAGGGTCAGCTCATCACGACGGAGTCGTTCGCCGACACCCGTGACCTCCAGCAACGCCTGAAGGATGCGATCACGCCCGGCAAGGTCGCGATTTCCCTCGACGTCGGCATCTCGGATGCCTCGGGTGGATTCATCCGACCCGGCGACAAGGTGAACATCCTCGCATCGGCCAGCATCGCACCGCTGAACTTCCTCGGGATCATCTCCGACGACGAGCTCCGTGACCTCCTCGTGGCCATCGAGGTCGACCCGACGCAGGACACCGGCACCGAGAACGGCGAAGCCGGCGAAGGCACGCCGAGCGGCGACCCGACATCACCCACCAACCTGGGTTCCGCCATCGCGGGTTCGTACGATATCACCGAGACGATCCTGCAGAACATCGAGGTGCTCGCCGTGGGTGAGGACACACGTCCCGCACCGCTCGAGACCGGTCTCACCGCACTCGCAGGCGTCGTGGTCTTCGAGGTCACCCCGCAGGAAGCCGAGATCATCGAGTACGCCAAGCAGTACACCTCTGTGGCGTTGTCACTCCTGGCGGCGGGCGACTACGTCCCCTATGACGCACAGCCGATCGTGGTCGACGACATCTTCGGATTGCTCGATCGCATCAAGGCAGAGCTCGGGCAGGTCTCCAGTGGCACAGGCAACTGACAGTACCCGGTCGATCCTCGTGGTCGACACGGATACGGCGGCGATGGACTCCGCCGTATCCCTGCTCGATGGCCACAAGGTCTACCAGGCCCGCAACATCTCCGACGCCCAGCGCAAACTGGTGGAAGAGGGCATCGAGCTCGCCATGATCGGGCCCGGCTTCGCCCACGAGGCCGGGGTCAGCGAGGCGAGCCTCCTGCTCGACATCCAGCCGTCGTTGCCGATCGTGCTCGTCGCCGATGGCCTCACGACCGACGTATTGCGTGCTGCCATCCGTGTGGGCTTCAAGGACGTCGTCGATGCGCCACTCAACCAGACGAAGATCGACACCATGCTCGGCCACATCGAGAAGGCCGAAGCGATGGTCGACCAGCAGTTCAAGCCGAAGACCAAGATCGGCAAGGTGGTCACGATCATGTCGCCGAAGGGTGGCGCAGGAAAGACCATGACGACGGTGAACGTCGGCCTCGGGTTGGCGATGATGTCCGGCACCCCTGAGCGGGTGGTGATCATGGATGCCGACCTCCAGTTCGGCGACGTCTGCATCTCCCTCCAGGTCGAGCCCCAGCACACCATCGTCGATGCTGCGCGTGACATCGACAAACTCGATCAGCAACTGCTCGATTCGCTCCTCGCGACCCATTCATCCGGGATGCGGGTCCTGTCAGCGCCCCTGGAGCCGTCGCTCGCCGACGAGGTTTCGACCCAGGTCGTGGTGAAGACACTCGGCATGCTCAAGCGCATGTTCGACTACGTGATCATCGATACGGCACCGTTCCTCGACGAGCCCGTGCTGTCGATCCTCGAGCGATCCGATGTCGTACTCCTCGTCGTGGACATGGATCTGCCAGCCGTGAAGAACGCGAAACTCGCACTCGACACGCTCAAGCTGATCAAGTTCCCGTTCGAGAAGATCAAGCTCATCTTGAATCGCGTGAACTCGAAGGCACGGCTGGACATCCATGAGCTCGAGCGATCGCTCGGACTCGAGGTCCAGGCCGCGATCAGTTCGGACAAGCTCGTCCCGCGTGCGGTGAACGAGGGGGAACCGGTGGTGAGCCTCTATCCGAGGTCACGAGTCGCCAAGGACCTGCGTGGTGTCGCGGCGCTCGTGCTCGACGGCGAAGCCGTCGATGAACCGCAGCAGGAAGAAAAGCGCGGTTGGTTCCGGTAACGGCCAGCTGGGAAGGACGACGACATGAGTCTCGCAGATAGGGTCAAAGCGGCGAAGTCGGCTGATACGTCGTCGGATACGCAGCGCGAAGAAGTGAAATCCGACCTGCGGCGAAAGCTGCACTACAAGGTCGTCGAGGGTCTCGGTCCCACGCTCTACAACTCGCAGATGTCCGACGCCGAGCTGAAGCTCCGCGTCATGGAGATGCTCGAATGGGCCCTCGAGCAGGAACAGTCGGTGCCGCTGGCACGTGCGGACCGCCTCGCCCTCCTCCAGGAGATCGCCGACGACGTCCTCGGGTACGGCCCGATCGACCCCTACCTCGCGGACCCGGAAGTCACCGAGGTCATGGTCAACGGACCCCACGCCGTGTGGGTGGAGCGCGCCGGGCGCATCACCAAGACCGACACCCGCTTCGTCGATGCCAACCACCTCGAGCGGATCATCGAGAAGATCGTCGGCCAGGTCGGCCGCCGTATCGACGAGTCGAATCCGATGGTCGATGCCCGCTTGCCTGACGGCTCCCGCGTCAACGCCATCATCCACCCGCTGGCGATCGGTGGACCGTACGTAACGATTCGTAAATTCGCCGTCGACCCGTTCACCGTGGACGACCTCGTCGCCAACAAGTCGATGAACGAGCAGGTCGCGGGCCTTCTCAAGCGATGCGTCGAGGGCCGCCTCAACATCATCGTGTCGGGAGCCACCGGCTCCGGTAAGACGACGCTGCTCAATGTGTTGTCGAACTTCATCCCCGCCAACGAGCGGATCATCACGGTGGAGGACGCGGCTGAGGTCCAGCTCAACCAGACCCACGTCCTCACGCTCGAGTCTCGACCGCCGAACCTCGAGGGCAAGGGCATGGTGACCATCCGAGATCTCGTCCGCAACACGCTGCGTATGCGGCCGGACAGGATCATCGTCGGTGAGGTTCGTGGTGGTGAGGCTCTCGACATGCTCCAGGCCATGAACACCGGCCACGACGGCTCGCTGACCACCGTCCACTCGAATGCGCCCCGTGACACCCTCGCTCGTATCGAGACGATGGTGCTCATGGCCGGGATGGACCTGCCGTGCGGGCCATCCGTGAGCAGGTTGCATCCGCCCTCGACCTCATCGTCCACATCCACAGGCTCCGTGACGGTACCCGACGGGTGACGCACGTGACGGAGGTCGTTGGAATGGAGGGCGACATCATCACCCTCCAGGACCTGATGTTGTTCGACTACGGCATGGGTGTCGACGCCGACGGCAAGTACATCGGGCGTTTGAAGGCGACCGGGATCCGCCCTTCGTTCTCCGAGCACCTCGAGAACTACGGCATCAATCTGCCGAGCGAGTTGTTCCAGCCGGAAGCGTTCGCAAAGCGATGAGGCGCATCATCCTCCTCGCGACCGTGGCAGCCGTCCTCCTGACGGCGAGCCCGGCCTTCGCCCAGACCAGCGAGACCGCTGATTCCGGGACGGCCCAGGTGTTGTTGATCCTCGCTGCCGCCGGAGCCTCCATCGCGATCTTCCTGCTGGTGATCATCCTCCTCGGCAAGCCGCGAACCTCCGGCGGGGTCCAGAATCGACTCGGTTCGCTCGCCGAGACGCAGCAGTCCAAGGGCGTCTTCGGGCGATTCGGATTCCTGCGCCGGGCAGCCCGGTCGGCAGAGACCGCAGCAGCCGATCGCGGTGCGACCAACATGATCGAGTCCGCCCTCGAACAGGCAAACCTGCCACTCAAGCCCGGCGAGGCGATCATCGCTGCCCTCGGGTTGGCGCTCGTGGTGTTCGTGCTGTTCACGGCGATCTTCCAATCGATCATGTGGGGCGCGATTGCTGCCGCAGTCGTCCTGATCGGGGCACTCATGTTCGTCAATCAGGTGGCACTCGCGGACCAAGAAGAAGTTCGAGACCCAGCTACCGGACACGCTCAACCTGCTGGCCACGTCATTGCGTGCCGGCTACTCGCTGCTCCAGGCCGTCGAAGCGGTGGGCGAGGAGGCCCCCGAACCGACCCGCCGCGAGTTTGGACGGGCGATGGCCGAGATACGCCTCGGACGTCCGATCAACGATTCCCTCAACGACATCGCCGAGCGGCTCGATTCACGGGACTTCGAATGGACGGTCATGGCCATCGGCATCCAGCGTGAGGTCGGTGGCAACCTCGCCGAGGTCCTCCAGACGACGGCCGAGACCATGGTCCAACGCAATCGGCTCCGCAGGGAGATGAAGGCGCTCACGGCGGAGGGCAGGATCTCTGCGATCGTGCTCACCGCGCTTCCGTTCATGATCTTCGCCGCCGTCGCCGTCCTGAATCCCGGATACCTCGAGCCGCTCCTCGAGAACACCATCGGATGGATCGCCATCGGCGCTGGTCTGGTCTTCATCGGCATCGGAGTGTTCTGGATGACGCGTATCGTGAAAGTTGACGCCTGATGGATCCCTTGCTCTTCGTCGTCATCTCGGTGTCGATCACGATCGGCGCCCTCGTCCTGTGGGTCGGCAACGGCGTGGTCAAGTCGTCCAAGCAGTCCGGGAACCGCCTCGCCAGCCTCCAGACGCGCGACGACGTCCTCGAACAGGATTTCTCGACGCGCGCCGTGGCTCCGGTCGTCACCAGCATCGGGCGCTTTGCGACGCGATTCACGCCGACGGGTTGGGTCGCCAAGTCACAGCACAAGATCGTGCTCGCCGGATGGGCCGAACGGATGGATGGCAACACGTGGGCTGCCATCCGGATCATGTCGCTGATCGCAGGCATCGTCCTTGCGTTCCTCGTGGTGCCCCTGCTGGATACGAGCCTGCTGCGGTTCCTCGTCGGTACGATGCTCGTGGTCATCGGCTTCTACGGTCCCGAGGCCTCGCTCAATCGAGCCATCGACGATCGTCGCAAGGAGATGGAGAAGCAGCTGCCAGACATCATCGACCTGCTCGTGATCTCCGTGGAAGCCGGCCTCGGATTCGAATCGGCCATGGGACGCGTCGTGCAGAACGTTCCCGGCGAGCTGTCCCGGGAGTTCCAACGCACGCTCCAGGAGACCCGTGTCGGCGTCAGCCGGCACGAGGCGCTCAAGAACATGGCCGAGCGGACGGATGTGGACGACCTCAACTCGTTCATCCTCGCGCTGATCCAGGCCGACCAGTTCGGCGTCTCGATCGCGAGGATGCTGCGCGTGCAGGCGGACGAGATGCGAGTGCGTCGCCGTCAGCGCATCCAGGAGAAGGCGTTCGCGGCTCCGGTCAAGATGATCTTCCCGATGCTGTTCTGCATCTTCCCGTCGATCTTCATCGTCATCCTCGGCCCAGCGGTCTTCGGCATCCTCGACACGTTCGGTAGCTGACGCCATCGTGCCGGCGACACGTGACGAAACGCACGTGATCCGCCCGCGACTGGTGCACATCGCACCGCTCCTCGTCGGCGTCTTGATCGCCGTGCGGGCATCGGAAACCATCAGGGACAACAGCTTCCTGTGGCACATCAGGGCGGGATCGCTCCAGATCGAACTGGGATCCGTCCTGTCCGAGGATCCCTTCTCGTTCACGGCGGCCGGCGAGGCCTGGCGAACCCAGTCCTGGCTCGTCGAGTTGGTCTATGGCGGCGCCGAGTCCGCGTTCGGGTCCCTTGCGTGGGCGAACTGGTTGGTGTTCGGCGCTGGCATCGTCCTGTTCTTCCTGATGGGGATCGCTGTGTATCAGCGCACGCCTTCGCCGCTCGTGACGACCGGCGCGCTGCTCGTTGGCGTGTGGCTTGTTCGCTCCGTTCGCCCAGGCGAGGCCGGTGATCGTGTCCTACGTCCTGCTCGCCCTGGTGGTGGTGGTGCTGACGCAGGCCCGACCACCTCGCATGGACATTGGTACCGATCTTCTGGATCTTCGCTGCGGTACACGGATCGTGGATCCTCGCAGGCGGTCTCGTGGTCCTCGAAGCTGATCCGGACGCGCAACGTGATCCTACTGAAGGCGGGGATCGCGTCGCTCGGTGCGACACTCCTGACGGCGCACGGCATCGGCGCGTGGGGCGTGCTCGTGTCCTTCGCACGCGACCGCGATGCCCTCGCTCTCATCCAGGAGTGGGCGCCACCAGACTTCGCCGATATCGCCCAGGCGCCATTCCTGCTCATCATCGTGGGTGTCCTCGTCGGACTCGCACGACAGCGCATCTCGTTGGCCGACCTCATCGTCGTCGTACCGTTCCTTGCCTACGGTCTGACGTCGCAGAGGTCGGTCTTCCCGGCCGCGATCGTCCTGTTGCCGTTCGCGGCGACGGCATTGCCCGTGCCGACGCCGTCGCGCGAGACGATGTCGCGGGGCTTCGTGGTCGCTGCGATGGCTGCCATCGTCCTCGTAGCGCTGCTGCCGATGCTGACGCGGCCGCTCGGCGTGCTCGATCCCGATCGGTTCCCGTCCGACGAGGTCGTCGAAGCCGTCCGTGGCACACGTGCGTTCAACGACACCGCTGTCGGCGGGTATCTCATCTTCGACGCGTGGCCCGGCCACACCGTGTACATCGATGATCGTGCCGAGCTCTATGGATACGATCGTCTCGCGGACGTTCCGCCGGGCGCTTGCGGGCGATTACCGCACGCTCTTCGCCGACCTGGACATAGAGGCGGCTGTGGTCGCCGTCGATGCCCCCCTGGCGGTCCGGCTCGCCGAAGACGGTTGGAGGCCCGTCGTGACGACCGAGGCCTTCATCGCATTCGCACCCTGAGGCGCTGCTTCCCGGCTCCTCCGTTGCGTGATCAGCCACGCGAGCGATACCTGTTCCCGCACGCGGAAAGGAGCGCCCGGAGGCGCTCCTTTCGTGTCTTGGGAGTTCGGTCCTCGCTAGAGCGACAGAACCAACCTCGGAGTAGGTGTCCCTGATGGCGTTGCCGAGGAATGCCACGGCGACGATCACGACAATGGCGATGAGAGCGACGAGCAGGGCGTATTCCACCATGCTGGCACCTTCCTCATCGGCTGCAATGCGGCTCTGGAAGGCCGTCCAAAGACGAAGCATGTGTACCTCCTAAGTACAAGGCGATCCGTATGTATTTCTACGGCATCGCGGGGCCGAAACTGAATGGGTCCAACGACCCATTCTCTCCGTGGCCGATCAGCTACCAATCGCGGTCGAGTCCGAGCTTGAGCGCCTCGACCACCGCCTGGGCGCGGTCGTTCACGCCGAGTTTCTCGTAGATCGACGCGAGGTGGTTCTTGACGGTCTTCTGTGAGATGTACAACTCGTCGGCGATGTCCTCGGTACCCGAGATGCCCTGTACGAGGCAACGCAGCACGTCGCGCTCCCGTTCGGTGATGGCCTCCGCTCGCGGTTCGAGTGTCGGCCTGGCGTAGCCCTCCAGGATCTCAGGGGCGTCGACGAACAGGTCCACGCCATCGTGGACGGCGCGGATTGCCGCTGCGAGCTGGGGGAGCGGGAGGCCCTTCGACAGGAAGCCGCGTGCCCCGGCCTCGCGCGCGGTGGCACCGTATTCCTCGGCGGTGTGCATCGTGACGATCAGGGTCGCGGGCAGGTCGTCGATCCGGGAGATGGCCGACAGACCGGACTGACCCGGCATCTCGACATCGACGAGGAGGACGTCGGGGTTGGTCCTTGCCACGGCATCGGCGAGGTCCGCACCGTCGGTGACGGTTGCCACGACGCGGATGTCTGGGACCGAATCGAGGGCCTGGGCGAGGCTGTCGAGCATGAGTTTGTGGTCATCGGCGATCACCACTCGGATCTCGTTCGTCATCGCACGTCCCTCCATCGAATCGTCACCGTTGTACCACTCCCGGGCGTCGAGATCACATCGAGGTCGCCGCCGATGAGCTGGGCCCTCTCGCGCATTCCCGTCAGCCCGAATCGGTCCGTGCCCGCATGATCGGGATCGAAGCCGACGCCGTTGTCCTCGACCACGATCGACCCACCGACACCGTCGACCTTGCCTCCGATGCGGATCGTCGATGCCCCGGAGTGGGCGACTGCATTGCGGAACGCCTCCGTGACGAGGGCCGACACCTCCATGGCGATCGCTGGCCGGGGAGGTGTGCGCTCCTGGATGTCGACGATCACGGCCGGACCGTCCGTATCGACCTCTGCGACGAGCGAGTGGGCGATCTCCACGATGCTCATGGTGCGATCGGCACGCAGGTCCTGCACCCGATCGCGCACGCGGTCGACGAGGTGGGTCACGTTCGAACGGGTGGCCTCGAGGGTCCGCGTCTGCTCGGCGTCCATGCCGTCGGTGAGCAGCACCATGTCGAGCGCGAGGCCGACAGATGCGATCGACGGCGCGACATCATCGTGGAGCTCCCTGGCCAGTCGGACGCGTTCACGTTGGATGGCGAGGCCCGCGAGCTGTTGCACCATCGCGTCGTTCTCGAGTGCAAGACCGACGGATTCGACGCTCTGCTCCACGGCGGCTCGATGTCTGGGCGTCAGCGACTCGCCGTCGAGCCACAGGTCGAGCTGGGCGAGTGTGCGTCCGTTGCGCTGGATGCTGATCGATTCGGTCGGATCGTCATCGCCCGTGTCGCCACGCCTCGCGAGGTGGACGCCCGTGGAGCTCACGATGCGCGCCCGACTCGACGGCAGCACCACACCGGTGGCCCTCAGCGCATCCTGTGCGGCTGCGAAGGCGTTGACGTCGGGCGATGTAGCAACGCGGAGGAGATCCTCGAGCAGGTCGTGGGTCTCCTCGAGCCGTTCGCGCCGTTCCCGCGCAGTCGTGCTGATGAACGCGAGGTCGTCGGCACGTCGTACCTCGGATTGGAGCGCCCTCTCGACCTCCGAGAACGCCACGGCCGTGATGACGTAGATGACCGGAATGCGGATGAAGGCGCCAACCGAGACGGCATCCTCGTTGACCAGGCTGGTGACCAGGACCCCCACGATCGACAGCAGGGTCACGGGGATCGCGAGGAACATCCCGCCCGCGAACGACGCCAGGAATATCGAGGCGATCGGCATGATGACGAAGGGGCTGTTGACGCCCCCGGTGATGGCGATGGCGAAGACGAACAGCGTGGTTGCAGTGATGAGTGCGACGATCTGGCGCCTCGTGTCGCTGCCGATGGGGATGGACACGAAGTACGACAGGACGAGACCGATCGCGGTGAGCAGGGTCGCCGTGAGCGCCTGTGCGGTGATGCCGTCGGTGGCCGCCGTCGTGACGACCGCAACGAGGAATCCGCCGATGTGGACAGCGTTCGACGTGATGCTGAGGCGGTTGGCCCACCGTGCGTTTCCTGTCACAGGCGCAGGGTACAGTCCGCATCATGGCGAGCGAAGGACGGTCACAGCCTGCCGCGCACGATGGCGCGCCCCGTCCCGCACGCGTCCTGGTGGGCGGTGGCATCGGTGCTGGCAAGTCGTCCGTCATGGCGCTGTTCGCCGGCGCGGGGTACCGCGTCATCGTCGCCGACGATGTGGGCAGGTCGGTGCTCGCCCCCGGTGCACCGGCGGTGACAGCGGTGGCACGTCTGTGGCCCGACGTCGTCCACGAGGGCGTCGTCGATCGCGCCGCGCTTGCAGGAATCGTGTTCGCCGACGCCCCATCCCTCGTAGCACTCGAGTCCATCACCCATCCCGTGATCGCCGATGCGATCGCAGCGGAGATCGAGGGGCATCGCACGGAGGCCGTGTGCGTCGAGATCCCGGTGCTGGGCATGCTCGACGGACCGACGTGGCACCGCGTCGCCGTGGTGGCACCGGTCGACATCCGGCTGGCGAGGGCGGTCGGTCGTGGAGGCGACGCCGACGATGTCCGACGCAGGATGGCGTCCCAGCCAGACGACCATGCATGGCGGGCCTGGGCCGATACCGTGATCGACAACGGCGGGGCGTGGGCCGATACCGAGCGGCTCGTTTCGCACCTCATCGCGGGGCTCAGGACACGATGACCGAGTTCCGACCCTTCGAGGTGGTCAGCGACTTCCGTCCCAGCGGGGATCAACCGGAGGCCATCGCCAAGCTGGCAGAAGGCGTCCGACGCGGCGATCGCTTCCAGACGCTCCTCGGCATCACGGGATCGGGCAAGTCGGCCACGATCGCCTGGCTCATCGAGCAGGTCCAACGACCGACGCTGGTCCTCGCGCCGAACAAGGCCCTCGCCGCCCAGCTCGCCAACGAGTACCGGCAGTTCTTCCCGAACAACCGCGTCGAGTACTTCGTGTCCTATTACGACTACTACCAGCCCGAGGCGTACATCGCCCAGACCGATACGTACATCGAGAAGGAATCGACGGTCAACGACGAGATCGACCGATTGCGCCACGCCGCGACGGCGGCGCTCCTCACCCGACGAGATGTGATCATCGTGGCGTCGGTGTCGGCCATCTACGGTCTCGGCTCGCCCGAGCACTACGAGGGGCAACTGCTGCGGCTGGTCGGGGGGGTCGAGTTCGCTCTGTCCGAGGCGATCTCACGACTGGTCAACATCCAGTACGAACGCAACGAGGTCAATCTCACCCGCGGCACGTTCCGGGTGAAGGGGGACACGCTCGAGGTCTTTCCCACCTACGACGAGACCATCATCCGGGTCGAGTACTGGGGGGATGAGGTAGAGCGCCTGTCGCGAATGAATCCGATCACCGGCGAGGTGATCGAGGAGATGTCCGAGGCATGGATCTACCCGGCGACGCACTACGTGACCAACAAGGAGATCCTCGACCGCGCCATCGCCGGCATCGAGATCGAACTCACCGACCAACTCGCGGCCCTCGAGCGTTCCGGGAAGCTGCTCGAGGCCCAGCGCTTGCGTATGCGCACGCACTACGACATCGAGATGATGCGCGAGGTCGGCTACTGCTCGGGTATCGAGAACTACTCCCGCTACCTCGATGGCCGAGAGCCCGGACAGGCCCCCTTCACGCTGCTCGACTACTTCCCGGACGACTTCCTCATGGTTCTCGACGAGAGCCACGTCACCGTGCCCCAGATCAACGGCCAATACGCGGGAGACAAGTCCCGCAAGGACGTGCTGATCGAACACGGATTCAGGCTTCCCAGCGCCCTCGACAACCGACCGCTCCGGTTCGAGGAGTGGTACGGGCGTGTCAACCAGGCGGTCCTGCTGTCGGCGACACCCAGCGCATGGGAGATGCGCGAATCGGCGCAGGTGGTCGAGCAGATCATCCGACCGACGGGACTGGTCGATCCCGAGGTGATCGTGCGACCGACGAAAGGGCAGATCGATGATCTCGTGGGCGAGATCCAATCCGCCGCAGCCAACGACCACCGCGTGCTCGTGACCACGCTCACGAAGAAGATGTCCGAGGACCTCTCCGACTACCTCCTCGAGCTTGGGGTCCGAGCCCGCTACCTGCACTCGGACATCGACACGCTCGAGCGCGTGCAGATCCTCAGGGATCTGCGCCTCGGCGAATACGACGTGCTCATCGGGGTCAACCTCCTTCGTGAGGGCCTCGACCTCCCCGAGGTGTCGCTCGTGGCCATCCTGGATGCCGACAAGGAGGGGTTCCTCCGCTCAGAGACGAGCCTCATCCAGACCATTGGTCGTGCGGCGCGCAACGTCGAGGGGTCGGTGATCATGTACGCGGACGAGGTGACGGCCTCGATGCAACGCGCGATCAACGAGACCAACCGGCGTCGCATGCGCCAGCTCCGCTACAACGAGGAGCACGGCATCGATCCCCAGACGATCCGCAAGCGCGTGTCGGACATCCTCGAACTCGTGTCCTCCGGCGCCGCTCCCTCGGCCGACCGTCGCGCACGCGAGCTCCGGCGCAAGGAACCACTCGACCTCACCACACCGGACCTTCGGCGTCTCATCCAGAGCCTCGAGTCCGAGATGCATGAAGCCGCCAAGGAACTGCGATTCGAATATGCAGCCCGGCTCCGGGACGAGGTGGGGGATCTCAGGCGCGAGCTCAAGGAGCTCGTCGATGGCGCCGCTCCGACCTCGTGATCGTGTCACCCGCCGCCGGTACACTCGCCGCGCTGGCACCGACCGGGGAGTGACGCGTTGGCGACCGACCGCATCGTCGTGCAGGGTGCACGGGAACACAACCTCAAGGACGTCCACCTCGAGCTCCCGCGGGACGAACTGATCGTCTTCACCGGGTTGTCGGGTTCCGGCAAATCGTCGTTGGCGTTCGACACGATCTATGCCGAGGGCCAACGCCGGTACGTCGAGTCCCTGTCCGCCTATGCGAGGCAGTTCCTCGGCCAGATGGACAAGCCCGACGTCGATTTCATCGAGGGATTGTCTCCGGCCATCTCGATCGACCAGAAGACCGCGAGCCGGAATCCGCGGTCGACGGTCGGAACCGTCACCGAGATCCACGACTACCTCCGCCTGCTGTTCGCCAGGGTCGGTGTGCCGCACTGCCCGAACGACGGATCGGCGGTCTCGCGCCAGTCGCCGCAGCAGATCGTCGATCGCATCCTCGAGCTCGAGGACGGCACGCGTTTCCAGGTGTTGGCACCGGTGGTGCGCGGCCGGAAGGGCGAGTACGACGCACTGTTCGAGGATCTGGTCAAGGACGGGTTCTCCCGCGCACGGGTCGACGGCGATGTCGTGGAGCTGACGGACGATCTGGCCCTCGCCCGCTACGAACAGCACACCATCGAGGTCATCGTCGATCGGCTGGTACGCCGTGACGGCATGGAGCGCAGGTTGACGGACTCGATCGAGACCGCCCTCGGTCTTGCCGACGGCACCGCCGTCATCGACATCAGTGACGGACCGACGCTGACGTTCTCCCAGGCCTTCGCGTGCCCCGAGTGCGGTTTGTCGTTCGACGAGCTCGCCCCGCGCAACTTCTCCTTCAACAGTCCGTATGGAGCATGCGAGTCGTGTTCGGGGATCGGGACGAAGTACCAGGTGGATGCCGACCTCATCGTGCCCCAACCCGACCTGAGCCTGGCCGACGGAGCGATCGCCCCGTGGCGCGGGCGGCACCGCATGACCTACTACCAGCGACTCATCGGCGCCGTGGCCAAGGCGCACGACATCGACATGGACGTGCCGTGGGGCGAGCTGCCGGACGCCGACCGTCGGCGGATCCTCGAGGGAGGCGGGCGCGCCGCGTACACGATCAGTTACGAGAACCGCTTCGGGCGCAAGAGGACCTACGACGCCGGGTACGAAGGCGTCGTCCCGTGGGTCGAGCGCCGATATGCGGACTCGGAGTCCGATGCGGCCCGTGCCGGGTACCAGCAGTACATGCGTGAGATCCCCTGCACGGCCTGTCACGGCGGTCGCCTCAACACGGTGAGCCTCGCTGTGCTGGTCGGCGGGGCGAACATCGCCGAGGTGTCGGCCATGAGCCTCGGTCGCTCCCTCGAGTTCCTCACGAGCCTCGAGCTCGACGACCGTGATTCCACGATCGCGGAACCGATCGTGAAGGAGATCGGGGAGCGCCTCCGATTCCTCGTCGCGGTCGGTCTCGACTACCTCACGCTGGCACGTTCGGCAGCCACGCTTGCGGGAGGTGAGGCGCAACGCATCCGCCTTGCGACCCAGATCGGCTCGGGCCTCGTCGGCGTGCTCTACATCCTCGACGAACCATCGATCGGGCTCCACCAGCGCGACAACCAGCGGCTCATCGAGACCCTCTTGCGCCTCCGCAACCTCGGGAACACCCTCATCGTCGTCGAACACGACGAGGACACGATCCGCATCGCCGATCACATCGTGGACATCGGTCCCGGCGCCGGCGAGCACGGCGGCAGGATCGTCGTCCAGGGGACGGTCGAGGACGTCGAGTCGTCTGCGGAATCGATCACGGGGATGTACCTCAATGGCGAACGGTCGATCGTCGTTCCCGAACGCCGCCGCGACGGCAGGGACGAGGCGATCGTGGTGCACGGCGCCCAGGAGAACAACCTCAAGGACATCGACGTGTCGTTCCCCCTTGGCACGTTCACGGCCGTGTCCGGCGTCTCCGGTTCGGGCAAGTCGTCGCTCGTCCAACAGATCCTGTCGAAGGCCTTGCATGCCTCGCTTCACGGATCACGCGTCCTGCCCGGCAGGTACCGCCGCATCGATGGCCTCGATCTGATCGACAAGGTGATCAACATCGACCAGTCGCCCATCGGGCGCACGCCGAGGTCGAACCCGGTGACGTACACCAAGGTCTTCGACGCCATCCGGCAGCTCTTCGCTGCGACGCCCGATGCCCGGATGCGCGGCTACAAACCGGGACGATTCTCGTTCAACGTCGCCGGCGGCCGATGTGAGACCTGCAAGGGCGATGGCACGCTGAAGATCGAGATGCACTTCCTGCCCGATGTGTATGTGCCTTGCGACACGTGCAATGGCCTCCGCTACAACCGTGACACGCTCGAGGTGCAGTTCAAGGGCCATTCGATCGCCGACGTGCTCGACATGTCCATCGAGGAAGCGCTGTCGTTCTTCGAACACCAGCCAAGGATCGCGCGGGTGCTCGGAACGCTGTACGACGTGGGACTCGGCTACGTGCGGCTCGGGCAACCTGCCCCCACCCTGTCGGGTGGCGAGGCACAAAGGGTCAAGCTCGCATCCGAGCTCGGCAAGCGGTCGACGGGTCGCACCTTCTACATCCTCGATGAGCCGACGACCGGCCTCCACTTCGAGGACATCCGCAAGCTCCTCGGTGTGCTCCAACGTCTGGTGGATGCCGGCAACACGGTGGTGGTGATCGAGCACAACCTCGATGTCATCAAGTCGGTGGACTGGGTCATCGACCTCGGACCGGAGGGTGGGGATGGCGGTGGAGAGGTCGTGGCCGTCGGCACCCCCGAGGACGTCGCCGCGATACCGCAGAGCTACACCGGCAAGTTCCTACGAGACGTGCTCGACCGCTAGCCCGTCGGTGGCGCCGTTGGCCACGGGCGCGGTGATGTCGGCGATCCACAGGACGGTCGTCGCGACCAGTGCCACGTTGCGAACAGCGACCTCGAGCGCCCACCATGCGGCGAACGGATCCCAGAACGCAGCCACGAGCATCGACATGGCTGCGGTGATCCCGTAGGCGATACGCGTCCGGACCGACATCAGCGGGACGAACGGCGTGAGCCAGAAGACGAACTGCGCCGAGAACAGCGGACTCAACAGCATGACCGCGATCGTGGCGAGGCCGGCGATGGCGATGAGGCGGCGCATGTCGGTCGTGGAGAAGGCGTGGCGAAGGGCAACGACGCCGATGAGGAGGCCCACGGCCGCGTTGGTGATGACGGCGATCCCCGGACGCTGCGACATACGTGGCGCCCGCAGCACCGATGAGGCCGAGGTCGTCACCCACGGCGTGGCGCGCCACCAGGAGGAGGTTCCCGACGATGGTCTCGGTGTGGATACCGGAGAAGGCTCGCCCCTCCCGGAAGCCCGGGAGGACCGCAACGATGCCCAGGATCACCACGGCGACGGCGAGGCCAACCAGGGCCAGCCTGGCCCGACCCCTGCGCAGCGGGATCACCAACAGCACGAGGGGCCACCCCTTGGCAAGGCCACCGAGCGTCGCCCACACCGTTCCGGCCGTTCCTCGTTCCACGACGAACGCCGCCAGAGCGGCGAGGGCGAGGAGGACGACGAAGACCTCGAGCCGGTAGATGACGAGGGGAAGCATGGGGAGGATCGCGAGGGTGTAGTTCCACTGGTAGCCCCGGTAGGGCATCCGCCCTGCCAGGGCGACCGATCCGATGACTGCCCCGATGGTCACGAGCGGCCACAACGCTGCATAGGCGAGGCCCACCAGTCCGGCAGCGAGCCCACGGCGACGATGGGGACGAGGAGGACGGGTAGGTGCTCTACCGTGACGTCGATGTACGGAACAGCGCCGCCCAGGATTGCGTCGGCGATCTCGCCATATAGCGTCGGGTCCCCGGCGATCGGTGACGGGCGCGGCCACGTGCGACTCACCTCGATCAGGACGATGGAGCCGAGCAGGCTCGCGACGCAGCCGATCCCGGCCACGAGCATGGATCGTCGTGAAGTCATGAACCCTCGCTGTCTGCCGTGCGTGCACGCTACCCATGCATCGACGGATGGGCCGGGATCATGAGCGACAACTGGGACGACCTCGCTTCGTGGTGGAAGGCCGAATCTGCGGCGGACCCCGCCTACCTCCATGACGTCAACCCGCTTGCTCGTCGAACTGATGGCGGACACACGCTCGCCCGTCGTCGACCTGGGGTGCGGAGAGGGCCAGGGCATGCGGCTCGTCGGGGGAGCGGTGACGGGCGTCGACCTCTCGATCTCCCTCGCTGCGCACGCGCGGGCAGCAGGTCCCGTAGTCGTCGCCGAGCTTCCCGACCTCTCGTACTTCGTGGACGACGCCTTCTCTGCCGCGTACTCCGTCTACCTCCTGGACCTCATCGATGACCACGAGGCCTTCTTCGCGAACACCGCACGGATCATCCGCACCGGGGGCCACCTCGTCGTGATCATCAACCATCCGGTGTACACCGCACCAGCCTCGGCTCCGCTGATGGACCCCGATGGCGAGATCCTGTGGCGTTGGGGCCGCTACTTCGTTCGCGGTTCGGAGGTTGTCCCGGTGGGGCCACGCACGATCACCTTCCACCACCGCCCTGTCGGCGCCCTGCTCACGGCCGCGGCGCAGGCGGGGTGGCGGCTCGAGACGATGGTCGAGCGGCCGCTCGGACCTGCGACCGTCGCCGAGTTGCCGGGGTACGAGGGCCAGGACGGCATTCCCCGCCTCCTCGGCGTGCGCTGGGCACGGGACGGAGCCGTCGTCGTCGCTCGGTAGCATCCCTGAGCGATGCGAACCCGACCTCCTGCCTCGAACGTGCCCGATGCCCCGGGTGTCTACATCTTCCGCGATGTCGAGGGCAGGCCGCTGTACGTCGGGAAGGCGAAGTCGCTGAGGAAGCGAACCGCCAACTACTTCGCCACGGACCTCGCCCCGCGGACCCGGGCGATGGTGGACGCCGCGGACGACCTCGAGTGGATCGTCACCGACAGCGAGGTGGCGGCGCTCATGCTCGAGTATTCCCTCGTCCAGGAGTACCAACCGCAGTTCAACGTGCGCCTCAAGGACGACAAGTCGTTCCCGTACCTCGCCATCACTCGGTACGAGGAGTGGCCGAGGGCGATGGTCATGCGCGGGAAGCGCCGCAAGGGCGTCCAGTACTTCGGGCCGTTCGCAAAGGCGTACTCGATCCGTCAGACGCTCGATTCCCTGCTCCGCACGTTCCCCGTGCGTACCTGCACGAATGCCAAGTACCAACGCCATGAGGCCTCGGGACGGCCCTGCCTGTTGTTCCACATCGAGAAATGCTCGGGTCCCTGTGTCGGCGAGGTCGATGCCGAGACCTACGAGGGGTACCTCGCCGGACTCGCCGCCTTCCTCGACGGCGACAGCGAGGTGCTGATCGCCGACATGTCGGCTGCCATGCAGCAGGCGGCCGACGACCTCGCGTACGAGCGTGCGGCGCGTCTGCGGGACCGGATCAACGCGATGCGCGTGGCGCTCGAACGCCAGGAGCTGGTGACCGATCGCCCCGAGAGTTTCGATGTCATCGCCGTCGACGACGACGATCTCGAGGTCGCCCTGGTCGTGCTGATGATCCGGAAGGGACGGGTCACCGGTCGGAAGTCGGCCATCGTCGACCGCGTCGAGGACATCTCGATCCCCGAGTTCATCGGCCGCATGCTCGGACAGCTGTACGGCTCACACACCCCTCCCAATCTGGTGCTCGTCCCGGTGCTTCCGGACGATGCCGACCTCTGGGAGGCGTGGATGACGGACCAACGAGGCAGTCGGGTCTCGTTGCGCGTCCCCAAGCGAGGAACGAAGCGCAAGGTCATGGAGACGGCGCATGCCAACGCCCGCGAGGAGTTCAGCCGTCACCGGCTCAAGAGGCAATCGGACCACAACGCACGCGCCAAGGCGCTGCGGAGCCTCCAATCGGAACTCGACCTGCCCGTTCCACCACTGAGGATCGAGTGCTACGACATCTCCACGATCCAGGGTCGGTACACGGTCGGCTCGATGGTCGTGTTCGAGGACGGCCTCCCGAAGAAGGGCGAGTATCGGCGCTTCCGGATCAGGACCATCGACGGCCAGGACGACTTCGCATCGATGGAGGAGGTACTGCGACGGCGATTCGCCGCCTACGTCGCCGAAAGGGAACGAGCGATCGTCGACCGGGGCAGGTTCGCCTATGCGCCGAGCCTCATCGTGATCGACGGCGGCAAGGGTCAGCTCGGTCGTGCGAGTGCCGTGCTCGCCGAATTCGACCTCGACATCCCCGTCGTCGGTTTGGCGAAGAAGCTCGAGGAGGTCTTCGTGCCCGGTGTGTCGGATCCCGTGGTCATCGACAGGGGAGAGGAGTCGCTCTACCTCCTCCAGCGGGTGCGCGACGAGGCGCACCGCTTCGCCATCACCTACCATCGCCGGCTCCGGGACCGTTCCATGGTCGACTCCATCCTCGACGACGTGCCGGGGATCGGCCCGGGGCGCAAGAAGGCCCTGATCCGCCGGTTCGGTTCGGTGAAGAAGATGCGCGAAGCCGATGTCGCAACCCTCTCGGAGGTCGTGCCCGATACAGTTGCGTCAGACCTGTACCAAGCCCTCCACGAGGTGTGAATCCGTGACCGTACCCACGTCACTCGCCCATGTCGTCATCATCACCGGGATGTCCGGCGCCGGCCGTTCGCAGGCCGCCAATGTGCTCGAGGATGTCGGCTACTTCGTCGTCGACAACCTTCCGCTCGACGTCGTGCCTCACTTGGTCAACTCGGTGGGTGTCATCGACGGATCGCGGTCGCGGGTTGCCGTCGTCGTGGACAGCCGTTCGGGCGTCGACGCCGTGACGCTCGACCTTGCGCTCATCGACCTCCATCGCGACGGCATCCCGACCACCGTGCTGTTCCTCGATGCCGACGATCGTGCACTCGTGCGGCGGTTCGAGGAATCCCGGCGCCCCCACCCCGTGCCGCGGACGGCGCTCATCGCGTCGATCACGGCCGAGCGGGAGGCGTTCGAGGAGGTGCGCGCTGCGGCGGATGTGATCGTCGACACCACCGACCTGTCCGTGCACCAACTACGCGACCAACTCAGGAGTGCGTTCGCCGCGGATCAGCGGCCCACGATGCGCGTGGACCTCACGTCATTCGGGTTCAAGAAGGGCATCCCGCGGGTGGCGGACCTCATGTTCGACGTGCGATTCCTCCCGAATCCCCATTGGGTACCGGAACTGCGTCCCCAGACCGGTCTGGATGAGCCGGTCCGCGAGTACGTCTTCTCGCACGACGAGGCCGGCACGTTCCTCGCCAAGGTCACCGACCTCCTCGACTTCCTGATCCCCGAGTACGAGGCGGAGGGCAAGTCGTACCTCACCATTGCGGTGGGATGCACCGGGGGCAAGCATCGGAGCGTCGCCATGGCCGAGGCGATCGGCCAGCACCTCACCGCTGCGGGTGTCGACACGGCCGTGCACCATCGGGACATGCCGCGACGATGAATCAGACCGCAACCTCGCCACAAGCACTCCTCCAGGAACTCGAAGCAGCCTTCGACGGTCCGCACGTCGTCGCCATCGGGGGCGGTCACGGCCTCTCGAAGGCACTCGCCGCCGCCGCCACCTATGCCGGGCGTGTCGACGCCGTTGTGTCCGTCGCCGACGACGGGGGATCGAGCGGGCGGCTCGCGACACACCTCGACATCCCTCCTCCCGGTGATATCCGCAAGTGCCTGCTCGCCCTCACCCCCGGCGACTCGGCGTGGAAGCAGCTCTTCGGCTACCGGTTCGAGGAGTCCGATGTCGCCGGGCACTCGCTCGGGAACCTCATCCTCGCCGGACTCGCCGACATCGAAGGGTCGTTCGAGGCGGCGCTCATCCGCGCCGAGCGGTTGCTCGGGACATCCGGTTCGGTCATTCCCGCCAGCGCCGGTCACCTCGAGCTCGAAGCCGACTGCGACGGATCGACCCTTCGGGGCCAGGTCACGATCTCGCACCACCGGGGCACGATCGACGAGGTTCGGGTGGCTCCCGCATCCGCTGCGGCGACGCCGCGTGCGGTCGAGGCGATCGAGGTCGCCGACCAGATCCTGCTTGGTCCAGGGAGCCTCATCACGTCGACCGTCGCTGCCATGCGGGTGCCGGGGATCACCGAGGCGATCAACCGTTCGCAGGCCCGACTCGTGTACGTCGCGAACCTCATCACCCAGGACGGCGAGACGATCACCATGGACGGGATCGACCACCTCGATGCGCTCCTCCGCCTGACGGGAGTGCGTCCACCCGGTGCTATCGTCGCGAACGACCACGTGATGGACGTATCGCCACCGCTTCGCAGGATTTCGTTCGACCACGACCTCACGGCAACCTACGGCGCAGACCTCGTCACCTGCGACCTCGTGGATGCCGACGAGCCGTGGCCGACCCACGATCCGATGAAGCTCGCGGCGGTGCTCGCCACGATCGCCAGTTGATTGTCAGGAGCGTCGCATGAAAGTAGCCATCAACGGATTCGGCCGCATCGGCAGGAACTTCTTCCGTGCCGCAAAGGGAACGAACGTCGCCGCGCAACTGCGATCGGCCGTCTACGGCCTCGACGTCACTGATGCCGACAGCATCGCCAAGGCATGGGACACCGTCTCGAGATCGTTCCGAGGAATCGACATCGTGGCGATCAACGACCTCGGTGATGTGCATGCCAACGCCAACCTCCTCAAGTACGACACGGTGCACGGCACGTATCCCGGCAAGGTCGAGGTGGTCGACGGCGACATCGTGGCCGACGGGGACCGTTTCAAGGTCTTCGCCGAGCGTGACCCGGCCCAACTCCCGTGGGGCGACCTGGGCGTCGACGTCGTGATCGAGTCGACCGGCGTGTTCCGGACGCACGAGGCAGCGTCGAAGCATCTGGCCGCTGGCGCGAAGTACGTGATCATCTCGGCACCATCACCGGATCCCGACATCTCGGTGGTGCTCGGCGTGAACGACGACCAGCTCGATCCTTCGGTACACAAGATCATCTCGAACGCCTCGTGCACCACCAACTGCGTGGCACCGATGGCGAAGGTCATCGATGACACCTTCGGCATCGAGAAGGGCGCCTTCACCACCATCCACGCGTACACGAACGACCAGAGCCTGTCCGATGTCCTCCACAAGGATCCCCGTCGTGCCAGGGCCGCAGCGCAGAACATCATCCCGGCATCGACCGGAGCCGCCTCTGCCGTGGGCAAGGTGCTCCCCAACCTGAACGGGAAGCTGATGGGAACGGCCTTGCGCGTGCCGGTCGTGGACGGATCGATCACCGACCTCGTGGTCAAGGTCGGACGGCCGACCACCGTCGAAGAGGTCAACGCTGCCCTCAAGGCGGCGGGCGATGGACCCCTCGCCGGGATCCTCCGCTACACGGAGGATCCGATCGTGTCATCGGACATCGTCGGTGATCCGGCGAGTTGCATCCTCGACGGCGGTTCGACGATGGTCGACGGCGACCTCGTCAAGGTCTTCGGTTGGTACGACAACGAGTGGGGGTACTCGAGCCGCCTCGTCGACCTCGTGCGCACCCTTGGCTGAGCCCACGTTCGACACCCTCGACACGCTCGACACGACCGGTCGTACCGTCCTCATCAGGTCGGATCTGAACGTTCCGCTCGACGATGGCGTCGTTGGTGATACGTTCCGTATCCAGGCGAGCCTGGCAACGATCGACGAGGTGAGGGCGAAGGCCGACCGGGTGATCGTTGCCAGCCACCTCGGTCGCCCGAAGGGTGTGGACCCCGCGTTCTCCATGGCTCCCGTCACCCGGGAGCTCGGAGCACTCGGCGGTTTCGTCACGGTCCAGGCACCAGGCGTCATCGGTCCCGAGGTCGAGGCTGCGATTGCTGCCGCACCGCCGGGCGCCGTGGTCGTGCTCGAGAACACGCGATTCGAGGCTGGGGAGGGCACGAACGACCCCGTCGTGGCGGACGGGCTGGCGGCGCTGGCCGACGTGTTCGTCAACGACGCGTTCGGTACCGCACACCGTGCCCATGCCTCCAACGTCGGCGTGGCCGATCGGCTCCCATCGGCAGCAGGTCGCCTCATGCAGGCCGAGATCGAGGCATTCGATCGACTCCTGCACGACCCGGATCGACCGTACGTGGTGATCATGGGTGGCGCCAAGATCTCCGACAAGCTCGGCGTGATCAAGAACCTGCTGCCGTCGGTCGATCTCATGTTGATCGGAGGAGGGATGTGCTTCACGCTCCTGCGCTCCGCCGGGTATGAGATCGGCGATTCGCTGGTGGAGGATGCCATGCTCGGCGAGGTGGCCGACCTCCTCGGTTCCGCGGACGGCGACAAGATCGTCTTGCCGACCGATGTGGTCGTGGCCGCAATCGTTCGCCGAGGATGCACTCGCATGAGGTGCGCTCGATCCACGAGATCGACGCCGGGACGATGGGACTCGACATCGGACCCGAGACCGTCGAACGGTTCGCCGGGGCAGCACGCGAGGCAGAAGTCGGTGTTCTGGAACGGCCCCATGGGGGTCTTCGAATGGGAGGCGTTCCGGTCCGGGACGGAAGGAGTCGCTGACGCTGTGGCATCCTCGGACGGGTATACGGTGGTCGGGGGCGGCGACAGCGTCGCCGCCTTCCGGTTGCTCGGGCGCTCCGACGACGTCTCCCACGTGTCGAGCGGCGGTGGAGCGGGACTTGCAATGCTCGAGGGAGCGGTACTGCCAGGTATCGCCTCGCTGACGAAGGATGGAAACGATGCGTAAGAACCTGATCGCCGGCAACTGGAAGATGCACACCAACCACCTCGAGGCCATCCAGATGGTCCAGAAGCTGAGCTATCGGCTGGATCCTGCCGACTACGAGCGGGTCGATGTCGTGGTGTGCCCACCGTTCACAGGGTTGCGGTCCGTCCAGACCGTCATCGAATCCGACCACCTCGCGATCAGGCTCGGAGCCCAGAACGTCGATTGGCACGGTGAGGGTGCGTTCACAGGCGAGATCGCGCCGACGATGTTGTCGAAGCTCTCGGTGTCGTACGTGATCGTGGGGCATTCGGAACGCCGCCAGGTCTTCGGCGAGACGGACGAGGTGGTCAACGCAAAGGCGAAGGCCGTGCTCGGAGCGGGCATGACGCCCATCCTGTGTTGCGGGGAGACGGAGGACGAACGCGAGGCCGGCGGAGCCTTCGACAAGGTCTCCGGTCAGGTTCGGGCCGGGCTCGTGGGTATCGACGCCGAGGCCGTCGCCGGCATGGTGATCGCGTACGAACCCATCTGGGCGATCGGCACCGGCCGGACGGCGAGCGCCGAGGACGCCGGCGAGATGTGCACCTTCGTTCGCGACCAGGTTCGCGACGTGGCGGGTGTCGCGGCGGATGAGGTGCGTGTCCTCTACGGCGGGTCGGTGAATCCGGGCAACATCGCCGGGCTGATGGCCAAGCGCGACATCGATGGCGGGCTCGTCGGTGGAGCCTCCCTCGATCCCGACACCTTCGCTTCGGTGATCCGCTACTGGGTCTGACCCGGCACGACCGGCAGTGTGTCGATAGGGTTGGCTCGTGATCGCCTACGAACTCAAGTGTGAATTCGACATCACTCGACGCATCGGATGGTCGGACGAAGCCCTCGGTGAGCACATCGACGACGTGTTCGACCGCCTCCACCAGGCCACGGGCGTGCTTTCGATGGATGCTTCAGCAGATCTCGACACCGGGCGTGCAACCGTCACGATGCGACACACCACCCTCACCGAGGACGATCCCGAGATGCTCGGGCGGCGGATCCTGTCCGTCGCGATACGGTCCTGTGGAGGCGGGCACGGAGGTCTGTTGCCGTTCTCCGAGGAAGCCGCGGTGAAACCGGAGCGGAACTCGTGGTCGGGCCTGAGGACACCGACATGGAACGTCCGCCAGGTCAACACGGCCCAGGTCTCCACCCTCGAGTGATGCGGTAGCCTGAGCCGCATGGATACGACCTACACCCTCGTACTGCTCCGCCACGGCGAGAGCCTCTGGAACCTCGAGAACATCTTCACCGGGTGGACCGACGTTCCGCTCTCGGACAAGGGCACCGCTGAGGCAACGGCGTCGGGGGAGGTCATGGCGGCTGCAGGTGTCGTCCCGGACGTCGTCCACACCTCGTACCTCCGGCGGGCGATCAACACCGCTGCCCTCGCGCTCGATGCCATGGACCGCGGGTGGATCCCGGTGCGGCGCCATTGGCGCCTCAACGAGCGACACTACGGCGCACTCCAGGGCCTCAACAAGAAGGCGACGGCGGACCGATACGGGCTCGATCAGGTCCATGTGTGGCGGCGCTCCTACGACATCCCGCCGCCACCGCTCGATATCGACGATGATCGCCATCCGGCCCACGATGCCCGATACACGGACCTCGCACCCGAGCAGCTCCCGTCCACCGAGTGCCTCGCCGATGTCGTCGAACGGATGCTCCCGTACTGGTACGACGACATCGTGCCCGACCTGCGGGCCGGAAAGACCGTACTCGTCGTCGCCCACGGCAACTCGATCCGAGCCCTCGTCAAGCACCTCGACGGGATCCCCGACGACGAGATCACCGACCTGAACATCCCCACGGGCGTACCACTGCGATACGACTTCGACGCCTCGTTGCGGGTCACCGGCAGCGGGTACCTCGGTGACCAGGAAGCGGCGGAGGCGGCTGCCGCAGCGGTTGCCGCCCAGGCCGGAAGCGCCTGATCCGACGGGAGCGTTCTGTGCCGCGGTGAGGGCGACATCCACCGACGATGGACGTCGGTTTCTCGTGGATCGACCGTAGTGTTGCGTGGTCGCGGTGTGGTGAGGAGGTCAGCGATGCGTCGTCGGACTGCCATGGGATGGTCGTTGCTGATCGTTGCCATCGTCCTCGCTGCGTGCACTGGTCAAACCTCCGAGACCACGACCACGACAGCTCCGACCACCACGACCACGACAGCTCCGACCACCACGACCACGTCGACGACGGTGCCCGCGATCACCAGACCCTACGGTGGCGAGGCCGTGATCATCGAGAGCCAGGAACCCCCGACGCTCAACGCGTTCCTTCCCGGCGGCGACACGCTCATCGTCTCCATCATCGGTCAGACCTACGCGGCGGGCGTCCAGGAGATCGACGGCAACACGCTCGATCTCATTCCCGAGCTCGTCACCGAACTCCCGACCGTCGAGAACGGGGGAGTGGTGCTCAACGTGGATGGGACGATGACGGTCAGATACCAGATCGTTGACGACGCACGATGGTCGGATGGGACGCCGCTCACCGGCGAGGACTTCCAGTTCACCCTCGAGACCATCCTCGATCCGGATCTGCCGATCTCGAAGCTCGTATACGAGGACATCTTCACGTCGACCGCAGAGGACAAGACGTTCGAGTACACGATGGCGGCACCGACGCTCCAGCACGAACTGCTGTTCTCCGAGATCCTCCCGAAGCATGCCGTCGAGGGCAGCGACTTCGTCGTCGACTGGAACGACGCAAGGTGGCCGTCTGCGGGACCCTTCGTGCTCAGTGAGTGGGAGCGCGGTGACTCGCTGACCGTCGTACGCAACGGCGAATACTGGAAGACAGATCCGGAGTCGGGCCAACAACTGCCATATCTCGACTCGGTGACCTTCCGATTCATCACGGATGCCGCAACGGCCCAGGAGGCCTTCACGGTGCGCGACGGGGACATCATCACCCCTGAGGCCACGGTCCCCGTCGTCGAGAGCCTCCGGGCGCTCGAGTCCGATGGCGCTGCGGTCGAGGTCGTCTCGGGACCGACGTGGGAGCACCTCAACTTCCAGTTCGGGCCGGGGCGCCTGAATCGGAATCCGTCGAGCTGCACGGACCGTTACGAGATGCGCCTCGCCGTTGCCCAAACCATCGACCGTGACCGCATCGTCGACGAAGTGCTCGGCGGGCTGGTGGAACCCCTCGATTCGTACGTCGATGCCTTCACGCCGTCGCTGTCCCTCGACGCATGGGCAGCGTACGTCGCGGACAGCGAAGCCGCTTCCGCCAACTACCAGGCGGCATCCGAACTCGCCGGTGCGCCATGCACCGTCGTGTTCACGACGACCTCGACCCTCGATGAACGGGTGCAGATGGCAGAGTTGTTCGTCGGCATGTTCGAGGAGGCGGGTATCCCCTTCGAGAACCAGCTGGAGGCCAACCAGTTGTTCTTCGGCGACACATCTGAGCACAGGCCGGTGGGATGTCGGATCATGGGCGTGGGTAGGGTCCCCCGGGTTCTCGGGTCTCGTCAACATCCACGACGTCTTCGATCCCGAGGGATCGTTGCCCGCGGGTTCGAACTACTACCGATGGGGCACGCCGGATTCATCCGTGATCGATGGTGCCACAGAGCGCTTCGCCGAGGTACGCGACGAGATGAATTCGACCGTGGACAACCGCGAGCTGGCGGCACTGGTCAACGAGGCCGAGACCATCCTCGCCGAGAGCCTCGTGATCATCCCCCTCTATGCACGACCATCGGCAGCCGCGGTGTGGGCCGACGAAATCGCAGGTTTCAAGCACAACGCGAGCGTTGCCGGGTACACCTGGAACATCGAGTCGTGGTACCGCGCCGACCTCGACCTCCCCTGAGTCCTCGGCCCCGTCGGGTGCACGGCACGATGCCGCTCGGCGGCCGACAACAGTTGCGGTAGCGACGCCGGATCGCCATACTTCCATGATCGGCCCGCCCGCAGGGCGTGGTCGAACGCGAAAGGGGTTCACACCTTGCTCGATGGGATCGTCTCGGTTCTCCATCTACTCATATCGCTGTCCCTCATCTTCCTCGTGTTGCTTCATGCAGGACGAGGCGGTGGCATGGGTGACATGTTCGGCGGTGGCATGAGTACGGGGAATGTGGGAGGCTCGACGGTTGTCGAGCGCAATCTGGACCGCCTCACGGTGGCACTTGCGATCGCATTCGCCATCTCCACGTTCTGGTTGACGTGGTTGTTGGCATCCTGATCGATGATCAGGCGGGCGAGCGAACCCGGCGCTGACTAAGGAGGCAATACCTTGAATCGATTGTGGCGTAGCCGACCTGTGGCAATCGTCGCTCTCCTCCTCGTGCTGGCCCTTGTGGCCGCAGCCTGCTCGTCTGACGACGGCGGCACCGATGAGGAAACGACGACCACCACCACGGCGGCACCCGAAGACACGACAACGACGACTGCAGCACCCGAAGACACCACTACGACGACGGAAGCGTCGCTCGAAAAGGCGTACGGTGGCGAGGCAATCGTTGGTGACTCGCAATACCCGGCAACCCTCAATGGGTTCGTCAACAACAACTCGATCGTTTCGATCGTTGGTCAGATGTGGGCCTCGGGCACACAGGTGATCGACGGCAACACGCTCGAGTTGGTTCCTGAGCTCGTCACGGAGCTGCCATCGGTCGCCAATGGCGGCGTTGTCGTCAATGAAGACGGCACGATGACGGTCAGCTACCAGATCAAGGACGAGGCGGTCTGGGAGGATGGCACGCCGGTTTCGGGCGCCGACTACCAGTTCACGCTCGACACGATCATGGAGACCGAGCTCGCCATCAAGTCGGTCTATGAGGACATCACGGCAACCGAGGTCGGGGACAAGACGTTCTCGTACACCCTCGCCGCGCCGACGCTGCAGTTCGAGCTCGTCTTCGGCGAACTCCTTCCGTCGCATCAGCTCGCGGAACTCGACGATGACTTCAGCTCCGACTGGAACGAGACCCGTTGGCTCTCCAACGGCCCGTTCACGTTCGACTCGCTCTCGACGGGTGAGTTCATCAAGGCCGTGCGCAACGACGCATACTGGAAGACCGACGCCGAGACCGGGCAGCAGCTGCCCTACCTCGATTCCGTCACCTTCCGGTTCATCCCTGAGACCGAGTCGCTCATCACGGCGTTCAGCGCTCGTGAGCTCGACGCGATCCAGCCGGACCCCGGTTCGGAGATCATCGAGACCCTCCAGGCGCTCACACCCGATGGTGCGGTCGTCGAGGTCCTCTCGGGCCCGATCTGGGAGCACCTTGCGTTCCAGTTCGGCGAGTCCCGCTTCGAGCGGAACGAGAACAGCTGTAACGAGGTCGCCGAGATGCGTCTCGCCGTTGCGCAGACCATCGACAAGCAGCTCATCGTCGATGAGATCCTCGCCGGTCAGGTCGAGCCACTCGACTCGTACGTCGCTGCCTACGCACCGACGTTGTCGAATGACGCCTGGTCGCAGTACACGCTCGATCCCGCAGCTGCCAACGAGAGCTATCTCGCAGCAGTCGAGGCATCCGGCAAGGAGTGCTCAGTCACCTTCTCCACGACGTCGAACAACGACGCACGTGTGAAGCTGTCCGAGCTCTTCGTTGCGATGTTCGAGGCTTCGGGCATCCCGTACGAGAACTCGCTCGAGGACAGCTCGCTGTTCTTCGGTGACACGTTCGACACGGGTACCTGGGACCTCGGCGAGTGGGCATGGCTCGGTACGCCGGGTCTTGCCGGTCTCGTGAGCATCCACGATGTGTGGTCGCCCACGCAGGAGATCGCTGCCGCTCCGTACCAGTGGGGCCGTGATGGCGCTGGTGCCTACACCGATGATCAGACGGCTCGTTTCGTCGAGGTGTACGAGGCAATGAACTCGACCGTGGACGAGACGGAGCTCACCGCTCTGATCGCCGAGGCCGAGCAGCTGCTGGCCGACAACCTCGTCTTCTTCCCGCTCTACACCCGTCTGACGGTGGGTGCAGCATGGGGCGACGAAATCGGTGGATACAAGCACAACCCGACGCAGGAAAGCCACACCTGGAACATCGAGGAGTGGTACCGGGTCGATCTCTAGATCGACACGGTTTCAGACCGAGGAGAGGGAGCCCTTCGGGGCTCCCTCTTCGCGTCAGCGCCCGAAAGAGGGCTGCGAGGAGGACAAGGGATCGGTTTTGGCGAACACCTCGCCGGGAACCGCGGTATAGTCCCAGCACCCGGGTAGGAGGCTCTCGGATGTTCGCTTACATCATCAGGCGGTTCGTGTACGGAATCGTCACGCTCCTCGCCTTGTCGATCATCGTGTTCACGCTGTTGCAGGCGTCCGGTGGGGGCCCGCTCGATCGGCTCAAACTCAATCCGAGAATGAGTGCCTATGTCGAGGAACTCACGGCATTGTGGGGCCTCGACAAGCCGGTGTGGCAGCAGTACCTCACGTGGCTGAAGAACTACACCACGATGACGGAGTTCTCCCTCCAGAACGCCGTCCCCATCATCGCCGTGGTGACCGCCGGTATCGCCACCCTCCTCCTGATCCGCTTCGTGCGTTCGAACTGGCGGGGCGGCTACATCCTCGGCGTGTGGGCCCTCGCCCTCTTCGTCGCCCTGTCCAACACGACCATCAAGTTCAACTGGGGCGTCTCGTTCCAGAGCGGCGCCGACGTGTGGGATCTCGTGTTCTCCAGGGTCGGGGCGACGTTCCGTCTCGGCTTCACCGCCCTCGCCATCGCGCTGTTGATCGGCATCCCGCTCGGCATCTACCAGGCGATCCGGCAGTACTCGTTCTTCGACCAGCTCGGCACGCTCGGTGCCTTCCTGGCGTTCTCGACGCCGATCTTCATCATCGGCGTCGGTCTCCAGATCGTGTTGGCGCTGTACCTCGAGCGCTGGACCGGTGTGAAGCTCTTCTACGTCAGTGGCATGAACTCGTCTGACTACTCGGATCTCTCCACGATGGGCCGCATCGTCGACACGATCCAACACCTCGCGCTACCTGCGATTTCGATCGCGCTGATCTCGCTCGCCGGCTACTCGAGGTTCCAGCGTGCCTCCATGCTCGAGGTCCTGCACTCGGATTACCTGCGCACGGCCAAGGCCAAGGGCCTGCCACGCCGCACGATCATCACGAAGCACGCCATGCGCAACGCGATGATCCCCATCGTCACCCTGGTGTCCCTCGACATCGCGACCATCATCGGTGGTGCGATCATCACCGAGTCGATCTTCGGTTGGCCCGGGGTCGGGAGGCTGTACATCACAGCCCTCGGCACGATCGACTACACCGTGGTGATGGCGATCGTGATGGTCATCGGCATCGGCATCGTCCTCATGAACATCGTTGCCGACATCCTCTACGGCGTCATGGACCCTCGAGTCAGGTATGAGTGAGTCCGGATCGAACAACGGGCCCGGTGGTTTCGAGCCGGGGGACCTGCCGCCGGTAGCGAATCCGATGGCTGCGGCCGAATTGATGATGGCTGGTTCAGAGGCCCTCACCGGCGAAGCCGAGGGCATGTCCGTCGAGCCCGTCACCCAGTGGGATCTGTTCTCCACGAGGCTGCGACGCCATCGTCTGGCCATGACCGCCGCGGTCTACCTCACGTTCCTCGTGCTCGTGGTGGTGTTCGCCCCGCTCATGCAGACGGCCGGGTGGATCGACGATCCCACCAAGTCGCTGGTCGACTCGGATGGTCGCATCCTGCGCAACATCGAGCCAAGGGGTTCGTCGGACGGTGTCTTCTACATCGAGATCGAGAACCTCCAGGAGGTCACCTATGAGGCGTCGCCGACGGCGATGACCTTCGGAACCGATGACCTCGGGCGGTCCGTGTTCACCAGGGTCATCTTCGGGGGACGGGCCTCGCTGATCGTCGGCGTCGTGGCTGGCATCATCGTCGCCTCACTCGGCACGGTCGTGGGTTCACTCGCCGGGTTCTATCCGGGCGGTACCGACCAATCGCTCATGCGGTTCACCGACCTCGTGCTCGGTCTCCCCCTGCTGCCGGTCGCCATCGTGGTGGGGCGCATCCTGCCCGAGATCGAATTCCTGCCCGAATGGCTCAAGGCGGGACCACTGGGGATCGCGCTCCTCCTCGGGTTCCTCTCATGGGGTGGGCTCGCACGCATCGTTCGTGCCGAATTCCTTTCACTCCGCGAGAAGGAGTTCGTCGAAGCTGCGAGGGCCGCAGGTGCCAGCGACAAACGGATCGTCTTCCGGCACATCCTCCCGAACGCCATGAGCCCGATCATCGTGCAGACGACGCTGATCGTGGGTATCGCCATCATCGTCGAGGCTGCACTGTCGTTCCTCGGCTTCGGCGTGAGGCCCCCGACGCCGACGTGGGGTGCCATGGTCGCCCAGGGTGGTCGTCAGGCCGTCCGCGGGTACTGGTGGGAGATGGTCTTCGCTGGCTTCGCGCTCGTGTCGACCGTCCTTGCCATCAACTTCCTCGGTGACGGGTTGCGTGACGCCCTCGATCCGACCCAGACGATCGAGCGAAAGTAGGGGAGCGCGGTGCCGGAACCACTTCTGAGCGTGCATGATCTACGCACGTACTTCTCGACGGAGGAGGGCGTCGTACGAGCTGTCGACGGCATCTCCTTCGATGTGTACCCGGGTGAACGCCGCGGGGTCGTCGGTGAATCCGGGTCGGGGAAGTCCGTCACCGCCATGTCCATCATGCGCCTGATCGAACCCCCTGCCGGTGAGATCGTGACCGGCACGATCTCATTCAAGGGCCGGAGCCTGCTCGATCTCGGCGAGGACGAGATGCAGAGTGTCCGCGGCGGCCAGATCGCCATGATCTTCCAGGATCCGATGACGGCCCTCAATCCCGTCTACACGGTCGGCGACCAGCTGATGGAGACCATTCGCCTCCACCAGGACGTGTCGCGCAAGGAGGCACACGAGATCGCGACCCAGGCGCTCGCCGACGTGCAGATCCCGAACGCCAAGGCCCGGCTCGACGACTACCCCCACCAGTTCTCGGGCGGTATGCGCCAACGGGTCATGATCGCGATGGGGCTGTCGTGTGCCCCCGACCTCCTGATCGCCGACGAGCCCACGACCGCCCTCGACGTGACGACGCAGGCCCAGATCCTCGACCTCATGTTGACCCTCGCCGACGAACGCAACACGGCAGTCCTGTTGATCACCCATGACCTGGGCGTCGTAGCTGGCTTCTGTGACGAGGTGCAGGTGATGTATGCGGGTGGCATCGTGGAATCCGGCACGGCGGACGAGATCTTCCACAACCCCCAGCATCCGTACACCTGGGGACTGCTGGGTTCGATGACGCGCCTCGATGAGGCGCAACAGATACGGCTCCACTCGATCGCCGGCGCACCGCCCTCGGTCATCGACCTGCCCGTCGGGTGTCGGTTCCGGCCGCGTTGTGAGTTCGCCGTCGACATCTGCGGGAGGGTCCTGCCCCCACTGTTGGAGGTCGAGGGCCGGCGAGTCGCATGCCATCGTGCTGCGGAGCTCGATCTCAAGTTGCTCGACGTCCGATTGGCGGCGCAACGAGACCGGGAGCGGGCGTCGTGAGCGAGACCGTCGACGAAACCATGGACAACACGTCACTGCATTCGAGTGACCTCCCTGATGACGTCATCATGCGCGTGAGCAGCCTGGTGAAGGAGTTCCCCATCTCGAAGGGTGTCTTCTTCAAGAAGCAGATCGGCGCGGTGAAGGCGGTGTCCGACATCTCGTTCGAGGTGAAGCATGGTGAAACCCTCGGGCTCGTCGGCGAGTCCGGGTGCGGGAAGTCCACGACCGCGCGTGCCGTGATGCGCCTCGTCGAGCCGACGTCAGGTGACGTGTGGTTCCGGTCGAAGACGGCAGGCAAGGTCGTCAACGTCTCCCAAGCCGGCCACGAGAGCCTCCGTGCCATCCGCGAGGACATCCAGATCGTGTTCCAGGATCCCTACGCCTCACTGAATCCGAGGATGACGGTGGCTTCGATCGTTGCCGAACCGTTGCTCGTCCATGGGGAGGGCGACAAGCAGAGCCGGCTCGACAAGGTCAAGGACCTGCTCAAGGTCGTCGGGCTCCAGCCGGAGCACGCCAACCGGTATCCCCATGAGTTCTCCGGCGGCCAGCGCCAGCGCATCGGTATCGCCAGGGCACTCGCCCTCAATCCCTCGTTCATCGTGCTCGACGAGCCCGTGTCGGCGCTCGACGTGTCGATCCAGGCTCAGGTACTGAACCTCCTCGACGACCTGCAGAACGAGTTCGGGTTGACCTATCTGTTCATCGCCCATGACCTCTCCGTGGTACGCCACATATCGGATCGTGTCGCGGTGATGTACCTGGGTCGTATCGCTGAGATGGCCGACCGTGACGCGCTCTACGACCGACCGATGCACCCCTACACCCACGCACTGCTCTCCGCCGTGCCGATTCCGGACCCGACGATCGAGGTGCAGAGGGAGCGCATCTTGTTGGAGGGCGACATCCCGTCACCGGCGAACCCACCTTCGGGGTGCCGGTTCCACACGCGGTGCCCGATCGCCCAGGAGGGCAAGTGCGACGTGGATGAGCCGGAGCTGGCCGAACTCGAGCCCGGCCACTGGGTCGCGTGCCACTTCCCTGAGATCAAGAAGGTCATTTGATCCGAGGCAGGTGATGGGTGCCTGACCGTTGACGGAACCCGCTGGGTATACTCCCGGCCCCCACGTCGGAGTGGCGGAATTGGTAGACGCGCATGGTTGAGGGCCATGTGGGAGAAATCCCGTGGAAGTTCGAGTCTTCTCTCCGACACGAGGAACCCTGAGAGCACCACCTCTCGGGGTTTCTTGCGTCCTCGGCCTGATCAGCGCTCCGGCCGGGGCCGCTCGAGCTCGCTGCCGGGTCTGAGGACATACCGGTGGCCGTCGAACACGAAGTCGTCGACCACGCTCACCGAGGGATGCACCAGGGATGCGAGCTTGCGGGGGAGCGAGACAGCGGCCGTCGCCGTGAATCGTGGTCGATGGAGTCCGGGGTCCTCGAGATCGAACGACGCGGGGCGCCAGTGGGCGTCGAGGGAACCCCCGGGGTGCATCCGGAGCGGAACGGGGATGTCGACGTCGTGTGCGTCCTCGACCGGCGTGCCATGGTCCCGCCGTTCGGCACGGGCGTCCAGATGCACGCCGTGGAGCCACAGTCGGGGCGCATCGTGGCTCGTGGCGACGACGACGGTGGTGAGCCCCCATCGGATGGTCAACTCGATGTGGAGGTCCTCGGACGTCGGTTCACGGTGTCCGCGGCGACTGAATCGCATGGGAGGACCCTACGGTCGCATTGGCGGCACCGCATCGCTCGCCGCCGGTGATTCGAGCCCCGCCGGGGCGGGCTACGCTGCCAGCTCCTGACCCGGGAGGTGGATGGACATGGATGGGGACCGTATCGAGCAGCTGCTCGAGGACATCCTGATCGAACTGCGGGCACTCAACGACGTGACGGTGTGGGCAGCCAATCCCCGCGATCTCGGGAGGAGCTGGACCGCCGACAAGCGTGACGAGGTACTCGAACGCAAACGTGAGTACATGCGGCGCCAGATCGCCGGGTCCTCGGGCGAGTGATGTCTCGCTGCGCACCCGGGGGCGGCATCGGTGCCGGAGCGACGACCCTCACCATGTCGGCGTAGGCTGGTCGTATGGAATCACGCTGCACCAGGAGACGCATCATCGCGATGGTCGCCGTGGTCATCCTCGTCGCGATCGGGATCTCGCTCCTTCGCACGAGACGATCCGGCGACGCCAAGGTCCTCGCGACGAGCGACGATGCGACCGTCGAGGAGATCTTCACGTGAAGGGTCCGGCTCCGGCACCCGTGCCGGAGGTGGTCATCGTGATGACGACCGAGGCGTCCGGCGACCTCGCCCGGTCGCTCGCGAGGAATCTCGTGGAGCGACGCGTCGCCGCATGTGCCTCCTTCAGCGAGCTCGGGTCCGTCTATCGGTGGAATGGCGACATCGTCGAGGACGATGAGGTGCAGATCACCGTCAAGACGTCGCCGACATCCGTGGATGGCCTGGTGGCGGCCATCACCGAGCTCCACAGCTACGACGTCCCCGAGATCCTCGTGCTCGAGGCGCAGGCTGCGGCCTCGTACGCAGCCTGGGTGTCCGGCGAGGTGGATCAGCCCTGAAGGCCCCTCGATAGGCGCTCGAGACCGGCGACGATGTCCGACGTATCGGACAGGATCGCGTGCAGGGGCTCCGATGCGAGCGATCGCAGCCGTCGCGGCACGGACCTGATCGTGTAGCCATCGACATCGAGCGATGAGGTCACCTCGGACCATCGCAACGGCGTCGACACGGTCGCCAAGGGAACGGGCCGCACACTGTAGGGAGCCACGATCAGCTTCCCCATGCCGTTCTGCAGGTGGTCGATGTATACGCGCCCGCCACGGTTCGCTGGCGCCCTCACGGTCGTGGCGATGTCGGGGTGGCGGGATTCGACGACCTGGGCGATGAGAGCTCCGAGGAGCTTCTGGTGGTCGTAGCCCAGCGGGGGACCCATGGGGATGAGGACATGCAAGCCGGTCTTGCCGCTCGTCTTGGGGTAGGAGGGCAGGCCCATCTCGTCGCACAGCTCGCGGATGGCGCGGGCGATCGCCACGACCGATGAGAACGGTGCGTCCTTCGGGTCGAGATCGAGGATGCACCAGTCGGGCGAGGTCAGGCTTCCGACCCTGCTTGCCCATACGTGGAGCGGGATGGACGCCAGGTTTGCGAGGTACCGCAACGTGTCGGCCTGCTCGACGATGAAGTAGTTGTTGCCTGTGCCATCGTCCCGCTCGATCCACTCCGTACGGATCCACTCGGGGACGAAGTCGGGTGCGTTCTTCTGGAAGAACGACTTCCCGTTGATGCCGTCGGGATACCGATCGAGCACCAGGGGGCGATCGGCGATGAGGGGCAACAGGTGGTCTGCGACCGCTCCGTAGTAGTCGATCAGGTCTGACTTCGTGAATCCTTGCTGGGGCCACAGCACCTTGTCGGGGTTCGTCACGACCACGCTCCGGTCGTCGCCGACGACGGGAGCGGGCGGTTCGTGGACAGGATCGTCGTTGTCGTCGAGGTTGGCGAGGGCACCAACGTCGATGGCTCCCCACGACAAGGCGACGGGTTGTCGGAGGTGTCCGTCCCCGGTCATCTCCTTGTACCTCACCACGACCGCGATCGTGGGCGTGACGGCAACATCGCCCTGCCCCTCCGGCAGGGGACATGCAGCGACGTCGGTTCGGTGCTCTTCGAGGATCGAGATCAGGTCCGCGAGATCCGACTCGGACAGGCCGGAACCGACCCGTCCCACGTACGAGAGCGCGTCGTTGCGGTACGCGGCACACAGCAGCGACCCGAGCGCCTCTCGGGAGCCCTTTCCCGGTGCGTACCCGACCACAGCGAAGGTGTCGGTGTGGTCCGCGCGTACCTTCTTCCATGCCGACGATCGACCCGAGACGTAGTACGAGGATGCATCCTTGGCGACGATGCCCTCGAGGCCCATGGCAACGACCTGTTCATGCATCGCCTCGCCACGCTCTTCGATGTGGTCGGTGTACCGCAACGGCCCGATGTTCGGTACGACCGTCGAGAGGGCCTCCTTGCGGAGACGCAACGGCACGGTACGCAGATCCAGGCCGTCGCAGCTGATGAGGTCGAAGGCGAAGTACGTCGCGGGCGTCTGCGCGGCGGCGCGTGCGACCTCGAATCGGTTGGTGAGTCGTGCCCGGCGTTGGAGCCCGGCGAAACTCGGATGTCCTGCATCGTCGAGGATGACCACCTCACCGTCGAGGAGCAGGTGATCGTACGGGAGGCGGCGGAGTGCCTCTGCGAGGTCGGGGAAGACCGCCGTGGCATCGGTTCCCGAGCGGTAGCGGAGGGTCACCCTCCGTCGATCCTTCTCCGCGATCAATCGGTAGCCGTCGTACTTCAACTCGAAGAGCCATCCGCTGCGGGAGAACGGGATGTCGGCGACCGAGGCCAGCATCGGCACGAACCCGGCTCCCGCGACCGAGCCCACCGCTCCGTGGTCCGCTGCGATGCGGTGGACGACCGCCCCTGGTCGGACATCGGTGGTGAGGTCCTCGAGCGAGCGGCCGGTGTACACCGAGTGTCCATCGAGGTCCTCGGGGGTCGACGTGTGCCATCCGTCCGCCTTCTTGATGAGCAACCAATCGCCGGGGTCCTTCTTCATCTGGACGAGTGTCCATTGCCCCGAAACCCTGTGGCCGCTCAGGGTGAACAGCAGCTTTCCCTTGGCGAGGCCGGTTTCCGGATCCTCGTCCCAGGTGAGGGCGCCGCGATCCCAGACGATCATGGGTCCGGCTCCGTACTCGCCGGCAGGAATGACGCCCTCGAAGTCGGCGTACTCGAGGGGATGGTCCTCGGTTCGTGCGGCGAATCGTTTCACCGAGGGATCGAGGGATGGGCCCTGTGGCACGGCCCACGACAGGAGGACACCGTCGTGTTCGAGCCGCACGTCGTAGTGGAGGCGGGTCGCACCGTGCTTCTGGACGACGAACACGCCGCCTGCACCGTGGGATGCTTCACCGCCGGATAGAGCGATGGGCCGGGTGGGTATGGCGCACGACAACAGGATGGGGTGGTACTCGAGCGGTGTAATGGAGGGTGGTGGCATCAGTGTTTCTGGATGACGAATGATGGGCTGCTCGCCACCGAACGGCTCGGGTGTGCGGTCGGCCGACCGTTTCGCCCGATAGGCGGCAAGTCGGTCCAGCGGTCTTTCGTCGTCCGGCATTCGACCGATGGTAGATCTGTGGGGGTGGGCGACCCAGCGTGGCATCGACGCACGGTGATCGCACGGGCATCGACGGCGCAGTCGGGCTGCGAGATCTGGGGCGAGAGTGCTGACATGCACGGTGTGCCGAGGTACTGAACACCATTCGCAAGCAGTGACAGGTTTCGCGTTCTGTGGTATACAGGTTGCTCCCGACGCCCCCTGCGAGGACGACATGGCTCGACCCATTGCAACAGGAACGATCAGCTTCGGCCTGGTAGCGATCCCCGTGAAGCTGTTCTCGACCAACGAGTCGGACACACGGATCACGCTGAATTCGATCCACGAGTCGTGCGGCACGAGGGTTCGGCAACAGTTCTACTGCCCGACCGACGAGGTCGTCGTCACGCGCGATGAGATGGTCAAGGGCTACCAGTTCGCACGGGACCAGTACGTGATCTTCACACCGGATGAGCTCAAGGCGATGGAGCTCGCTCCCACCCAGTCCATCGACATCAAGGAGTTCGTGCCCCTCGCCGAGGTCGACCCGCTGTTCTACGAGAAGGCCTACTACCTCGGGCCGGACAAGGGGGGAGCGAAACCGTATGCGCTCTTGTCTGAGGCCATGAAGTCGACGGGTCGTGCCGCCCTCGCGCGGTATGCCGCGCGAGGCAAGGACTACCTGGTCCTGTTGCGTCCCTTCCAGGGCGGGATCCTCATGCAGCAGCTTCGATACACCGACGAGATCCGGGCGTTCGACGACATCGACCTCGGTGACGCCGCGGTGGACCCGGCTGAGCTCCAGCTCGCTGAGCAACTCGTCGCCCAGATCGCGAGCGACACGTTCGCCCCCGAGGCGTACGGGGACGGTGTGCGCGCTCAGATGCTCGAGGCGATCGAGCAGAAGGTGGCGGGCCAGGAGATGACGTTCGCCCCCAAGGAGGAGCCGAAGGCCAAGGTGATCGACATCATGGAGGCCCTCAAGGCGAGCCTCGGTGAGACCTCGGACGACACGGCCGAGCGCAAGCCTGCGAAGAAGGCATCGTCGTCACCGGCGAAGAAGCGGGCGAGTTCCAAGAAGTAGCGAACGGGCCGTACGATCCAACGCATGGCAGACACCACGCCTGCGGACGCTGCCCAGACCTACACGGTGCTCGAGATCGCCGGGCTCCTCGACATGCCGGCCCGAACGGTGCGGGTGCTCGTCGCCGAGGGCATCGTTCATCCCCGCCGCACCGACCGGGGGAAGTATCGGTTCTCGTTCACTGATCTCGTCGCGTTGCGTTCCATTGCCGACCTCGTGCACGCAGGTGTCAGGGTGGCGCGGATTCGCTCTGCCGTTGCCGAGCTGCGGACGCAACTCCCCGAAGATGTGGACCTGTCCGCGGCGAGCCTCGACGCACAGGGTCGCAGGGTCGTGGCGAGCCTCGACGGTACGACGTGGGAGCCCGAGTCCGGCCAGACCGTGCTGACCTTCGATGTCGGGGATGTGCGCGCCGAGGCGGACAGGATCACGCTGGCGCGCCCCGTTGGTGAACCGGAGGGCGACGACGCCCGGGCCTGGTCGGCGTGGGCCGACGCCGTCGAGGACGATGATCCCATCGCAGCGGAGGACGCCTACCGGCGTGCGATCGCCGCGGATCCGACCCTTGCGGAGGCACATCTGAACCTCGGCCGACTCCTGCATGCGGGCGGGGCCGTGAGCGACGCGCTCGACGAGTACCTGGCAGCGCTGGCCCTCGATCCCGACGATCCGACGGCCGCGTTCAACGTCGGGGTGGCCTATGACGACCTTCGGGACGACGCGCGGGCCGTCGATGCCTATGAACGCGCCCTGGAACTTGCCCCCCGATTTGCCGATGCGCAGTTCAACCTCGCCGCGGTGTACGAGAGGATGGGTCGCCAGGATCTCGCGATCCGGCACCTTCGCGCCTACCGGGACCTGATCGACGGGCGGTGACCACGGGCGTCGCCCCTTCGCGCCTAGACCACGCCGGAGATGAGCAGGAGGCCGACGAAGACGACGGCGTACGCGGCGATACCGCCCCCCACGACGAGACCGCGCAGCCATGCAGGGATCTGTGAGCGGCCGACGATGAAGTATGCGATGACGCCGATGATCGGGATGAGGAGGATGACGAAGAACCAGAGGATCACCATGCCTCGTGCCATGTCGTCGGCTCGCCGCACCATGTCCCAGATGGCGAGCGCGATCCATGCCCCCACCAGTGCAAGTGGCAGGAAGTACGCCCAGACGCTGAAGATGAACGTCCACACGGTGGGTTCGGTGACGGGTATGCCTGACACGACGATCTCCTTCCCGCGGATCTCGACGCCCTCCGGGAGGGTCGGCGTCTCGATCGCACGCAGATCTGGTTTCTCGAACACTTCGAATGCAGGTGTGGGCGTAGCCGTCTCCGCGTCGGGCATGACCTCCTGGGGCCCTGGCGCCGGCCAGATACGGTGATCCGAGCCGGCGGGCACGCCGTTGGATCCATCGGCCTGGGCGCCCATGAGGAAGAACAGCGTCCCGAGGTCCATCTGGAAAGGCAGGTTGATGCCATCACACGAGTGATACAGCGTCATCAGGGGTGGATAGTTCCAACTCGACGCGAGGTTTCCCTCGAAGCAGTTGCCCTTCGAGAGTGGGCCGACGAGCCCCATGTCGCCGACGCCCGTGCCGGCAATCGTGTTGTCACGGACCGTGTTGTCCGAGGCCCACCAGATGTTCTTGTCCGGGAGGACGTTGGTGACGATGCCGAACCGATCGTGGTTCACCACGAGGTTCTTCTCCACGACATCGCCCTCGCCACCCGCGAGGACGATCCCCTCACCCCACGCCAGACGTGCGAGGCCTTTGGTCGGTGCGTCCGCATTGTTGTTGTTGAGGACGAGGTTCCCCCCGATGTAGACCTCGCGGTGGGGCGGGTACAGCTCGGAGTCGAGCGAGTTGGGGGCGACACCACCCATGTTGTCGGCGAAGTAGTTGTCGATGAGGTACAGATCCCCACCGGCATTGGTCCCCGAGTACGCCAGTCCGTTCTCCACCGATACGGAGTCCACGACGACGGCGTCGCACGGATAGCACTGGCCGATGTAGATGCCAGAATCCCTGCTGCCCGACGCGTAGACGTGGTCGAGGAGGCCGTCGACGGAATCGAAGGCGTAGATGCCGTAGTCGCCCATGTTGTGCGCCGTGATGTATGAGCCCCGATAGCCCTCGACCCCGGTCCAGTAGAAGCCGTTCACCTCGTAGTTGCGGGCGGTGATGTTCTCGATCGCCACCGCATCGGCGACCACGTGGAAGCCATTCGAGAGCTCGAAGCCTCCGTCGAGGATGGTCGTATTGCGGTCCTCGCCGCGAATGATCAACGAGGGCGTGCGGACCGTCACCGTCTCGTTGTACACACCGGAGCGGATGAAGATCATGTCGCCGGGTGCCGCCGCGTCGACGCCGGCCTGGATGGTGGCGTGGTCGTCAGGGATCGTGATGGTGTTGCCGGACCACGTCTCGGCCGGTGGCGTGTCGTCGGGCTGGGGTCGCTCGTACTCGGGGATGTCGCCGACGATGACGTAGCCGGCCATGCCCCCGCCCTCGGCGTCGCCGTGGAAGGTGCAGAAGTACGGGACGACGCCTGCCTCGTCGAATGTGCGCTCGTAGCGTGCTCCGCGCTCCATCACGAGCGGCGACTCCCACGAGCCGTCCGAGGCGAAGACGTTGTGGGGGTTGTCTCCCACCATCAGCCACTCGATGGTGCCACCCACGGGGATCTCCACGATGGCCTCGTCGAAGGCGTCGTCGTATCCGAAGACCTGGGTGGCTCCCGGGTTGGCGGTTTCAGCGCCATCGGAGCCGCACGCAGCGACGACGAGGGACAGCACGAACACCCCGAGCAGGGTGGCGCCGATGCGGAGTCTCCTGTGTCCCGTTCCCACGGCGGGCACCCTAGCCGCAGGGGTACTACGGCGCTCGGAACGGTGTGCCCCGACGCCACCGCGGCTTCTCCGATGAATCCGATGGGGGAGTGGCACTAGTGGTCGTGCCGTGATTGAATATCAGGTACATCGCTTCCACAGCGATGCGGAGCAGAACGAGTTGCACTAACTCTCGTAGTGGTGTACCTTTCCGCTTCTGCCGGTTGCGACCGGCGATCGTCGCTCGCTCTGAGCGACGGGACACTGTGAGGCCCCTGTGTGAGCGTTGGAAGACGCCCCGCGCAGGATCCGGGCTCCTTGACAACTGAACAGTGCGTCGATCGTGCGCCGGAAGGCGGATGATCGAGATTGACAGGCGCTTGCCACGAGACCAAACAACTGGGCGGTCGAACGGCAGGCGTATCAACGTCCATCAGACCGACCACGTGCGGGTTCGCCCGTGTCGCGGAAGGAACGATGGTCGTACAAGCCACGGTCACACATCAAGAGGACCCCCGTCCTTCGTGTGATCGCATCCTTTTGAGGGATGAACAAACTCCTGGTCCACCATCGTGTGGACACAGGATCATTCCCATCGGATTTCGATGGAGAGTTTGATCCTGGCTCAGGACGAACGTTGGCGGCGCGCTTAATGCATGCAAGTCGAGGGAGAAGCGTTGGTTCCGTAAGGTTCCGACGTGGAAACCGGCGAACGGGTGCGTAACACGTGAGAAACCTGCCCCCCAGACCGGGATAGCCCAGGGAAACTTGGATTAATACCGGATACTCTCTTTGGATCGCATGATCCGTTGAGGAAAAGTCCGCTGCTGGGGGATGGTCTCGCGGCCTATCAGGTAGTTGGTGAGGTAACGGCTCACCAAGCCGAAGACGGGTAGCTGGTCTGAGAGGACGATCAGCCACACTGGAACTGAGACACGGTCCAGACTCCTACGGGAGGCAGCAGCAGGGAATATTGCACAATGGGCGAAAGCCTGATGCAGCGACGCCGCGTGCGGGATGAAGGCCTTCGGGTTGTAAACCGCTTTCAGGAGGGAAGAAAATGACGGTACCTCCAGAAGAAGCTCCGGCCAACTACGTGCCAGCAGCCGCGGTAATACGTAGGGAGCGAACGTTGTCCGGATTTATTGGGCGTAAAGGGCTCGTAGGCGGTTCAACAAGTCGGTCGTGAAAGCCCGGGGCTCAACCCCGGGATGCCGGTCGAAACTGTTGTGACTTGAGTTCGGTAGAGGTGAGTGGAATTCTCGGTGTAGCGGTGGAATGCGCAGATATCGAGAGGAACACCCGTAGCGAAGGCGGCTCACTGGGCCGATACTGACGCTGAGGAGCGAAAGCATGGGGAGCAAACAGGATTAGATACCCTGGTAGTCCATGCCGTAAACGATGAACACTAGGTGTAGCGGATTGATTCATGTCTGCTGTGCCGAAGCTAACGCATTAAGTGTTCCGCCTGGGGAGTACGGCCGCAAGGCTAAAACTCAAAGGAATTGACGGGGCCCCGCACAAGCGGCGGAGCATGCGGCTTAATTCGATGCAACCCGAAGAACCTTACCTGGGTTTGACATCATGGGTCTAGCTGTGGAAACACAGTGTGCTTACGCGCCCATGACAGGTGGTGCATGGCTGTCGTCAGCTCGTGTCGTGAGATGTTGGGTTAAGTCCCGCAACGAGCGCAACCCTTGTCCTATGTTGCCAGCGGTTCGGCCGGGGACTCATAGGAGACTGCCGGGGACAACTCGGAGGAAGGCGAGGACGACGTCAAGTCATCATGCCCCTTATATCCAGGGCTGCACGCATGCTACAATGGGCGGTACAACGGGCCGCGATCCCGCGAGGGTCAGCCAATCCCAAAAAGCCGTCCTCAGTTCGGATTGAAGTCTGCAACTCGACTTCATGAAGCTGGAGTCGCTAGTAATCGTGGATCAGCAAAGCCGCGGTGAATACGTTCTCGGGGCTTGTACACACCGCCCGTCACATCACGGAAGTCGGTAACGCCCGAAGTCAGTGGCCCAACCCCTTTGGGGAGGGAGCTGCCGAAGGTGGGATCGGTAACTGGGATGAAGTCGTAACAAGGTAGCCGTACGGGAACGTGCGGCTGGATCACCTCCTTTCTAAGGAGCAACTAACGCACGGGGTCTCACCCTGTGCCAGTTCCGAGTGAATCGTCAATCTCGAACGTGTCCCACCCCCTGGGTGGTACACGCGACGTACTGTTCAGTCGTGAAGGCGCCCGAAGCCAGGCTTCGGGTTGGAGTTTCCTCCGGAAACTGCCGCCCTCACGCTGGGTCGCCTTCGGGCGACTCAAGCCAATCTGCCGGCTTGCCGGCAGACGCTCTTTGAGAACTGCATAGCGAGCACAAAGTCAAAGTATTCAATACAATTCAAGCTACTACGGGTAGACGGTGGATGCCTTGGCGCTAGGAGCCGATGAAGGACGTGACAGTCTGCGATAAGCCTCGGGGAGTTGACAAGTAAGCGTTGATCCGGGGATGTCCGAATTGGGAAACCAGGCTGGGGTCATGCCCAGTCATTCCGGTCTGAACACATAGGGCCGGTAAAGGAAACCGAGGGAATTGAAACATCTCAGTACCTCGAGGAAAAGAAAGCAATAGCGATTCCCTGAGTAGCGGCGAGCGAAACGGGATCAGCCCAAACCAGTGCGGTGTCAAAGGTCGACGCCGTTGCCGTGCTGGGGTAGTGGGACTTACCTGACGGGACGTCGATTCCGTCGAACGAGTTACAAACTCATCAGATAGCCGAATACCACTGGAAAGTGGAGCCACAGGAGGTAACAGCCCCGTAGGCGAAATGTGATGAGCTCGTGGTGATGTTCCCAAGTAGCACGGGGCACGTGAAATCCCGTGTGAATCTGCCAGGACCACCTGGTAAGGCTACATACTACCTAGCGACCGATAGCGGACAAGTACCGTGAGGGAACGGTGAAAAGTACCCCGGTGAGGGGAGTGAAATAGTACCTGAAACCGTCTACTTACAAGCAGTAGGAGGGAGCTTAAGCTCCTGACTGCCTGCCTTTTGAAGAATGAGCCTACGAGTTATCGATGTGTGGCAAGGTTAAGCCGAGAGGTGGAGCCGCAGCGAAAGCAAGTCTTAATAGGGCGCCAAGTCGCATGTCATAGACCCGAAGCCGAGTGATCTATCCATGGACAGGGTGAAGCGAGGGTAAGACCTCGTGGAGGCCCGAACCCACCTAGGTTGAAAACTGGGGGGATGATCTGTGGATAGGGGTGAAAGGCCAATCAAACTCGGCGATAGCTGGTTCTCCCCGAAATAGCTTTAGGGCTAGCGTCGGGTGTTCCGCATTGGGGGTAGAGCACTGATTGGGCTAGGGGGCCAACAAGCTTACCGAACCCAGTCAAACTCCGAATCTCAATGCGCCAAACCCGGCAGTCAGACCATGTGGGATAAGCTTCATGGTCGAAAGGGAAACAGCCCAGACCGCCAGTTAAGGTCCCAAAATTATGACTAAGTGGGGAACGATGTAGGGTTGCCCAAACAGCCAGGAGGTTGGCTTAGAAGCAGCCACCCTTTAAAGAGTGCGTAACAGCTCACTGGTCGAGTGATCCCGCGCGGATGATGTAACGGGGCTCAAGTCATATACCGAAACTGCGGATTCACACTGCTAACCCAGGCCTTCGTGGTCCAGGGGGTGTGAGTGGTAGGGGAGCGTCGAGTGTCCATTGAAGCGGCGGCGGAAGCCAGTCGTGGAGGGCACTCGAGTGAGAATGTAGGCATGAGTAGCGAATGAAGAGTGAGAATCTCTTCCGCCGAAAGTCCAAGGGTTCCTGGGGAAGGCTCGTCCGCCCAGGGTTAGTCGGGTCCTAAGGCGAGGCCGAAAGGCGTAGTCGATGGACAACAGGTTGATATTCCTGTACTACTCAAGACGCGTCCAGACCGAATCACGTTTGCTAAGGAAAGCCCTTCGGGGCCTACCGACCCAACGTGTACTAGGTCAGCGATGGAGTGACACGGAAGGGCAGACGGACCCGGGCGTTGGTTGACCCGGGGTAAGCGTGTAGGCCGAGATCCAGGCAAATCCGGATCTCATCAAGGCTGAGACGCGATGCCGAGCCGCATTAGGCGAAGCCGTCGACCCCATGCCGTCGAGAAAAGCTTCTAGCGAGCTTCTTGGGTACCCGTACCCCAAACCGACACAGGTGGACAAGTAGAGAATACTAAGGCGAGCGAGAAAACTCTGGTTAAGGAATTCGGCAAAATGGATCCGTAACTTCGGGAGAAGGATCGCCCCGGTAGGGTGTAGGACTTCGCGTCCGAAGCCCGATGGGGTTGCAGAGACCAGGCCCAAGCGACTGTTTACTAAAAACACAGGAGCGTGCTAAGTCGTAAGACGACGTATACGCTCTGACGCCTGCCCGGTGCCGGAAGGTCAAGTGGATCGGTTAGCTCTTCGGAGCGAAGCTGTGAAATCAAGCCCCGGTAAACGGCGGCGGTAACTATAACCGTCCTAAGGTAGCGAAATTCCTTGTCGGGTAATTGAATTGCCCGTCAGTGGAGGCGACTCCACTTATCACACCCACTCATAACGGCGAAGCCCACACCGGCTGTTCGGATCAAGGACCGAGCAATAGCCGACGGGTAATGCCGTGGGAAGTCCTCTGTCGGAGCCAACCGACATGACCCCGTAACGACTGAACTCCTCGGAGTTCGGTGCCGGTCCCTGTCACACCCATGACGTACGTTGTGGATATGGCAAATCTACGGCCGGCACAATACGTGGGCTCTCGTTCAGCAATCGACTTTCCTTCCTACGTCTCCGGATTCTTCGATGGCGAAGGCTGTTTCACCGTCTCGATCTCACCACGAGCAACGCTCAGGGTGGGTTGGGAGGTCCGACCATCTGTGTCGGTCAGCCAGAACGAAGATCGGAGCCAGGTGATTCACCGGATCATGGGCTACTTCGAGTGCGGAAGCATTCGGCGGGACCCCAGTGATCAGACGGTGAAATGGGAGGTGCGCAGTCTGTACCAGCTACGACAGCAGGTTCTTCCTCACTTCGAGGAATGGCCATTGCTGTCAGCGAAGCAGCAAGACGTTGACCTGTTCGTCGCCGTGTGCGACCGAATGGCACAACGACAGCACCTCCAGCCGGAAGGACTGATTGAGATCGTGACGATGGCACGAAGGATGAACCCGAGCGGTAAGCGGAGGTTCGATCCCGACGTCATCATCGATCAACTGAACGAGATGAAGGCATAGTCTATCCCCCGAGGAAACTCGGGGATTCCGATGAAGTTCCGACCTGCACGAATGGCGTAACGACTCGGGCACTGTCTCAACCAGAGACTCGGCGAAATTGCAATGTGAGTAAAGATGCTCACTTCCCGCAACAGGACGGAAAGACCCCGGGACCTTTACTGCAGCTTGATATTGAAGTACTTCCTGTGATGTGCAGGATAGGTGGGAGTCATTGAAGCATCCGCGCTAGCGGGTGTGGAGACAACCTTGAAATACCACCCTTTACATGACGTGCTTCTAACTTCGGTCCGTTATCCGGATCAAGGACAGTGTCTGGTGGGCAGTTTCACTGGGGTGGTGGCCTCCTAAAGTGTAACGGAGGCGCCCAAAGGTTCCCTCAGCCAGGTCGGCAATCTGGCGTTGAGTGTAAAGGCACAAGGGAGCTTGACTGCGAGACCTACAAGTCGAGCAGGTACGAAAGTAGGGCTTAGTGATCCCTCGGCGGCACGTGGGTGCGCCGAGGCCAACGGCTAAAAGGTACCCCGGGGATAACAGGCTCATACCGCCCAAGAGTCCATATCGACGGCGGTGTTTGGCACCTCGATGTCGGCTCGTCTCATCCTGGGGCTGAAGCAGGTCCCAAGGGTCGGGCTGTTCGCCCGTTAAAGAGGCACGCGAGCTGGGTTTAGAACGTCGTGAGACAGTTCGGTCCCTATCCGTTGTGGGCGCAGGAGATTTGAGGAGAGTTGTCCCTAGTACGAGAGGACCGGGATGAACGTACCTCTGGTGTGCCAGTTGTTCTGCCAAGAGCACGGCTGGTTTGCTACGTACGGAACGGATAAGCGCTGAAAGCATCTAAGCGCGAAGCCGGCTCCAAGATGAGATCTCCCACTGAGAAATCAGGTAAGGCCCCTGGTAGACGACCAGGTTGATAGGCCGGAAGTGGAAGCGCAGTAATGTGTGAAGCTGACCGGTACTAATAGGCCGAGGGCTTGAATTTGATTACCGCGATTTTGTGCTCGCTATGGAGTGCTCAGAGAGCATTCACATAGCTTTGGTGACCATAGCGGCGGGGATCCACCCGTTCCCATTCCGAACACGGAAGTTAAGACCGCCAGCGCCGATGGTACTTGGGCCGAAGGGCCCCGGGAGAGTAGGTCGTTGCCAAACATTCTTGAAGAGAGGGCCGTTCCACGTTCGTGGGGCGGCCCTCTCTCGTTCGGCGTCGCGTTCTCAACGGGCCGTGGCGTGGTTCCGAGGGGCCCTGGGTCGCCATTCAGGGGGTGGACTGGTCGTAGGCGTCACCATTCGCACGCCACCAGCGGTTGATGTGCTTGTACGCCGACCGATAGTGGCCTCCGGTGGCGGAGACGAAGTAGGTCGCCAGGTCGGAGGAACCGGTGAACTCGTAGTGGTGCTTCGTGAACAGTTCGTCGTCGGTGCACGACGCAATGAGGGCACGGAGTGCGTCATGCACCTCGACGAACTGGGTCCGGGCGTCCGTCGGGCTGATGTCGGCGAAGCGCTCGTGGATCTCGGCGTTGAGCGCCGGTAGGTCCCTCCAGGTGTGGCGGTCGGACGGCACCGCTGGGGAACCGCCATCAGCGGCCTCTGTGTACCACTGGATCATCATGCGGCCCCACTCGGTGCGGTGGGCGAGGAAGTCCTTCGTGGACATACCGTCGGTGACCTCGATGACCAGGGCCTCATCCGGAATCCGGGAGATGAGGTCCTCGAGCTTGCGTCGGGCACCGTCCGCGTCCTCGAGGAGTTCCGCCCTGGTCGAGAACCTGCTCACCGTCATCACCTCGGGTCGCTCGCCGCTGCCATCGGCCCCGTGGGTAACGATCGTACGCGACCGTCGTGCCGCGTGGAAGGGGAACTGGAGTGGTCGCACGGTAGGATTCCCTTGCCCGGCCGCACCTCGGACGGCAGGGCGCTCGGAAGGATCACCACCATGGCACAGGACAAGGGCGGCTCGTCGTCCGGCAAGGGTTACTCCCGTCGCTCGACGGGCGGTTCCGGACGCCCCAAGCAGGGGAGCGGGGGTTCCGGCCGGTCGTCCTCGGGCAACCGCAAGGGCTCCCCGCCATCGAAGCAGTCACGCAGCAGCAGCGGTGGTGGCTACAAGGGTTCCGGTGCGAAGGGCTCGACGGGTTCACCGAAGAAGGGGACCGGCGGCAGACCCCCGGGCTCCGGCGGATCCAGCTCGCGGGCGCCCGGATCCAAGGGAGCGAGCAAGGGTCGTCCTCCATCGGCGGCGACGCCGGCAGCCCGCAAGAAGCAGTACACGGCGACCACCCGATCGGTCGAGGCCGACCGGCGCCAACAATCCTCCAAACGACGTCGCGACCTCAAGGGTGCAGCCGTCAATCTCCCCAACTGGGTCATCGAGGCCGTCGAGCGAGTCACGCCGGCGGATCGGGTTGCACCGACGCTCGAGGCCCTCGGTGCTGCATCCGAGGCGCTTGCTGAGGGCAAGTACCACGCAGCAGTCAAGCATGGGAACCGCGCCAAGGCCCTGAGCCCGCAGGATGCCACGACCCGCGAGACGATCGGGCTCGCCGCCTATCGGATGGGCGACTGGCAAACGGCCCTGAGCGAGCTGCGGGCGTTCCGTCGCATGCAGGGTGAGACCACCCACCTTCCCGTCGAGATGGACGTTCTCCGCGCACAGGGAAGGACCAAGGACGTCGAGGCCGCCTGGGGGGAACTCCAGAAACGGGGCGGACACGGCCTTGTCATGAACGAGGGCAAGGTCGTCTACGCCTCCTTCCTGCTCGACGAGGGCCGGGCCGACGAAGCATGGGAGGTCGCAAGGCCCAACCGGATCGAGCAGGCCCCGAACGAAGCGCACCTGAGGTTGTACTTCGTGGCCGGACGTGTGGCCGCAGCACGAGGCGATCGGGCCTCGGCCAGGCGGTATGCCGATGTGATCGTCACCAACGACCCATCGTTCCCCGGGTACGAACAGCTCGAGGCCGAGATCGCCAGGCTCGGTTCGTAGTCGGGTCGCGGGCCCACGGCGGCCATGTCACACCGCCGCGATACGTTCGTGATGTCGCGCACTTCCCTCGAAAGGGACGTGCCCATGGATCTCAACATCGTTGTCCTCGCAGGCCATCTCGCCACGGTGCCCGAGGTGCGTCAGTTCACCTCCGGCACCAGCATGGCGCGATTCCTCGTGACCGTTCGCTCGACGGAACCCCGGCGCCGGGTCGATGTCATTCCGGTCACGCTCTGGGACCCACCGACCAACCTGTTGGCCGGACCGCTCGTCGTCGGCCAACAGGTGTGGGTGGCGGGATCGGTCCAACGTCGGTTCTGGTCGGCGACCGAAGGACGTAGCAGCCGAATCGAGGTCATCGCCCACTCCGTTGAGCTGCGTGGGGTCGATGACGTCGATGGGAAGGAGGAACGCGCCGCTGGGTAAGGTGCACCGATGCCTCGAACCCTCGTTGCCGCAGCGTCGACATCCGCCGCCGAGGCTGGTCAGATGGTGGCCGATCTCGGCGGCAATGCGGTCGATGTGGCGATCGCCGCTGTGATCGCCTCGATGACCACCGAACTGGGCATCGTCTCGCCGGGAGCGGGTGGATTCATCACCATCTGGCCCCCCGACGACGCTCCCATCGTCATCGACGCATACGCTGAGATGCCAGGGCGCGGTCGTGCCAAGGATGCCCCGACCTCGACCGATCGTGTGGCCATGGGCTACGGCGGTGGCATGGAGACCGTCGTCGGATGGGGGAGCATCGCCATTCCCGGTGCGTTCGCAGGCTTCGACATCGCCTCTCGACGATACGGAGCCGTCCCATGGTCCGAGCTGTTCTTCCCCTCGGTCGACCTGGCGAGGGATGGATTCGAGGTGTCGACCGCGAGCGGCTACTACATGCAGTACGCCCACGACGTCATCTACGGCTGGGATGACGAGACGTCGGTCATCTACCACCGCGAGGACGGTTCACCGGTGCGTGCAGGCGACACGGTGACGATTCCCGACCTGGCTCGGTGTCTCGAGATGCTCGCCCACGAAGGTGCCAGCACCTTGTATCGCGGCGACCTGGGCGCCGTCCTCGCCCACGCAGCCCACGAGCGGGGCGGCCTCATCACGATCCACGACCTCGAGGAGTACGCACCCGTCGTTCGGCCACCTGCACGCATCGGCCTGCATGGCTGGGACATCGCAACGAATGCACCGCCAGCCGTAGGAGGGATCACGCTCTCCGCTCTGTTGACCCTGCTCGAGCGACTGCACATCAATGGCTGGACGGCCGGTGACGTCGCTGCGTACGCGGCGGCACAGGATGCCGTCTTCTCGTTCCGACGCGTCGAGCTCGACGGCGACGTGGACCGGTTCGCCGGTGCCGATGTCCTCCAGGAACTCGCCATGCTCGCCGATGTCGCCGCGATTCACCGCTCACCGTCGACGGTCCACACGTCCGCTGTCGACGAGACTGGCCTTGCCTGTTCGGTGACCGTGTCGGCCGGGTACGGATCCGGTGCCGTGATCCCCGGCTACGGGTTCGGCCTCAACAACTCGCTGGGTGAGGTCGAGTTGACCTCGGAAGGGCTCCACGCACTCCCGGTGGGTCAGAGACTCCTGTCGAACATGGCGCCGACGATCGGCCGTTCTGGCGACGGCGAGGTCATGGCGATTGGATCGCCCGGTGCCGATCGGATCACGTCTGCCATCGCCACCGTGCTGTTGAACCACGTCGTGTGCGGCATGCCGCTCCCGGAGGCTGTCAGCGGCCCTCGTATGCATGCCGAGGTGTTCGACGGACGCCCCACCCTCGCGCACGAACCGGGTATCGACGTGTCGCTCGTCGCCGACCTCGCCCTTCGGCTCCTGCCGGAGCATTCGATGTACTTCGGTGGGGTTCAAGCCGCTGCCCTCGGATCCGACGGTGCCCTCGAGGGCGCTGCCGATCCTCGACGCACGGGGGCGGTGCGAATAGGCGGTTCCCGATGAGTGCGCCTGACAGCCTCGCATTCCTGCGCGCTGCGCTCGATCCCGTGCGCCTCGCGGTACTCGGCGCCTCAGTTGCCGGACCCGTTTCGCTCCAGGCGATCGCCGAGGATCTCGACGTACCCCCCCGATCGGTGGCAGAGGCCGTCGGTGCCCTACGGGCGGCGGGGATACTCGGCGAGGACGGCAACCTCGACATCGCCGTCCTCCGAACGATCGCAAAGGACCTGCCCGGTGACGGGGGAACCCTCGGGACACCGGTCGAGGGTCCGTGGACCGAGCGGGAAGCTGCCATCCTCGGGCGGTTCTTCGACGGGGATCGACTGGTCCAGATCCCCCAGGCGGCGAAGAAGCGCAGACTCGTCATGGAGCGGATCGCCATCGGATTCGAACCGGGGCGCCGCTATCCCGAACGCGACGTCAACTTCATGATCCAGTTGATCCACCCCGACTACGCAGCGGTACGCAGGTACCTCGTCGAAGAGGGGTTCATGGATCGTGCGGACGGTGCGTACTGGCGTACCGGTGGCCGGTACGAGACACCGACCGAGCAGGCGTCGACGCCGTCGCCACGGGCGGGAGGAATCGCGGTGGCGATACCCGGCGTCGAGTTGAGGCCGTACGACACGTCGATGGTCGAACCGCTCGTCGCAGCGGCGAACGATCCACGCATTCCTCGATTCATGGGTGACGGGTTCGCCTCGCCCTACACGCATGCCGCCGCCGAGGCGTGGATCGAGCTGGCATCGTCGGAACCCCCGATGCAGTTCGCCGTGTTCATCGATGGGACGCTCGGGGGAGGCATGGGCGGCTTTGCTGGTTCGGCGGAGGCGACCGGCACCGCGGAGATCGGATGGTGGCTCAACCCCGCGCACTGGGGTCGCGGCATCACGACCGCAGCTGCGACGGCCATGGTCGACGTCTTCTTCGAGGACCGCGGGCTCATGCGCCTGTGGGCGCCCGTCATGGACGGAAACGATGCCTCCGCACGTGTCGCGGAGAAGATCGGCATGCGACGTGAAGGCGTAGCACCGTCGGCATACCTCAAGGCCGGCGTGCGGTATGACCAGATCAACTTCGGTCTCACCCGAGCCCGGTGGTCTGCGGACCGGTAGATCGGATCGGCGTCGTACCCTCGGGTCGTGGCCCGCTTCGACCGTTCGGTTCTGCGAAAACCTCGATGGATCCTGGCTCTCGTGGTCGGCGCCGTCCTGACCCTCCTGTTCGTCAGGCTGGCGGTCTGGCAGCTCGATCGCCTCGATGAGCGGCGCACGCAGAACGCACTCATCGAACAACGCAGGGATGGATCGCCAGAAGAGCTCGGCTCCCTGGTGGCGTCGCTCGGCCGGGATCCTGCGGCTCTCAATCATCGACCCGTCACCGTCCAGGGCGTGTATCGCCACGATCTCGAGTTCTTCTCCGTTGGGCGGACCTACGACGACGCGAGCGGCACGCTCGTCGCCACGCCCCTCGAGCTCGCCGATGGGACGGTCATCATCGTCGTCCGTGGCCTGGTTCCGTCGGGGACCCCCGGTCCACCAGCGGAGGGATTCGCTGCCCCCGATGGTCCCGTCGAGGTCACCGGTTGGCTCGACGACGGCGAGGAACCACTGCGGATCGGTGAGCCCGACCCCGTTGATGGGGTCATCCGTTCCATCAGCCGCATCGATCTCGCCTACATCGACCGGTGGATCGACGAGGAGGTCCTGGACGTGTCCATCGTCCTCGACGTCGAGGATCCGGCGCCGACCGACTCGGTACCGATACCGATCCCTCTCGAGGAGCTGACCGAGGGAAGCCATCTGGGGTACGCAGTCCAGTGGTTCGGATTCGCCATCATCGTGATGGTCGGTGTCGGATACCTCGTGTGGCGTGCAGGTTCGCCGCGAGCGACCACGTCCCCCATCGAGGAGCCCTCCCGCCACGTCGGCGCGTGACCGTCGATGCCCACCCTCGGTGGCCCGCCGCTCGTCATCTCGCCACATCGGGTGGCCGGCAATAGGGTGAGGGCCACCATGCTCACACGGGAGGCGCCATGACCGAACGTATCTACTCCACCGACGCCTATGCGACGACGATGGATGCCACCATCGTCCGTACGGACGAAGACGATGCCCGGGTGCTGCTCGACCGGACGGTGTTCTATCCCGGTGGAGGTGGTCAACCCCATGATCTCGGCACGCTGGCCGTGGGCGATGACCAGCTCTCGGTGGTGCGGGTGACGCAGGACCGCGACGGCGTGTGGCACTGGCTCGACGAAGCGGTCCCGCCGCAAGGCGCAGCGGTGCGTGGCGTGATCGATTGGGACCGTCGGTACGCCCTCATGCGTACCCACACCGCGCTCCATGCGCTGTGCGGCGTCGTGTGGAATCGGTTCCACAGTCCCGTCACCGGGGGCAACATGGAGCCGGGTGAGGGACGCCTCGACTTCGACATCCCCGACTGGACGGCCGATGACCTCCCCGTGGTCGAGGCTGAGCTCAATGCCGAGTTGGAGCGACGCCGGCGGGTGGAGGTGTCCTTCCTCCCTCGCAACGCCGCTGACGAGGACCCGAGCCTCATCAGGACCAAGGTGAACTTGCTCCCACCAGGGATCGAAGAGGTGCGCGTGATCGACATCGTCGGTCTCGATCGCCAGGCCGACGGCGGCACCCACGTCAACGAGACGGGCGAGGTCGGGCGGATCGTCATCCCGAAAGCGGAGAACAAGGGCAGGGGCTTCCGACGGATCCGCGTCCGCCTCGACCACGGCGGGTGACACTCGTCGGTGGGCGGCCTCAGGTCGCCGGATCGTCGGCGGCGAGGTCGGGCGACGCCACTTCGACCATCACCTGATCGAGCGGCTTGCGTTCCAGATCGGGGACGTGACAGTCGTCGGAGGCATACCCGATGGGGAAGAGGATGAATGGTCGCTCGTTCTCCGGACGTCCCAGGAGTGTGCGAAGGAACGCCATCGGACTCGGCGTGTGCGTCAACGTGGACAGCCCCATGCGGTGGAGCGCATCGATGAACATGCCGCATGCGATGCCGACCGACTCCTTCACGTAGTAGTGATGGCGTCGCGAACCGTCGGGTGCGACCCCGTACCGCTGTTCGAAGACGACGACGAGCCATGGAGCGGTCTCGAGGAAGGGCTTCTCCCAATCGGTTCCGAGCGCGGCGAGGTCGGCGCGCCAGTGCGGAGGAAGCCTGCCACCCTCGTAGTTCTCACGTTCTTCGGTCTCTGCTGCCTCGCGGATGGCTCGCTTCACGACAGGATCGCCGACGAGGACAAATGTCCACGGCTGCTTGTGCGCACCGCTGGGAGCCGTAGATGCGCTCGCAATGGCGAGCTCCACCAGCTCTCGAGGTACGGCGCGATCGGAGAAGTCGCGAACGGAGCGACGCCCGTCCATCTCCTCGTACACCGTCCGTGCGACGACCATGCGTTCTTCGTCAGGGATGCTGGGAGTCCGGTAGGGCACGGTCGGATGGGCCATCGGGCGACTGTACGCACCGCTCGCTCGCCCAACAACTCGAAGCGATCATCGGGAAGGTCCGAGACGGCCAACGTGTTGGCGTTGTATGGCCATACCGCTCGATCAACATGCAGCGTGGCTCGCACGAAGCCTCGGCAGGACCGACTACTTGCCGCTGCGACCCGACGACGCGGCTGCGCTCGCTGGCGCCGGTGTCGTCGTCGACAAGCATCGCGGTACCCACCTCTTCCGTGAGGGAGACGACGCCACTGCGTGCTTCATCGTCAAGGAGGGCGAGGTCGAGCTGTATCGCCGTACGGGGGCCGGTCGATCGGTCGTGGGGCGGCAGGGTCCGGGTTCCGTCGTGGGTGACATCGCGATGTTCCGGGACCGACCGTACCTGTCTTCGGCACGCGCCGTCGGTCAGGTGAAGGCGATCCGACTCGAGCGCGATACGCTCATCCCGTTGCTGCTGGCGCGCCCCGTCCTGGCGATGCGTTGGCTCGTCAACGGCCTCGCACAGCTCGAGGCCGCCCAACAGCGGCTCATCCGCCTGATCGATCGCACCGTCATCGAACAGGTTGCAGGGATCATCCTCGATGAGCAGGACGGATACGGTGATGTCGCCATGTCGCAGGCATCGATCGCCGAGCTTCTCGGTGCCAGCCGACAGACGGTGAACGAGGCGCTGCGTGATCTCAAGGCGATGGGCGCCGTCGATACCGGCTACCGGCGCATCACGATCCTCGACGATGCCGTGCTAGCCGGGGTTGCGTCGCGATAGGGAGGCGAGGACCAGGGCCGCAGGCGCCGAGATCGCGAGGACCACGACGGATTCGATGGTCGCATCGCTGAAGGGCCCGATGGCAGGACCATCGAGGTTGCCGGTGGTTGATAGGACCACGATCGCTCCCGCTGCGAGCGCTGTCGCGAACCACGTGAGGATTGCGGCGCGGGGTGCGCCGTAGCCCGTGGCAACAGGTACGAAGGGCACGATGAGCGGTCCGAGATGGACCGTCGTGTCACCGCGAATGGTCGCGTAGGTGATCCACACGAGCGTGATCGCCACCGTGAGCCATGCGGTGGCGATCGTGGACGTTGTCCGAGGGGGAGTGGTGACCGTCATGACCGCTGCAACGGCGTCGACCGACGCGGCCGGAGCCAATGGTCGCATACACGACAATCCCCGCGAACATACGATACGGAGTTCGTTCAACAGGTATGCCCGATCCGATTCGCCGCCGTTCGTCGCTCATGATCCTCCTCGTCGCTGCAGCGATGGTGGCGACATCGTGTTCGAGCCCCGAGGGTGGACCTGATCCGTCTCGATCGTCGTCGACGCCGACCGAGACGAACGCCGTTGAAGGGCCAGCAGCCACCGCCTTCCCGGACGGCCCCTCGGCACTCGACACCATCGACGCCCCCGAGTTCCCGCCGTCCCTCATCGACCCGGCCGAGATCATCTCGGGGGGCCCTCCGCCTGACGGAATCCCGCCGATCGACAACCCGGCGTTCCTTCCGGTTGCCGACAACCTCGACCTGTTGCCCGCCAGCGAACCAGTGGTCGCCCTGGACATCGGCGGCGACGCACGGGCCTATCCGATCCGGGCGATGGTGTGGCACGAGATCGTGAACGACACCGTCGGAGGAGTCCCCGTGGCGGTCACGTACTGCCCGTTGTGCAATTCGGCCGCCACCTACGATCGGCGCATCGACGGGTCCGTGACGACCTTCGGCACATCGGGCAGGCTGTACGCATCCGCGCTGGTGATGTACGACCGGGCCACCGAGAGCCTGTGGACGCACTTCGACGGGCGGGCGGTCGTTGGTGTCCTCGCAGGGACCGAGCTCACGGAGTATCCGTCACCGTTGCTGTCGTGGGGCGACTTCCGTTCCGCCCATCCGACGGGCAACGTGCTCGATTGGGAGGCGTCAGGGTTCTCACGCGACTACGGGCGGAACCCGTACACCGGCTACGACGACCCAGAGGGAACCCCGTTCCTCTTCCGTGGGGCCCTCGATGATCGGGCGGGAGCGATGGCGCGGGTGGTCGGCATCGAATTCGCTGGATCATCGGTCGCGTACCTCCTCGATTCCGTCCGCCAGGGGCAGGGGAACGCCACGAACACGTCGGTGGGCGGAACCGACATGGTGATCCTGTGGACTCCGGGCCAGGCCTCGGCGCTCGATGACGAGGCCATCGCCGAAGGCGTGGATGTCGGTTCGGTGGGGGTGTTCATCGCACAGGTGGACGGCGAAACCCTCACGTTCGCCCACACCGATGACGGCTTCGTCGATTCCGATACGGGTTCCATGTGGTCGATCACCGGTGAAGCGGTGTCTGGACCCCTTGCGGGGTCGCGACTGGAGCGGGTGCCGCATCTCGACACGTTCTGGTTCGCATGGTCGACCTACCAGCCCGACACCACGCTGGTCGGCGGCTGATCGAGGGCTGACCGCACGGTCGTCGTATCCTCGCGATGTCATCGAAAGGCGTCCTGTGAACTTTGCGTCCTGGATACCCATATTCACGGTCGTCGCCGTGTTCAGCCTCGCGGTCCTCATGCATCTCGCGACCCACGAGGTGCCGTACATGCCGAAGTGGGCGTGGGCCCTGCTCATCGTGTTGACAGCTCCGCTCGGGGGAGCGGTGTACCTGATCGTGGTCGTGGCGGGCGCCGGCGGGCGCAGCGACGCCGAGGGTCGCCAGTCCTGATACGGTCGCTCGAGCGACATCCCATCCGAAGGAACCATCGTGGCCATCGAGGTCAACAACGCCGTCTTCCACTATCCGGACGGAACCATCGCGATCGACGACGTGTCGTTCAAGGTTCCGACCGGTTCGGTGACCGCGCTCGTCGGTCCCAACGGCGTCGGCAAGACCACGATGCTGAACCTCATCGCCGGGGACCTCGAGCTCAACGAGGGTTCGATACGCAGCGACACCGAGGTCGCCTACATGCGTCAGAACCCAGGCTTCGACGACCCGTCGACGGCCACCGTCCTCGATGCCCTCGCCCTGTCGTTGCCGAGGGAGTTGGCGCCCGTCCACGCACGGTTGCAGGGTCTGTATGCCTCCGACCTCTCGGATGCCGACACCGGCATCGCATTGGCCGAGGCCCTCGAGATCTGGCAGGCCCTCGGTGGGTATATGGCCGAGGCGATGTGGGATCAGGTCACGAGGGCGGTCCTCGATGAGGGTCTTGCCACGGCTGGTGACCGACGCCTCACCCAGTTGTCTGGTGGGGAACGCAAGGGCATCATCCTTCGTTCGTTCATGGCGTCGAGCGTGCCGACCCTCATCCTGGACGAGCCGGACAACTTCCTGGACCTCAACGCCAAGGCATGGCTCGAGGAGTCCCTCCGCACGTCACCGAAGACGATCCTCGTGGTGTCGCACGACCGGACCCTGCTCACCAAGTCTGTCGATCGCATGGTGGTGCTCGAGCACAACGGGAGTTGGATCCACGGTGGCCATTACGGGACGTTCCGTGACGAACGCCGGAAGCGCAACGAACGATTGGCCAAGGACGTCGATGCGTGGAATGCCGAGGAGCGGCGCCTGTACCGCTACTACAAGCTCATGAAGAACCGGGCAGGGTCGAGCGAGGCCCTTGCGTCGCGTGCCGATGCGGCCCAGACCCGCTGGGAGCGCTTTCGCGATGCGGGACCACCGCAGTTGCCACCACCCGAGCGCGAGATCGTCCCGAAGTTCGTCGGATCACGGGCGGGCAACGAAGCGATCCGCATCACGGACCTCGAGGTGGACGACCTCGTCCTGCCGTTCTCGTTGACGATCTACAACGGCGACTGTGTGGCCCTGCTCGGCGAGAACGGCGTGGGCAAGTCGACCTTCATCCGGTCGCTGCGCGACGATCGACTGATCGAGTCGGGTCACCTGCGCTTCGGACCCACGGCACGCGTCGGGTTCTTCTCACAGGACGTCGACATCCCCGACGACGGACATGAGTTGCTCGACATCGTCAAGACGCGGTTCCCGAATCCCGAGGAGGCCCGCCGTGCCCTCGGCAGGTACGGACTCGCCGACCGCACTCGCCATCACATCTCGGAGCTGTCGGGTGGGCAGAAGGCGCGTGTGCAGATGCTGCTCCTCGAGCGCGACGACCCCAACGTCCTGCTGCTCGACGAGCCGACAGACAACCTCGACCTCGAGTCGATCCAGGTGATCGAGGAGGTGCTCGCCGACCTCGACGCCACCCAGGTGGCGATCACCCACGACGGTTGGTTCACACGCATCTTCAATCGCTTCATCGTCTTCGACAAGGACGGCCTCGTCGGCGAGGTGCCCGAGCGGCTGCGCGCCCTCCACATCGTCGGTGGGCGGAGCTTCTCCCTGCTCGATGAGCCCGATGTGAAGATCCTCACGACGGTCTGACCACCGATCGGCGAGCGGGCCGGTCCGCCCGTACACTCGTGTCGTGCTGTGCTGCATCGGGGATCTCGTCGAGGACATCGTGGTCGAACGGACCGCAACGATCGCGACGGGTGCTGATACCGATGTCGTGATCACCCGACGCCGCGGTGGGTCGGCAGCGAACGTGGCGGTTGCTGCGGCACGCCTCGGGTGCGATGTCCGGTTCTTCGGCCGCGTCGGGGCCGATGCCGTCGGCGCAGGTCTCGTCGCCGAACTCGAGACATCCGGTGTCGCAGCCGTCGTGCAGCGCCTCGGGCGCACGGGCACGATCCTCGTCCTGATCGAGCCCGATGGCGAACGGTCGATGCTGCGCGACAGGGGAGCGGCCGCCGACCTCGACCGGCTCGACGAACCAGGACTCACCGGTGCGACGTGGCTCCACGTCCCCGCATACTCCCTTGTCGACGGTGCGGTGGCCTCGGTGGCAAGCACCGCTCTGATGCGGGCCAGGGAGGCCGGCATCGCCACCAGTGTCGACGCATCCTCGACGACCGTGGTCGACGCCCTCACCCCGGACGGTTTCGCTCAATTGATCGGTCGACTCCGCCCGACGGTGGTGTTCGCGAATGCCGATGAGGCGCGGGCGCTGCCGCCTCCGGATGCCTGGAGCGGCTTCGATGGCGTGGCAATCATCAAGGACGGACCACGGCCGGTCCGGGCGGTGGATGCGAACCAGCGAGGTGATCGTTGAGGTGGACGCCATGCTCCTCGGGGACATCAGGGACACCACGGGCGCCGGCGACGCCTTTGCTGCGGGCTTCATCGCGGCGCGGATGCAGCGCCGAGACGCTCCCGGCTGCGCTGACGGCCGGCCACGAATCCGCGGCCACGCACCTCCGCATCGCGGCCTGGTGAAGCCGGGGCGGTGTGCAGGCTCGGGGAAGCGTCACATGCCGATCACGTCGGCGTCACCTCCACGTCACGAATGCGCCAACCGTGTCGGCACCACTGAGAGGACCCACGATGACACGTACCGATCTCGACGCATCGCATCCGATCGACCTGCACCTCGACATTCGGGCGCTGATGCAGGACGCATTGGCCATGGCCGACTGTGCCGATGCGGTCGCACTCGCCGGATTCTTCAGCCACTTCGAGGTCACGACGAAGGCGGACTGCACCGACGAGACGAGTGTCGAGCGCCAGATCGAGGCCGAGCCAGGGCAGATCGGACGCGGGAGTACCGCGCCCGGTGTCCTGGGAGAGGAATACGGCGAAACGACCGCCGGCCCGGAGGGTGTCGGCCGGTGGGTGCTCGACCCTATCGATGGAACAGCCGCGTTCATCGACGCCGACCCGAGGTTCGCCACCCTCATCGCATTCGAGAGCGAAGGCAGACCGCTCGTCGGAGTCGTGTCCGCACCTGCCCTCGGCCTTCGATGGTGGGCGGGTATCGGGCACGGTGCCTTCCTGTCACGCGACGGTGCAGTCTCGGCGGCTCGGGTCTCGATCACCGACGATCCCTCTGCTGCGCGTGGCCTGGTACCCGACTCGTGGATGAATGGACCAGGACCGGGGGAGTGGCCGAGGTCGCCGGACGCGCTGGCCGCCGACGCGATGGCCGCGATGCGGTGGTCAGGGTTCGATGCATCGTGGCAGGCGGTGCGCGTCGTGGGCGGGGACTACGAAGTGTCGGTGACCGCAGGCGCCTGGTGGGACGTTGCACCGTTGCCCGTGATCGTCACCGAAGCCGGGGGAGTGGTCAGGACGGATCGCCGCCCCGACGGCAGCGTCGCCATGGTGCTCTCCAACAGCAGGATCGCTCGCCACCTCCACGGTGCCGATGTCCTCAGGCTGTGTCGATCGGTTCGAGGACGACGACGGCCGTTTCGCGTGATCGTCGGCCGGCAAGCTCGTCGAGGCCCTTGTCCAGCTCCTGCCACCGAGCCCAGAGGCGCTCGCGCTCACCTGCCGTGGCGGCGTGACCACGCACCGTGTACTATGGTCGGCAACGACGAGCCGTGCTTCGGGATGCGCCTGGAGGTTGAGCCACCAGGCAGGATCCGGATCCGCCCAGCCGTTCATGGCGAGGGTCACGTACCGGTCGTGATCCTCGAAGTACCCGAGGATCACACCACGCTCGGTACCGGAACGCCTGCCGATCGTCGTGAGGTGCATCGTGCCCCAGCCCTTGGTCCTTGGGCGCCACAGCCCGAATCGACCACCGGTCAGACGGTACAGGCCTCGGTGGAACGCCCACGCCGAGCGGATGAACCAACGAGGAGGAACCCGCGCCGGTTTCTCGGGCCCCGACGACATGTGAAGCTCCTTGTGCGTGTTCCACCGATCCTACGCGTCAGCGCGTCCGATGGGTTTGCGGCGATGATCCATGGGACACCGGTGCGGTATCCACCGGAACCGTGGTGAGTGAGGATGAACCGCATCGTCCCGGTCCATCGCCTTCCCCCGAAGTGCCGCTCGAGAAGGGGCAGGACGCTCGGATGGATCGGCGCGACAATGGTCATGCACGGTTCAGATCGGCTCGTTGCCGTATCCCTGGATCCGATCCGGCATCCTTCGACGCTTCCGCCACGAAGGTGGTCGAGTCAGTGAGGTGGTCTCGATGGTCGACGAAAAACCCCGAATGCCTCGGATGCTCGTCGCATTCGCGGCCATTGCGTTCCTTGCGCCGGTCACCGCCGGGCCTGCATCCGCACTCCCTCCCGAAGATGGCCTGGTGGCCTACACCTCCGACGAGGGAGGCCGAGTGTCCATTTGGACCATCGAGGCGGATGGCACGAACGCCATCGATCTGACGGGCGCCTATGGCGAAGACGCATTCCGGCCCGTCTGGTCACCCGACGGATCCCGGATCGCATTCGCGAGGGAGGACATCTTCGTGGTGCCCGTCATCGGCACGCCTCCCGTCAACACGACGGACAACGCTGATGCCCAGAACATTCAAGCGTGGAACATCTCGTGGTCGCCGGATGGATCGAGGTTCGCCTACCCGAGCGGTGGACGTCTCTACACGGTCGGGGTGAGCGGCAGGAACATCATCGAGATCGCGATCGGCATCTCCGAGGGCCAGACCCCCCAATGGTCGCCTGACGGTACGAGGATCGCCTACAGCCATCAGACCAGCAACGTGACTTGGGACACCAGGGTCGTACACCTCGGGTCGAGCGTCATCGCCGACCTCACCGATGGAGGAGGCACCTCGACCAACGACCAGGCCACGTGGTCCCCGGATGGGTCGAGGATCGCATTCCGATCCACACGGTCGGGCTCCAGCGCCGTGTGGGTGATGAACGCCGATGGGAGCGGCCAGGTGGAGCTGGTCGCCGATGGCGGTTCCAGCAAGAAGCCGATGTCGCCGGCTTGGTCACCGGACGGTTCGCGGATCGCCTACATCTCAGACGGCGATGTCTGGATCATCGACGCGGACGGAACCAACGCGGTGAAGGTGACAGATACGCCCAGCATCGTCGAGCGTGGTCCGGTGTGGTCACCGACCGGTACGAGGTTGGCGTTCGACAACTCGAGCGGTGAAGTGGGCATCGTCTACGTAGATGGGAGCGGGTTGGTGACCACCCCGGGATGGTTGCCGGCGTGGCAGCCCGTCTTTCCGCCGGTGGGTCTGGTGGATACGAAACACGGTCAATGGAGCCTGCGGCGAGCCAACGGTTGGTTCGCATCGTTCTTCTACGGCAACCCTGGTGATGCGCCGTTCATGGGTGATTGGGATTGTGATGGTGTCGATACCCCTGGGTTGTACCGCCAGTCCGATGGGTACGTCTACCTGCGGAACTCGAATACCCAGGGTGTGGCTGATACCAGGTTCTTCTTCGGGAACCCCGGAGATGTCCCGTTGGCAGGAGATTGGGATGGTGACGGGTGCGATACGGTATCGATCTATCGGCCGTCGAGTCAGGTGTTCTACATCATCAACGCGCTCGGTTCGGAGGACGAGGGCCTGGGTGCGGCTGATTTCAGCTTCATGTTCGGGAATCCCGGCGACAAGCCGATCGGCGGGGACTGGGACGGTGACGGCATCGACGAGATGGGCCTCCATCGTGAGTCGACGGGCCTGTTCTACTGGAGGAACACCCTCGACACGGGCGTGGCTGACGGGTCGATCTACTTCGGTAACCCGGGTGACGGGTTCGTATCTGGCGCCTGGGGCACGATCGCAGGTCGGGACACGCCTGCGGTGTATCGGCCATCGAACGGGACGATGTACTTCCGCTACTCACTCACCGAGGGCAATGCAGACACTTGGTTCCCATGGCCCGGTGCCAGCGACCGAGAAGTACCGGTAGCCGGGGCTTTCGGACTCGATTGAGCAGCTGGTCGGTGGATTGGCGCCGCCGTCGGAGTTGTTGTGCATCGACGTGATGACCTGAGGGCGGCTTCAACGAGTTGAACATCAGAGACAGCGTGGGAGGGTACCCATGGAGAGGCACTGGATGACTTGGGTGTCCCCGCCGGTCCGGTCCCTCCGAGCCGCTACTGAACTTCCGTTGACCAGCTGTCGGGGGACGGATCGCTCACCAGCGCATAGCGCCCATAATCCACGTTATGTAACATACGAGGGAAGCTCTGACATACCCCGTTCTGGCGCTCTCAGGCTCGAAGTGGTGACAGAGTGGTGTCTGGCACTCAAACTCCCTACGGGACTTCCCCCGTTCACGTAGTTCAGCCGATAGGTGACAGGCACGATGTTGCCGTCGCCGTTCTTCGTCGCCTGCCCAGCCTTCATCGCCCATGTCTGTCTCGGTCGGTTGATCGAGCGCACGGAACCGAGAGGGCGCATCTTGCGAATGCCCATTTCAGCAACCTCGCCGGGAACGTGGTCGAGACCCAGCGTCGGCCTCCAGCGTGACGCAGCGTGTCGTAGTACGGACCGTCATGGTGTTCGCATCACCCTGTCGAGCTGTGTCCACTGAATCCACGAAGGGCTTATACGAAATGGATGACCTACGTCCGAATCAGCTTCAGAGCACGGATCAGGGCTGATTCACATGTCTGTTATGGAACATCGGGGCTGAAACGCAGTAGCGCCGAAGGGTGAGGCTCTAAGTGGTGACCTGCACGGTGACCGATTGCACGGAGAACTGCGTCCTCAATTGCGGATAGACATCATGCTTCACATAGTGAAAGCACCCCACCTCAGCTGACGGGTTGGTGTCCCCGAGCACCACCCCCAGCATGGCCGTGCCTGTCACCGAACCCCGCCCCCACACAGCGCACATTTGGATAGGGACGGGGGCCCTGGTCGCCACATACACACACGAAGGGGACACCCACTGCACCCCCCGCATCACCACCCACGTATGACTCCCCCGTGTCAACAAGCGGGTAGGTCTATTAGCTACAGGCAGTACCAAGTCGGTCAGCGGTAAGCCGGTCATGCATATCGGGTCGCAACCCCCCTGGCGTACAGACATCCATGCAGGAGCCGGTACCTGTTCTAGGACAGCTGCCACTCGATTCCGGGCATTCGCTCGCTGCGACCTCGGCGTACAGCGCATCGATCGGAGCTGTAAGGCGGCGAGGGTATGAGCGCATCGAGAGGCTCCTCGTCGCTCAAGGTTGCGGCCGCCTCATCGGACCCGTACAGCTCCATTGGCAGGAAGCCATTGAGGCGCATCAGCTCGACGCCCCAGTCGGAGCAGGTGTATCTACGTGCCTGCACTTCGAACTCGACAACCAAGCTGGGTCTGCCCGCTACTCACAACCTCGGATTGTCGAAAGTACGCAGCGGCTCGCCATCGATGATACGGTCTCGGTCTCGCCGTCGAAGACGAAGGTCATAGTGGAGCGGGGTCGGCCGGGTCGGCTCGCATTGCGATTGACCACTCCCCCGGTTCTCCGAAGCCGAGGCGGTCTTTGTTGGCCTCTACGGCCTCGGAAACCTGAAGCTGCATGACACGCCGTTGTGCATCCGGGGCCTCTCCCTGCTGAGCGTGAACCAGACGACAGCCATAGCACCGTCTCCACGCCGCTCCGCTGCGACCGCAACCACTGAGACCACCGAGTTCGAGTTCAATGTCGTCGGATCCGGCTTCGAGGCGTCCCCACACCTGGTGCGGAACGGGGACGAGATGGAGCAGGACGCTGCGCCGTCACGGGATCGTCGCTCACCCGTTGTGGTCCGCCAATGGCGTGGGCCACGTCCGCGGATCACGCCGTCGAGAGCACCGCACTTCGTACCGGAAGGGTCGCCACACTGCTGCAGAGCTCGATAGACACGAAGGCTGCGAGGCGGCGGCTGAACCGAAGCGACCAGGCCCCTCGTATGCCGACCCCACGAGAAGTCGCCGTAGTCGGCGTCTGTGGCTATCAGCAATCGACGGCAGCGATGACTGCCTTGCCTTCGGGGGATTACGGGGAGCCGGCCTACAGCGTCGTACGCCAGACGCTTGCTGTTTGCACCGGACAGGCCAGGTCGAATGGCCTCATCGTGCTAGAGGACTACTGGATAGGAACCAATCTTGGTCCTCCATGTGAGGCCGTCACCGTTGGGCCTGCGCTTCAGGGCAGGCCGACGATGAGAAGAACTAGAGCTACTACGTACGCCGCAATGAATACCGGCCAGATATCGATCGTGCTCCTGCATGAGTTATGGCCCCCGAGCATCCAGCCGGTACAACACAGATCAGGTAGTAGACGATGGTCGCGCCGGGAATGGTGACAAAGCCAGGGCACGCAGAACGATCCCGGCAACAACCCGCTTGTCGTGCTCGCCGTAGGCGCCGTCCCATCGCCGCCCGGGCCAAGCCGCTACAGCAATGAGGAACACCCACAACTGGACGGGGACCAAAACGAGCACGAGGTAGGGGACGAGCACCAGGTACGGCGCTACAACCACGAGCAGTATCGGCTTCGAGGGTGTCGGCCGCCGGATAGCAACAACCGCAGTAGCAGGAACCGCGATGACGCCGCCAACATGAAGAGGACCGGTGCCCAACCCCACGTCGCTGCCAGGCAACAACCGGCCAGGCCGTCTCGCATGGTGTACCGACCGTCCGGCACGATCACCTCGAGGGCGGTGTGGTAGAGAGCGCAAGGCTTCCGTATGTTCCGATTGGCGATAGCCTGGAGCGGCAGTGGACGAAGTGAACCGCTCATAGATGCGCCCGTTCCATCGTGCTCAACTGGCCGTAATCGGCCCACCCGGTCAGGCCTTCCGGGCGAATGAAGCGTTCGGGTCGTGTGTCGCCGACCGCAGCACGAAGCCCTTCGATCCATCCGGCGACCCAAGGGGATCCAGTAGATGCGGATGCCCGGTTCTGTGCTAGACCCGTCCGCCCACGCCTCCATGTCCACATCGGACAGATTACGACTGCAGCGCGTTTGCGTGTCGATGCGGAGCTACCTGGCCGACATCTTCCTTCCGTAGACCGCTCCCGCATATGTGCCGATATGTCGCTCCTTTGATGTGTGGTCAGGTTCGGCCGGTAGTGTGGAGGGTGACTGTCAGGTCGAGCATTGCGAGGGCGATGAAGAATCGGACGTGGAAGTGAATGCGATTATGTTGAAAAGACGGATCTAGGTGTTCGAAATAAATGAGATAGAGAGAGATAGATAGAATACGCTACGATAATGTACTTTTACAAAGAAGAGATAAATGAAAGATAAGAGTTATGATAGATTAGATAAAGACAGATATTGATAGAGAGCTTCATTTGTAGTCCTTTGACGGCGAATACGTAGCGGAGTCCTACTATGAGAAGGTATGACCGACAGAGTCTCGGATCGGTTTTGGCTATCCAGTCGAGTTGTAGACGTTGTCGACTGTAGAGATCGACGAGGTTCTACCACAGTGCGTAGCGTGACCTGGCGATCTGTCTCGATTTCCCTGTGGTGCGTCCTCTCCTGCCAGGTGATGCAGGGATCGTGCGACCTCGCGCTTGGTTCCATGCGCGGCGTCGTTCAATGACGAGTGCTGCTATCGCCATGCCACCACGTGGCACAGGACGGAGCGACGGATCACGTTCGAAGGTCGATGCATACGTTTGGCGATAAAGTCGGCGGTGTCCGACGAATCATGGTTGACACTGACGTTCGTTGCTCCGAGTCGACAAAGAACACGCTCACGCAGTTCGCTGCGGCCCGGCCTGCCCAGACGAGACGGCCAGTGTCGAGATCAACGAGCACGATCAGGTAGCGGTGCTCTCGTTTGTATGAGATCTCATCGATCCCGATCCGGCGCAAACCCTCAAGAGGATCACAGTCGCTTCAAGATCGGCGATGACCCTGGTCAAGATCGACCCGATAGTGCTCCACGCAACGCGCAACAACTGGCACGTTGCACTCTAGGACGTCCGCACCGCCAACCAAGCCGCCATCGCATCGACATCGCGGGTATGACGCACATCGTGTCTCGCCCACGGAACCTGAGCACGGTCGGACCATGGACACGACACCGGACCGAGGTGCGACAGCCTCAACAAACACCTACGTGGTGCCTGCATCCAACGCCCGCCACCGTCGACGACCCGCTCCCTGGTCATAGCCAGGCGACCGGCGCCGACACAATCCACAACGGCTCCTCGCTGTTGCATCGAGACGCACCGACACCACCACCGTGCCGGTTTCGTCATCGACGCCGACACCCTCGACGACCGTACGGGTCAACCCGCACGCACGCTGCGATACCCTGTTGTTCTGCACCCTGTTCTTCTCACACAAGTTTCGAGCCGTTAGACAGCACGAAACCTAAGAGCAGACGGGGTGCAGCCACGTCCAGCCCCACAAAACCACCCACAGGTACAGCAGAAGTGCGTATACTGTGCGGTCGTAGACCGGTTCAACCCGAGGAGTCTGCTTCCTCCTCAACCCAGCGGACCTCTCGGATCAGCCATACGGAGTCGACCTCGACGAGTCGATATGTCGAGGTTCCGGCAGGGTTGACCCGATCGCGATAGCCAGATCCTGTGACTCAACCACGTACTCCTCGCCGACAACACGGATCGCCGGGACGCAATGATCTCGACGTGGAAACCGAGGACTTCAAGTGGCGTCGAAGCGTATGTCGGAAAGTCGACGAGGGTGGTGACGGGTCATGGTTGACTGCCATGTGAAGTCGTCGGTCACATACTCCTCGACAGCCTGAGTGTCGTAGGCGTCCAACGCAGCCCCGAACCCATCGACCGTTGCGAGAACCTCCGCCTCGGTGTCTGCAGCCTCACTATTGGAATCGCTGCATGCAGGCAACAGCAGCGCACCCAGAGCGACCGGGACAAGCCAACGGAGAGAGAGCGACAAGACCATCCGGACCCCTTTCCTCGTCCAGCGCCGTCACCACAAGCGTACTCATCGCGTCCGAAATGGGCTCGGTGGAGCCTGGTCGAATCGTGCCGCCCATATCCGGCTGGGTGGGATGATCCGGTTGGTGTTGCACGCCCCGGTTGGGCGGTGGATGACCGAGTTGAGCTGCATGGCAGGAAGGCGCTACACGTATGAGGGCAAGAACATCGTCATCGTCCAGGAGATGAAGGAGTTCCTCGCCCTCATGTTCTTCAAGGGCGTTCTCATCGATGATCCCGCCGGACTCCTCGTCGATCAGGGGCCGAACTCGCGGTCGGCTCGACGGATGGAGTTCACCTCCGTCGCCGATATCGACCGACTCGCCGGGGACATCTCAGCGTATGTCGATCGAGCGGTCGCCATCGAGGAGGCAGGTCTGGACGTGGATCCCCCACCCGAACTCGAACTCGTGGAGGAACTTCGCGAACGCATCGAGAGCGATCCGGCGTTCAAGACGGCGTTCGAAGGATTGACGCCGGGCCGCCAGCGCGAGTACAACCTCTTCGTCTCGGGAGCGAAACAGGCCTCGACGCGCGCATCGCGGGTGGACAAACATACAGAGCGGATCCTCGCGGGCAAGGGTTTGCGGGACCGTTGATCGCCGGCCGACTGAGAGCCTGCCCGTGGCAATCGCGTGCACCGCGCCATAGGCTGGCTCTCACGCCACGCGATCGAGGAGTGCCAACTGTGCTGCCAGAGATGCCAACCATCCCCCATGCCGACCCCGACCTGCCCGGCCACATGGAACTCGGGGCGTTCTCGATCTCGCTCAACGTGGCAGATCTCGAAGCGTCGCGTGCGTTCTATGAGGCCCTCGGGTTCGCGGTATCGGGTGGTGATCCCGAGCACAACTACCTCATCCTGAAGAACGGCGATTCGACGATCGGCCTGTTCCACGGCATGTTCGAGGGCAACATCCTCACCTTCAATCCCGGCCTCACCAATCGCATGGAACGGATCGAGGACTTCCTCGATGTTCGTGAGATCGAGCGCCGCCTGACGAAGGCTGGCGTCGGTCTCGTCGAGGGAGTCGATGCGGACGCTGGCGACAGCGGTCCGGCGCACGTGACACTCACTGATCCTGACGGCAACGCCATCCTCATCGACCAGTTCTTCTAGACCCTTCACGAACCGCGCCGCCGGTCAGGGGGTATCGCCTGACCACACCCGGTCGATCTCGGAGGCGAGTTCGGTACAGCGCTGTCGGTTCTGCCGCTCGAGGGATCCGCGGAAGGCGTACCAGGGGCTCCACGTGGCTTCCACGCTGACAGCGGAACCATCGCTCCGCCCGATGCTGACACTCGAGCCCCGCCCACCGGGGCTGGGTTCCACGGTGACGGTGCTGACCTCACTCCTCGCCAGGACATGGGTGGCGAAGAGATTGCGAACGGTGATCCCCTCCCCCGTTGCTGTCGCCGAGATCGTCACGACCCGGTAGCCGAAGAAGGCAAGGCCGGCGAGCAGTGGAATGAGCAGGAGCGAGATCGGGCTCAGTCCCGCGACGCTGGTGAGGTACCCCACCCCGAACATCGCCAATAGCGTCACGACGACGATCGACACGAGGCCGGGTAGGGGTTGTCGAATCCGGATCACGGAAGGTCTCACCCCTCGATGCCCGCCAGGGGATCGTCGGGCAGCGGTTGGATCTTCGGTCGCGACCGTCGTCGCCTGCGTTCAGGCACAAGATCCCGCATGGCGTCAAGGCGCCCGAAGCACAACAAGCGATCGTCGGGTTCGAGGACGCGACCCACGCGCGGATTCGGGATGACCGTTGTGCCGCGCGTCAGGGTGAGCACGGCGATGTCGCGATCGCGGAACGCATCCTCGATCGTGGTACCCGGTAGGTTCCCGACCTCGTGGATGTGCAACTCGGCCACGCCATAGCCGGTGCTCACGGTGAGTTTCTGGCGTATGTCGAGGTCGGGGAAGGCCACTTGGCTGGCGATATAGTCGACGATGGCGCCTGCGACGTCGAGTTCGGTGGCGGTCTCGATGCCCTCGAGGCCCGGTGAACTGTTGACCTCCATCACGAGGGGCCCGTGGTCGCTCTCGAGCATGTCGACGCCGGCGATCCGGAGCCCCATGATCTGAGCGGACTGCACGGCGACACGTTGGAACTCGGCGTCGAGCTCGACCAATTCCGACGTCCCACCGCGATGCAGGTTCGATCGGAACTCGTCACCCACGGCGCTGCGTCGCATGGCCGCGACCACCCGGTCCCCCACCACCAGGGCACGGATGTCGCGTCCCTTGCTCTCGGCGATGAAACGCTGGATGAGGACATTCTCGCGCTTGGAATGCAGCGTCTCGATGACGGCCTCTGCCACCTTGGTGTCCGGGGCGAGGATGACACCGATTCCCTGCGTTCCCTCGAGGAGCTTGATGACGACGGGAGCGCCACCGACCCTCTCGATCGCAGGGAGCACGTCGGCCCGATCCCGCACGAACGTGGTCCCAGGGATGCCGATGTCGTGTCGTGACAGGATCTGGATTGCTCGCAGCTTGTCACGCGAGTTCGCGATTCCGGCCGCCGTGTTGGGTGTGTACACGTCCATCTGCTCGAACTGGCGAACCACGGCGAGACCGTAGAAGGTGATGGACGCACCGATACGGGGCAAGATGGCGTCGTAGTCGGAGAGGGCCTTCCCGCGATACTGCATGTCGGGTTCTTCGCCGGAGAGATCGATGGCGAAACGCAGCGTGTTGAGCACACGCACGGTATGGCCTCGTTCGAGCGCAGCGGCCTTGAGCCGCCGGGTGCTGTAGGCGCTCGGAGAGCGCGAGAGAATCGCCAACTTCATCGCATCGTCCCCAGGTCCTTCGGTGTCGCCACGAACGACCGGCCCGGATCGATCATGAACCTCTTGCGGAGCGCCTCGCGGCCCAGGAGCATACGGTAGCTCATGACGTCCCTCCGGGTGAGGGTCAGGTGCATCGGAAAGGTCGTGTCTCCGATGACGGCTTGCACGGCGATGACGGGCCGTCGTTCCACCTTGCCGTTCGATGACCTGACCTTCCGGAAGTCGATGATGTCGGCCTCGACGCGGACACTGTCACGCGTCGAACGTTGGTGGGGGTGCATCACGAACCTGGCAGTGGGTCCGTGGTCTGATTCGATGACCCGAAGGCGAAAGGCGTGGAGCGCCGACGTGGTCGCACCCGTGTCGATCTTCACCTTCACAGGTGTGGGGCAGAGATCGGGTATGACGATCCATTCACGCCAACCGATCGGTCGGAGCTGCTGTTTGCGGCGGGACATCGACCTGACGATACCCACCCCGCACGGTGCACCGCTGTGCGGCGGGTACGCTGAGGTGTCGGTTTGGCAGGGCTGGAGGAGGACACGTGACTGCGAGATGGCGAGTGATCCGTGGGAACGAATCCGACGGTTCTCCGCGAGCGACGCGTCGTGAGCTGAGCGTGTCGACCGAGGACGTACCCGCGAGTAGCTGCCATGCCGTGTTCCTCCGGGCCATCAACGTCGGCAACCGACGCATCACAATGGCCGATCTGCGATCGGTGTTCGCCGAGGTCGGGTATCCGGGGGTGGCTACGCTCCAGGCCGCTGGCAACGTCATAGTGCCGGGCACGGACCCGCCGAGCCGTTCCCGCATAGAAGACGGCATCGAGCGTCGCTTCGGGTTCCGGTCGGAGGCCTTCGTCCGCAGTGGTCGTGACATTGCGGCCGTTGTCGCGGAAATGCCGTGGTCGCCGGGAGACGCGACGGTCGAGGTGTCCTTCCTCGAACGCCCACCCGATCCGGCGGACGCGGCGACGCTCATCGAGACCGTCGAGGAACCGGAGGAACTCATCGTCTCGGGCTCGCACGTGTACTTCCGACGGGAGGGCAAGGGGATCGAGCCGGTTCATCGCGAGGCAACGACCGAGCGGATCCTCGGGATGCGGACGACCCGGCGAGGGTTCCCGACCGTGCTCGGAATGGCGGACCGGATGCTCCTGTGACCGCCGATCGCTCCTCCCCCACCGTGATCGTGTCCCGGACGGTCGACCCGGCCAACGACGACGCCTTCGCTGCGTGGGTGGCCCAGCTGGTCAATGCCGCCTATCGGCAACCCGGCTACGTCGATTCATTCGTGCAACGGCCCACCTCGGGCCATCCCGACGAATGGACGGTCGTCTATCGCTTTGTCGATGCCGCATCGCTCGAGGCATGGCTCGAATCCGGCGAGCGGCGCGAACTCCTCGCCGCAGGTGCACATCTCGTCGATGGGGCAGCCAGGGAGCAGGTGCTCGCCGGGGTTCCGTCGGACGCCGAGGTGCGGGTCGTGTCGTCGTACAGGCTCGAACCGGGGACTGAGGCGCGGCACGTCATGGTCCACAAGCGGATGCTCGATGCACTCGAGCAGTTCCCGGGATTCCGTTCCCGCGAGGTTCTCGATGCCGTACCCGGTGTGCAGGACGAGACCGTCGTGATCCTCACCTTCGATTCACCCGGGAACCTCCGCCGATGGCTGGACTCCGACGACCGCAGCCGCATCCTCGATGACCTCGATGCGATCACGGTCGGGTCGCTCACCACCAACGTCGTCGGCGGTTTCGCCGGCTGGTTCCCCGGCCGATCGGACAGCAAGGAGCCGCCCAAGTGGAAGCAGGCGCTCGTGATCCTCGCCGCCCTCTTTCCGGTGTCACTCACCGTTGCCGCGCTTCGGTCGTGGCTGTTCCCGGAGCTCCCGCTCGTGCCGACCGTGCTCGTGTCCAATGTGATCGGCATCGTCGTCCTGACGTGGCTGCTGATGCCGACGCTCACGCATGCGTTGCGTGACTGGCTGGCGCGCTGATCAGATCACCCAGAGGGCGTCCTGGCGGCCATCGAGCCACGAGCACGTCGCGCCGTCGAACCACGCATCCTGTTCCACCATGAACAGCGTCTCTCGGTCATCCCATTCGGGCACCCGATACCGGCTGTTCAGCTCGATGCTGTAGGCCGTGTCGGGATACAAGGGGTGGTCGCCCGGTCCCGGCACGCCTTCCTGTGCGTCCCACAGGCCGATGGTCATCCCGGCGCCGTGGCCGTGGAGTCCGATGCTGTGCGTGTAGATGCACGGTTCGAGGCCCTCCCCGGTCGCCCTCGTACGAGCCGCAGCGAGGATGTCATTGCCCGATCGGCCCTCGACGAACTCCTCCATGAGGATGTCCTGGATGCGGTTGGCCCTCGCGAATCCGTGCTGGAGTCCCTCGGGAGCCGATGACTCCCCCGGTCCGAGGACGTATGCGTGCTCCTGTTGGTCCGTGCACAGATCGGCGTGAACGATGCCGAAGTCGACGTGGACCAGGTCTCCCGGGAGGATGCGTGGGTCGTCTGCCGAACCTTGACGCTGGGTGCTGACCGATGGCTGGAACCACGAAGTGAGGCCCGCATCGTGAACCGTCTGGCGGTACCACCACACCAGATCGTCGGTCGTGGTTGTGCCGGGTTTCACGGCTTCGCGACTCAGGCCGGTTCGCAGGATCCCATGGGCGACGGAGGTCGCAGCGGCGAACGCTTCGCGTTCCTCGGGCAGCCTCGTCTCGAGCCATCGCACGCCCAGGGTTCCGGCTGACACGAGGCGGTCCCGGAGGTGGCCGGGCAGGGCGTCACACAGCGCATCGCGCTGGGTGACGGTGAGTCCATCGGAGTGTGCCTGCGTCGGCGACGTCCCGATACCGATCGTCTGTGCGTCGAGATCGTCGAGGACGTCGGCAAGCCTCTTCCACTGGTCGGGTTCCTCGTCGGGATCCCAGGCGCTCGGGAATAGGCCGCCCACCTGGTAGCGGGAGATGGCGAATCGATCGGTGGGCGTCAGAACCAGGATGGTGCGCCGACGAGCAGACAGCCATTCGGCTGGCAGCATCGAGCGGAGAACCGGATCCTCGGCGTACTCACGACCGATGAGGACCCAACAGTCGATCCCCTGTTCGGCCATCAACCGGGGCACGAGGATGTCGAGGCGACGGGCGAGCAGGTGGTTGCGGTCCGACGCCTGTCGGCGCAGATCGATCACCCGCGGGGTCTCCCGAGGCGATCACGTTCCTCATCCATCCGTGCGAGTTCGACCTTGCCGGGAATCACGACCTTCGGATCAGGGCGGAAGTCCAGGTCGGGGTCGCGGTCGGCGTAGTCGACGGCGTTGAGGATCACCTTCATCGCATTGAGGCGAGCTCTCGATTTGGTGTTCGATCGGATGATCGTCCACGGGGCGCTCCCAGTCGAGGTGCGCTCCAGCATCCGATGCTTCATCTCCGTGAAGTCGTCCCAGTACTCCTGTGCCTGGACATCGATTTCGCTCAGCTTCCATTGGCGAAGTGGATCGGTCCGGCGCCGATCGAAACGCTGCGCCTGCGTGGCCTTGTCGACGCTGAAGTAGAGTTTGACGAGGACCGTTCCGTTGCGCACGAGGTCCTTCTCGAAACCGACGACGCCGCGCAGGAAGTCGCGGTACTCCTTCATGGTGCAGAAGCCGAAGACCGGTTCGACCATCGAGCGGTTGTACCACGAACGATCGAACAGCACGAGGTCACCTCCCGATGGGAAGTGCTGGACGTAGCGCTGGAAGTACCACTGTGAGCGTTGCTCGTCGTTCGGCTTGCCGAGGGCGACAACGCTGTATCGCTTCTCGTTCATGAAACGGGTGATGCGACGGATCGTTCCGCCCTTGCCCGAGGCATCCCGACCCTCGAAGATCACGATCATCGGGATCTTGTGCTCCTCGAGGTGACGTTGGAGTTTCAGGAGCTCGATCTGATATGGCTTGAGCGGTGAGTCGGCATCGAGCTTCTTCTCGAGTCGATCCCGTTCGTCCTGGAGGTCGGCGAGGCGCGACTGGAGTTCGTCGATGACCTGATCCGTCTCTGCGGGTACGTCAGACGCCATTGCCACCCTTTCCTACCGCGGTCGGGTCATGCTACCAGCGCCATCAGGGCTTTCCCGATACGGGCCCCGATGAACCCCCCGGACGCGGACGATCCCGGGTTCGCCCCAACTACGAGCCCGGGATCTCCGTGCGGTTCGGACGCCTGGAGGAGCGTCTGGTGGGTTCGTGACCCAACCGTCTTACGGAGAAGCTTAGTTACCAACTCCGCATATTGCAATCCCGACGGTTGAGGGATGTGCGGTGCTCGCGGCGATGTGGCACAGTACGCCCGTGACCCAGCGCCAGCTCCCCAGATGGTCGGACCTCGCTCCCCTCCTCGGAGGCCCGAGAGCGGCCGGAACCGCCCGGCAGCGGCGGGTCGGGCGGGATGTGAGCATTGTCGATCTGCGGCGACGGGCTCGTCGCCGAACGCCTCGGGCCGTCTTCGACTACGTCGATGGCGCCGCCGATGACGAGGTCAGCCTGGCTCGCTCGCGCCAGCTGTTCCGCGACCTCGAGTTCCGGCCCCGGGTCCTCACGGATGTGTCCGCCGTCGACACGGCCACGGACATCCTCGGCGTGGAAGCGGCGTATCCCTTCGGGTTCGCACCGACGGGTTTCACCAGGATGATGCACCACGAGGGGGAACGAGCCGTGGCGAAGGTGGCACGGCGCGTCGGGATCCCGTATGCCCTGGCAACCATGGGTACGACCTCGCCAGAGGACCTCGCTGCGGTGGCTCCTGATGCGGATCTGTGGTTCCAGCTCTACGTGTGGAAGGACCGGGAAGTGTCCATGGCCCTCGTCGAGCGGGCGCGCACGTGTGGTTTCCGAACGCTCATCCTGACCGTGGACCTGCCCGTGGGAGGCAATCGCAGGCGTGACGTCCGCAACGGTCTCTCGATTCCTCCCCACGTCACGGCGCGGACCATCATTGACGGCGCCCTGCATCCGCAATGGTGGATGAACCTCCTCACCACCGAACCGCTCCGATTCGCGACCCTGCACACCACCGGGGGCACGGTCGCTGACTCTGCCGACCGGCTCTTCGACGCCTCGCTCGACCTCGATGCCCTCCGGTGGCTTCGCGACCACTGGGAGGGTCCGATCATCGTCAAGGGCATCCAAACCGTCGAGGACACCAAGCGGGTACTCGATGCAGGTGCCGACGGCGTGATCCTGTCGAATCATGGCGGCCGCCAACTCGACCGCTCCACGATCCCGCTCCGCGTGCTCGGTGAGGCCCGGCAGGCACTGGGGCCGAAGGTCCCGATCTTCATCGACGGAGGCATCTTGAACGGGGCGGACATCGTTGCAGGCGTCGCCCTCGGTGCGAGTGCGTGCTTCGTTGGTCGTGCCTACTTGTACGGGCTGATGGCCGGCGGTGAGGATGGCGTCGAACGCGCTGCTCAGATCCTGACGTCCGAGATCGAGCGCACCATGCAGCTTCTCGGCATCACGAAGGTGTCGGACCTCACTCCTGATCTCGTGCGGTTGCCGTGAAGGCAGCGATCTACGAACGATTCGGGGGGTCGATCGTCGTGGCAGAAGTCGACGATCCCACTCCCCCGCCAGGGGGTGTGGTGATCGAGGTCGGGGCCAACGGCATCTGTCGCAGCGATTGGCATGCCTGGATGGGCCACGACCGATCCGTACCGCTCCCCCACGTTCCCGGACACGAGATGGCGGGGACCATCGTGGCTGCCGACCGGGCCGTGGGGCGGTGGTCGATCGGCGCCAGGGTCACGGTCCCGTTCGTGCTCGGATGTGGCACGTGTCGGGTCTGTCTGGGCGGGAACCAGCACCTGTGTGACGACCAGTACCAACCCGGGTTCTCCGGATGGGGCTCGTTTGCTCGGTACGTGGCACTGCCGTTCGCCGACGAGAACCTCGTAGGACTCCCCGACGACATGTCGTTCACCACCGCGGCTGGCCTCGGATGTCGGTTCGCCACAGCGTTTCGGGCCGTCGTCGACCAGGGAGCGGTCACCGAGGGTTCGACGTTGGCCGTGTGGGGATGTGGAGGCGTCGGCCTGTCCGCGGTCATGATCGCAGCGGCGCTGGGTGCCGAGGTCCATGCTGTCGACGTCGAACGCGGATGCCCTCGCGCTCGCGGCCCGATTCGGGGCGCATGGGACCCACCAGGCCGCTGAAGGCATCGACACGGCCTCGTCCATCCGTGACGCAACGGACGGCGGTGTGGACGTATCCATCGATGCGCTCGGAGCCACCACGACCTCGGTGGATTCGATCCGGAGCCTGCGGAAGCAGGGGCGTCACATCCAGGTGGGCTTGATGATCGGTGATGACGCCAAGCCGGTGATCCCCATGTGGCGCCTGCACGCGTTCGAGGTCGAGTTGTACGGCAGCCACGGCATGCAGGCATGGAGGTACCCGGCCATGCTCGAGATGGTTCGTAGCGGAGCCGTCGATCCCGGATCGCTCGTCACGGGCACCGTCGATCTCCCGACCGGTGCGGCGCATCTCGAGAGGATGGGCGAATTCCCCGGTAACGGGTTCGTCGTGATCGACGACTTCCCTTCCTGACGGTCGCGGGCCCGCCGCGGCGGTGCGGTACCGTCACACACGACACCACGCAACGGAGGCACCATGGGCAGGATCGGATTCATCGGGATTGGCATCATGGGGTCCGGCATGGTCGGCAACCTCCTCGCCGATGGCCACGAGGTCGTCGTGTGGAATCGCACCGCTGCGAGGCTCGAACCCCTCGTGGCGGCCGGTGCGACGGCGGCAGCCAGCCCGGCAGACCTCGGTGCACTCGTCGACACCGTCATGATCTGTGTGTCGGACACGCCCGACGTCGCTGCGGTGGTGTTCGGCGACGACGGACTCGTGCACGGCCTCTCGGCGGGTGACCTCGTCATCGACCACTCGACCATCTCCCCGGTCGCGACGAAGCAGTTCGCCGAGCGGGTGGCAGAACGTGGCGCCCACTGGCTCGATGCGCCGATCTCGGGAGGAAGCGAGGGTGCAGCCAACGGAACCCTGAGCATCATGGTGGGAGGCGACGCATTCCAGCTCGAACGGGCGATGCCCTTCCTCGAAGCGGTCGGAGCCACGATCACCCACGTCGGGCCCCAAGGTGCAGGCCAACTCGTCAAGGCCGTCAATCAGATCCTGGTGGTGGTGACCCAACTCGGCGTGTCCGAGGCTCTCCTTCTCGCGCAAGCCGGGGGCCTCGACCTCGATGCGACACTGCGAGCCGTCGGCCGGTGGAGCGGCGGGATCGTGGATGCTCTCCAACCGAGGACCCCAGATGATCGAGCGTGACTGGACCCCCGGGTTCACGATCGATCTCCAGCAGAAGGACCTGCGCATCGTGCTCGAGACGGCCGACGCCCTGGGCGTGCCGCATCATGGGCACCTCCCTGGTCTTCCAGCTGTATCGCTCCCTCCAACAGCGCGGAATGGGAGGCGATGGCAACCATGCCCTCGTGCGTGCGCTCGAGGATCTCGCAGGGATCGAAATCGGAACACATGGCTGACGACCGAGCCCCTCGAGGTGGGGGTGGGTCCCCATCCCCATCCGTGGCCAGACGATCCACGTCTCGATCCCCAGCTGCTCGCCGAGGGCGATCGACGAAACGTCCTCGATGAGTACCGCTACTGGAGCCGCGAGGCGATCGTCGCCGACCTCGATGCACACCGCCATCCGTTCCACGTCGCAATCGAGAACTGGCAACATGACTTCAACATCGGGACGATCGTGCGCAACGCCAATGCCTTCCTGGCGCACTCGGTCCACATCATCGGGAAACGGCGCTGGAATCGCCGTGGTGCGATGGTCACCGACCGCTACCAGCACATCGAATACCACGCCACGGTGGAGGATTTCGGCCGGTGGTGTAGCGACGGTGCGCTACCCGTGGTGGGTATCGACATCGTGGAATCGTCGACACCGATCGAATCCGCACGACTCCCCGCCAGGTGCGTCCTCGTGTTCGGGCAGGAGGGGCCCGGTCTGTCCGCCGCGATGGCGGCCCGATGCGAATCGATCCACGAGATCACCCAGTACGGCTCTACCCGCTCGATCAACGTGGGTGTGGCGAGCGGCATCGCCATGTACGAATGGAGCCGTCAGCACGTCACGAGCTGACCGGAACGAGCTGGCGACTGAGGAGGGTGCGAAGGGGCTGACGCCGGGTTGGGCGTGATCAGGAGCGCCAGCCCCTCCGCAGCGAACGGCGGGGAGGAGCCGTTCACAGTGTGTCGATTACGACACCCTGTATACGGATTGCAGGCATGGATCGGATGACGGATATCGGAGGAACTTCCCCGCCTCCCGCCGCCACCCACCTTCAGGAGATGTCGATCTCACCTGGTCCGCTCGGTGTCGTCGTCAGCGTCCCTCTGCGGGATCGGCCTGAACAGCAGGTGGATGAGCCAGTTGATCGCAAGAAGGCCGCCGACGAAGAAGACGATGCCGAGTGCGATCTGCATGATGTGAGCGTAGCGATCCACGCAGGGTCGCTCCGTTGGTCACCCGGCCTCACTGGGGTGGGAATGTCGCTGCCACGGCCAATGGCCCTCGACCTCGAGGACGAGCGTCCAGCTCAAGAACGTACGGATCACGACGAGCAGGCCGAGTACGAGGGCGCTCTCGATCGTGCCCTCGAGGGTCACCGTCTTGATCACATCGGCTGCGATGAGCAGATCGAGACCGATGAGGAGCCCCCGTGCGATCAGTCGCTTGAACGTCTCGAACCCGGACTCCGGTCCATGGCGGAACCAATCGAACAAGCCTGATGTGATGGCGAACACCACACCGACGGCGATCACGACGATCGCGAGAACCTCGATGATCTCGGCGATGTGGCGCGCAAGCTCGAAGCCGCCGATGGTCACGCCGTTCTCGGCGGCGAACAGGAGGTGCATGCGTCCATCCTACGAGGAACCCGGCTCCCATGGCGATGGCGTCCAGTTGGTTCGGTCCGCGCAATGGCCCGCAGGAGGTGCGAGTGCCTTGTTGCGTCGTGCGGGTGGTTGCCGATGCCTCCTACCTCGGGGGCATTCTCAGCGCGCCATCCATGCGGATGGTCTCACCGTTGATGTAGCCGTTGTCGACGATGGCTGTGACGAGGTGTGCGAAGTCGTCGGGGATGCCGAGTCGCTTGGGGAAGGGAACGCCTGCGGCGAGCGCCGCACGCATCTCGTCGTCGAGGCCGGCCAGGAGCTTGGTGTCGATGATGCCGGGAGCGACGGTGTTCACGCGAATGCCGTGGGACGCGAGATCCCTCGCCATGGGCAGGGTCAGGGCGACGACTCCCCCCTTCGACGCCGCGTACGCGGTCTGCCCGACCTGGCCCTCGTATGCAGCGATGGAAGCCGTGTTGATGATCACACCGCGTTCGCCGTGCTCGAGTGGGTCGTTCTTCGCCATGGCGGCTGCAGCACAACGGGCGACGTTGTAGGTGCCGACGAGGTTGATCCGAATGACGCGCTCGAATGCGTCGAGGTCGGCGGGAGCTCCGTCGCGATTCACCGTCCTGGCTCCGATCGCGATGCCAGCGCAGTTGACAGCCACGCGCAATGGCGCAGCCGAGGCAGCGCCTTCGATGATGCTCCCCACGGTATCTGGATCTGTGACGTCGCCCCGGGCGTAGCTGGCGCGGGGAAGCGCTGCTGCGAGCGCGGTGCCCCCATCTGCGTCGAGATCGATGATCGTCACCGCAGCCCCACCTTCGGTGAGGGCGCGCGCCGTGGCGGCCCCCAGGCCTGATGCCCCTCCGGTGACGACGGCGCTCGATCCCTCGATGTCCATCGGGTGATCCTACTGCCGTGGAGCCCGACGCCGAGGGTCCCACGGAGCTATCTTGGAGCGGGTGACGACCAGACACCGCGATATGGACACCGAGGCCATCGACGCCGACATGGCGACACTGCGTGCAGCGAAGCAGCGATGGGCCCGCCTCCCCATCGCGGACAAGATCGGCTACCTCGACTCGATTCGCGACCACACCATCCGGGTCGCTCGACCCTGGACGAAAGACGCCGTCGAAGCCAAAGGGATCGCGATGGAGCATCCCCTTGCGGGCGAGGAGTGGACCGGCGGCCCGTACTCCGTGCTGTCGATCATCCAGGATCTCAGGACGACGCTCACACGCCTCGCAGAGGGCGTCCCGGTCCTCGACGGATACACGGTACGCAGCTTGCCCTCCGGGCAGGTCACGGTCGACGTGTTCCCTGTCACTACCCATGACCGGATCCTGTTCTCCGGCATGTCGGCCGAGGTCAGGATGCAGCGTGACGTCACGATCGACACGCTCGAGCAGACCGTTGCCACGTTCTATGCACGGGAAGAACCGGAGGGAGACGTCGCGGTGGTTCTGGCTGCGGGCAACATCGCATCGATAGCCGCACTCGACGTCGTGTACGCCTTGTTCAACGAGGGCAAGGTCGCGATGCTGAAGATGAACCCGGTGAACGACTACCTCGGCAGACACTTCGAGGAGATCTTCGCCGATCTGGTCGAGGACGGCTATGTCCGGTTTGCCTACGGCGGTGCAGACGTCGGCCGCCATCTCACGTCGCATCCCGACGCCGACTCGATCCACATCACGGGTTCGGCAGCCACCTACGAGGCGATCGTGTTCGGCTCCGGCGAGGAGGGCGCTGCGAACAAGGCTGCGAACACGCCGATCAACACCCGGCCGGTCGGTGCGGAACTCGGCGGAGTCGGTCCGGTGATCGTGGTACCCGGCCCCTGGACCAAGGCAGACATCCGCTACCAGGCCGAACACATCGTCAGCATGAAGATGCACAACTCTGGCTTCAACTGTGTCGCGGCGCAGGTACTCGTCCTGCCCGACGGATGGGAACACGAGCAGGCGCTGCTCGACGGGATCCGAGCCGTCATGGCGGAGCTCGACGATCGTCCCCCCTATTACCCGGGTGCGCTCGAACGGGCCGAGGCCCTCGCCGATACAGGGACTTCCGTGGATGCCTTCGGATCGGCACATCCCCGCTACCTCGTCGATGGCATCGACCGCGATGCCGACGATGCCTACGCCTTCACAAAGGAGGTGTTCGGCCCGGTACTGGCGATCGTGCGGCTTCCCGCTCCGGACGTCCCGTCCTACCTGATCAAGGCTGTCCGCTTCGCCAACGATCGCCTCGAAGGCACGCTGGGCGCTGTCGTGCTGATCGACCCGAAGACGCAGCGCACCCACCGCAGCGCGTTCGAACGGGCCCTCGACGACCTCGAGTACGGGACGGTTGCCGTCAACGCGTGGACAGGTGCCGCCTACTTCCTGTCCGCAGCAGCGTGGGGCGCCTTCCCTGGCCACACACCGGACGACATCGGTAGTGGCGTCGGTGTCGTGCACAACGTGTTGATGTTCGACAAACCGGAGAAGACCATCCTGCGCTCATGGTTCGCACCGGCGCATCGATCGTTCCTGCGTGGTGAGTTCCATCTCAGCCCGAAGCTGGTCTACTTCGTCACCAACAACCAGTCGCACATGATCGGCGAACGCCTCATCGCCCTGTCGGCCTCGGGCACCACGGCAGACCTCGCCAAGGTGGCGTCAGCCGCCATGCGTGGATGATCGCTCCACACCGAGATCAGCGAGGCCGTTGACGACGTCTGCGATAGGGAGGCCCATCACGTTGGATCGTGAACCGTCGACCCCGGCGATCAGCCACCCATCGTCGCCCTGGATGGCGTAGGCCCCTGCCTTGTCGAATGGAGCCGTCCGCCGCACGTAGTCGACGAGCTCGTCGGGTTGCCGCGGATGGAAGCGAACCCTCGACTCGGCAACGCCGAATCGTTCGGCCCCGGCAGCGAACACCGTCCAGCCCGTCAGCACGGAATGGGTTCGTCCCGACAGGGCACCGAGCATCTCGACGGCCTCCGTGGCGTCTGCCGGCTTGCCGAGGATCGTCCCGTCGAGGACGACCGTCGTGTCTGCCGCGAGTACGACATCGCCGGGATCGAGCACCACGGCCGCTGCCTTCTCGGCACTCAGGCGCAGGACATACTCCGCCGCCGGCTCGTGGTCGCGGATCGACTCGTCGATGTCGGGGATCAAGGACGTGAAGGTGAATCCCGCCGCCGACAGGAGGAGGGCTCGGCGTGGTGAACCCGACGCGAGGACGAGGCGGGGACTGCTCACGCCGACGACGTGTTCGAACTGGGAAGACGAGGGATGAGCCACGACAGGAAGGCGTCCTGGGATCGGCTCTGCGTCGTGAACGTGCCGGGTCCTGTCAGGTCGACGACGAGTCCCTCACCTGAGAACAACGTGCTCTTCCAGCCACCGACCTTGCGAACGCGGAATCCGATGTCGTCCGTCATCGTCACGAGATGGCCGGAGTCGACCGTGTAGGTCTCGCCCGGTCCGAGGGTCCACTCATCGAGCGCACCGAAGCTGGCGATGACGAGCTTGCCTGCACCGGAGACACGAAGCATGATCGCGCCCTCCGATGCGAAGAAGGTCTTCGAGCCGCTCCACTTCGTCTCGACCTCGATGCCCTCGGTGGAGGCGATGTACGCCCCGCTCTGGACCTTCAACGCCGCGCCGTGTGCCACATCGAGCACCATCATGTCCCCCGGCAGCGACGGAGCCAGGCGCAGGCTCCCGCCGGTGTCGGTGCGGTAGGTGTTCATGAAGAAGGACTCGCCGCCGAGCACGGAGCGTCCGAGGCTCTTGAGGAAGCCGCCGGTCGCCTTGGTCTCGATGTCGATGCCACCATCCATCGAGACCATCGCTCCACCTTCGGTCTGGAGTGATTCACCGGGCTCGAGACGGGCCGTGACGATGGCATAGGAGGGTTGATGGGCGATGTCGAACTGCATGGGCGCTCCCTTCGTGGTGAACCAGCCTACGGGCCGTCGGCGCGGCTGCGGCGCGTCAGAACAGCGTCAGGTCCGGATCGTCGCCGCAGCCGTCGATGCCCGACCATACCAACGGCGCCATGAACGCCCAGCTCCGCCGGTGGATCGTGGAGGGTCCGAGGATCTGGAGGGCGGCCCGGTGGCGGGGTCCCGGATACCCCTTGTTCGCCTCGAACGCGTACCACGGGAAGGTTCGGGCCTCGCTGCGCATGATGCGATCACGGGTGACCTTGGCGACGATCGAAGCGGCAGCGATGCTGAGCGACCGGGCGTCCCCCTTGACGATCGTCGTCGTATTGCCATCACCGACGAAGTCCCACGAGCCGTCCACCAACACGTGGTCATAGTCGGTACCAAGACCTCCAAGGGCTCGCCGGGTGGCGAGTCGTTGGGCCTCGGACATGCCGAGGGCATCGCACTCGGCTGGGCTCACGTGTCCGACACTCCATGCCTGCGCCCACATCGTGATGCGGTCGAGCATGGACTCGCGCTCCGACTCGGTCAGCATCTTGGAGTCCCTCACCTTGTACAGGCGTGAGTCCTTGGGTATCACGACCGCCCCCACGGTGAGGGGACCCGCCCACGCTCCCCTGCCGACCTCGTCCACGCCGACAACGGTCGGTGATCCCGCATCCCACAGGGCGCGTTCGAAGCTCGTGCCGGGCGCGTTCCGGCGGAGGCTGGGACGCAGTTTGCGCACGGGGGCCATCACCTCGGTGAGGTTACCGGGATGTATCGAGCGGCCGGGGAGGTCAGTTGCTTGCCGGATCGTCGGGATAGGTGGCATAGAGCCTGGTCCGCCCCGGACCGTTTGCGACGGCATCGTGCCATAGGGCATCGGTCGCCGAGGCGAAGAGCATGCCGGGTCGCGGCGGCATCACCCACCACGACCCCTCCGCGAGTTCGTCCTCGAGCTGCGCCGGCGACCATCCCGCATATCCGGCGTAGATCCTCAGGTGCCCGACATCGTCGGGGAGGTCGGTGACATCGACGACACCGACATCACCGAACATCGACGGCGTCATGAACCGCCCCGATGGGGATCGACCGATGGCGATGGCTGCGTCCGGTTGGACGGGGCCCCCGAGGAACACGACCCGGGGCTCCGAGACGTGGGATGAGATCTCGGGGAGGTGGTCGATCACCGGTAGGTCGGTCGGGTAGTTCAGCACGATACCGATGGCACCGGCGTCGTCGTGTTCGAGCACGACGATCACCGAGCGCTCGAACGGAGCTCCCCTCACGTTGGGGGTTGCCACGAGCAGCTTGCCGGCCGTGGACTCAGGCATGGCTTCCGTCCGGACCCAGAACCATGCCGTCGTGTGCGATGGAGAACCCAGCGGCGATGGCACGTTGATGCTCTGTGGTGGCTGGATCGGAGAAGGGGTTGGTGTGGTTGAGGTGGGTGAGCACGAGATGGACATCGTCGGAGAGATCGCCGAAACGGGCGATCGTGTCGTCGACGAGCGGGTGGGGTACCGGGTCCATCGGCCGATCACCGAGTTCGTCGGGATCGCCAAAGGTTGCGTCGAGGAGCCCGATGCGGTGGTGGCCGAGCGTGTCATGGGCCTCGGGCCATTGTTCCCAGGCATCGATGTCGGGGGCGTAGAGCAGCCACGGATCACCGTCGATCGCGACCGAGAAGGCAACGGCGGTCGACAGATCCGCCCTGTGGGGCACGGGTATCGCCGTCACGCTGATGGGCCCGTAGCACCCTGGGCCGTCCTCGGTGGCGTGTCCGATCAGGTTGCCCTGTCGCATCAGTGATGCCCAAGGCTCATTCGCGTCGAGGTACTCGAGAACCGACGATGGAGCGTGGAGGGGAACGCCTTCGGTGTTGGCGGCTTCCTTGCCGAAGTGCATCAGGCCGCCGTAGTGACCCATGTGCGCATGGGTCACGAAGACCGCGTCGACCGGAGTCGTGGCGGTTCGGTTCGGTGTGTGGTCGGCAATGCGTTGATACTGGTGCCGGAGGTCCGGTGAGGCGTCGAAGAGGAGAACCATGTCGGAATCCGCGATCACGGCGACGCTCGAAGCTGTGCGTTCGGGGCCGATCCCATCGACCCTGCCGAACTGGGGGTTGCCTCCGTCCTGACCCGATCCGACCACGACGAGCTCGACATCCATACCGCTATTGTCGCGTGGATGGCGAGTGAAGGGGTATTCGATGGATCTGCGCAGTGATACGTTCGACCACGGTGCGGCCATACCGCCCCGGTCTGCCCTTGCGGTGCCGGCCGATCCGGGTCCCGTCGAGTTCTCGGACAACCGCAATCCCCATCTGGCCTGGAACGATGTGCCAGCGGGTACCCGGTCGTACGCCATCACCTGCATCGACCACGACTGCCCGAGCGCTCCCGATGATGTGAACCAGTCCGATAGGGAGGTGCCGGCATCGCTCCCCCGCGTCGATTTCGTCCATTGGCTGCTTGCTGACATCCCATCCGATGTCACGGCCATTGCCGAGGCCGAGCATGCCGAAGGAGTGGTCGCGGGCGGCAAGCAGGCCCATGGCGCGCCGGTGGGGGTCCATGGCGTCAACGACTACACCGGGTGGTTCTCCGGAGACCCCGACCTCAGTGGTGTCTGGCACGGCTACGACGGACCGGCACCGCCGTGGAACGATTCGATACCGCATCGGTACGAGTTCACCGTGTATGCGCTCGATGTCGACTCGCTGGGCCTCGATGAGGGCTTCAGCCGGGATGAGCTCGATGAGGCAATGGAAGGTCGTGTGCTCGCATCAGCGTCGATCACAGGCACCTACGCGAGCAACCCTCGACTGCATTAGCGCCCGTCGATGACGCCGCCAGCTGCACCGCCCCGGCCGCTCGTAGTACTCCACGACCACCTCGACGGAGGGTTGCGGCCAGAAACGGCGCTCGAGCTCGCCGATGCGTGCGGCCACGTTCTCCCTGCAACGGATGTCGCATCCCTGCGTGCTTGGTTCCACCAGGGCCGGTCCGGTTCCCTCGAACGGTATCTCGAGGCCTTCGTCCACACGGTCGGTGTGATGCAGACCGCCGATGCGGTCGAACGCGTGGCCTACGAGGCAGCGACGGACCTGGCCGCCGATGGGGTGGTCTATGCAGAGGTACGTTTCGACCCCGGCCTGTGCACCGTGGGGGACCTCGATAGGTTCGACGTCGTGGAGGCAGCCCTCGCTGGACTCTCCCGGGCCCGGCGTGACACCGACCTCGCGGTGTACTTGGTCGTCTCGGGTCTCCGACACCTCGGCGACACGATGGAGGCTGCCCGTGCGGCCGTTCGGTTCCGAGAAGAAGGTGTGGTGGGGTTCGACATCGCCGGGCCCGAGGCGGGGTTTCCCCCCGACGATCACCTCCCCGCCATTCGTACGGCAGCGGACGCCGGTCTTGGCATCACGCTCCATGCGGGCGAGGGCGCTGGACCCCACTCGATGTGGTCAGCGCTCGCCAGATGCGGCGCCCAGAGGATCGGACACGGCGTGCGCATCATCGACGACACCGACTTCGATGGTCGGGCGATCCACGACCTGGGTCGCTTCGCCACCCGGGTCCGTGACCAGCGGATCCCCCTCGAGGTCGCCGTGACATCGAACATCCATACCGCTACCTTCGACTCGGCCGCGGTTCACCCCTTCGGTGCGTTGCTCGCGGCTGGCTTCAACGTGTCCCTCAACACCGACAACCGGCTGATGTCGGATGTCACGGTGTCCAGCGAGTACGAGCTCGCCCGGGAGGCGTTCGGCCTTCACGAGGCCGACCTCGGGATCATCACGGTTCGGGCGCTCGAGGCGGGTTTCGGCCCGTGGCCCGAGCGACGTCGCATCATCGAGGACGTGGTGCGACCGGCGTACGGCATCCAACCGCAGGCGGGTTCCGACGTCAGAACAACTTGGCGTTGATCCAGTCGATGATGTCGCCGAGAACCTCGGCGCCTTCGGGTTCGTTGTGGAGTTCGTGGCGCACACCCGGGTAGACCTTGCGCGTCACCGATTCGGATGCTGCGAGCGGCGCCGATGCGGCAGGCTGGACGAGCTCGTCGTCGGCGCCGTGCACCACCAGCGTCGGGATGGAGATCGAACCGAGGCGCGGGCGGAGGCGGTCCTGTTCAGCGAAGGTCACCTTCCCGAAGCGCGCCGTTGCCTTGGTCTGCACCAGGTCGTCGGCGAAGTATGCCTCCCCGACGGCGGGATCGCGCGAGAGCTGTTCGCCGGTGATCTTGTTGTTGATGCTCGTCGTGGGGGTGACACTGCCGAGCACGGACGCCGCGAGTTTCAACACGTTGTCGATACCGCGCGTCGCGATCATCGCGGGGGCGGAGAGGACGGCGATGTTCGGCATGGGCTCCCACTCGTCGATGAGGTATCCGGCACTCTGGAGGCCACCGAGCGAGTGGCCGTAGAGCACCCACGGTCGACCCGACGAGGCCACGGTTGCTCCGGCCATCTCAGCGATGTCACGGTGCAGCGAGGCCCACTCGTCGAGATGGACCCGCTCGCCACCGCTGGCTCCATGGCCGCGCAGGTCGTAGCTGTAGACGTTGGCGCCGTCGCTGTTGAAACGCGCTGCCGGGCCGTCCCACCTTCCCGAGTGCTCCCCGAGACCATGTACCAGGAGGATGTCGTAGCGAGGCGCGTCGACGGTCCACGAGCGCGTCAGCAGCTCGACATCGTCGGACGTCGTGAAGAATCCCGTTGTCGTCATGTGTGCTCCCGTCCTGTCGCCGCCATGGCGGCTCCGACGATTCCTGCATTGTTTCGTAGTTGTGCTGGCACCACCGCTGCGCGGGTCCGCAGGTGTGGTGCGATGGTGGCGAAACGCTTGGAGATGCCTCCTCCGAAGACGATCGTCCGCGGCGAAAGGATCAGATCGATGTGCTGGAGGAGCTCATTGACCCGTTCGGACCACCAGTCGATGTCCATGTTCTCGCGCTTGACGAGTCGCCCGGCGGCGTACTGCTCGGCTTCCATGCCGCGGAAGTGCAGGTGACCGAGTTCCGAGTTGGGCACGAGGACGCCGTCATTGATGATCGCCGATCCGATGCCTGTGCCGAAGGTGAGGACGATGCACACGCCGGAGGTATCGCGGGCGGCGCCATGGCGCACCTCAGCCATGCCTGCGGCGTCTGCGTCGTTGAGGACGACGACATCCCTCCCGAGTGCCTCGGACAGTGCTGCGGCTGCGTTGAAGTCGATCCAACCGTCGTCGATGTTCGCTGCGGTCATCACGACGCCGTCCATGACGACGGATGGAACGGTCACGCCGATGGGGCCGGACCATTCGTGGGATCTCACGATGTCCGAGACGACGTCGATGACGGCGTCGGGTGTGGAGGGCTGCGGTGTGGGAATGCGGTGGCGATCGCTTGCGAGCTTTCCGGACGCAACATCGACGATGGCGCCTTTGACGCCTGAGCCGCCGATATCGATGCCGAGCGCCTGCACTTCTCGCGGACCTTTCACCGGATACGTCGTGCTGTCCCCAGCATATGCATCACCGTTCGATGAACGGCAACGTCACGATCGTCGCAGGAACCTCTGTGCCGCGGATCGTCACGGTCATCGGCGAGTCGTCGCGCGGTGGTGGGTCGACGTAGGCGAGGCCGATGCCATGCCCGAGCGTTGGTGAGAAGTTGCCCGACGTGACGGTACCGCCGCCGCCGGGAGTGGTGACGGCGTAGCCGGCACGCGGGATGGCACGACCCTGCGTCGTGAAGGCGACGAGCCTCCGGGACGGTGCGGAGCGGGATCGGTCGAGGGCGTTGCGCCCGACGAAGTCGTGGTCCCATGCCACCACCCACCCGAGACCTGCCTCGAGGGGCGTGGTGGTGGCGTCGAGGTCCTGGCCCCAGAGGGGATAGCCCATCTCGAGGCGCAGCGTGTCCCGCGCGCCGAGGCCGCATGGGGTCGCCCCGGCCGCGATGATGGCGTTCCAGACGGACGCGGCGTCGGCCGCGGGTACGGCGATCTCTGCGCCGCGTTCGCCGGTGTATCCGGTGCCGGCCATGGTCACCGCGATCCCGCCGATGGTGGCGTCAGTCACCCTGAAGCGGCCGGGCATGGTTCCGGCGATCGTCTCCATCACGGAGGTGCTTTCAGGTCCTTGGACGGCGAAGAGCGCTGTGGAGGGTCGGATGTCCTCGACGACGACGCCCGGTGGAGCCGAGGACGCGAAGCGGTTCACGATGTCATCGGAGTTGGTTCCGTTGGGCATCACCCAGAATCGATCGGGAGCGAGGTACCACACGATGATGTCGTCCTCGACCCCACCGGAGTCGTTGAGGGCCATCGTGTACTGGGCGCGACCGGGTGCGACGCGGCTGATGTCGTTGCACAACTCGCGGCGTACGAGCTCGGTTGCACCTGCGCCCGTCACCGAGAACCTGCCCAGGTGAGATACATCGAACACCCCGACGTCGCTCCTCACGGCGCGGTGCTCATCGAGCACACCCGTGTACTGCACTGGCATGTCCCATCCACCGAAGTCGACGAAGCGTGCGCCGGTGTCCTCATGGAGGTCGTGGATCGGTGATCGTGGCATCGTCCCTCCCGGGGTCAGGATTGGTCAGCCGACCTCTTGCGCGACGCCGAGGTCGACCACCTCGGGTGGGCCGGGTATCCGCGTCGGTGCCGTGGCATCAACGGAGGCATCAGGTTCCTCGAGACCGTACTTGACGAGGAGGTGCAGGTAGTCCCGCTGGTAGAAGACCTTGCAGGTCACCTCCGGATACAGTTCCCTGAGCCTGCGCACCTTACGGTTCTTCTTGGTGACGAGCTTCTGGCTCATCGTGGTGATCTCGATGTAGACGTCATCCTCTGGCAGATGGAAGTCGGGTCGGAAGTACTTGGTGGGTTCACCGGCGTCGTCCCATTCGAGTGCGAACGCACGTGGCTCGTACGCCCATTCGATGCCGTAGAAGTCCAAGAGCCGCGCGAACTCGCGTTCGCTGTTGTGGGCGAACTCGGTGGTTTCCGATGGATCCGGACCGAAGAGATCGTCGTGCGTCAGATGCCCGTCGCTTCCGAGAGGGAGTCGTTGCCTGCCAACGGTTCCGAGTGGTCGGGGAACAGCCTGTGGATCTCGCCGCGGACCTCGTCGTGGACCGGTCGGACCGCGATCCCGAACACACCTTGGCCCTTCTGGAGCAGGTCGACGACTTGTTCGGGGCTCGTTGCTGCGTAGATCGACGTTCCGTCGCTGAGGAGGGTGATGTCCTGTTCGCGCCAGTTCTCCCCCACTTCCTCCTCGAGCTGTTCGAAGGCCTGGCGAATCTTGTGGAGGCTCGTACCTGCGTCCTTGAGGCGCTTGATCACGCGAAGGGTCACGATGTCCTGGAACGTGTAGAGGCGTTGGGTCCCCGAACCGGATGCGATCTGCATGGAGGGACCGAGCAGGCCCGTGCGATCCCAATAGTCGAGCTGCCGGTAGCTGATGCCGACCACGGCGCATACCTGCGGCGATCGGAACCCGAGTGCGGGGTCCTGGTGTACGTCTGTCATATGTCCTGCGTCTCCTCACCCAGCATGGCTACGCCCACGTAATTCCGCCCACTGAACTACAGCCTTGCAACTTAGGAACCCGGCCGCCGCATGTCAACGTTCGTGAACGAACCCGAGCGGGCGTCAGCCCTCGAGGATCACCCGGAGGCGGTCGAGCTGGTTCTCCGAGCCGATGCCGAACACGGCGTCGCCCATGCGGAACGGTTGCTCGGGATCCGGGTTGCCGCGCATCGGCTCGCCCTCCCCCGCCACGCCGATGACCATCGCTCCCGAGTCCTTGCGGAGATCGAGTTGACTCAGCGACTTCCCAACGACATTGGACCCGTCGGACACGATGAATCGTTCGATCCGCAGCTCGAAGGCGCTGTCGCGGACCACCGTCTCGATGAACTCGGCGAGGCCGGGCTGTGTGGCGAGAGCTGCCATGCGGAGGCCACCGACGAGTTCCGGGGTCACGACGGCGTCGGCTCCCGCCAGGGAAAGCTTCTTCTCGGTCTGGTGGTCGTAGGCGCGGGCCGTCACAGGTAGATCGGGACGGAGGGCCTTGCACGACAGCGTGATGACCAGGTTGTCCGACGCCGACTCCACCGATGCGATCACCGATCGTGCGCGGTCCACGCCGGCCTCGATGAGGGTCTCGTCCCGCGTTGCATCGCCTTCCACCACCGGCACGCCATCCTCGATGGCCTGTTCGATGATCAGGGGATCGCTCTCGATCACGACCACGGGTATCCGATTCCGCAGCAGGGTGTTGCATGCCGTCGAACCGACGCGACCGTAGCCGCACACGATGACGTGGTGGGACAGATGCTGGATCTGCTTGGCCATCTTCCTCCGCCTCTGATAATCGGTACCGATGAGGGTCTCGAAACCGTACTCCATGAACGCCGTGAGGGTGTAGAGCGCAGCGCCCATGCCGGCCACCAACACCAACACCAACCAGAACTTCTCTGCGCCGGACAAGGGGTCCGCCGAGAACCCGAAACCGAGGGTCGTGATCGTGATCATCGTGAGGTAGGCGGATTCGCCGATGTTGAGGTCGCCGACGACCATGAACCCGATGGTTCCGACGATGATCACGGCCAGGAGCGCGATGAGCCCTGCCTGTAGGTTGCGAGGCAGGTTCACTGGTCCTTTCCGTGACTGAAGTCCTCCGGGTCGATCCGGTCGAGGAACTCACGGAACTTTTCGATCTCGTCCTCGTCCGATTCGTCGTTGATCTCCACGCCTGCCTCGTCGAGTACGGCCCGTTCGGCGAACAGGGGTGCATCGACCCGCACGGCAAGCGCAACGGCGTCCGACGGCCTCGATGAGATCGTCCGACGATCCTGGTCGGTCTCGAGGGTGAGATCCGCATAGAAGGTGCCGCCCCGCAGCTCGGTCACGACGACGTCCACCACTTGGGCGTCGAGTTCGCTGATCACGGTGGCAAGTAGGTCGTGGGTCAGGGGGCGCTCGGGTTGCATCCCGTCACGGGCGAGGGCGATGGCTGTTGCTTCGGGCGTGTTGATCCAGATCGGGAGGTACCGCTGTCCCCCACGTTCCTTGAGCAGCAGGATCGGCGTGTTCGTAGGGAGTTCGATACGAATGCCGATGAGGTCGAGCGGGATCCTGTCGGTCATGGCACCACCCTATCACCGGGCCCGGTCAGCCGAACGCGAGTGGTGCGAAGGAGTCCGGATCCTCGGTGAAGGTCACCATGTCCATGACGGCCCACACCGACCGCAGGTTGCGGTACCGGCCCTCGTAGTCGAGACCGTAGCCGAGGAGGTACTCGTCCCCGACCTCGAAGCCGCGGTAGTCGAGGCTGACGTCCACGATGCGCCGCGGGACCTTGTCGAGCAAGGCGACGGTGCGCAGGCTGTTCACGCCACGTGCTGCGAGCATCCTGTGGATGGTCGAAAGGGTGAGTCCGGTATCGACCATGTGCATGATCAACAGCACATCGCGGTTCTCGAGCGGCATGGACACGTCCATGGCGATCGAGACGCGCCCATCGTGGCCGAAGCGTGTCAACGAGAGGAACTCGGGTGTGAACGTCAGCGGCAGGGTGTCCATGAGGTCCTTCATGAACAGCAGTGATCCCGTCAGGATGCCGATGGCCACGGCGTCGCCCTGCGGATAGTCGGCGCGGATCTCGTCTCCGAGTTCTGCGATGCGGCGCTGGATGGTGGGTTCGTCGATGACCTCTGTGAACAAGGGGTTCACATCATCCGCCTGCGATGTCCGGGAGGGCTTCGCGGATCCATCGGCCGATGACCGCGGACTTCGGTAGATCCTCGAGCGACGAGGTGTTCCATCGCCCGTCATCGAGGGAGGACATGTTGCGCAGGCGACGCTCGTGGCTGGCGGTCAGGTCGATCGTCGGGGTGACCGGAGAGCCACCGCCCTCCTCGCTGAAGAGCGGCCGCATCCATCGATCCTGGATCGAATAGGTACCGTACGCCCATTCGACGATCTCGCGGGTGTCGGCGAAATGGTCATCGGAGTGCATGACCACCGAGTAGATGGGACGCCCTGCACGCTCGGTGACACCGATGAGGACCTTGTCCGCCCAGGGCGTGTCGCCGGTCTTGAGGCCGACTGCTCCCGGGAACGATCCGACGAGTCTGTTGGTGTTGGAGAAGACGCGTTCCCTGCCATTGGGGTCCGGCTGCATGGTGACCGTCTTGATGCGCCCGAGGCGGCGGATGTCGGGGTACTCCTCGGCGGCGATCGTGAGGGTGAGCAGGTCGCTTGCGGACGAGTAATGGTCCTCGGCATCGAGGCCGGCGGGATTCGCAAACGACGTGTCGTCCAAGCCGAGTTCCGCCGCCTTGGCGTTCATGAGATCCACGAACGCCGCCGTCGATTCACCGCCGACATGCCATCCGAGGGTGTAGGCGGCGTCGTTGCCCGACCGGACCATCATCGCGATCATGAGGTCCCCGACGGTCCACTCCTCCCCCGCGACGAGGCCCGCCGTCGAGCCCCGCAGGTCCGTCACGAACGGCGGGATCGTCACCACATCCGACAGATCGGCGTTCTCGAGGACCACGATCGAGGTCATCACCTTGGTGACGGACGCCATCGGCGCGCGGTCGTTGGCGTTCCACGACGCCAGGACGACGTCGTCCTGGGCGTCGTACACGATCCAGCGGTCGGCGGTGAGACCGGGTGGTTCGACCGCGTCGGTACCGACCGGTTGCGCGCCGAGTGGCGTGACCAGCAACGAAGTAGCGAGCGCGATCGACGCGAGGGACGTGAGCATCATCAGTGTTCGAGTAGCTTGCGAAGCCTACTGCGGACCATCGTTTCCTGGGCCTCGGCCGAGGCCTGGGCCGTGTCCGCGAGGATCTCGGCCGAGGTCCTCTGGTTGTCCGGATTTCGGTGACGCAGCATCGGAGCGACCAGCTGGCCGAGGAGATCGACCTGCCGTTCGGCGGCCAATCTGAGCGGCCGGAGGTGGCGCGGTTCCAGACCCCTGGCGAGGAGACGATGCAATGCGCGGGCCGTCTGGAGGTCGGCGTCGGTGAAGCTCGCAGATCCGTCCGGCAGCTGCTTGGGCAGGAGGAGGCCCTCGGCAACGACCGCAGCGAGCTGGTCCCGGCTGAGGCCCGATGATCGGCTGACCTCGGACGCTGTGAGGGAGACCCCGCTGGTCGCGAAATACGCTTCGGGTGGCGGTCCCGATTCGGTCACGACCGGCGATTCGTCTCCGTGCTCCCATGCCGTCAACTTCGACTTGATGACCTTCAGCGGCAGGTAGTGGTCACGCTGCTCGGCGAGGATGTACTGGATCCGTTGGATGTCCTCGTCGGTGAACATCCGGTACCCCGACGCCGACCGATCAGGTCTCACGAGGCCCTGGGTCTCGAGGAATCGGATCTTCGAGACGGTGACGTCGGGGAATTCCGAGCGCAGGAGGTTGATGACCTCACCGATCGTGTGGGTGCGCTTCGTCGGCGAACCGACCGCGCGGAGCTCAGCCATGGCCCTTGGACACCCGCAGGTGGAACTTGCCGATGAGCAGTTCGTCGCCCTCGGCGAGCCTGCCGGCGTCGTGCCGTCTCCCGTTCACGTAGGTGCCGTTCGTCGAGCCGAGGTCGGTCATCGACAGGCCGTTCGCATCGACCGAGAAGCGTGCGTGCTCACGCGACACGGTCACGTCTGCGAGGAAGATCTGACAGTCACCGGACCTCCCCACGATCGTGTTGCCCGGGCCAAGGACATAGGTGAGTCCGCTGCGCGGGCCGCTCTCGATGATCAACGCCCAGGCGAACGAGCCGTCGACGAAGTTCGCATCGGTTGATTCTTCCTCGATACCGTCGGGCAACCAGGTGACCGTCGGTTCGTGTTCGATCTCGATGTCATGGTCGAGGCGCGGGTCGTCACTCATCGAACCAATGCTACCGCGGAACCCTCAAGTTGCGGTTGAACGTTGCGGGGAGGGTGTTTCCGTATGTGGGAGGGCGTGCGTTCGGGCGTTCGGGTCAGTCCAGGGACGCCTCGTAGGTCGCTGCGTCGGCGAGTTGGTCGAGCTCGGTCAGGTCGGACGCCTCGATCACGGCGAACCACCCGTCCCCGTAGGGATCGGAGTTCACGAGTTCTGGCGTGGCGTCGAGCGCTTCGTTGACCTCGACGACGGTGCCCGAAACGGGTGCGTAGACGTCCGAGACCGACTTCGTCGATTCGACCTCTGCACACGCATCCCCTTGTGAGACCGTCGTACCGACGGTCGGTACCTCCACGTACACGACGTCGCCGAGCGCGTCCTGTGCGTAGTCCGAGATCCCCATCCGTACCCGTGATCCTTCGACCCTGGCCCATTCGTGGTTCTCGGCGTACTTCAGATCCGATGGATAGTTCATGGTCCTCCTCGCTGCCGCGTCATCCTACCCCGCCCCGGTGAGGGCCCTTCTCATGTCCCCGAAGTACGAGAACCCGACCCAGTAGTACATGGCGAGCGCCGGAATGCCCCCGATGAGGGCGATCGTCGCGAGCCAGTCCACATCGAAGCCCTCGCCCACGTAGATGAATGCGACCGAGAAGTAGAGACCGAACGTCGCTGCCTTTCCGAGCCAGCGCACCTCCAGCTGGGTGACGCCGTTGCGCCAGCCGTAGATCGCACCGAGACCGATCAGGACTTCGCGGACGATGATCGCCCATGCGAACCACGCTGGCAGTACCCCGCTCACCAGTCCCCCGATGACCGCGACCGCCACCGCCATCCGGTCGGCGAGGGGATCGAGGAACTTGCCGACCTCCGTGATCTGGTCGAGCTTGCGGGCGAAGTAGCCGTCGATCCAGTCCGTGGCGCCGATGACACCGAAGAGGATGCCTGCCCATCCGTACTCCCCCACCGCGATGAGCCAGACGAACAGGGGGATCAGGCCGAGCCTGATGAGAGAGATGACGTTGGGGACGTTCCAGAGCTGGCGTATCACGACACTTCGACCACCCGGAACGTGATGCGCGCCAACTCCCGGTCGTTGAGCGACACGATGAAGGCATACCCCTTGGCCGCAGGGAACGTGATGTTGTGGAACGGGCTGACGATCGGAACGATGCTGGCGGATCCCGGGGGCAGGTTCGGCGGAGCTCCGACGCGGAGCTTCCCCTTGGCCTCGACGCCGAGCGGCAAGCCGTCCTCGTCGACGAGTTGGATGATGAGTTCGAGGTCCCGCTGTCGTTCATCGGGTTCCACCTCGGCGACCATGGCGAGGGTCAGCGACCGATGGACGGCTGGCAGCGACCGCACGGTGATGGTGTCGAAGCCGCCACCGAGGACGAAGAGCTTCCCGCTGTGGACCTGGGCTGCGTCGGCGAGCATTGCGGATGTGAGCCTCACGGGGTGCCTCCCGGATCGATCGCGTACGTGCCTCGGCGCGACGATACCGCAGCGGGCGGGACTCGGTGGGCTGCGGGTGCCGCCCACCCGGTCCGTCAGTCGACGGGCTCGAACCGCGCCTGGAAGAACCTGAGGTCCTCCGGTTCGTAGGTGAACCGAAGGCCACGCACGTCCTCGCGACCGTCGTAGACCTCGATGACACTCTCGGCAACGACGTCCATGTGTGATTGTGTGTACACGCGGCGTGGAATCGTGAGGCGAACGAGTTCGAGCTTCGGATGTCGGTTCTCGCCTGTGACGGGGTCGCGCCCCGACGACACGGTGCCACGCTCCATGGTGCGTACGCCGGAGTCCACGTAGATGGCTGCGGCGAGAGCCTGGGCTGGGAACTCGTCCTGCGGGATGTGCGGGAGGATCGCTCCGGCATCGAGGAACACGCCGTGGCCGCCGATGGGCGTCACGACGGGCACGCCGTACTTGAGGAGCGTCGTGCCGAGGTACTCCACCTGGCCGATGCGCGCCCGCACGTGGTCATCGGTCGCCACCATCTCGCGGATACCGGTTGCCAATGCCTCCATGTCGCGACCGGACATGCCGCCGTAGGTGTGGAGACCCTCGAAGGCGACCAGCATGGCTCGGGCCCGACGTGCCAGGTCGGGATCACGAACGGCGAGGAAGCCGCCGATGTTCACGAGGTTGTCCTTCTTCGAGGACACGGTCGCCCCATCCGAGTGGTGAGTGATCTCGCGCAGTATGTCGGCGATGGTTCGGTCGTGGTAGCCCGCTTCGCGTTGCTGGATGAAGTAGGCGTTCTCCACCGCTCGCGTGGCATCGAGCATCACGAGGATCCCTCGCTGCGAGCAGTAGTCGTACACGGCGCGGATGTTGGCCATCGATGCGGGTTGTCCACCTGCCATGTTCACGTTGGTCTCGAACGACACGTACGGGACCCGATCGGCTCCCACCTCGGCCACGACGGCGTCGAGCTTGTCGAGGTCGATGTTGCCCTTGAACGGCTCCATCGAGGTCGGGTCATGGGCTTCGTCGACGATGACGTCGACGAAGCGGCCTCCGGCGAGTTCCTGGTGGTACCGCGTGGTCGTGAAGTACATGTTGCCGGGCACGACGTCTCCAGGGGAGATGAGCAGCTGGCTGAGGATGTGTTCGGCACCCCTCCCCTGATGCGTGGGGATCAGCTCCTCGTAGCCGTACACGTCACGGACGGCGTCGACGAGCTTGTAGAACGAGGTCGCTCCGGCGTAGGACTCATCGCCGAGCATCATCGCCGACCATTGACGATCCGACATGGCGCTGGTACCCGAATCGGTGAGGAGGTCGATGTAGACGTCCTCGCTCGCCAGGAGGAAGGTGTTGTAGCCAGCGTCGACGATCGCGTGCTCGCGATGGCTGCGCGTCGTCACGGTCAAGGGCTCGACCATCTTGATCTTCCAGGGCTCGGCCCAGCTTCGTGTCATGGCGTGTCCTTTCGTGGGTATCAGATCGCCTCGAGGGCGGCGGTCAGATCGCAGATGAGGTCGTCGGGATCCTCGACGCCGATCGATAGGCGAACGAGGGAATCGGTGATACCGAGATGGTTCCGTTCCACGGGATCGACGCCCGCATGTGTCATCGACGCCGGGTGTTGGATCAGGCTCTCGGTGCTGCCGAGGCTCACGGCGAGGTGGACCAGTGCGAGGGCATCGAGGAAGCGGAATGCTCCTGCCTCGTCGGCGTCGAGCCAGACGGAGATCATCGATCCGGGGCCGAGACATTGGGAGGCGTAGATGTCGTAGCCATCATCGGACTCCGCGAGGAGCCCGAGGTATCCGACCGCAGCAACCTTCGGGTGGTCCTCGAGGAACCTCGCGACATGTTCGGCGCTCTCGCGCTGGCGGCGCATCCGCAGTGCCAGTGTCTCGAGGCTCCGCATGAGCAGCCATCCCGTGTGGGGCGTCGCCATCGTTCCGAGGATCGTCCGTGTCTCGGCGATGCGACCCATGAGGTCGTGCGAGCCGAGTGCCGCACCGGCGATGAGGTCGGAGTGTCCCCCGATGAACTTCGTCGCCGAGTACAGGACGATGTCGGCTCCGTGGTCGAGCGGCTGTTGCCACAACGGACCGAGGAACGTGTTGTCGACGGCAACGGGGATCGGGTGGTCGTCCGTCGATCGGGCATCGGCGAAGGCTCGTGCCTCGGCGATCGAGAACAGGTCGTTCGTCGGGTTCGCCGGTGTCTCGATGAGGATGAGGGCCACGGGATCATCGCCGATCGCCTCGTCGAGGTCGGCGATCCTCGTTCCTGGGTCCCAGGTCACGGTGCGGAACCCCATGCCGGGCAGGATGTGATGGAGCAGGTGATCCGTGCCCCCGTAGACCGGCGCCGAGTGGATCACCACCGATCCCGGTTGCAGGAACGTCAGGATGGTCGTCGAGATCGCAGCCATGCCGGAGGCGAAGACGAGTCCGGCCTCGGCGCGGTCCCACAGGGTCAGGCGCTGCTCGAGGATCTCGAGGTCCGGGTTGTTGAGGCGGGAGTAGATGAGGCCCCTGCTCTCGCCCTCGTCGGCCTCGGCGAGGCCGTAGGCGAGCTCGAAGTAGCGCTTCCCTTCGGCGGCCGTGGCGAACGTGAACGTCGAGGTCTGGAAGATCGGGCTCTTGAGGGCACCCTCGGACCATTCCGGGTGGTATCCGTAGCCCATCATGAGGCTCTCCGGCGAGAGCTCCCGGTCCCCGATGGCGTGTGTGTACTCGTCGGGCATGGACGCCTCCTCACCGCAGGGGTGAACGAACCAACATGTCTGGTACCTAGTATCGGATTGTCTGCACACAATGTGGTGGTGAACCGAAGGAGATTCGAGCAATGGCAAGTATCGGCGAACTCGATGCGACAGACCGCAGGTTGGTCGCCCTCCTCCAGAAGGATGGTCGGCTCTCGAACAAGTCCCTGGCAGCCGCAGCCGGGATCGCACCGTCCACCTGCTCCGAGCGGGTCCAGCGCATGCGGGATGCGGGTGTGTTCCGGGGATTCCATGCCGATGTCGATCCCGGAGCCCTCGGCATCGGCTTGCAGGCCCTCGTGACGGTTCGCCTCCGTCGCCACGCCGAGGATCTGGTCGAGCGCTTCTGGGAACACACGGACGCCATGGTCGAAGTGGTGGCGGTGTATCACCTCTCGGGCGGGAACGACTTCTTGTGCCATGTCGTGGTCGAGGGCGCCGATCACCTCAGGGAGGTGGCGGTGAGTGGGTTCACGAGCCTTCCCGAGGTGGCCCACATCGAGACGTCGATCATCTTCGACCACCGGGCGAAGGGTGGCTTCCCTGATCTGGTGGGCCGCTCTGCGGCGGTACGCTGAACGTCGATCGAGATTCGAGGGGGCACGCGTGTTCAGGGTCGGCCTGGCCATCATCGTGATCGGATTCGTCATCCAGATGTTCTCGGGCTACACGTATACGGTGGCCACGCCCGATGCGTGCCCCGACGAGTGGGATGGTGAGGGCGTCACCTCGACCGAGATCCTCGATGCCGAGGGCAACGTGGCCGGATACTGGTGCCTGGTCCAGGGCTCCTTCACCCAGGACAACCGACCGACGTTTCAGAACATCCCGGTGGGTGAACGCAGCGGCTATTCCTCGTGGTACGGCTTCGGCGTGATGTTCATCGGCGGCATCGTGCTCGCGGCGGGCATCCTTCGCGATCGCCAGCGTGTCGGTGCCGGCGGCGCGGAGGATTCCGGCGAGGCTCCCGAGGACGGACCCGGGGACGAGGGAGATGCCCATGGACTTCGATGACGTCGTCAGGAGGCGGCGCAGTGTGCGGCACTACCGGAGGGACATACCCGATGCCGCGACGGTCAACCGGATCATCGACGTGGCGCGGCGTGCGCCAACAGCGGGCTTCGCCCAGGGCGTCGACTTCCTCGTGCTCGATGATCCCGGCCCCGTCGCCGAGTTCTATGCGCTCACACATCCCGAGGGTGCCGACATCCCCGACGATGTCCTCGCAGCGCGCCCACCGTGCGTGATCGTCGTGTGGTCCGATCCCCTGCGCTACATCGCGCGGTACTCCGAGGGGGACAAGATCGCTTTCGGACTCGACGACCCGGATCGTTGGTTGGTGCGATTCTGGGACATCGACGCCGCGATGGCGGCCATGCAGCTCCAGTTGGCGGCGGTGAACGAGGGCGTCGACACCTGGTTCTTCGGCATCTCGGCGGGCGAGGCCGACGTGCGGCGACGATTCGCCGTCCCCGACGACCGGAACCTCATCGGCGTCGTCGGCCTCGGCTACCGGTCAGATGATGAGCGACCCATCGGGTCCGGCACGAAGCGTCGACGCCGGCCGTTGCCCGAACAGCTGCATCGCAACTCGTGGTGACCGCCGATCCGACCTCGTTCAGGCGAGGGGGGATCCGGCGAACGGCGTGTTGAACCGCAGGCACCACACCATCATGAACCGGTGGATCTCGGGGTCGTACTCGGCTGGCAGGGTGTAGTTCTGCCCTCCCACGTTGCCCTTGATCTTGCCGAGGTCGATGTACGACTCCGGGATCCCTCCCGTGTAGTCGTCGTCCTCGAGGAGCCAGACGAACAGGTCCGGACCGTTCTGGATGTCGGTGTCGTCCTCGAACCGGAGGACGAAGTCGCCATCGAGTTCGTAGACGGTGGCCGTACCCTCGGCGCTGTGGTCGATGCCGAAGATCTGGCCGGTCGAGATCGCCACCGGACCGCTTGGCTCGGTTGTCGTGGTCGTGGTGGGCTCCGGTTCGGTGGTCGTCGTGGACTCGCCCTCGGGCGCCGTCGTCACGGTCGTCGGAGGCACGGTCGTCGTCGTGGTCGTCTCGGTCGCCGCCTGATCGGTCGGGAAGGCATCGGTGAGTGACTCGTCCACCACGTCGTCGATGAAGAGCTTGTCCGGTCGGAACGCCAGGAAGGCGAGCACTACCACGACGAGGCCAACGCCGATGATCGGCCATTTGAAGCGTTTGATCAGGTCCATGATTCAGTGGTCTCCCGGTCTGCGAGTCCTCGTTGAACGCACAGTTCACCAGCGATCCTTCCCTACCGGAGCCATGTTCCGCCTTTGTTCACCGTCGGTGCCATGCCGCATCGTTCGTGGGCGGTCTCACGATCGTGAACGTCGCTCGATCGTGCCACAAGCTCGGTCTGCACGACCCTTGCAGCTGCGATCCGAGCGCTGCAATGACGGGTTGAGATCACAGCCGTTATGCGCCGGTCGTAGGTGATACTGATGCGATGCCTGCGAGAGCGTTGACCAAGGATCAGTGGTCCGGCCTCGACTTCCATGACGTCGTCGAGTCCGGCAGCGGTTGGCAATCACGCGTCTTCTCAGCGAAGTCAGGCAACCAGAGGTTTGCCGTGAAGCTCACGCAGGCCGAGTTGGTGGACAGAGATGTCCTGGAGCGCAGGATGGCAATGGTTGCCGAACTCGCAGCGTTGGACTGTTCAGTCGTTGCTCCAGCACTTGTGGGAGACAGGCTCGTGCTTCCGTTCGGCGACTGGTTGATAACAGCGACGTCATATGTCGAAGGCGAACGAGTTGACCACTCCAGATCTGTTGCGGGCACTCTTCTTGGTGCAACATTGGCCGGACTCCATCGATCCATGCGGCAACTCCCGACGGTGAGGCTTCCGCGAGTCGCTGCGCTGGTGGCTGGTTCTACTGACCGTTGGGCCACGACGACGTCTGACCAGATCCTCCATGGAGACCTCTCAGCATCGAATACGGTGCTGACTCCGCAAGGTCTTCGAGTGCTGGACTTCGACGACTGTGGCTATGGACCCATCGAATTCGACGTTGCGAACTCGCTCTATATGGTGATGTTCGACACATGGTCCAACGGTCGCCCACAATCGCAGTACGCAGACTTCAGGGCTGCGTTCACTTCGAGCTACTCCGAAGCCGCGGGCCGCGAGGTCGCCGCGTCGGCCATCGACCCGCTGATAGCGGTTCGGGTCATGGCCTTGAAGCAATGGATTAGCGACCCGGCTACAGCACCGATTGGAATCAGGAACTCATCGCCAGAGTGGATCGAAACCCTGCACCGCTTCGTTCGTGAGTGGGACAACCAAGGACACTCGCCGACCCAATAGCCACCCCTTCCACGCATATGTGCCGCGACTAGCGGGTCAGAACAGTCGAATCTGGTCCAGCGCAATTCTCGCCATGGCAGCGAAGTCGGGGTTGGAGTCTGCGTAGTACGGAATCGCTGCGACCGTCATGTAGAGTGCCCATCCCATGCCACGTGTCCATTGCGCTTCGTCGGGTTGGATGGTGTCACGGAAGGTCGCTCGGCTGTCAGCATCGAACATCCACCACGCCGCGATGAGGTCGCTCGATGGATCTCCGACGCCGCATCCCTCGAAGTCGATGACGGCGACGACGTCGCCATCTCGTGCGAGCAGGTTGCCGGAGTGGAGGTCACCGTGGTACCAGGTCGGCGGACCATCCCATTCGGGTGCGGCAAGACAAGCCTCCCATAGCTGGAGTATCTCTGTCCGGTCTCTGTTGTCGGGGAATCGGGTGAGATAGTGGCGGAGCGCCGAATCTCTCGACGCAAGCCCCCTTCCTCGGCTGTTGCCATCGGGTGCGTCGTCCGTGCTGATATCTCGCAAGGCGAGGACGAACTCGCCCAGCCGTGTCGCCGCACCAGAAGTATCCGACAGAGACGAAGGGACAGCGTTCTCTCCGTCAATCCAGCCAAGGACAGACCATGGCGACGGATACTCGTCGGTCGGTGCACCGAGGGCTAGGTACTCAGGAATCTCCAACGGGACCGTAGGAGCGATCTCAGGGAGCCAGCGGGACTCCCTGAGTGGACCGTCTTTGAAGTCCTCATGACGAGGCAGGCGCACCAGCATGTCGTTGCCAAGCCGATAGGCCACGTTCACTGTGCCTGCGGTGTCGAGTCGGCGCAGCGACAGATGTGACCACTCCGGCATCTGGCGAGCTATCAGGCCAGCCACCAACTCATCATCAATCCGGAACTCCCCGTCGTGCAGCGCCATCTGGCTCCTCAGGAATCCTCAGAGCGTAGGCGACCCACACCAGTCTGCCCACAACCTGCAGGCGCGATGACATGGGTGGTAGGGCACCCACCAATCGGGTGATGCTTGGCCGCCCATATGTGCCGATATGTGCGCGTCCTGCCGCGTTGCCTATGGTGCCCAGATGGTGCGACGACCGGTACAACCGATGCCTGATCATGTGAGAAATGAACTCGAAGCGGCAGGCGTGGTGGACGAATATCGGGCTCGTCCGTTCTACCAGCGCAACGACTACCTCTCCTGGATCGGGCGAGCCAAGAAGCCCGAGACGCAACGCAAACGACTCCTGCAGATGCTCGATGAGCTGAAACAGGGAGGCATCTACATGGGCATGGACCACTCCGCAAGCGCCAAGGACTGACCCAAACTGCAACTCCCGATCGACCACATGTGCCGTCATGGACGCGACGACTGCTGGCGGCACAGGCTTTCTGCCGTGAGCCTGAGATCCCGCGAGTCGGTCACAGCGAGCAGCGCTGCCTTCACGAGCCCGTCGATTGTCGCACCGCTCACCGTGAGCATGTCATCGACAACGCCCTGGGGTGGTGACACTTCTCCGTAGCAGTCGTGCCACGCGAGCTCGGTGACGTCGAGCAGGTCAAGGGCGACAGGTGCCAAATCGGGGCCAAAGGTGGCGAGAAACTGGGGTGTTCGTTCCTTACGTCTCTCTGCCCGTCCAACTGCCATGCGATCATTGTGCCAAATCCGCGATGCTGGGGCCACCCACATGTGCCGATATGGGTAGGCAGAAAGTGCGTCTAGGCAGGTGCTTGTTGGATCACGTACGTGTTCCCATCAGGTGCGTCGAGGAAGAACCATCCATAGCCCTCCAGCGCAGGATCGTCGAACGCATCCTGTGCCCAGACCACTGCGCTCACTTCGATTCCGGCGTCTCTGACTTCTTCGTGTGCCGTTGTTAGGTCTGCGACGGTGAACGCAACCATTGCATCGACTCCCGTGGGTATCAGTCGCTCATCGCTGAAGTCCGGGGCGTACACCTCAACGAAATCGAACTGACCGGTTGGCAGTTGGAGGATTGCCCAGTTTGGGTCGTCTCGCAGGACATCGAGATTGAGTACATCTCGGAAGAACGCGGTCGTTGATTCAACGTTCGAGGTACGGACTCCAACGAACCCGACTCTGAGTACTTCCATGGGGTGCCTCCTAGGTCACCTGAAGCTAGCGGAACCATCAACCAGCTTCCGATGGCTCGCATATTGCCGTTATGGGCGGCCCAGGAGAGAATTGATGCCCCGGACTGCCATCTAGGGCCGTCAGCGCTTCAGCCTTGACCCGACAGCACCGGACTGGCGCATGTTGACCGCCCGCACCCGGGTCAGGTTGACCGTCACGACGATGCGGCGTTCACCGGGACGGTCCCTGTCGCGCAAATCGTTGTCGTACTTCGCGCCGAGTTGATCAGCGAAGACGTAGTCGTCGTCTGGTTCCACCATGGCATCACCACGCAACTCGAGATAGCGGGCCCAATCCCCCGGGTCCTGAATATGCATAGCGACCTTCGGGTTGGCGACCATGTTCTTTGCCTTCTGCCGCGTGGCGTTGACCGACAACTGCACGGTGCCGTCGGGTGACGCGAGGAACCACACCGTCGACAACTGCGGTCGACCGCTGGCGCCAACGGTGGCCAGCGTGGCGTACCAAGCATCCAGCAGATCGTGATGGGTCTCGGGGATCTCAGGCATCGAACCTCCTTTTCGGCCGTCCAAGACCCTAGCCAACCGACGGATGCGGTCCATAGCGTTCACGCGTCGGCGGCGCGACGGCCAAGACGTCACTCTGCGAACCAGCCGCGCTCATCCGTGCGAATTCGGCAAGATCCACGGCTCCCACGGGTTGAGATCACAACCGCTATGCACGATTGGATGGGGTCGCATCTTCGCCGACGTGAGCGGCGCGGCCGATGGGGACGGACTCCTAGGCTGAGCGTTCGTAGCGAAGAGGAGCACTGGTGGAGCATCACCTCGATGACACGATCACCCAGCCATTCTGGGACAACTCGGTCGAACCTCGCCTGACGGTCTCCCCTGGCGATGTCGTGACGATCGAGTGTGCTGAGCCGATTGGGCAGGTCACCCCGGAATGGACCGATGACGATTACCAGCATGCCGACCCGTCAAAGGCCCACGCCTTGACTGGGTCGATAGCTGTCGATGGTGCCGAGCCGGGAGATGCCCTCGTTGTCGAGATCCTCGACATGGCCCACAAGGGCTGGGGATGGAGCGGTCATATGCCGGGCTTCGGTCTTCTGGCTGACGACTTCGACTCCCACTACCTGCGTCATTGGACCCTGGAAGCAGGCGAGTGCATGTTCCCGATCGGAGGCGTATCCGTCCCGGTCGACCCGTTCCCAGGAGTGGTCGGTGTGGCTCTTGCCGAGCCAGGTCGACTCGACACCTTCCCTCCGAGGAGCAACGGCGGCAACATCGACACCAAAGACCTCGGTGTCGGCTCAACCGCGTGGATACCTGTTCACGTCCCCGGTGCGCTCTTCGCCATTGGGGACTGTCACGCAACTCAAGGAGACGGAGAAGTGTGCGGATCGGCGATCGAAGCGCCAATGACCGTCACCGCCCGTTTCGGTCTCGCCAAGAACACCGACATTGCCGAAGTGCAGATTCGACGAAGCAGACCACGACACGCGGTTGACGGTGAGTGGCATATCACCACGGCACACGGACCCGACCTCATGGAGGATGCCAAACAGGCAACCCGGTACATGATCGACTGGCTCGGAACTCACTACGACCTCGAACCCAGCGACGCTTATCTGATCTGCAGCGTCGCAGGCAATCTGCACATCAGCGAAGTGGTCAACGCTCCCAATTGGGTCGTCTCCATGCACATGCCCCTGAGCATCTTCGACACCGCGCCACCCCATCCATAGCCCGAGGCGTGGACACGCAGAAGCCCCGCAAACCGTTGTGGCTGCAGGGCTTCTCGTGGTCGGGCTGGCCGGATTTGAACCGGCGACCCCTGGTCCCCCAGACCAGTGCGCTGCCTGACTGCGCCACAGCCCGTAGCAGGTGAGGTTACCGGCCGGAATCCACCTACCGGTCAGTTGAAGATCTCGATGCCGAGTTCGATGAATCGGAAGATCAAGTAGAGGGCACCGGCGGCCACGAGGATGAGGAAGCTCCACGGCCACCCCGGATCCACCTCATCGTCGGGGATGGCCACGGGGGACGCATCGTCCGGCGAGTGGGCGTCGTCGCTCATACCGGTGGCACGCCATGGCGCCGATCGGAGAAGCGGCGGTCCTTGTTGGCGGCAATGGCATACCGCTTGATCAACTCGTTGCGCAGGTCCTGGGGTTCCACGATCGCGTCGATGACACCCTCGGAGGCCAGACGGAGCAGGTCGACGTCCTCTTCGTACTCTGCTCGCTTCTCGGCGACGAACGCACCACGCTCAGGCTCGTCGAGGGCATCGATGGCGTTGAAGTACACCGCGTTCACCGCGGCCTCGGGTCCCATCACGGCGATCTCGGCGCCCGGGAGAGCGATGGTGGCCTCCGGGCGCAGGCCGGGACCGGAGAAGGCGTAGAGGCCGGCTCCGTAGGCCTTGCGTACGATCACCGAGATGCGCGGGACGGTCGCCTCGGCCATGGCCGTCAGCATCTTCGCCCCATGGCGGATGATGCCCTGGGCCTCGACCTGGCTCCCGATCATGAATCCGGGCACGTCGGCCAGGAACAGCAGCGGCAGGTTGAACGCGTCGCACAGCCACATGAACCTGGCGGCCTTGTCTGCCGAGTCGACGAAGAGGACACCACCGAGGTGGGCAGGTTGGGAGGCGACGATACCGATCGGGTTGCCTTCGAGGCGGGCGAATCCGGTGATGAGCTCGCGTGCGAACCGGTCCTTGATCGGGAAGAAGCTGTCGGCATCGACGAGTCCGTCGATGAACGTGTGCATGTCGTACACGTCCTTGGGATCCTCGGGCAGGACCGAGGCCATGTCGACGGCCGGGGACGGCTCGGTCGGTGCGTACTGATGGGGATGCACCCGGAAGCTGTCGGCAACGTAGGAGAAGTACTCCTGGGCCCACGCAATGGCCTCCTCGTCGGACGACACCATCGCGTCGCCGACGCCCGAGACCTCGCAGTGGACACGGGCACCTCCCATGTCCTCGAGGGTGACCTCTTCCCCCACCACCATCTGGGCCATCCGCGGCGAGCCGAGGTACATCGAGGCATTGCCCTCGACCATCACCACCACGTCGCAGAACGAAGGGATGTAGGCACCACCGGCGGCGGAGGGTCCGAACAGGCAGCAGATCTGTGGTACTCGCCCCGACAGTCGGATCTGGTTGTAGAAGATCTTCCCTGCGCCGCGGCGACCGGGGAACAGGTCCACCTGGTCCGTGATGCGGGCGCCGGCAGAATCGACCAGGTAGAACACCGGCAGCACCTCGTCGTAGGCCGCTTCGAGTGCCCGGATCATCTTCTCGACCGTGATCCTCCCCCACGAGCCAGCCTTGACCGTCGGGTCGTTGGCGATCACCATCACGGGGCGTCCCTCGATGCGTGCGCGGCCCGTGACGACGCCGTCGGCAGCGAGGACCGGATCGTCGTTGCGTGCCAGCAAGCCGTCCTCGATGAACGACCCAGCGTCGACAAGGAGATCGATGCGGTCGCGCACGAACAGCTTGCCCTGGGTGCGGAGCTTGTCGTGGTATCGCTCAGGGCCGCCCTTGCGGGCGTGCTCGGTCGCGTGATCGATCCGTTCGCGGGTCAATGCCGGTTCCTCGTGCGGATGCGTATCGGGGTGCCGGAGAAGTCGAAGGTGTCGCGCAGGTTGTTCTCGATGAATCGAATGTAGTCGGTCCCCAGTTCCCCACCGCGGACGAACAACACGAAGGTCGGCGGCTCGGTCTCGGCCTGCACCGCATACAGGATCTTCGGTCGGCGGCCCTTGCGCACCGGGGGCGGATGGGCTTCCTGGAGGCTCCTCACGAGCCGGTTCACCTGGGGAGCGGGTATGTGGTGCCGGCGGTGTTCGAGCACGGTTCGGATGTACTTGGGGAGTCTGTGGGTTCGTGCCCCCGTCTTGGCGGACATGCGGATGATCGGTGCCCAATCCACGAAGGCCAGTCGGTCGGCCACCGAATCCTCTGTGTGGAGACGTTGGTCCTCGTCGAGCTCGTCCCACTTGTTGAGCACGAGGATGAGGCCCGCGCCTGCCCCGACGATCTCCTCCGCGAGACGTTGCTCCTGATGGGTGGCTCCGCGTTGGCCATCGATCACGAACAACACGACATCAGCTTGACGGACGGTGTCGTGCGCGCGGAGGACCGAGTAGTAGTCGGTGTCGTCGCTGATCCTTGTTCGACGCTTGATGCCTGCGGTGTCGATCACCTCGAAGTACTCCCCGTCGATGTCGATCACCTCGTTGACGGGGTCCCTCGTCGTGCCTGGCACCTCCGAGACCAGCACCCTCTCCTCCCCGGCGAGGCGGTTGAGCAGGGTCGACTTGCCGACGTTCGGTCGACCGATGATGGCGAGGCTCGCAATCGCATCGGGGGGCGCATCGCCCTCGACATCGGTCGGCAACGCGGCAACGAGGGCATCGAGCAGGTCACCGGTGTTGCGGCCGTGGAGCGCCGACACCGGGGTGGGTGCACCGAGGCCGAGGGACCACAGGTGGGTCAGGCTGCTCTCGACGCCCGGCGAATCTGCCTTGTTCGCGACGAACAACCACGGGACACCGCTTCGCTGGAGTACCCGCGCCACACCGAGATCGTCATCCGTCACCTCTGTCGTGGCGTCGGCGACGAACAGGACGAGGTCGGCGCCGGACACTGCGATCTCGGCCTGCTCGCGGATGTCGGCGGTGAGCTGCTCGCCGGGCTTGGCTTCCCAACCGCCGGTGTCTATCACCTGGAACTCAGTCCCCGCCCACTCGGCTTCGAACAGTCGCCGGTCGCGCGTGACCCCGGCCTCCTCGTTCGTGACCGCCGCCTTCTTGCGGATGATGCGGTTCACGAGCGTCGATTTGCCGACGTTGGGTCGACCCAGGACCGCCACGATGGGAAGCCTGCTCATACGGAGTCCTTGGAACGGGGGTGTGGACATCGGAAGCCTACCGGGAAGTGCCGGAGCAAGGACATCGGGTCGATAACCTCCCGGCCATGGCGACGAAGGTGCTGCTGGCCGAACCACGTGGATTCTGTGCCGGCGTCGAGATGGCGATCAAGGCCCTGACGTGGATGGTCAAGGTGTTCGAGGCGCCGGTCTACTGCTATCACGAGATCGTCCACAATGCGGCGGTCGTCGACGCCTTCGAACGTGCGGGCGTGATCTTCGTCGACGACATCGAAGATGTTCCCGAGGGAAGCCCGGTGATGCTCTCGGCTCACGGGTCTGCTCCCCAGGTCGTTGCGGCCGCTCAGGATCGTGCAGCGATCATGGTGGACGCCGTGTGTCCGCTCGTGACGAAGGTCCACCACGAGGTCCGGCGTATGTCGAAGCAGGGCTACGACATCATCTATGTGGGCCATGAGGGCCACGACGAAGCCATCGGCGCCATTGCGGAGGCACCCGTAGCCGCCCAGTTGGTGGATCCGCGGGTGGGCCTCGAGACCTTCACGCCCACCGGTTCGGGCAAGGTCGCGCTCCTCGCGCAGACCACACTCGGCCTCTACGAGTGGGAAGACGTCCTCGCCGACGCACGGACGTCGTATCCCGAGCTGTGGACGGCCCGCAAGAGCGACCTGTGCTACGCCACCACGAATCGCCAGTCGGCCATCCAGAAGCTCGCCGAGCGCGCCGATCTGTTGCTCGTCGTCGGCTCGGAGAACAGTTCGAACACGCAGGCCCTGGTTCGTGTCGGACGCAACGCGGGAGTTCCTGCCCATCGCATCGACGGGCCCGATGCGGTCGATCCGGCTTGGCTCGAGGGTGTCGAGCTGGTCGGCGTCACGGCCGGGGCCTCCGCACCTGACCAGCGGGTCCGAGACGTCATCGCCGCCATCGACCCCACCGATGGTGTCGAGTTGGTGCGCGTCACCGATGAGGACGAGTACTTCCCGCTGCCGCCACAGCTACGGAAGTTCATGCAGGCGCTCCAGGCGCTCGTGGAGGGATCCGTGGCCTGTCGGACGCCCGGTGGCAGCGGGCCGCTGGATGAGGACCGTGAGTTCTCGGCTACGGAAGCGCTCAGCCTGCTCGGTGTCTGATCAGTCGGCTGTCGGTCGCGGCACCAGAGCGACGACGGCATCGATGACGTCGGCAATGGTTGCGTCGCTCGTGTCGATGATGAGGGCATCATCAGCCGGCCGCATCGGGGACGTCGCACGGGATGCGTCCGCTTCGTCCCTGGCGCGCAGCGCATCGGCGATCGACTGTACGGAGGATCCGGCTGCTTCGGCATCGCCGGCCCGGCGAGCCGCACGGATCTCGGGCCGTGCGGTCAGGAACACCTTGACCATCGCATCCGGGAACACGACGGTGCCGATGTCCCTGCCCTCCACCACGGCCGAACCGCCATGCAGTTCCACCCATCGACGCTGGAGGTCGACGATCTGGTGGCGCACGCGTGGGTGCGCGGACACCTCGCTCACCGTGGCGGTGACGTCCGGCGAACGCACATCGACGGAGACATCTTCACCATCGAGCAGGATCGTCCGGTGCTCATAGCCGACACCATCGACCACCTCGAGGATGGCCTCCTCGTCACCTGGTCCGATGCCCGCCCGCAGGACGGCGAGCGTTGCCGCCCGATAGGTCGCACCCGTATCGAGGTACGGGAGCGAGAGCATGTCGGCCACGGCACGGGCGACGGTGCTCTTGCCCACTCCCCCTGGTCCGTCGATCGCTATGACCACAGTTCCTCCAGCGTGGCGTAGAACGAGGGCCACGATATCGCTGCAACCTCAGCATCGCGGATGACGACCGGGTCGGGTATGCGTGTCGCCGCGACAGCGGCGGCCATGGCGATCCGATGGTCGTGGTGGGTCGTGACCGCGCCTCCGTCGAGGAAGCCGGTCCCCACGACGTCGAACCCGTCGCTGCGTGGCTCGATCCCCCCGCCGAGGGCTCGCACCATGGCGGTCACCGAATCGATGCGGTCGGATTCCTTGGCACGCAACTCCCCTGCCCCGCGCACCGACGTGATGCCCTCGGCGAACGCCCCGACGATGGCGACGAGGGGAAGCTCATCGAGCGCCGCGGCGGTGAGCGGACCGTCGATGGTGGTTCCGGTCAGGCCCTGCTCGCTCACGGTCACGTCGCCCACGGGATCGCCACCCGTTTCACCCGTGACCTCCACGGCGATGCCCGCCCCCATTTCATCGAGGATCTGGAGGAAGCCGAGGCGACCCGGATTGAGCGATACGCCGGGAGTCGTGATGGTGGAACCCGGGTGGATCGCAGCCGTGGCCCACAGGTATGCAGCTGACGAGGGATCCCCAGGGATCTCGTACCGTGCCGCGGGGAGCGGCCCGGGGGTGACGGTGAAGGCCGTTTCCGACGTCCAATGGCCGCGTCCCACGGCAGCCAGCCAGCGTTCGGTGTGGTCTCGGAAGCCTCCCGGTGAGTCGATGGTCGACGGCCCCGTGCCTGCAAGCGCAGCCAACTCGAACGCCGTGCGTACCTGTGCCGAGGCCATTGCGATGGATATGGATGCCGAGCCGGGGGCGAGTGCCGGTCCCACCTCGATGGGTGGCGTGCCGTCCGGGCTGACGGCTATCACCCCGCCGAGTGCGGTGAGCGGGTCGATGAGTCGTCGCATGGGTCTGCGCATCAGGGATCCGTCGCCGATGAGCGTGGCGGCGACGTGCGACGTCGACAGGATCCCTGCCACGAGCCGCATCGTCGTACCGGAGTTCCCGCAGTCGAGGTCGCCGTCGGGTTGTGTCCATCCCGTGACACCTGGTGAGCGGACACGGTCGCCGCTGATGGAGACGCCGAGTCGACTCAGGACGGACGCCGTCGATCGCACGTCGGCACCGGTGCCGAGACCGCTGATGAGGCTGTCGCCCTCCGCCATCGCCGCGAACAGGAGGGCACGGTGCGACAGCGACTTGTCCCCGGGGACGATGATCGACTTCGTGAAGGCACCACCACGGCCCTGGAGGGAGAGGTCAGGCATGGATCTCGGTGTCCTTGGCGTATCGAAACAGCGCCTGGATCTCGTCGGCGGTGAGGGGACGATGTGATCCGGGCGCCAGCGTCCGATCGGCGACTGGACCGATCGCCGTGCGGACCAGCCGATCGATGGGGAGTGACAGTGCGTCGAACATGCGTCGGATCTCGCGCTTGCGACCCTCGTTGAGGACGAGCTCGACGATCGTACGATCACCGAGGGAGTTGGCGACTCGTGCGGACACGGCGCGGGCAGGACCGTCGTCGAGGTCGATGCCCTGCGTCAGCGGTGCAAGCCGGCTCTCGGACACGGCGGCTGGTACGAGTACGTGATAGGTCTTGGGAACCCCATAGCGCGGGTGGGCCACAACGAGGGCGAGATCGCCGTCATTCGTCATGAGGAGCAGGCCCTCCGAGTGGAGGTCGAGACGACCAACGGGGCGGGTCACCGGCTCTGCAGGAACGAGGGACGTGACGGTGGGTCGGCCCTGTGGATCGTCCATGGTCGACACGACTCCGGGCGGCTTGTAGACCAACCAGGTGATGAGGTCGGGTCCGAGGGGTAGGTGAACGCCGTCGATGCGGACATCGACGGCGTCGGGGTCGATTCGATCGCCGACCGACGCGGTGACTCCGTTCACCGTGACCCGCCCCTGGGCGATCAGGACATCGGCCTTCCGGCGCGAGGCATGGCCCGAGCGTGCGATCAGCTTGTTCAGTCGTTCGATGGCGGCTCCGGCCGTAAGGGCATCTCGAGGGTCTCCATGATCTGGGCCGGCGGTACGTGGTCGGCCAACGGCGGCAGGTCAGCCACGCTCGCCAGACCCATCTTCTCGAGGAACAGGGGGGTCGTCCCGTAGAGCACCGCCTGGCCCGGTCCCGGAGCGCGCCCCACCTCGGCTACGAGGTCGCGACGTTCGAGCGTCCCGATGGCGTGTTCGGAGTCGACGCCTCGTATCTCGGCCACCTGGCCACGCGAGACGGGCTGCTTGTAGGCGATGACGGCCAGCGTCTCGATGGCGGCCTTCGAGAGGCGCCGTGACGTGTCGGTGCTTGCAAAGCGTTCGACGTGATCATGGTGTTCGGCTCTCGTTGCGAGGCGCCAGCCACCCGCGACGTGGTGGAGTTCGATGCCGTGGCCGCCACCGAGGTGGGTCGACAGGTCCGAGAGCGCCTCCTCGATGTCTTCCTTCGATCGTTCGGTGACCTCGGCCAGTTCCTCACTCGACACGGGTGCCTCGGACACGAACAGGATGGCCTCGACGACTGCAGCGAGCTCGGTCATGCGCCGTCTCCGGCGACGAGCTCGGCGAACCGATCGCGTGCGGCATCGTCGTCGTAGCGAATCGTGATCGCATCGATCGGTGAGGCCTGGGCAACCCGGACGATGCCCCAGCGGGCGAGTTCCAGGAGGGCGAGGAAGTAGGCGACGACCTCGACATCACGCGTGCAATGGGCGACGACCTCGTCGAAGTCGGCGACGGCGACCGATGCCATACGCCCCTGCAGGTCGACCATCGCGTCGTGCACCGACGGCAGGTCGAGGTCCAGGTGGTCGAGTTCGGGGTCGGCATACGGTGTCGAGAACACCCGCTCTGCCACCGCCACGAATCCCTCGACGTCGACAGGGATGATGACGTCGGGAAGCCGGGGTGTGATCTCGGGCGGGAGCCCGACGGTGCGCAGATGTCGTTGGGCGACGGCATCCATCCGGTGCGCGAGCACGGCACCGACATCCTTGAACGTGAGACATGCGAGCAGACGCGACAGCAAACGGTCCCGCTCCTCCGCGAGGGCGAGTTCCTCGTCGAGGTCGAACGGCTCGTCGCCCGGGAGGAGATGGCGCGCCTTGAGTTGCACGAGGGTTGCAGCGATGAGCAGGAACTCACTCGTGGCCTCGAGGTCGAGCTCGGCCATGTCGTCCACGAAGGCGAGGTATTCGGTGACGATCTCGATCAAGCTCAACTCGGCGATCGACAGCTGATGCGACGTGATGAGTTGGAGGAGGAGGTCGAGGGGTCCTTCGAAGACCCGGGTACGCACTTCGAATGTCATCGTGGTGGCATGCTATTGGCTCGTGGGCAGGGAACGGTTCCTTTGGTGGGCACGCATCACGCCTCGTCCGCTGCGGCGAGCAGCCACCAATCGTCGGCATCGATGCCTGTAGGGACAGGACCGGGGTGGCGTTCGGCGAAGGTGACGGCGAGCATCGGAGCCCCCGCATCAGCGAGCATCGCGGCACCGATGGGCCCATGCCCCAAGTAGATGCGCCATCGACCCCATACGGGCAGGCCGGTCCAGGCCCATGTCGTGGCTGCGCTGCGAGACGCCGCCCCCAACCGGGTCACGGACTTGCCGACATCGTGCATGAGGGCTGCAACCACGAGGTCGGGTCGATCACCGACGCGGGATGCGACATCGAAGGCATGACGCTGATCCTCCGGCGCTTGGGCGTAGAACAAGCCGCGGAGGGGTGCGGGCAAGGACGTGGTGACCGCCATCTGTTCACGTGGGGTCAGTGGTCGGGCCCTGAGAAAGCCGAAGAACCGGTGCACCAGATGGCGCACGACGTCAACTTCCGGACTTGCAGTTCACACACAGCACCGACATCGGCCGGAACTCGAGGCGGGCAGCGCTGATCTCGGTGCCGCACGTCGCACATACACCGTAGGTGCCGTCCTCGATCCTGGTGAGGGCGATGTCCACTTCGTCGAGTTGGTGCTTGAGGTTCTCGATGATGCCGAGGGTCTCGGTGCGTTCGGCGGTCGCGGCTCCGGCATCGGCAAAGGCATCACCGAAGTCCATCTCGCCGGTCAGGTCGCCAGACTCGTCGGCGCCGAGCTCCGCGAGCTGATGGACGAGCCTGCGTCGCTCGTCCTGCAGTTGCTCCGCAGCTTGTGCGCGGTCAACGGTCGTCATGGGAAACCTCCGAGGTGCGAACGACAACGAGGTCGTACAGGGGCCCTACCGAGCCAACGATAGCGAGGAATCCCCCGAATCCACCTCACCTGCCCCGGGGATGGTGCACGATCACGATCTCCCGGAGGTGCTCGGGACTGACCTTCGTGTAGATCTGGGTGGTGGTGAGGCTGGCGTGTCCCAGCAGTTCTTGCACGGTCCGCAGATCGGCGCCGCCTTCGACCATGTGCGTCGCCGCCGAGTGCCGCAGGACGTGCGGTGAGAGTCGATCGCCCGGGATCCCTGCCTCGAGCCCACGGAGCCTGACGATCCTCCACACGGCCTGACGGGACAAACGATTACCGCGGGTGGAGAGGAACAACGCCCCGGGGTCAGCGCCGGATCTGCGGATGGTGGGGCGGTCGTCGAGCCATGCCACCGTTGCGGACAACGCGTACCTGCCGACGGGGATGAGTCGTTGCTTGTTGCCCTTGCCGGTCACGATGACCGTACGGGTCTCGAGATCGAGATCGAGCACGTCGATGCCCACCAGTTCCGAGACCCGGCAACCGGTGGCGTAGAGGAACTCGAGGATCGCCGTGTCCCTGCGCCCGACCTCGGAGGTCGTTCCCGGGGAGGTGAGGAGCCGCTCCACGTCGTCGACCGTCAGCGCTTTCGGGAGGGACCGTGGCCTCCCCGGTGCGGCCATCGTCGCCGTTGGGTCGGCGATGGCGAGGTCCTCGGTGATCAGGAACCGGTGGTAGGCGCGGATCGACGCGAACTTGCGGGCGATGGAGGCGGGGGCCAGTCCGCGGTCGCGCAGTGACGACAGGTGGACCCTCACCGCTTCTGCGTTCGGTGCCACCCCGAGGTCGTCGAGCGTCGACTGGTACTGCGTGAGGTCCCTCCGGTAGGCATCGACGGTGTTGCGGGACAATCCACGCTCGGCCCTGATCGATCCGAGGAAGTCCTCCGCGTGGTCAGGAAGATCCACGTTGGTCTGCCGCCAGCAGGATTCCGATGACCGTCTTGGCGTCGCTGATGGTGCCCTCCCGTACGTGCATGACGGCCTCTTCGAAGGGCATGCGTACGATCGTTGCTGCGGACTCCTCGGCCCCGACAGGCTCGCGATCGCCGGGCGTCAATCCCTCGGCGAGGTAGATGGCGATCCGTTCGTCGGTGAACCCCACCGTTGTCCAGATCTCCGTGAGCCACGTGAGCGAGTGAGCGGCGAAACCCGTCTCCTCGATGAGCTCGCGGTGGGCGGTCTCGTGCTTCGAGTGGGTCGGATCGTCGATCTTTCCCGCCGGTATCTCGAGGACGAGCCCACCGGCAGCGGCCCGATACTGCTCGATCAGGATGATGTCATCGCCGTCGACGGCGACCACCGCAACGGCACCGGGATGGGTGATCACGATCCGTTCCACCGTGTCCCCCGCAGGCGTCTCGATGTCGTGGACCTGGAACGACAGGAACTGGACATCGGCGACGGTGCGCGTGGCGATCCTGCGGAACCGAGGAGGAGTGCTCACCGGCGTGAGTGGTCGATCGGGGCTTCGACGGCTTCGTGGATGATGGCGGCGCGGTGGCGCTTGGCTGCTGCGACGAAGCCGTCGAAGAGCGGATGGGGGGCGTCGGGTCGCGAGATGAGCTCGGGATGAGCCTGGGTCGCGATGAAGTAGGGGTGGTCCTCGAGTTCGATGAACTCGACCAATCGATCGTCGGGACTGGTGCCGCTGAGCACCATGCCACCCTCGACGAGCAGCTTGCGGTAGCGGTTGTTGACCTCCCAGCGGTGGCGGTGCCGTTCGTAGACGACCTCCTTCCCGTAGAGGCTCCGAGCCAGGGATCCCTCGGCGAGTCGAGCCGGATACAGGCCGAGTCGCATCGTTCCCCCCTTGTCGGATACGTCCTTCTGGGATTCCATGAGGTCGATGACCGGGTCCGAAGTCATGGGATCGAACTCGCTCGAATGGGCGTTGGGCAGGCCGAGGACGTTGCGGGAGTATTCGATGACGGCGCATTGGAGCCCGAGACAGAGCCCGAGGAACGGGATGTCGTGCTCGCGTGCGTGGCGGATGGCCTGGATCTTGCCTTCGATCCCTCGGATGCCGAAGCCGCCGGGGACGAGGATGCCATCGAGGTCCTCGAGGTAGGACTCTGCGAGGAGCCCATCCACGTCGTCCGCAGGGATCCAACGCACGTCCACGTTCGATCGCGATGTCCGCCCGGCGTGATTGAGCGCCTCGACGACGGACAGGTAGGCATCCGGGAGGTCGACGTACTTGCCGACGACACCGATGTGCACGGTGTTGTCCGGCGAGGTCATTTGATTCACCATGGTCGCCCATTCGGTGAGGTCGCCGGGAGGTGCATCGAGCGCGAGCTCGCGGCACACGACGTCGTCGAGCCCGGCCTCGGCGAGAGCGAGCGGTACGGCGTAGATGTTCGGGACGTCGACAGCGTTGATGACGGCATCGGGTGCGACGTCGCAGAACAGGGAGATCTTGCGGCGAGCCGATTCGTCCACCGGTCGGTCCGAACGCACCACGATCACCTCGGGGAGGATGCCGCGACTGCGCAGTTCGGCCACCGAGTGTTGTGTCGGCTTGGTCTTGAGCTCCTCACTCGTGTTGAGGTACGGGACGAGCGTGACGTGGATGTAGCAGCAATTGGAATCGCCGACGTCCTTGCGTACCTGCCGGATCGCCTCGAGGAAGGGCAGGGACTCGATATCGCCGACGGTGCCGCCCACCTCGGTGATGACGACGTCCACATCGTCACGTTGACCGAGCCTGCGGATCCTGGCCTTGATCTCGTTCGTGATGTGGGGGATCACCTGCACGGTGGCACCGAGGTAGTCGCCGCGGCGTTCCTTGCGGATCACCGACTGGTAGATCGCTCCCGTGGTCACGTTGGAATCGCGGCTGAGGCTCTCACCGACGAACCGTTCGTAGTGCCCGAGGTCGAGGTCCGTCTCGCCGCCGTCGTCGGTGACGTAGACCTCACCGTGCTCGAAGGGATTCATCGTGCCGGGATCGACGTTGATGTACGGGTCCAGCTTCTGGAGGACGACCCTATAGCCCCGTGACTTGAGGAGCCGTCCAAGCGACGCCGAGGTGATGCCTTTGCCAAGGCTCGAAGTCACCCCGCCGGTTACGAACACGTGCTTGGCCACACAGTCCTCCACCTCGGAAGGTCGGATGTTACCAGCGAAGGGTGCGTGGCCAACGATCGGACCGTCAGCCGCCGGAGACGTCAGCCCGATCCGCGGGCGAGCATCACGAGTTCAGCTGCATGCTCGCGACCCACGACGGACTCGCTCATGCCCGAGAGCATCCGCGTGAGCTCCACGAGGCGCTCTTCGTCGTCGAGGCGCCGCACGGTGGCGTCGGCTCCCTCGCGCTCGACCACGATGTGTTCGTCGGCGAAGGCCGCGACCTGGGGTAGGTGCGAGACGACGACCACCTGACGGTGTGCCGCGAGGGCGTTGAGCTTCTGCCCCATCGCCAGCGCGGTGGCCCCTCCGATGCCGGTGTCGATCTCGTCGAATGCGAGGACCGTTGCCTCGGCCGACCCACTGGCGAGGGTGAGGGCGAGTACGAGGCGGCTGAGTTCCCCGCCCGAGGCGATCGCCGAAACGGGTTGGGGGGTGAGGCCCTCGGTCGAGGCCCACTGGACGGATGCGGTGTCGCAGCCGTGGCGGTTCGCTTCCGAAGCCTCGATGTCGATGGCGACCACCGGCGACGTGAAGCCGAGATCGCGGAGGTGGCCCCTCGCATCAACCGCCATCGATGCAGCCGCACGTCGCCGCGCATTCGGTGAGGTCGGATCCTGCCCCGGCGACCTCAGCCGCCGCAGCCTCGATTCGTTGTTCGATGTCGGCCGAGGCATCGAGGAGGCCGATGAGCCGGTCATGCCGTTCCTCTGCCTGCTTCCGGAACACCGCGATGTCCTCGATCGAATCGCCGTACTTGCGCATCAGACCATTGATGAGTGCGATGCGATCCTCGAGCGCTTCGAGTGCCGATGGGTCGGCCTCGAGATCCGTGCCGAATGCCGCGATGTCGCTTGTCGCCTCGCGGAGCGAGGAGGTCGCCTCGATGAGGCGTTCGCCGAGCGCTCGCACCTCCGGGTCGATCCTCGATGCGCCATCGAGTGCCGCGATGGCAGCCTCGAGATGCGCCTCGGCGCCGTCGTCGCCGAGTGCGCGCAATGCTCGATCGATGTCGCCCATCAGGGCATCCGCGTTGCGAAGGCGGATGACCTGCTGTCGGAGGTCGCCGTCGGTCTCCGGGTCGATGGCCGCGTCGTCGATCTCGGCGATCTGGAAGGCCAGGGTGTCGCGCTCGCGCTCGAGGGAGTGCAGATCGCCGCCGATATCGTCGGCTTCGCCGAGTACGTCCCGGTAGGCCGCCCAGGCTTGCGCAGTAGCGTTCCGCAGCCCGGAGGCCTTCCTCGTCGAGGAGGCGATCGACGAGCGTGCGGACGCCGGTCGAGGTCGTGATCGTGAGCTGGTCGTGCTGGCCGACGATGGCTACGGCGCCCGCCAGTGTCTCGGCGAGTGTCCCTGCCGTCGCTGCGGCCCCGTCGATGTAGGCCCGCGAGCGCGAGGCATCGACGGTACGGCGGATGGTGGTCTCGGTGTCGCCCTCGATGAGTCGGCCCGAAACGTCGCACGACGCCGATGCCGGTCCGATGATGCCCTTTCCCGCCTTGTCGCCGCGCAGGAGGCGAAGCGCTCCGAGCATGAGGGTCTTGCCGGTTCCCGTCTCACCGGTGATGACGGTGAGGCCTTCGGCGAGCCGCACGTTCGCCTCTCGGATGAGCCCGAGGTTGTGGACGACGATCTCATCAAGCATGGCCGAGCCCGAACTGCTCGCGGACGGCCTGGGGGAAGGGGTGACGGCCGAGGCTGATGAATCGCACCGTGCGATCGCCCTTCGTCACCGTGACCCGCGCCCCCGGGGGCACCGTGCACAACTCCCGACCATCGACGTTGATGCGCGCCGGTCGATCGACAGCGACCGTGAGGTCGACCACCGCATCGGGACCGAGGACGAGTGGACGTGTCAGGAGGCTGTGGGGGGCGATGGGTGTCATCACGAGCGCGTCGAGCGTCGGATCGAGCACCGGCCCACCTGCTGAGAGGGAGTACGCCGTCGAACCGAGCGGCGTGGCGACGATGATGCCGTCGGTTCGATAGGTCGCCAGCGGCCGTCCATTGACCCTGACGGCGACCTCGATGATCCGTTGGCTGATCACCTTCTCGAGCACGACATCGTTCACGGCCAGGGCCTCGGTGGAGCCCGTCCGGACGGACACGACACCGTGTTCGCGCAGGGTGTGGCTACCTGAGGCGATGGCCGCTACGAGATCCGCCATCTCCGAGACCTCGTACTCGGCGAGGTATCCGACACGGCCGACATTGATGCCACACACCGGTATGTCGTGCCTGATGGCGTCCGCTGCCGCGGACAGGACCGTGCCGTCTCCGCCGATGGCGATGATGAATGACGCGTCCGACGGATCGTCGACGGTCGCGAGGTCGGAGGCGGTGAGCAGATCGCGGAGGGAGGCGACGATGGGCGCGACATCTTCACGGTCGTCACGAATGACCAGGTGAACCTGTCTCACGCGGATTGTCCTTCCACCACGGCACGGACCGCGGATTCGTCGACGATGCGACTCCCTGAGGTGAACCGGGCAACGAACTCGACGTTCCCCGTCGCTCCCGTGATCGACGATACCGCGAGGCGCTGACATCCGAGGCCAACCGACTCGTAGACGGCGAGGACGTCCCGGAGGACCTCGATATGGACGGTTGGGTCGGTCACGATCCCACCGCGGCCTACGAGGTCCGGTCCGGCCTCGAATTGCGGCTTCACGAGGAGGATCCACATCGTATCCGGTCCGCCGAGCGCGGCGACCTGTGGCGCGAGGAGCCGGAGGGAGATGAAGGAGAGGTCGGCGACCACGAGATCGAACGGTGCGCCGAGTTCCGCGGGGGTCGCGAGACGGATGTTGGTCCGCTCGATGACCGTGACGGCCGGGTCGGTTCGGATTCGCCAGTGCATCTGGCCGTAGCCGACATCCACGGCGACCACCGAGGCGACGGATCGTTGGAGCAGGCAGTCGGTGAATCCACCCGTCGATGCCCCGAGATCGATGGCGCGCATCCCGGAGACATCGATGTCCCACGCCGTCAGCGCACCGTCGAGCTTGTGACCCGCCCGACTGACGAAACGGTCGGGGCTGGCGACGAGGTGGACGGATTCGTCGTCGGAGACGAGTGTGGATGCCTTCGGTGACGGCGTCGATCCGACGCGAACGAGGCCGGCATCGATGGCTCGCTGCGCCTCGGTGCGGGAGGTGACGAGGTGTCGCCGCACGAGCTCGACATCGAGTCGTCGTCGCGTCAGGAGTCTGCGCCCTTCGGATCGTCCGTTGCTGCGTCGAGACGATCCGAGAGCCTCGTAGCCAGCTCTTCGGCGACCTCGGGTGCATCGGCGGCGTCGATCTCAGCGAGCTCCGAGTGGAGCTCCTCGTCGCTTCTCTCGTCGTTGGTGCGGTCCATGCCGTCCATTATCGCCTCCCTACGTCGGTGAGGAGCGTCGCGGGGTCCAGGTCCGCGATGGAAGCCGTGACCATGTCGGCTCGGTGTGCGGCGAGTACGTCGTCGGTCGCCTTGGTCACACCACTGAGCACCAGGACCGTCGACCAACCGTATCGCTTGCCGAGGGCGATGTCGGTCTCGGGTCTGTCCCCCACCATCACCACGTGCTGACCCGTGATCCTCTCCGCCACCATGTCGCCGAACGCACGGGTCGGCTTGCCACAGTTGACCGGCCCGATACCCGCAGCGGTCGCGATGGCCGCGACGATCGTTCCGGCGCCCGGTGCGAGACCCGAGGGCGTCGGATAGGTGGCATCGGTGTTGGTGGCGACGAAGGCGGCTCCCTCGCGGATCCTTCGTGAGGCGATGTCCAGGCGCTCGTAGGTGATCGCCAGGTCCAGTCCCACGACGACGACATCGACATCGTCATCGCATACGGTGATGCCACGAGCGACCAGCTCGGTGCTGATCGATGCGCCCCCGACCACCATCGCCCTGGTCGTTCCCGCGGCGGTGTTCGCCACATGGCGAGCCGCCGTCATGGCCGAGGTGATCGCGTCACCCGGATCGGCGCGGAAGCCCGTCCGGCTCCGGATGTGCTCGGCCACGGTGTCGCCGGTCTTCGTCGAGTTGTTGGTGGCATAGAGCACCTGCCATCCCGAGTCCGTGAAACGCTCGAGGGCCTCTCCGGCGCCGGGAACCCCTTCGCCGTCGAGATACACGACCCCGTCGAGATCGAGGATCAGGGTGCCGATGGCATCGCCCGTCACGGTCCGGGCACGATTCGCTCGGAGAATCGCTGTACGACGGTCGCGAGGAAGGAGGCAGTGCGGTGGATCGACGCCTCGGAGACACGCTCGTCTGCGCCATGGAACATGCCGAGCATCTCTGGCAGTGTCACCGTGTCGTCGAACAGGCCGACACCGTAGGCGGGGATGCCGCGGGCCCTGAAGAACCGCGCATCCGTGGTGACGGGCGTCATGGAGGGTGCGAGGGTGCGGGTGCCGATGTGGTGCTGGGCGGCGTCGGCGATCGCGTCCCAGAGCGGCCCCGAGGCTGGTGAGCCGTTCGCCGCCATCTCGAGGACCGGGGCGATCTCGAGGTCCTCGAAGGCGTCGGGGCCGAGGACCTTGCGGAGATGGTCGGTGATGTCGGTTGCGTCCTGGCCGGGCAGGAGTCGCACGTCGATGTCGCCCGTCGCATGCGATGGGACCACGTTCGACTTGGTACCGCCCGAGATGACATTCGGCGAGAAGGTGAGGTGCGTGCAGGCGTGCACCCATCGCGCCAGGGTCGGATCGCTCTCGGCGATCCTGGCGATGGCTTCATCGACGGTTTCGGCATCGGCGAGCATGGAACGCACGGGCGGATCCACCGGCAGGTGTGGAAGGAACTGCAACCATTCGTCCGTGATGAGGACGGGTTGGTCAGCGGACCCGATCAGATCGAAGGCGTGGGCAAGGGTGAGTACGGCGTTGGAACGCATGAAGGGTTGGCTGCCGTGTCCGGCTATGCCGGTGCTCGTGACCGATCGCCATGCAGGGCCCTTCTCGGCCACGGTGACGGGAAGTGCGGGTCCGCTTCCGTCGATGTGCAGGGTCGGGCCTGCGACCTCCGTGAGTACGTGGTCGCACGCCACGAGGTCCCAGTGTTCGTTGATGAGGTGGGAGGCGCCGTACACCCCACCGGCCTCCTCGTCGGCGACGCAGGCGAGGATGACATCACCAGCCGGCGGTGGGATCGCTCCGTCTCGCATGGCCTTGTACAGGCACGTCATGGATGCGGTGAGGTTGAGCATGTCGACGGCGCCCCTCCCCCACACGAATCCACCCGACCGAACGCCATCGAACGGCGGATGCGTCCACTCCGAGGGATCGGCGGGAACGACGTCGAGATGGGGAATCAGGAGGAGGCGAGGCGTACCCGGGACCGTGCCAGGCATGCGGTAGATGACCGAGGCCCTGCCGGGGAGGGGCTCGATGACCGTCCCCTCCTCGCCCAGGTACTCCTGGATCGTCCTCACCGAGGCGATCTCGTTCCCCGACGCGGGGTCGCCCGTGTTGATACAGGCATTGGCGATCAGCGCTGCCGTGAGGGCGACCGCATCGTCACGCCAATCCGACTCACCCATCGGTGGTGTCGGCCGAATGCATGATGATGGACCGGGCAGCGAAGCCGTGTGCCTCGAAGAAGTTCTTCGTCGCTCGCTGGCCTGGTCCGACGGGAGCATCGAAGTGGGTGATACCGATGGCTCGCAGCTCGGCCAGGAGGGATTCGAGCATCAGGTGCCCCACGCCCACGCCCCTGGCCTCGGGCTCCGTGAAGATGAGCCTGATGCGCCCGATCCGCTTCCCGCCGGCGCGATGGAGCATCGGATCGACGGTCCCCCAGGCAAAGCCCACGATGACGTCGTCGATCGATCCCACGACGAGCCACGATTCGTCGTCCACGATGGCATGGTGGAAGCCGAGTTCGAAGCGTTCATCGAGCCCGTCGGTGAGCGCCCAGATCGGCTTCTTGACGACCTGTTCGCTCTCGAGGTCGCGATACAGGGCGACGAGGCGGGGGATGTCGGCGTTGACGGCGTTGCGGATGGCGAGGTCCATGGATCGCAGCGTAGCTGCGGTCGGATCTGACGATCGCACGGCGGGTGGACTCAGCCCTTGTGGAACAGTCGGCCGAAGCCCCACTTCGTGACGAGCATCATCGCCTCGGCTGCGATGCGTCCGGACATCTTCGACTCGCCGTAGCGGCGATCACGGAAGGTGATCGGCACCTCGACGATCGTCAGGCCAGCCTGTTCGGTTCGCCATGCCATCTCCACCTGGAAGCCGTAACCCGAGGCCTCGCACGTGGAGGGATCCACCTTGCGCAGCGTCGTGTCCCTGAATGCCCGGAATCCTGCCGTGGCATCGGCCACGTGAACGCCGAGCATCATTGAGGCGTATCGGTTCCCTCCACGCGAGATCGCGATTCGGTGCCACGGCCAGCCGTCGGTCCCTCCGCCTTCGACGTACCGCGATCCGATCGCGAGGTCGGCACCGTCGCGCACCGCAGCCACGAGGCGCGGCAGATCGGCCGGATCGTGGGAGAAGTCGGCGTCCATCTCACACAGGATCTCGGCTCCCATCGACAGGCCCCGGGCGAAGCCCGCCGCGTACGCAGGACCGAGGCCCTCCTTGGTGGTGCGGTGCAGGACGTGGACACCCTCATCGGCCTCGGCCAGTTCGTCCGCTATTCCGCCGGTGCCATCGGGTGAACCGTCGTCGACGACGAGTACGTCGTACCCGTGGTCGCGAACGGCGCTCACGATCGGTCGGATGTTGTCCCGCTCGTTGTACGTCGGAACGATCACCAGCACGCTCATGTCGAAAGCTTCCATGTCCGCTATATCGGACGGTAGCCACCGAGGCTTGAACGAAGGGTCAGGCCGCGCAGTCCGCGCAGATCTTGCGGCGCTTGTTGGTGAGCTGGCTGGTGCGTTTCACGAGATAGCAGCTCGTGCACACGAACTCGTCTGATGAGGCCTCGTCGACGCCCTCACCCTGCATGGCGAGCTCAGCTCGCCGGATCGCTCGCATCTCGGCAGCCTCGTCGACCACCAATGTCTCGATGGATTCGTCCTCGGTGAGCATCTCGAGCTCCTCGGCTTCGAGCTCATCCAACGCTTCATCGTCATCGTCATCGTCGTCATCCGAGTCGGTGTCGGACTCCTCGTCGTCATCATCGGTGTCATCGATCAGGACGTCGTCGGAGAGGTCGAGGTCCTCGTCATCCTCGACGATGTCCGGCTCGATGTCCTCGTCGACGTCGTCGTCCTCGACGAACTCGTCTGTCTCAGTCATGGGTTTCCCCTGATGGATGGGTTTCGCGGCGCGGAGCATACATCGTTCGGCGCCAACATGGTCCAATCGTGCCGACCACGTCGGCGAGGCACTTCAGAGGACGTAATCGATGGCACGCGGGAGGATGCCGATCGTCACCGGACCCTTCCCGAGGACCTCGCCATCGGCCTCCACGGGCCATGAGGGATCGGCCTCGATGTGGACGGTGCTGCCGATGTACCGTCGGACGGCTCGGTGCGTGAGGTGGCTCCCGATCAGCATCCGGGGCATCACCGTGAAGGCGTTGGATCGCGCACCGGAGAACACCAGGACATCGAAGACCCCGTCGATCATCGTGGCTCGCGGTGCGACATTGAGTCCCCCGCCGAAGAACTGCCCGTTGGCGACCACCACGTTGATGGCATCGCCGGTGAAGCGGTGGTGATCGATGTCGACCTCGACGGCGCGTTGGGGGAACCGGCCAAGCGTCAACCAGAAGGCCGTGCTGTATCGGATCGGCCCCATCGTGCGCGGGAGTCGCTCCGCCGTGCGCACGCTGGCCGCAGCGACGCCGACGTTGGCGGCGTTGATGAAGTGGCGGGTGCCGAACGTGCCGGAGATGGTCCCGACATCGATGCGATACGGATCGGGGTGGAGGAGGCGGTCGAGGCCGCTGTCGAGGTCACCGTCGTGGCCGTAGGTGCGGACGAAGTCGCTTCCGCTCCCTTTGGGGATCATGGCGAACTGGTAGACGACGCCATCGCCTCGGGCCATGAGGGTGTCGACCATGTGATGCGCGGTGCCGTCACCGCCCACGGCGGCGAACGACCGTACGCCTTCATTCGCCGCCACCGTCGTCGCTGCGACGAGGTCCTCGACGCTCGCTGTCACGTGGACGCCTGCATCGAGGCCGCGGTCCCGCACCCCCGCAGCCACGGCCCCACCGAGGTGGGTGGAGCGTCCCGCGTGGGGGTTGACGAGGATCTGCCATCGTTCCATTCGCCGTCCCCTCGTGTCAGCGCCCCAGTCCGACGTCGACGATACCGCGATCGATGGCGACGATTCCAGCAGACGCGACCGTGCGGTACGCGGGGAAGCCGTCGCGTACCTGACGCAAGAGGTCGAGGACCTGGCGTGTCGCACGAACGAAGTCCCCGGCTCGGACATCGTCGGTGTCGAACAACTCGTCGAGGTCGAGGCCGCGCGCCCAGCCGTGGACGACGTCGACGAGACCGAGATCCGGCGGTCGCGTAGGATCGAGGCCGTGGCGTTGCTCGACGAGCGCCATCCGTTCACCGATCTCGCCGATGGTCGACAACGGCTCGGCTGCGAATGCCGCTCGTGGGGCCTCGGGAGCATCGCCACCACGGGTCTCGTACGTGAAGACCGAGACGATGGCGGCGAACTCGGCGGCGTCGAGACCGTCGAGGACACCGGACCGCAGCGTCTCGGACAGCACGAGGTCGAGCTCGTTGTAGAGGCGGCGAAGGGCGATGCCCGGCGGTTCGAGCTTCCACCCCGTCGTGTATCCCATCTCGTCCAATACGGCGTGGAGCTTGTCGAAATCGGTGACGACGTCGTGCCTCGTCATGCGGGCGAGGCGCCGCTCGAGGCGCCGCACGTCCCGCTCGGCGCGTGCGGCTCGCTCGGCCCACTCGATATGGGTGTCGAGATCGGGACACGCCAGGACACCGGAGTCCGATTCGTCCCCCGCAAGCGGGATCGCATCGCGTAGCGGCACGAATGATTCGAGCAGGAGGCCGGCTTCCCTGCGGTAGGTGGCGTCGGAGGCCCGAACAGGTGACGGCAGGTTGATGTGGCCGAGGACCATGGTCGAGCGCGGCAGGTCGCGGGAGCGAATCCGTTCGCGATGGCCCGTCGGATCGGTCAGGTCGACGCGCGGACTCGAGCCTCCAAGGGATCTTCCCAGGACCAGCCTCGTGTGCCCACCGAACTCGACCACCGTGCCTGGCTCGACCAGGTCGAGACGCGGTTTGACACGACGCGGCGTACCCGCCTCGATGACGGCCCAGATGTCGCCTCGGCTACAGCTGGCCGCAGCGAGGAACGTCTCGGCGTCGGACCGTCGGAGTTCGAGGTTCTCCTCGAGCTGTCGGTGGCGGTGCTGTTCGGAGAAGTTTGCGAACGATGCCGCAAGGAGCTCGTGGGCGCGCGATTCGTCATACCTCGCGATGAGGTTGACGGTCATGTTGTAGGTGGCGGCGAAGGATGAGCGCAGCGGCGTCGAACCCGCCGCCGCGATGCCGGAGACCCGTTCGAACGGCACATACGAACTGTGGAGGACCACGGCCGTGCCCTCGACGTCGATTCCCCTCCTCCCCGCTCGACCCGTCAGCTGCGTATAGTCGCTCGCTGCGAGGAGTTCGTGGGTCTCGCCGTTGAACTTGCTGAGCGACTCGAGGACGACGGTCCGTGCCGGCATGTTGATACCGAGTGCGAGGGTCTCGGTGGCGGCGACGACCTTGACCAGACCCCGCAGGAACAGCTCTTCCACTGTCTCCTTGTATGCGGGGACGAGGCCGGCATGGTGCGCTCCGACTCCCTGTTCGAGGATCGCGGACCATCGCTCGAAGCCGAGGACGGTGAGGTCCTCGTCCGAGAGGTGTTCGGTGTGTCGGCGCACCACCTCGCGGATCGTGCTGCGGTCGTCAGCAGTGGTGAGCCCCAGGTGGGAGCTCGCGAGCTGTTCGGCCGTTGCGTCGCATCCCTTCCGTGAGAACACGAAGTAGATGGCCGGCAGCAGTCCTTCATCGCGCAAACGATCGACCACCTCGAGACGCCGTGGTGTGACGAACCTCGCCCGACGACCCTTCGACCGTCCGAGTTGTCTCGTGACAGCCGGGTTCGGCCGGCCGCCCTTGGCGAAAATCGGCAGCATCACCGGAGGGCCGGAGTCGTGCCGGTCGTTCCACATGTACATGGACGTGAGCGGAACGGGTCGGTGTGATTCGACGATCAGATCGGTGTGCCCGCGCCGCGCCCGGATCCACTCCGTGAACTCCTCGGGATTGGCGATCGTCGCCGACAGGCACACCACCGGGATGGCGGTGTCGAGGTGGATGATGATCTCCTCCCACACCGAGCCCCGATGGCGGTCGGCGAGGTAGTGGACCTCGTCGAGGATCACGACGGCGATGTCGTGGAGTCCGAAGGAACCCTCGTAGATCATGTTCCGGAGCACCTCGGTCGTCATGACCACGATCGGGGCGTCTCCGTTGATGACGTTGTCTCCCGTCAGGAGGCCGACGTCATCGGGTCCGTGCACCGCGACCAGGTCCCGATACTTCTGGTTCGACAGGGCCTTGATGGGCGTCGTGTAGAAGGCCCGGCTGTCCGATCCCCGGGCAATGGCGATGGCGCCGTCCGCCACGAGCGTCTTGCCTGCGCCGGTCGGTGCCGTGACGACGACGTTGCGTCCGGCGTCACATGATGCGAGCGCGTCGAGTTGGAAGGCGTCGGCTCGGAACGGAAGGGCTGACACGAAGCGGTCGAGGGCGCCGTCACCCGCCATGGGGGTACCTCGGGCGAGTTCGGTTCGTCTCGCGGATGGGCACGTTGCTCCTTGCGCGGCGGGATGGTCAGCCGCCGAACCCTACCGCGGAGCGCGTGGACCCCGGCGGTGGATCGACGCGGAGATGCCGCCGATTCCTCGGCGGCATCCGCGGCCCCTCACCCGTTGTCAGGAACTCATCCGCCGGATGCGACCAACCTTCCGAACCAGTCGTCTGATTCGAGCATGGCCACGAAGGCGCCGATCTCGGTCTCGGTGATCGGAGCGGTGCCGATGGAGATCTCGTAGGAGACGCCGGTGGCGAGGAGGACGCTCACGACTCGCTGGGAAGCAGGGCGGCGTTGGATTCGGAGGCACGTCGGGCACGTGAAGCGGTAGGTGCCCTCGTCGCCGGATCCGATGAGTTCGAGCGCAATGTCGGAGGTCGTGAGTTCGACGTCTCCACAGACCTCGCAAGTGGTGCGTATCGTTGTCATCGGGGTATCTCTCCGTGAGCCGGTATCCCCATTCACATCGGCACATCGGTGGGTGGATAAAGGACTATTCCACCAGTAGTCATTCCTCCCGGAGGTATCTGGTCACGATCCGCGATCGGAGGTCCTCCATCGATTCGACGACCTCCTCGCCTTCGATCTCGGAGGCTTCGTCGCCGAGCTGGAGCAACAATCGAGCAGCGACGAGTGGGTCCGCAACTGCCATGTGCACGCGAAGCCGCCCATCGTCGGTGGCCCGGACGTCGACGGGGTAGTACTCGGCCACCCACGCCGCATCGTCCCCTACCGTGAACGAGACCCTGGCATCGGACTCGGAGGGCTGGTACACGACGGGTCCGGTGTGCTCGACATCCTCTGGTTCATAGTCCTCGTCGAGGACCTCGATGGATGCGATGCGGTCCACCCGGAACACCCGCTCGTCGTCCGCCCTGCGACAGTGGCCGGTCAGGTACCAGTTACCGAGGCTGAACGACACGGTGGACCCCTCCACGTCACGGACGGTGCGGGCGTTCGAGGCAAGGCCGAGGTAGTCGATCCTCACGACCTTGCCGGTCTCGATCGCCCGGCGCAAGGTGACGACCTCCGCCGGTGTCGGCACATCGAAGGCGACGCTGGAGGCCGCATCGTGCCCGATCACGTCCATGAGCTTGTCAACGGCGGTCGCGAGTGCTGGAGGCGCCTGATCGGATTCGAGCAGTGTCATGCCTGCAGCAAGGAGCCCGAGGGCCTCGGGTGCCGTGAGTCTGATCGGGCGGGCGAAGTAGTCGGCGGCATCGACGTAGACCTCGTCGTCGTCGATGTCGACATCGATGAGGTCACCGGGTCCGTAGCCTGGCAGCCCGGTCACGAACACCAGATGGAGGTCCTTGACGAGATCGGACTTGGTTCCGTAGCCGAAACGTTCGGCCACCTCGTCGATGTCCGCTCCCGGGTTGTCGATCACGTATGGCAGCACGGACAGGATGCGGGAGAGCCGCCGTGCGGTCTTGTCACTCGCCATCGGACACCTCGACGAACTCGAGGAACGACGTACGCAGCGCCTCGGGGCCCTCGATGACGGCGAGGTCATCGAATCCCAGGATCCAGCTGATCATGGATCGGGTGGCCCCCAGGGGGAGCTCGACGAGCGTGGTGGTGTCATCGGTGTCGATGATCGTCGCGTGGGGACTGCGACGGAGTGCGATCTCTGCGACCCGGTTGTCGAAGCGCACCCGTGCGCGTTGACCATCGTCGTCGGGAGCGAGATCCGATACCGCCTCCTCCAGCACGAATCCCTTCGGCCGTACGTAGGCTTGCGGCGTGTCGCGGACCTTCGTCCCGTGCATCCGATCGAGGCGGAAGGCCTTGACGGTCGACGCATCGCCAGCCTCGGGTCCGACGAGGTACCAATGCCCGAAGCGGTGGACCAACCCATAGGGCTCGACGAGACGATCCCTCGTTCGATAGGCAAAGGTGACCCTCCTGCGATCGGACACGGCCTCGAAGAGCTCCCCGAGGGTCGCGAGATCGTTGCCGAGATCGGCCAGGACGGGCCCGTTGCCCCGTGATCGAATGGCGCCGCCCAGTTTGAACACGGCATCGAGCTCGGTCTTCTGGCCCCCGAATCGGACGGCCTCGGCCGCCAGCAGCAGTGCCGCACGCTCCTCGTCGGTGAGGCCCGGATCCTCGAGGGTGTAGCGATCGGACGGCACCACGTATCCGAGCTCCACCTCCCACACGTCCGTGTACGTGGTCTCGAGGGGAACGCCCAGGTTCCGGAGCAGGTCCTTGTCCCGTTCGAACGTGCGCCGGAAGGCCTCGTCGCTGGGTTGGTCGTATCCCTTCACGGTGTGGCGGATCTCGTCCGCGGTGACGGGACGTCCCACCGTCAGGAGGAACGCAAGGAGGTTCAGGATGCGCTCGATGACCTTCTGCACGACGTCAGCGTACGGGAGCGGTGGGCCTTGGGATAGGTTCTCGCGGAGCATCTGTCCGGCAGCGTCGGTCTCCTGGCGCGCATCCAACGCCGTGATCGCGAACGACTCCATGGGGTGCCAGGGCCCTCAGGGGAGCCGGGTCCATACCTGGACGGTGCCCGTCGTCGGGAACGTCAGCTCCAACATCGCCCCGTCGGGGGTTGGCGAGATGATCCCGGTCACGAACGATGCGAGGCCGGTGTCGGCTTCACGGACGAGATCACGGATCCGGAAGCGCCCTTCGGAGACCGCGGTGATGTTTCCCCATTTGACGTCACCGACCTGGAATCGATACGGATTCCTCGGGACCGAGACGATCGTTCCCTCGGTCACGGGATCGTCGACCTCGACCACCATGCCCTGGAGCACCGAGAAGTCTCCTCCGGTCCGTTCCCAGATACCCGCGAGGTTGAACTCGCCGGGTGCCGTCGTCGTGGTCGATGTCGTGGTGGAACTCGACGTGTCCGCACTGTCGGTCGAGCTGCAACCCACGACGGCAGCGAACGCGACCACGCCGACGATGAACTTCACGAGCGAGGAACGGTGCATGGTCTGACGGTCTCGCATGGCCACCAGCATACGCGAAGTGGTCCGTGGAGCAACGATGGTCGAGGACACGGGGTGGCGGTGCCCCGTCTGTGAACGGATGGCCGGGCCTCGCCGCTTCAGAGGGTCGCGATCAACCGGTCGACGCGCTCGTCGTATGCCTTGAACGGGTCCTTGCACAACACCGTTCGCTGGGCCTGGTCGTTGAGCTTGAGGTGGACCCAGTCGACCGTGAAATCCCGCCGCTTCTCCTTGGCCGCCCGGATGAACTCGCCACGCAGGCGGGCCCTCGTGGTGGCAGGCGGGGTCGTCATGGCATTCGTGACCGCCTGGTCGGTGACCAGCGTATCGATCAGCCCTGACCGCACCAGCGTGTAGAACAGTCCCCGATCCCGGTTCACATCGTGGTAGTTGAGGTCGATCAGCGAGAGCTTGGCGCTCGAGAGCGGCAGGCTGTGGCGGATCTTGTATCGCTCGATGAGGTGGTACTTCGCGACCCAGTCGACCTCGCGATGGAGGGTCAGTGGGTCCTTCTCGAGTCCGGTGAGCAGGTGCTCCCACATCGCGACCGCACGTTCGACCTCGGGTGAGAACGATGCGGTTCGCATGTACCGCATGACGCGTTCGAGGTATTCCCATTGGATGTCGAGGGCGCTCAGCTCGCGCCCGTTCGCAAGCCGGATCTTGCGCCTACAGGTCATGTCGTGGCTGATCTCGCGTATGGCCCTGATGGGGTTCTCGAGCGTGAGGTCCCGGAAGACCACCTCGTCCTCGAGCATCTGGAGGAGCGCGACCATCGAGCCGATCTTGACGTAGGTCATGTACTCCGACATGTTCGAATCGCCGGCGATCACGTGCAGTCTGCGGTATCGCTCGGCGTCCGCATGGGGCTCGTCGCGGGTGTTGATGATGGGTCGGCTGCGTGTCGTGGCCGACGAGCTCCCCTCCCAGATGTGTTCGGCGCGTTGGGCGAGCGAGTACACGGTGCCCCGCGATGTCTGCAACAGCTTGCCCGCTCCAGCCCATATCTGCCTGGTGACGAGGAAGGGGATGAGGGTGTCGATCATCCGCTGGAAGTCGGTTGCGCGAGAGATCAGGTAGTTCTCATGGCACCCGTACGAGTTGCCTGCCGAGTCCGTGTTGTTGCGGTAGAGGTAGATCTGACCGCGTATGCCCTCCTCCGCGAGGCGTTGTTCGGCGGATTCGACGAGACCCTCGAGGATGCGCTCACCCGCACGGTCGTGGGCGACGACGTCGAGGATGCTGTCGCACTCGGGCGTTGCGTACTCGGGGTGGCTACCGACATCGAGGTAGAGACGAGCGCCGTTCTCGAGGAAGACATTCGAGGATCGGCCCCACGACACGACCCGACGGAAGAGGTATCTGGCGACCTCGTCGGGGGACAAACGGCGTTGCCCGCGTAGGACACACGTGACGCCGTACTCGTTCTCGATGCCGAAGATCCGTCGTTGCACCATCGCAGCGTACCGTCAGCGGCCGTCTCCGCCGGCGATCCTCAGGAACGGGCCGCAGCCACCTCGTCTGCCGTCAGGCGGGTGAACGCCCTCCGGGTTGCGGTTCGGTCGAGGAACGCGGTCTCCCACGCACGAGGCGGAATCTCGCGCTCGGTCGCCTGTTCGATGGCTGAGCACGCGGTGCGGATCGCCTCCTCGAGCGTCATGGCGGGGTCTGCGGCATCCTCGAGGACTCGGGTGATCTCCTCCTCCTCGGCGCCGAGTACGGCGAGGCCGTTGGCGTCGCGGAGCGTTCCATCGAACTGGATCCGGAACAGCTTGTCTCCGTCGAGGTCCGCTCCGACCTCGGCCACGACGATGTCGACCTCGTAGGGCTTCACCTCGTGGGAGAAGACCTGTCCGAGGGTCTGGCTGTAGGCGTTCGCCAGACCCTTGCCGGTGACATCGGCGCGTGCATAGCTGAATCCCTTGAGATCGGCGTAGCGGACACCGGCGACACGAAGGGTCTCGAACTCGTTGAATCGTCCGACACCTGCGAAGGCGATCCGATCGTAGATCTCACCGATCTTGCGCAGGGAGGGAGATCCGTTCTCCCCGACGAGGAGGATGCCGGACGCGATCTGGACGACGACGATCGGCCGTCCACGTCCGATGCCCTTCCGAGCGAAATCGGCCCGATCCTTGACGAGCTGCTCCGGCGGTACGTAGAACGGCATCGTCATGGGCGCCTCCCGAGGACGACATCGACGATCGGTGCGAGGTCGTCGTCCGTCAGCTCGACGATGCCGCTGCTCGTGACGGTGAGGACGTTGGGGTAGATCCCACGCTTGGGGTCGGGACCCCCGGTTGCGGCGTCCTCCTCGGCAGCGGCGACCAGCGCCTCGACGGCCAGCGAGACGGCCTCGTCGCTGGTGAGGTCGTCGCGCCAACGACCCTTGAGGAAGCTCCTGGCCTCGAGGCCGCCGGAACCGGTCGTCGCGTAGTGCAGCTCATCGTATTGGCCACCGACGACATCGAAGCTGAAGAGACGCCCGGAGCTCCGGTGCATGTCGTAGCCACAGAAGAGGGGGATGACGACGAGCCCCTGGAACGCAAGGGCGAGGTTTCCGCGGACCATGCGGGCGAGGAAGTTCGCCTTGCCCTCGAGTGACAGGCGGGTTCCCTCGATCTTCTCATAGTGCTCGAGCTCGGTCTGGAACAGCTTGATGAGCTCAACGGCCATTCCTGCCGTCCCCGAGATCGCAACGGCCGAGTACTCGTCCGCCGGATACACCTTCCTCACGCGCCGGTGAGCGATGAGGTTGCCAGCGGTAGCGCGACGGTCACCCGCCATGACCACGCCGTCGCCCCACGTCAGGGCGAGGACGGTGGTGGCTTCCGGAAGGTCGAATCGGTCCGCCGTACCGGGCTCCCAATGCGGCGTCGCTCCGCGATGGTCGAGCATCGACACGAACGACGCCTCGAGAAGTGGCTCACCGAGCCGGAGAGGCCCGATCCCGTGGTGTGCGTCGGTCACTGGCCGCCCTTCTGGACGTAGTTCTTCACGAACTCCTCGGCGTTCTCCTCGAGCACCGAGTCGATCTCGTCGAGGAGATCGTCGATCTTGCCCGCGACATCCTCTCCCCTGTTCGTCGGCGCATCGCGGACCTCGTCCACAGGCTGATCGTCGTAGTCCTGCCCGCGTTCTCTTTCAGTCATCGTCGCCTCCAAGTCGTGCAATGAGCGTTGCAGCATCGGGGCTGGTCGCGAGGAGTTCCTCCACGATCGCCCGGGTGCCACGCTGGGGCTCCATCATAGGAACGCGAACCAGGGACGCCGCCCCGGTATCGAATACGAGGGAATCCCAGTTCGCCGCGACCACGGCTCGACCGTAGCGGCGAAGCGATTGGCCCCGGAACCACGCACGGGTTCCCTCGGGAGGTGTGCGCGTCGCGTGATCGACCTCTTCGTCGGTGAAGAGCCTGCGCATGCGGCCGGCCCCGACCAGTCGGTGATAGAGGCCACGGTTCGGATCGATGTCGTGGTACTGGAGTCCGAGCAGCCGCATCTTGGGGTCGTCGAATGGGAGCCCGTCCCGATCGCGGTAGGCCTCGAGGAGGAGCAGCTTGGCTGCCCAATCGAGACGGTCGGCGACCGCTTCATGCCCGATGGTGAGGTCCTCGAGGAGCTTCCGCCACTCGACGAGTACCTGCTTGTAGACGGGCTGTACCGATGCCGAGCCTGCGAAGTCCTCGAGGTGCTCGAGGTAGGCCCACTGGAGGTCGATGGCAGACATCGTCGGTCCTTCGGCCATTTCGAGTGGTCGGCGCCCGGTGACGTCGTGGCTGACCTCGGTCACAGCGGCCACGGGATGTCGTAGGAGGAGCGGCGCATCCAGGGCGCCCTCCTCGAGGGCATGGAGGAACAGGGCCAGTGAACCGACCTTCACGAACGTCTGCACCTCGCTGAGGTTGGCATCGCCGAAGATGACGTGGAGCCTGCGGTACTTCCCCGGATCGGCATGTGGCTCGTCCCGCGTGTTGACGATGGGCCGTTTGAGGGTCGTCTCGAGCCCGATCTCCTCTTCGAAGAAGTCAGCGCGTTGCGTGAGCTGGTAGGCGACGTCGTGGCGTCCGTGCTCACTCCCCACCTTGCCGGATCCCGTCAGGATCTGGCGGGACACGAGGAAGGCGGTGATGTGCTGGGTCAAGGATCCGAAGGGCACCGATCGTGCGATGAGGAAGTTCTCGTGGGCGCCATAGGAGTTGCCCTTGCCATCCGAGTTGTTCTTGTGGAGGACGATGCGCCTGCCCTCGGACAGCATCGAGGAAGCGGCTCGCGCGGCGCGATGCATGACGACCTCACCGGCCTTGTCGTGGAGTGCGCACTCGAGCGGGTCCGCGCATTCGGGGGTCGAGTACTCGGGATGGGCGTGGTCCACGTACAGCCGAGCACCGTTGTGGAGTACCGAGTTGACGAGACCCGAGTCGGTCTCGTCAACGGGTACCTCCCGGAGCGAGAAGCCCCGCGCGTCGCGACCGGGGCTCTCCTCGTCGTAGGACCAGCGGATCCGATCTGATCCGCCGTCGTATCCGTTGACGACCGCGGCCGATGCTGTCACGGGGTTGAACGCCGGATCACCGGTGATCGTGATGCCGTACTCGACCTCCGTGCCCAGGACGCGTGGTGATTGCACGATCTAGAGGTACTGGCCCGGAGTGGCCGCTTCGATGGCCCGCTGATCGGTGTCACCCTCGATGAGGGTGCGGACGTACACGATGCGCTCGCCCTTCTTGCCCGATATGCGCGCCCAATCGTCTGGGTTCGTCGTGTTCGGGAGGTCCTCGTGCTCCTTGAATTCCTGGGTGACGGCCTGGAGGAGGTCCTCGGTGCGGAGGCCACGGGGTCCACCGGAGATCTCGCGCTTGATCGCGTCCTTCTTGGCTCGTCGGACGATGTTCTCGATCATCGCTCCCGAGGCGAAATCCTTGAAGTACAGCTCCTCGCGATCCCCACTCGCATAGGTGACCTCGAGGAAGCGGTTGTCGGGACCCTCGTCGTACATCTTGGCGGTCACCGCATCGATGGCGTGGTCGACGAATACTTCGATCGAGCCGTGCTCGGCCACCTGGGACTCGTCGAACGGGAGGTCGCGTGAGAGGTAGATGTCGAAGATCCGCCGTGCCGCGACGGCGCCCGGGCGCTCGATCTTGATCTTCACGTCGAGGCGGCCGGGTCGAAGGATGGCCGGATCGATGAGATCCTCACGGTTGGACGCCCCGATGACGATCACGTTCTTCAGTGACTCCACACCGTCGAGCTCGCTGAGGAGTTGGGGCACGATCGTCGACTCGACGTCGCTCGATACGCCGGTTCCCCGCGTGCGGAACAGGGAGTCCATCTCGTCGAAGAACACGATGACGGGAACGCCCTCGTCGGACTTCTCCTTCGCCCGCTGGAAGATGAGGCGGATCTGGCGCTCGGTCTCGCCGACGTACTTGTTCAGGAGCTCTGGGCCCTTGATGTTGAGGAAATAGGAGCGGGAGTCCTCGCTTCCGGTCGCCTCGGACACGGCGCGTGCGAGGGCATTGGCAACGGCCTTCGCGATCAGCGTCTTGCCGCAACCGGGTGGGCCGTAGAGCAGGACGCCCTTGGGCGCCTGCAACTGGTAGTCGGCGAATCGGTCCCGATGGATGTACGGCAGCTCGACGGCATCCTGGATGATCTCGATCTGTTCGTCGAGACCGCCGATGTCCGCGTACGTGATGTCGGGGACCTCTTCGAGGACGAGCTCTTCCACCTCGGGTCGTTCGAGCTTCTCGAGGACGAGGTTGGTCTTGGGTTCGAGCCGCACATGGTCACCGGCACGCAGTCGCACGTCTCGTGCCGGATGGCCCACGGTGACGACCCGTTCCTCATCACCTCGCCCGATCACGATGACCCGTCCGTCTCCGAGGGATTCCTTGACGGTGGCCACCTCCCCGTTCGGTTCGAAATGCCGAACGTCGACGATGTTGAACGCCTCGTTGAGGATGACCTCATGGCCGGCCTCGAGTTCCTTGATCTCGACGGTTGGCTCCACGGCGACGCGGAGCTTCCTCCCCGATGAGACGATGTCGACCGTGCCGTCGCTGTTCATCTGGAGCACGGTTCCGAAGGGATTCGGTGGTGCCGTCAATTTCTCGACCTCGTCGCGCAGGAGGGCGAGCTGCTCGCGGGTCTCGGCGAGCACCGTCGTCAGTTTCTCGTTCTGATGTGACGCCTGGGCGAGCTGGTTCCGGGTGTCGAGTAGGCGCTCCTCGAGGAGGCGCACACGTCGGGGCGCATCCTGGAGGCGACGTCGCAGAACCGCGATCTCGTCCTCGAGCACCTTGATCGTGGCCGCTTGCTCGGCACGGCTGCTATCGGACACCTACGACCTCCTCCACCGGAACGTCTCGATCGACCTCGGTTCGAGTGTAGGCCGCGGGCCCTGTTGCGAGCGCACTTCGTCGCAGTGCCCGATCACGCGCCATCGTCGGACGGTCGGTCCGTCTCACGCAGTCGTTTCCTGGCCACGGTGATGAATCCGGTATGGCCGACCATCCGGTGTTCCGGTCGCACGGATCGGCCATCGATGGCCCATCCCCGCATGAGCACCTCGAACGTTTCGGTGCCGAAGAACACGCCGCTCGAGTCGAGAGCCTCACGCACGGTCTGGACCTGGGGCACCGTCGGGAGGTAGCACGAGAACACGCCCCCTCCGCGGAGATGCTCTGCGGCGGGGGCGACCACGTGCCACGGTTCCGGTACGTCGAGGAGGATGCGGTCAGGGTCCACGTCGGCCACCGCGTCCGTCACATCACCTTCGCGGAATTCGATGTTCGCCGGAAGGGCGCCGTGGAACTCCTCCACGAGGCGCTTTGCGTGGCGCGCATGGTCGTCGCGGCGTTCGACGGTGACCACGCTGCCGTCAGGACCGACGGCGCGTGCGAGGGCCATGGTGAGCGCCCCGGAGCCCGTTCCGGCCTCGAGAACCCGCATGCCGGGCCCGACGTCCGTCCAGGTGACCATCGCCGCAGTGTCCTTCGGGTACATGACCGCTGCTCCCCGTTTCATGGCCAGGACGTAGTCGGTGAGGCGAGGGCGAACGACGACGAGTGGTGAACCGTTGGATGATCGAATGGTGGAGCCCTCATCGACACCGATGATGGAGTCGTGGGGCACGGCGCCGCGATCGAACTGGAATGTCCTGCCGGGAATCAACGAGACGAGGTAGTGACGGTCTCGGGCGTCGAGCATGAGGCACGGCTCCCCCGGTTCGAACGGTCCACGGAGGGCCATCAACCCAGGGCTGGAAGGAGCGCGGTCATCAGGGTCAGCACCATCATCGCGACGACGACCCAGATGACGATCTTCACCCACCGATCCCTGTTGCCGGCCATCGGTCAACCCGTCCCGATGGTGCGTCCGTTCTGGACCACCCTGATGCGAACTTCCTCGCCAGCCGGGACGGTGGTCGAGTACAACCGGACTGCCTTGCGCGAGCGCAGGATGAGCCCAGCGGCGATGAGGCCCATGCCCAGGTAGCTCTGTGCGTTGGATCCCGCGGCATTCGTTCGGGTCGCGGTCCATCCCGCCCTCACGAGCGGATGCCATTTCGCCCACCACCAGCGTCGGATCGCGTATCCGGCGAAGCCCATCACAGCTTGTAGACCTCGACGCGGATCTTGTTGCGCCGCGAACGCCAGATGCTGAAGGCAACGAACCCGACAACAGCGACACCCACACCAATGGCGATCCAGGTTGCGTTCGTCCTGGCTTCTTCCTCAGCGTCGATGACGACGCCCTCGATCTCACGCAACTTCGCTTCGAGGTCGGACTTATCTATCTCGGTCATGACGCACCTTCCTCGGTGGTGGGCTGTTCGCGTGCGTCGTGGACACCACGATCGGGTACGAGGCGCACGACCAGGGCGAGGAACCCGACCAGCACGACGGCGAGGATGACGTAGGCGACCGCCTCCCAGTACGGACTGTCCGGCAACACGTCGTAGAGCGCACGAAGGCCAGCGACGGCCAGGAGTGCCAGGGCCGCGGCCCACATGGCGGTGGCACCGATGGAGAATCCGGCGAAGTGGCCGAGCTTCTTTGCCGGCCCGACCGTCTCCTGGAGGAGGTAGGCCTTCGCGAGTTCGATGAACTCCGCGATCAATCTGGGGATGTCCTGGATCTGTGCCATGCGCCTCGCCTCTCGAGCGTCAGGCTACCCCAGTCGGTGTCCATGCGCATCGGACCTCGGGGGGAGCCGCGAGCTACGATGAGTGACCGTGGAAACGACTGACCCGGTAGGGGTTCCTTCGGAGGACACGGACCGACGAGGTTCCCGCAACATCCTCCCGATCGTCGGAGGACAGGCGGTTTCCCTGTTCGGCGACTACATCGCGTACTTCACGCTCCCCTACTTCATGCTCGCCCTCACCGGAGATGCGGTGGACCTCGGTCTCACAGCCGCCGCCGAGACGCTTCCCATGTTGCTGTTCGGTCTGGCTGCAGGCGTGTTCCTGGATCGCCGACGTCGACTCGGGGCAACGCTCATCGGAGCCGATCTGGTGCGTGCGGGCGCCTTCATCGTGCTGGCCTTCGCTGCCGGATCGGGCGCGGTGTCGCCGGCGTTCGTGTTCATGATCGCATTCGTGGTCGGATCGATGGCCGTCGTGTTCGACTCGGGCCTCCAGTCGTGGATGACCCGATCGCTCGACGCCGAGGACCTGGTGCGTGCCAATGCCCAGTTGGGCCTTGCACGGACCCTCACGCTGAGCATCGGTCCCCTCGCCGGAGGTCTGCTCGTGGCGCTGGCGGGGGGCTTTGCCGTGGCATTCGGTTTGAACGCCGTGACGTTCGTGGTCTCGGCAGCCCTCTTGACGCTGGTGCGGCCGATCCGATCACCGGCGCCGGTGGACCATGAGCCGTTCTCGACTGCCATCACGGTCGGTATCCGTGTGATTTGGAGGGATCGGAGGCTCCGGTGGGCAACCATGGGCGGTACGCTCACGAACTTCGTGTTCCAACCGCTCGAGGCGCTGCTCGTCCTCTACGTGGCGACGGAGGTCCTCGGGATCGACACGATGGAGCAGGCCATCACCGAGGAGGGTCTCGCCATCGGTGCGTTCTTCGCCCTGCAGGCGGCGATCGGATCGATCGGGGTGGCGTTCTCGGGACGTGTTGCGCGGGCCTTGCCACTCGGGACCATGTACGTGATCGGCCTGACCCTGCTCGGAGCCGGATTCCTCGCCGTGGCCCTGATACCGGGTTGGTTCGCCGTCGTACCGGCTGGCGTGGCGATCACCGGCGTCACGTGGGTCAATGTGGCGCTCGTCACGATGCGACAGCGGTTGGCGCCGGCAGGGCAGATGGGCCGAGTCATCGCGGCATCGCGGACCTTTGCGTGGGCGGGTCTCCCCCTCGGCGCGGCGATCGGGGGCGTGATCGCAGGATTTGTCGGTGTGATCCCCGTCTATGTCGCCGGTTCCCTCGGCGTCATGGCGGTGGCAGCGATCCTGACACGAACCGCCTTGTTCCGGGACGCCGTGATGGCGACCGACGACTGAGCACTCAGAAGCGCTTGCGGCTGCGCTTGTTCTTGGACGCGTAGCGGCGCGAGCTGGTCATCCAACCGAGCACGAAGCCGAACATGGTCGCAACGATGATCCACAGGATGATCTGGGAGGCAACGTAGGTCATTGGTCTCCTTCCTGGACGTCGAGCAGCGCGGTGAATTCGATCCTGCGATTCCTGGCCCGGCCGTCCTCGTCGTCGTTCGAGGCCACGGGCTGCGAGGAACCGTATCCGATGGTGTCGAACCGGTCACGTTCGAGGCCCCCGGCCACGAGGTACACGAGCACGGCGTTGGCGCGTTGTTCGGACAGCAATTGGTTCTCGGCCACGGTGCCACGGTTGTCGGTGTGTCCCGTGATCAGCACCCGAACGTCCGGTGCGTCGGCGAGCGTGTCGACGACCTCGTCGAGGAGTGCCCTGCCACGGTCGGTGAGCTCGAAGCTCGTGACCTCGAACTCGACGACCTGGTCGAGGATGACCTCGTTGAGGTTCTCCTGGAGCTCCTCGACTTCCTCTTCCGTCGGTCCGGACCTCAGCAGGATGACACCCGGTGTCGTGTCGAAGCCATGTTCGGCTCCGAGGGCGACGATCTCGCCGTTGAGCTCGTCGCTCACTGCCTTGTCGTAGACCTCACCGGACACTGCCGCGTACCGGGCGCGGGCATCGACGCGGATGAGGCCGTAGGCGAGGCGATCGACCGATCTCCTGAGCACGCCGAGGGTGGATCCGAGCCACTCCTCGTCGGCGAGACCTTCCTTCACGGTGAGTCCGGCGATATCGAGGGCCAGGTCCGTGAGGATCCCCTCGGGATCATCGATCTCATAGCTGCCGGAGTTGTCTGGATCCAGGGTCGATCTCACGAATTCGACCTTGGCCTCGGTCGACAGCTCGCCGGCGATCGTCAGCACGCCATCGGACCAGGCAGCCTCGAAGGGCAAACCGACGACGACCTTGTCGTTCGCCTGACCGTCGGCGTCCTTTGGCCAGATGTCGCCGGTGACGTCCCCCACGCCCTGGACGGAGCCGACCACGGCGTACGCCGTATCGCGATCCTGGGCTGCCTCGTAGAGCCCTGAGAGCGCGACGGTGGTGCCGTTCGCGCGGACGTCGACCTCGACGAATCCGGCTCCAGCGAGCGCCCGTGCCGATCGCGCCTCGAGGTCCTGTTCGATGTTCTGGGTACCGAAGCGGACGGCGACGACGCAGATCACCAGGAACACGGCGAGTGACACCAGCGCAAAGGTGACTCCTGATGCGACGGTGTCATCTTCCGGTGCCTGTCCGAAGGACGGCGGCGCGCTCTTCTGTGTGTACTTCGCGACGTCACCAACGCCGCGCCCTCGTTTTCTGGCCATGTCGTGTGTTGTCCCCTCGCTTCAGCGATGGTACCGACGAGGGACGTAACCGCTCGTCATTGCGTATATCGGAGCGATCGGATGGCTGCTGAAGGGTTCTCAGCCTGCTTCGGCTCGCTCCGCGATGGCATCGTCGTCCTCGACGGGCTCGAGGACCGCGGCGATGTCGGGTGATCGTGCAGCACCATGTTCGAGCATGCCGACCACGGCCGTCTGGAGTGCCCGGACGCGCTCGATGAGCTCCGTGTGCTCCGCCTCGAGTTCTGAGCGGATGTCGGAGGATTCCCGCTGCGCGGCCGCAATGCGGATGGCGGCCTCGTGGCGTGCTGCGTCGATCGTCTCCTGGGCACGTCGTTCGGCCTCGTCGACGGCATGGCGGCCACGCGCCGCGGCGTCGGCCTCGAGCTGTGTGGCTTCCGACCTGGCACGTTCCTCGATGCTCGCTGCCTCACGGCTCGCTGCCTCGAGTCGTTCCTTGGCCTGGAGCAGGATCGCCGAGCTCTCCTCCTGCGCCCTCTGGGCGGCCGTCTTGGGCACCTCGGTGAGCCGGTCGGCTTCGTCGCGGGCGTCGATGATGATCTGACGCGCACGCTCCTGGGCCTCATCGATCAGTTTCTGCTTGGTCTCGGCTGCGGCGAGGAAGGCCGCTTCGAGATTGCCCTCGGCCTGTTCGGGGGTCTGGACGCGCCGTTCGAGTGCGTTTGCACGAACGGTTTCCTTCCGTAGCTCGGATTCGAGGGCTTCGACGTCGTCGGCGAGGGTCGCGAGGAACGCTTCGACCTCACCGGCATCGACGCCCCTGCGTGAGCGCGCGAACTCCTTTGCACGGATCCTCTGGGCAAGTGTCTGCATGGCGACCTCTCTCGATTGGTCGCCTTCCCCACCCGATGCCCGCATGCACCGTAAGCCCGCCACGCTATGTGGTCAAGTGCATACCGATGGTTGTCGGCACGGAAGGTCGAGGCCTTGAAGGCTTCTGTTGGCGGTGTCTGCCGCCCGCGAGCGGTACCGTGATGGCGTGCAGCGACTCCTGGCTTCGATGGGCGAGACGGATTGCGAGGCATTCGGCTCGGGATGGCTGGCCCAACCGGTCAATGCCCTCTCGAGCCTCGCCTTCACGGTGGTCGGCGTGGCCATGATCGGGTGGGCTCGTTCCACCTCCGGACCCGAACGCGTCGTTCGGTGGGGATTCATCATCGGGATGGTCACCACCGGTATCGGCAGCTTCCTCTTCCACGGGCCCCAGACATCCGGCAGCCAGTTTCTGCACGACATCACCTTCCTCGTGACGGTGGCGATCCTCGCCGTGGCCAACCTCGGTGCGGGGTTCCGTTGGGCATCAACGACCGCCTGGGCGGTGATCGCGGTCTTCACGGTGGCGACGGTCGTCGCACTCGTCGTCTCACCAGGCGTCACGAACGTGATCACCGGCATCGCCGTGGTCCTGCTCGTGGCAGGAGACCTCACGGTGCGCCGTGTGGGCACCGTCTCGACGACCTGGTTCGCCGTGGCGATGGTCGCTCTGGCGGTGGCCCTGGCGTTCCTCGTGCTCGGGAGGACGGGCAACCTGCTGTGTGATCCCGAGTCGATGATCCAGGGCCACGGACTGTGGCACCTCTTCGGTGCCGTGGCGCTCGGTGCCTATGCCGTCGCCACCGGTGACGCCAGGATGGGGAGGAACACATGATTCTCCCCACGTACGATGACGTCATCGAGGCGGCCGGACGCATCGCCGGTCACATCCACCGTACACCGGTCATCACATCGCGACAGATCGATGACCGGGCGGGGGCCTCGGTGTTCGCCAAGGCTGAAAACCTCCAGCGCGTCGGGGCATTCAAGGCCCGTGGTGCCCTCAACGCCGTCCTGTCGCTCGATGACGATGCACGACGACGTGGCGTGGCCACGCACAGCTCGGGAAACCATGGCCAGGCGCTCGCCTATGCGGCCGCGGTGACCGGCACCACGGCGACCATCGTCATGCCCGACCATGCGCCCCGGGTCAAGGTCGATGCCGTTCGTGGCTACGGCGCCTCGATCGTGACGTGCGCACAGGCGGAACGTGAGGCCACGCTTGCATCCGTCGTCGAGGAATCCGGCGCCACCATCGTGCACCCCTTCGACGATCCCATGGTCGTGGCCGGCCAGGGCACAGCAGCGCTCGAGCTCCTCGCAGATGTCCCGGACCTCGACGTCGTCGTGACACCCATCGGCGGCGGCGGACTCCTGTCAGGAACGTCCCTGGTGGCGCGACATCATGGCATCATTGCCATCGGCGCCGAACCCTCCGTGGTGGACGACGCCGCCCGGTCCCTCCGTGACGGCGTGCGCCATGGGCCAACCGGAGAGCTCAGCGTGGGCGACGGGCTCCTGACGGGTATCGGCGAGATCGCCTTCGCCATCCTCTCCTCGGCCGGCGTCGAGGTGATCACTGTGGATGAGGAGTCCATCCTCGAGGCCATGCGCTTCGTCGTGACACGATCGAAGTACGTGATCGAGCCGTCTGCCGCCACAGCATTCGCTGCGGTGTTCGCACATCCGGAGGTCTTCGCCGGACGACGCATCGGCATCATCGTGTCCGGAGGAAACGTCGACCTGGCCCGATTGGCGCCCTGAGCGGGCCGGTTCACACCACAGTCGACAGGTCGGTGAGCGCCCGGGCGAACGAGTTGCGGGCCTCGGCGAGGTTCCGAGATGCCCGAACCTCGCGATTGCGGGCCTCGACCAACGCTTCGGGATCGCTTCCCTCCGAATCGGCCTTGCGATACGCCAACCGTGCCTCGGCCCTGGCATCGAGCGCATCGCGGTTCGCACGCATTGCCACCAACGTCTGTTGTGCTGCACCCTGGGAGCGGAGGTCGGGCGCATTCGCCTCCAGTGCGTAGAGGGCATCGGAGGCCTTGCCGAGGCGCTCCTGGAGCTCCGCCCACGTCTCGGCCCTCGCGGTGCCAGCGGTGGAATCCACCGACGTCGTGCCCTCGAAGGTCGCGTTTCCCCGCCACACGGCGACGTCCTCACTCATCGCGTCGTACAGCCAGCGTGCCTCCGCATACCCGGAGCGTGCCTGCGACTTCCAGGTGACCGGAGGTGGTACGGCGGAACCGGATTTCGATCCGCGAGCGACCAAGGCACTGATCAGCACCACGAGACCGATACCGACGAGGATGAGGATCCACCACGGGGTTTCCTCGGCGTCGTCCTCCGCGAGGGTCGTGTCGGTGACCTCGGTCGTCTCGGGAGCCTCCGTCGTCTCGGGAGCCTCCGTCGTCTCGGGAGCCTCCGTCGTCTCGGGAGCCTCCGTCGAGGTCGTGCTGTCCCCGGCTCCGTCGGTGGTGGTCGGCAACGACCCATCACATGCAGCCACCGCGATGGTGATGAGGAGCAGTCCTGCGGCCAGCCGTTGCATCATGGAACCCCCCGGGATCGACCGTCGCATCGTATCACCGTCCCTGCGCGCCTCGTCACCGGGGCTGGGGCCGTTCAGCTCCGATGCGCCATCACATCTGACCGGGGGACCAGTCGGTCAGTCTGAAGGTCTTGCGGGTGGCGATGGCATCGGCCAGGACCGCGGCCGGTACCCGCCCGGCACTCCGGTCGATCTGGCCCTGCCCTGCTGCCGTGGCCACGGGCTGGCCCTCCGACAGGTCGCACACCTCCCTGGCCCGCGCCGAGATCTCGGCGGTGCCGATGGCCCGTGCACGATCGATGATGTCCTCCTTCGCCATGCCGACGAGCGGTCGCAGGATCGGGATCGTCGAGGCCGCGGAGACCGCGGTGAGATGCGGCAGGGTCTGCGACGAGACCTGGCCGAGCGAATCCCCCGTGACCAGAGCGATCGTCGACGACTCCTCGGCGATGGCCGAGGCCGCCTGGGCCATCATGACCTTGAGCGTGATCTGGCGCATGTGCGGATCGACGTCTGCGAACAGCGCGTCCTTCACCGGCTGGAACTCCACGAGGTGCACCGTCGGCTGGGAACCATGGCCCCATCCGTCCCACAGTTCGCGTGCAACCGCGAGCGCGTGGTCGGACTGAGCACAGTTCAGAGAGAAGTGCACGAAATCGACGGGACTCCCCCGAGACATGACCATCCATGCCGCCACCACGGAGTCGAATCCTCCCGACAGGAGGCACAGTGACCGTTCCTGGGTTCCGAGGGGTAGACCTCCCGCCCCACGGACGTGGTCCGCGACGAGATAGGCGCGATCATCGAGCACGGTCACATTGACCGTGACCTCCGGCGACACGAGGTCGACCGTGCCCCCTGCCTCCACGAGGAGGCGTCCGGCGAGGACCGCCAGGTCCGGCGAACGCCAGGCATGGGCCCCACGACGACGAGCTCGCACGGCAAAGGTCGACCCGGCCACCCGCGCAGCCTGATGGGTCGCGACCGAGGCTGCGAGGTCCTCGAGCGTCGTGAAGGGCACCTCCTCGACGTGATCGATCGACGCAACACCGAACACTCTGCGAAGGCGCTCGACGACGAGGGGAGCCGAGGCGGCCGGGGTTGCAACACGATATCGGTGGGTACCGATGCGGTCGATGGTGGCTGGTGTTTCCGGGAGGCTGAGGGCGTCGCCCACGTTGTTCCGCACGCGGGAGATCAACTTCTTCTGCGTGCGGCGAGACTTCAGGAAGACGTCGCCGGACAGCGTCACGTGGAGTGTCGCCACGTCGTCACCGAGGTCCATGGGCCTGAGACTACGCGCGCTCCGGGCGCTTCCGCAGGATCGACCGGCGCCGCGGTCAGGATCATCGATTGTCGCTGGTGACCACCGTCGAGGGGAAGTACTCGACCCTCACCACTCACGTCGATGCCGAGTGAGCCCTCCAGGGCCGCCTCGAGTTCGGCGACGTCTGGCAGGTCGCCTTCGCCCGAGACCCGTACGTCCACCTCGCCACCGGATATGGTCGTGCGATCGATCTCCAATCCCGGCTCGTCGGCGAGCCACTCCTCGACGTCCTCCTGCGTTGCAGCCTGTCGGGACGCCGATGCGAGGATGCCTTCGGACGTGAACGCAAGCGGGATGACGATGATGATGGCGCCGAGGACGACCGTCAGTGCGACGGTGCGCATCTTCTCGTGGCTCTCCCGGAGTCGGGCGAACGAGGTGAGGCCGGTGACGAGGAACACCAGGGCCCCGACGAGGATGATCGACACGAGGTTCGTGGCGAACAGCAAGAACGCGCCGAGCGCATCCTGGAACGCTCCTGCCTGGAGCATGATGCCGACCACGCCCAGGGGTGGCACCAGGGCCACGGCGATCGCGACGCCTGTGATCGATGAGGACACGCGCCGGTCGACGGTGGCATACGCACCCGCCGCTCCCGCTGCGATGGCGATGAGCAGGTCGATGAGCGTGGGATTGACCCGCGAGAGGATCTGCGAGTTCGTGGTCAGGGGCACCAGTTGGGGTGTCCACACGGTGACGACCCATGCCACGGCGATCGCCACCGCCACGCCCCCGACCACCGTCGCAAAGGAGGCAGCAACACGACGCATCCATCCGTTCACGATGGCAGCGCTGAGGCCCATGATCGGTGTCATGAGGGGGGCGACGAGCATGGCGCCGATCACGACGGCCGTCGAGTCGGCGAGAACTCCGAGGGTGGCGATGATCACCGACAGGACGAGCAGGGTCCAGAACCCCACCTTCTTCAGGGTGGAATCCGGTTCCTCGAAGTACAGGCTGTCGACGAGTTCGGCTCGGACATCGTCGCCGGTGTCGCGTTGGCGGAACCATCGCAGGATGATGCCGCCGAGTTCGGCCGAACCGAGGTTCTGGTCCTCGGGGTTGGTGACGCCGAACGAGATCACGACGGCGCCGGCCCCGATGGCAGCCACCGCGACGATGATCAACAGGGCGGACACGAGGGCGGCGGGAACCGCGAACATGGAGATACCGGCGGCGATGAAGATGAGGCCGCGCACGATGTCGAAGATCCAGCTCCCCTCGGTGCCGCGTTCCTGGAGGCCTCCGATCAGGATGAGGACGCCTCGGACCGCAACCAGCAATCCGCCAACCTGGATGAGGAACCGGATACCGGCGCCTGCCCAAACGACGAGCGCCACACCGATGAGGATGGTCGCGATCCCGACCGCTATGCCGCGCCACGACGGGCGGGGCGCCCGAAGGTCGGCCCACAGGTCGGTGACACCGAGCACGATGAGCGTCCCGGCGAGGACGAATCGCAGAACGAACGTCGACGCATCGGGGAAGGCGAGGAAGACGAGTCCTCCTGCGACCAGCGTCATGCCTCGCAGCGTCGCTGGATTGAACCACCGATCCGTCCACTCGAAGCCGGGCGGATCTGCGTGTGGGGCGGAACCTTCGGACGGTTCCATGCCGCGGTCCGTTGCTTCCTCGTCAGCGCCCATGGGGGCAATCTAGCGAAGGCACGCTCGGAGACCGTGACGCCGCCCGTCATGGCGTGTGGACTGTGTGCCCGGTGCGCTCAGGTGAAGATCACGAAGCGCCGCTTACCGACCTGGGTCGTCCTACCGATGATGAGCGACCGCGCAACGGATTCGGTCTCCACGCGGACGCCTTCGATCTTGACAGCGCCCTGGTTGATGAGCCGGCGGGCCTCGGAGTTCGATGGCGCGAGACCTGCCGCCGAGAGGGCTCCCGGGAGCCATACCGGATCCTCGTCGGGAGCGAGCGCGTGCTCGTCGACATCCGTCGGTGCTTCGCCCCGGCGGAAGACGCGATCGAACGCCGCTTCGGCCTCGGCACCAGCGCCATCTCCCCAATAGCGGTCCGCGATGCGTCTTGCGAGTGCTCGCTTCGCCTCCCCTGGATGGAGGGTGCCGCTCTCGAGGCCGGCCGTGATCTCGGCAGCCTCCGAGGGATCCGCACCGGCAGCCAGGCGGTACCACTGCGGCATCGCATCGTCAGGGATCGACATCGTCTTGCCGAACATCTCGCTTGCATCGTCGCGGACCGAGATGTAGTTGCCGAGCGACTGTGACATCTTGTGGACTCCATCTGTCCCGACGAGGAGCGGAGCCGTGACGATGGACTGGGGCGGTTGCCCTGCTCGTTCCTGGAGATCGCGCCCCATCAGGAGGTTGAGGAGTTGATCGCTTCCTCCGATCTCGACATCGGCCTCGACCGCCACCGAATCGGTACCTTGGAGCAGCGGGTACAGGAGTTCGACCATCGAGATCGGTTCCTGTTCGCGCCAGCGTTTCGCGAAGTCCTCGCGGTCCATGATCCGTGATACGGTGACCTGCGAAGTCAGCTCGAGGACATCGTGCATGTCCATGGTGCCGAGCCATTCCGAGTTCCGACGGATCTCGAGGTTGTCGTCCCTCAGCAGGGACAGCACGGTCGGGAGGCATGAATCGGCGTAGGCATTCACCTCGTCGTTGGACAGGCGCTTGCGTGTGGCGACCTTGCCCGACGGATCGCCGACCTGTGCCGTGAAGTCACCGAGGATCAGCACGGCGGTGTGCCCCTCGTCCTGGAAGGCGCGCAACAGATCGAACACCACCGCCCAGCCGAGCGTGACGTCGGGAGCGGTGGGATCGATGCCCAGCTTGACCCGCAGCGGTCGTCCTTCGCCGAGCTGGCGTTCGAGGGCGCCCTCAGGCAGGGCGACATCCGCCGTGCGCATGATGCGTGCGAGCTGGTCCTTCGGATCTCTCATGGCGCCCGAGGGTAGACAGCAGGTCGACCGCAGCGTTCACGTTCCCGCAACGAATCGCCACGGGCGGTCGGTGGCCCTGGAGATCCCGATGCGCGGCGTGGCGGTGATGCTCTCGGGCCCCGGACCAGGTCGGAGGCGGATCACGTCATCGTCGATCGGGAGACCCGAGTGGTCCGTGGACAGCCCGAGCGCTTGCCCGAGTTTGCCGGGTCCATCCGCCAGGTGTGTGTCCCTGCCGCGACGAACCTCCATGACATCGATGCCGGCGATCGGGATCCCCGCCCGCAGCAGCACGGCGCCTGCCGTCGCCTCGGTGCCGGTGACCACGTTGACACAGTCGTGGATGCCATAGCTGCGATAGACGTAGATCACGCCACCTGGCTCGAACATCGGCGCAGTTCGTGGTGTCTTGCCCCGGAATGCATGTGAGGCGGGGTCGTCCTCTCCCAGGTACGCCTCCACTTCGGTCAACCTGACCGTCGTGCGGACACCATCGACGCGAGTGGAGAACGACCAGCCGAGGAGCAGTGGTGCAACCTCGACGGCATTCCCGAGCAGAACGCCCAGCATCGGATCGATAGGCACAACCGCATGGTATTCCTCGACCGAGGCGGGATTCGTGCGGCGCCGCGTTGTGCTCGTTCGCAGGCATCGCGTCCAGGCCGGGTACCTCTAGTCTCCGCCAGTGGTGGACGGAAGGTCGCGTCCTGTGAGTGGCGCGTGGGAGGCCGATGATGGTGATGGCCCTTGCGGCGGTGGTTGCCGGGATCGCCGTCCTGGCCATCTCCGCAGACCAGTTCGTCGTTGGCGCAGCGAGGGTCGCACTGCTCCGACGCGTACCGTCACTGGTCGTCGGGGTCGTGATCATCGGGTTCGGGACGAGTACACCCGAGCTCCTGGTCTCGGCCCTCGCTGCGCTCCGCGGGGAACCCGAGATCGCTGTCGGGAACATCGTGGGATCGAACATCGCGAACCTGTCGCTCGTGCTCGGCGTTGGAGCCGTGATCGTTCCCCTGGTGATCGCCTCCTCGACGGTGAGACGCGAGGCACCGCTCGTCGTGGGAGCCATGGTCCTCTTCGCCGCCACGACCTGGGACGGGGATCTCGGTACCGTCGACGGTCTCATTCTGCTGACAGCGATGACCATGTCCATCGTGTTCGTCCTGCGCGGGCCGACACCCGATACCCTCGCTGCAGACGTGGTCGACCTCTCCCAGCCGGAGAGCCATCGGCTGGGCATCGAAGCCGGTCGAACGATCGTCGGCCTCGTGGGGACCGTTGCCGCCGCCCAGGTGTTGTTGTGGGGAGCGGTCGAGATGGCGTCGATCGTCGGATTGTCCTCCGGGTTCGTGGGAGCGACGCTCGTCGCGATCGGGACCTCGCTGCCGGAACTGGTCACGGTCATCCAATCGGCACGTCGACGCGAGACGGACCTGATCATCGGGAACCTCCTGGGGTCCAACCTGTTCAATGCACTCGCCGTGGGTGGTGTGGTCGGCGTGGTTGGCGCCGCCGACATCGACGCTCCACGACTGATGGCCGTCGGCCTGCCGGCAACGATCGTCGTAGCGCTGGCTGCCGCTGTGGCCATGGGTTCGGGCCACGCCGTGAGTCGGCGCGAAGGCGTGCTCCTCATGGTCGCCTACCTCGTTCTCGTCGCGCTCCTGCTGTGACGGCAGAACCGCACCGCAGTGGTGGGGCCGGGCCTCCGGAGGTCGGGCCACGGCGGCGTCGAACGTCTCGAGCGTGCGGCGCCTACGAGGGCTTGCGCAGAACCCGCGTCATCGTCGGCCCACCGGGCGTCGAGGAGCCGTGCGCGGTGGTTGCCGGACGACGGCGATGGACCGACGGACGTGGCTCGGTGAGCCGAGTCGCTCGGTGCTTCGCTCGCGTCGTCGTCACGAGAGCACGCCACGCAGCACGGCACCCGTGGCAGCACTCACTGCTTCGCTGATCGCCCTGCGAATGGGCGCGGCTTCGTCATCGGTGAGTGTGCGATCCGGAGCCCGCAACGTGAACGTGAGGGCGATCGATGTCTGCCCCTCCCCCACCGAGTCCCCGGCGAACACGTCGAAGACGCTGACGGACTCGCACCATGGTCCTGCAGCCTTGGTCGCAGCGTCGATCAGGTCGCTGGCCGGCACGTCGGCACCCACGGCGAACGAGAGGTCGAAGATGATCGGCGGATACGTGCTCGGCGCCCGGAACTGCCACGGGCCCCGCTCGATGAGGAGCTCGGCGAGGTCCACCTCACACGCCACGACCCGACCCGACAAGCCGAAGGCATCGGCGACCGCTGGATGGATCTCGCCGACGGCTCCGATCACGGCGTCGCCGACGACGATCTCGGCACACCGGCCGGGGTGGAACGAGGGAAGGGTCGAGGTCGGGCGAAGGATGGCATCGGAGATGCCCAATCGGTCCATGAGGAGCGTCCAGACACCGGTGCCGTCGTAGACATCGGGTGATGCCGGTGCACCGTGCCATGTCGCACTCGGTGTTCCCGCCATAACGAAGGCGAGGCGGTCCGGTTGCTCGGGGAGCTTGCCGGGGCCGGAGAGGAAGACCTTGCCGATCTCGAACAACCGGACGGAGGCCATACGGCGGGACATGTTGATGGCGGCACCCTTGAGGATCCCTGGGATGAGCGTGGTACGCATGACGCTCTCGGCGTCGTTGAGCGGATTCACCACGGCGATACCCGAACGTTGCTCGTGGCCCTCGGGATAGCCGAGCCGATCGAGGTCGGCCGTCCCGATGAACGAGAAGGAGAGGGCCTCGTGGAAGCCGGCGCCGACCAGGATGTCCCGGATCGCCCTGAGCCTCCGCTCTCGCATGGGGAGACCATGGCCCGGACCCTGCGGGACGGAGTCGGGGATACCGTCGAACCCATGCAGCCTGGCGATCTCCTCGACGAGATCGACGGGTCTGCGGACATCGGGCCGTCGAGTCGGGACCGTCACCTCCAGGGGATCGGCACCGCGAACCTCGAAACCGAGGCGCGACAGCAAGCGGGTCGTCTCAGCGGTGCCGAGGGCGATTCCGAGGATCCGCTGGGTCTCGCTCAGGGGGTACCGGATGGTCCACGGGGCGATGGAGCCCGGATCGACATCCACCGGACCCGGCGCGGGAGCTCCCCCTGCGATGACCTCGAGCAGTTGGGCCACCCGATCGGCAGCGAGCAGGCAGAAGGCCGGATCCGCGCCCCGCTCGAACCGAGCCGATGCCTCCGACCGGAGGTTCAGGCGCTTCGAGGTCATCAGGACGCTCGGCGGATCCCAATACGCAGCTTCGATGAAGATGTCGCTCGACCCCTCGTGGACCTCGGTCGATGCCCCTCCCATGACCCCACCGATCGCCACGACGTCGGCGCCGTCCGTCACCACGATGTCGGCTGTCGAGAGTGCTCGCTCCTGGTCGTCGAGGGTGACGATCGTCTCGCCTTCATGGGCCATGCGGGTCACGATCGTGGTTCCGAGGCGATCGACATCGAAAGCGTGGGTTGGGTGGCCGAACTCGATCATGGCGTAGTTGCTGGCGTCGACGATGTTCGAGATGGCCCTGACGCCCGCGTGCTCGAGCCGCAGGCGGAGCCAGTGAGGCGATGGGCCGACCGTGATGCCACGAACCTCACGCCCGGCAAATCGCGGGTTCATGCCCGGTACGTCGATCCGTACCGACATGGCCGAGGGGGGTCCTGACTCTGCGACCTCGATGCCGTGGTCGCGCAACGGCAACTCGAAGTACGCGGCGAGGTCCCGAGCGAGCCCGTACACCGAGAGGCAGTCCGGTCGATTCGGCGTGACGTTGATCTCGAACCAGACGTCGGGGAGCCCGACCACCGGCGCAAAGGGTTCGCCGAGGTGATCGCCCGCCGACGGGTAGTCGCCGTTGAGCACCATGATGCCGTCAGACTCCTGGCCGAGTCCCAACTCGACCTCCGAGCAGATCATGCCGTGTGAGGCGATCCCGCGGATCTCGCGGCGGGTGATCGTGAAGTCCTCGCCGAGCACGGCTCCGGGGACGGCGACCGGAACCACGGCCCCGGCCTCGAAGTTCCACGCGCCGCAGATGATCTCGAGTTCCTCGGTGCCGACGTCGACACGCGTCAACCGCACCTTGTCGGCGTTGGGGTGGGGCAGCACCTCGAGGACGCGACCGACGACCACGTCCCGGAACTCGGGTTCGAGCACCCGCCATGCCTCGACCTCGTGTCCGAGGCTCTCGAACACGTCGACGAGGTCGCTCGGTTCCATGTCGGGTACTGCGACGAAATCCCGCAGCCACGAGAGCGTGAGCTTCATCGGTACTGCTCCAGGATCCGCACGTCGGGATCGATGAGCGCCCTGAGGTCGGTGATCCCGTGCCGGACCATCGCCATGCGCTCGGCTCCCATGCCGAAGGCGAATCCGGTGACCTCATCCGGGTCGTATCCGACGTGTTCGAAGACGGCGGGGTTCACCATGCCGCAGCCGAGCAACTCGATCCATCGTCCGTTGGTGTATGCGTGCATCTCTGCGGAGGGTTCGGTGAATGGGAAGTAGTGCGGGATGAACTTCACCTGCGTATCGGGTCCGAGGAACTCCCTGGCGAACTGGGCGAGGGTTCCCTTGAGGTCGCCGAACGTGATCGACCGGTCGACGGCGAGTCCTTCGATCTGGTGGAACACCGGCGCATGGGTGGCGTCGACCTGGTCGGACCGGAACACCTTTCCCGGAACGACTACGTAGACCGGTGGCTGGTGCTCCTCCATGTACCTGGCCTGCATGGGCGAGGTGTGGGTGCGCAACAGGACGTCCTCCTGCTCCTCGCCGTAGTCGAGGTACAGGGTGTCCGATTCGAGCCGGGTCGGATGGGTCTCGGGGATGTTGAGGGCGGTGAAGTTGTAGAAGGAGGATTCGGCCTCCGGTCCGTTGGCGACGGTGTATCCGAGGCTCACGAAGATGTCCACGATCTCGTCCATCGTCTGTTGCACGAGGTGGATGCTCCCGCGTGCGGGGATCCGCCCGGGAAGCGTGATATCGATGGCATCGGCCGTGAGCGCCGCTGCTTGTTCGCCCGCTTCGAGGACCGATCGTCGAGCGGTGATCGCATCGCCGAGCGCGGCTGCGATGCCGTTGATGCGTTGGCCAGCGGATCGGCGTTCCTCGGGATCCCCTATCGATCCGAGTCCCCTGCGGGCTTCGGCGACGGTGACGTCCTGCCGATCGTCGCTGCCTCGATGTCGTCCAGCTCCGCGATCGTCGCCGCGGCGGCGATCCGTGCAGGTGCGGTCTCAGCGAGGGTATCGAGTGGATCCATGCGATCCGATACGTTAGTGGTGGTGATGTTCGCCTCCTCGGTCCGTGCTGTGGGTCCCCCGGGAGTGCGAAGAGCCCGGGCGGAACCCGGGCTCGGCGGTGGTGGTCGGTCAGCGCGTCAGGGAGCCCGGTGGATCGGGCTCGTAAACGATCGGGCGGGCGTTGACCGGTGTTGCATGCGGGTCATCGTATCAGAGGATTCCACCGGTGGTGGAATCGCGCTGCTCGGCGTATGCATGCATGGCGATCGAGCCAGCGACCGCTGCGTTGAGCGATTCGACTGCCGAGCCCATGCCGATGGTCAGTCGTGCCTGGCAGGCTTCCACCATGGCATCGGGAAGGCCATGGGCCTCCGATCCCACCAGCAGCGCGATCGGGTCGTCGGCGACTGACAGTTCCGTCCCGCCACGCGGCACCATCGCCACACAGGTCAGGCCGCACTGTTGTGCATCCGCTACCGGGTTCGCGCTCGTACGTGGGCGGTTGGCGAACACGGCACCCGCCGAGGCTCGCAGCACCTTGGGGTTCCACGGATCAGCCGTGGCACCGCTGACGGCGATGTCGAAGCCGAACGCCGTGGCACTGCGTATCAGGGTGCCGAGATTGCCGGGGTCCGCGATGCCATGGAGGATCACGGTGTCGTGGTGGCGGATCCCCTCGGCGTCCGGGATGGCGAACACCGCCAGTGGCCCCTGGGGGTGACGGGTATCCGATATCGAGGCCAGCACGTTCTGGCTCACCACCACGACGGATTCGACATCGCCGTGGCGGCCGATGTCCGATCCGTCGGTCGTCACGAGTTGGCGGACGACGATCCCCGCTTCACGGACCGCTTCGACGAGATGGGGGCCCTCGGCGATCGCGAGACCCGAGACAGCCCTGCCCTTGTGGCTCGATAGCCTGCGAAGGGCCTTGACGGTGGGATTGGAGGTCGAGGAGATCGGTTCCATCGTTGCATCGTATGGCCATCGACGCGAGGAACGGGGACCCGAGGGCCCCCGTTCCGTCGACCGTATGAGCGGTTCTACTCCGCGTGGGCCGCGTTGGCGACCTCGACCAGGGCCGCGAAGGCGTCCGGATCACTCACTGCCATGTCGGCGAGCATCTTGCGATCGACGTCGACGTCAGCAGCCTTGAGACCTGCCATGAAGCGTGAATACGTGGTGCCGTTCAGTCGAGCAGCTGCGTTGATCCGCTGGATCCACAGGCGCCGGAACTGGCCCTTGCGCGCACGACGGTGGTCGTACGAGTCCTGCATCGCGTTCATGACCTGCTCGCGGGCGGTGCGGTATCGCCGGCTGCGGGCGCCGGTGTAGCCGGACGCCCGGTCCATCACCTTCTTGCGCTTCTTGCGCGCATTCACGGATCGTTTGACACGAGCCATCGATGGACCTCCCTAGTTGTTCAGCAGGCGATCGATGCTCTTGGCATCGCCCCCGCTGAGCGTTTTGGTTCCCTTGACGCGACGCCAGCGCGCTGCGTTCTTCTTGTGTCGGTTGTGACCGCGCCAGGCCTTGCGGTGCCTGATCTTGCCACTACCCGAGCGCTTGAAGCGCTTGGCTGCACCTTTGTGCGTCTTCATCTTCGGCACGATGATCTCCTCTGTGCGACGACGACCCTGTGGTCACTCGTCGTCTTCCCCATCGGGGTCGTCGTTGATCTCGGTCGGCAGGTCCCTCGCAGGTACGAGCACCATCGTCATGTTCCGTCCATCGAGCTTGGGCATGGTCTCGATCTCGGCGTAGTCCTCGACGTCCTGGTACAGACGCTGGAGGATGTCACGACCGAGTTCTGGGTGTGCGACCTCACGGCCCCGGAAGCGCATCGTGCACTTCACCTTGTCACCGGCTCGCAGGAACTTGACGACTCGCTTCTTCTTGACCTCGTAGTCGCTGGTGCCGATCTTCGGTCGGAACTGGACTTCCTTGATCACGGTGCGAGTCTGGTTCTTGCGGGCCTCGCGTGCCTTCACGGACTGGTCGTACTTGTACTTTCCGTAGTCCATCATCCGCACGACGGGTGGCCGTGCGTCCGGTGCGACCTCGACGAGATCGAGCCCGAGCTGGCTGGCGAGCCAGCGAGCTTCCTCGATGTCCTTCTCGCCGATCTGTGCCCCGTCCGGGGCGATGAGGCGAACGCGCTTCACTCGGATGCGTTCATTGACCCGTGGCTCCGCGATGGGAGTACCTCCTGGTTCGTGGACCTGCCGCCGAGGAGCCGCCTACGAGAACAAGGGCGGCGCGCTGCCACCAGGAGTTCAGACCAGACGCACCTCGAACGGTGGGCTGGTGGGAAGCAGGCGCCCCCTCTTTGTTTGCGAGCCAAGCGTATCAGGAACGGCAGCGTTGTCGACACCGAGCCTGCGTGTCACTCGATGATGGCCAGGGCACGCGCCGCCATCACCGCTGCGATCGCCGCCTCGCGTCCCTTGTTCTCCGGTCCGGGTGCGGACCGGATGGTTGCCTGGTCGATGTCGCGCACCGTGAGGATGCCGAATGCGACGGGTACGCCTTCGTCGAGCTGCACCCGCATGAGACCTTCCGAGGCCCGGTGGGCGACGTGCTCGTAGTGGTCGGTGTCGCCTTCGATCACCGCACCGAGGCACACGACGGCGTCGTACCCGCAACGCGCGAGCTTCTGGGCGATCAGGGGCAGTTCGAACGCTCCGGGTGCCTCGATGACGAGGACGTCCTCGGCCTCGGCCTCGTGGAGGTACTCGACGGCACCGTCGGTGAGGCCCTTCGTGATCGAGGCGTTGAACACGGCCGTGATCACGCCGATGCGCAGGCCACGGGCGTCGAGGTCGATCGGGTGCGAATCGTCAACCCGCATGGAAATCCTCCGCGTGTCCGATGTGACCCATGCGTGCCTCCTTCGTCGCCAGGTATGCCTCGTTGTAGGGCGTCGTGCCCACCCAGAGGGGAACCCGCTCCGTGATGTCGATGCCGTAGCGACTCAGCTGGTCGAGCTTGTCCGGGTTGTTCGTGAGCAGGCGGACGCCGACGACGCCGAGGTCCCGAAGGATCTGGGCGTCGACACCGTAGTGACGTCGATCGTCGGCATGGCCGATCTGGCGGTTCGCATCGACGGTGTCGAGGCCCTGCTCCTGGAGGTCGTATGCAGCGATCTTGTCGAGGATGCCGATGCCGCGGCCCTCGTGCGTGGTGTTGTAGACGATCACGCCGCTGCCATCGTCAGCGATGCGGCGCATGGCCTCGTGGAGTTGGGTGCCACAGTCGCACCGAAGGGACCCGAAGACGTCGCCCGTCAGGCACACGGAGTGCACGCGGGTGAGCACATCCGCCCGGTCCTCGACATCACCGCGCACGAGTGCGACGTGGGCACTCGCGTCGACGCGGGAGCGGTATCCGACGATTCGGAACTCGCCGTATGCGGTGGGCAACGTCGCCGTGGCGTTCCGCTCGACGAGATCCTCGGTCCGCCAGCGATACGCGATCAGGTCCGCGATCGAGATCATGGCGAGGTCGTGGCTCTCGGCGAACCGCTCGAGCGCGGCGCCGCGCATCATCGAGCCGTCATCGTCGACCAGCTCGCAGAGCACGCCGGCGGGGAACATGCCTGCGAGGCGAGCCAGGTCGACGGCCGCTTCCGTGTGCCCGGGGCGCGCCAACACACCTCCGTCGTGGTACCGCAGGGGGAAGATGTGACCGGGACGATGGAAGTCACCCGGGCCGACGTCGGGGTCCACCACGGCCCGGATGGTCGCGGCGCGGTCGGCAGCCGAGATGCCGGTCGTGGTCCCACGGGCATAGTCGATCGAAACGGTGAACGCTGTTTGGTGGCGTTCGGTGTTGTCGGAGACCATGGGCGGCAGGTCGAGTGCATCGAGGCGCTCACCGGTCGTCGGGAGGCAGATCAGGCCACTGGTGTATCGCACCATGAAGGCGATCTGGTCCGCGGTCACGGCCTCCGCGGCGATGATGAGGTCTCCCTCGTTCTCACGATGCACGTCATCGACCACCAGGACGAACTCGCCGTTCGCCATCGCCGCCACGGCTTCTTCGACGCTTCGTCTCATCCGTCACCTCCGACGAGGCGCTCCACGTACTTCGCGATCACGTCCACTTCGAGGTTCACGGGGTCACCGACTTCCTTCGTTCCGAGGACGGTGACGTCCATGGTGTGCGGTATGACGACGAACTCGAACCAAGCGCCTTCGGTACCGCGGCGTGACACAGCAGTGATCGTGAGGCTCACGCCGTCGACGCACACCGAGCCCTTCTCCACCACGTAGCGTGCGAGCTTGCTCGGCATGGCGATGCGCACCCGCATCGACGATCCGTCCGGGGTGAGGTCGACGATGGTGCCGACGCCGTCGACATGTCCTTGCACGATGTGTCCGTCGAACCGGCCGGCCGCGGACATCGGCCGTTCGAGGTTCGCCGATCCTCCGACCCGGAGAGAGCCCAGGCTCGTGCGATCCATCGTCTCGGCAACCGCCTCGACGTGGAAGACCTCACCGTCGATGCCCACCACCGTCAGACAGACGCCGTTGACCGCCACCGAGTCGCCCTGGGCGAGGTCACGGGTCGTCGTCGGTCCCGAGATGGCCATACGCGACAGGCCCTCTCCCACTTCGAGGCTCTCGATCGTGCCGAGTTCGGTGATGATGCCCGTGAACATGGTCAACGACCCCCGACCGTGGCGACGACCTTGAGGTCGCCACCGAGGACGTCGACGCGATCGATACGGAGCTCCACGGCATCAGCCAGGGTGTCGAACCGCCCTCCGAGGACTGGTATGCCGGTGCCTCCGCCGAGGAGGGCTCCGAGATACCAGTGGATCTCATCGACGATCCCCGCGTCGAGGAACGATCTGGCGAGCGCCGGGCCGCCCTCGACCAGGACGGACAGGATTCCCGAGTTCGGCAGCTCCGTGGCGATGTGGAGTGGATCTGCGACGGGACCGCTGCTGATGATGATCCCTCCCCGACGACGGTGATCATCCGAGAGGTGCACGGCCCGTCGTCCCGCCACCACCACCGGTCGCGGCTGGGGACCGTCATACTCGATGTCACGGACCGAGAGGTCGGGATGGTCGGTCAGGTACGTGCCCGCACCCACCAGCACGGCATCATGTTCGCTGCGCGTGCGATGGACGTCTTCGCGAGCTGCTGCACCGGTGATCCACTGTGATGTCCCATCGGCCGCAGCGCCCTGACCGTCGAGGGTTGCAGCCATCTTCAGGGTCACGAACGCCCGGCCCGTTCGTCGATGATGGAAGTACGCACGGTCGGAGCGTTCCACCTCGTCCGCGAGCACGCCTGTCGTGACCTCGATCCCCGCGGTGCGCAGTCGCTCGATGCCTTGGCCGGCGACTCGGTCGTCCGGATCGATCGCACCGACGACCACCCGTTCGATACCCGAGGCGATGATCGCGTCGGTGCACGGCGGGGTGCGGCCCGTGTGATTGCATGGTTCGAGCGTCACGACCATGGTGTGGCCGCCGAATGACCGGTCGGCGAGTGCCTCGACCTCGGCATGGGGGTTCCCCGGACCGGTGTGGACACCTTCGGCGACGACGGCCCCGTGGGGGTCGACGATGACGGCACCGACACGCGGATTGGGATGCGGGCGGGTGGCTCGAGCCAGCTCGAGGGCCGCGCGCATCGCCGTCTCCACGTCGATGCCATCGACGGTGTTGTCGAGTGCATGACGCATCAGCGTCCCTTTCTTCCATCCGGACTGTCACCGTCGGCCCCGGAATTCCACCGGATCAGCCCCATGGTCGATGGGGGTAGCGGGCTGTCACCGCCGGTCGGGAATTGCACCCTGCCCTGAAAGGGGTTCGTGCACGATGTTACGACGATCCGGGGGCGATGCCACAGGTGGCTGCGAGGGGCGTCGCCTGGTCGTCGACCTGGCGACGCAGCTCAGGTCCGTCGATCGATCTGGTAGTTGGTGCCAGGCGTTCGCTTGGCGACTTCCTTCATCTCCGAGGCGATCGACGAGGCCTCCCATTCGGAGGTGAGCCGACGGTGTTCGGACGTCGCCACACCCATCGACAGCGAGCACATGGGGAAGGCATGCCGTTCACCGCGGCGGTCGGTCACCTCGATGTAGCCCTGGAGGGCATCTGCCGTGTCGTAGTAGTCGAGGATGCCATCGTCGAACCGGCCCATGATGTCCTCGCAGAAGGGCACGGCATTGTCCGCGTGCACGATGGCAACGAAGTCGTCGCCACCGACGTGGCCGACGAAACCGATGGGATCCTTGACGGCCTCGGCTGCCGAAAGCAACGTCCGGGCCGTGAACTTGATCACCGTGTCACCGCGTAGGAACCCGTAGTGGTCGTTGAAGGCCTTGAAGTTGTCGAGGTCCGCATGAACCACGGCGACCATCTCACCGGCATCGAGGTACTCCTCGAGGCGTCCGGTGATGCGGAAGTTGCCGGGGAGTCCGGTGAGCGGTGACAGATCCCGCATCTGCTGCGAGCGGCGTAGGACCGTCCGCACCCTGGCGATCAGTTCCTCGAGGTCGAAGGGCTTGGTGATGTAGTCGTCCGCACCGAGGTCGAGGCCCTTGACCCGATCCTCGGCGAGGCTGCGGGCGGTGAGGACGATGACGGGGATGTTGGCGGTCGTCGGATCGCTCCTGAGTCGCCTGAGTACCGTCAAACCGTCGATCTCCGGCATCATGACGTCGAGGAGCATCAGATCGGGCGGAGCTTCGGCAGCCTTCTCGAGGGCCTCCCGACCGCCGCCGGCGAGTTCCACGACGAATCCGTCCAACTCGAGGTTGAGCCTGACGAACTGGAGGATGTCCGGGTCGTCATCCACGACGAGGATGCGTTCACTCATGTTCGATCGTTGCTCTCTGCCATTGCTCGTAGTGCGGCGGCAGCGGCCCGCGGATCATCCGCGTGGAACACCGAGGTTCCTGCAACGAGCACCGTTGCACCTGCGGCATACGCCCTACCCACCGTGTGGAGGTCCACTCCCCCATCGACCTCTATATCGGTCGACAATCCTCTGGCATCAATGGTTTCTCTGAGCTCTTCGATCTTGGGCAGCACGTCGTCGATGAAGCGTTGCCCACCGAACCCTGGATGGACACTCATGACCACCACTTTCGAACAGCGGTCGAGGTGGGGAATCACCGCCGCAACCGGTGTCGGTGGGTTGAGGACCAGTCCGGCGTCGAGACCCAGGTCCGCCGCCGAGTCGAAGAAGGGTGTCGGATCGGGTACCGCTTCGATGTGGGCGGTGACACCATCGGCGCCTGCCGCGGCAAGCGGATCGAGATACCGCACCGGGTCGGTGATCATGAGATGGCAGTCGAGGTACAGGCCAGTCGCTGCACGCAACGAGGCCACGACGGGAGGCCCCATGGAGATGTTCGGCACGAAATGGCCATCCATGACATCGACATGGATGAGATCCACGACATCGGCGACGGAGGCCACATCGGAGCCGAGTCGAGCGAAATCGGCGGCGAGGATCGACGGGGCAATGCGCAGCGAGTCTCTCATTGCGTGGGATTGTACGATGGGTTGGCTGGCCAGAGGAGGACATCCGTGGACGAACTCGCCCGATACCGTGTCGATGAGGGGATGCGCGTCGACCTCGCGGCGACCGATCCCCGTGACACCGGTTTGTACCCGGACCTGACGAAGCGGACATCAGGGACCGTCCTGAATGCGCTCAACCAGCGACTCGCCGAGCTCCAGCGGCTGTTGTGGGCCGATGGATCTCGCAGCTTGCTCCTCGTCCTCCAGGCCATGGACACAGGGGGCAAGGACGGGACGATCAGGAAGGTCTTCACCGGCGTCAACCCGCAGGGGGTCGACGTCCGAGGCTTCGGGGTGCCTTCGGAACTCGAGCGGGACCACGATTATCTGTGGAGGATCCACCAGCGAACCCCGAGCGCAGGTCGGATCGGGGTGTTCAACCGGAGCCACTACGAGGATGTCCTGGTCGTGCGCGTCGAGCAGCTCGTCCCTGAGACACGGTGGAGGCGTCGGTATGACCACATCCGGGCGTTCGAGCAACTCCTCGACGACGAGGGAACGGTCGTCCGGAAGGTGATGCTCAACATCTCCAAGGCCGAGCAGAAGCGCCGTCTCGAGGCTCGTCTCGCCGATCCGACCAAGGGCTACAAGTTCAACCCGTCCGACCTCGACACGCGGGCGAAGTGGAACGACTACATGCGTGCCTATGAGGATGCGCTCTCGGAGACCTCCACGACCCACGCACCGTGGTACGTGGTCCCTGCCGATCGGAAGTGGTATCGGAACCTGGTCGTCCTGCGCATCCTCATCGAGGCCCTCGAGACCCTCGACATCGCCTACCCGGAACCCGAGGTCGACCTCGCATCGGTCGTCATCGTCTGACTCAGGTGTCGAAGGCCGCGATGAACATGCCATCGGTGCCGGCGATGTGCGGCCCGAGGAGCGTGCCATCGCCCCATGGGATACCGAGTGGTGTCGGTGGTCCGTGGAATCCCAGTTCCTCAAGCACCCCCTTGGTCTCGGCTGCGGTCACGGTGCAGACGCTGTAGACGACGCGGCCGCCGGGTCGGACGATCCTCAGGGCCTCCTCGACGAGTTGGCGTTGCACCGTGCGGTACCGCGCTGGCGCGTCGGGCGAGAATCGGTATCTGATCTCGGGGCGGCGCCGCATCGTGCCCAGCCCCGTGCACGGAGCGTCGACGAGAACCCGATCTGCGCTCGCGTCGCGGAACGGGGATTGCGTCCCGTCGGCAACCACCCACCGAATCGAGTCCGGTGTTCGATGTCGCTGGGCGGCCCTTTGCAGGCGACGCGGATGGATGTCGGACCCGGCCACGAGACCGGTCGCACCGACGGCGTCACCGAGCGCGCGCGTCTTGCCGCCCGGCGCCGCAGCGAGATCGACGACGATGTCGCCCGGCCCGGCCGCCACTGCCTCTGCGACTGCGGCCGAGGCGGGATCGATGATGTCGACGAAGCCGGATGACTCGAGCGCGACGACGTCATCGACTTCGGGATCGGCGTAGCGGGTGGCGAATCCTCCGCCATCGAGGCCACGGAACCTGATGCCGGTGGGTGCTGGCTCGTTGCTCGCCGTGAGGAAGGCTTCCGCCGCGGCGCCACCCAGATCATCCCCGAGGAGGTTGACCAGCGGTTCCGGATACGAGTCGATGAGTTCCCATGCACCGGCTGGCGGCTGCTCAGCCACCGACCGGAGCGCTGCGTTCACGAACCCCCGCGCTCGGGCCAACCGGGACGTCGCGACGGCTTCGACGGCCTCGTTCACCGCGGCGTACGGCTCCGTCGACAGATAGCGCATCTCTGCGGTGGCGATGCGCATGACGGCCAACGCGTACGGGTCGACCTTGTCGAGTGGTCGTGAGCTGGACGTGGCGAGCGCTCGGTCGATTGCAGGGAGGAACCGCAGCGCCGTGTACACGAGTCGCTGATAGAAGCCGTGGTCGTCGACCGGATCGACCGAGGTCGTGGCGACGAGGGTGTTCGCATAGGCGCCGGAGCGCATGATCCGATCCAGCGATTCGGCCGCAGACCGTCTCGGACCGTGGGTGGGTTTCACGGGCTGTCGGTGCCGAAGGTCGTTGGCTCGTTCCGCCGGCCGTTCATCCATGCGGTTGCGTCCATGATCTGCTTGCCGTCCGGTTGGACGCGGCGTAGCTCGAGGGCCCCATCGGCGAAACCGGCGATGACCCCGATGGCGCTGACCCGGATCGTTCCCTGTTCGGCTCCGCCGTCGTAGCGTCGCGCCGACCAGATCCGGAGGGAGCCCTCGGCGGTCTCGAGTCTGGCACCGGGTCGCGGGGTGAACGCACGGACGCACCGCTCCGCCCTGGCGATATCCCACGTCGGGAGCACCCTTGCCTCAGCAGTGGTCAGGCGCTTCGCATGGGTCGGATCGGTGTCGATCTGGGGTACCGGGATGCGCCGGCCCGACAGATAGTCGGGAAGCGCCGTGTCCACGAGGGCCGCGCCGAGATGCGCCAGCCGACCGGTGAGGGTGCCGCCGGTCTCGTACGCACCGATCGGCGTGGAGGTCTCACCGATGATCGGACCCGTGTCGAGGCCTTCGTCGAGCTTCATCAGCGTCACCCCCGTCAGCTCGTCGCCTGCGGCGATCGAGCGCTCGACGGGGGCGGCTCCGCGCCATCGGGGAAGAAGCGAGAAGTGGACGTTCAGGAAGCCCGCATCGGTGCTGGCGAGCATCGCCGGTGTCAGGATGCGCCCGTAGGCCACCACCAGACCGAATCGTGCGCCCGTGGACAGCAGGGTGTCGAGGAGCTCGGTGCGATCATCGGGCTGGGCGACGGGGAGTCCCCACTGGCCGGCAGCCACCTTCACCGGGCTCGGCGTCCTCACCCCGCCTCGGCCCGAACGTCGATCCGGTTGGGTGATGACGAGGTCGATGTCCTCGATGCCACCGAGCGCGGCGAGGCTGGGGACGGCTGCGGCGGGCGTGCCCATGAAGATGGCGCCCATCGTCAGAATCCTGCCGGTCCGAGGGACTCCTGCCGGAGGTCGGCCAGAGCTGTCCTGCGGGTACGCCTCGGGAGCCGCTCGAGGAGGAGGATGCCGTCGAGATGGTCGATCTCGTGTTGGAGGACACGGCCCATGAGTTCATCACCTTCGTACCGCACCGGGTCCCCGTTGAGATCCAGGCCCTCGGCGGCTGCGTGATCGGACCGCTTGATGTTCCAGTACCGCCCGGGGACCGAGAGGCATCCCTCCTCGAACTTCCAGGAGCCGGAGGTCTCGACGATCTCGGGATTGACCATGACGAACGGCCCGTCGCCTATGTCAGCGACGAAGACGCGCTTGGATATCCCGATCTGTGGTGCGGCGAGGCCGACGCCGGGAGCTTCGTACATCGTCGCCAGCATGTCCTCGGCGAGGCGGGCGAGGTCGGCATCGAACGCCGTCACGGTGGCGGCCTGCATAGCAAGCACCGGATCCGGAAACCTTCGGATGGGATAGATCGCCATGCCGGCAGGCTACCGAAACGCGGTGACCTGCCGGTAACCACGCCGTGGGTGCGCGACCCTCTCGGCGCCGGTCATGTGTGTGCACGAGCGCGCACGTGCATGCTCACAAGTCGATCGGATCGACGTCGACACGCACCCGTGCCCCACGATCGCGCATGGTGCCGACCCCGCGACGAAGCGCGAGGCGCGCCCTCGTGAGGTCGTGACCGGTGATCAGCCACCGGTCACGTTCTCCCACACGTGCGGGACCGTGGACCGTTGCGAGGCCCTCGATCGATGAGCGGACCAGGTCGTCGGCCCCGTCGATGTCGGCGACTTCGAGGGCTATCAGCTCGCCGAACGGAGGGAACCCGGCCCTTCGGCGCCTCTGCGCCTCGTCGCTGAGGAACTCCTCGCTCCGCCCCGAGCGGAGGGCGGCAATGGCCGGTTGGTGTGGGTCCGAGGTCTGGACGACGCATCGGTGGCCACGGCCCCGCTCGACGGTCTGCGCGAGGCGGACAAGGGTCCGCAAAGCGTCCTCGGCGGCGCGATAGTGGGGGGCGAGCGTCATGCCGTCGACGTCCACGGCCACAGCCAATCGGCATCCCGATACTCCGAGAAGGTCGCGTTCCGTACCGACCGTCACGGCCCGACCCTCCCCTGCGCGTCCGACGTCGTGGCCGACGACGCGCCTCAGGTCGTTCACGACGACACCGATTCCTGCTCCCAGGGGCCGCCAGAGCCGCCCGCCGCACGAGCGGCAGGTCACCATGGGCTCTGCGCACCGTGCACACGTGGCGTCGGTGAACGCGGCAGAGCCACACGATCCGCAGCGACGCAGCTCCTGGCACTGCACGCATCGCTCTGCGCCCGCATGGGCTCGGCGTGGGACGAGCACGAAGACGGATCCACCCTGGCGAACCGCACCGGCGATGGCCGATCGGGTCGCTTCGAGGAGTGCCGAGGATCCCGGGGGCTCCTCGTTGCGATCGACCACCTCCACGAGCGGCCATTGGCGACCCGGATCACCAACGATCGTCGCTCCGGCATGGATCAGCTCCAGCGACGGAAGGGGCCCGACGAAGCTCGTCGATGTGCCGAAGGCGCGGTGGCGTTCGAGGGCGATCGCTCGCACCGACAGGGTCGGGGTCGCGGGTGAGCGCATGACGCGCCGAGCGTCCTCGACCACGATCCACTCCGCAGCCGACGGGATGGACCAGAGGGCGATCTCCCGTGTTCCCACGAGGATGGTGCCGGGACGGGTCATGGCCGTTTGCCAGGCTGCGGTCACGTCCTTGGCGGCCAGGGATGAGTGCGCCGTCACCACCGCTCGTCTCGTCCGTCGCTCGATGGCTGCTGCGATCTGGTCGACCTCGACCACGGTGGGTGCGACGACGACGATGGTCGCCTCGGACGGTGCAGCGGCGATCCCTTCGGCGATGCCTTGCCCGTGAGGTGCTGATCCGATCCGATAGCGGAGGCGTTCGCGTCGGCCGGGCGCCGGGCGGTCGAGGGCCGGCCGTTTCGTGCGGGGCACGTTCGGTGGCACCGTGCGTTTGAGGACGGTTGCGACCGGGGACACGTAGTGGCTGGCGGCCCATCGCACGAGGGCGAGGTGGCCCTCGTCGAACGCCCGACACGTTCCGACGACGCCGTCGACATCGACGAGCCTGCGATCTGGCGCGACATCGAAGACGGCGGTCACGAATCCTCGCATGCGACGACCACCGACGCGTATCCGCACACGGGACCCGACTCCGACGTCGAGCCCCGGTGGTAGGCGGTACATGAATCCGTCGTCCACCGAGAACGAGGCGATCTCCGGGACGACCTGGCAGGCGGCGGGGTGGGCGGCCGTCACGCCCTCGCCGCGACCACGGCGTCCAGGATGGCATGCGCCACCGCCGCCTTGGTCATGAGGGGGAGGGCCTCGAGGGTGCCATCGGAGCGGACGAGGACGACCTCGTTGGTGTCCGTACCGAAGCCAGAGTCCGGCTGGGCCACGTCATTGGCCACGAGGAGGTCGACCCGTTTGGCACGTGCTTTGTCACCGATGGCCTCGAGGGAACCCGATTCGGCGGCGAAGCCGACCACGAAGGCGTCGGGGTTGCGCTCAACGACACCTGCGAGGACGTCTGGCGTGGGTTCGAGGGCGATCTCGGGTACACCGTCGGCGCGCCTGATCTTCGCATCCGAGGTCCGGATGGGCCGGAAGTCCGCCACGGCTGCGGCGAGGATTGCGATTTCGGCATCTGCGGTCCGGGACCACGTCGCCTCTGCCATCTCCGCCGCCGTTGCAACGCTGATCACCTCGATCGATGGATCGGTCGGTGCGGGAGCGGAGGTCACGAGGATGACGTTGGCGCCACGGGAGGCTGCCGCGGATGCGAGCGCGTTGCCCATCTTGCCGCTGGATCGGTTGCCGATGTAGCGGACCGGATCGATGGGTTCGCGGGTGCCTCCGGCGGTGATGAGGACGACGGTGTCGGTGAGGTCGTGGGGGGTGAGTGTCGATGTCACGGCGGTGACGATGTCCTCGGGTTCGCTCATGCGGCCCATGCCGACGTCGCCGCCGGCGAGTTCCCCGGGTTCGGGACCGACGATGACACATCCGTCCGCTACGACGGTCGCGAGGTTCCTTTGGGTCGCCGGATGCTCCCACATCTCCGTGTGCATGGCAGGAGCGAGTACCACCGGCACCTGGGCGGCGAGAATCGTGGCGACGAGGGCGTCCGACGACTGGCCAGAGGCGAGGCGCGACAGGGTCGATGCCGTGAGGGGAGCCACCACGATCGCGTCGGCCCAGCGTGCCAATGTGGTGTGGGGAGATACGTCCTCATCGTCGAACAGCCCCACCGTCGGATGCGAACCGGTGACTGCAGCGAATGAGGCTGCGCCGACGAATGCCGATGCCGACTCGGTCATGACGACTCTCACGTCGGCACCCGCCTTGGCGAGTTCACGTGCGAGGTGGACCGCCTTGTAGGCGGCAACGCCCCCACTCACACCGAGGACGATGTGCCGTGAGGCGAGCACGGATCACTCCTCGATGGGTGCGATGACGACCTTGTCCTCGACGATCTCCTCGAGGGCGATCGACAGGGGTTTACGCGAGAGGGAGTGGACCTGGGGCGGGACGTAGCCGCCGATTCCTGCGCCCAACTCGTTGAAGTAGGCGTTGATCTGGCGGGCTCGACGTGCCGAGAGCACGACGAGCGCGAATCGCGAATCCGTCTTCGAGACAGCTTCGCCGATGGGCGGGTCGAGCATCATGGCCGTACTCCTCGGGTAGGGGGACGTCGAACGTCAGCGTCCGTCATCGGACAGCGACGAGAGTATATCGAGCACCCGCCCGATCGCGGTATCGAGATCGTCGTTGAGGACGATGTGGTCGTAGATCGCGGGTGCCTCGTCGACTTGTTCCTTGGCCACGGACAGGCGTCGCTCGATGTCGCGTGATGACGTGTCTCCCCGTTCGGTGAGGCGTTGGTGCAACACGTCGAGGTCCGGGGGACGGATGAACACCAGGACCGCCGAGGGGTAGGAGGACCTGATCTGTTTGGCTCCTTCGTTCTCGATGTCGAGGATGACGTCGGAACCAGCGGCGATCAGGGGTTCCACCTCGCGACGCAGGGTTCCGTAGAGGTTGCCCCCGTACTCCGCCCACTCGAGGACGTCTCCCTCCGCGATGAGTGCTTCGAAGTCGTCCCTGTCGAGGAAGTGGTATTCGCGACCGTCGACCTCGTGGTGGCGAGGTTCACGGGTGGTTGCCGATATCGAGAACACGGCATCGCTCGCAGTGAGCACGCCGGCGAGGATGCTCGACTTGCCGACCCCCGACGGACCGGAGACGACGACGAGATGCCCCTCAGGAGAAGCGGTCAAGCAACGCCGCCCGTTGATTGGATCCCAGTCCCTTGAGGGTGCGGTTCTCGGCGATCCCGATCTCCTCCATGAGGCGCTTGGTCGCGATCTTCCCCATTCCGGGCATCGATACGATGATCGCCTGGACCCTCGTTCCCGCGATGAGTGGGTCCTCGGCGGCCTTGTCGAGCACCTCGGAGAGGGTCAGGCTCCCGGTCTTGAGGAGCTCCTTGGTCTCGGCCCTGATGCGCCGCGCCTGGGCGGCGCGAGCGAGCGCAGCGTTGCGTTGTTCCTCAGTGGTCTCGGGAAGCATCGGTCCTCCTCGTGGTTGGACATCCTACCCCGGTGACTGCCCGGCCCCGCGAACCGCTTCGGCGATCGCCGCCGCGGCACGCGCCGGATCGTCGGCCCTCGTGATCGGCCTGCCGACGACGATCCAGTCCGCACCCCTGGCCACCGCCTCGGCGGGCGTTGCCGTGCGCGTCTGGTCGTCGTCGGTCTCTTCGGTGCGGATACCGGGCGTGACCCGGACGATCCCGGGTGCTGCCTGTCCAACGACGTGGAGCTCCTGGGGGGAGCACACCACGCCCTCACAGCCAGTCGCCTGGGCCACCTTCGCCATCTTGCCGACCAGTTGGCCGGGTGTGCGTTGGATGCCGACTCGCTCGAGATCCGATGCCCCGAGGGACGTGAGGACGGAGACACCGAGGACGCCGACAGTGGCGGCGCCTCCTCCGCGCTGGAGCCCGTGTACGGCGGCCTCGAGCATCGATACCCCGCCGCTGATATGCGCTGTCACCCAGCGTGCGCCGTGGGTACCGAGTCGGTAGGCCGCAGCCTCGACCTGGGATGGGATGTCGTGGAGCTTCGCATCGGCGAAGACGGGCTTGTCGAGCCGGACGAGGGCATCGATCGTCGCTGGGCCCGGACCGTGCAACAGGCCCAACCCCACCTTGAAGGCCCCGACGTGAGGGGCGACAGCCGTCGCCACCGAGACGGCTTCCTCGGCGGTCCGCATGTCGAGTGCAACGATGATCGGGTTCACGACGGCCATGGTTCGTACCTCCCTCGTAGGTCCGAGAAACGCGCGATGCCATGCCGCTCGAGATAGCGGCTGATGCCCCCGAGCATCTCCCTGGCGATCCGCGGCCTGGAGAAGTGGGCCGAACCGATCCCGACGGCGTCGGCCCCGGCGAGGGCGTACTCGATCGCGTGGGAGGCTTCGGTGACGCCCCCACACGCGACGATCGGCGTCGTCGGGAACCGTGAGCGGAGTTCGAGGATGCATCGCATCGTGATGGGCCGGATGGGGGTGCCCGAGTAGCCGGCAACCGTCCCCCTCGTGCGTGGTCTGCGGGTTTCGATGTCGATGGCTGCACCCATCACCGTGTTGCCCATGACCAGCCAATCGGCTCCCGCGTCGAGGACAGCGGCTGCGACATCACCGACCGGTCTCGCATCCGGCGACAACTTGGCCCCGATCGGTTTGGTCGTGGATCGCCTGACGACACGAATGACTCGGTGGGACAACTCGGGATCGAGGGCGAAGGGGTCACCGTCGAGGTTCGGGCACGACAGATTGACCTCGAGGGCTGAGACGGGAGCGTCGGCCATCGCTTCGGCCACGGTCGCAAAGCCGTCGACGTCGTGCGCCACCACACTGGCCCACACCCGGGTGGGGATGGTGGCGAGCGCCGCTCCCGATGTGGCGAGCCATCGGTCGACGCCGGGATTCTGGATGCCGATGCTGTTGAGCATCCCCGATTCGACGGGTGCGAGGCGTGGTGGTTGGCGACCGGGCCACGCCTCGGGCGCGACCGATTTCGCCGTTGCGGCGCCGTAGAGCGAGAAGTCGATGACTTTGGAGAACTCGTGCAACGAACCGACCGTGCCGGAGGCGGCGATCAGCGGTGTTGCGAGCCGTTCGGGACCGAGATCGACGTGCAGCGAACCCATCACAGACCTGCGGAAGCGTGGTGGTCCTGGATCGAGAGGACCGAGAAATCGGTGCTGCGAGCTGCGACGATGCTCCGAGCGACCGCCATGCCGCCCTCGGCAGTGGTGACGCACGCGATGCCGTGCCGGTTGGCTGCCATCCGGATGAGACGGCCGTCACCGCGCGCCTTGCCACCGGCTGGAGTGTTGACGATGAGGTCGATCCTTCCCTCCTCGATGAGGCGGACGGGGTCGTAGCTCCCCTCGCCCACCTTGTCGACGTGGGTCGATGCGATGCCGTTGCGGGCGAGGTGGCCTGCGGTCCCGTGCGTGGCGAAGACCTTGAATCCGCTCTCGCTCAGGAGCCGGGCGACCTCCACACCGCGTACCTTGTCCCGATCGGCGAGCGAGAGGAAGACATTGCCCGATGTCGGTACGTGGTGACCGGCCGCATCGAGGGATTTCGCATACGCGACGCCTGCGAGGCTCGCGATACCCATGACCTCGCCGGTGGCACGCATCTCGGGTCCGAGCAACGTGTCCTCGTTCGGGAATCGCCGCCATGGTAGGACGGCCTCCTTCACGGCGGTGTACGGGAGCTCTGGCGTGGATTCGGGCACCACACCTGCTGCACGGAGGTCAGCGAGGGTCTCTCCCATCATGACCCGCGTGGCGACCTTGGCCAGGGGTACGCCCGTTGCTTTGGAGATGAACGGCACGGTACGCGAAGCCCGTGGGTTCGCCTCGAGGACGTAGACGTCGTCGTTGCGGATCGCGAACTGGATGTTGATCAGGCCACGCACCGTCAAACCCTCGGCGAGTTTCCGTGTCGCATCCTCCACGGCCGCGATGATCCCGGCTTGGAGGGTCGGCGGTGGAACCACGCACGCCGAGTCGCCGGAGTGCACACCCGCTTCTTCCACGTGTTCCATGATCCCGCCGATGTACAGGTCGACGCCGTCGAATACCGCATCGACATCGACCTCGGTCGCCGACTCGAGGAAGCGATCGATCAGCAACGGCGAGTCCGACAGGTCGACCTCGCCGCCGGGAAGGGCTCCGTACAGTTCGGCCAGGTACTTCGAGAGCTCCTCCACCGAGTAGATGATGCGCATGGCACGTCCGCCGAGCACGTAGGACGGTCGTACGAGGGCTGGAAGCCCGATGTCGTCGATCACGTCGAGCGCCTCCGCCACCGACGTCGCCGTCCCATGGGGTGGCTGGGCGATGCCGAGTTCGCGACACAGCGCTGAGAACTGCTCACGATCCTCCGCCATGTCGATCGAGGCCGGAGACGTGCCGGCGACATGGACACCAGCCGCCTCGAGCGCATGAGCCAGGCCGAGGGGGGTTTGGCCGCCGAGCTGGACGATCACCGCCGTCGGCTGCTCACTTGCCACGACGGCCAGGACGTCCTCGATCGTGAGGGGTTCGAAGTACAGGCGCGTCGAGGTGTCGTAGTCGGTGCTCACCGTCTCGGGATTGCAGTTGACCATGACCGTCTCGTATCCGGCGTCGTCGAGGGCGAACGCGGCATGGACACAGCAGTAGTCGAACTCGATGCCCTGGCCGATGCGGTTGGGACCCGAGCCCAGGACCATCACCGATCGCGGGCCGGGTGCCGGGGTCTCGGATTCGTCCTCGAATGTCGAGTAGAAGTAGGGCGTCTCGGCTGCGAACTCGGCAGCGCAGGTATCGACCGTCTTGTAGGTCACAGCGACGCCGGCTTCGTCCCTCAGTCGCTTGACGTCGTCGTACCCGATGTGCCACAGGTGTGCGAGCTGACCATCGGAGAATCCATGGCGCTTCGCCGTGCGGAGTGCGAGCGGCGTGGGTCCGGCGTCCTCGACCTCGCGTCGTACGTCGACGATCTGGCGCATCTGGTCGAGGAACCACGGATCGATGCGCGTCGCTTCGTGGATCACGTCGATCTCGATATCCCGCCGCAACGCCTCGGCCACTTCGAAGATCCGCTCGGGACTCGGTGTTGCGATGCGGCTCACGAGATCCTCGTCGGACGATCCTTCGAATGCGCCCTCACCGGCATCGGCATTGAGTCCAAGCCGCCCGGTCTCGAGGCTCCGAAGGGCCTTCTGGAGTGCCTCGGGGAACGTCCTACCGATGGCCATGGCCTCGCCGACGGATTGCATGGATGTCCCGAGTACCGGTGCCACCGATGGGAACTTGGCGAAATCGAATCGTGGGATCTTCACGACCACATAGTCGAGGGCTGGCTCGAACGATGCAGGAGTGGCTCCGGTGATGTCGTTTGCGATCTCGTCGAGGGTGAACCCGACTGCGAGCATCGCAGCCATCTTGGCGATGGGGAACCCGGTCGCCTTCGAGGCGAGCGCCGACGAGCGGGAGACCCGCGGATTCATCTCGATCACGATGCGCCGCCCCGTGTCGGGATCTACGGCGAACTGCACGTTCGATCCACCGGTCTCGACGCCGATCACGCGGAGGCAGGTGATCGCGTCGTCGCGCATCGCCTGGTACTCGCGATCGGACAGGGTCATCGAGGGTGCGACGGTGATCGAGTCCCCCGTGTGGACCCCCATGGGATCGAGGTTCTCGATCGAGCAGACGATCACGGCGTTGTCAGCGTTGTCCCGCATGACCTCCAGCTCGTACTCCTTCCATCCGAAGACGGATTCCTCGATGAGGACCTCGCTGATGGGCGATGTGGCGAAGCCGTTGCTCACGATCCGATCGAACTCGTCATCGTCATGTGCAAGGCCGGTCCCACCACCGCCGAGGATGAAGCTGGGACGCACCATCACCGGGTATCCGAGGTCGCGTTGGGCCTCCTTGGCTTCGTCCATCGAGGTGACGTAGTGTGCGCGCGGCGTCTCGAGTCCCGCCGCATCCATGAGGTCCTTGAACCGGCCCCGGTCCTCGGCGGCGTCGATGGCATCGAGGGATGCTCCGATCAACTCGATGCCGAGCTCCTCGAAGATGCCGGTTGCGGCGAGCTCCATGGTCACGTTGAGCGCCGTCTGCCCACCGAGGGTCGGAAGGACGGCGTCTGGCCGCTCCTTGCGCAGGATCTGCCCGACGACCTCGACGGTGATCGGTTCGATGTACGTGGCGTCGGCGAACTCGGGATCGGTCATGATCGTGGCGGGGTTCGAATTGACCAGGACGACCCGATATCCGAGTTCTTTGAGCACCTTGACGGCCTGTGTGCCCGAGTAGTCGAACTCGCAGGCCTGCCCGATGATGATCGGGCCCGATCCGATGACCAGGATCGATGCAAGGTCGTCACGCCGTGGCATGGGTCCTCCGGACGACGTCGACGAATTCATCGAACATCACCATTGCATCGTTGGGACCCGGCGCCGCCTCCGGGTGGAACTGGACGGAGAACGCCGTGACGTCCCGGCAGACGAGGCCCTCGTTGGTGCCGTCATTGAGGTTCTGGTGGCTGGCGCTGACCCTGCCGAAAGCAGTATCGACGTCGCTCGGAAGGAGGTCTGCAGTCGGGAGACCCGTCGCCGTCGGTCGATCGCGACCCGTCAGCGACCATAGATCGACGGCGAATCCGTGGTTCTGTGAGGTGATCTCGACGGACCCATCCTTCATGCGGCGCACGGGATGGTTACCCCCGTGGTGGCCGAACGGCAGCTTGAACGTGGTGGCGCCGAGTGCGAGGCCGAGCACCTGGTGTCCGAGGCAGATCCCGAACACGGGAATGGATCCCAGCAGCTCGCGCACATTCGCGATCGCCGTGGTGAGCGGCTCAGGGTCTCCCGGGCCATTCGACAGGAACACGGCGTCGACGCCCATGTCGAGGACGTCGGCTGCTGGCGTCGAGGCCGGCACCACCGTGACGTCGAGGCCACGTTCGTTCAACGCGGCGACGATGTCACGCTTGATACCGAAGTCGTACGCAACGACCGAACCGACACGATCACCGTGCGCCGGTCGGGCGTAGGCGACCTCGGTGGTGACCGTGGACACGAGATCCTGACCGTCCATCGTGGGGGTCGATGCGGCGATCTCGGCCAATTCGGACGCGTCCACATCCACACCCATGGCGATGGGCATCGCGCCATGGTCGCGAATGTGGCGGGTCAGGCGCCGGGTATCGATGTCACCGATGGCGACGATGCCTCGTCGTGCCAGGTAGGCGGAGAACGGCTCGGATGATCGCCACGACGACGCCATGCGGCTCGGTGACCGCATGACCAAACCCTTGGCGTGCACCGTGTCTGCCTGGTCGTCGTCTGGTGTCGATCCGTAGTTTCCGATGTGGGGGGCGGTCATCACCACCACCTGGCCGGCGTACGAGGGATCCGTCAGGATCTCCTGGTAGCCGGTCATCGCGGTGTTGAAGACGACCTCACCGGCGACCACGCCCGCGACCCCCGCTGCCGTTCCCCTGAACTCGACACCATCGGCGGTGACGAGAACCGCTTCGGTCACGACGAGCCGCCGTGGGTGACGGTGCCGCGCAGCACCGTGGCCGTCACCAGACCCTGGAGCGGGCGTCCGAGGTACGGGGCGTTGCGTGAACGCGATAGCGTCGCCGTGGGCGTCCATTCGATCGAGGGATCGAAGACCACGAGATTGGCCGGAGTGCCCACGGCGACCGGCGATCCGTGGTCCTCGAGACCGGCGATTCGTGCGGGCGTCGTCGACATCCGGTCGAAGAAGTCAGCGATGTCCAACCCCGCTGTCGAGGCGGCAACGGAGGCTGCCCACTCGAGGCCGAGTACCCCGTAGGGGGCGTACTCGAACGGCACCTCCTTCTCGAGTGCCGCATGGGGTGCGTGGTCCGTCGCGACGATGTCGATGGCACCGCTTCGGAGCCCCTCGATCAACGCCATACGGTCGGTTTCCGTGCGCAGTGGCGGCATCATCTTGAAGTCGGGATCGGTCGACGCCACATCCTCATGCGTGAACATCAGGTGGTGTGGCGTGACCTCGGCCGTCACATCCACGCCGCGTGCCTTGGCCGCAGCGATCAGCTCGACGGAGTGGGCGGTCGACACGTGCTGGACGTGGTACCGCACTCCGGTCGTCGAAGCGAGCGACAGGTCGCGGGCGATGATGACTTCGTCGGCCTCGGGCGGGATGCCGTACATGCCCAGGCGGGACGAGACGGCACCCTCGTGCATGAAGCCGGCAGCGCTCAGATCGCGATCCACCGCGTGTTGGGAGACGACGCCACCCAACTGGGCGATGTACTCCATGACGAGTCGTAGCACCGAGGCATTGGCCACGGCGTCGCCGTCGTCGGTGAAGATCCGCACGCCGGCGTCCCACAGCTCATCGATGTGGGCCATCGTCTCGCCGGCTCGTCCCATGGTGAGGCAGCCTGCCGGTATCACGTCGACGAGACCCACCTCGCGACCCCGTTCCCGCACGAAACGGGCGACATGGCCGGTGTCGATGACCGGATCGGTGTTGGGCATCGCAATGACGGCGGTGTACCCGCCTGCGGCCGCAGCTGCAGAGCCGGAGGCGACGTCTTCCTTCCACTCGTAGCCCGGCTCACGCAGGTGCGTGTGGAGGTCGACGAGTCCCGGACCGACCCACGAGTCGGTGGCGTCGATGCGCGTGTTCGCATCACCGAGGTCGTCACCGACGGCTGTCACGAGTCCGCCGTCGATCGCGACATCGACTCTTCTTGTCCCCTCGGGGGTCACGACGGATCCGCCGTGGATGATCAACTCATGCGACATCATCGCCTCCCAACAAGTCGAACAGGACGGCCATCCGAGCGGCCACACCGTTGGTGACCTGGGCCAGGACGAGCGACCGTTCATCGTCCGCTACGTCGTGACCGATCTCTACGCCGCGATTCATCGGGCCCGGGTGCATGACCACGGCGTCGGACTGCAATCGGGCGAAACGCTCCGATGTCATGCCGTATCGCGCCGTGTACTCGCTCAACGAAGGGAACACCGAGCCCCCGCCGCGTTCGGTCTGCACCCGCAGTAGGTAGACGACGTCGAGCTCCTCGAGCACCGCGTCGAGGTCGTGGGACACGGTGACCGGCCACGCGTCGGGATCGATGGGCAGCAGCGTGGGCGGACCGACGAGGATCACCTTCGCTCCGAGGGTCGCCATGGCGAAGATGTTCGACCGTGCAACCCGCGAATGGCGTATGTCGCCGACGATCGCGATCGTGAGGCCTTCGAGGGACCCGAACCGCTGCTTGATCGTGAGGCAGTCGAGCAGGGCCTGGGTCGGATGCTGGTGCGCTCCGTCACCGCCATTGACGATCGGGATGTCGAGCCACTCGGCCAGGCGCCAGGGGGCGCCCGTCGCCTTGTGGCGCACGACCATGAGGTCCACGCCCATCGCATGGACGGTGAGGGCGGTGTCCTTGAGGGACTCGCCCTTCGACAGCGACGACGTTCCCGGCGAGAAGGACACCGTGTCGGCGGAGAGCGCCTTGGCTGCCTTCTCGAACGACATCCGGGTCCGAGTGGATGGTTCGAAGAACATCGTGGCCACGGTCTTGCCCCGGAGGGCCGGCACCTTTGGGATCGGCCTGGTCAGGACCTCGGCGAAGTCGTCAGCCTCGTTCAGCAGCGCCTCGAGGACGTCGCGCTCGAGGTGTTCGGTACTGAGGAGATGTCTCATGATCGTGTCCCTTCCCCTGCCCACACGCCGTCGGTGCCGTCGATCTCTTCGAATCGGACAGCGACATGCTCGGAGAGCGCCGTCGGCAGGTTCTTGCCGACGTAGTCGGCGCGTATCGGCAACTGGCGATGACCGCGATCGACGACGACGGCGAGGTGTACCTCGGCAGGTCGTCCGATGTCCGTCAACGCATCGAGCGCCGCCCGAATGGTGCGGCCGGTGAACAGGACGTCGTCGACGAGCACGACGACCTTGCCATCGATGGGCTCGGGGATCTCCGTGGGCCCGATTCGCGTCTTCGGGCGCGTATCGATGTCGTCGCGGTACATGCCGATGTCGAGGCTTCCGGCGAGGATCGGACGGCCGGCGATCTCCGAGAGCGCTGCGGCGATGCGATCAGCGAAGGGCCTTCCCCTCGTCGGGATTCCGAGCACGACGAGGTCATCGACGCCCTGGTTGCGTTCCACGATCTCGTGGGCGATCCGGGTGGTCGCCCTGGCGAGGTCGTCGGTGTCCATGATCTGGTTCATGGTCGGACCCTCGGAGGCGCGGCGCCTCCGGGCATGGAAAAGCCGTGCGACTCGTCGCACGGCACAGTGGGGGGCTTCATGGTGCTCCTTCCTTGTCGGCCTCACGGGACCGGGTTAAAGGTCGGTTTCGATGCGATGGTACTACACGCGTGTACTTCTCCCGCCGGCCGTCGCGATCGCCGAGAGCAGGCCGTTCACGAATGCCCCGCTGTTGGCCGTCGAGTACTGCTTGGCGAGTTCCACGGCCTCGGAGATCACGATGCCGACCGGCATGTCCGTGTAGATGAGCTCGTACACCCCGAGGCGCAGGATCGTCCGATCGATGGCGGGCATGCGGTCGATCCGCCAGCGGGTGGAAGCGGCTTCGATGGCTGCATCGATGTCTTCGCGATGGAGCCACGTTGACGTCGCCAACGTGGTGGCCCGTCCGCCGAGGTGGTCGACATCCACGGTATCGCTACCGAGCACGTCGGCTGCGTAGAGCGCTCCGAGGGCTTGTGCCCTCGCCTCGGGTTTGGTCATGTGACGCGCGTGATGTAGTCGCCCGTGCGGGTGTCGACCTTGACCACGTCGCCTTGCGTGACGAACAAGGGCGCCTGGATGACCCGTCCCGTCGACAAGGTGACGGGCTTGGTCGCTGCGCTCACGCGATCGCCCTTGACCGCCGGTTCGGCGTAGGTGACTTCGAGCTCCACGGATGCGGGGAGTTCGAGGTCGACGGGAGTGCCATCGAACATCGCGAGCCGGATGGTCATGCCGTCGGCGAGGAAATCGGCGGCTTCCCCGACGAGGTCTGCGTTGATCCTCGTCTGCTCGTAGGTCTCGCCATCCATGACGTTGAATCCCATGTCGTCGCGATAGAGGAACGTGAAGTCGCGACGGTCGATGCGCGCCTGCGGCACGTTCTCACCGGCTCGGAACGTTCGATCGATGACGGCTCCGGTGCGCACGTTCTTCAGCTTCATGCGGACGAACGCCTTGCCCTTGCCAGGCTTGACGTGCTGGGCCTCGACGACGGCGAACAGACCCTCGGGGAGATCGAGGGCCATGCCGGACTTGACGTCATTGGTCGAGATCATCGGAGCTCCTTGGTGGCCGGGTGTCCGTCACGCGAGGCCGACGGCGTGCAGGGCGGCCTCTACGGTAGCGTCGTCGACGGCCACGACCTCAGGCCGTGCGAAGTCGCGGAGCAGCACCATGCGCAACCCGCCCGAGTCCCTCTTCTTGTCGAGGGCCATCAGGGCCCGAACCGTTTCACGCTTCGCCTCGGGGGCCTCGAGAGGCAAACCGACCCTCTCGAGGACGGCCATCTGGCGTTCCTGGCCGTCGAACCCGAGGAGATGGGCTCCAGCCGCCCCTGCGGCGACCATCCCGATGGCGACGGATGTGCCGTGGGAACGCCCCGTCGACGTTTCGATCGCATGTCCCACCGTATGACCGTAATTGAGGATGGCGCGCCGACCCTGTTCGGTGAAGTCCTCGCTCACGACGGCCACCTTGACGGCCACCGAGCGGTCCACGACCAACGCGAGGTCCACGTCGATACCGTCCCTCTCGTAGGCCTCGACGATCGTCATGTCCGCCACCAAGCCGGTCTTGATGGCCTCCGCCGCGCCTTCGATGCGTTGTTCGAGCGGTAACCGATCGAGGGTGTCGATGTCGATCACGACGCTCTCGGGATGCCGGAAGACCCCGGCGAGGTTCTTCCCGTCGACGTTGACGCCGGTCTTGCCCCCGATGGCGGCGTCGACGGCTCCGAGGAGGGTCGTCGGGACGTAGATGGCGGGAATGCCACGCAGGTAGGTTCCGCCAACGAAACCGGCGACATCGGTGAGTGCACCCCCGCCGACGCCGACGATCACGTCCGAACGGGTGAACGATTGGCTGTTCAGGTAGCGGTACACCTCCTCCACCACAGCGATCTGCTTGGATTCCTCCCCATCGGGAAGCGTGTACCCGGTCGCTTCGAACCCCGCCGCTGCGAGCATCGCTGCGTACGACTCGGCGAGGCCGTACGTCGACGGTTGGCACATCACCGCAACCCGCTGCGGTGCGAGCTTTGCGACCGATGCGACCACCACTTCGTCCATGGCACGGCCGACAAGCACCCTCGACACCTCAGCCTCCGCCTCGCTGATCACGTGTCGAGACATGTCAGCACCTCGCTTGCGACGTCTCGCGCGGACCGTCCATCGGTCAGGATCCGGTGATGAGACGCGGAGCGGTAACGATCGAGTCGCTCCTCCGCTATCCGCCTGATGTCATCCCTGGAACCGAGGAGGGGACGACTGCCGTCGAGATCGAGTCGCGCCTCGAGGTCCGCAGGTGATGCTTCGAGCAGAACGACCTGTCCGGTGCTGCGCATGGCCACGACGTTCACGGGATCGAGGACCGCTCCCCCACCCGTGCTGATGACCGAAGGAGGTCCGTTGGCGAGGGCGGTGATCACCGAGGACTCAACAGAGCGGAAGGACTCCTCGGACTCGGCGAACAGCTCGGGGATGGTCCTACCAGTCGTCGTCATGACCTCTGCGTCCGTATCGATCAGGGGGAGCGACAGCTCTTCGGCGATCATGGCACCGACCGTGGTCTTCCCGGTACCCATCATGCCGATCAACCACACGTGCATGGCATCAGAACGCTGCAAGGCGACGGAGATAGGCATCGCGAGCCGTGACGACGTCATCGACGGTGTCGCCGCCGAACTTGCGCAGCATCTCGTCGGCGAGGACGTACGCGACCATCTGCTCGGCGACCACGCCGGCGGCGGGGACGGCACAGACGTCCGACCGCTCCCGAAAGGCCTTCTCCGGTTCCTTCGTGTCCACGTCGACCGTGTCGAGGGGCCGCATGATCGTTGCGATCGGTTTCATGAACGCCGTCACCCGCAGGACCTCGCCGGTGGTCATGCCGCCCTCGAGGCCGCCTGCGCGATTGGATCGCCGTCCGAAGACCGCCTGGTCGGCAACGATCTCATCGTGTGCGGCGGATCCCCTGCTCCGCGACTGCTCGATGCCGTCGCCGATCTCCACGGCCTTGATCGCCTGGATGGACATCACGGCCCCGGCCAGGCGACCGTCGAGCTTGCGATCCCAGTGCACATGGCTGCCGATGCCCGGCGGCAGACCATACGCGAGGACTTCGACCGCACCACCGAGTGTGTCACGATCGGCCTTCGCTGCCTCGATCGCCGCGACCATCTCGGCCGCCGACGCGGCGTCGAACACCCTCACGTCGGATGTATCGATCGCATCGAGGTCCTCCGGCCTGGGCAATCGGTTCACGTCGACCTTCACGTCCCCGATGGCGACGACGTGGGAGAAGACGTGGACATCGAGTGCGGCGAGCAACTGCTTCGCGAGGTGACCGACCACCGTCCGGGCGGCGGTTTCGCGTGCCGATGCCCGTTCGAGAATGTCACGCGCATCGTGGGTGTCGTACTTCTGCATCCCGACGAGGTCGGCATGACCCGGGCGCGGCTTCGTCTCGCGGGTGATGGTCGCCCGGTGCTCGGCGGATACGGGATCCGGGGTCATGCGTTCCTGCCACCGTGGCCATTCCGTGTTGCGGATCACGACGGTGACCGGTCCACCGAGGGTTCGGCCGAAGCGGATGCCGCCGAGGATCTCGAGTTCGTCACGCTCGAGCTTCATCCGCGGCCCACGACCGAAGCCGAGGCGACGGCGGGCGAGTTCGTCCCCCAAGCTGGCGGTCGATACCGGGATCCCCGCAGGCAGGCCCTCGACCGTCGCCACGAGTCCGGGACCGTGGGATTCGCCGGATGTGATGAATCGCAACATGGTGCCAGAGGCTAGGCGAGTCCGTGTCCCGGTGGGTTCCGAACGCGAACATCACCGTGCAGGCGCAACCCCCCACGGATCACCCGTTGTACCACCGGATGATCTGGTCGCCTGCGTACACCGCCACGAGGGCTCCCGCAACCATGAAGGGACCGAACGGAATGGCGTCCTTGCGTCCAGCGCGCCCCGACACCAGCAGAGCAAGGCTGACGACGCCCCCGATGAGGAAGGCTCCGAGGACGGCGATCGTCAGCTGGGCCCAGCCGAGGTAGCCGGTGAACACGCCGAGGAGAGCGGCGAGCTTCACGTCGCCGAACCCGAGGGCGCCGCGGGCGATGAGCGCCAGGACGAACATGATGCCGAAGTAGGAGAATCCACCACCGAAGGCGCGAGCCACGGCGGCTGGATGTGAGCTCGCGAGGCCACCGACGACGAGCAGGAACCCCCCGACGACGAGGACACGCACGAGGATCCGGTTGGGGATGAGCTTCGTGTCGAGATCCGTGACGGTGAGCAGGATGCTCCCGAGGACGAACACCACATAGGCAGGCACGACCCACATCGTCGGTACGACCAGCGGTATGGCCCCGGAGCCGATCGTGGCGCCAACGACGATCACAGCGACGAGACGGCGCTGACGATGCTGGTTCGTGCTGCATCGCAGCATCGTGACGCCGAGCGGCGAGCCGCAGACCTCGCATACAGGATCCCACCACCGATCTGCAAGGGCCATGCGATGCGCGTCGGACTCGGCCACCACGATGCGGGAGCCGATGAAGCCTGCCAGGGAGGCAAGGAGCGCTGCGAGGATCATCGGTGCGAGCTTAGGAACTGCCGTCACGCGAACCGAGGTCCTGTGGTGGATCGTCGGTGTGCGCCTGCGGTCCGAGTCAGCTCCGAGCCGCCGAGGCCATCGCTTCGAGTGGCGGCTGGTGCCCCGTGAAGTGCGTGAAGGCCGTTGCGGCCTGCCCGACGAGCATGTCGATTCCGTCGGCGACCGGCACGCCGTGGTCACGGGCCCATGCGACGGCTGGCGTGACGCCCTCGCCATACGCCATGTCGATCACGGCTGACGCCTGGGTCACCACCTCGGCTGGAAGGCCTTCCCCGTGCATCCCCACGGGTGTGGCATTCACGATCACGGCACCGGGGATCCCGCTCCCCCACGGAACCACCGTGACGTCGACTCCCGTGGCGCTCGACGCCTCGTCAGCGGCGTCCCGACGACGGGTCGCCACGGTGATGTCCAGATGCTCGAAAGCCACCATCGCGGCCCTGGCAGCACCCCCGGAACCGAGGATGAGGACACGTGACGTCGGCTCACCGACGATGCGATGGGCGTACCGAACGCCATCCACATCCGTGTTGTACCCGACGAGGACGCCATCCTCGCGCACGATCGTGTTCACGGAGCGTGTACGCGCCGCAGATGCCGAAACGGAATCGGCGGCGTCGAAGGCATGATCCTTGTGCGGCATGGTCACGTTCACGCCAGCGAGTTCCCCGCTCCGGAGTTGCGCCACGATGATCGCGAAACGATCCGGTGGCGTCGGCAGGAATTCGTAGGTGGCATCGACACCGACGGCTGCGAAGCCTGCCCGATGGATGGCAGGCGAACGGGAGTGGGATACGGGATCGCCGACCACGCCGAACTTCATGGCAGCACCCCATCGGCGCGCGCCCGTGCGATGTTGGCCTGGTGCTCCTCGTAGGTCTCGGCGAACCGGTGCGATCCGTCGGTTCCCCCCAGAACATAGAACAGGTAGGTGGTCGATGCCGGGTTCGTGGCCGCCTCGATGCTCGCCTGCGATGCCGCTCCGATGGGTGTTGGTGGTAGGCCATCGACCCGATAGGTGTTCCATGGCGAATCGGTGTCCAGGTGGGTGGCGGTGACACGCCCGGGGTTGTATCCCAGTGCATAGATCACGGTTGCATCGATTTGGAGGCGCATCGATTCAAAGAGGCGGTTGTAGATCACGGATGCGATCGTGGCCCGCTCGTCGTCGGTCCCGGCCTCGCGTTCCACGAGTGAAGCGATCACGAGTGCCTCATGGAGCGACACACCGAGCGATGGCAGGCGTGAGGTGTCGATCGCATCGATGCGCCTGACCGTCTGGTCGGCCATGGCTCCGAGGATCTCAGGCCGGGGTCGTTCCCTCGGTGATCGGGTAGGTCGCTGGGAACAGCAGCCCCTCCCATCGGTTGATTGCATCCACCGGACCGCCGACGGGAGGGAGGTACGGTGATGTGATGGCGTCCGAACGCAGGACCGCCTGGAACTCTGCCTGCGTGAACGGCAGCGCTTCCGCCAGCTCCTCGACGATCCGGTCGACGGTCCAGCCCTCGACGAGGGTGAAGGTGGTTCCGGGGATGTCCTGGCCACCCTCGACGAGGCTCGCGATCACGTCCACGGGATCCATGTCGGTGACGAAGGTATAGGTACCCGCTTGGAGTCGGTCCTCCGCACCGATCGCGACGGCCGCCGCTTCGAGATCCACCGATCGTGCGACACCGGCCGCTTCGAGATCCGCATAGATGATGCGGGCGGTGGTACCGGAGGCGATCGAGACCTGGACGGGTTGACCGGCGATGACGTCCCATCCGTCGTCGTGGCTGATGAGCGAGGCTGCACCCCATGCGACCCCTGCGACGACGGCGATCCCCAGGACCACGGCAACCAGCGCGGCCACGATCCGGCCGCGCCTCGATGGTCCACCGTCAGGGGGACGAGTCGCCGTGTCCGTGTCGACCATCATGTGCCTGCCTGTCGAGGTATCCCTGCAGCATCACCGCAGCTGCCACCTGGTCCCGAGTCGTCTTTCGCCGCGCACGTCGTACGTTTCCCTCCAAGAGGGCCTGTTCGGCGGTCACGGTGGTGAACCGTTCGTCCCAGTATGCGATCTCGACCGCGACGGCGCCGGTGAGCGTCGCTCCCAGCTCCCTGCTCCGGATGGCCGCTGGACCCTCGGTTCCGTCGAGCCGCAGGGGCAGACCGATCACGATGGTCTCGATCTCGAGGGCCTCGACGAGGTCGACGACCGCAGCCACCGGGTCCGAGGACGCCACATCGACGTATCCGTGAGGTGACGCGATGGTACCGGAGGGGTCCGATACCGCTACGCCGATGCGCCGCTCCCCGGGGTCGAGACCCAGGATTCGGCTCATCGCGACGTGAGCGCTTCGACCGCGGCGGCCCGGGCAGCGGCGATCGCCTCGTCCATGCCATCGGCGTTCGGCCCGCCGGCCTGGGCGAGCTTGGGGTCCCTGCTACCGCCACCGCCCAGTGCGACTGCACCGGCAGCGGCGATGTCACCGGCGGACAATCCCGAGGCGACGAGGTCCTCGGTGACGAACACCACCAGGGCCGCCTTGCCGTCGGTGACCGAGCCGACGATGCCCACTCCGGTTGGAACCCGGTCTCGCACCTGGAAGGCGAGGGAACGAGCACCGTCCGCCCCGAGGTCGTCGACGCGTCCGGCTGCGATCGTCCCGATTCCCGTGGTCTCGGCATTGTCCACGATCGCGGTGGCGGCACCGGCACGTTCACGCGACGCGAATTCGTCGAGGCGTTCCTCGGCCAGCCGGAGCCGATCGGCCATCGACATCGCAGCCTCGACCTCGCGTCCCGGTTGGGCGCGCAGCGTCTCCCCCACGTCGTGGAGTTGGGTCCTGAGCTCGGCGAGGTGATCGTAGGCGGCACTGCCTGTGAGCGCTTCGACACGTCGGATGTTCGAGCCAACGGATCCTTCGCTGAGCAGGACGACCGGACCGACCTGGCCTGTCGTCGGAACGTGCGTCCCGCCACAGAACTCGGTGCTGTAGGCACCCGTGCGCACCACACGTACCCGCTCACCGTACTTGTCGCCGAAGAACGCAAGCGCTCCCATCTGTTCGGCTTCCGCCTTGGAGGTCTCCACCGTCGTCACCTGGGCATTCTCGATGACACGTTCATTGACGACCCGTTCGATGTGGTTCAGGTGTTCCCTGTCGACCGCTCCATGATGCGAGAAGTCGAATCTCAGCCGGCCGGGGGCGACGAGCGAACCCGCCTGGTGGACATGGTCGCCCAGGGCATCTCGCAGCGCCCAATGGAGGATGTGGGTGCCGGTGTGGTTCTTCCGGATCAGCTCGCGGCGATTGGATGCCACCGTGGTCGCCGCTGCCTGGGCGCGCTGGATGTGCCCGCGGGTGACCCGGCCGCGATGCCCTCGCACCTCGGGCAGGGCGAACTGCGTGTCGTCGATGGTGATCGTACCCGTCTCCGTGGCGATGGTCCCGGTGTCCCCGACCTGGCCACCGGACTCGGCGTAGAAGGGGGATACGTCGAGGAACACCTCGACATCGCTTCCTTCGTCGGCTCGATCGACGACATCGCCCTCGCGGATGATGGCCAGGATGGTTGCGGTCGAGTCGAGCTGGCCATAGCCGACGAAGTCCGTTTGGTCGATGCCCCGCAGGAGGGTGCGGTACACCTCTGCCGTATCCCCCTCGTTCCCGCCTTCGAATGCCGCTCGTGCCCGTTTGCGTTGGGCGTCCATGGCAGCCTCGAACGCGTCGCGATCGACGGTGAGACCGCGTTCGGATGCGATCTCCTCGGTGAGCTCGATCGGGAACCCGAACGTGTCGTGGAGCTTGAAGGCAGCTTCGCCAGGGATCGCCTGTTCGTCACCGAGCCCGTCGATCGCCGCATCGAGCATCTGCTCACCTGCTGCGAGGGTCCTACGGAACTGCGACTCCTCTCGCCCTGCCATGTCGCGGATGTAGGCATGGCGATCGACGAGGGCGGGATACGCCTCACCCATCTCGCCGACGGTCACGTCGATGAGGGGATCCATGATGGTGTCGTGGGAACCGAGCATGTGTGCGTGTCGCACCGCACGACGAAGGAGCCGTCGCAGGATGTACCCCCGGCCCTCGTTCGATGGGACGACGCCATCGGAGATCAGGAAAGCGACGGAGCGGGCATGGTCCGCCATGATCCGCAGTGACACATCGGACCTCGCATCGTGCCCGTAGGTCGTGGACGTCTGGTTCTCGGCCACCGCCATGATGGATCGGAGTGTGTCGGTCTCGAATACGTTGTCGACACCCTGGAGCAGAACGGCCATCCGCTCGAGGCCCATACCGGTGTCGATGGACTTCATGGGGAGATCCCCGACGACGTGGTACGGCTCGTCCTGGACGTACTGCATGAACACGAGGTTCCAATACTCCATGAAGCGTTCCTCATCGACGATCGGACCGCCGTCGGGCCCGTAGCGCGGCCCCTTGTCGTAGAACAGCTCCGAGGACGGACCTGCGGGACCCGCGACACCCATCTGCCAGAAGTTGTCGCGGTCACGGCGCTGGAGCCGGTCGGGTCGGATGCCGACGTCGTCGAGCCAGATCGCCGCCGCTTCGTCGTCCGATTCGTGCACGGTCACCCAGATGCGATCAGGATCGAGCCCGAGGTAGTCCGTCGACAGTTCCCAGGCGTACGGAATCGCCTTCTCCTTGAAGTATTCGCCGAAAGAGAAGTTGCCCAACATCTCGAAGAACGACAGGTGCCGAGCGGTGGTCCCGAGGATGTCGATGTCCGCTGTGCGGATGCACTTCTGGGACGTCGCCACTCGTGGGAACGGCGCCGGTTCCTCCCCGAGCAGGAACGACTTGAAGGGAACCATCCCCGCCACGTTCAGGAGGAGCGCGGGGTCCACGGGAATCAGGGATGCACTTGGCATGACCTCGTGGTCCTTCGCGGCGAAGAACTCGAGATAGGTCCGGCGGAGGTCGTTGGTGTCCATGGACGTCCGAGGTTACCGCTGGTCGCCCGTGGACCCGTCCGGGGCTCCACCGGGCGCCACCTTGATGGCGCTGCGCTGCAACTTCCTGCCCACGTACTCGATGCCGTCGGCAGCGACATTCGCTGAGACGCGGCGTACGCCCCGGGCATCGAGCCGTTCGCGCATGGTCCGGGCCTTCGAGACGATCACCACGGTGGCGCCAGCGGTCGCTGCTGCGCCGTAGACGAACCACCGGATCCTCGTGAACATGCGGTGAGCGTATGCGGCGGAGGACATCAACCACAACCGGTCGGTTCAGCTCCTGGGCTTCTTCCCGAGAATGCGATCGATCCGGGCGAGGCGCTCCGCGAGATCTCGTTCGTCCCCGACGTTCTTGGGTGTGAAGAACTGGGCCGTGGTTGCGCTGTCTGGCAGGTACTGCTGCGGGACGACACCGCGCGCATCGTCGTGCGGATACCGGTACCCGACGCCGAATCCCAGGCTCCGATCGCCTTCCGTGGCACCGCTGCGCAGGTGGGGCGGCACCTCACCGTGGGGCCCTTCCTCGACAGCGGCGGTTGCTCGGGACATCGCTTGCGTGACGCTGTTGGACTTCGGGGCGAGGGCGAGAGCGATGGCCGCATGTGCGAGTGCGTAGTTGGCCTCTGGCAACCCCACCACCTCGACCGCCCTGAATACCCCCAGAGCGATGTCGAGCATCGTGTTGTCGGCCAATCCGACGTCTTCGGAAGCGAAGACCACCATCCGACGGGCGATGAACTTGGGATCCTCCCCTGCGTGGACCATCGTCTGGAGCCAGTAGAGCGCTGCATCGGGATCCGAGCCACGCAGGGACTTGATGAATGCCGAGATCACGTCGTAGTGCCTGTCGCCGGCACGGTCGTAGCGGATCACGCGCCGTTGGAGTGCCTCCTCGACGGCGGCGACGTCGACGTTCGATGCTCCCCTGCCCAAGACGATCGTCGCAGCCGTCTCGATCGTGTTGAGGGCGAGCCGTGCATCACCGCCGACCCGAGAGGCGATGGCAACGATCGCATCGTCGTCGACCGAGACATCGCCGATCCCTCGCATCGGATCTGCGACGGCGCGACGAAGGAGGTCCTCGACCTCGTCGGCGGACAGGGCCTCGGTGCGGAAGACGGTGGCCCGTGAGATCAGGGGTGAGTTCACCTCGAAGAAGGGGTTCTCCGTCGTGGCGCCGACGAGGGTCACCGTCCCGTCCTCGACGCCGGGGAGGAGGGCGTCCTGTTGCGCCTTGTTGAACCGATGGATCTCGTCGAGGAAGAGGATCGTTCGACCGCGGTCCTCACCGAGACGTTGCTCGGCGCGGGCGAGGACCTCACGTACATCCTTCACGCCAGCTGACGTCGCCGACAGTCGTTCGAGCGTGCCGTCGACCTCCTTGGCGACCAGGTTCGCGAGCGTGGTCTTCCCGGTGCCCGGTGGTCCCCACAGGATCATCGACGAGATGCGCCCGGCCTCGACCATGGATCGGAATGCGGCACCCGGTGCGAGCAGGTGGCGTTGACCGACGACCTCGTCGAGCGTCCTCGGTCGCATCCTCGCGGGGAGCGGCGCCGATGCCCGCTTCACCTCGTCGCGGTGGGTGGCGAAGAGATCCTCGGCGGCCATCAGGCCTCGACGTCTCCTTCATCGGATGCCGTCTCGGCTGCGATCCACGCCTCGCGGACCTCGGGTCGCACGGCGATGCCGAGGTCCACGAGTTGGGGCTCCTCGACGCGGCTGGGCGAACCGGTCAACGGGTCAGCTCCCGTTTGCGTCTTCGGGAAGGGGATGATCTCGCGAATGTTCGGCTCGTCCTGGAGGATGCTCACCATCCTGTCGATACCGATCGCAAAGCCTGCGTGGGGCGGCGTCCCGTATCGCAATGCCTCGAGGAACCACCCGAATCGGGTCTGGGCATCCTCGTCAGAGATGCCCATGACCTCGAAGACCTTCGCCTGCATGGCGGGGTCATGGATACGAACGCTGCCCGATCCGAGTTCGGATCCGTTCAGCACCATGTCGTACGCCCGCGAGATCGCGGTCTCGGGGCTGTCGACGAGGTCAGTAAGGCTCGCCGGTGCCGTGAAGGGATGGTGGGCCGGTGACAGCGAGCCGTCGTCCCCGACGTCGAACACGGGGAAGTCCACGATGAAGGCGAAGGCGAGCTCGTCGTTGCCTTTGGGTCTTCCCAGGTCGAGGCGCAGCTCGCCGAGGACCTTCCGCACCACCGCCGTTCGGTCACCTACGATCAACAGGGTGTCCCCGACGTTCGCCTGGAGGGCCGATACGAGCGCATCCTGTTCGGACGCCGTGAGGAACTTCGTGACCGGCGATCGCAATGTTCCGTCGGCCTCCACGACCATCCACACCATGCCCTGGGCCCCGAGGTCGCGTGCTCGGGTCACGAGGGCATCGAGCCCCGATCGGGCGAGGCCGAGGTCCCCGGCATTGATGCCACTGATGGCGCCGCCGGATTCCAGGACGGAAGCGAATGCTCGGAACCCGGTACCGGAGAAGGTCTCGGAGAGATCGACGAGCTCCATGCCGAAGCGCAGGTCGGGCTTGTCGGTTCCGAATCGTTCCATCGCCTCTCCATACGTCATACGCGCTATGGGAAGGGGGATCTCGATGCCTCGCAAGTCGTGCACGACCCGTGAGGCGATGCGCTCGAGGGTGGCCAACACATCGTCCTGATCCCAGAACGAGCCCTCGAAGTCGAGTTGGGCGAACTCCACCTGTCGATCGGCCCGGAAGTCCTCGTCCCGGTAGCACTTGGCCACCTGGTAGTAGCGCTCGACACCACCGACCATCAGGAGTTGTTTGAACAGCTGCGGGGACTGCGGGAGTGCGTAGAACTGCCCCTTGCGCAGCCGGGACGGCACCAGCATGTCGCGTGCGCCCTCGGGTGTGGAGGCGATGAGCGTCGGCGTCTCGACCTCGAGGAATCCCTCCTCGTCCATCACCGATCGCATGGCACGGATCGCTGCCGATCGGGCCCTGAGGTTGCCTGCCATCCGCTGGCGGCGCATGTCGAGATACCGGTACTGCAACCGCTTGACCTCGTCGACGTCGGTCCGTTCGTCCAACTGGAAGGGCAGGGGGTCAGAGGGGCTCAGGACCGCCACGGAGGATGCAACGACCTCGACAGCCCCGGTCGGCAGCTCGTCGTTGGTGGTTCCTTCGGGCCGTGGTCGCACCGTCCCCATGACCTGGATGCAGTACTCGAGGCGGAGACCGTGGAGCAGCTCGTCGTCGGCGGGTGCGTCCTCGGGATTGATGACCACCTGGACGATGCCGGATGCGTCGCGCAGATCGAGGAATATGACTCCGCCGTGGTCACGGCGCCTGGCGACCCAACCGGCGAGCGTCACATCCTTCGAAGCGTCTTCGGCGCGGAGTTCGCCGGCTCCGATCGTCTTCATCGGGTTCGCAGCCATGATGGAATCTCCTTGTTGGATATGACTTCCTGATCCCCGAGGGCGAGGTCCTTGATGGTGACGGATCCGTCATCCCACTCGTCGCCGACGATCACGGCGTGACCGGCGCCACGGCGGTCTGCCTCTTTGAACTGGGCCTTCATCGGTCGGGGTCGATCGGTCATGTCGACACGGAGTCCGTCGCTGCGGAGCTCCGAGACGAGCCGTCGCGCGGTGGCTCGGCCGTCATCGCTCACCACAACGACGAAGACGTCCAGGGCAGTTTCCGCACCAAGCGGCGGGGCGGCGAGGCGGATCCGGTCGATACCCATCGCAAGACCGACAGCTGGGGTCGGCTTCCCTCCGAGCACCTCGAACAACCCGTCGTAGCGACCGCCTCCGCCGACGCTGCTCTGGGCTGCGTCGTAGTCGGTTGGCACGTACTCCCAAACGGTGCGGTTGTAGTAGTCGAGACCGCGGACCAGTCGTGGGGCGAGGACATGGGGGATCCCGAGGTGCTCGAGCCCGGCACGGACCTCGTCGAAGTGGGAGCTCGCCGGGGACCCGATGTGGTCCAGCGGTACGGGGGCGTCGGCGATGATCGACGCATCGGCTTTCGAATCGAGGACTCGCATCGGGTTGGTGTCCACTCGGCGTCTGGCGTCCTCGGACAACGCCTCGCGACGCTCATGGAGGTACCGACGGATCTCCTCGTCGTACGCGGCTCGATCGGCCGGATCGCCGATCGAATTCAGGCGCAGCTCGACTGAGGAGAGGCCGAGTTCCTGGAGGTACCGCCAGCCGAACTCGATGACCTCGACATCGGCTTCGGCCGAAGCCGAGCCGAGGTACTCCACGCCCGCCTGGTGGAACTGGCGGTTGCGGCCCTTCTGCGGCCGTTCGTATCGGAACATCGGACCCCAGTACGCACCTTTGAAGGTGGTGGCGACGCCGCCGGCCTGGATCTGGGCCCGCACCACCGACGCTGTCGCCTCGGGCCGCAGCGTCAGCGATCGGCCGCCCTTGTCGGTGAAGGTGTACATCTGCTTCTCGACGACCTCGGTGTCACCGCCGACGCCCCGTGCGAACACCTCGGTGTCCTCGAACATGGGGGTCATGGTGAGGTCGTACCCGAACCGTTCACAGAGGCCATCGAAGGCGCGGTGGGCGAAACGCCACCACCGGGAATCGGGCGGCAGGACGTCCTCGGTGCCCTTGGGGGCGCGAAAGGTGCTCACAGGAACTCCTGGAGGAAGGGGTTGTGGCGGCGCTCGACGGCAAGGGTAGTGGCCGGTCCGTGGCCTGGGAGCACCCTGGTGTCGTCGTCCAATGGCATGATCTCGCGTTCCATCGAAGCCATCAGCGTCGGATACGACCCTCCGGGGAGGTCCGTGCGACCGATCGAGCCCGCGAACAGCTGGTCCCCGGAGAAGACGACACCGTGGTCAGGGAGATGGAAACAGCAGTGTCCCGGTGTGTGTCCGGGGGTGTGGAGGACATCGATCGAGAGGCCGGCGAGGGTGAGGGTCGTCCCGCCCTCGAGCGCTTCGAACGGGGAGTGCACCGTCGCCCCTGCCACGTCGACCGTACCACCCATGAGCGCACGCAGTTGCTCCCCGGGGTGGCGGGCCATGTCGACGTCTGCAGGGTGGAGGTAGGCGGTGACACCCGGACGCACCAAAGCATCGATGCCGGCGGCATGGTCGACGTGACCATGCGACACGAGGACGGCGACCGGCGTGAGGTCATGGCGGGCGAGAAGGTCGCCGATGCCGGCCGGGTCCGGTGGCGCGTCGACCACCACCGCAGGACCCCCGCGACCGGCGGCGACCACGTAGGCATTGGTCTGGAACAGCCACAGGGACTCGGAGTCGATGATGAGGTCCACGGTGCCGACGATAGGAAGGCTGGCGTCAGAGGACGAGGCGATAGGCGTCGTAGACCCCATCGACCGTTCTCACGCCGTTCAGCAGGCCTTCGAGTGATTCGCGGTCCGAGAGCTCGACTTCGTATCGCAACAAGGCGATCCGGTCCCGTCCGGTGACCGAGGACGATGCATGGATGTTGGCGCCGTAGTCGGACAGGGCTGCCGTCACATCGCGCAGGAGTTTCGCCCGATCCAGCGCCTCGACCTGGATCCAGACGTAGAAGGTGCCGACCTGTTCGGCGGCCCAGGCCACGTCGATCATCCGTTCGGTGTGTTCCTTGAGCGAGCCGATGTTGGCGCAATCCGATCGGTGGACGGAGACGCCCCGACCGATGGTGACGAACCCCACGATGTCGTCCCCCGGAACCGGGCCACAGCACTTCGCCATCCGCACCAGCATGTCCTCGAGCCCTTCGACGACGACATCACCGGTGATCCGCGATTTGCGCTTGTGGGAAACAGGTAGCCGTTCGGCCTTGAGGGCTTCTGCGGTTCCCTCGGGTCGCAGGGCGCGAGCGACGCGCTGGGCCACGGTCTGGGGGCTCGTGCGGTGCTCCCCGACGGAGGTGTACAACCCGTCGATGGTGTCGAACCCGAAATCTTCAGCGATCTTGCGCAGCTCATCGTCGAGTCCGCTGAGCGGTAGGCCGTCGCGTCGCATCGCGTTGATGACCGCTTCCTTGCCCTCGGCGAGGGCGCCCTCGCGACGTTCCTTCGAGAACCACGCCTTGATCTTGGCCGTTGCCCTGGACGACTTCGTGAAGTCGAGCCAGTCCCGACTGGGGTGGGCGTCTTGTGCCTTGGACGTGATGATCGACACGATGTCACCGGACTCGAGTTCGGTCGACAAGGGCACGAGACGTCCGTTGACCTTCGCTCCGACACAGCTGTGGCCGACATCCGTGTGGATCCGATAGGCGAAGTCCACGGGGGTGGCGCCCTTCGGGAGGGTCTTGACGTCCCCCTTCGGTGTGAGGGCGAATACCTCGTCCTGGTACAGATCGAGTTTGAGGTTCTCGAGGAACTCAGCGGGATCCTCCGCTTCCTCGTGCATCTCGCGAATCTCATCGAGCCCGGGCAGGTCCCCTCCCGCAGTGATCTCCTCCTTGTACCGCCAATGGGCGGCAATGCCGGTCTCGGCCCGTTCGTGCATCTCCTGTGTCCGGATCTGCACCTCGAGCGCCTTGCCGTCAGGTCCAACGACCGTGGTGTGGAGGGACTGGTAGAAGTTGAACTTCGGCATCGCGATGTAGTCCTTGAAACGACCCTGGATGGGGGGCCACATCGTGTGGACCAGTCCGAGGACGGCGTAGCAATCGCGAACCTCATCGACGATGACGCGTATGCCGATGAGGTCATGGATGTCCTCGAATGCGAGGCCCGAGGCCACCATCTTGCGGTAGATCGAATACAGGTGCTTCGGCCGTCCGCTGATGTCGGCGTGGATCCCGGAATCGGCGAGGAGCTTCGAGAGGTCGTCGATCACGCCCTCGATATCCGATGATCGTTCGGGTGACCTGCGCAGCACCGCCTCTTCGATCTCGGCGGCCGGGCCCGGATGCAGGACACGGAAGCACGTCTCCTCCATCTCGTGCTTGATCTCCTGCATCCCGAGGCGATGGGCCAGCGGTGCATAGACCTCGATCGTCTCCGAGGCGACACGGCGTTGCTTGTCGACCGGGAGTGGGCCGAGGGTGCGGATGTTGTGGGTGCGGTCGGCGAGTTTGATGACGAGGACGCGGATGTCCTTCGCCATGGCCACGGCCATCTTGCGAATCGTTGCCGCCTGAGCGAGCTCTCGTGACGAGAACTTGATCCTGTCCAACTTGGTCACGCCATCGATGAGCAGCGCGACCTCATCGCCGAATCGGTTCCTGGCATCCTGGAGGGAGAACTCGGTGTCCTCCACCGTGTCGTGGAGGATCGCAGCAATCACCGTTGCCTGGTCCATGCCGTAGCCGGCGAGGATCTCGGCGACAGCCAGGGGATGCACGATGTAGGGATCCCCGGTGGCACGCCGCTGATTGCCGTGGAGCTCCGAGGCGACGTGGTAGGCGTCGGCGATGACGGCGCCATCTCCGTCGGGGTGCACAGCAAGGAATGTGCTCGTGACGTCGGCGAGCATCTGGTCCGGACTGCGACCGCGCACGGCCGGATCGACGAACCGGGTGACGTTCGGCGTGCGGGAATCCCCGGAGAGCGCCGTTTCGGCTTCCATCCGTGGATCTTACCGGCGCTTCCGCCGCTGCTTGGGTGGCCGTGCCATCGGGGCGTTCGTCTCGACGACGGTCGTCGGCGCAGGTTCGACGGCGATCTCGTCGGCATCTCCGGCATCCGATGCCGTGGCGCGTCGCTGGCGGCGTTCCCACTCCGGCTCGCGCTCTTTCAGCATGGCAAGCACCGGTGAGGCCACGAACAGGGAGGAGTAGGTACCGATGGCGATACCTATGAACAGGGCGAGAGCGAACTCGCGGAGTGTTTCCGCTCCGATGCTCAGATATCCGACCAACAACAGCGACCCCACGGGAAGCAGGGACGTCAGGGACGTGTTGACCGACCGCATCAGCACCTGGTTCATCGAGATGTTGATGATGTCGGTGTAGGTGGTCCTCGACGAGGCCTCGTGCACGTTCTCGTTGACCTTGTCGAACACGACGACCGTGTCATAGAGCGAGTACCCGAGAATGGTCAGGACGGCGATGATGGTCGACGGTGTGACGACGAAGCCGATGAGGGCATAGATGCCGCCGGCGATGACGAGGTCGTGGAACAGGGCGGCGAACGCACTGACTGCCATCTTCCACTCGAATCGCCATGAGATGAAGATGGACACCGCCACGAGGAACACGAGCAAGGCTTCGATGGCCCGTCGCGTGACTTCGGCGCCGAACGTGGGTCCGACGGCGGACACATTGACGTCGTCGGTCACGGTCCCCGCTGCCTCGGCTACGGCAACCACGAGGGCATCCTGTTCGGCGGGCGGGAGGGCCTCGGTCTGCACGTTGATGAAGCCTTCGCCGGTGATCTGGACCCTGGCGTCGGCGTAGCCGACATCGCGCAGGTCGGCTCGTACCTGCTCGACGGTGGCTTCCGCATCGTTCTCCACCGTGACGATCACGCCGCCGGTGAAGTCGATGCTGAGGTTGAACGGACGGACGATCATCAACAGGATCGATGCCAGCACGAGCACGCCGGAGACGATCAGGGTCTTCTTCGAGGCGGCGACGAAGTCGAAGTGGGTCTCGCCGCGATACATCCGCGTGAGGAGGCTCATACCTCGACCTCCTCGGGTGTGCGGGATTCGGTCGCCTCGCCTCGCCCCATCGCTCCGGTGACCGTGAAGGCCCCGCCGTCGGCAAGTGGGCCACGACCCAGCAGGTACGTCGCTGGCCGCGTGTAGAAGTAGGCCACGAGGACGTCGATCACGGTCGCGAGGCCCAGCGTGAGGGCGAAGCCCTTCACCTGCCCGACAGCCAGGGCATAGAGCAGGACCGCAGCGAGGAACGTCACGAAGTCACCCTTGAGGATGGTCGAGAACGCCGACTCGAAGGCATGGGAGATGGCGGCACGCAATCCGCGTCCGTGCCGGAACTCCTCCTTCGTCCGCTCGAAATAGACGATGTAGCTGTCGGACGTGATGCCGATCGAAACGACGACACCCGTGACACCTGCAAGCGTCAGGGTCGTCCCATTGATCTCGCCGAGGAGGATGATCGCACCGACGAGGTACGACCCGAACACCGACAGACCGACGATCGACACGATCCCGAGGGCTCGGTAGTAGATGAGGAGGTAGATGGCGACCAGCATCAGACCCACCATGCCCGCGATGAGTCCCGCCCGCAGGGAATCCTCCCCGAGGCTCGCCGACACGGATTCCACGCGTTCGCGTTCGAAGGTGGTTGGGAGGGCGCCGTAGCGGAGCAATGCCGCGAGCGATTCGGACTCTTGTTGGGCGTTGTCGCCACCACCGACCGTGATCACCACGCTGTTGGGATCGAGGCCCTCGCCAGGAGCGACGTCGGTTGCGATCGTCGGCGCTGAGAACACATCGCCGTCGACCACGATCGCCAGCTGACGTCGCGGGTCGCCGGGCGGATAGGTCGACAGATAGGCCGTGGCCTCGCGGAACTTCTCGCCGCCCTCAGCGGTGAATTCCGGGACGACGACCCACTGCCCGCCGATGCCCGTGGAGGAGAACTGCGCCGATGCATCCGTGATGTCCTGCCCGGTCGGGAACTCGACCGTTTCTCCGTTCTGGAACTCGACGGGGATGCCCCCGATCTCGTAGACGAAGCCGGTGTCGCGTTCGGGCAACACCGAGCGGAATTCCACGACGTCGTCGATGGTGATCCCGGTCACGGGATCGGTGTCGTTTGCCGGTTTGAGGATCGGGTCGACCGTCGTATCCCCTTCCGGTGCGAACGCTTCGGGATCGGTGATCGCCGGTGATTCGATGTACTGGCCGAGGACGGGACGGAACGACAATTGCCCGGTGGTGCCAACGGCTTGGAGCGCACGTTCGCGGTCGTCGACTCCGGGGAGCTGGACGACGATCGCCCGGTTCCCGACGACGGCGACCTCGGGTTCCTGGACCCCACCGAGGTTCTCGATGCGCAGTCGCATGATGTCCGCAGCGGTTTCGAGCGTCGCTGGATCCGTGTTCTCGGGGGCGACGAGGGTCACGGCGAAGCCGCCCTGGAGATCGAGGCCGAGCTTGGGTGCCCATCCGATGGCGAGCATCGTCGCGACACTGCCCCATGCGAGGCCAACCGTGATCAGGAGCGTGATCCACGCCTTTCGTCGGTTCACGACTCGTCGCTGTCGATTCGTTCAGCTATCGCACGCTTGACCACGCGCATCCGCTGGCCACCGGTGTCGACGGTGAAGGTGTCATCGTCCTCGTCGACGACCGTGCAGAGGATCCCGCCGATCGTGCGGACGTCGTCACCGATACCGATCTCGGACCGCAGCTGGTCCATCTTCTTCGCACGACGGCGTTGTGGCAGGATCAACAGGACGTAGAACAACCCACCGAGGATGAGCAGCGGGAACAGGAACGCGATGGCACTGCCGCCTTCGGACGCTTCCTGCGCGACGATCATCTGGATGGCAAGCGTGAACACCAGGGGCCTCCGTAGCCGCTCGGCCGTGCTCGGGAACGGTGAGGATGCTACCGCTCAGGACGATCAAACCCATGTTCTCGGACCTCCGTGACCTCACGACGCCACTGCGCGAAGCTCCCGGCAGCGACGTGGTGCCGTGCCTGCTCCATGAGTCCGTAGACGTAGGTCAGGTTGTGCAGCGTGAGGAGCCGATGGCCGAGGAGCTCCTTGGTCCTGTGGAGATGGCGGAGGTACGCCCGCGTATAGCGGGTGCATGCGACGCACGGGCAGGCCTCGTCGAGGGGGCGGCCATCGTCGTTCCACGCTCTGCCGCTTGACCGAGACGTCACCGAAACGGGTCAGCGCCTTTCCGTGCCTGGCCAGGCGCGTGGGGATCACGCAGTCGAACAGGTCGATCCCGAGGGCGATGGCATCGAGCATCCCCTCCGCATCGCCGAGGCCCATCACATAGCGTGCTGCATGGGTAGGCAACTCGGGTACGGCAGCTTCGATGGCGATCGCTCGCTCTGCTCGCGACTCCCCCACCGCCAGGCCTCCGATGCCGTATCCGGCGAACTCGATGGCCGCCGTCTCCCTCGCTGACAGCGCCCGTAGCTCGGGATCGGATCCTCCCTGGACGATGCCGAACAGCGCACGGTCGGTCCGCTTCTTGGCCGCCTTGGCCCGCTCGGCCCAACGCAGGGTGCGGTGGAGTGCCTCGAGCGTCGCTGAACGTTCCGACGGAAGGGCCACCGGCACATCGAGCACCATGGCGATGTCGGAGCCGAGGGCCTCCTGGACGGCGACGGCTCGCTCGGGTGTGAGCTCGACGAGGGATCCGTCATAGGACGAGCGGAAGACGAGGGATTCCTCGGTGATTCGCGGCTCGAGGCTCAGTACCTGGTATCCGCCGGAATCCGTGAGGATCGGACCGGACCAGGACATGAAGGCGTGGAGGCCTCCGAGACGCTCGACGACGTCGGCGCCCGGTCGCAACATGAGGTGGTAGGTGTTGGCCAGGACGATGTCGGCGCCGAGTCGCTCGAGGTCCTCGCTGTCGAGGAGCCGGACCGTCGCTCGGGTTCCCACCGCCATGAAGTTCGGAGTCGGCACGGCCCCGTGTGGGGTCGTGAGCGTCCCGGTGCGCGCACCGTTCGACGTCGCTTCGGCCGACCAGTGGACGGGACCGGTCATCGGTGTACCTGGATGTACATGGCATCACCGAACGAGAGGAACCTGAATCCGGCTGCGATGGCGTGGTCATAGACGTCTCGCCACCGATCACCCAACATGGCTGCGACGAGGACGATCAGCGTCGTCCTCGGTGCATGGAAGTTCGTGATCGCGCCATCGATGACCGAGAAGCGGTGGCCGGGGGTGATGAACAGGTCCGTGGGTCCGTGGAACGCTTCGATGCGCCCCTCGCCCGCCGCGGCGGTCTCCAGTGCCCGGATCACCGTGGTACCGACGGCGATGACCCTTCCGCCCCGTTCGCGAGCGGCGCCGACGGCATCGACGGCGTCGTCGCCGACATGGACGGCCTCGGTGTGGATCTCGTGTCTGTCGAGGTCGTCCGACGCCATTGGTCGGAACGTGTCGAGACCCACTTCCAGTTCGACGCTCGCGAATCGCACACCGTGCGCCTCACAGGCGCGGACCACGGCATCCGTGAAGTGCAGGGCCGCCGTCGGGGCAGCCGCCGAACCGAGACGCGACGCGAACATCGTCTGGTACCGGTCGTCGTCGGCCAGCTCTCCCGTGAAGTAGGGCGGGAGGGGTACCCGGCCATGGGTCTCGATGGCCTCCTCGACTCCCGATCGGGGATCGAAGGTCATGGTCACGACGCCGTCACGGGGATCGGTCAGGAGGGTGCACGTGCGTCCTGCGAGCGCGATCGCGACGCCGGCTCGCAACCTCCGTGCCGGACGAGCGAGTCCCTCCCACTGATCGTCGTCGATCCGGCGCGTCACCAGGATCTCGACGGTGCCTCCTGTGTCGACCCGGGTACCCACCAGCCGTGCGCGTCGCACACGTGTGGTGTTCACCACGATGAGGTCGCCCGGATCCAGCAGGTCGGGAAGCCGTCGAAAGGGCATCTCCGTCAGGTCCCCGGCGATCAGGAGGCGCGCAGCATCCCGCGGTTCGATCGCCGCTTGTGCGATGCGATCGGGTGGGAGGTCGTAGTCGAACCGGTTGCCGTCCATCCGGGGAGGGTACGCCGCTACAGGAGCGTGCCCTGGTCGTCGCGATGCATGTCCACGCCGAGATGGGCATACCCGCGCTCGGTTGCGATTCGGCCCCGCGGCGTGCGTTGGAGGAAGCCCTCGAGGATCAGATAGGGCTCGTAGGCGTCCTCGACGGTCTCGGGATCCTCCCCCACGGCGATCGCCAATGTCGACAGGCCGACCGGTCCCCCGCCGAACTTGACGATGACAGCTTCGAGGATCGCACGGTCGACCTTGTCGAGTCCGTAGTGGTCCACCTCGAACACCTCCAGTGCCGTGTCGGCGATCTCCTCGTCGACGATGCCGTCGGCTCGCACCTCTGCGTAGTCACGAACACGCCGCAGCAGGCGATTCGCGATGCGCGGCGTGCCCCGTGAGCGGCGTGCGATCGCCACACACCCGGAATCGGTGATGTCGGTCTCGAGGAGTCGCGCCGAGCGCCTCACGATCGCAGCGAGGTCCTCGCTCGCGTAGTAGTCCAGGCGAGCGACATACCCGAACCGGTCCCGAAGGGGTGGGGCGACGCGACCCACCCTCGTGGTTGCGCCAATGAGCGTGAACGCCGGCAGGTCGATCTTGATCGATCGGGCGGCCGGCCCCTTGCCGACCACGATGTCGAGTTGGCCATCCTCCATGGCGGGGTACAGCACCTCCTCGACCTGTCTCGGCAGACGGTGGATCTCGTCGATGAAGAGCACGTCGCCGTGTTCGAGGTTCGTGATCACCGCAGCGAGGTCCCCGGGCCGGTCGAGTGCGGGTCCCGAGGTCGATCGGAAGGCGGCCCCCATCTCGGCCGCGACGATTGCCGCGAGGCTGGTCTTGCCGAGGCCGGGTGGACCCGAGAAGAGCAGGTGGTCGACCGACTCGTCGCGGACGGATGCTGCTTCGACGAGGATCGAGAGCCGTTCCTTGAGGTCGATCTGTCCGACGAACTCGTCCAGGCGCTTCGGTCGCAGTCCGACCTCGAGGTCGAGGTCCTCGGGCGTCTTGGCGGTGGCGAGCAGTCCTTCTTCGCGCATCAGCCGCGCGCCTTGCCGAGCTCTCGCAGGGATCGCCTGAGGAGTTCCTCGACGGGAAGGTCGCCTGGCATGTCGGCGAGGGTACCCCTGATCTCCTCCGGGGCATAGCCGAGTCCGACCAGCGCCTCACGCACCTCCGAGAGCGGTCCCGACGCCTCGATGGTCGCGTCGACCAGGTCGAACTTCGGTTTGAGCTCGAGCAGGAGTTTCTGTGCGCTGCGTTTGCCGATACCGGGCACCTCGGTGAGAGTTGCGACGTCGTCCGATGCAACGGCGACCCGTAGCTGTTCGTGCGACAACGTGCTCACGATCGACATGGCGACCTTGGGTCCGACGCCCGACACGGACAGCAGGACGCCAAAGACATCCTTGTCCGCCACCGACCCGAACCCGAACAGGGCGAGCTGGTCCTCACGGACGTGGAGATGGGTGTGGATGACCACCTCGTCTCCCACGGGTGGCAGATCAGCGAGGGTTCGAGGGGACACGGCGACCTCGTAACCCAGACCGTGGACGTCGACGATGATCGAGTCGAGACCGCGGTGTGCGAGGACACCTCGCAACCTCGCGATCACGGCGTCAACCCCGCCAACGTCGCATACTGCGTGTGGCACAGCGCGATGCCCAGGGCGTCTGCGACATCGGCAGGTCCACCGACGCCGTCGACTCGCAGGCGCATCGCCACCACAGCGGCGACCTGTGCCTTGTCCGCGGCCCCCGATCCGGTGATGGCTTGTTTCATCTGCGAGGGCGAGTACTCCGAGACCGGGATCGACCTCTGGGCGAGGGCAGCCATGATGACTCCCGAGGCGCGGGCCACGGCCATGGCGGTGGACCGATTCCGGTTGACGAAGACCTGCTCGATGGCGGCCGCATCCACGAGATGGTCGTCGAGGAGGCCATCGATGTCCCGTTGGAGTTCGGCCAGGCGTTCGGCGATGGGACGATCGGCGTCCGTGCGGATCACGCCAGCCGTGAGTGCGCGCTCGGCGCCGCCGGACACCTCGATGATGCCGTAGCCGGTGCGGGTCAATCCTGGGTCGATTCCGAGAACGAACATGTGTTCGGTAGCGTACCCGATCGGAGCACACAACCCAAGGCATCCGCCGAGGTATCGGCCGAGGCATCGGGGAACGTCGACCACGTATCGGTTGATCCCGTTGTACGTCCGTCAGGCACGATTCGGCCTATTCGAGCGTGGCGAGGACGTCGTCGGGGATGTCGAAGTTCGCGAACACCGCTTGGACGTCGTCGAGGTCCTCCAGCGCATCGACGAGCCTGAGCACCTTGGGTGCCGTCACCGCATCGACGGGCACCCATGTCGACGGGAGGTAGGTCACGTCCGACGACTCGATGGTCACGCCGGCGCCCTCGAGCGTCGAGCGCACCGCTCCGAGATCCGAGGGATTCGAGGTCACCTCCCAGACGTCGCCGCTGTCGACGATGTCCTCGGCCCCGCCTTCGAGGGCGGCGAGCATGACGACGTCCTCGTCGCCCACGGCCAGGATGTGGCCCTTCTGTTCGAACAGGTAGCCGACAGATCCGGGCTCACCGAGGTTCCCACCGTTCTTGTTGAAGGCGGCCCGGACATCGGATGCTGCCCGATTCCGGTTGTCGGTGAGGATCTGGACGTAGAGGGCGACACCACCGGGTGCGTACCCCTCGTAGAACGTCTCGAGATAGTCGACGCCGTCGACATCGCCCGATCCCCTGGCGATCGCCCGATCGATGTTGTCCTTCGGCACCGAATTGTCCTTGGCCTTCTGGACTGCCGTGGCGAGCGTGGGGTTGGCGGAGATGTCACTGCCCCCGTTGCGGGCCGCCGACTCGATCGCCTTGATGAGCTTGGCGAACAGCTTCCCGCGCTTGGCGTCCTGGCGACCCTTGCGGTGCTTGATATTGGCCCATTTCGAATGACCCGCCATCAGCCCTCCCCCGGCTCGTCGATGAGGTCGACGAGCATGCGATGCAATCGCGTGTCACCCGTCAACTCGGGATGGAACGAGGACGCAAGGATACGTCCCTGCCGCACCAAGACCGGGTGGCGATTCCCGTCGGCTCCCACGACCTCGGCCAGCACCTCGACGTCGGCCCCGACCTTGGCGATCCACGGCGCCCGGATGAACACGGCATGCATCGGTTCGGCGAGGCCGACGACCTCGAGGTCGGCCTCGAACGAATCGACCTGCCTGCCGAACGCATTGCGCTCCACCGTGGCGTCGAGCACGCCGACCTGGGGCTGATCGTGCACGACGGTCGTTGCCGCGAGGAAGATCATCCCGGCACACGTGCCGAGCATGGGCATGCCGGCGTCTGCTCGTTCGCGGATCGGCTCGATGAGTCCGTACAGGTTCGCCAGACGACCGATCGTCGTGGATTCGCCGCCCGGGACGATGAGGGCATCGACGGCGGCGAGTTCCTCCACGGTGCGAACCTCGGTCGCGACCACACCGAGGTCGGCGACCATGGCGATGTGCTCACGGAAATCCCCCTGGAGGGCGAGGACGCCGACGATCATGAGCCGCGCAGCTGCATCAACTCGGATTCGGGCAACGTGTCGATGTTGATCCCGACCATCGCCTCACCGAGGTTGCGCGACACCTTGGCGATCTTGGCGGGGTCATGGTGGAAGGTCGTGGCTTCGACGATCGCCGCCGCTCGCACAGCCGGATCACCCGACTTGAAGATGCCGGAACCGACGAACACACCGTCGCATCCGAGTTCCATCATCAGCGCTGCGTCCGCCGGTGTCGCGATGCCGCCCGCAGCGAAATTGACGACCGGCAACTTCCCGGCGGCCGCGACATCGCGGACGAGGTCGTAGGGAGCGCGCAAGTCCTTGGCGGCATTCATCATCTCGTCGGGGCCCAACGTCGTGAGCCATCGGATCTGGGAGTTCATGAGGCGCATGTGCTTGACCGCCTCGATCACGTTCCCGGTTCCCGGTTCACCCTTCGTTCGGATCATCGCGGCACCCTCGCCGATGCGCCTCAACGCCTCGCCGAGGTCCTTGGCCCCACAGACGAACGGCACGGTGAAGGAATGCTTGTCGATGTGGCGGTCATCGACGGGCGAAAGCACCTCGGATTCGTCGATGTAGTCGACACCGAGGCTCTCGAGCACCCTCGCCTCCACGAAATGCCCGATCCGTGACTTGGCCATCACAGGGATCGACACGGCAGCGATGATCTCCTCGACTCGTGCGGGATCCGCCATGCGGGCAACGCCGCCGTGGGCGCGGATGTCCGCGGGAACGCGCTCGAGGGACATCACGGCGCATGCGCCGGCATCTTCGGCGATCTTGGCCTGTTCTGCGGAGACGACATCCATGATGACGCCGCCCTTGAGCATCTCGGCGAGGCCTCGCTTGACGGTATCGGTTCCGTGTTGCGGGGTGGGGGTCGACATCGGGTGCACCTTTTCTCGTTGGTGGTTCAAGTCTATCGGAGGGACTGTCTTGGCTACCGATGCAGCCGGATCGCTTCCTCATACGCCTCGAGGTAGGCGGCGGCAACGGTAGCGCCGTCGAACCGCCGCACCTGGGCCTTCGCTGAAGCTCCGAGCTCAGCGAGGCGACTCGGTTCATCGAGAAGGCCGATCACTCGTTCTGCGAGTCCGTCGACGTCCTCGGGTGCGAACAGGTCGCCAGATGATCCGAGCACGGCGACGAATGCCGGCAGCGCCGACGCCACGACGGCACATCCCGATGCCATGGCCTCCGCCACGACGATTCCGAATGATTCGCCACCGGTATTCGGCATGACCGCGACCGAGGCGGTGGCGAGCACATGGCGTTTGTGTTCCTCACTCACGCGCCCGAGGTACTCGACACCCGATGGCGGATCCGAACGCTGCGCCCCGACGACCTGGAGCCGGGCGAGCGGATGTGCAGAGATGATGGCGGGCCACGCATCGAGCAGCACGTCGAGTCCCTTGCGGGGGTCATCCCGTCCCACGAACGCAATGAGGTCCGGATCCTTCGCATCCCCGCCGTAGTCGGCCACGTCGATGCCGTTGGGGATCACCCGCACGGGTTCGAGCTGGGCGACCGCCGACCGCGCGACTTCGCTCACGGCCGTGACCACATCGAGCCTCGAGATGGCGGCACGCGCAATGGGGCTGCCCACGCGCAATGCCCGTCGCACCCAGCGGGGGGCGTCGGCGTGGAAGGTGCCAACGGTCGGTGAGGTCCCGATCCGAGTCGCAGCGAGTGCCACCACCGGCATCAACGGTTCGTGGATGTGAACGACGTCGGCCCCGTCGACGGCGACTCGCACCCGCGCCGCCACACGCGGATCGAGGGCCACGGGCGTTGCACTCTGGTTGGCTGGGACCGTCACGGTGCCGCCGACGCCGATCACGTCCGCTCCTTCGGCTTCCCCGGGCCCGACGATCACGGCGTCGTGGCCGGCGGCCGATATCCACCGTTGGAGCCGGAACACCTGGTCCTGGACACCGCCCGGCTTGCCGAGGTCGTAGGGGCACACCAGGGCGACCCTCATGAGGTGCCCACCTCGGCGAACCGGGCGTCGGATGGCCAGTTCGGCTGGAAGAGGTGCCACTGCGATGGTGCTTCCCTGATGATCTCCTCGAGGACGAAGGCGAACTCCTGGACGCCGAGGGCGATCCGTTCCTCCCGCGTCGGTGCATCGGGGAGGACCACGGGATCGTGGACGACGATCCGGTATCCCCGGCCGTCCTTGAAGTACGCGCCCACCGGCAACAGGTCGGCACCGGTGGCGTCAGCGAGGGCCACGGCACCTGCAGGCATGGTGGTGCGTTCGCCGAAGAACTCGACCTCGACGCCCCGTCCGGTGACATCACGATCTGCCACGAGCGCGATCGCGCCGCCGGACTTGAGGATGCGCATCAGTTTGCGCGTCCGGTTGGGATCCGATGTGAGGATGATGTCGATGCCGAAGTGGTTGCGGACGTCGACGAACCAATCCGTGATCCTCTGGTTCGGGAGGTGTTCGGCGACGGCGACGACGGGTGTGCCGATCTCATCGGCGATCAGGCCGGCGACTTCCCAGTTGCCGATGTGGGGCAGGGCGAAGATCCGTCCGTTGCCAGACTCGATGGATCGGTACACGGGGTCGAAGTGCACCCGATCGACCGTGCGGACGATCGCTGTGCGCCGTCGGGGTCGGAACCAGAACGTGTCGGCCCAGTACCTGCCGTAGGACCGGTACATGCCATGGACGGCGTCGTCGAGCGAAGCGTCCGATGCGTCCGGTCCGAGGACTCTTGCCATGTGGGATCGCAGGAGTGGGAACCGATCCGACCGACGTCGCGCGAACATCTCACCACCGGTCTCTCCCAGCCATCGCACGAGGCGCTCGGGAAACAGGCCGAACACGGCCGCGGCCACGCGAAAGGGCACGTACCCGAGGAGGTCCTTCACGAGTCGAGCTGCTGCCACGTCCTCCGGATGCGCTGCATCACGGTGAATCCGGTGAGGACGACGAAGACCCACAGGACCGGCTCGAGGACGACGTTGGGAGATGCGACGAAGCCGGCGACGATGATGCCGACCAGGATCAGGATCATCCGTTCGGCGCGCCCCATCCACCCACCCTTGCCGTCGAGGCCGGCGAACTCCGCCTTGGCGCGTACATACGGCACGAGCAGTGAGAAGGCGAGGGCCACGATGCACAGCACCAAGAGCCGAGGTTCGTCACGGAGGTACACCGACAACCCGATCCACACGGCGATCTCGCCGAACCGGTCGGACATGGTGTCGAGGAACGCTCCACGTTCGGAGACCGTGCCGAGACGCCGGGCAAGGGGACCGTCGAGGGCGTCCAGGGCGACACCGACGGCCGCCGTCATGCCACCGGCGATCAGGTAGCCGGTGGCGATCAGCGCCGATCCCCCGATCGTCACGAGGAGGCCGATCACGGTGACGGCTGCCGGGGTGACGCCGATCCTGGCCAGGCCTCCGGCGATCGGTTCGAGGATCGGTGCTGCCTTCTTGCGTCCCTTGAGATCGATCACGAAGTGCTCCTCACCGACGCAAAGGTAGCACAGGCAGGACGGCGCCCTTCGCCCACTAGTATCGGATGATCCTCGACGGATCGTGTCGGCCGGACGCGACCAACGCCTCGACGAAAGGGCCACCACCGTGAGTGAACGGAAAGCGATGCTGGATCTCGGACAGGAACCCGTGGAATTCGACGTCCACGATTCGATCCTCGGCCAGCCCGGCATCGACATCCTGAAGCTCAGGGCCGCGACCCATCACGTCACGTTCGATCCCGGTTTCGGGAACACCGCGGCTGCGCGATCGACGATCACCTACGTCGACGGGGCGAACGGAGTACTTCTCTACCGGGGTTACCGGATCGAGGACGTGGCCCGCAGCTGCTCGTTCCTCGAGGTCGCCTACCTGCTGATCTACGACCGGCTCCCGAATGCCGATGAGCTCCGCCAATGGGAGCACGACATCACCCATCACGCCCTCCTCAACGAGGAGATGCGGTCGTTCTTCGACGCCTTCCCGCGCCGAGCGCACCCGATGGCCGTCCTGTCTTCGGCTACGAACGCCATTTCCACGTTCTACGACGTGTATCGCAGGCCGATGCGTGCCGCCGAGGTCGACGCCGGTGCGCGCACGCTCATCGCCAAGCTCCCGACGGTCGCCGCGTGGGCCTACAAGAAGTCCATCGGCGAGCCGTACGTCTACCCCGAGGTCCAGTACAGCTACGTCGAGAACTTCATGCGCATGATGTTCACGACGCCCATCGAGGAGTTCACCGTCGACCCGGCCGTGGTCAAGGCCCTCAACGTCCTGCTGATCCTCCACGCCGACCACGAGATGAACTGCTCCACGTCGACGGTACGAGGCGTGGGTTCATCGAGGGCGAACATGTTCACCAGCGTTGCAGCCGGGATGGGCGCCCTGTGGGGTCCGCTCCACGGAGGGGCGAACCAGGCCGTCATCGAGATGCTCCAGGCGATCCACGATGATCCCGATGCGACCATCGCCTCGACGATCGCACGAGCGAAGGACAAGAACGACGACTTCCGCCTGATGGGCTTCGGACACCGCGTGTATTCCAACTACGACCCGAGGGCCCGCGTCCTTCGCGAGTTCGCATCGGACGTGCTGGAACGACTCGGACAGGACGATCCGCTGCTCGAGATCGCCAGGGAGCTCGAGGACGCTGCCCTCGCCGATGACTACTTCGTCGATCGGAAGCTGTTCCCGAACGTCGACTTCTACTCAGGCATCATCTTCCGGGCGCTCGGCTTCCCGTTGCGGATGTTCACCGTCCTGTTCGCCATCGGCAGGCTTCCGGGATGGATCGCCCACTGGATGGAGATGAACTCCGATCCCGAGACCCGGATCATGCGTCCCCGCCAGCTCTACATCGGTGAAGCCGAACGGTCACTTCCCCCGCTCGAGTCCCGCTGACCCAACCGAACCGGCCATGTGACGCTGCCGCCGCAGTTGTCGGCGGGAGTCAGGCACTCAGGGGAGGTCGACCGATTCCTCATAGCGACCGGTGATCTCGCCCGTCTTTGCGTCGACGGTCACGAGGGCCTGATGGTCGGGACTCGGTGTGCTCGAGAACACGAGCACCTGCCACACCGGTTTCGCGAATGGTCCCCGATACCCGAGGGTCGCCGAGCCGTGGCCGACCTCGAAAGATGTCGCTGCCTTGGCCCGGTCGATCGCATCCATGTCCGAGACCGGCATGCGCCACGCGGTCGCCATGTGGATGATGCCGATGGCCGCGATCGGAACGACCGCCGTCAACCACATGAGGTCGACGCCCGAGACGATGACGAGGCCGCTCGCTACGACCGCCATCACCAGGTACACGGCACCCGCTCGCCGTCGCATGCGAGTGTCGATCGTGCGATAGGGACTGGCCCCCGGGCGTCCGGAACCCTCGCCCGGTGTTCCCACGGGGCGATCAGGCATCTGCGAAGTCCGTGTCAGACGACCTCACCCAGCGCCTCCTCGAACACCTCGACGTCCATCGAGGTGTCGCCACGCTTGCGATGCCAACCGTCCCAGAGCACGAGCATGCTCGGCAACAGGGCGGTGGCAGCGATCAGGGCGAGGAAGATCGTGTAGGCGAGCACGAACCCGAACTGCTGGAACGGGATCGTCGTCGAAAGCATGAGGACACCGAATCCCGCCATGGTCGTCATCGCTGATCCGGCGAGGGCACCACCCGTGTGCGTGAGCGTCTCTTGGACCGCATCGTCCGCATCGTCCTGGGTGACCCGCTCCTCGAGGTATCTCTGGGTGACATGGATCATGTACGGGATGCCGATACCGATACCGATCGCTGAGATCGTCGAGGTGACGGGTCCGAACGCGATGCCGAACAACGCCATGAAGCCGAAGACCCAGATCACCACCATGGCGACGGGGATCGTGGTGATGACCCCGAGCATCGGACGCCGCAGTTCGAACCAGAAGTTGACCACCAGGAGCACCAGGGCCGCCAGGAGGGTCAGTGCCAGCGACGAAACCTGGGAGTCACGCAGCGTCGTCACCACGAGGTCGCTGATGATGAACTGCGACGTGGCAACCGATGCGAGTCCGGCCGCCTGGACTGGCGCGAATGCCTCGTTCAAACCCTCTCCCAGGGCTCCGGCGCCCGGTTCTCCCGCCGTGGTGTCGAAATTGAACAGCGCCGCGTCGTAGGGACCGCCGACCTGACCGGAGAGGACGCTCACCATGATCTCGGGATGGTTCTGGTAGGCGATGTCGTACAACGGAGTCACGTCCCCGTTCTCGGGAACCGACCGATCCTGGCCGAACCCGACCTGGAGGGCGACATCGAACATCTCGGGATCGAACACGGCATTGTCCGGTGCGGGGTTGAGGAACTGGAACATCACGCTCATGAGTGACTGCCCGGTGGCGAACTTCGTTCCTCCCGGCAGGGTGATGGATCCCACCTCGGGTACGTCAGCGGCGTTCGTGTAGGACTCCAGCATTGCATTCCATGCGCTGCCGGTCGCGACCTCGCCCTCCACGAGGACGCTCGTCGTCTCGGGGAAGTTGAAGTTCTCGTCGATGGTCACCGCCGTGTCGCGGATGGGCGACGTGGTGGGGACGAAGTCGAGGAATGAGAACTGCGTCGAGAGACCCGTCATGGCGACACCGGCGAAGCCGGTGCCGATCACGAACGCAACGACGGTGATGACGGCGAAGCGCTTCGGGAGGAAGGCGAGGCTTCCCACGAGTCGAGGCACGAACCTGGCATCGCCGGCTTCGAGTCCGTCGGTGTCGAGGACCTCGCGACGCTCACCGCGTCGGTCGAGGAGCAGCCGAACGGCGGGAACGAACGTGAGCATGAGGAGGAACGATGCACCGATACCTATGGCGGCGAGAACACCGAACTCCATGATCGCGGGGATGTCGTTGGTGAGGTTCGTCAGGAAGCCGATGGCGGTCGTGAGCGTGGCGAGGACCAGCGCGATACCCACGGTTCGGATAGCCGTGGAGATGGACAGATCCACCGATTTGCCCGCGGCCAGCTCCTGGCGGTAGCGGGTGGTGACGTGGATCGAGTAGTCGACGCCGAGGCCGATGAGGAGGATTGGCAGGATCTGGGCCAGCTGGGATGCGTCCTCGAAGAGGATGTTGCCGAACCCGTTCACCCACTGGATCGCGAACCCGATCGTCAGGAAGGTCAACAAGGTATCAGCCGTGGTGCGACGCAACTTCCTGCTGGCGAACGTCCACATCAGGAAGGCAGCCAGGTACAGGAGAGCAGCGATGCCGAGCACCGTTCCGAGCTCGGCCTCACCCCATGCTTCGGGGAAGACATCGGGGAAGAGCAAGCCGAGGCTGGGAGCCACGGCCACGAGCACGCCTGCGATCATGAGCCCGACACCGAGGTAGAACAGGGCGCGGTCTCGGAATGCGGTCGGCTTCACGACGAAGACGAGGGCGAGGACGAGCAGGATGATCAATCCCGCTGCGGCGAACATGCGCAGGATCTCATCCTGGAAATCGTCGCCGGAGGCGAATATGAGCTCCTGGCTGAATGCCGCATCGGTGATCGAATCCGGGGTTGCCGCCTCCTCGACCGATGTCGCGACGGCGAGCGCACGTGCAGCGGCCTCGTCGAAGTCGGCGTCGGTCTCGTAGGTGATGGAGGTGAGGCCGTAGGTTGCGGTTCCGGCAGACAGATCTGCGTCCTCGGACACGAGCGCCGTCAGGAAGCCCTGGAACTCGGGAGGCGCAGCCTGGAGGCCCTGGCTGTAGAGCGCCTTCACCTCGGCATCGGAGGTCGGCACCGGCGCACCGGCCTGGATCGCGAACTGCACGGGGGCGAGGTACGAGAGCACGGCCGGGGACTGGTCACTGTCGACGAGGTATTCGGCCCCCTCACCGCTACGCACCGATTCGTCGAGGGCGGTCGCAGCCGTGAATCCGTCGAGGGTGATCACGTCACCGGTGGAACTCGATGTGAGGACCTGCAAACGCGTCGTCGTCGTGCCGAATGTGTCACCGATCGTGGAGATCGCCGTCAACTCTGGCGCTTCAGGTGCGAACGATTCGTTCTGATCCTCTGCAGGTGTGAAGTTGGCACCGAAGCCACTCAAGACGAAGGTGACGACGAGGGTCAGAGCGATGACCACCCACGGCAACCGACGAACGGAGGCGGCGAGGAAATTGACGATGATCTTCACGGGAGTCCTCCGTAATGGAGTGCGGGCTGATGACGTTCCGTGGGGAGATTAGGTGGGAGTCGGGTCCGAACGAGCGATCAGCGCGGGGCGCGACAGCAGCGACGATCTCGTCCCGAGCGGCGTCGAGCGCCACGCCCCGTCGTTCGTGCTCGTCGCCGCGCCAGCGCAGTCCCACCGTCCCAGCCTCCACGTCCTTGTCCCCGACGACGAGGATCGCAGGATGCTTGTGGGTGATGGCCTTGCGAATCTTCTCACCGACCGTCTCGTCGGCGGTGTCGACATCGACGCGCACCCCTGCCGACCGCAACTCCTCACCCACGGACTGCGCGTAGTCGTTGTGCCGATCGGCCACGGGGACGACGGTGGCCTGCACAGGAGCGAGCCATCCGGGGAATGCCCCGGCATAGTGCTCGACCAGTATGCCCACGAATCGCTCGACGGAGCCGAGCAGGGCACGGTGGATCATCACGGGCCTCACACGGGTGTTCTCGCTCGAGGCATACTCGAGGTCGAAGTTCTCGGGTTGGGCGAAGTCCACCTGGATGGTGGACAGCTGCCACCTCCTGCCGATGGCATCCTTGATGTGGATGTCGATCTTCGGCCCATAGAAGGCGCCCTCGCCTGCGGCGAGTTGGTACGACAGACCTGCCGTGTCGAGCACAGCCGCGAGATATGCCTCGGCCTTCACCCACAGGTCGGGATCTCCGACGAACTTGTCAGGGCGCGTGGAGAGATCCGCTTCGAAGTCTTCGAACCCGAAATCGCGCAGAACCATGAGCACGAAGTCCAATAGGCGCTGCAACTCGTCGGCGAGGTCCTCCTCGGTCGTGAAGATGTGGCTGTCGTCCTGGGTGAAACCGCGTGCGCGCATGAGACCGTGGAGGACGCCTGACCGCTCGTAGCGGTAGACGGTGCCGAGCTCGAACAGGCGGAGGGGCAGTTCCCGGTAGGACCGACTCCGGGCTTTGTAGATGAGTATGTGCCCCGGGCAGTTCATCGGCTTGACGAAGTAGCCCTGACCCGTGCCATCAGCTCCGGGATCGAGCTCCATCTCGGGATACATGCCTTCGCGGTAGAAGTCGACGTGTCCCGAGGTCTGCCACAGGTCTGCCTTTGCGATGTGTGGCGTGACGACGTACTCGTACCCGTGATCGGCATGCGTCCGGCGGGAGTAGTCCTCGACGGTACGGCGCAGGATCCCGCCGTGTGGATGCCACACCGCGAGGCCGCTGCCCAACTCGGTCGGGAACGAGAACAGGTCCAGCTCGTTCCCGAGGCGCCGGTGATCCCTTCTGCTCGCCTCCTCGAGACGCAGGAGGTACTCGTCGAGGGCCTTGGTCGATTCCCAGGCCGTGCCGTAGATCCGCTGGAGCTGTTCCCTGGCTTCGTCGCCACGCCAATAGGCGCCGGCCGTGCGCATCAGCTTGAACGCCTTCAGGCGCGACGTCGACGGGAGGTGCGGACCGCGGCAGAGGTCCACGAACGCCTCGTTGCGGTACGTGCTGACGGTGTCGCCTGCCACCCCTTCATCGGCATCGACGCCTTCGATGATCTCGCGCTTGAAGGGTTGATCGGAGAAGGCGGCGAGCGCCTCGGTGATCGACAACTCACCGCGCGTGAAGGCCTGGTCCTCCTCGACGATCTCGCTCATGCGTTGCTCGATGCGCTCGAGGTCCTCGGGCGTGAACGGCTCCTCGACGGAGAAGTCGTAGTAGAAGCCGTCCTCGATAGCCGGACCGATCGCGAACTTCGCACCCGGGAAGAGATCGAGCACGGCCTGGGCCATGATGTGCGCCGCCGAGTGGCGGATCACGTGGCGACCGGCCTCGGTGTTCTCCGTGACGATCGACAGCGATGCGTCGTGCTCGATCGGACGGTGCAGGTCGTACATGCCTCCATCCACCGTGACGGCGACCGCGGCCTTCGCCAGGCGCGGACCGATGTCGGTTGCGACGTCGTGGCCGGTGACGCCGCTGTCGTAGTCGCGCACGGAGCCGTCGGGGAGGGTGATACGGATGGACACGGTGATCTGCCTTTGTCGAATGCGCGGCAAGGCTACCCGTGCCGGGTCGTCATGCCGATGGAGAGGTGCAAGAATGCCGAACGATCCCGGAGGCCGAACTGGAACCACACGCGATCGCCAGGATGCTCGCAGTCGGCGGCACCTTTCAAGAACTCACGGGCGCCACCTCTCTGGTGGGGCCCAATCGCGTGTTCCGCATCTGGCGCAAGGGCAAGAGTTTCATTCTGAAGGTCTACGGGTCCGATGCCCGCCAACGCAGGGAAGCCCATGCGCTCCAAGCCCTCGAAGGGATCCACAATCTCCCCAGAATCGTCGATCGTGGTGTCCACGACGACAGCCACTGGATCACGTTCGAGGATGCGGGGCGGTGGAACCTCCAGTCGCTGCCGGAGAACCCCGGCCTGGCACGCACGGCCGGCAGGATCCTCGCGGACGTCCACGCAGCTGATCGCACGCCAATGTCGAACCTCGCTCGCGGTATCGATGACGAATGGGTTGCGGTCGACTTCCGCTCCTCCGTCAAACGTCTCGAGCGCTATCGGGGGCGCGTTGGCATCAGCCAGGCCCAGATCGATGCCGCCCTGGAGCTCAATCCACCGTATGCCGGCACACCGGTGGTAGCCCACACCGATCCGGTCGTGCGCAATTTCATCGTCGATGACGACGGGCATCTCACGTTGATCGACTGGGGATGGGCAACGCTGGCGCCCCCCGAGTGGGACTTGACCCGCGTCGTGTGGTCGGCATCCATGCACGCAGGACCGGCGGCGGCCCGAGCGGTGATCGACGGCTACGGCAAGGACATCGATGGCGTCCAGCTCGACCGGTGGATCGTCTACCACGCCGCGCAGACACTCGTGAGCTACGCCGAACGCAACCTCGCTGCCCGACCCGGTGACGTCCCGGACAATCTGACAGCCGAGTTCGATCGAGCGGTACTCGGCGCCACGTCCTGACAGCCGGTGGCGAACCCCGTGAGCTTCGTAAATACCCGGGGTTTTCGCGTTCCCTACCTACATTCCAGTATCCGATGGAGGGATCTGGATGTTGGAGATGGCACTTGCAGCGTTCCTCGTCACGATCGCCCTCGTGGCGATCGGCGGCAAGTCGAACACCGCGACGGACACGAATACGACGACAGGCATCACCTTCAAGGGTGACGGCTCGGATCTTCCATGCCCGTGGTGCACGGCCCAGACCTCCGAGCACGACGATCACTGCCCCCAGTGCGGGCAACGCTTCGGTTGAAGCCCCCACGCGACGGCGCGAACGTCGGGTGGTCCGCTGACTCGCCAAGCCGTCCGTTCAGCTTCGCGCATACTCCGTGTTGGTCCTGTCGATGACCATTCCCATTCGCTCGTAGAGCTCGACGGCGATGGTGTTGGCGAGGTCCACCCACAACGCTCCCCTGACGACACCGGGTTCCCCGGCGAGGTGAGCGAACCCGGCAAGGGTCAGGCGACGACCGAGTCCGAGTCCGTGCCGATCGGGGTCGACAGCGATTCGATAGATCTCGCCGTCTCCGTTGTCATGCACCTTCGTCCAACAGAATCCGCTGATCGGACCCTCGGCGGGCGCCAGGACGATGCCGTCCGGGGAGAACCAGGGCTCTTGTGTCAGCGATCGGAACTCCTCGGCATCGAGTGCCGCTGCCTCGCGGTGGTTGGCGAAGGCCCTGGCGTTGATCGCAATCAGGGCTTCGGTGTCGGCCCACGTGAACCGCCGCACATCCTCGGGACCCGCGCCATCGGTTCGTAGCGGTAGCTCGACCACCATGTATGCCAGGGTTCGGCGTGCGACGAATCCCAGTTCCACGAGGGCCTCGGACGATGTCGTTCGTGACGTCCATACGGTGACCGGTGCACCGGCGGGCACGGAGGCGAGGCCTGCCCGCAACACCGATCCCTCGAACGCTGAGAACTGCATGTCGCGACGCACGGCGGTCTCGAGCTCCCAGATGTCCGATCCATCACCCTGGCGGTGAGGCGCAGCGATGGCCACGGCGACGATGTCCTCGCCCTCTGCCACGACGACGATGTCCTCCGGGGTTCGACGAAGGCGATGGCGCTTGGCTTCACTGACAGCCTCGATACCAGATTCTCCGCCGAGGTCGGCGAGGAATCGTTCGATGGCTTCGGGGCTGGGCACGGGCTGCACCCTAGGCGATCACGTCGTGGCCCCCACCGCCCGATGATCGGAGGTAGGATCGGCGATCGTGGGAACGGTAGGACTCGTCTTGGGTGGCGGTGGTGTCACGGGAGCGGCCTTCCACTTCGGCGCCCTCTTGGCGCTGGAGATGGCAACTGGCTGGAATCCCGACGATGCCGAGGTCGTCATCGGCACCTCCTCCGGCGCGTTCGCCGGTGCGATGGTGCGCGCCAACGCCGTCCATCTCGACACCTTTGCCGGGACCGGCGAGACGACCGAAGAGATTCACGAGTGGCTCAACGGGTACCTCTACCGACGTGGAGCGCCGAGGGGCGCGGTCCGTTGGCTTCGACGGGGCCTGTTGCCGGCGATCCGCAAGCCGAGCCTCCACATTGCGCTCGCGAGCCCCGGCATGTACCGCACGGACGGGATCCAGGAGTGGGTAGCCGACGCCGCCGGTGACCTCGCCCACGGGTGGCCGACCAAGCCAACGGCACTCGTCGCCTACGACGTCGAACGCCGCACCCGCGTGCCGTTCGGGACCGAAGCGGCCCCGAGGGCAACGATGGCCGAGGCCGTCGCGGCATCGATCGCCGTGCCGTTCGTCTACGAGCCGGTGAGGATCGAGGATCGGTGGTACGCCGACGGGGGCCTCGCCTCCGGGACATCGGCCGATCTCGTGCTGGCGAGGGACGAGCCACTCGATCTCGTGTTGATCATCGCTCCCCTTGCGGCAACCGCCCCACGATCAGGTGGACGGTTCTATGAGGACGTGTTCGACCGTGCCGGTCGATCGGCGCTCGCCTCCGAGATCGCGAAGATCAAGAAGGCATGGCCGACGACCGAGATCCTGGTGCTCCGCCCCGATGAGGATGTGCTCGAGATCTCACGTCCGAATCCCATGTCGGTCGCTGCCGCGATCCCCACGTTCCTCGAGACGCTCCGGTCGATGAAGCACGAACTCGCCCACGCTTCGGTGTGGGCAACACTGTGCCGCCACCTCGACGGCGAACTCCTCTCGCAGTAGGCGGCACGGACCGACCTGCTGCGCTTCGGCTCACTCGGCGGGGATACGCGGTTCGAGTAGCCATCCCTCGATGGGAGCCCCGCGGACATCGCTCAGGTCACCCATCCGCTCGAACGCCCATGGCCCCTCGGCGCGTGCCGCGATCACCGCATCGACGACCACCGCCCACGCCGGAGCAGCGCGCGCGAGATCTTCCGCGATGCGCCTCGGCGAACCGAGGACGTCGAAGGCGAGGCGTTGGGTCCCGATGACGTTCGCAACGACATCACCACCAGCAACTCCGACACCCATCGTCATGTCGAGCTCGCGCTCTGCGAAGTAGCCTTGGATCCAATCCCTGGCTTCGATGGCGAAGCCGATGGCGTCGTCGATCTCGAGCTGATCCGACCCCAACCCGGTCGCATACATCCCGGTCGTGGCATTCGATGCGATGTGCTCCGCTTCGTGTCGGGCAGCGATCTCGGCGACTCCTGCCGATACCTGGACGCTGTACTCGGCCCGGTCGTCATCGGAGAGGCCCGCTCGGTCGTCGTTGAGGGTGATGGCGATGAGCGTCGCATTCTGGATCGACTCCGCGATGTCCCGATCGCCGGATCGGTACTGGTCGACGAGTCGTCGGGGCAGCACCGACGCCAACAACTCCGTGGTCTCGGCATCCGCACGTTCAACCTCGCCACGCTGGTGTCGAAGCTCAGCCACGAACGCGTTGAACTGAGCAGCGATGTCGGAGAACTCATCGTGGCCCCCCATGTCGAGTTCCACATCGATGTCCCCGCCAGCAACTGTGTTCGCGCCATCGACGATCGGGCCGATGGGTCGCAGCATCCGACGAGCGATGAACACGGCGACGCCGATGACGATGGGAACGGCGAGCAGGGCCACCAGGAAGAGGCGCCACACGTAGTCTCTGAGGGGCGAGAAGATCTCTGACGTCTGCGCCTCGGTGACGACCACCCACCCGAGCGTGCCGGACCTCAGCGGCTCGGAATAGGTCCTCGTACGCTGCCCGAGGTAGTTGGTCGTTGTGGCCTCGAATACCTCCCCGCCCAATGCGGCGTCGACGGCATCGGTGTCGGCGATTTGGGTGAGCACGGTCGTACCGAAGGTGCTCACGGCATCGATGGCCTCCTGATCGAATCCGGCATCGGCCATCACATCGAGGTATCGGTCAGGGTCCTCGAGCCACAAACGCGATTCGGAGCGCAGGAGCCGGTCCGGTCCGACGATGTAGGTCTCACCGGTGTCCCCCAGTCCGAGCGCGTCCCAATCGCCCGCCGCCGTAGTGAGGGCCACCAGGGCATCGTTGCCGACGGAAGTCGCCACGATGCCGACGACCTCGGACTGGTTCCGCACCACCGTGGCGACCCACAGCTCCGGTAGCCCCAGGGCAGGCGCATAGGGCGCATAGTCGGCGAAGACGACGTCTCCGGCAGCCGCCGTCTCCAGCCGCGCGACGGCCTCGGCGAGGCCCGAATCACGGTGCGGACCCGTGACGAGGTTGGTCGCGAAGTCGATCCGCTTGTCGCTCGAGTAGACCACGGTGCCTTCGAGATCGACGAGCACGACGTCCCCGGTCGCGACGATGTCGGTCATCGCAGCCAGGTCCGGACCCCGTTGCGCGTGGACAGCGGAGTACGCCGAACCGTCGCCTGGGTCCACGATCTCGCCGCGCTCCTCGAGGGGTGCCTGGGCCACGTACCAGTACTGCAGGAAACGGGCGGTGTCCGAGGACGGGAGGAGTTCGTTCGTCGTGGGAGCCTCCACACCGGGTGGGGTCGTCACGGCGATGCCGTCGGCGTAGAAGGCCGTGAGAGCGGCGAGTTGATCGTCGTCGAGAACGTCGGTGGTCGCCGCGAACGCCTCGGAGAACTCCACGAGTGATGCGGCGACCGATGGTTCGCGGGCCAGGGTCACCGTCGTGTCCGTGAGGTTGGTCAGGCCCCGTTCGATGCGATCAGCTCGGTTGGCCCCAACATCCACCAGTTGCGTCGTGACGCCGTCACGGATCAGCTGGCGGCCCGTCACATAGTTGAACACGCCGATCACGAGAGCCGAGACGAGTGCGGCGGCGATCATGACGATGGCGACGTCGGTGCTCGCACGACGGCCCGAACGTCGAGTCGTCGCTCGCGGGCCGGTTGTGGCACCGGTCATGGTGCGTCCTCCGTCGGTTCGGGGCCGCCCTGAACCGATGCGTTCTGACGGGTCGGGTCCTCGAGCCGGCGTCGGCGGTTCGCAGCGAGCTTGTTGAGCGTGTCGGTGAGGATGGGGTTGCGGCTCGCCACCTGCCCCGCAATTTCGGCGTCGATCACGACGACCTCACAGTCGGTCACAGCCATGGTGATGGGCGGCTTTCGATCAGGGGCCCACTGGCCCATCATGCCGAAGAGATCACTGCGTACGAGGTCCACGGATTGCAGCGGTCGATCGGGAGCGACGATGCGCGCCATACCGTCGACCAGCACGTAGGTCGTGGCATCACGGGTTCCACTCGCGACGATCGTCTCTCCGGCGCTGAACCGCACCTGGCTGGCCCCCTCGGCCAGTCGATCGATGTCGGCGTCGTCGAGGTCCGACAGGAGGGGGACGGTCCGCAGCTCCTCGGCGATGTCGGTTTCGGTGATGCTCGCATCGGCGGCTTCCTGGATCGGATCGTGGTGGAACAGGTCGAATGCCGGACTCGGGAGGGGAACACCCATGCGGTGCGAGTGGTACCACACGAGGGAACCGAAGTCCGAGAACACCTTCGGTGCGATGGCGTAATCATCGATCCACAGGTCCGCCTCATAGCCCATCAACGGGTCGTCGATCTGCACGACGCGGATCGCCGGCGGTGGTTCCTCGAGCACGCCGGGCGTCGATCGGGCGGCCGCGAGCAGCATCTCCTTGGCGACCGTCGGAGGATTGGCGTACGCGACTTGCACCGGGACCACGACTCGGTGCAGGCGCGTCGGCTGGGCGAAGTTGTAGAGCGTCGCGTCCGAGAGCTGGCTGTTGGGGATGATGACGATGTCGCCGTTTCGGTCCTGCACCTTTGACGTGCGCCATCCGAGATCGAGCACGACGCCTTCGAGGTCACCTGCCTTGATCCAGTCTCCCGGATTGAACGGGCGGTCGCCCAGCAGCAACAGACCTGACGCAATGCCGCTCAACGTGGGCTGGAGTGCGAGGGAGATGACAAGGGAGGTCACACCCAGGGCGGCGAACAGCCCGGAGATGTCGACGTTCCAGACCGAACCCACGATCAACCAGGCCGCCACCAGAAAGACGACCAGTCGAGGCAGGAGGAACACCAGTTGCGGGACTCCCCTGGCTCCTGGTCGCTCCGATCGTGCCTTGACGAGTGCGATCAGGTAGTTGATGGCCTGCAACGCCGCTGCAACAGCGGCGAAGATCGTCACCGTCGCGAGGACCCTGACGAAGAAGTTCGCCGTGCTCACCTCGAAGATCACCACAACCAGCGTCCACAATGTGAGGAGGGGAAGCACCCAGTTGCGCAAGGTCGCGACGGTGGCCTCGAATCCGGAGCCTCGCTGCCGGAGTCGCTCCTGGACCTCGCCTGCACCGATGATCAGGATCGGCAGGAACACGACGAGGACGATGGCCCACACGGCTGTGTCATCGTTCAGGAAGGTGTTCATTGCATCGGCCCCGATGATCGCTCGACCCCATAGATCCATGCCGTCGTGCCGTCGAGGTCGATCTCCGCGAGCTCCACACTCGACGGCATCCTGTCGCGTGCCGTGCGGCTGACGACGACTTCGTGCGGAGACCCGGCCTGCGCGAGGGCCGCTGCTTCATCGACCGGGTCACCCCACAGATCGAACACGAGCCTTGTGTTGCCGACGAGGCCGGCAGCCACGGCTCCGCTCGATACGCCGGCCCTTGCAGTCACGTCGATGGACCATTCGTCAGCCATCGAGGCGATCCATGTCACGACCTCTCCGGCGAAGGCCGCCGACCGGGGGGCGTGGTCGATGTGCGGTGACGACAAGCCGCAGATGGCGACGTACACGTCGCCGTGGATCTTCACACGTTCGAGGCCGTGGGTATCAGCGGCAGCATCGATGCCATCGACGAGTTCGTGGAGGAAGTCCCGACCGGCTGCTGCGTCCTGGGAGGTGATCGACTCGTCGAGGCCGTCGATGACGATCGCCACGATGGACGCCTGTGGCACGGCTTCCACGACATGCCGCTCGCCGAGGCCTAATCGCTCCGCCGCCGTATCGGGCATCAGGGTACGGATGACAGCGGACTTCGAACGCAGGGCTTCGAGGACGGCTGCTCGTCGGAGCCGAAGCGACACGACCATGGCATCGAGCCGATGACCGAGCTCGCGGAACTCACGAGGACCGCCGATCGGGATGTCGACGCTGTCGTCGCCCGTGCGAATGTCCCGGAGCGTCGCGCTCATGGCGCGTACCGGCGCCATGAAACCACCGGCCCAAGCCACGGCGAGGAATGTGAGCAGCACCACGGCAACGACCGTGATCACCACCATCGAACGCACGTAGCTCGTGAGCTGGGTTTCGGACTCGGCGACCCCTTGCTCGACGATCAACACCCATGACAGGTCTTCGCCGTCGATCGGTACGTACGCCGACAGCACATCGGCGCCGAGGTAGTTGACCGTGCGCACGGAGCCTGTCTCCCCGTCGATGCCTCGCTGGGCTGCCTCACTGTCGACGGTTTGGAACACGACCGATGTACCGAGTGCCTCCATGCGGCTCCTGTCGACGCCGGTGACCGATCCCATCTCGTCGATTCGGGTGAAGAACGCATTGGGTTCCTCGAGCAGCATCCGCGCATCGGATCGCATGCGCCGGTCCGGACCGATCAGGTACATCTCCCCCGTCTCGCCGAAGCGTCCCGCCCGCCAATCGGAGGTCATGATGGCGGTGATCTCGTCGAACGCGATGGCACCGACGAGCACCGCCTCCAACGTGCCGTCGACGACGATGGGCGCAGCCAGGAAGGCGGTCGGCCGATCGCTCGATGGCGGATAGACCGCAACGTCGGTGCCAACGACCTCCCCATCCTTCGGGTCCGCCACCACCCGTCGAACCAGCCCAGCGAGGGTGGATCCGCTGTGGGGGCCGGTATCGAGGTTCGTTCCGAAGGCGACATCCTTGGCGACCGAGTAGACGATCGACTGGGTATCTGCGTCCACGATCATGAGGTCGAGGAACCCCAGCTGGTCGGCGATGTCGCGAAGCGCGGGATGCACACCGACGTGCACGGCGGTCCAAGCGCTGTCGTCCTCGCCATTCGAGAGCAACCGTCGGTCATCACCTTCGAACGGATTGAGGGCGATGTAGGTGTTCTGGAGGTACAGCGCCGCCGCTTCGGCCGTCGGGAAGAACTCCGTCGGGTCGACCGGCTGACCCCGGATCTCGGACAGCTCCGGCAGGTATGTGTCCAGGTAGAACCTCGTGAGTGCATCCTTCTCGGCCGCCAGATTGTCGGGATCCTCGGCGTTCAGCGAGCGGAACCCTTCAGCGAAGGCTCTCGAGGCGTCGGCCATGGCCGGACTCGCGGTCAGCAGCTTCATGTTGCGTGTCAGCCCATCGATGTAGGCCCTGAGCTCCTCGGCCGCTGTCGAAGCACGTGTCTCGACGGCTTTGTCGATGAGTTCGTTCGCGCTGCCACTGACCGTCGCCGAGGAGACGACGACGGAAACGATGACGGTGACGATGGCGACGGCGAGCGTTGCCACGGCGAGTCGGGTCGATATCGACGTCCGTCGCCGGGGATCGACGTGGTGGAACCATCTGCGCCCCGTTGACTCGTCACTCGCCATGCCGGCAGGCTAGCTCTGGCGAAGGGGCCAGGTAGAGGCCGAACGCGTCACGTGGGGACTCATGTGGCTGATGGCCGAGCCTCTTTCAGCTGATCGGCGATGATGAACGCAAGTTCGAGGGCCTGGCTGGCATTGAGGCGGGGATCACAGTGCGTGTGGTAGCGATCGGCCAGGTTCTCCTCGTCGATTCGGGCGGCGCCACCCGTGCACTCCGTCACGTTCTTGCCGGTCATCTCGAAATGCACGCCGCCGGCATGGGTTCCCATGGAACGGTGGACCTCGAAGAACTGCTCGACCTCGGCAGCGACGCGCTCGAAGGGTCGGGTCTTGTACCCGTTCGACGAGATGATCGTGTTTGCGTGCATCGGATCACACGACCACACGACCTCGAAGCCCTCGCGCTCGACGGCCTCGACGATGGGCGGCAGGAATCGTTCGACCTGGTCGGCGCCGTGGCGGGTGATGAGCGTGAGTCGCCCCGGATCGTTGTCGGGATCGAGGGTGGCGATGAGCCTGACGAGGTCCTCCGGCTCGAGGCTCGGACCACACTTGAGGCCGATCGGATTGCCGACGCCACGAAGCAGCTCGACATGGGCGCCGTCCACCTGTCGGGTGCGGTCCCCGATCCACAGCATGTGCGCTGACGTCGCGTAGTAATCACCGGTGAGGCTGTCCACACGAATCAACGCCTCCTCATACCCGGGCAGCAGGGCCTCGTGGCTCGTGTAGATGTCCGTCTCCCGCAGCTGGGGGGCGGTCTCAGGCGTGAGGCCGATGGCTCGCATGAAACCCAGGGTCTCATCGAGGCTGTTGGCCAACTCCTCGTATCGCTCGCTCTGGGGCGAGTCCTTGATGAACTCGAGGTTCCATCGATGGACCTTCTCGAGGTTCGCCATGCCTCCCTGGGAGAATGCCCTGATGAGGTTCAGCGTGAGGGCTGACTGGTAGTAGGCACGCATCTGGCGGGTCGGGTCCGGCACCCGTGCTTCGGCATCGAAGGCGATCCCATTGACGATGTCACCGCGGTAGCTCGGAAGGGACACGCCGTCCTGAGTCTCGAAATCCGACGAACGCGGTTTGGCGAACTGTCCAGCCATCCGACCCACCTTGACGACGGGAAGTGCCGCCCCGTAGGTGAGCACGACGGCCATCTGGAGCATGACCTTGAACGTGTCGCGAATGGTGTCGACGTGGAACTCGGCGAAGGCCTCTGCGCAGTCCCCTCCCTGGAGCAGGAACGCCTCACCGCGTGCCACCTCCCTGAGTTGCGAACGAAGTGTTCGAGCCTCGCCGGCGAACACGAGCGGCGGGGACGAGGTGAGTTCCTTCTCCACGTCCGCGAGCGCGTCGGGATCCGGGTACTGCGGCTGTTGTTCGATCGGTTTCGAGCGCCAACTGTCCGGTGTCCACGTCATGGTGTCCTCGTCGTCACGTATGGTGGCCGAGCCTAACGATCCGTCGCGTCTGGTCGGCCATCCGAAGGGTGGCTGCGGGCGAGCTCCTCGACTCCCGGATCGTTCAGAAGGTGATCGTGTCGGGATGCGGACCGATGCGGTCGCCGCTGTCGAGTGATCGCATGGCAGCAAGGTCGTCGTCGGACAGCGAGAAGTCGAACACGGCACCGTTCTCCTCGATTCGAGCCCTGCTGACTGACTTGGGGATGGTCGCCACGCCCTCGTCGAGCTGCCAACGCAGCACGACCTGGGCCGGGGTGCGCCCGATGCGTTCGGCGATGCCCACGATGACCGGGTCGTCGAGGATCCTGGCCTGCTTGAGGGGGCTCCACGCCTGCGGCACAGCACCCACGGCCACCGACGCGGTACGTGCTTCGTGTTGCTGGAGGCTCGGATGGAGTTCGATCTGGTTCACCGAGGGCGCGACGGATGCGGTTCCCATGAGCTGATCGAGGTGATGGGGTTCGAAGTTCGACACACCGATCGCCCGCACGAAGCCATCGGAGCGGAGCTTCTCGAGTGCACGCCAGGTGTCGGCCGTGTGCTCGGGTTTGGGCCAGTGCACGAGGTACAGGTCGGCCTGCTCGAGACCCAGACGATCGAGGCTGGCGGCGCACGCATCGAGGGCCGATTCGTACCCTTGGTCGGTGTTCCAGAGCTTCGTGGTCACGAAGACCTCATCCCGCAGAATCCCGGATCTGCGGATGCCCTCTCCCACGCCACGTTCGTTGCGATAGATGGATGCCGTGTCGATGAGGCGGTAACCATCCTCGATGGCCCATTGCACAGCGTTGATGACTTCGTCACCGTCTGCCGATTGGTAGACGCCGAGGCCGTGCATGGGCATCTCGACGGATCCGTGCAGGAGGGTTGTCATGGGGTGGTGCATGCGGTCACAGTACCGACGATCGGCGACGAGTCAGGAACGCACTCGGCTGCGATGGCGTGGCGCATCCGAGATGCCATCACGGCGGTCGCGGCGCCACGCCAGCACCGCCGCCACGAGACCCACGACGCTGATGAGCGTTACGACGACCAGGGTGTCGCGTAGACCGAGGGCCTGTGCGGAAGCGTCGGCCGATTCGGCGGTTCCGCCACCGGCGTAGGCGGTCGTGCGCGTCGCCCATACGGTTCCGAGCACGGCGATGCCGACGATCTGTCCGGTGATCCTGTTGATCGTCAGCATGCCACTCGTGATCCCGAGACGATCCTGGGGGACGGAACCGAGGATCGCGCTGTTGTTCGGCGACTGGAAGAGGCCGAAGCCCGCACCGATCACCAGACCCGCGGCGACGAACTGCAGCACGGTCGTGTCCGTCGTGTAGAGGAACGCTGCAAGCCCGAACCCCAGCGCCGTCACGATCAGGCCGGTCACGGTGACGAGCCGCGTTCCGAGGCGGTCCGAGAGCGTCCCCGAGACCGGTGCCAGCACACCGAGCGTGATGGGGATCGAGGCAAGGAGCAGACCCACCTCGCGTGTCGAGAAGCCGAGCGCGTCGGACAGGTAGAACGGGAGGATCAGGATCACGCCGGCGATCGAGACGAACTGGAGGAAGCCGATGAAGAGGTTGACCGACAGGTTCCTGTTCCGGAAGAGGGTGAGATCGACCATGGGATGCGCCGCCGCCTGTTCGATGCGGATGAATGCCACGAGGGCGACCACGGCGACGAGGACGGCGCCGACGACGACCGGGTCGGAGAACCCGGCCTCCTGGCCGTATGTGAGGCCTGCAAGCAACGAAAGCAGTGCTACGAAGAAGACCGCAGCGCCGGGCCAGTCGAACCGCTGGGTGGTACGCGGCTTTGTGTTGGGGACGAACCGGATGGCGGTCATGGTCCCGATGATGCCGATGGGGAGGTTGACCAGGAAGATCCACCGCCATGACGCAGCGTCGATCAGGAGGCCGCCGACCACGGGACCGACGATGATGCCGAGCGACACCATCGCGCCATTGATGCCGAGGGCCTTGCCTCGCTCTGTGGGGGGGAACGCCTCGGTCGTGATCGCAAACCCAAGAGCGAAGATCATCGCTGCGCCGACGGCTTGGAGGATGCGGGCACCGATGAGGAGCTCGATCGACGGCGCGAGGCCAGCGAGTACCGAGAAGATGGTGAACACCGCGAACCCCGCCGTGAAGATGGGCTTCTTTCCGACCATGTCACCGAGGCGACCGAAGCCGAGGGTCAGGGTCGCCTGGGTCAGGAGGTAGCCGAGCGAGACCCACTGCACGACTCCGAACGAGGTGTCGAATTCGTCGGCGAGGGTCGGCAGCGCGACGTTGACGATCGACCCGTCGATCGTTCCGAGAAATATGCCCATTGCCACCGCCACGAGGACGAACCACTTGCGGCTGTAGTCGACGCCGTCCGGCGGTAAGGGTCGGGGTTGGTTCACGGCGACAGGTTAGGAGCGGACCGCGATCCGAGATCCAGCGCCCGAGACTCCTCCGCTCGTAGCGGTGCGCACATCCGAGCGGCTATCCTGCGCTGGGCGTAGACGGGCTTCTGCGCGCGGACACAGCGTGCGATTCGTGTTGGGTGGAGACCTCGGGGATCGGAATCGCTGGCCAGACATTGGCCACTCAGGAAGGACATCGTGTCATGAAGCGCATGGCAATCATCGTGGCGGCCCTCGCCGCGCTCACCGTCATGGGGACGTCGGCGGCGCTCGGCGTCGAATTCGTCATCCCCATCGATACATTCATCCAGGCAGACGAAGGCAGTCTCATCGAGCTCGAGCGGGTCGAGACACCTGAAGAGCTCATCGGAGCGACGTGCGTCGGAATCGCCGTGGCGGCGAATGGGCCGTCGGTCCATCCGGGCAACGACCTCATCATCGCGTCCGGTGGCACCACCGTGGTCCTCGAGGACGTCGAACGCGAGTCGGGAGCCATCACACCTGCGGCCGGCGACATCGTGCTCGGGGAGACAGTGGTCGTGACGCTGAGGATGGGCTCGAACGGCCAGTTCAGCGGCGGCCTCGTCATCGAGATCGGCGCCAACTGCACGCCACCCACGACGACGACCCTGGCCACGACGACCACCACGACGCTCGGAACCACGACGACGGTGCCTGGTGAGCCGACGGCCGCGATCGAGATCGTCAAGGAGGCCACTCCCGGGCGCTACGGCGAGGACGGCATCGGGAACTTCACGATCACCGTGACGAACCCGGGACCAGTCGACCTCGTCATGGTGCGAGTCACCGATGATGTGGCACTTGCCCAGGATCCGACGTCGGACTGCGCGAATCCTGCGCGTCCCCGACCTCGCCGTGGGAGAGAGCTTCACCTACCAGTGCACCGTCGGCAACCTCGACGGCGTGTCACCGTTCACGAATGAGGCGACGGCCATCGGCGTGCCCCCGACTGGTCCTGAGGTCACGGACACGGACGACGCGACGGTCGTGCCCCCTGTCCAGAACACGACCATCACGCAGGCTCCGACCTCGACCCAGACCACCGAGAGCACGCTCCCGGTCACCGGTTTCGCGACCGAGCAGGTTCGCGGATTCGCCTTTGCCGGCATCGGGATACTGCTTGCAGGGCTGATGCTGCTCGGTTCGGCTGCCGCCATCGGAGCCCGACGCGAAGAGCGCTGACCCGCCACAAAGCCACAAGACACGACGAGCGGAGGGGCCCCTGAGGCCCCTCCGTCGCGTTATCGGCCGAGCTCCCTGTGGTCCGTGCTGGCAGGACTTGGTAGTGTCAGCGAACCGGAGCTCGACATGGGTTCTCGGGCGGATAGGACGAACGGCGCCGATGCGCGCCACATGGAGGTTCCGATGGCGAAGTACATGCTGCTGTACACGGGCGGAATGGGCATGGCGGCATCGCCAGAGGTCCAACAGGAGATCATGGCCGATTGGGGCGTGTGGTACGAGACGATGGGTGCATCGATCGTCGACGGCGGCGCTCCCTTCGCCGATGCGAAGAGCGTCACCGCAGACGGTA
>CAVWXP010000016.1:0-41119 GCA_963759175.1 uncultured Acidimicrobiia bacterium
CGGGGACCGTCCATCACCCCAACATACCCCGTTCGCCGATGCGGCCGTCCGACGATCGATTCTCAGGCATGCGGCTGATCGGTCAGCGCTGGATCGGCGGTTCCCAGCCGGGATTCTCACAGTTCAGCCGGTCGATGTACGTGTCGAGGGCGGCCAGTTCGTCGTCGTCGAGGAGCTCAGCCAACCTGCGTCGTGCGACCTCGTCGAAGAGGGCCTGGTTGTCGCGGACGATCCGCTTGGCTCGATCGGTGACCGCGGCATGGATCACTCGGCGGTCGGTGGTCGAAGGGACGCGCTCGACGAGGTCGGCATCCACGAGCCGGTCGATCATCTTCGTCACACCACCCCGCGTCACCACGAGCGTGTTGGCGAGCTCGGCCATCTTGAGGCTCCCGCCGGCGAGCATCAATTGGATCAGCACGAGCATCTCGGAGAGCCCGAGACCGGCGCTGGCCTGGAGCTCACGGTCGAGTTCCTCGGACAGCAGGGCAGACACCCGCAGCAATCCGAAGGCCGTACTCGTCTGTGTCGAGATCGGATCGAACCCGAGATCGGTGGCAGTCGGTGCGGGGGCCTGTTGGGTCATGGCACCAACCCTACCACGAATACTTGCCGTGTAAATGATTGACGAGTTGACAAGTGTTGGGATATATGGTTGACTCCTCAACTATTGACCGAGGCACCACACGAGGAGCACCCATGCAGACACAACTCACCACCGCACCACCGGACATCGAACGGGCCACCGACGACGCCGTCACGATCGAGGGTCTCGTCAAGCACTATCCCGATCCGCAGGGCGGCACCTTCGCCGCCGTCGACGGACTCGACCTCACCGTGCGGCGCGGGGAGATCCTCGGGATCCTCGGACCCAACGGTGCGGGCAAGACCACGACGCTCGAGATCATCGAGGGGCTCACGCCGGCCGATGCCGGAACAGTGCGGGTCCTCGGCCTCGACCCCTTCACCGAACCCAACGAGGTCCAGAAGCGGATCGGTATCCAGCTCCAATCGTCGACGTACTTCGAGTTCCTCAGGCTCGGCAGAGCTCCTCGACCTGTTCGGCCGCCTCTACCCCACCCGCCTCGACCCCGACGACCTGCTCGCACGAGTCGGCCTCGAGGGCAAGAAGCGAGCGCTCGTCGGCGAACTGTCCGGTGGTCAGGCGCAACGCTTCGCCGTGGTCGCCGCCCTCGTCAACGATCCCGAGGTCGTCTTCCTCGACGAACCCACCACCGGACTCGATCCCCAGGCCCGCCGCAACCTGTGGGACGTGATCGCAAGCCTCGCGGACGACGGACGCACCGTCATCCTCACCACCCACTACATGGAGGAGGCAGAGACCCTCGCCGACCGTGTGGCCGTGATCGACCACGGCCGGATCGCCGCCGTCGACACGCCGTCGAGGTTGATGGATCGATTCGGGTCTGGCACGACCATCCGGTTCACCACCGACAGCCCCATCGACCCCCAGATTCTCGTCGACCTACCGGGCGTGCTCGGGGCCACCGGCACGGGATCCGGGGAGGCGACCCACGTCCTCGATGTCGATGCGCCGGACCTGGCCGTTCCGGCGCTGTTCCGCTGGGCGGGAGAACGAGGCATCGCCATCAACGACCTCGCCATCCATCGCCCGACCCTCGAAGACGTCTTCTTGAACATCACCGGCCGCAGCCTTCGCGACTGACCGAACCACCTCGAAAGGACACCACCCATGACCGCCATTTCCGCCATGTTCAAAGCATCCCTGTTGTCGCTCCTTCGGGACCGCCAGCTCATCGCAGGCTCCATCGCGTTCCCCGTGATCTTCCTGCTGGCCTTTGCGGCCTTCGACCTCAACCTCTCAGACACCGGCCTCGGCGCCGCTGGCGGGATCGACTACTACTCGTTCGTCGTGCCAGGACTCCTCGCCATGACCGCCATGGAGTTCTCCGTATCGTGGACATCGGCGTCGTATGCGCGACTCCAGGACACGAAGGTGCTCCGCCGCCTCGAAGCCACCCCCATCAGGCGTAGCTCGTTCCTGACCGGACAGGTGGGTGCCCGCCTCCTCGTCGGGACGGCACAGGCAACCGCCGTGCTGGCGGTCGCCGTCCTCCTCGGCGCCGACTTCGCAGGCAACCCGGCGCTCCTGGTAGCCCTCACCATGCTCGCCGGAATCGTCTTCATGCCCCTCGGATTCGCCATCGGCGCCAAGGCATCAGGCGTCGAATCGGCCAGCGTGCTCTCCGGCATGGTGGTGCTCCCGATCGTCTTCCTCTCTGGTGCCTTCTTCCCCGTCGCCGGCCTCCCCGATTGGCTCCAACCCATCGTCGAGGTGCTTCCGATGGCCCCCCTCCTCGAAGCCATGAGGACCGTCGCCATCGCAGGAGGCAGCCTCGCCGACATCGGTGGGAACCTGCTCGTCGTGGTTGCGTGGATCCCGGTGACCTTCACCATCGCCGCCCTCGCCATGCGCCCAACGCGGCACCGGCGGATGGCTTCTCCGTCGGCAACGGTCGCTCAACCGACGCCGTCGTGATCCGCGGCGGCCCCGCGACCCTCCCGTGCCGGGTGATTCGCGGTGCTACCGTCGGGCGCCATGGCATTCGACCTCGGATCACCGGAGCACGGCTGCCTGCTGTTGGCCGACATCAGCGGGTACACCGAATACATGGGCAGCACGGAACTCATGCACGCCCAGGACGTGATCGCCGACCTACTCGAGACGATCGTGGCATCGGTGGAGCCCGTGTTCACCCTGTCCAAACTCGAAGGTGACGCGGCATTCGCGTATGCCAGCATCGAGACGGTCAACCCCTCGATGATGCTCGACACGGTCGAGTCCGCCTACTTCGCGTTCCAGAAGCGGCTCCGTGACATCGTCCATGCCACGACCTGCCCGTGTGACGCGTGCATCAGGATCCCCGACCTCGACCTCAAGTTCTTCGTCCACGACGGCGAGTACGTGGTGCGTCACATCGCCCGCTCCGAGGAGTTGACGGGCTCGGACGTGATCCTCATCCACCGCCTCGCCAAGGGGACCGCAGGCGCAACGATCGGCAAACATGCGTATGCCGTGTACACCAAGGCCACACTCGACACCATGGCCATGGATCCCGCCATCCTGGGATTCGCCCACCACGTCGAGACGTTCTCCGACATCGGCGACGTCGAGGTGTACATCCAGGACCTCGCGATCCGTTGGACGTTCGAGCAGGAACGCAACCGTGACTTCGTCGCATCCGGCCAGGCCGTATACGAGGTGTCGTTCGACACCGAGGCCGCACCGGCCACCGTATGGGACTACCTGACGGACCCCGTGAAACGCCCCCAGTGGCAGAAGCTCGTCACCGAGGTCATCGCCCAGACCGAGGGCCGCCGTGGCACCGGGTCGGTGAACCACTGCATGCACGGCCCCGACGTCATCGTCGAACACGTCTCGGACTGGCGCCCGTTCTCGTACATCACCCTTCGCTACACCGTCGGCGACATCGAGGACTGGGCATGGACGATCCAGCTCGAACCCGTCGAGGACCAGACCCACGTCACGATGCGTCTGTCGGACCCCGGCGATGGTGCATGGGCCGAGGTCCGTGAACCGTTCACGGCCAGTGTCGACGACCAGGTCCACCACCTCGAGGCCCTGCTCGCCACAGCCACGGGCTGATCACCTCCCGGCCCGAATCCCCAACACCCCATGATCGGATCGGGAACCCCGGCGTGCTGTACGACGTCGTAGTGGTGCACATCGGTACCCGACGACTCCGACCAGGACATGACCACCACTCCTTCCGCGCCCATGCCCCATCGCATCCCGAGCCTCGCAACGAGCGGGCCCTGGTTCGATCGATGCCGCGGTGATCGCTGATGCGCATCCTCGTCGTCGAGGACGAACACGACCTCGCACACGCCATCGCCACCAGCCTCAGACGCGACGGGTACGCGACCGACGTGGCAGGTGACGGTGCGACCGCCATCGACCGTGTCGCGGTCAACGAATACGACCTCGTGTGCCTCGACCTCAACCTCCCGGACATCGACGGCCTCGACCTGTGCCGAGAGGTGACGAACGGCGCCGCGCTCCTCACCGAAACCGCCCGATCGCCGAAGGTGATCATGCTCACGGCACGCGGCGGCGTCGACGACCGCATCAAGGGCCTCGATCAGGGCGCTGACGACTACCTCGTCAAGCCGTTCTCCCTGCGCGAATTGAGTGCACGCGTCCGAGCCCTGTTGCGCCGCGACACCAGCCTCGGTAGCTCCATCGTCGAAGTGGCAGGCATCGAGGTCGATACCGCCCGCCACACCGTCACCCATCACGGAGCACCCGTCACGCTCACCGCCAAGGAGTTCGCCCTCCTCCGCTGGTTCGCCCTCCACCCCGACGAGGTGCACAGCGCCGAGCGACTCCTCGAGCACGTGTGGGACGAACACGCGGACCCGTTCACCAACACGGTGCGCGTCACCCTGTCGAACCTGCGGCGCAAACTCGCCGAAGCCAACGGCGGGAGCCAACCGATCGAGACCCTCACCGGGAGCGGCTACCGCCTGCGGAGCGACGCGTGACGGCGACCACACAACTCCCCCGCAGCCGCACCGTCAGGGTTCGCCTCGCCGCCGGCCTCACCGCGACGGTCCTCGCGGTGACCGTCGTCGTCGCGTTCGGCGCATTCGCTCTGTCCTCGTGGCAGGCCACCGCCAGCGATCCTCTGGTGGGTACGGCCCGCATCGACGACGAGATCGTCGTGATCATCGCCGACGAGGGCGACCGTGCCGCCGATGCGGCACGGGCCGAGACGCTTCGCTGGAGCCTGGTGGCACTCGGCCTGGCCATCGTTCCGACCGCTGTGATCGCGTGGGTGGTCGCCGGGCGGATGCTGGGAAGCGTCGATGCCGCTCTCGCCGACGTCGAAGCCACCGAGGAGGACCGCACCCGGCGCCTCCAGGAAGTCGTCCACGAGCTGCGCACACCGCTCGCCGTGATGGGCACCAACCTCGAACTCGCCGCCTCCGGTGCGGATCGCGACGCTGAGTCCGCCGTGTTCATCGACGCGGCACGACGGGCCATCGACCGCATGGACCGCACCGTCGACGACCTCGCTGGTCAGGGCGGGCTCACCGTCGATGCCACCCACGGAGGCGTCGACGTGGCATCGGTCGCCACCGACGTCGTCGACGAGTACGTCGGCCCGGCTCGCCAACGCGGCCTCCACCTCGTGAGCGAGGGATCGGCACAGGTCGTGGCCGAGTCTGCGGAACGGGCACCGTTGCGTACCGTCGTCGGCAACCTCGTCGCCAACGCCGTCCGCCTCGCACCGCGCGGGTCGGTCGTCACCGTTTCGTGGGGCGACATCCCCGAATGGGTGTGGATCGCCGTCACCGACGAGGGTCCCGGCCTCCCGAACCGGCACCACGCCAGGGTGTTCGAACGTGGATGGCAGGGTCCCCACGAGCGACACCGCAGCGACGGTGAGGGCGCCGGCCTCGGGTTGACCATTGCACGACAACTCGCCGAGGCCCAGGGCGGAACCGTCACCCTCGCCTCCGAGGAGAGCGCAGGCTCCACGTTCACCGTGTGGCTCCCCCGCACGGCCGACGCCGACCGTTTCGATGTGGTCGCAACCGACGGCATCCACCCCATCGCCACGCCCTGGACCACGACACCGGTCGCGGCGTCGTGAGACCGGTCGAATCCTCTTCTTGCTCTTGACGCTGGCTTTATGCCCGGTGTCGTACGTTCGCACCAACCGATCACGGAGGCTCCGTTGACACAGCTCGATACCGACACGCGGGCAGGGCGCATCGAGCGTCGCTCGTGGCGCGACCTACCGGCCTCACCGCCGGTGACGGACCAATTCCCGGTCGAACCCGTCGACGCCTTCACAGCGTCCGTGGACACCGCCGTCCTCCCCGAGTCCCCGGCCGTGCCGCCCCCGGCTGCACCCGAGGCACCGTCGAAGCGTCGCTGGCTGATGCCGGCCATCGGCATCGGCATCGTGCTGCTCGCCGGTGCCTTCGCCATGGCGACCCGCAGCGACGGCGCCACCACGAGCACCGTTGCCGGATCCGACATCGGCAACCCCGCCGCCGTCGCGGCGGCAATCGGCCCGGCCGTCGTCCAGATCGATGTCTTCGGCGGCCTCGAAGCCGGTGGCGGCGTCGGTTCCGGCGTCATCTATGACGACTCCGGCCTCGTCCTCACCGCCCACCACGTCGTGGCGTTCGGCGACGAGGTCACCGTCCGGACAGCCGACGACCGAACCTTCACCGGCAGGGTCGTGGGACGTGCCCCAGAACGCGACCTCGCCGTGGTCGCCCTCATCGATGCAACCGACCTGACCGCTGCGGTCATCGCCGAGCCGGGATCCGTCGAGGTCGGTGAACCCGCCTTCGCACTCGGTAGCCCCTTCGGGTTCTCACAGTCGGTGTCGGCAGGCATCATCTCAGGGCTCGACAGGGAGCTCGATACCCCGGTGGGTCTGCTCACCGGCCTCATCCAGACCGACGCACCGATCAACCCCGGCAACTCCGGTGGACCGCTCGCCGACGCCGAGGCCAAGGTGATCGGGATCAACACGGCCATCGCCTCGATGTCGGGCGGCAACGACGGTGTGGGCTTCGCCGTACCCGTCGAGGACTTCGCCGATCTCCTCGATGAGGTCGAAGCCGCGGGCGGCGTCGATGCGCCATCGATCCCCGCACCCGAGGGTTCGGGTCTCGACAGCCTCATCCCCGGCCTCGGGAACATCCCGGGCTTCGACCAGCTCCAGGACCTCCTCGACGAGCTCCTGAATCCCCAGGGAGGCCAGGGCGGGACCGGTCAGGGGCTCATCCCCGGCCTCGATGAGCTCCTCGACGAGTTGTTCCGTCCCCAACCGGGCCAGCAATCCGATCCGCAGCCGGCACCCCAGTCGGAGCTCGATTCGCTGCCATCGCTCGACGAACTCCTCGACGAGCTCTATGGCGCAGCGGGCATCCCCGATGACCTCGCCAACGTCCTCGAGGACCTCTTCGGCGGCACTCCCGTGCCAGGAACCATCCCCGACAACGGTGGGAGCGACGTATGACCACCCTCGAAACCCCATCGACACCACCCACCTCCGAGGTGGCACGCGCCATCCAGCTACGTGAGGTGATGAGCGAACTCCAGCGAGTGATCGTCGGCCAGGAACGGGTCCTCGAGCGTGTCCTCGTGGCCCTCCTCGCAGGCGGCCACTGCCTCCTCGAGGGCGTCCCCGGACTCGGCAAGACCCTCACCGTGTCCACGTTGGCGCGCACCCTCGGCGGGACGTTCACCCGAATACAGTTCACGCCGGACCTCCTTCCGTCCGACATCGTCGGTACCCGGGTGTATCGCCAGTCCACGGAGTCCTTCGATGTGGAACTCGGACCGGTGTTCGCCAACTTCGTGCTCACCGACGAGATCAACCGTGCACCGGCCAAGGTGCAGTCAGCCCTCCTCGAGGTGATGGCCGAGCGCCAGATCTCGCTCGGAGGCATCACGCACCCGCTTCCCGATCCGTTCCTGGTGCTCGCCACCCAGAACCCGATCGAGTCCGAAGGTGTCTATCCGCTTCCCGAGGCCCAGCGCGACCGGTTCCTGATGCGCATCCCCGTCGACTACCCGACCGCCCGCGACGAACACGAGATCGTCGCACGCGCAGGTGGCCCGACCATCGAGCCGCAATCGATCCTGTCCCTCGACGACGTCCGAGGACTCCAGCACGCTGCCGCATCCGTGTACGTGGATCCGGTCGTCCAGGACTATGCCGTGCGACTCGTGCTCGCCACCCGCGAACCCGACCAGTACGACGTCGACATCGAGGGCCTCCTCGCCTACGGCGCGAGCCCCCGAGCGAGCATCGGGCTGGTCCACGCAGGCCGAGCGCTGGCCCTCCTGCGGGGACGCGACCACCTGTTGCCCCAGGACGTCTACGACGTCGCCTACGACGTGTTGAACCACCGCCTCGTGCTGTCGTTCGACGCCGTTGCGGACGGTGTCACGGTCGATGACGTCCTCGTCGAGGTGCTGACGACGGTGCCCGCTCCGAGGATCAGCTCGTCGCAGCTCAGTGCCAACGCAGCACGAGCCTCCATTCGATGACGAGGCGCATCTTCGGCAAGCGGTCCGGACCGCCCACCGGCGTCGAGGAGCTGCCTCGCGCGCGACGAACGACGTCGCCATCGCAGGTGCCCACCGATCGGCTCAGGCTCACGGTGCTGCGACGGCTCGACGGCCTGCTCGCCGGTGACCACGCCGGTCTGCTGCCCGGCCACGGCACCGAACGCGGCGAGGCACGACCCTACGTTGCAGGCGACGACCCCCGTCACATCGACTGGGCCGTCACCGCACGCACCAACCTGCCGCACGTCCGCGACACGATCGCCGACCACGAGTTGGAGATGTGGCTCGTCGTCGACAGCTCATCGAGCCTCGCATTCGGCACGGGACGGGCAACGAAACACGAGCTGGCCTGGTCGGCCGCAGGCGCCTTTGCGCTCCTGGCCTCCGATGGCGGCAACCGGATCGGTGCAGTGCGCACCACACCGAAGGACGGCGGAACCCGACCCGAGATCGTCCCCGCACGAAGCGGCACCAACCACATCGGTGCGGTGCTCGCCACGTTGCGCCGCCCACCGGCCGATGGTGACGAGGGCGACCTTCCCGGTGCCCTCGACATGGTGACACGCACCGCACGTCGCCGTGGCATGGTCGTGGTGGTGTCCGATTTCCTCGGCCCCGCCACGTGGGAACGACAGCTGCGGGCTCTCAGCCACCGGCACGACGTCATCGCCGTCGAGGTGAGCGATGCCCGCGAGGTGGACCTCCCCGATGTGGGGCTCATCTCGGTCGTCGACCCCGAGACGGGACGCCGACGGCTCGTCGACACATCGAAGGCCAACGTGCGGAAGCGCTACGGGGAGCTCGCCGATCAGCGACGCCGCGAACTTGCCTCCGTGCTCGCGTCATGCGGTGCGGACCACCTGGCGCTTCGCACCGACCGTGACTGGGTCCTCGACCTCGTCGGGTTCGTCGCCAACAGAAGGACACGCCTGCTCGCACTGGGAGATCGCCACCGATGAACGAATTCGGATTCCTCGCACCCGTCCGCCTCGCCATCCTGGCGTTGCCGGTTCTACTCGCCGTCACCTATGCCGTCGTGGCGATGCGTCGGCGTCGCTACGCCTTGCGGTTCACCACCCTCGACCTCCTCGACGAGGTCGCACCCGACCGTCCGGGTTGGCGTCGGCACCTGACCGCCGCCTTCCTGCTGGTCGCCGTGGTCACCGCTGCGCTCGCCTTCGCCCGCCCGGTGATCGCGGGTGAGGTCCAGCAGGCCCAGCAGATGGTCATCCTCGCCATCGACACGTCCATCTCGATGCAAGCCGACGACGTGGCCCCTTCCCGGTCCGCCGCTGCACGCGAGGCCGCTGGAACGTTCCTCGACACCGTGCCGGAGGGCGTCGCTGTCGGGGTCGTGGCGTTCGACAGCCGCGCCAGATTGCTCATCTCGCCCACCACACGCCTCGACGCCGTGCGACGCACGATCGAACGAGAGCCGAACCTGGGTGAGGGAACGGCGATCGGTGAGGCCGTGTTCCTCGGGCTCGACGCCATCGACGATGCCATCGTCCGGGCAGAGAACGAGAGCGAGGACGGCAGTGCCCGACCGGTCGGGACGATCGTGTTGCTCTCAGACGGCGACACGACGTCGGGCCGCCCGAACGACGAAGCCGCATCGGAGGCCCGGGACCGCAACGTCACCGTCCACACCATCGCCTTCGGCACCGACAGCGGCACGATCGACGATCCGTTGCTCGGGAGCATCCCGGTGCCGGTGAACCGCGAGGCGCTCGAGCAACTCGCCTACCAGACCGATGGCCGCGCCCTCACGGCTGCGAGCGTCGAGGAACTGTCAGCCGTCTACGAGGACCTCGGGCGCAGCGTCCAGGTGGAGGTCGTCCGCACCGAGGTGACCGACTGGTTCGCCGGTGCCGCCCTGCTCGTACTCGTCATGGCCGCGGCAGGCTCACTGATGTGGTCGGGACGGCTGCCCTAGACCCCTCGGAAGCGATGGCCCTGCAGGGTCCGGTCGCCCTCAAAGGGCTTCATCTCGGAATGGACACCGACAGGAGAACCCGCATCAGTTCTCGAGGGCGCTGAGCACCTCGTCGATGTCGGCGTGGTCACCGGCATACTCCTCGAAATCCTCGTACAGGATCTCGTCCCCGGGTCCCATCACCAGGGTCGCACCGAGCTGGGTGGGACGACGGCCCGCCTTCCCCTGGCGATGACCACCAGCGAAGGAACGGAAACCGGCGGAGAACTGGCCCGGTTTCAACAACGCCGCGGGCCCGATCGATGCGGTGCCGACGATGTCAGCAGCGGAGCCATCCTCATCCAACAGGACAGGGAACGGCACCCCCTCGTCCTCGATGAAGGCCTTGGCATAGCGTTTGCCCCCCGTACCGATGGCCGTGACACCGGCGCCGGCGGCGAGGATCTCGTCGTATCTGTCGCGGACCTGACCGGCCCGCTCGCGGCACGTCAGTCAGCCGAAGTGACGAAGGAAGAGGATGACCTCGGGCTGCTCGGCCCATAGGTCACCGAGCCTGTGCTCCCCCTCATCGGGATCGATGAGGACCTTGTCGGCGAACTGGGCGGTATCGAACGGCATCTGGCCTCCGTGTGGCGCTTGAGTAAGGATACCTCTTGGCCGTTTCGCTGCCGCCTGCGGCTGTTGGCGCCGTTCCGCCGTTTCGTGTCACACCCTCGATGGAAGATGTCTCCATCAGATCACACGAGGAGCACCCCATGGACATCCATAGCGCCGACGGCATCACCACTTCCACCTGGGAGGTCGAGGGGATCGAGTACCGCATCGTCAAGCCCACCAACCGGCCTGTCTCGGCAGACCGGCAGATCACTGCGCTCATGACCCTGCTCGAATGCAGCGAGCTCGAGGCCAGCCACGCCCTGCGCATCATCATGGAGGATGGCGAGTTCATCACCTCCGTCCAGGCCGACATCGACGACCTCCCCCTGACGGCGGCGTGACGGTCGAACGCCCAGCAATCATCTGAATCCGGGATTCGAGACAGCAGCACCGGGTACCGGGGCTGGCACGGCCGAGCGAATCAGGCAGGTGCCGGAGACGGGGGTCCGGCGTCACCGGTCCCGGCGTGCTGGCGAGCCGCCCGTGCCCTGGACGCCGCGTACCGGATCGCCCCTATGAGCAGATAGGACGTCACGACGGCAACGGCAACGGGGGCGGTCGTTTCCGCCCCGAGAGCCAGAGCGATCACAGCGATGAACACCATCGACACCGGTGCCTTCAGAAAGGATCCGGGGACCGCAGCGAGCATGCACGACACGGCGAGGGCGAGTGGCACATCGGGGAAGGCGAGATACACGATGGTGCCGGCTGTTCCCCCCATGAAGATCATGGGGAACACGTTGCCACCCATGAAGCCGACTTCGAGGCTCAGGGCCATGGCGATCATCTTGGCGATCAGCACCGCCACGAGGAGCCAGATGCCCAGCGAAGCGCTGTCGGCGATGACGACGTCGAGTTGGGACTGGCCGGCACCCACCGTGAGGGGCAAGGCAAAGGCGATGAACCCGACGACGGACCCACCGCCGATCGCGAGCACGTATCGATTCGGCACCAGTGCACACGCCCGTTTGACGAGGGCGATGACGAGGACGAAGACCAACATCACCACGGCGGCGAGCACACCGAGCAGCACCGCAACAGCCATGTGGATGACCTCGAACTCGTAGGCGGGGACCTCATAGCTGCCGAGGAACGTCCGGCCGACGACGCTGAAGAAGATGACGAAACCGATGGACGAGGCGATGAGCTGGGGGATGATCGAGGCCACGTACTTCTGCCGGGGTATCGGTTCGAGCTCGGAGACGAGGAACGCACCGAGGATCGGGGAGGTGAACGCACCGCCGAAGGCTCCGGCGACGCCCGTGAGTGTGTAGTCAGGGTCCGCTGCGCCTTCCGCCCATCGCCGGGATGCCAACCAGCTGCCCAAACCACCCCCGATGAGGATGAGGGCGAACGATGGTCCGAGGCTTGCCCCTGCCAGCGCGGACACGGCCGTGATCACGAGCCACTGGGGAGCGGTGGTGTGATCGACCTCGGCTGCTTCGATCATCGCCACGCCACCCGGCGTCTTGTCCGGGACGTGCCACATCTCACGGAGGCCCGCAACGACGAGGCCACCGAGGCCAACGACGGGGATCCACCACCACGAACCCGACCACACCGTCCCGTCGGTCGACGGGAACAGCCTGTCGATGGCCCATCCGCTGGCACCCAGGTACGCGAGCCCGAGGACGCCACCGGCAATGCCGAGGGCGAACGCCACGCCGAGCAGCCGCCGATACCACGGCACATCGAATGGCAGCACGGGACTCGCCTCCTCTCAGCAACGGGCGCGAGCACCGTCGCGATGACCCCATGCGATCCTAACCCCGGACTGTCGCCGTGACCTGCCCAAGACGTGCGATCCCTGAGGGCGTACCGTTCGCGACATCGAGCGGTAGGGCTCCCGAGACCACCCGGCCGAGGCGATGGGTGACTCAGCCGATCAGGCCTCGCCCCCACGTTGGCGAATGAGCTTGTCGATCGCCACGTACAGCGGGCTCAGGAGTGATAGGGCAATGGCCGCGACCCACTGGCCGCCGGTCAGCGACACCGTCGTCAGCAGGCGCTGGAACACACCGAGCTCCACTGCGGCGAGTGTCAGGAACCATCCGAGCATGACCCACCCCATGTAGGGGAACATCGGGGCCGACCACCAGGGTTCACGCTCGCGGCGCATCACGAGGCCGTTGTTCACACCGGCGAGGGCGACGACGGCGAATGCCATCGTCATCGACGCCGATCCCACCGTGGTGCTCGGATCATCGGGCCCGTATTCGAGCAACCACAGGGCCGGAGCCGCAATCAGGAAGCCACTGATCACCCACCGCACCGTCTGGGCCCCGTTTGCGATCTTCGTGCCCGGCCGTCGGGGAGGCCGATCCATGACCCCCGGGTCTGGGACATCGACGATGAAGCCCACCACCACCGTGGCGATGACGAAGAACTTGGCGAACAACAGCATCATCGGGAAGAGGGCGACACCCTCGTTGATGTTGAGGATCGTCGCCAGGAGCATCAGCTGGAGCACCGACGAGAGCACCGTGAGCTGCAAGCTTGACATACGACGAGATGCGCCGGTAGATGTCACGACCGAGGTCGACGGCACGCACGAGGGTCGCGAAGTTGTCGTCCGTCAGGATGAGCTTCCCTGCCTGCTTCGTCACCTCCGATCCGCTTCCCATGGCTACACCGATATCGGCCTGTTTGAGTGCCGCAGCGTCGTTGACGGCGTCGCCGGTCATCGCCACGACCTCTCCGGACTCCTGCATGAGTCGAGCGAGTCGCACCTTGTCCTCTGGGGCGACGCGTCCGAACACGTGCAGCTCGGGGAGACCCTCGATGACCGCTGCGTCGTCGAGCGCAGCGAGTTCGGTGCCCGTGATGACACCCGGGCCGAGACCCAGCTGGTCGGCGATCGCACGGGCAGTCACGGTGTGGTCACCGGTGATCATCCGCACGTCGATGCCCGCCGCCAACGCCTGCGTGACGGCATCGCGGGCCTCGAGACGCAACGGATCGATGATGCCGACGAGTGCGATGAGGTCGAGATCCTCCACGGCGGCCATCGGGTCCTCGACGGCCGCAGCGAATTGATCATCGTGGAGCCCACGTGCCGCGAACGCCAGCACGCGCAGGCCCTTCTCGGAGAGCTCCTGATTTGCCGCCAGCAGATCGGCCTTCGCATCGGCCATGGCCTTGCGATCACCGTTCCACGCAGCGCCCGAACAGCGATCGATCACGACATCGGGCGCACCCTTCACGCACATGAAGTGGCCGTATGAGGCGAACCCCCCCGTGGCACCTTCCGGCACGTCGTGGAACGTCGCCATGAACTTGTACTCGGAGTCGAAGGGAACCTGGGCCACCCGCGGAAGGGAACGGCGAGTCACTTCTGCGTCGACACCGAACTTGGCGGCGAGCACGACGAGGGCTGCCTCGGTCGGATCACCGATGATCGACTCGTCATCGGCGACGGTCGCGTCGCTGCACAGCGTCAACCCGAGGCCGAGCCGAACGAAGTCGGGTGTCGTCTGACCTGCCGGCCCCAGGATCGCGCCCGACTTGGAGTAGCCGCTTCCCTCGATCTTGTACCACTGGCCGCCAGCGAGCATCGTGGTCGCCGTCATGGCGTTCATGGTCAACGTGCCGGTCTTGTCGCTGTTGATGACCGTGGTGCCACCGAGCGTCTCGACATCGGTCAACGACTTGACGACCGCCTTGTGCTCGGCGAGGCGCTGCGCACCAGATGACAGCATCAGTTGGACGAACGTGGGAAGGCCGGTGGGAATCGCGGAGATGGCGGTCGAAATGGCCAGCAGGATCAGGGTCTCGCGGTCCTGTCCACGGGCAACACCGACGACGGCGATGATCGCAACCGCACCCCACGCGAGGAAGCCGAAGATCTTGGTGAGGTTGTCGAGTTCGATCTGGAGCGGGGACTTGGTGCGCTTGGTGGCCGTCACCATGTCCGCGATGTGGCCCATCTGCGTGTCCGCACCCGTCGCGACCACAACGACGGTCGCGGACCCTCGGGTCACCTGGGTGTTCTGGAACACGAGGTTGGTCCGATCGCCGAGGGGTATCTCCCCATCGCCGAGCGTGAGGGCGTCCTTGGCGATGGGTGCGCTCTCACCCGTGAGGGACGCTTCCTGCACCTCGAGCGAGGCGGACTCGACGATCCGTGCGTCGGCCGGGACGATGTCGCCGGCCTCGAGGAGGAGGATGTCACCGGGCACGAGACCACTCGCGTCGATCTCCTCGACCCGGTCGGATCGCCGGACCCGTGCAGTCGGGACCTGGAGCTGGGCGAGCGCATCCACACTCGCCAAGGCCTTGCGCTCCTGGTTCGTGCCCATGATCACGTTGAACAGGACCAGGGCCATGACGACGGCGCCCGTCGACACCTGCCCGATCGTGAAGCTCGCGATGCTGACGATGAGCAGCATGATGTTCATCGGGTTCGCCAGTTGACCCTTTGCCATCTGCCACAGGGTCGGCGGCGGTTCCGTGGTGACCACGTTCTCGCCGTACTCGGCGAGGCGCGTCTGCACACCTTCGGGGCTGAGTCCGTGGGACGCGTCCGTGTCGAGCTGTGCCACTGCCTCTTCGCCGGAGATGGCGTACCAACGCGTTGTCGCAGGAGTCCGGTCGGTCATGGTCATGACGGTCGCCTCGATTCTCGGTCACGGTGCGGTCCTCGACCTACCGGCCATTCTCGCAGGGCCGCACCACCTACATCCGCCCGTGAACGGCTCACTCGACCGTGAGGATTGCGTGCTGGGATGCGTGCGGCGATCCGCCGACACCGACGTCGAATGTACCCGGCTCGACGACCCGCTCCATGTTCTGCCCGATCACCCCCAGGTGCTCCGTGCTGAGCTCGAATCGCACGATCTGCGACTCGCCTGCCTCGAGTGCCACGCGTCGGAACCCGCGCAATGCCTTGTGCGGCCTCGCAACACTCGCCAGGAGATCTGAGACGTAGAGCTGGACCACGTCCTCACCGAACCGACTCCCCGAGTTCGTGACGTCGACCTCGACGGTGGCCACCCCATCTGGCGGAATGACGGCTGGTTCGACACGAGGGGGTCCGTAGGTGAAGGTCGTGTAGGTGAGACCGTGACCGAACGCGAACAGCGGCTCCGAGCTCGAGAAGACGTAGTCACGGTCGTCCGAAGCGGTGCGCGATGCGTGGTTGGGCACCTGTCCGACGGAGGACGGGAAGGTGATCGGGAGCTTGCCGGACGGCGCGACGTCGCCAGCGAGCAGTCCGGCGATCGCCTCACCGCCTTCCTGACCCGGATACCACACCTGGAGGATCGCCCCACACGTCGCAACGACCGGACGCAGGTCGAGTGGGCGGCCGCCCATGACCACGGCGACCATCGGTGTACCGGTGGCGGCGACGGCTTCGAGCAGATCGATCTGCCGACCGATGAGCTCGAGGGAATCGCGGTCCCCGCGCCGACTCTGTGCCCACGCCTCGCGTGCCGTCGCCTCGTTCCCACCGATCACCATGATTGCGACGTCACACCCGTCGGCGATCTCGACGGCCTCGGCGATGTGGTCATCCTGGGCATCGGAAGGGGCGAGCCGTGAATCGTCGTCCCACCACGCGGCACCACCCTGTGGGCCCTCCGTGAGGACACAACCGACCCCGTGGCGTACCTCGGCGGATGCACCGAATCGCCGAATGATCCCTTCGAGGACGGACGAGCCCGTTCCCGGATCATCCGAGTAGCCGCCGAGGTGGATGTCGGCGGCGTTCGGACCGATGACGGCGATCGACCGAACGGCGCTCGCATCGATGGGCAGAATGCCGTCGTTCGTGAGCAGCACGGCTGACCGCTGGGCGGCCCTTCGAGCGAGGTCCCGGTGGGCGGCACTGTTGACGATGGCCAAGGCCGCAGGAGCCGGTGCCGACGGTTGATCCAGCAGGCCGAGACGGTCCTTGGCGCCCAGGACCCTCGCGAGGGCCCGATCGATGATCGCTTCGTCCATACGACCGGCCAGCACCTCACCGACGAGGCCGGGGAAGCACCGACCCTCAGGGACCTCGGCATCGATCCCCGCCGTGATCGCCGCGACACCCGCCTGCGTGTCGTCGGCTGCAACACGATGCACGTCGGCGAGTTGCGGGACCCCGAAGCCGTCGGATGAGACCATGCCCTCGAATCCCCACTCGTCCCGAAGCACTTCGGTGAGGAGCCACGGGCTGGCGTGGCACGGGATGCCGTCCATGTCGTGATAGGCGGCCATGATCGCCCCGACGTCGACATCGACCACCGCACGGAACGGGACGAGATGCGTCGAACGCAGTTCCCGCTCACCGATGTGGACAGGAGCCGCGTTGCGTCCGCCCTCGGGCACTCCGTGGCCTGCGAAGTGCTTGGCGCAGGCCAGGACCTTGTCGTGGGGGATGTCCCACGCCCCTCCCTGGAGGCCGCGCACCGCAGCAACACCCATACGCGATACGAGGTGGGGATCCTCCCCGAACGTCTCCTCCACGCGTCCCCAGCGGGGATCACGGGCGAGGTCGAGGACGGGGGCATAGACATAGTTGGATCCCCTCGCACGAACCTCCCTGGCCACGGCCGCATAGACGTCCTCGACGAGGTCGACGTCCCAACTCGAGGCGAGCGCGATCGCTGCGGGGAAGTGGGTGCCGCCTGCGGCCATGTGCCCGTGCACACCCTCCTCGTTGAACAGCGCACCGATGGCGTTGCCTTTGGCGGAAAGCGACTCCTGGAGGGCAGTCGTGAACGCGGCAGCCTCGGCCGGTCCCAGCTTCTGGGAGGGACGGCCGAGTTGGCCGAACCCGTCGGGATATCGCTCGACGATGGCTTCGACGCTCGGTCCCCCGTCCGATCCGCGGAGCCACTCGGCCTCGGACGTGCGCCCGATGCAGATGAGCTGTGCGACCTTCTCCTCGAGGGTCATCGTTGCGACGAGGTGGGCGATCCGTTCACTGTCGCTCATGGTTGGACCTTCCGAGTGCATCGGCGAGACGGTCGAGGAAGGCGGCTTGGGCGGAGTTGATGACGGTGCGTGCCGCCTCGATCGTGAACCAATCGGCCCGATCGACCTCGGGGAACTCGGCGGTCCGCCCCGACTTGGGAGGCCACTCCATCGTGAACGTGTTGCTCGCCACCTCGGCCGGGTCGAGATCGCCGGCGAGCGCGAATGCGGTCACCACCTTGCCTGCCTTCTGGGTGACGGACCCGAGTTCGATCGGTTCGCCGTCGGGGGCAGGGATGCCCATCTCTTCGGCGAATTCGCGACGTGCGGCGATGATGGGATCCTCGCTGTCGGGCTCGTACTCGCCCTTCGGGATCGACCACACCCCATCGCTCTTGTGCTTCCAGAAGGGTCCTCCGGGATGCACGAGGAGCACCTCGAGGTCGTTCGTGGTGCGGTACACCAGGACTCCTGCGCTCGTCGCTGCCATGACATGAGGATGCCACATGCCGTAGGGGTGCGGAGCGCCGGGCAGGGAGCTCAAACGAGCATCAGGTAGTCTCGCCCCACCCGCCACTGGCAGGCGGCAACGGCCGAGTTGGGGTACAGCCCATGACGACAATCGACCACGACGCAGTGCCTCCGCTCCGATTCGCCGATGTGCGGGGAAGCCGGCTGGCGTATCAGGACTTCGGGACAGGTCCGACGGTCGTGGTCGCCATCCCACCGACGGCCCAGAACGTCGAGATGGCGTGGGACTGGCCCGACGTCAGGGCGATGCTCGAACGGTTCGGATCGTTCAGCCGCTTCGTGGTCTTCGACAAGCGCGGCACGGGATGCTCGGACCGGCGCAGCCGCGTCAATGCCATCGACCAACGCATCGACGACGTCCGTGCCGTCATGGACGCTGCCGAGGTCGACCGGGCGCACTTTTTCGTCCAGTCCGAGGGCGGACCCATGGCACTGCTGTTCGCCGCCACCTACCCCGAGCGTGTAATCAGCCTGACACTGCACGGCTCGTATGCATGCCTCGTTCCGGACGACACGACGGAGGCCGACCTCGCTGCCATTCGTGAGCGTCATGCGCTGTTCGCCAGCCAGTGGGGTACCCCCGACTCCACCGTGGTCGATCGATTCGCTCCGTCGCTCGCGTCCAACCCAGCGTTCCGCTCGTGGCACCAGAGGTACGAGAGGAACTCCGCGTCGACCGAATCACTCCGCGACCTCCTCGAGTTGTCCCTGGAGATGGATGTCCGCGAGGTCCTCCCCACGCTCGATGTACCGACGCTCGTCCTCCACCGAACCGACGACCGCATCGTGCCCGTCGAATATGGGCGCGAACTCGCTGCGGCGATTCCGGGTGCCCGGATCGTCGAGCTCACCGGCGACGACCACTTCGCATACGCCGGCGACGTGGACGAATGGATGGACGAGTTCGAGCGGTTCGTGACCGGGAGCGTCCAGCCACGTGACGATGCACCCGTCGTCGAGCATCGGGTCAGGATCGTGACGATGGGACGGTTCGCCGTCGAGGTGGACGGCGACGAAATACCGGCGTCGGCGTGGGGATCGCGCAGGGCCAGGCAACTGTGCAAGCGGCTCGTGGCCGCTCGGGGATGGCCCGTGACGCGGGACGAGCTCATCGACATGCTGTGGCCGGACGAGGCGGACATGGCGAAGCTCAGCGCCCGGCTGTCAGTGCAGCTGTCAGGCGTTCGCAGGGTCCTCGGCGGAGGCGTGATCGCGGACCGCCAGAGTGTCAGACTCGACCTCGATGAGGTGTCCACCGACCTCGAAGCGTTCCATCAGGCCACCGACGACGCGGCGATCGTCGCCGCCTACGCCGGGGAGTTCCTCCCCGAGGATCGCTACGACGACTGGACCTCGGGTGTGCGCGACGAGGCGCGGTCGCGATTCGTGGCGGCAGCCCGCCGCCTCGCCCACCGATCCACCGAGGCAGGCGACCACCTCCGAGCCGCGACCCTCGCTCGCCGCCTCATCGAGGTGGACCGCTACGACGAGGACGCCCATCGGCAACTCGTCGATTCCCTCACCGCCGCCGGCCAACCCGGCGATGCCCGCCGCGCTCACAAATCGTGGGCCACAGCCATGTCCGAACTCGACATCGAGATCCCCGACTTCCAGGTCCCCTAGGACCTCCGTCCCCTTTCGAGGGGGACCAACACGACGACACACGAAGACCGAGAGCCGCCAGTACTTCAGTCCCCCTTTCAAGGGGGACGGCCAAGGAGCAAAGCGACGAGGCAGGGGGATTGGCAGACGCGCCGTGACCTGCCTTCGTGTCCGGGGGGACGGCCAAGGAGCAAAGCGACGAGGCAGGGGGATTCCTTGCGACGGATGAGCTCGCAATGCGCGTGACTCCCTCGGGCAGGGCGACGAGGCAGGGGGATTCCTTGCGACGGATGAGCTCGCAATGCGCGTGACTCCCTCGGGCAGAGCGACGAGGCAGGCGGATCGACACACCAACGAACACCAGACCCCATCACACCCGACAATCCCCCTGGCTCACTCCGTTCGCCCGTCCCCCTTCAAAGGGGGACCGACACTTCCTCAGTCCCCCTTTCAAGGGGGACGGCTGAGGAGCGCAGCGACGAGGCAGGGGGATTGGCAGACGCGCCGTGACCTGCCTTCGTGTCCGGGGGGACGGCTGAGGAGCAAAGCGACGAGGCAGGGGGATTCCTTGCGACGGATGAGCTCGCAATGCGCGTGACTCCCTCGGGCAGGGCGACGAGGCAGGGGGATCGACAGACCACACGAACACCCAACCCGATCACACCCGACAATCCCCCTGGCTCACTCCGTTCGCCCGTCCCCCTTCAAAGGGGGACCGATGCCACGCCCGACGTATGGCAGACCGTCGAAAGGATTTCTGAAGGGGCGTCGGGAAGATGGCGGCATGAGTTACGAACACACTCTCGCCACCGACGAGCCTGTTGCGCTCGCTGACCGTGAAGGACATCACCTTCACTTCCTGAACCATGCCGCCACCGTCAAGGTCGCTGCATCCGGACACCGCTCGATGAGCGTCGTCGAGTTCGTGGGGCCACGGGGTTTCGGGCCACCGCTCCACAATCACCTCGAGGAGGACGAGCTCTTCATCATCCTCGAGGGCGAGCTGGCCCTGTTCACCGGGGACGAGCGGATCGAGGGAGCAGCGGGGGCATTCGTCTACCTGCCACGCAATCGACCCCACACCTTCCAGGTGATGTCCGAGACGGCACGGTTCGTCAACGTCACGTCGTCGAACGTGACCGTGCCTCGCTTCGACGAGATGGTCACCGCCCTCGGCACGCCGACGGACCGTCCGACGATGCCCGAGCCCGGGTACATCGATCCCGCCCGGGTGGCTGAGGTCTGCGCCGCCCACGGCATCGAGATCCTCGGTCCGCCGCCGGCACCGCTCGACTGATGCAACCGAAAGGACACCCGATGCGCACATCGCACCAACCACCGCATCGTCATCGTCGTGGGACATCATCGGTCTGGTACTGGCCGGTTGCTCGACGGCGGACGATGCCTCCGATACGACCGCGGCTCTGCCCACGCCCGAGACCGTCGAGGTGACGGCAACCGACTTCGCCTACGTGGGGCTCCCCACCGAGGTCGCAGCCGGAACGGCCTTCACGCTGCGCCAACGACAGCGCCGATGGAACTCCATGAACTGGTGGCGTTCCGTATCCCCGACGACGACACGAGGACGGTCGATGAACTGATCCAGCTACCACCCGAGGAGCTCGGTGCGTTCTTCGCCAACGTCGCAACGGTGATCATCGCGCCACCCAACGAGGCAGGGTTCCCTGTGGAGGGCACCGGGACGCTGACCGAACCGGGAAGATACGGGATCATCTGTGCGATCCCGACGGGCGCAGACCCGGCCGAGTACCTCGAGGCAGCTGCGGCCGCTGAAGGCGGACCACCCGAGGTGGCAGGAGGACCTCCGCACTTCGTCAACGGCATGTTCGCCGAGCTGACCGTGACCGGCTGAACGCATGGGCAAGCAGTCCCCGCATCGACCCCATCCTCGGACCGGGGCGATGCGGGGATCTGTCGCGTCAGAACACGATCTGGGCCATGGGGGTGGTCGAGGGAGTTCGTCCAGACACGATCAAGCAGTACTCGACCGCATCGAACGTCATCGGGTCACCGCCTTCACCTGACACGTAGGTTCCCCCTCCCAGCCCTGTCAGCTCCAGCGTCCACGGCCCTGGCTGATGGGCCGCCCACTCCGCAACGACATCCTCGATGATGCGGCGATCGTGGTCTGCGGTGATCTCGGGTTCGGTCCCGAGGGTCGTGCAGATGTCGAGCCGATGCATCCACTGGTCACGTGTGTAGACCCTGTCCAGCAGGTGTCCCATGGTCATCCGCCCTCCAGCCGGATTGGCGACCGAGACCTTGCGCAGTGGTGTCGGCACCTTCTGTCGCCCGGCGATCGCCTTGGGGGCCACGTGTCGAAGTCGAGCGACGAGTTCGTCCGGTCCGAGGCCGACACGGGCATCGACCTGGACTGCGTTGATGCCGTCGATCTCCGGGCGGCGGTGCTTCTTGGCCCACGCCCGACCGGCCCGCAGCTGGCGCAGGCTTTCGATGAGAGACGCATTCGACTCTGCCGCTCCCAACAGGTGCGCCACCATGGCACGGATGTCCCAGTCGTCACATGGGGTTTGCGCCGCCCAGTCCTTCGGGGCAAGTGATGCGAGTACGCCGAAGAGCCGCTCGTACTCGACCTTGGCGAGCCCGGCCATCTCGTGCTTGTCGATCGGGACGATCGTGGCGACATCCGTCACGTCGCTCTCCGTGCCGCGAGGAACATGTCCACCGTCTCTTCGATCAAGGTCAGCCATCGGTCTCCTCCGGGGTCGTTGGTCACTTGTTGGCTCGCAAGGCCCGTCACGATCGCCGTCCACAGATCACGGGACCGCTCATCGGTGATGCCGCAGCGCTCGAGGAACCCATCGAGGAGTTCCAGGTTGTCGACAGCTTCCCGGTAGGCGTCGTCGGAGGGTCTCCAGCCCGGAATCGAGCGCTGGAACATCAGCGTGAATCGGGCCTCATTGTCATTGCAGAACTCGATGAAGCGCCGTGTGGCGGCGATCATGGCCTCCCTCGCACCCACATCGGCCGGATCGGGAAGCCCTTCGTAGCTCGCGGTCATTTGACGGTTGCCCTCGACGAACATGGCGTCGTAGATCGCGTCCTTGCTCGGGAAGTACTCATACAGGGAAGGGGCCTGCATCCCCACCGCCGATGCGAGCGGACGCATTGCGATCCCGGCCAATCCCTCAGCGGCAGCGAGATCCCACGCAGCGTCGAGGATCTGTTTTCGGGTTGTCGCCCTGCGTTGATCGATTCGGGTTGTCACCATTCACCTATCTCTGTTCGGTTTTCCGAACTCTGTTAGGCAGAGTATCGGTCGGAGACCCAGGAGTCAAGCCCCCCGCTCTATCGGAAGCGCTCCTGACGGAGATACCCGCGGGTAGATCCCTGGATCGGATCTGGATCGACTGTGAGACGATGCGAGCAGTCGACCAAAGGAGCGGTCGTGTTGCGATTCCTGTGGGCAGTTGCGGTGCTGGCGGTGGCGATCTCGGGCTGTTCCGGCGATGCTTCGGACAACTCGACAACCGATCAGACCTCGGCAACCGATCAGACCTCGACAACGATCGATGCGGACATGGCACTCGAAGCCGAGTTCATGGCGGAGATCGAATCCCTGGCAGCAGCGTTCAACAGTGGCGATGTCGAGGCCTACATGGAACTGGTTCAACCGTCGTTGTCGGACGCTGAGCGGGAACGCGGCGCCTTCATATTCGTAGTGTCGCCCATCAAGGTGCTCCTCGACGAGTGTGAGGTGCTGTCATTGTCCGGCTTCTCCAGCGAGGCCGAGTGTCCCACGGAGATCCTGGACCCGGTACGTCTGGAGTTCGGGCCCGCCGAGGGTGGGCTCTACGTGCTTCGCTACGGGGACGGAATTTGCCCGACGAACGACGGCAGCTCCGACGTTCGTCAATACACCGGCTCCTCCTTGGCGTACGCCGCGTACCTTCAGCAGTTCATGCCCGACGAGTACGCCGCTGCCTGTGACCCGGCCGGTTACGACGAGGAGATCCGCTACGAGTACGGGGTGAGCCTGACCCAGAAGTGTGGGGAGCTGCTCGCCAGCGTCGCCGAGGACGCGGCGCAGTGGGTTCGGGAGGACGCACCGCAGTGGGTCCGGGACGGGAAACCTGCACCGTGACCCTGCGGGACACTCCCTAGCGACGGCGACGACTCCTGGGCATCGGGTTCAACGAACATCACCAGCGCCAAGTCCTGAAACATGTCGCCGGATCACCCTCCCTCGATGCCTCGTGGCGGCTTCGATGAGCCGATGGTCAGATCGACGCGCTGTCGTAATCTGGGCGGTGATGCGCTACTCGACGATCCTCTTCGACCTCGACAACACCCTCTACGACTCGGACACCGCAGCCGACATCGCCTTCGAGACCACCCTTGCGTCGGTGGGTGTCCTCCCCACGCCCGACCTGCTCGACACCTTCGTTGCGATCAACGTCGACCTGTGGGGTCAAGGTCGAACAGGGCACCCTCACGCCGAACGAGGTGCGCAGCCTGCGCTTCGCACAGCTCATCGAACAGGGAGGGTTCGCTGCAGATCCCGTGGCGATGGGTGATGCCTACGTCGTACGGCCTCGGTTCGAACGGTGAGCTCTACGAAGGGGCTCTGGCGATGCTCGCCGAAGTCGCCATGGACGGCTCCCTCGGACTCGTGACCAACGGCATCGGTGAGGTCCAGCGGATGAGGGTCGCACGCACCGACATCGGCCAGTTCTTCGACGCCATCGTCATCTCCGGAGAGGTCGGTGTCGCCAAACCGGGCGCCGCGATCTTCGACATCGCATTCGACGAACTCGGTGAACCCGACAAGTCGACCACCCTCATCGTCGGTGACAGCCTGAGCTCTGACATGCGGGGCGGCATCGACTACGGCATCGCGACCTGCCTGTACGCACCGAACGGGTCACCCGAAACCGACCTGCCGATCACCCATCGCATCACTGACCTGGCCGAGATCCCCGACATCGTGGCGGGCCGATCGTGACGACGATCGCATCGCCCTACTTCATGGGTGACCGCATGCACGAGTTCGCTGTCCCGATGCCCCACACCACGCTCGTGCCCGACTTCCCCGATGGCGATGCCCAGCATCGCATGGCCTCGCTCTACGGATATCTCGCCACGCTCGTCGCCTCGATCGAGGATCCCGTCGTGTACGCAGGCGACTGTGTGAGCATCATCGGCGTCCTCGCCGGGCTCGCCAGACGTGGGGTGCACCCGACGTTGGTGTTCTTCGATGCCCACGGTGACTTCCACACATGGGACACGACCCCGTCCCAATTCATCGGCGGCATGCCGCTCGCCATGGTCACCGGGCGCGGTGAGCAGACGATCATGGAAGGTGCAGGTCTCACACCTCTCCCGGACGATCGTGTCGTCCTCGTGGATGCGCGAGACCTCGATCCCCGCGAGGACACAGCCGTCGATGGGTCGGCCATCACGGTGACCTCCACTGAGAGCGTGATGGATGCGATCCCATCGGATGGTCCGTTGTATGTGCACGTCGACCTCGACGTCGTGGACCCATCGGAGATGCCTGCGATGAACTACCCGGCCCCCGGCGGACCGTCACTGGCGACCGTCGCCGAAGCCGTCGCCGCACTGGCGGGGACCGGCCGCGTGGTCGCCTTCTCCCTCTCGAGCTGGAACCCCGCCCTCCCGGGCGCCCACCTCGCCGCCGAAGGCGCCGCCACCATCGCCGCCCCCTTCCTGAACCCCTGATGATCGGTCCCCCTTTCAAAGGGGGACGGCAGAGGAGCGCAGCGACGAAGCAGGGGGATCCACCGTTCAGTCCCCCTTTCAAGGGGGACGGCAGAGGAGCACAGCGACGATGCAGGGGGATCGACAGACCAACGAAGACCCACGCCCGATCACGCACGACAATCCCCCTGGCTCACTCCGTTCGCCCGTCCCCCTTCAAAGGGGGACCAACCCCACGCCAGAGGAGCGCAGCGACGAGGCAGGGGGGACCGACTACGTTGGGGGCATGTGGATTGCAGCAGTCGCGCTCATCGTCGGGGGAATCGCCATCGTGGGGGCGGGCGCCATGGCTCGGGCGGGCATGTTGTCACGACAATCGTGGGTCGGCATCCGCACCAAGACCACCATGGCATCGGACGACGCCTGGTACGCCGCCCAGGACGCAGGCGCGACGTGGGTCATGATCGGAGGCGTCCTCATGGCCGCAGGCGGTCTGGTGACCCTGTTCACCGAGTCCGAGGACACGGCTGGGATCGTCGCACTGGTCACCGTCGCGGTCGCTGTGGTCCCGATCGCCGTCGGCGGCTTGCGCGGACAAGCTGCTGCCCGACGAATCTCGTAGTGGAATCGTCCGGACGGATCAGCCGGACACCCACGCAATGGCGGCATCCCGAGCGTCTACCGCGAAGGTCTCCACCTCGCCCGGCATGAGCCAGCCGAACGCCTTCACCGCATCCGTGTATCCCTTGTGGTCGGTCACGAGGGCGATCTTGTCGAAACGCGACAGGTGCGACAATCCGATCCTTGCGTCCTCCCACATGGCCCCGCCGGTGTACCCGCTGAATTCATCGCCGAGTACGTAGACGAGGCGGATCGTGTCATTCGACTCCAGCGCAGCATCGACGGCTGGGTCGAGGACGTCCTTGTAGTCGCCTGCCGAGACCTCGCCGACAGCCTCCAGGCCCACGACGTTGCTCGGAAGGCCATCGATCAATCGAATCATGTGTCAACCCCTCACTCTGGACCGGGCTTCTCCACACCAGCCTACGTCACGCCAGTCGAGCACCCCTACAGCGCCAGGTGCAGTCGGAGCGCCTCGTCGATGGCTTGCATCCGTTGGGGCGGGATCCGGCCGACGAGTCGTTCGATGCGCGCCACGGGAACCGCCCGAACCTGCTCGACCGCAGCTTTGGTGTCACGGTCCATGCCGGACTCCTCAGCGGGGATCAGCACCTGGAACGGGTACAGCGAATCAGTCTCGGGCATCATCGGCACCACCATCACCATGCCATGGCCGTGGCGGCCGGCGGCCTGGTTGACCCCATCGTTCGACACGAGGATCGCAGGACGCGATCGGTTCGCCTGACCCTCGAGGGCGGGAGGGAACTCGACCAGCCGAATCTCGCCTCGGAGCATCAGACCGGATCCTCGGTGTCGTCATCGGTGCTCGACCAGACATCGCCCTCGCCGGACCGGTTCCAGTCGTTCCACGCCGACTCGTAATCCGGACTCAGCTCGGTCGTTGCGAGCAGGGCCACGGCACGGTGCAACACATCTGAGCGTGTCTGATATCCCTGCCGCTTGGCGTAGGCGTCCAGGAACGACAGATCGTCTTGCGGGAGGTCGATGGTGATCTTCATGGTCCGAATCCTACGGCTCGTAACTCGATGCCACCGCGGTTGTGCTCGACGACCGGGCGGTAGCGTGGCGCCCAACCCACCAACCAGATCGAGAGGGGCTCATGCCGACAACCGTGTATCGAGATGCCGCCTACACCGACGCCCGATCAGCGACCCTCCAGCTCGGGCACAGCATCCACGTGACCGACAAGCGCATCGCATGGATGGGGCCAACCGAGGCAGAGCCCGATCCCGGCGATGCCCGGATCGTCGACGCTGGAGGTGCGACGATCGTGCCCGGCATGGTCGATGCCCACAGCCATGTCACGATGCCCGGCGGCTCCCATTGGATCGACCGCGGCTTCGACGACCCTGCAGAGCTCGAACGGGTGGCCGAGGAGAACGCCCAATTGGCTCTGGCATCGGGTGTCCGGTGGTTACGCGACGTGGGGTCGCCGCAAGCCGATGTCGAAGGAGCACCGCGAGCCCTCGCCCTCACGATGCGCGACCGATGGGCGGGCGATCCGACCCCACGGCCCTACCTCCGTGCTGCAGGCACGTGGATCTCGAAGGCAGGCACGCTACCTGACGGACTCGCCGTCGATGTCGACGACGCCGATGGCCTGCGCGCCGGTGCGATGCGCCAGCTCGACGACGGCGCCGACCTGCTCAAGCTCTACCTCGACGGCCCCGATCCCGACACGGCACCGTGGACCGCCGACGAGGTGGCCAAGGTCGTTGCCGCCGCCCATGCCCGGGGCGCCAAGGTGACGGCACATGCCACCAAGCTCGCAGGCGCGGCAGTGTGTGCGGCTGCAGGCGTCGATGCCATCGAGCACGGCTTCGAGCTCGACACCGATGTGGCGGCGACCATGGCGGCCAATGGCACCTTCCTCGTTGCGACCCTCGCCGTGACCTCGTCGTGGCAGTCGTTCGAATCGACGACCACGATCGAACGGTTCACCGATCCGGAATCCCGAGCCAGGATCGCCGCCCGACGCGACACGGGAATGGAGAGCGTCAGGCTCGCGAGGGCAGCCGGGGTCCCGATCGCCGCAGGAACCGACTTCGGCGGAGGGTCCTTGCGAGCGAATCAGCTGGCGTGGGAGATCGAGTCCCTTGTCGAGGCGGGACTCGAACCGTGGGAGGCACTTGCGGCAGCGACATGGCGCGGAGGCGACCTGTTGGGTGAGCCCGACGCTGGCAGGCTGCGCATCGGCGGCCCGGCCGACTTCTTCCTCGTCCACGGAGATCCGCTCAGCGATCCGTCGGCACTGTGGCGGGTATGGAAGGTCGCGTGACCTACTGCTCACGCTTCTTGCGGGCCCCCATCAGCATGAATATCACCCCGAGGGCCAGGATCCCGATCATCGAGGGACCGGCGCTCACCCACAGGGCCACTCCCGCACCGGTGAAGATGATGCCGAGATTGAACATCTCGTCGCCAGCCATCTCCGTCCTGGGCCGGTCGGGATCGCGCCTGCTGACGAGAATCACCAGAGCGATCGCCACCAGGACTGCGACGAGTCCGATGCCGATGGCGACCCACATTCCGTTCTCCATCTCGACGATGCCACATCATCATCTCACGGTCGCGGAGACGCATCCAGCGTGAACGGGTCTGGGAACACCGCAGGTACTTGAGGCGTTGGAGGCTCCATGCGCACCATGTCCCACGACGAGATGATCACCTTCCTCACCACCGGTACCCGCACCGGCAAGCTCGCGACCGTACGGGCCGATGGGCGCCCCCATGTCACGCCGATCTGGTTCGTCGTCGACAGCGATGCGTTGGTCTTCAACACGTGGCATACGAGCGCCAAGGCCAAGCACCTTCGCCGCGATCCGAGGGCTTCGCTCGTCGTGGATCTCGAGGAACCGCCATACGGGTATGTCAAGGTCGACGGATCCGTCACGATCACACAGGATCCGTCGGAGGTGAAGCGGTACGCCACCCTGATCGGAGGGCGCTACATGGGTCTCGATCGCGCCGAGGAGTTCGGGGAACGCAACGGCGTCGAGGGTGAACTGGTCGTCCGGCTCCCGATGGAGACCGTCACGGCATACGCCGACGTCGCGGGCTGATCACCGTCGCGGTTGTCGCTGGCTATCCGGCGGCCTTCACGCACAGGACCGGCACCGTTGCGTCGTGCAGGATCTCGAGGGCGTTGCTGCCGAGGATGAGCTTGCCCGTCGAGCTTCGCCGGCGGATGCCGATCACGATCAACTCGACGTCGTTCTCCCGAGCAACCTCGATGAGATCCTGGGCCGGTGTATTTCCACGGACGAGATCGCGTACATCGCACTCGATGCCCTCTGCCTCGAGTCGCTCGCGCACCCGCTTCGAGGCCGCCATCGTCTCGAGGGTCTCGGTCTCCCCTGTGGTTCGTCCACCGTGCAGTGAGCTCACCACGACGACCGGCCGTCCCCGGCGTCGAGCCTCCTCGATTCCGGCTTCGAGGGCAGCGTTGCCCGCCGGCGTGTCGACATATCCGATGACGATCGAACCCATCACAGCTTCTCCCTGTAGCGGACACCCCCAGTCTGGCAAATCCAGCGCCGAGATGGCGACACATCACCTGCCGAGGGCTCGTTGACCGATCCCCTAGGAGTTCTCCGTTTGGTCATCGGGATCCGACCGGAGCCTGCGCGGAGATGCAGCCCGCAGCGGCATCGTGGAGATCTCGAACACCGCGCCGCCGACCTGAGCCGGGGCACGTGCCGCCTCGACGAGCCCCCGTCCGAGTGTCGCACCGGCTTGGCGGCCCGACGGCCGCTTGATCCACCCCACCGACACGAAGATCCCAACCGACACGGCGGCCACCGCAAGCATCACCACGAACACGACGATCCAGCCGATGTCCGAGTCGATGCCAGGCAGGTTCGCATGGTTCATGCCGAAGAAGCCGGTGATCAGTGACAGCGGCAGCAGTATTGCCGCGTACACGGTGAGGACCTTCGTGACGTCGGTCGCCCTCCGGGCCTCGGCCCCGCGATACGCGTCGAGGGACTCACTCAGCACCCCCCGAGCCACCAGCAGTTCAGCCGCGATCCGGTCGGCGAGATCGAAGACGTCCGAGAACCGGCGACGACCCTCATCAGTGATCAGCGTCGAGGGGCTCGAACGCAACACGTCGAGGATCTCGCGCTGGGGGTTGACGACGCGTCGGATCGCGGTCAGGTCGGAGCGGATCGCCGTGACCTCGCCGATCGTGCGGGTATCAGCCGTGAGCGCCATTTCGATGAGGTCATCGACCATGTCCTCGAACTCGGATAGCACGCCCATGAGCCGCCGCGTGAGCACGTCGGCGACACGGGCGAGCAGCACATCGACGGTCCCCGATGCAAGTGCAGCATTCGACTGCACCTCCGACCAGAGCACATCGATCCCGGGTGCCTCTGCACCGTGGACCGTGACGAGGGTGCCGTCGGTGATGAAACAGTCGACCTCGGCGGTGTCGACCTGATCGGATCGCAGCCCATGGAACACCACGAGCATGCTTTCACCGAAGTCGTCGACCTTGGGAAGGTCCTCGTCGTGAACGGCGTCGGCGATGGACAGCAAGTCGAGATCGAGACTCGACAGGTACTCCGCCACAGTGGCCGCATCGCTCGATCCGACATCGATGTCGATCCACACCCATCCCCCGGGCGCTGGCCGCTCGATCGTCGGGACTGGCGTCGCCACCGCTCCGGCGTCCGAACCACGAGTGAGAATGCGAGCGTGCATCTCGCCATGATGACCCCGTGCGGCCATCCGACCAAGCACCGCCCGAGATCCTCGCCCTGGAGGAAGGTTGCCTAGACCTCGAGGTCGACGATGAGAGCCCTGTGATCACTGCCGCGCACCGGGACCGTCTGGGTCGACAGCGGCAGGGCCCCGGAGGCGAACGCGTGGTCGATACGAATCCAGCGTGGCCCTCGCACGAAGTGCGCCCATGTGCGGTGTCTCGTCCCTGTCGCCTTCGCCGCATCGATGCCGAGTTCGGCGAGCATGGCGTACTCGGGCCAGACCGGGGTCGAGTTCATGTCACCGACGATGACAGCGTCCACATCCCGCTCCGCGAGGAATCGGGCGACGCCTGCGACCTGCCCCCGCCGTTCGTTGCGGGACCGCACCCACGGCCAGTCGATCGGGTTGATGAGGTGGATGTTGACGACGGCGAAGGGTCGATCGATGCCCCATACGTCCGGTTCGAGGGTGGCTACCCATCCGCTGCGACCGGGCAGCTCGATGGGTTCCATCGCCACCGGCTTGATCGCGGCGATCCCGAGGCCGAACCCGTCCTTGCGGGGTTCGAGGTGGCCATGTGGATACACGCCAGCGATGGCTGCCGCACCGGTCGCGCCCAACTCCTGGACCGCGACGATGTCGGGACGGTGACGACCGACCATGGCCGTGACCGCGTCCGGGTGGGCGCGGTCGACGAGCAGGTTTGAGGTGAGCACACGAAGTCTGGCCATCGGAGCCGCAAGGCTATCGGCGCGCCGACCTCACCGACCGAACAGCAGGCGCCTCCACCTCGGACGGGGGTTGTACGGCATCGCGATGTAGGGGTTGTTGACATTGCCGCTGGTGGCGGCGATACACCGGACGAGCGACGCCATGCCGACGAACACGATCGGGAAGAGGACGAGGATCCACAGGCCGGGCCCTGCGATCGGGAAGAGTGCATCGACAGCGAGCCACGCGCCGATGGCGATGGCGAGGACCACCGCGTTCGTGCGCACGGACCGTCGACGCAGCCGCTCGCGGTGGGCGTGCTCGGCGCTCGCAAACGCGGTCTTGAGGCTCCGATACGTCCCGACGGAGCCGCTGTCGTCGATCAGCGTCCACTGCTTCGGTCCGAGCAACACGATGCGGTAGGGATCGGAGATGAAACCATCGTCGAAGATCCGCCATTCCAGCAAGGAGCCGGTCGGCGCCATGTCGAGTTGTTGGGCAGTGAAGGTCATCGACACCCTCGGCAGCGTGTCTCGATTGTGCCAGACGATCCAAGCCGCGTCCACGGCCCAACACTGTGTTCTTGCGTAAATGGCGTTCACCCAGGATGAACGCTATTTACGCAAGAACACGGCCGGTGGGTTGGTCAGGCCCTTGTTGGGGCGGTACGAGCGGCTGGGGCCCTCGCAAGGAGGATCCGAACCACCGTGAGGAGCCCGACGAGGATTGCCGACCCGATGTACATGCCGGCCATCCATGGGTTCTCCGTGTCGGTTCCTGCAACCACACCGTGGACGAGCGCAGCCGTGTACGAGCCGAAGGCGAGGTAGTGGATGGTCCGCCACGCTCCCTGGCCGATCCACTTCTTCACATAGAAGCTGAACGTCACCACCAGCAGGGTCCAGAACGCCACGATGCCGAGGGCCGTGGCCATCGGTTCCCACTCGGACACGCCCGGTACGAGGAGATCCGCGACGGTGAACTCGATGAACTCGTCCGCCCACAACGCGCCGAGGTGCAGGATCGTTGCCACCACCGCCGCGATGCCCAGGGATTCATGGATCCACTGGAGGCCTTTGGCTTTCACCGCCCGGCCGAAGAGCTTCGTCGACACCATGAGGCCCCATGCCATGGACGCCGTCAGGAGTACGAACGCTGCAATGCCGGAGCCACGAATGAGGAACCAGGTCACATTCACGATGCCAGCCTCCTCGACGTGCCATACACGTTCCCGTCGTGCCATACGGCGATGGCGTTGCGTATCCAGGGCTGGCGGTCGGCCCATGCGAGGCCATCGACGCCCATGAGGAGGATCGCCTTTGCCGCCGCCTCGGCTTCGGTCGCAGTGGCCGCAACGGCTGATGCGGACAGGACCGGGGTGTCAGCGGGACGCTGGGAGCGTGGGTCGACGAGATGGTGAACACGCTGGTCCGCAACCATCCACGTCCGCCGACTCCGCGAACTCGTTGCAAGGGCACCGATCCCGACGAGGACCGCTGCCGCCACGGAGTCCTCATGGTCGAGCACATCGACCACCAATGTGGGATCCACCGAGCGAAGGTCACCACCCGCGGACACGACCGTTGCGTGCCCATCCTCGACGAGCCGATCGGCGATCCATCCCTTGGCGATGCCGCCGAGGTCGATGCGCGTCCCGGCCTCGAGTGTCACGACGTCGCCGCTGACCCGCCAGGCGCTCGATGCCGGATGTCCGGACGGCTCAGCTCGATCGACCACGTCCGCGAAGGTGGTGTCGTACCCCCAACCGATCACGCTCGATCCGACGCCGATGTCGAACGTCCCGCCCGTCCGGCGCTGGAGTTCGGCGGCCTCGGTGAGGATCGATCGCATGTCTGGTGACACCGTGGCCCTGCCTGCCCGGTTGATGCGTGACAGCTCGCTGTCGGGGACGAAGCGCGAGAAGCGTTGTTCCGCAACATCGACCAGGAGACGACAGCGGTCGATCGCCGACCGGTCGACAGCATGCACCTCGAACGTCGTGCCCATGGCCGGGAAGCGCTCGATGATCATGATCCGGAGCTCGTCGTGCGTGTCGTCTGGGTGGTCGTGGCCGGCTGGGTGGCCTGCGCAGGCCCTTCGGTCGCCACCACGACGGTCCGCACGACACGTTCGGGTTCGGGACGAGCCACCGGCGTGTACCGGAGCACCACGAGTCCCCCCTCAGGCATCGTGGGAACCGGAGCGAGCGTCGTGGTGACGGTGGCCGGGACGATCGACACCGGTTCGTCCACGATGGGCTCGGCCGTAGCCGTGACGTCCGGCACGTTGGCGATCGCCACGGCCGTCGTCGCCCATGCAACCGCAGCTGCGCTCCACGCCGCGATCCCAGCGACCCTCGGAAGTGGGAGTCTGGCCATCAGCCATCCTCCTCGGAAGCGATCACGAGGACGGCCTCGTTCTCGATCAGGGTCGCAACGATGCTCGGCGACAGATCATCGAGCAGGGCAGATTCCGGTTCGAACGTGGTGTACCCGGTGGTTCCGAGAACCTCGGCTACGACCGGATCGAGATCACCCAGCTCGACATCGCTGAGGGGATCCGGAGCAACCACCTCGATCGTCTGCACGACCGGGGCAGGCTCCGGGATCCACAATCCGACGACCGTGGAGGGATCGAGCGCCTGAGGGGACACCGCGCCCGGCGTCTCCTCGATGCTTGCCATGACGAACAGGGCGAGCACGGTCACGACGATCCCTCCGAGGGCCGGAATCCAACGCATCAGTCGTCGTCCTCGTCGTCGTCGTCTGTCGTCGTCTTCTCGTGATCGTCGTCTTCGTCGTCGTCATCGTGGTCATCGTCGTCGTAGTCGTCGTCATGATCATCGTCGTAGTCGTCATCGTGATCATCGTCGTAGGACGAGTCAGACGGAACCGTCGTGGTGGGCTGCGTCTTGGACACCGTGACGGTCTTGACGATCGGAGCTGGCACCGGCGGTCCGGCGATCGGCATGTCGGCGTCCTCACAGATCTGGCGCAGGGCATCGAGCGCCGCAGCTTCGAGATCGGTGATCGAACCGTCGAGCTCCCGCTCGATGAGCAGATCGGCATCGCTCGTGCAGGCCTGGCGGGTGGCGTCCTCGCCGGTACCGTCATCGTTGGCGGCTTCGACCGCCGCCGTCTCGACCATCGTGGTCGTGGTCACGATCGACGTCGAGGTGGCGTCGAAGGTCTCTTCGGCCGGTGCCTCTCCCATCGCTCCGACCAGCGCAACCGCGGCAATGGCGCTGAGGGGCACGAGGACGAGCCCTGCGATGATCGACGCCGTCAGGCGTGATCCTGATCCTTTGCTTGCTGACATGGGTCCCTCCCTGGATGTCTGTTGGGACCACCATGCAGGAAGGTGTGATAACGGCGAGCTAAACCGACCCAAAGCCACGGATTGTCCCGTTCTTGCGTAACTGGTATCCGGACGGGCGGATACGTCCTACGCAAGAACGGAGAGGGCGCCTACTTCATCTTGCGACGGCGGCGCTCGGACTCGGTCAGGAAACGCTTGCGGACACGAATCGAAGTCGGTGTGACCTCGACGAGCTCGTCGTCGGCGATCCACTCGATCGCCAGATCGAGCGTCAGGTCACGAGGCGGTTTCAGCTTGATCGCCTCATCCGTCGAATGCGTACGGATATTCGTGAGTTCCTTGCCCTTTGTCGGATTCACCGTCATCTCGCCGGGACGGGATGCCTCACCGATGATCATCCCCTCGTAGACGGCGACAGCGGGGCCGATGAACAGCTCCCCGCGTTTCTGCAGATTGTCGAGGGCGAAACCGGTCGACGTGCCGATGCGATCGGCCACCATGGCACCCCCGACACGGTGGGGAAGCTCCCCCGCCCAGGGCATCCATCCGGCGTGGTTCTGGTGCACGAGGGCCGTGCCGCGGGTCGCCGTCATCAGCAACGACCGGAACCCGAGCAGACCTCGGGCCGGTGCCTCCACCGTCACGATGGTGCGACCCGTATCACCGGGACGCATGTCGGTCACACGACCCTTCCTCGGCGCCACTGCCTGCGTGACCGTTCCGACGTACTCGTCTGGCACGTCGACGACGGCGCGCTCGAGGGGCTCATGCGGCTTCCCTTCGACCTCGCGGATGATGACCTCGGGGCGGCTCACCTGGAGTTCGAATCCCTCACGCCGCATGTTCTCGATGAGCACAGCGAGCTGGAGTTCACCTCGGCCTGCGACCTCGATGATCTCCGGCGACGCGGTGTTCCCGATGCGGATCGACACGTTGCCGAGCACCTCACGTTCGAGGCGATCCCTGATCTGTCGCGACGTGAGGTAGGTGCCGTCCTTGCCGGCCAGTGGCGAGGTGTTGACGCCGAACGTCATCCGCAGGACCGGTTCGTCGACCTTGAGCCTGGGAAGCGGCTGTGGGTTCTTCACGTCGGCGAGGGTGTCGCCGATCTCGACCTCGGGGAACCCGGCCACCACGAACAGGTCACCGGCGGTGCGAGTGGGGACATCGGTCCGACCCAAACCCTCGAAACCCATCAGTTGGGAGAGGCGACGTTTGAGCGGAGGCTCCTCCTCGTTGGCGTGACACAGTGCGACCTGTTCACCACTGCGAAGGGTTCCCTCGACCACCCGCCCGATGGCGAGCCTGCCGAGGTAATCCGATGCGTCGAGGTTGGTGACGATGGCCTGGAGCGGGGCATCGGGATCACCCGATGGCCCCGGGATGGTTTCGACGATGGCATCCAGGAGGGCGCTGAGATCGGCGTCGTCGGGTGGCATCCCCGAACCCGTCATCGCCCTGCCCTCTCGGGCGACGGCGGAGATGATCGGGAACTCGATGTGGTGGTCGGCGGCATCGAGGTCGAAGAACAACTGGTAGATCTCGTCGACCACAGCATCGATGCGGGCGTCCTTGCGGTCGACCTTGTTGACCACCACCACGGTCGGGAGGTGCAGCTCGAGGGCCTTCTGGAGGACGTAGCGTGTCTGGGGCATCGGCCCCTCAGCAGCATCCACCAGCAAGAGCACGCCATCGACGAGGGCGAGGGCCCGCTCGACCTCACCACCGAAGTCCGCATGCCCGGGAGTGTCGACGAGGTTGATCTTGGTGTCGCGCCACTCCACCGACGCAGCCTTTGCAAGGATGGTGATGCCCCGCTCGCGCTCCTGGTCGTCGGAGTCCATCACCCGTTCGATGAGCGCTTCGTGCGAGGCGAAGACCCCCGTGGCGCGCAGCATCGCATCGACCAGGGTGGTCTTGCCGTGGTCGACGTGCGCGATCAACGCGACGTTGCGAATGGGGAGATCCGACATGCACAGGCAAGGCTACGCCGCTGTGGGCGTTGGGCCTCAGTTCTCTGCGAGTCTCGAAGGGAATCCGCCCTTGGCGATCGGGCCCCAATCGGTGATCGACACGCGGATCAGGCACTTGCCCTGGTTCGCCATGGCGGCGCGGTACTCGTCCCAATCCGGGTGTTCCCCGGAGATGACGCGGAAGTACTCGACGAGCGGCTCGACCGCATCCGGCAGGTCGACGATCTCGCCACACCCGTCGACGTGGACCCATTCGCCGCCGAAGTCGTCCGACTGGACCACCACTGAGACCTCCGGATTCCTCCGGATGTTGTGGACCTTCGCCCGCTCCGGGTACGAGGAGATGACGATCCTGCCCTCACCATCGAGCCCCATGGTCACGAGAGACGACTGGGTCCGCCCATCACCTCGGCGTGTCAACAGCACACCGTGGTGCCGGGGCCGCACGAAGGCTTCGAGCTCGTCCCGATCGACACGACGATTGGTTGCGATGTTCATGCCAACGACCCTATCCGTTCTTGCGTAGATCCTGTCCGCACGTCCGGATACCAGTTACGCAAGAACGGAACCGGGGTTACGGCCAGATACCTCGCTGGTCGGTCGCCGTCCGGCACCGGCCCACCGCAACGGCGTGGGCTGCGGTGCGCAGCGTGGGCCGTGGCAGGTCCTCGTCGGTATCGGTGGCCTCCTTCCACGCCTCGCGGTAGAAGTCCAGACGGTCGAGGATCGCTGCACGTCCCGTCACCATCGCATCGGTGGCGGCGTACATGGTCGCCTTGAGGCGCTCCTGGATCTCGGATTCGGCCCACCGTTCGTTGGCGAGGTTCTGCGTCCACTCGAAGTAGGACACGACCACCCCACCCGACGCGCTGAGGATGTCGGGGACGACCGGGATGCCACGTTGCGCCAACATGTCGTCGGCCTCAGGCGTGACCGGCCCGTTGGCCGCCTCGATGACGACCTTGGCACGGACCCGATCGGCATTCTCGGTGGTGATCTGCGTCTCGAGCGCCGCCGGGATCAACACGTCACACGGAACCTCGAGGACCTCCTTGGGTCCGAGCTCCTTGGTTCCCGGAGTGCCGACGACCGTGCCGAAGGTGTCCTTCTGGTACTCGACCTGCGTCAGATCGAGGCCATCGGGATCGTAGATACCGCCCTTGGAGTCACTCACCGCAACGACCCTCGATCCGGCGCTTGCGAAGATCTTCGCCGCGTGGCGTCCCGCATTGCCGAAGCCCTGGATCGCAACGTCGGCGCCCGAGAGCGTCGGGATGTTCGGCAACGCGCCCATGTTCACCATGTGCTCGAGGACATAGAAGAGGCCCTGTGCCGTCGCCGAGTCACGCCCGAGCGACCCACCGAGGTCGAGGGGCTTGCCCGTGACGACCGGCAGGTTGTTCTGTCCCGGATGCATCATCGAGTACGTGTCGTAGATCCACGCCATCGTCTGGGCATCGGTGTACACGTCGGGAGCCGGGATGTCGGTGTGTGGCCCGATGTCATCACCGAGCGCCGAGATGTAGCGCCTGGTGAGCCGCCGCTTCTCGTCCTTGGAAAGCGTCTTGGGATCACACTCGATGCCACCCTTGGCGCCACCGAATGGGATGCCGGCGAGGGCGCACTTCCACGTCATGAGCGTGGCGAGGGCGACGACGTCGTGTTCGTTCACGTCCGGGTGGTAACGCACACCACCCTTGCCGGGACCGCGCACGTTGTCGTGGAGCACGCGATATCCACGGAAGGTGTGGACGTATCCATCATCCATCCTGACGGGAAGGGCGAGCTTGATGATGCGTTCGGGCTCGAACAGCCAACTCGCCATGCCCTTGAGGCCGTCGAGTGGGTGGATGAACGGAATCGCACGATCGAACTCGCGGCGGGCGATATCGGCGAAGTCGAGGTTCTCGGTCGGAGCAGCCATGCACAGGATCCTTACCTAGCTCCTCACCATTCTACGAACGGCGTCCGGACATGACCACGAGATCCGTAGAGAGTTCGGAGAATGCGGCACAGGTCAGGATGTCGTCTGGCGCCACGTCCGAATGGTGTCGAGGAAGATGTCGCCGTAGGTCTCGAGCTTCTTGGCCCCCACCCCGCTGATCGCAAGGAAGTCCCCGTCGGTCATCGGCATGGTCGACGCCATCTCGCGGAGGCTCGCATCCGAGAACACGACGTAGGCCGGGACACCGCGGGCATCGGCCAACCGCTTGCGGACCGAGCGCAACTCCTCGAACAGATCGGCGCCTTCGGTGTCGAGTTCGACCTCCATCGAAACCGCTCCGCGTACGGATCTCGGAGTGGCCGCGGAATGGAGGTCCGCATCGAATTCGGCGCACACGTCGCACGACGATCCGCAGCGATCCATCTCCTCACCGAAGTACCGCGCCAGGCCTCGGTGGCGGCACTTGTCGGTCTCGGCGAAGCGATACATGGTGCGGATGTGGCTGACCTGGGCCTGACCGGTGTCGCCGCCAGACACCATCCGTTCGAGTTGGATGACATCGGCCCACGAGTAGAACAGGTAGCAGTCCGAGTCGAGGCCGTCTCGACCCGCCCTGCCGATCTCCTGGTAGTAGCCCTCGACGGACTTGGGCATGTCGCGGTGGATCACGTAGCGAACGTTGCTCTTGTCGATACCCATGCCGAAGGCGACGGTCGCACAGACCACGTCGATGTCATCGCGGATGAAGGCGTCCTGCACGTCGGTGCGTTTCTCGGCGTCGAGCCCTGCGTGGTAGGCGTCCGCCCGGATCCCGAGGGACCGCAAGTACTGCGCCGTCGATTCGGCGGACTTGCGCGACAACGTGTAGACGATGCCGCTCTCTCCCCTTCGGTCGACGGCGATGCGCCCTATGTAGTCCCGCACCTTCACCTTCCGGCCGTCATGGTCGCCCTTCTTGATGGCATGGAGTCGGAGGTTGGGTCGGAAGAACGACGTCTGGACGATCACCGGATCAGCGAGATCGAGCTGATGGGCGATGTCGGTGCGGACACGCTGCGTCGCAGTCGCCGTGAGCGCGAGGACCGGTACGCCGTACTGGGACTTGAGGTGGACGAGCTGACGATACGCGGGGCGGAAGTCATGACCCCATTGGCTGATGCAGTGCGCCTCGTCGACGGCGACCAACCTGACGTTCGATCGATCCAGGACGGAACCGAGCGACGCCCCGAGACCCTCGGGTGCGGCGTATACGAGCTCGTACGCTCCCGCCCGGAGGCCGTCGATGCGTCGCTGCCGTTCCTCGAACTCGATACTCGAGTTGATGAACGTGGCACGGATGCCGAGCTCATGGGCGGCGTCGACCTGGTCCTTCATCAAGGCGATCAGCGGTGAGATCACCAGCGTCGTGCCCCCGACGAGCCGTGCGGCGAGTTGGTAGGTGAGTGACTTGCCAGACCCCGTCGGCATGACGGCGAGGCAGTCGGTGGCGGACAACGCCGCCTCGATCACCTCCCGCTGACCGGGTCGAAAGGACTCGTAGCCGAACGTCGATCGCAGCACGGCGTGGATGGCTTCCTCGTCCACGACCACCGGTTCGCGCACCGGCAAGCGCTCACGCGCTTCGTGCTGTTTCGTCGGCAACATGGCGCCCTGATGCACCGCCGCACCGTCCACACCGGCGTCAGCGGCGAGCATCTCCCAATACCCGTCGTCCACCCCGGTCGTTGGATCGTCGCCGCTACTCATGACGCCCGAGCATACGGGGCGTCCACGACCCACCGTGGGCGTGCACGAGCGACCGGGGCTGTCGTAGGGTCTCGGCATGGATGAGACACAGCTCCCCGAGGGCGCATGGCCCGGCGAGTACACGTACTGCCCCATGTGCACCACCCGTCTCGTGTGGGAGGAGATCGGCGACGCCCATCGGATGCGATGCCCCAACTGCCGATTCATCCACTGGCGCAACCCGGCCGTCGGAGCAGCCGTGGTGGTGTTCGATGGCGACGGTCGGGTGCTCATGATCCGGCGCGGACCGGGCATGACCCGGGAAGGGAAGTGGGCGATCCCTGCGGGTTTCGTCCACTACGGCGAGGAGATCCGTGAGGCCGCGGCCCGCGAACTCGAGGAGGAAACAGGCCTGATCGCCGACGTGGGCGACGTGGTGTGGGTCGCATCGAACTTCCACGACCCGGCGAAGTTGACGGTCGGGATCTGGTTCGCCGGGTCCGTGACGGGCGGGAAACTCCAGGCCGGTGATGACGCCGACGAGGCCGGGTTCTTCGACCTCGACGACCTACCGCCCCTTGCCTTCGAGACGGATTTCGCCTACTTCACCAGCCTCGGCGCCAACCCAGAACCGCCAGACTCCGTTCTTGCGTAGATTC
>CAVWXP010000017.1:0-257881 GCA_963759175.1 uncultured Acidimicrobiia bacterium
GCACGTTGTCGTGGAGCACGCGATATCCACGGAAGGTGTGGACGTATCCATCATCCATCCTGACGGGAAGGGCGAGCTTGATGATGCGTTCGGGCTCGAACAGCCAACTCGCCATGCCCTTGAGGCCGTCGAGTGGGTGGATGAACGGAATCGCACGATCGAACTCGCGGCGGGCGATATCGGCGAAGTCGAGGTTCTCGGTCGGAGCAGCCATGCACAGGATCCTTACCTAGCTCCTCACCATTCTACGAACGGCGTCCGGACATGACCACGAGATCCGTAGAGAGTTCGGAGAATGCGGCACAGGTCAGGATGTCGTCTGGCGCCACGTCCGAATGGTGTCGAGGAAGATGTCGCCGTAGGTCTCGAGCTTCTTGGCCCCCACCCCGCTGATCGCAAGGAAGTCCCCGTCGGTCATCGGCATGGTCGACGCCATCTCGCGGAGGCTCGCATCCGAGAACACGACGTAGGCCGGGACACCGCGGGCATCGGCCAACCGCTTGCGGACCGAGCGCAACTCCTCGAACAGATCGGCGCCTTCGGTGTCGAGTTCGACCTCCATCGAAACCGCTCCGCGTACGGATCTCGGAGTGGCCGCATCGTGGAGGTCCGCATCGAATTCGGCGCACACGTCGCACGACGATCCGCAGCGATCCATCTCCTCACCGAAGTACCGCGCCAGGCCTCGGTGGCGGCACTTGTCGGTCTCGGCGAAGCGATACATGGTGCGGATGTGGCTGACCTGGGCCTGACCGGTGTCGCCGCCAGACACCATCCGTTCGAGTTGGATGACATCGGCCCACGAGTAGAACAGGTAGCAGTCCGAGTCGAGGCCGTCTCGACCCGCCCTGCCGATCTCCTGGTAGTAGCCCTCGACGGACTTGGGCATGTCGCGGTGGATCACGTAGCGAACGTTGCTCTTGTCGATACCCATGCCGAATGCGACGGTCGCACAGACCACGTCGATGTCATCGCGGATGAAGGCATCCTGCACGCTCGGTGCGTTTCTCGGCGTCGAGCCCTGCGTGGTAGGCGTCCGCCCGGATCCCGAGGGACCGCAAGTACTGCGCCGTCGATTCGGCGGACTTGCGCGACAACGTGTAGACGATGCCGCTCTCTCCCCTTCGGTCGACGGCGATGCGCCCTATGTAGTCCCGCACCTTCACCTTCCGGCCGTCATGGTCGCCCTTCTTGATGGCATGGAGTCGGAGGTTGGGTCGGAAGAACGACGTCTGGACGATCACCGGATCAGCGAGATCGAGCTGATGGGCGATGTCGGTGCGGACACGCTGCGTAGCAGTCGCCGTGAGCGCGAGGACCGGTACGCCGTACTGGGACTTGAGGTGGACGAGCTGACGATACGCGGGGCGGAAGTCATGACCCCATTGGCTGATGCAGTGCGCCTCGTCGACGGCGACCAACCTGACGTTCGATCGATCCAGGACGGAACCGAGCGACGCCCCGAGACCCTCGGGTGCGGCGTATACGAGCTCGTACGCTCCCGCTCGGAGACCGTCGATGCGTCGCTGCCGTTCCTCGAACTCGATACTCGAGTTGATGAACGTGGCACGGATGCCGAGCTCATGGGCGGCGTCGACCTGGTCCTTCATCAAGGCGATCAGCGGTGAGATCACCAACGTCGTGCCCCCGACGAGCCGTGCGGCGAGTTGGTAGGTGAGTGACTTGCCAGACCCCGTCGGCATGACGGCGAGGCAGTCGGTGGCGGACAACGCCGCCTCGATCACCTCCCGCTGACCGGGCCGAAAGGACTCGTAGCCGAACGTCGATCGCAGCACGGCGTGGATGGCTTCCTCGTCCACGACCACCGGTTCGCGCACCGGCAAGCGCTCACGCGCTTCGTGCTGTTTCGTCGGCAACATGGCGCCCTGATGCACCGCCGCACCGTCCACGCCGGCGTCAGCGGCGAGCATCTCCCAATACCCGTCGTCCACACCGGTCGTTGGATCGTCGCCGCTACTCATGACGCCCGAGCATACGGGGCGTCCACGACGCACCGTGGGCGTGCACGAGCGACCGGGGCTGTCGTAGGGTCTCGGCATGGATGAGACACAGCTCCCCGAGGGCGCATGGCCCGGCGAGTACACGTACTGCCCCATGTGCACCACCCGTCTCGTGTGGGAGGAGATCGGCGACGCCCATCGGATGCGATGCCCGAGCTGCCGATTCATCCACTGGCGCAACCCGGCCGTCGGGGCAGCCGTGGTGGTGTTCGATGGCGACGGTCGGGTGCTCATGATCCGGCGCGGACCGGGCATGACCCGGGAAGGGAAGTGGGCGATCCCTGCGGGTTTCGTCCACTACGGCGAGGAGATCCGTGAGGCCGCGGCCCGCGAACTCGAGGAGGAAACAGGCCTGATCGCCGACGTGGGCGACGTGGTGTGGGTCGCATCGAACTTCCACGACCCGGCGAAGTTGACGGTCGGGATCTGGTTCGCCGGGTCCGTGACGGGCGGGAAACTCCAGGCCGGTGATGACGCCGACGAGGCCGGGTTCTTCGACCTCGACGACCTACCGCCCCTTGCCTTCGAGACCGATTTCGCCTACTTCACCAGCCTCGGCGCCAACCCAGAACCGCCAGACTCCGTTCTTGCGTAGATCCTGTCCGCACGTCCGGATACCAGTTACGCAAGAACGGGGAGGGTTCAGGTGACGGAGCGACCGGTGACGGATGGCGTCCTCGTAGACGGCGAGCAACGATGCCGCATCGTCGGGGGCGAAATCCGCCACGTACTCCCTTCGGGCAGCGACACCGGCCCGATCGACCGCAGCGTCATCGGCGATCAGGGTGAAGACGCGTTCCCACTCGTCGTCGTCGAACACCTCGAACACCCACTCGGATCCGATCCTGGCGACGTAGTCGCGAACGATGGCGATCGATGACAGGGCTACGGGCAACCCCGTTGCGAGCGCCTCCACGACCACGAGCGGGAAGCCCTCCTCCCACTCGGTGGGAAGCATCAGGGCCCGCGACCGGCGCATGAGCTCGAGCACTTCGTCGGGACCCATCCGGCCCGCGAACTCGATGTCGGGGTAGGACGACCGCAATCGCGCTTCGATGGGTCCATCACCGACGATGACGAGCCGATACGGACGTTCACGGCGGCTCCACGCTGCGCACAGTCGTGCCACGCCCTTGATGTCGGTGACACGCCCGACATAGAGCACCGTGTCCGATTCAGACGGTGACGATGCCCGCTCGCCGGGGTCGTCGATGCGATGGGGTCGTACGACGAGTCGATCCTTCGGAAAGCCCCAGGATGTGAACAGGTCTTTTGCGGCCGGCGTCAACGTGATGAACCGATCGATGTCCCGCTTCCAGACACCGCGGCGTTCCGCGACCGCCCCGGTCGTCGCAGCCACGATCGACAGCGGTGTCGAATCCCGATAGCACGCGTGGCGCACGGCGGAGGTGCGGTTCCCGGTGACGCAGTCGCGACACAGTTGACCATCACGCAGCATCTCTCCGTTGACGCACAGCCACCGGTAGTTGTGGAGGGTCTGCACGACCGGATACCCGGCGCGAGAGGCCTGGCGAATGACCGCCGGCGACATGCGGAACCACGTGTTGTGCACATGCACCACGTCGGGTCGCTGCTCATCGAGGACCGCTGCCATCTTGCGGGCCTCGAACGGATTCCACGGAGCCATGGCGAGGGAGGTCACGGTGTCAGAGACACTGCCCTCGTTGGTCTCGGTGTGGCGAACGACTTCGTGACCAGCGGCTTCGAGCTCGGCACGGTCCCTATCCAGCACGACGTTCTCGCCACCGCCGACACGGTAGAGATTGTGCACCTGGAGGATCTTCATCCGAGAGTCCCTTCGGACACGCGCGGTCGCCGGCGACGACGGACATGATCGTACCAACGGTGCCGACCCATCACGCTGGGCTTTCCTGTTCTTGCGTAGATCCTGTTCGCCCGTGCGGATGCCAGTTACGCAAGAACGAGGTCGGTGATCCTCGCGACGGCCTGCTCGGCGGCGGCGGCGGTGGGCGGACTCATCGAGAAGCCCATGCCGAGGTCCGTCGCCGGGATGGACACCAGCACGGCGCGCGCAGGGAGGGTCCCAACGGAGGCCGCCATCGCGATCACGGTGCCCGGGTCGCCGTGATGGCTCATCACACCCGAACCCTTCGACGGGTCGATGTCGGAAACGGTCAACTCCCGGTGTCAACCGACGCATCGACCAATACCACGAGGCGCCGACCGGCGATCGCGACAGCGAGTTCGGGGGTGAGCTGGGCGACCGAGACCACATCGACGCCCGCCATGTCCAATTCCTCGATCCGGTCCGCGACCCAACGGCCCGCCCCGTCGTCGGAGCGCAGGTCGTTGCCGTAGCCGATGACGAGGACGTCAGCCACGGATCCGTTCGCAGACCTTCTCGCCGCTGGCATCGACCAGGGTCACGACCAGCGGCATCTGCCCGATCGCATGCGTCGAGCACGACAGACACGGGTCGAAGGCGCGGATCCCGGCCTCGATCCTGTTGAGGATCGGCTCGGGGATCTCGGGGCCGTCGATGTACTCCTTGGCGATCTCGTGGACCGTCGCGTTCATGGCGAGGTTGTTCTGGCCGGTCGCGATGATCATGTTGACGTTCTCGAGCAATCCGTGGGCATCGGTCTCGTACTCGTGGAAGAGCGTCCCTCGCGGGGCCTCCGACACACCGACCGACCGGCGATGGTTCACGCCGGCCTGGGCGCGGACGTTCGTATCGAGCACGGCGTCATCGTCGAGGAACGCCCTCATCTGCTCGGCGCTTGCGAGGATCTCGATCAGCCGGGCGTAGTGGAAGAAGAACGAGCTGTCGGCGATCCCCTCGGCCCGGTCACGGAAGGTCTCGAGCGCGGCATCAGCGGCCTCCGAACCCATCCTCTCGGCGAGGTTGAGCCTCGCGAGCGGTCCGACCCGGTACATGCCCGCCGCGATGTCGTCGTCCGAGTCGACGGCCGGCTTGAAGAATGGGCTCTTGAGGTAGCTGTCCTTGTTCGAGGCCTCGCCGACGATCGTGCGGTAGTCACTCGCGGCGACGTTGTCGGCCGCAACGGCGCCATCTTTGTCGATGACCTTGAGATGGCCGTCGTAGTACTCCCACGTGCCGGATCCGTTGGCCAGACCGAGGTAGTAGCTGGGGAACTTCCCGAACGACCGGATCTCGCGCTCGAACCGATCGAGGATCCCGGTGAAGAGGTCCAGGGCCATGTGGGCCGTCTCGGTTGCCTCATCGAGCCCGGCCAGCAGGTCGGCCCTCGTCTGCTCGGTCATCGGGTGCGCAATGCCACCGGGGACGATCCCCGGTGAGTGGACCTTCCGACCGGCGATCGCCTCGATCACGCCCTGCCCGAAGGACCGCAGGCGGATACCCCGACGGGCGAGCTCCGGCTCGGCCTCCATCAGGCCGAGGACGTTGCGGATCGCGGGGTCGGCATCCCAACCGAGCAGGAGGTCTGGTGACGAGAGGTGGAAGAAGCTCAGCGCATGGGACTGGATGATCTGTCCGAGGTTTGCGATCCGACGCAGCCGGACCGCATTCGACGGGATCGTCACGCCCATGATGCCATCGCCGGCCTTGGCGGAAGCAAGCAGATGACTCACGGGACAGATCCCACACGTACGCGCGGTCAACGAGGGCATCTCCCACACGGGCCGACCGACGCAGAACGCCTCGAAACCGCGGAACTCGGTGACGTGGAAGCGCGTGTCGGCGACCGTTCCGTCGTCGTCGAGCCTGATCGTGATCTTGGCGTGCCCCTCGATCCGGGAAACCGGGTCGATCACCGTGAGGTCATGCATGTCGTTGGGTCTCCTAACCGAATCGGATGTCGTCGGCGCCCGAGCCGAATTCGCCCTCGCCGAGGAGCGCCATCACCGCCCGGCGGATGCGATCGGCGTCGGGAGGACAGCCGGGGATGTACATGTCGACGTCGATGACCTGGTGCACGGGGAGCACCTGGGGCATCAGCGGCGGCACGATGCCCGCTTCGTCCGGCACCTGTGGTGTGCGATCGACGCTGTCGATGTACACCCGCGTCAGGATCTCGGCCGGATCACCGAGGGGGTTGCGCATGGCCGTGACGTTGCCGGTGACGGCACAGTCGCCGAAACTCACGACCACCTTCGACTTGCGACGGGCTTCGCGGGCGATCTCGAGGTTGTCCTCGTTGGCGATGGCTCCCTCGAGGAGCACGACGTCGACGTCCTCGGGGAACTCCTTGGCGTCGACGAGCGGGCTGTACACGAGGTCGGCGAGCTTGGCGAAGTCGAACAGGAACTCATCCATGTCGAGGAACGACATGTGGCAACCCGAGCAACCCCCCAGCCACGCCGTGGCGACACGCGCCTTGCGGCCGGGGGTCGGTGTCACAGATGCCGCGTCGGTGCCTCCCATCACGCACCTCCCCGGTAGTCGCCGTCCATGATCTCGGGATCGAGCCATTCGCCCTTCCGTGCGCTGGCGAGGCGCACGATGATGTCCGTTTGGTGCACCATCTCGCCCACCGCCTTGCCCTGATAGGCCAGCGATCCGGTGGGACACACAGCGACGCACTTGCCGCACCATGTGCACGACCTCGCCTCGCCCCACGGCACGTTGCCCTCGGTGACGAGGATCGCCTGTGCGCCTCGGTAGGCGACATCCCACACATGGGCACCCTCGATCTCGTCACAGACCCGGACACAGCGCGTGCACATGATGCATCGGTTCGGATCGAAGATGTACTTGGGATGGGATGCGTCGATGTCACGCCTGGGGGCCTGGTAGTCGAAACGCACGTGGTCCATGTTCGTATCCACCGCAGCGTCCTGGAGCTCGCAGTTGCCATTCGTGACGCACACCGCACACACGTGGTTGCCCTCGGCGAACAGCAGCTCGACGATGGCCTTGCGATGGGCGCGCAGCTGTGGCGTATCGGTCCTGATCTCCATGTCGGCCGTGATCGGCGTCGCACACGCCGGACGGAGGCGGTGGTCCTCGGCAACCTGCACGACGCAGAGTCGGCATCCGCCGTAGATCGACAGGCCTTCCAGATAGCACAGGGAGGGGATCTCGACCCCCAGCCTCCGGGATGCCTGGAGGATGGTCTCGTCGGCGAACGCCTCGTATTCGACACCATCGAAGGTGACATCGACGGTCTGGCGACGCTCACGCATTCGACACCTCCAGCGGATCGTCGACCAGGAGCTGCTCATACTCCTGACCGAAGTACTGCAAGGTCGACAGCACCGGGTTCGGAGCCGATTGGCCGAGGCCGCACAGGCTCGTGTCGCGCACCGTTGCGCACAGCTGCTCGAGGTGACGCAGATCCCTCACCGTCCCGCGACTCGAGCAGATCTTGTCGAGCAACCCGTGGATCTGGACCGTTCCCGCGCGGCACGGCGTGCACTTGCCGCAGCTCTCATCCATGCAGAACTCCATGAAGAACTTGGCGATCTCCGGCATCGAGGACGAATCGTCCATGACGATGAGACCACCGGATCCCATGATCGAACCGAGCGCCCTGAGGCTCTCGTAGTCGACAGGCGTGTCGAGGAACTCAGATGGAATGCACCCTCCCGACGGTCCGCCGGTCTGTGCCGCCTTGAACGTCCCGCCTTCGGGGATGCCGCCGCCGATGTCCTCGACGATGGTGCGGAGGGTGATGCCCATCGGCACCTCGATGAGGCCGATATTGACGAGGTCGCCGGCGAGGGCGAACACCTTCGTGCCCTTCGATTTGTCCGTCCCGATCGACGAGAACCAGTCGGATCCCTTCAAGATGATGGGGGCGATGTTCGACAGCGACTCGACGTTGTTGATCATCGTCGGTTTGCCCCACAGGCCGGCTTCCGTCGGATACGGGGGACGCAGCTGCGGCGTTCCGCGCTTGCCCTCGATCGACTGCAACAGGGCGGTCTCCTCGCCACACACGAATGCCCCTGCGCCGATGCGCACCTCCATGTCCAGATTGAAGTCGGACTCGAGGATCCTCCGTCCGAGGAGCCGGTTGCGGCGAGCGACACGTATCGCCCGATCCAGGCGCTCGACGGCCCTCGGGTACTCGGCTCGCACGTAGATGTACGCCTGGGATGCGCCGGTGGCGTAGGCGGCGATCGCAACACCCTCGATGAGGCGATGGGGATCGTCCTCCATCACCGTGCGATCCATGTAGGCACCCGGGTCGCCCTCGTCGCCGTTCGCGACGACGTACTTCTCGTCGCCCGGTGCGTTGGCGAGCAGATGCCACTTCGAACCCACGGGATAGCCCGCTCCTCCCCTGCCCCGTAGCCCCGACGCCTCGATCTCGTGGACCACGTCGAGGGGCTCCATCTCGTGGAGGACCTTGGCGAGGGCCCGGTATCCATCGTGAGCGACATAGCCCTCGATGCGGTCCGGGTCGATGACGCCTCCGTTGGCGAGGACGATGCGCTCCTGCTCGGCGAAGAACGGTATCGACGTGTCGAGCAGGTTGGTCTCCACCACCTGATGCTTCTTGAGGTGGGTCCTGACGATGTCGACGGCGACCTCGCCGTTCACCGCCTGGTACATCGTGTCGTCGCCGCCGCGCCGCAGGATCCGCACGAGCGGGCCGCGACTGCACAGCCCCATACAGCCGGTTGGGATCACCACGGCGTCGAGCGCCAGATCGTGGCGGTCGATGGCCTCCTCGAATCCTTCGAGGGTGGCAGCGGATCCGGCCGACTGGCAGGAGGTGGAGTTGCACACCTTCACCCGGAACGGGTAGCGACTCCGTGCTTCATGTTCACGCTCGGCGACGTGGTGGAGATCGATGGGTGCGGCCATCAGACATCCCCTCCGTCGGCCGCGCCGACCGTTGCGGACGCCTTGATCGGGACACCGGCGGCGACAGCACCGTGCAGCTTCGCCACGATGACATCGGGCCCCTCCTTGCCGATGACCGTGCCGTCGATCAGCACGATCGGGGCGAGTCCACACGAACCGAGGCACCGGGCCGTCTTGAGGGTGACGACCCCGTCGGCCGTCGTCTCGCCCTGGGTGATGCCGTAGGCCTCTCCGACCGCACCGACGATCTTGTCTGCGCCCTTGACGTAGCACGCGGTACCGGTGCACACGGTGCACGTGTGATCGCCCGGCGGGTCGAAGGTGAACAGCTCGTAGAACGTCGCGACACCGAACACGCGGGACGGGGGAAGGCGGAATGCTCGAGAGACGTAGGTGAGGATGCCCTCATCGAGGTGGCCGAAGACGTCCTGGGCGATGTGCAGCGTCTCGATCAGTTGGTCTTGTGCGTAGCGCGTCCGCTTGAGGTGCTTGTCGATGACGGTGAAGCGGTCGTCACCAGACGGGTGAGGTTCATCCCTGGGCGGGCGGCCCGTTGCGCGTGCACCAGCACGGTCGGTTGGGTCGGTCATGCGTCCTTCCCTCGAGGATTCCCTTAGTCTATCACTAAGGATCTCATGTGCGAGGTGGGTTCACCAACGGGATCAACCCGCCGTCAGTGGATCTCCGGCCCTACGAGGTGTGCCATGACCTCGGCGAGTGTCGGGTGATCGATGTCACGCAGATCGGCGATCCGGATGTAGATCTCGGCGGCCGCCTCGTGGAAGCCGGGCGGGAGATCCGTCGATTCGAGCGCCGCGGCGATCTCCTCCATCTCCCCGGCGAACCGCCATGCCTTCGGGCCCGTGCCCGTGGCGCGACGCTGGATGCGATCGGTGAGACCGGGGATGGACCGATCCCATTCGGCGAGGAGCTGGTCGACGACGCCCATCGACTCCGCGTAGGCGCGCATCGCAAAGAGCAGGGCGGCACTCCCCTTCGTCCAACCGGCGTAGGCCATCTTCAACGCTGACGCGGAACCGGGTGGGCCCTCGATGATGATCGGCTCGAGATGGGTCCCCTCCCACAGGGAGGCGACGACGGGCGCGTCGTCCCCGCACAGGTACATGCGCGCGACGCCGGGCTCCGTCGGAGGCGACCCGAATATGCCGGCGTCGACGAAACGCGGGAACAAGCGAGCAATGCGAACACACGTGGTGGGTGCGATGGCGTTCGCATCGACGTAGATGCCGGCGAACCGCTTCCTGGCGACATCCTGCGCCACCGACAGCGCAGCGTCGGGTGGGCAGACGGAGATGATGAGGTCGGCTTCGGCGACGAGCTGGCGCATCGACCCGACGTCGCGGAAGCCGTGACGCTCGGCGCGTCCATGGCTGGCATCGGACCTCCCGTTCGACGCCCACACCACATCCGCGTCGATCAGGGTCCCCATGGCCGAACCCATGTCTCCCGGGTTGATGATCCCTACCTGCATACAGCAACGATAGGCACGACCCACGCATCCTCACTGCATGCGGCGATCGATCGGGGCGAGATGCATCGACGCCCCGGAATCCCAGGGTGCGCCGACACCGCAGCGAATGTCAGGTCTGGGCGACCGCGGCGAGGAATCGGCGGGTGCGCTCGTTGCTGGGCTCACCGAGGACCTGGGAGGGCGGCCCCTCCTCCATGATGATCCCCTCATCCATGAACAGGACACGGTCGGCCACCTGGTTGGCGAAACCCATCTCGTGGGTCACGACCATCATGGTCATGCCGTCATCGGCGAGGCCGCGCATGACGTCGAGGACCTCACCGATCAGCTCGGGATCGAGGGCGCTCGTCGGCTCGTCGAACAGCATCATGTCGGGGTCCATGCACAGCGACCGGGCGATCGCCACCCGCTGCTGCTGACCGCCCGAGAGCCTGATCGGGTGCTCGTCGTGCTTGTCGGACAAGCCGACACGTTCGAGCATCGCCGTCGCCTTCGCCACGGCCTCGTCCTCATTGCGACCGAGCACCTTGCGTTGGGCGATCGTGAGGTTCTTCATCACGGTGAGATGCGGGAAGAGGTTGAACTGCTGGAACACCATGCCGATCTTGGTTCGCACGGCGTCGACGTCGGTCTCGGGATCCGTGATGTCGAATCCCTCGATGACGACCCTGCCCGACGTCGGTTGCTCGAGCAGGTTCACGCATCGCAGCAGGGTCGACTTGCCCGAACCGGACGGACCGATGACGCAGATGACCTCGCCCGACGCGACGGACAGATCGACGCCCTTGAGCACCTCGAGCTCGCCAAAGCTCTTGTGGAGGTCCTCGATCAGAATGGGGGGTGCGTCGCTCATCGTCCCTTGTTCGTCCGTTTCTCGAGACGTCGCACCAGGTAGGTCAGGGGCAACGTGATGATCAGGTACATGATGGCTGCGACGGTGAGCGGCGTGGCGTTCTGGGTCTCGGTCATGAAGTCACGGGCGAACTTCGTGAGCTCCTTCGACAGCGGCGTGGTGCCGATGACGAACAGCAGCGACGTGTCCTTGATCAACAACACGAGTTCGTTGGTGAGGGGCGGGATGATGATGCGGAACGCCTGCGGCAGGATGATGTAGGTCATCGCCTTGCCCCTCGTCATGCCGAGCGACCGTGCCGCCTCCATCTGTCCCCGCGGTACCGCCTCGACTCCGGCCCTGATCGTCTCGGCCATGTAGGCCGCAGCAACGAGGCCGAGCCCGAGCGTTCCCTTGCCGAGGGTCCCACCCGGGCACTCGGATACCGAGGGCGATCGGGAGGCCGAAGGCGACGAGGATGATCGTGATGAGCGCCGGGAGTCCCCGGAACAGCTCGATGAAGCCGGTGGCGAACCAGCGATACGGGGCAATCGTCGAGCGCTTCATGAGCGCCAGGAACAAGGCGAGGACGAGACCGAAGCTGAAGGCCATCGTCGTGTAGATGATCGTGTTCTTCGCCCCGACGGTGATGACCTCGGGGAGCATCGCCCTGATGATGTCGGGTTGGAAGAACGCCTGCTGGAGCGTCGCCCAGTCGATGGTGAAGGCGAGGATGACCAGGATGACGACCGTGATGGCATAGATGATCCACCGACGGATCTTGGCCTTCCGGACCCGGCTGGATTTCGCTACGACCACCATTGGTGGTGCACGTTACCCCCACGAACCCGGCGCACGCAGATCGACGGGACGCGACAGCGGGGGGCGGCCGCAGCCGCCCCCCGCTTCTGTTCACGATCGTGAGGGATCAACCCTGGGGGAAGAACTCCTCGTAGATCTCGTCGTACGTGCCCTCGTCGCGCACAGTCGCGAGCGAGGCGTTGACCGCTGCGAGCAGATCCTCGGATCCCTCCTCCTTGACGGCGAATCCGTAGAACTCATCCGTCGTGTAGGTCTCGACGAGCACGAAGTCGGCGTTGTTCAGGGCCGCATCACCGTTCGTCACGATGTCCTGGAGCACGGCGTCGACCTCACCCGCGGTGAGTGCGAGGATCAGGTCACCGGGGTTCTCGAAGGACACGATCGAAGCATCGGATGCGTTCGCGTTCGCGTACTCCTCACCGGTCGTACCGGTCTGGACACCGAGGTTCCTGCCTGCTGTGTCGGCGAGGGACGCAATGCCCGAGCTCGACGTCGACAGGAGCGACTGGTCACCCGAGAAGTATCCGTCGGAGAAGTCGATGTTCTCCTCGCGCTCCTCGGTGATGGTGATCGATGCCGCTGCGATGTCGCAGTCCCCGGCTTCCATGGCGAGGCCCGATGTGATCGGGTCGAAGCCGATGTTGACGATCTCGGTCTCGAGGCCGAGGTCATCGGCAATCGCACGCATCAGCTCGATGTCGAATCCGGTGAACTCGCCGTCCACTTCGAACTCCATCGGCGGGTACGGCGAATCGGTGCACACCGTGAGCGTGCCTTCATTGACGAGGCCAAGGGCGCTCGTATCGGTCGAGTCGTCGCTGCATGCCGATGCAAAGAGCGCGAGCGCCAGCACCAACACAACAGTCATTCGTAGGTGTTTCATGAGTATCTCCTCCTCCGCCGCGCAGCCATCGTGACGGGTTCCGATCAAGCCTAGGCGCATCGCTGGCGTCCCCACCAAGCCGATGCCCACCCACACCACGTACGACATTTGTCGGTCAGCATCTCCCAGGTGCGACGGAAACCATGAATAGGCGGCTGAAGGGCAGCACCGTCGTCCCGGAATCATCGGCGGGATAGGCATCGCGATAGCTCTGACGGCACTGCTCGGAGAACCGCTCGGCCGAATCCGTGTCGAGTGCAGCGAGGACCGGACGCAACACCGATCCCGTGACCCACGTCCATACCGGATCGGCACCGGTCAGGCGTTGGAAGTACGTCGTGCGCCACAGATCGGTATCGCCGGGAGCGAGCCACCGCAGGTACTCGGCCGGTGTTGCGAGCCGGTCCCGCAGGAGGGCCGCTCGCGCACCCTCCGGCCAGGATCCTGCGTCGAGGATCTCGGCGGGGACCCGATGGGTGGGTTCCGCCCAGTTGTCGGGCATCTGGACCGCAAGGACGCCGCCGGGAGCGAGATACGACATGAGGCGCGGGAACAGCTCCTCGTGCTCATCGAGCCAGTGGAGTGTCGCGTTCGAGTAGAGCACGTCGACCGGAGCGTCGGGCTCCCATGTGGCGATATCGCCGACGGAGAACCGGATCGTGGGGTGGTCCCCGGTGGCGCGGGAGATCATCTCCGAGGATGCATCGAACCCGGACACGTCTGCATTCGGCCATCGTTCCGCCAGCACCGCCGTGAGGTTCCCGGCACCACAGCCGATGTCGACGACGGTCGAAGGGTCTGTCATCGTGATCCGCGCCATCAACTCGAGCCCCGGTCGGGCCCTGTCGTCCGCAAAGCGCAGGTACCGGTCGGGGTCCCAGGTCACGGACCCACCCTATCGCTTGCCCCAGGCGACTACTATCAGTAGTGTGCTCGCCACGGCTTGGAGCTGGGAAGGCACCGCACGCTCTCGATCCAGGAGGACATCATGCGACGATGGCTCGCAGTTGCACTGACGGCCATGATGGTTGCAGCCATGACCACCGTCGCCATGGCCGACGACGAGGCACCTGAGTTCGGCGACACGGTCGAGGATCGGGGCGAACTCGCCGACAAGCAGCTCCAAAGGGCCCGATCGCTTGCGACATACTTCTCGGCGATCCTGCCTGCCGCTCCGATCCCCGAGGGCGCTCCGGATGATGCGACAGGAGAGCCCTTCGTTTCGTGCCTCGTCGAGGACGCCGAGGAAGCAGGAACCGTCGATGATGCCGCATCCGCCCTGTGCGAAGTGCTCGTCGAACTCCGGACAGGCGATGAGCGGGTCGGTTGGGGCGCCATGTACAAGCTCCTCCTCCTCTCCCAAGCCAAGGACGTGAGCCTCTCCGAACTGCTCGCCGAGTTCAGCGAATCGGATGAAGGATGGGGATTCGGCAAGGCCTTCAAGGAACTCCGCGAGGGTGGCGACCCCGACTGGCGCGGCGACACGCCCAAGAACCTCGGTCAATTCAAGAAGCAGGAACGCGGCGACAAGGCGAAGCCAGAGCGCGGACCCGAAGAAGGACCGCTAGGCGGGGCTGCACTGAGCTACCCGGTAGCCACCATCGCCCGCGCTGCGAGGTATCCGCACATGCCGTGGACACCCCCGCCCGGCGGAACCGCCGACGATCCGAGGAACACGTCGTCGGACAACCGGAACGGCCGGGCGTCGCCGAGCTGGAGAACCTTGCGCAGACCGAACCGGCCCCCGCCGATGTCTCCACCGACGTAGTTCGGGTTGTGCAGCTGGTACTGGCGGGCATTCATCGTTGCCGATGCCACGATCGTGCCCCTGAAGCCGGGAGCGAAGCGTTCGATCTGGTCGATGATCCGATCCGTCATGTCGACCGTCGAACCGTTGGGGACGTGGCAATACGCCCAGACCGTGTGCCGTCCGGCGGGCGCCCGCGTCGTATCGAACAGTGAGGGCTGGGACACGAGCACGAACGGTCGATCCGGATGCTCACCCGACATGACTGCCTGCTCGGCACTCGAGATCTCGTCGAACGATCCGCCCACGTGCACCGTGCCGGCCCGCGGGCTCAGCGCATCGAGCCACGGCACGGGTGCGTCGAGGGCGAAGTCGACCTTGAATGCCCCCGGGCCTGGTCGCCACGCCGCGAGGCGCCTGCGCACGGGTCGCGACATCCGCTCACCAGCGATCTGGAGGGCCGCCGATGGCATCACGTCGAGCACGGCACGGGGGGCATCGATGTCCGCCATCGACCGGACGTGGTGGCCAGTCGTGATCGTGCCACCGCCATCGGTCACGAGACGTGCCAGGGATCGAGCGATAGCGATCGACCCGCCCTCGGCGATCGGCCACCCGACCGCATGCCCGAGGATGCCGAGGAACAGGCCGACACCAGCGGTCCCCGGCGCATGGAGCGAAGCGACCGAGTGTGCGGCGAGACCGCCGATGAGCGCCTTGGCCGGCCCGTCTTTGAACCCGGCCGCCAGGACGGAGGCAGGAGCACCGCCGATGGCGGCAACCCGAGCGAATGCGGTCGGCGCCGGCGGGCGAACCACCATGGGGGCCAGCACCGCGCCGATCGTTGCGTCGATGTCGTCGAGGAACGGCGACATGAGGGCGCGGTAGCGCCGTGCGTCCGAGCCGAGCATGGCTGCGGTCGCGTCGAGGTCGCGGTGCAGCACAACCACCTCGCCGCCGCCCAACGGATGGGCGAGGGGGATCTCGGGTTGGATCCATCGAACATCGAGTCCGATGTCACGGAAGAAGGGTGACGCCAACGCTGTGGGGTGAACGGCGGAACACACGTCGTGGAGGTAGCCGGGCATCGTGAGCTCCTCGGTGCGAGTACCGCCTCCGATGTGTGGGGCCTGCTCGATGACGTGCACACGCATGCCCGCACGGGTGAGTTCGGCTGCCGCGGCGAGGCCGTTTGGTCCCGATCCCACGACGGCTGCATCGAACCCCGTCATGGACGTCGAACGCCCGTTGTTCGATCGGTTCGACGGCGATCATCCACGAGGACTCACACACCCATCCCGCGGCCGATGATCTCCTTCATGATCTCCGTTGTGCCGCCATAGATGGTCTGGACCCTCGCATCGAGGTACGCCTTGGCGATGGGGTACTCGAGCATGTAGCCGTAGCCGCCGTGCATCTGGACGCCCGTGTCGACCACACGACGTAGCATCTCGGTCGTCCACCACTTGGCTTCGGCAGCCTGCTCGATCGTCAATCGTCCGTGAGCATGCTCCTCGAGCAACCGGTCGATGAACACCCGACCGATGTCCACCTCGGTCTTGGCTTCGGCCAGCTGGAATCGGCTGTTCTGGAATGCCCCGATCGGCCTGCCGAAGGCCCGACGTTCCTGGGCGTATGCGACGGTGAGGTCGAGGGCGGCCTGGGCGCCGGCGACAGCCCCAACGGCGATCGACAGGCGTTCCTGAGGGAGGTTGTTGACGAGTTGGAAGAAGGCAGCGCCCTCCTCACCGAGACGATTGTCGACCGGCACAGCGACATCTGAGAAGAACAACTCGGCGGTGTCCTGGGCGTGGAGTCCCATCTTCTCGAGGTTGCGTCCGCGGGTGAACCCGTCCATTCCGTCCTCGACCACCAGCAGGGTGAGCCCGCCATGGGGGTCATCCGATGTCCGGGTGACGACGATGACGAGGTCGGCGTTGATGCCGTTGGTGATGAAGGTCTTCGACCCATTGACGATGTAGACGTCCCCGTCACGCCTCGCCGTGGTGGCGATTCCTGCGAGATCCGAGCCCGTCCCGGGTTCGGTCATGGCAATGGCCGTCATCAGCGAGCCGTCGGCAAGGCCGGGTAGCCATCGGTCCTTCTGGTCGTCCGAGCAATAGGACAAGAAGTACGGCAGACACACGTCGTTGTGGAGCGTGATGCACATGCCTGCACCTCCGACACCACTCCCCACGACGACCTCACCGATGATCGCGTTGTAGCGGAAGTCGTCGACGCCGCCTCCGCCATGAACCTCGGGTATCGCCATGCCGAGGAGGCCGGCTGCGCCAGCCTTGCGGAACATCGCCTTGTCGACCTTCCCGGCTGCTTCCCATGCGGCGTCGTGCGGCACGATCTCGGTATCGACGAAGTGCTGGACCGAGGCGCGGAACAGCTCATGGTCGGTGTCGAATCCGATACGTTGCATGCGACGCTCCCTGCTCGACGCATGCCAACGCTACCCGAGTCGGTGTCGGGATCCGTCCGGGTATCGACGTTGTCGCAGTACCTTCGCTGCCTACACGATCCAGCGAGGAGCCATGGCAGAACGCGACGTTGCGAACATGCCCGACGGACGGGACCTGTTGCGCGGCATGGGGTGGGAATCACTCCCCTTCAGCTGCCTCGGGCTCACGCGCAAGACGGGTGTGACATCCAACGCATCCCTGTGGTCGTGGATCATCCTCATCCCGTGGTCATCGAACGGGAAGCCATGGATCGACGGAACGGACGTCGTCCCCGCCTCCACCAAGACCGACGACGAGGAGCGCGCGCTGATCATCTCGAAGATGCGGGAGATCCTCGACGAGCGATACGGCAACGAGGTGGCCAACAGCGCTGTCGACGACTTCCTGTCTGAGATCTTCGACGACCGCTGACGGACCCTCCTCGACGAGGTCAGCGACGGACCTCTCCTACTCGGGCCGCATCGGCAGGTAATCGGGGAACCATTGTTCGGCTGCGATGACGGCGTCGACATCGTCGACGGGATCGGCCACTCCCTCTGCGATGGCCCTCTCGGCCACTGCCCGAGCGACCGAGACCGCCACGTCACGCACATCGGCGATGTCCGGGTAGATCTGCCCGCTGGCAACGGCCGACGGCGGAATGTGCTCGGCCAGTGCCTTGGCGGCGTTGAGGAACATGCCGTCGGTGACCGTCCTCGCACGCACGGCGAGCACACCGAGGCCCATGCCAGGGAAGATGTAGACGTTGTTCGCCTGACCGATCACGTGGCGGACGCCCTGGTGGGTCACGGGTTGGAACGGGCTTCCCGTGGCGACGATCGCCCGGCCATCGGTCCACGCGATGGCCGCCGACGGGAGGACCTCGGTGTGGCTCGTCGGATTCGACAACGGGAGGATGATCGGGCGATCGACATGTGCGGCCATCTCGCGCACGACCTCCTCGGTGAACAGCCCTGCTCGCCCGGTCACCCCGATCAACACGGTCGGTTTGACATTGCGCACCACGTCGAGCAGCGACGGCGGCGAAGCGACGCCATCCCACGTGGCGATCTCCGACGGGTCTGTTGCGTAGGCAGCCTTCAAGGGCGGGGTCGAGGCACCCTGGACCACGAGGCCCCTGCTGTCGAGCGTGTAGATGGCACGATGCGCATCATCGGCGTCCGTGCCGTCGGCGACCATGGCGAACTCGATCTGCTCGGCGATCCCGTGTCCGGCCGACCCCGCCCCCACGATGACGATCCTCTGGTCGCTACCGACGACCCCGAGGTGCCGGAAGGCCGAGATGAGGCCGGCGACCACCATGGCAGCCGTTCCCTGGATGTCGTCGTTGAACGACGCAATGGCCTCACGATGCGTCAGGAGGTGCCGGAAGCTGGTCGTGTTTGCGAAGTCCTCCCATTGGAGGAGCGCGCCGGGGTACACGACCGATACGGCGTCGACGAACTCGTCCACGAGGTCCTCGTACTCGGCACCGCGGAGCCTCGGAGCCCGGTACCCGACGTAGAGGGGATCGTCGAGGAGTTCGGCGTTGTTCGTGCCGACATCGATCGACACCGGTATGCACCGTTCCGGGTGGATGCCAGCGGCTGCCGTGTAGAGCGCCAGCTTCCCGATGGGGATCCCCATACCGCCGGCTCCCTGATCACCGATACCGAGGATGCGTTCGTTGTCGGTGACGACGATCACCGGAGGCACCATGGCGGGACGGGCACGCAGGATCTGGGCGATGCGTCCTCGATCGTGCGGCGTGATGTAGATACCGCGTTGGCGGCGGTAGATCTTCGACCAGTGTGAACACGCAAGTGCGACCGTCGGTGTGTACACGATCGGGATGGTCTCATCGAGGTGCTCGATCACGAAGCGGTAGAACAAGGTCTCGTTGCGATCCATCAAGCCGTTGAGGTAGACGTTCTTCCCCATGTCCGACGTCTTGAGGTCGTACTGGTCCCGAACCCGTTCGAGTTGGTCCTCGATGGATGAGACCTGGTTCGGGAGGAGCCCCCGGAGTCCCAGGGCATCACGCTCGCTGCGTGTGAACGCCAGACCCTTGTTGAGGAAGGCGTCTCGCAGTACGTCCTCACCTCGGCGATCCACAGCGATGTAGGGAGCTCCCGTGTTCTGGTCCATCCTCACTTCGAACGCCATGACCACCTCCGGTGGAGCCCGCCGCAGACGTACTCATCCTATCGGTAGCTCGACGCACCCCAGCGACCGTTAGGTTGTGGAGGTGAACAGCGATCAACCGGACCACAACGCCGGGGAGTACGAAGCTCTCAAGGCGCGCAACGCCGAGCTCGAGCAGGAACTGGCGAAGGCCACGACCGGCAAGGGTTGGCGGATGACGGTTGCTTTTGTCCTCGTCGTCTTGTTCGCTGTGGCCCTGTATGCAGCGAACCACGCTGTTTGGTTCGCCACCACGGTGCTGAGCACGGACCAGTTCGTCGACACCCTCGCCCCGCTGCCGGAGGACCCGGCGGTGGCAACCGCTCTCGGCGCGCAGTTCGCCACGTCGGTCGTCGAGAACAACGACATCGCCGGCACGATCGCTGAACTCCTTCCCGACGGCATAGCCTTCATCTCCGTGCCGATCACCGAGGCGATCCAAGGGGTCATCGCGGACGCCGCCACACAGATCATCGGCTCGGACATCTTCGCCCAGGTATGGGAACGATCGCTCCGGTTCACCCACAACGCGGTGATCGTGGTTCTCGACGGTGGACCGCGCGGCAACCTCATCGCAGAGGACGACACCGTCGCCATCGATCTCTCGGGCCTGGCGGCCGAGGTGGATGCAAGGCTCTCGAGCCTCGGCATCGACGTCTTCGACGCCGAGGAGATCACCGCACAGATCGTCATCTTCGACGGATCCAACCTCGGATTCGCGCAATGGATCGCCGAACTCATCTACGCCGTGCGATGGGTGGCGCCGATCGCCGTGCTCATCCTGCTCGGCGCGACCCTCCTCACGGCGACCGACCGCAGGCGGATCGGCTGGTGGCTCGGAATCGCAACCGTCACCACCATGGCGCTGACACTCATCGAACTCCGCTTCCTGCGCACGACCATCGTGTCATCGATCGTCGATCCCGTTCAGGCAGCAGGGGTGGAAGCCTCCTGGAGCATCATCGTCGATCGATTCGTCGCCCAGACATGGGCCGTGCTCGCTTTCGGACTCGTGGCAGCTGTTACAACGTGGGCGTTCGGAACGTCGCAGCGGGCGGTGGCGATGCGCGCGGCGTTCGATCGCAACCAGCCATCGGGATCCGAGACCGGATTCCTCGGGTTCGTCGGGTCACATGCACGGCTCGTGCAGTGGTTGGCCGTCGTTGCCGGCGTCGTGTTCCTCCTCGTCACCCCGGCGCTCACCGGTGTCCTCGTCATCGTGACGGCTGTCGCCGTCGGTGCCGTCGTGACCGGCGCGGCGTGGTTGGCTGGATCCGCGGGCGTCGGCGTATCCGACGAGGACTGACCGTCGGGACCCATCGACTCGATGGTGACACGGTCGCAATATCGTTCCCGTCGACCTGAAGGAGTTCCATGAACGATGCCGTTCCCCTGATCGCGTCCGACGATCCCGTCTTCGATCCCGCCGATGGAGATCCAGCCGTGTCGCCAGCGGATGACTTCTATCGGTTCGTCAACGGTGGATGGATCGACAGGAACCCCGTGCCGCCCGAGTACGGCGCATGGGGAGCGTTCCAGGAGGTCCACGAACGCAACCAAGCGATCCTCCGGGAGCTCCTCGACGACGCCGCCGCACAGAAGGATCCCGATCCGTTGTCGCCCGAGGCGAAGGTAGGGGTGTACTACCGGTCGGGGATGGATACGGACAGGATCGAGGAACTCGGCCTCGAGCCGATCGTCCACTGGCTCGAACGCATCGACGCCCTCACCTCCATCGACGACCTGCGGCAGCTCGTGATCGACCTCCACGGCATCGGCCTCGACGTTCCCTTCGGGCTGGGGGTGAGCCCCGACTTCGAGGACGCCACGGCCAACCTCCTGTACATCGGCCAGGCCGGTCTCGGGCTCCCCGATAGGGACTACTACCTGCGCGACGACGACACCTCCCGCCAGTTGCTTGCCGACTATCGACACCACGTCGCCACGATGCTCGCGCTCCTACCCGGTGATGCCGGGACCGCCGATACCGCAGCCGATGCCGTCATCGCCATCGAGACGGCCATCGCGGAGCTCTCGTACACCAACGTCCAGATGCGCGACATCGACCTCATCACCAACAAGTACGCCATGGCCGACGCCCGCACCCTCATGCCGGCATTCGACATGGGTGCCTACCTCGACGGGATCGGAGCCGGAGCGGAGGCAGCGGTCAACATCGACAACGAGGCGCTCTACCCGGCCCTCGACGACCTCATGACGTCGGTCGACATCGACAACTGGCGGCGCTACTTCCGGTGGCACCTCGTACGGTCGGTCGCGTCGAGCCTGCCGGAGGAGTTCGAGCAGGCATCCTTCGATTTCTACGGGCGCAAGCTGGGCGGCCAGCAGGAACAGAAGGACCGTTGGAAGCGAGTCCTCGCCGCTGGAACGGGGGACATCGGCCACCTGATCTCGCAGCTGTACGTGGTCGACAACTTCACCCCCGAGGCGAAGGACCGCATGGAGGTCCTCGTCGAGAGCCTCTTCGTGGCGATGCGCAAGACCCTGACGTCGATCACGTGGATGAGCGACGAGACCAAGGACCGTGCGCTCGGGAAACTCGACGGGTTCGGATACAAGATCGGATACCCCGACGAGTGGCGGAGCTACGACGACCTGGATCTCGAGGACGGAGCGTGGCTCGCCAATCGACTCGCCTCTCGATCGTTCGAGGTACGACGCCAGCTGGGGTTGCTCGGGCGACCTGTGGATCCGCACGAGTGGTCGATGGCACCTCATGTGGTCAACGCGTACTACCACCCGCTGCGCAATGAAATCGTCTTCCCCGCCGGCATCCTCCAGTCCCCGTTCTTCTCCATGGATGCCGACGACGCCGTCAACTACGGTGCGATCGGAGCCGTCATCGGACACGAGATCACCCACGGATTCGATGACAAGGGATCCATGTTCGACGCCGACGGCAACGTGCGGAACTGGTGGACGGAGGTCGATCGGTCCGAGTTCGATCGCCGCGCCGCCGTGATGGTCGAGCAGTTCTCCGCCTTCGAGGTCGCCGACGGACTCAGCGTCAATGGCGAACTCACGCTCGGTGAGAACATCGCCGACCTCGGCGGCCTGCGCATCGCCCTTGCTGCCCTGGAGTCGACGCTCGAAGGCGATGGACCTCTGGTGGGCGGCCTGACACCCCAGCAACGGTTCTTCATGTCGTGGGCGAGGGTCTGGCGAAGGACCTACACGGATGAGTACCTGCGCTTGATCGTGAACTCCGACCCCCATGCCCCTTCCGACCTGCGGTGCAACGCCCCGATCAGCAACCTGCCGTCATTCGCTGCGGCGTTCGGCATCCCATTGGATCACCCATCCATGCGATCCGAGGACCTCCGCGTCGACATCTGGTGAGCGGAAGCGATCGCGCAATCGTGGGTGTGGTCGGGGTGCTGGCGCCCCGGCCGCCGGCGGTGTCGAGGAGAGCGTCGCGATGACGGCTCGCCCGGCGGATGCGCCATGCTCGTCCCGCTAGGATCGTCCCACCCGACCGGCTTCCCGAAGGTGACGCACCCGAGCGCATCCATGACACGACCCAACGCCTCCCAACATGTGACGGCGGACGCCCCCCGATCCGACGTTGGTCCCGGTTCCACCTTGCGTGAACGCATAGCGACTGCAGCACCGGTGAATCCTCCGATCCGACAGAGCGACGGTTCGTGGATCCTCGCCGTGTCGCTGCATCCGCTCGACGACGGCCAACCGCCCCGGCTCCGCTCCCGGTCCACGTTGCTCTCCCGACTGCGGTCGAAGCTCCGAAGATCCTTGCGCACCTGATCGAGGGGTCCTCACCGGTCCGCGGCGGCGGTCCCGGTTGCCAGTCGGTCCTCGAGCCATCCCTCATCGAGGTGCCCCCAACGATCCCCGTCGGGAACACCCTGGATCGTCCACGCATGGAGCATCTCGGCTGTCCGGGGGATGTTGAAGGACCCAACCGGACACAGGCCGAACGGTGATTCCAACCCTGCAACCGCAGGCGGTGTCAGGCTGAAGCACACGTTCTCATGGCTGTGCCACACCATGATCGAGCCACCATCCATCGGACCTCGCTCGCCGATGCCGTCCGTCTCGAACATGACACCGACGAGAACGGGACCCGATGCCGTCTCGGCGTAGATGAGTGACTCGGGATACTCGGGATCCAGGACTCGGCCATCCCCGACGAGGGATGGGTTCTGCGCATGGTGGTCGAGGCCACGCACCGTGCCCACCTGATACCCGGCCGCCTCGGCGACCGCCGGGTCCTCGTATCGACGAACAGCAGCCACTGTGGCCCGGTGCACCTCGTCGGCAAACGCACGCTGGGCCACGGTTGGTTCGAGCTGCTCGATGTACGGCACCAGCGTGCCCGGGTCGGGGAACTCACCACCGTGATGCCCACCCTCGGCACCTGCACTGGCGAACGCCCCGATCCACGCTGCCAAACCCGTCACCACGAGAAGCCCGACCACCCCCGAGGGGGCGAGGCGTCGCCGCCGCGACATCGAGTCACGAGGATGAGCCACGAGCGCGAGGGCGAACACCTCGACGATCTTGGTGAGGATCCCCACCTGATCGGGGGGCGATCCCAGGAACCAGAACCCAACGATCGACAGGACGACGAAGGCGACGGCGAGCCTGCGTCGAGCGCCGAGCAACGACCACGATGCCCACCCGAGCATCCCAGCACCGCCCAGGTAGGCGACTGTGTAGCCGCTGGGTTCGTGGGTGAAGGCAAGCACGAAATGGACACACCCAGACCATGCCACCGCGACCGACGCGACCCGGATGCGCATGGGAGCGCTCACCCAGCGTTCGGCAAGGCTCACCGCCGGAGCAAAACCCCGCCGGGCGAGATACGGCACGGCTCGCATGGCCCCCCAGATGAGCAGGGGCGTGAGGAGCACGAGGACGACGATGGCCACATGCTCATCGACGACCCCGTACAGCGGGTTGCCAACGTAGTCGCCGAGGTCGAAGCCTTCGAGGACGGACCTGGCCCCTTCGGCCGGACTGGCCGGGCCGATCGGTGCGTCGGTGTGCGCCAGCGTCGCCATCACACCACCGTCCCGAGTACGGGGTCGTCGCTGGGTGTGGGATTGGTCGGGGTTGGTGGCAATGCCCCCGCGAACTCGATGGCACCCTCATCGATGGGTTGGAACTCCGACCTGAGCTTTCGAAGGAAGATCATGACGGCGACCGGGATCGCAACCCCGGTGACGATGGGAACGATGCCGGGCGGGCCACCCGTGAGGGCGACCGTGGCGACCACCTCGAGGAGGCCGAATACCAGGACGAATGACTCGGAGACCATGGCGGTCCGACGCGCCCAGCGTCGCCGATTCCGCAGGCCACGGGCCACGAGGAACGTCAATGTCGCCGCTCCAATCGTGAGGACGAGGGACGGTAGGAGAACGAACCCGGACCCGAGGTTGACGATGAGCGATTCGATCGCCGTCGCCGTGAGGAAGCCTCCCTGGAGCAGGACGAGCGCCCAGACGACCTCCATCCAGCTGCCGTGGGGCCGCGCCGCATCTCTTGCCAAGGGTTCGGTGACGAGCGAATCGGTGTGATGTGTCATGACGCGAGCATCGGTGGCAGGCATGAGTCGGCCATGGGACACCGATGAGCGGACGATGAGAGTTCAGGGGGCGAGAGGCAACTCGATCGTGAACCGGATCCCACCGTCGGCAGCGTCAGCAAGCACGATGGTTCCGCCGTGGCGTTCGACGATGGTGGCGGCAATCGACAAGCCGAGGCCGTGTCCGCCGCCGCTCCTCGTCGAGTCGGCGCGGTGGAAGCGGTCGAACACCCGATCACGATCGGCGGGATCGATGCCCGGCCCATCGTCGACGACGGACATCACGCCGCGATCGCCCTCGGCGTGGGCTGACATCCGAGCGCGTTTCCCGCCGTGACGGTCCGCGTTGTCCACGAGGATCCACACGAGCTCCGCCAGATCGTTGTCGTCGCCACGCACCAGGACGGGACGATCGTTGTCCGTGGCCAGGTCGATCGCGAGATTGCGCGCCCGGCGCTCGACCACATCGAGGACGTGGGCGAGGTCCACGAGGTCGGTCGGTGGGGCGTGCCCATCGGCATCGGAACGTGCGAGTGTGAGGAGACCGTCGATGAGACCCCCCATACGATCGGCCTCCGTTGCGATGTCCTCGGTGGCGGCTTCCCGGTCGACCGCTGCGGCTCCCGGTTGATCGAGGAGGAATCCGGCATTCGCCCGGATCGACGTCAACGGGGAACGGAGCTCGTGGGAGGCATCGGCGATGAACTGTTGCTGGGACGCGATCGTCCGATCTCGTTCGGCCCGGGCCTGCTCGATCCCTCGCAGCATCGAGTTGAACGACTCCGTCAATGCGCCAACCTCGTCGTCGTGGGTCACCTCGGGCAACCGCTGGGACAGGTCGCCGGTGACGCCGATGGCGTCCGTCGTGGCTGCGAGCTGCTGGATGGGACGCAGCGCCCGTCCCGCCATCAGCCAGGCCCCGATCGCGGCGGCGAGGAGCGCGATGATCCCGAACACGACCAGGAACCACCGAAGACCGAGGTTGGCCTCGTCGACGACACGCAGGGCCTGTGCGGCGGCGATCACTCCGACGCCCAGATCCGGGTTCTCCCAAGCCGGGCCTGCACCCGCACGATGCCGACATCAGCGGCAGACGAACCGGTTTCGAGGGCCTCGACGATCACGGCGGCAGGAAGGGCGAGGGGTTCGCCATCGACGGTGCCGTTCGCGAGCAGCACGCGACCCGCCTCGTCGTAGACCGTCGAGAACGTCTGATCGGAGGTCTCGGCGTCGGGAACGAGCGGAGGAACGACGAGGTCGAGATCGGTCGTGTCGGCATTGCCCAGCGCGATGGCCGCCTCGTCCGCGATGCCCGCGAGGACCAGATCCTGGTCCTGTGCGGCATTTCCCTCGACCAGGATCACGATGACCACGATGAACCCGGCCAACGACAGGGCGGTGAAGCCGATGCCGTACCAGGTCAGGCGCCATCGGATCCTCACGCAGGCTCCTTGAGGACGTACCCGACGCCACGCACCGTGTGGATGAGGCGCGGCTCGCCTGCCTCCTCCAGCTTCGTACGGAGATACCGCACGTAGACGTCGACGACGTTCGAGGTGGTTTCGACGTCGAGACCCCATACCGCCTCGAGGATCCGGGACCGTGACAGGACGATGCGCTGGTTGCGAAGGAAGTACTCGAGGAGGCGGAACTCGAGCGCGGTCAGTTCGATGGAGCGCATGCCCCTCATCACCTCCAGCGCTTCGACATCGGCCGACAGGTCCCAGACACGCAGCGTTTCCCTCCCGCTCGGTTCCCTGCGCCGCAGGAGGCTGCGAACCCTCGCGAGCAGCTCCTCGTACGCGAACGGCTTGACGAGGTAGTCATCTGCCCCCGCGTCGAGCCCCACCACGCGGTCTGCTACGGCATCCCGAGCGGTGAGGAGCAGCACGGGCACGTCGCCGTCTGCTCGAATCCTGCGGCAGACCTCGACCCCGTCGACGTGAGGCATCATGATGTCGAGGATGGCGAGATCGAGCCGCGTGTCTCGTGCAACGGTCAAAGCTTGCGCACCGTCATGGACGACGACGACGCCGTAACCCTCGTAGATCAGGGCGCGGCGAACGCTCGAAGCGATCGCTTCGTCGTCGTCCGCCACGAGGATCTGGGCCTGCATCGGTTGCATGATGCCACGGCACGATGAGAGGACCATGAGAGGATGCCGGACACGTCTCCAAGCCTCGACTCGAGGACCCCGGAGGCTCCGGGGAGCGGATCGGTCAGGGAGCTGGCCGTTCCATCAGGAACTGGATCCCGTCGATCCGACCGGTTCGGAACCCTGCCTCGCAGTACTCGAGGTAGTACCGCCACATGCGGGCGAAGCGCTCATCGAAGTCATGATCGGCTGCCACGATCGACGGCCAGGCTTCCTCGAAACGCTCGGCCCACCGATGCAGGGTCTCGGCGTAGTCGCTCCCGTGGACGGAGGCCTCGACCCATTCCATGCCGGAAGCAACCGCAAGGTCCTTGAGCACATCCACCGTGGGAAGCGCACCGCCGGGGAAGATGTAGCGCTTGATGAAGTCCTCGCGCGCCAGCAGGTTCTCGAAGTACCGCGGATCGATCGTGATGGCCTGCATCGCAGCCTTGCCGCCGGGTGGCAGCGATCGGGAGATGGCATGGAACAGCGGGGGCCACACCGTCTCGTCCACCGATTCGATCATCTCTATGGACACGACCTTGTCGTACATGTCCCGCTCGTGCCGGAAGTCCTGGAGCTTGACCTCGCAGCGATCCGTCAGCCCGGCCTCGGCGAGGCGCTTGCGGGCGTACGTCGCCATCTCCTCGGACAGTGTGAGCCCGGTGACGTGGACGTCGTAACGGGAAGCGGCGTGCTCCATGAACCCACCCCATCCGCACCCGATCTCGAGCACCCGATCACCGGGTTGGAGGTCGAGCATGCGACACAGGTTGTCGTACTTCGCGATCTGGGCATCCTCGAGGGACTGGTCGGCTGTGGCGAACCGCGCCGACGAGTAGCTCATGGTGCGATCGAGCCACGCGGCGTAGAACTCGTTGCCGAGGTTGTAGTGATCGTCCATCTCGCCGATCGCATGCGATCGGGCGAAGGAGGGCCTTCGATCCCAGAAGGAACGCGCCCGATCGGTCATCGCTGAACCGCGAGGGGAGGTGATGCGGATGTCGACATTGCGCGACGCCACCTCCAGGAACCCGGCCAGGTCGGGTGTGTCCCATGCACCTTCGATGTAGGTCGCTCCCAGTCCCAGTGCACCTTCGTCGATCAGAGCACCAAGGAGGGATGCCTCGTCACGTATCTCGATGCGTGCAACACCACCGTCGGTGGACGTCCCGAAGCGTTCCTCGGAGTCGTCGGACCACCTCACCTCGAGCGTGCCGGTACGGATGCGTCCAAGGACCCACCGGAGGGCTGCTCGCGTAGCAAACTGTGTGATACTCGTCATGACACCTGCCGATCTCACCCGATGATTCGTCGTGCCAATCAGTCACGGATGGTACCGAAGTGTTATCGGCCACCTCCGAGCCGTCAACAGGGAAGGACGATGTCCGTGGACGATCGCCTCGTCAAGGCCCTCTCACGCCTCCATGCGGCGGCGTATCGCATGACGAGGGGCGCCATCGGAAGGCGGCTCGTCGACAACGACATGTTGCTCCTGACCAGCGTGGGGCGTTCCTCGCAGTCGCCCCACACGGTTCCGCTCCTCTACCTGACCGAGGGCGATCGGCTCATCGTCGTGGCCTCCTACGGTGGCCGTGATCACCATCCGGAGTGGTATCGGAATCTGGTGGCGACTCCGAACGCGCGTGTCCAGGTCCGCGGCGTGATCCGGCCGGTGATCGCCACCACGATGACGACGGCCGAACGTATGGCGTGGTGGCCACGATTCGTCGACACCTACGGCGACTATGCGACGTACCAGTCACGGACCGATCGCGAGATCCCGCTGGTGTGGTTGGACCCGGATCCGGGAGCATGAGGGGTGACGCGCAGGAGGGACGACACCGAGTCGTCCCTCCCGTCCTCACCGGTCGCTGCGACCGGCTGGTGGTTTCAGCCGTCGTCTGACGACAGCGCATCCTCATCGGGTCGGGCGATCAGGCTCACGACGCCACCGATGGCGACGACGACACCTGCGATGATCAGCAGGTACCAACCCCAACCGATGTTGACCGCAAAGGCCTCGGGGATCGCCCCCGCTCCGGCGGCCTGGGCGAGCCCTGCCTCCAGGGTGTCGGCATCGTCGCCGGCTCCCAGCGTCGCAAAGACGCCGATGATGAGCATGACGACACCCAACACGGTGACCGCCAACGCGTACAGCCGCTTCATCGCAGCCGGGAGCGGTGGCATGAACGCCACCACCAAGACGGCAACGGCAGCTATGGCAAAGACGATCGCCGCAGCGGCGGTGTCGTTGTACAACGCGGTCCATGTGTTCTCGTCGAGCGATGACGGGATGGCGGGATTCGCCTGGTTCAACGCTCCCAAGAATTGCTCTGCGTCGGAACTCGCCTTCTTCAGGAACAAGCCGACGGCACCGATCACCACTCCAACGATCGCAAGTATGCGTCCGTAATGCATGGGTCTTCCTTTCCTCGCAGCGCTGAGCGTAGAGATGCCAACCCCCGCGATTCAACTACTCGGTGTGTTTGCCCGTGTTCTTGCGCACATGGCGTTCATCCTGGGTGAACGCTATGTACGCAAGAACACAGATCGAGGGGTTCGGTTGCTCAGGACAGGGCGGCGAGGGCGTTGCGCACGGACCATGCCACCGAACCGACGCCCTGGAGATACACCCTGGCGAATCCGAGGCGGTCGAACTCGGCGAGTTTTTCGGCATGGGCGTCCCAGGTGAGCATGGGGATGCGCCCATCGAGTCGGTTCCGCAGCTCGTCCACGGTCGTGCCACGGCGGTCCGCCATCTCCTCGAGCACCGCCGTGATCTCTGCCTCGTCCGACCCGCCGATCATCGGGTAGCAGGTGGTCACGAGGACGGCATCGGGATCGCGGCCGGCATCGAGGGCGGCCGTCCGCATGACGTGCATGCGTTCTGCGATGCCCTCGGCCGTGTGGTGGTACAGGTTGTACTCGTCACCGAACCGCCCGACGAGCGTTGGTGTCTTCACCGCTCCACCGCCGCCGACCATGAGGCGCAGGTCCGAGCGAGTCCTGGGATGGATGTTCGCTGGGGCCAGCGACCATCGGATCCCCTCGTAGCCGGCCTCGGGGTCATCGATGTAGGACCGCAGGTATCCCAGGGCGTCAGCAAGCATCGAGAACCGCTCACCCATCGGTGGGTAATCGAAACCGAACACCTCGTGTTCACCGTCGTGCCAACCCGTGCCGAGTCCGAAGACGAACCGGCCCCCGGAGATCTCGTCGATCGTCGTGATCGTCTTTGCATATACCGCCGGATGGCGGAAGGTGATGGGGCTGACGAGCATGACGAGCTCGACCGAGGACGTGTCGCGGGCGAGGGCCGCCATCTGGACGAGCGAGTCGTAGGCGGGTTGCGCCCACTCGCCCTCGTCGGCTCCATAGAGATAGTGATCAGCCATCGCCACGGCCGCGATGCCCGACGTCCTCGCTGATTCGAGCCACCTCACGTACGTGGTCGTAGCTCCCGACGACCTGCACACCGAGTTCCATGCCGGCGAGACTAGGCGGGCAACAGTTCGGTGACGACGGCCGCCGCCTGGTCGAACCGTCCGCACCCACACATTCCCGTGGGCAGGGGTGTCGAACGGATCGACGTGGTGCACGAGGTGATGACCGAGTTCGTGGGCCAACGTCATCAACGTGACCGACCTGCCCAGGCGTATGGCGCCTTCCGGAGCGAGCACCGAGACCTCGGGCGATATCGCAAAGCCGAGCGCCTGGGACTCGGCGACGACCCGATCGCGGGGTCGCTCGGTCGCGGCCGTGAATGGTGACCGGCGGGCATGGAATTTGAGACGCGGTACCGGTACGCCTGTCCATCGACACACGAACGCCACGATCGTCGCGGCATCGTCCTCGTCGACGACCAGGTGGTCGAGTCGTCGAAGCCGTTGATAGTCCGACGAGACCGACTGCACCCGGTGTTCGTGCCTACGCGCGGGCGTCGTGTCGATCCGGTGCGGTTCGATCGATCGGAGTCCGCTGTGAGGGTGGGTCAGCTCCATGTCGTGCACGGTATACCTGCTGTGTGACGGAATCCCGCCACCGCTCGACTCGTGGTCGCGGACACGCCCGGGGGCCAAGAGACTTCAAGGGAACTTCAGGTCCAGCGGGTATCGTGGCTCGCTGACCCACCCACAGGAGGCGCCCCATGGTCGACGAGTACCTCACGATCGGCGCCGTCGCACAACGCACCGGCGTGGCCACATCGGCGCTGCGTTACTACGAGGAGCGGGGCCTCATCGCCTCCGAGCGAACCGCTGGCAACCAGCGACGCTATCGGCGCGAGGTCATACGGACCGTGTCGGTCATCAGGGCCGGCCAGGAAGTCGGCTTGTCGTTGGACGAGATCGCCGCGGGCCTCGACACCCTTCCCGACCGATCGACGCCGACCAAGGCGGATTGGGCACGCCTCGCCCGAAGCTGGCGGAAGGAGATCGACCGCAGGATCGGGGAACTCGAGGCCTTGCGCGACGACCTCGGCGAATGCATCGGGTGCGGGTGCCTATCGCTGCGATCGTGTCTGCTGTTCAACCCCGGGGATCGGGCGCATGCCTCCGGAACCGGAGCCCGATATCTTCTCGGGGACGAACGTCCGAGCCCAACGGGCTCCTGATCCCCCGAGCGTTCGGACCAGAAGGGCTGCTTGCAGGTGTCCGAGCATCGAACGGGCGTGTGGTACGGCGTTGCGGCCTACCTCGTGTGGGGCCTCTCACCGCTCTTCTGGAACCTCGTGCAGGGCATCGATGCCTCTGCGCTGCTCGTCCATCGCATCCTGTGGGCCCTCCCCATGCTCGCCATCGCGATCACCGTGCGTCGGCAGTGGACTGCGTTCCGCTCCGACTACGCGGTGCCGAAGGCAAAGGCACTGACCGTTGCCGCAGCGCTGCTCCTGGCCACGAACTGGGGATTGTTCCTGTGGGCGGTCACGAACGAGCAGGTCGTCGAGGCCTCCCTGGGGTACTTCATCAATCCGCTCGTCTCCGTGGCCCTCGGTGTGGCCGTCCTCGGAGAACGACTCCGCCGCCTGCAATGGGCGGCGGTGGCGATCGCAGGGCTCGGGGTGGCCGGTCTCGCCCTCCGGGTCGGCACCGTCCCATGGGTGTCACTGGGGCTGGCCTTCTCCTTCGGCCTCTACGGCCTGCTCAAGAAACGACCGGAGACGCCTCGTCCGCTCGACTCGCTGTTCGGCGAGGTGGCCGTCGTCGCCGTGCCTGCGTTGGCATGGCTCCTCGTCATCGGCGGTGGGGGAACCGAAGGCATCGGGTCGTCGTTCAGCACGACCGCGTTCCTGGTTTCCACCGGGGTGATCACCGTCATTCCGCTGCTCTTCTTCGGAGCCGCGGCGAAGAGGATCCCCTTGTCGACGCTGGGCGTACTCCAATACATCGCACCGACGCTCCAGTTCCTGATCGGCGTCCTCGTGTTCGGTGAGGAACTCAATGCCGCGAAGCTGTTCGCGTTCGCGATGGTCTGGTTGGCCCTGGGTGTGTACACCTATGACAACGCTCGTGCCGCACGGATGCGGCAGACGACCCCGGTGTGATCAGTCGTCGTCAGATGTGAGCGCTTCGGCGATCGCCTCTGCCTTGTCACCTGCAGCCTCGGCGAGCTCCTCGGCGGCATCTGACACCGAATCGGCAGCGTCCTTGGAGACGTCGGCGGCGACGTCGGTCAACTCCTCGACGGCCTCCTGGACATCCTCGGCGTAGTGATCGCCTTCGGAACCCGAGCGAGCCCTGACACCTGCGATGACGGCGTCCTGAATGCTTGCGAGTTGGTCGTCCGCCACCTTGCCCTCGAGCTTGCTGGCGAGGAACGCCCGGATCTCGTCGTCGGACATCGAGGCGAACTTCTTGCGAGAAGCGAACGATGCAACGGCGCCGATGGCGGCCGTGACGAGGGCGGCGAACAGCACGAACTTGATGAGTTTCTTCATGGGGACCTCCTGCCCTCACCGTAATGGAGGGCGCGCACCGTGGATCCGCCTAGCGGCCGCCGCCGGCGATGAGCCACTCGACGAACTCGAATGCGGGCTCGGATCGGTCCTCGGGAACCTCCGCCCGATACCTCACGAGTGCAGCGTCGAGTTCGGCCCTGGACCACGGACCCCGCACGCTGCCGGTTTCCGCGAGCGCCGAAACGCACTGTTCGATCGAGAATCGACCGGCGGTCACCTCGCGCCCGACCACGACGCCTGCGATCGTGCGTCCGCCGACCGAGATCTGTGAGAGCCGTGCGATGTCGTCGAGGTCCCGCACGCCGCCAGCGGCGATGACCGGTTCGTCGACGATGCCGAGGGCCAGCTCGAGGGCATCGAAGTTCGGGGGCTCGGCCAGGGCGTCACGCCCCACTTCGGTGATCATGAACGCCGCTGCGCCACCACTCGAGAGGTTGATCATCGTCTCCTCGAGATACTCACCGGTTCGTTCGGTCCACCCGCGTATCGAGATCTCCATGTCCGGATGGACGTCCAGCGCCACGACGATGCGGTGCGGGTGCTTGCGGTTCAGCTCCCAGAATTGGACCTGATCGATGATGGCGAGCGTCCCGATCACGACCCGCCACGCCCCCATGTCGAGGACGCGCTCGACGTCCACCTGTGACCGCACGCCACCCCCGACCTGGACGGGCACATCGACCGCCTTGATGATCGACGCGATGAGGTCACGGTTCTTGTAGTCGCCGTACGCGGCGGCATCGAGATCGACGATGTGGAGGCGGTCGGCGCCCTTGGCGACCCACCCCTTGGCTCGGTTGACCGGATCGTCGTCGAGGGGAATGGCATCGCGGACATCGCCCTTGGGAAGGCGAACCGCTCGCCCATCGAGAATGTTGACACGTGCGTAGAGATCCATGCCTTCAACCTACTCCGTTTTGAGCCTTGAGCTTTGAGCTTTGAGTTCACAGTTCACGGTTCAGAGCGCGGCGGCTCTCCCGAAACGACTGGAAGGGAGAGCCACCACGTGGCGAAACCTCGGGGCGGGGCGGAGAATCGGACTCCACCCCACCCGCTCCCGCAGGCTTTTCGGGCACCGAACCCCTGAGAGGTGCCCGACCGCTCGCACTGCGAGATGGGTCCAGGTCAGCGGTGGAGACGTGCTGGCGGCACACCCGCTACCTGACGAGTGAACCGTACGGCACGAAGGTGAACCGGAGGTGACGCGAGGATGAGACCGAAGTGATTGTTGGAAGTGAACGGTTCAAAGTTCAAAGTTCAAAGCTCACAACAGCCACGGCGGAGCCGTGGCTCAGCGATACCGCCAGACGATGCGGCCCATGGAGGGGTCGTAGGCGGAGACATCGACCTCGACGGAATCACCGGGGATGATGCGAATCATGCGACCCTTGCGCATCTTGCCCGACGCCCTGGCGGTCACCTCGTGGCCGGTCTCGAGTTTGACGCGGAAGGTTGCGTTGGGGAGGGTCTCGACGACCACGCCCTTCGCCCTGAAATAGTCGTCCTTGCCTGCGATGCGATGCTCCAATCGATCCGGCCATCGACGAACACCGATGGACCGAGCGGATGACCCGAGCGTAGCGAACTGGCCGTGTTGACGGCAGCCCCGTGGACGGGATCAACGGTCGGGTGGTACCACCCCGATGATCCGCCCGGCACCGTCGACCACCGGTACCGGACCGCCCTCGAAGAACTCCGCGACCTCGCCAACGGCCTCCACGGGTTCATCCAGCCCCACTGACACGGGAGGCTCCATGACCTCCTCCATGACGGCGCCGGGCGAAGCGTCGCGAAGGCCAGCGGTACGCACGATCCCGACGAGGACGCCACCGTCGGCGACGGCGAGGACCGGCACACCTGCGACCTGCCGAGCATCGGCGACCGACATCTGGGGGCCGACAACGGAGGTTCTGGCATCGCCGGCGACGTGGAAACAGCGCCGAGGCGCGGAACGGACCATGACGACTCCCGCCGGTGCCGCAACGGTCAGGCGATGCCCCGGACCGTAGATCTGTCGCTGGAACCACGATCCGCCGGGAGCACCGACGACGAGCAGTGATGTCGGCGCGATGCTCTCGACGAGGCGCACGGCGGTCTCTCCGAACAGACTCCGCCCCGACATGTCCGGGATCTCGGCCACGAGGCGATGCAGCCGGTCATCGACGCGGGCTCGATCGTCCCGGCTCCGGAACACGGACAGGGCCTCCACCGGCACATCCAGGACCGATGCGAGGCGCGCTGCGACTTCCACAGCGAAGGGAGAATGCGGGCCGTCACCGACCGCAGCCGTGACGTGGTCGATCGAGGCCGGATCGAAATCCTGCGGAGCGAGGCTCGGGACGAGGTCGAAGCCGGTCAGCCTCCGGGACACCACGGCGTCGAGGCGTTCCTCGATGGCCACGGTGCGGATGTCGCCCTCGATACGGATCGCCTCGAGGGGGGACAGCATCTCGGCGAGTTCCCCGCAGCCCTGCCCGCGTGTCCATCCGATGCGTTGGAGGGTTCCGCCCCGGGCCATCGCGTCGTGCTCCGGTGTCGGTGGTCCCATCAGCCGATCAGACGCCGACCGGTGTCTCGAACCCGTGCGGCTTGACGGCCAGGACCGATGCGTCGATCGTTCCCAGGACCCGCTCGGCGGTGTTGCCCATGAACACGCCCTTGAGCCCTGCACGGGCGAGGGTACCCATCACCACGACGCCCGGTCGGGCCTCCTCCACAACCAAGGGGATGACGGTTCCCGCTTCGCCCTTGAGCAGATGGGTCGTGGTGGCTACACCGAGGTCGGGTTGATACTCCATGAGGGTCTCGAGATGGCGGATCGCCTCCCGATGAGCATCCTCGACCATGGCATCGACCTGCTCCGCCGGCGGGCGCGCCCTGCCCCTCCTGAGCAACGACTCCCCCTCGAGGCGCCACGCATGGACGACATGGAGGGCTCCTCCACGCATGGCTGCGAGCGACGTTCCCAGCTCGAGCAGCATCACATGGAGCGAATCGCGAGCGGGCGGCCCGTCGAACGGGCCGACGGCAACGGCCACGTCGTGCTCGAGGTCGTCGTGCCCAGAGTCCACCCACACCGGGACCGGGCACTTCCGGAGCAGGTGCATGGCCATCGTCGCCCCGGCAAGTCGACGTTTCGGCGTTCCATCCGCCGCGACCACGACGAGGTCATGCCCGAGAGCGACGACGCTGCGAATCACCTCCACGAATCCCGTACCCGTCGTGACGGCGACCTGGACATCCACGCCATCGACAACGGCGGCAACCGCATCGAGCTCGTCACGTCGCGTCTGGACGAGGAACGCCCCCACGTCGAACTCCTGACCGTCGCGCATCACCACCCGACGCTCCGTCCGCTCGGAATCGATCACGCCGAGCAGCGTCATCCGAGCGCCGTTTCGCCTGGCGAGCGAGCCAGCGCGGAGCGCGATGGGTTCGAGCGCCACTTCGTCGGATGCGACGACGAGGATGTTCTTGAAGCGATTCATGGTCGACCTCCGGGTTGCGATGTCGTCGGCTCGAGGATCGTCACGTCGAGGTGGCGCTCCAAGGGATGGTCGGGCTTCCTCGATCGATGGACCTCGTAGTGGTTTCGTCTCCCCACGCGGACATGCGAGACGAAACCAGCCTCCTCGAGTTCTACGACGATGCGGTGCGCGGCCCGTTCCGTGATGCCAGAGCGGGCCGCGATCTCACGGATCCGGATGTCGGGTTGATCGGCGATGCACAACAGCACGTGCCCATGGTTGGTCAGCAGCGACCAGGCGTACTCGACATCAGGGCCTCTCATCGTTGCTCCCAATACATGTCATCGGATACAGGAAACTGGTGATGTCATTCTATAGCATGCATTATGATTCACGCAATTGATTTCGTAGAAACACGATCACCGGAAGCGAGAGGGGTCCCTCCACCCCCACCGTCCAAACCGCGTGCCGCTCCGTACACGCACAAAACACCGGGGAAACGATCGGACCTCCGCCACCGAACCGACAGCACGTACAGTCGGGACCTGCACAGGGATCTCACAACGAGGTAGAGCTCGTCGGGACACGATGCCACTGACCATCACCATCGCCGCGTACTTCGTGATCGCCGCCATCGTCTGGGTGGGTGGCGATCGGCTGCGACGCGCCGCGACCGTGCTGGTCCTCATCCCCTACGTAGCCCAGCTCGTCATCATCGGTGCCTTCACCGCCACGGATGCCGACCCGTCCTTCGAGTCCATCCGATGGATCCCCTCGCTCGGCGTCGAGATCGGACTCAGGCTCGACACCATGACGGTGATCCTCACCGCGATCGTGGCTGGCATCGGCGCACTCATCGTCATCTACAGCGACCGCTACTTCACGGACCATGGCCGACGGGCACGATTCCTCGCCCTCCTGGCGGTGTTCACCGGCGGCATGGCAGGCATCGTCGCTTCCAACGAGCTCTTCGGCCTCTTCGTCTTCTGGGAGATCACGACGGTCGCTTCGTACCTCCTCATCGGATTCGACGACGAGAAGGCAGCCGCCCGTTCATCGGCCCTCCAGGCCGTCCTCGTCACGACCGCCGGGGGCCTCGCGATGCTCGCCGGATTCGTCCTCCTCGCGATGGAGGCAGGCACGACGTCGATCACGGAGCTCGTCGCAGCCCCGCCGACGGGCACGGCCGTGACCGTGGCACTGCTCCTCGTCTTCCTCGGGGCGTTCACGAAGTCCGCGCAGTTCCCCTTCCATTTCTGGCTGCCCGGTGCGATGGCAGCCCCGACACCGGCATCGGCATACCTGCACTCGGCGACCATGGTGAAGGCGGGGATCGTGCTGTTGCTGTTCCTCGCCCCCGGCTTCGCCTCCACCGACGTGTGGCTGTGGGTCGTCACGACGACCGGTCTCGTCACGATGGCGGTCGGAGCGGTGATCGCCCTCCGGCAATTCGATCTGAAGCTGCTGCTCGCCTACGGCACCGTGAGTCAGCTCGGGTTCATGGTCGCCCTCATCGGATTGGGCTACACCTCGGCAGCCCTCGCGGTACTCGTCGCCCACTCACTGTTCAAGGCGGCGATGTTCCTCGTCGTCGGCATCGTCGACAAGGCGACCGGGACCCGCGACGTGCGGACGCTCACCGGTGTCGGTCGGACGATGCCGGTCGTCGCCGTCACGGGCGCCATCGCCGCGGCATCGATGGCGGGTATCCCGCCGTTCCTCGGTTTCGTGACGAAGGAGGCAGCCTTCGACATCCTCATCGCTGACGGAGCATGGGTCGCCCTCGCCACGATCGCAGGAGCCTCGATCCTGACCGTCACCTATGCGGCCCAGTGGTGGTTCGGTGCATTCTCGACGAAGCCCGACCTCGACCACATCGAGACGCGGGCTCCCTACTCGCTGATGGTCGCCCCGCCCGCCCTGCTTGCGATCCTGACCGTGCTGTTCGGTCTGTTCCCGGCTTCGCTGGGATCCGGCGTGGCCGAGGCAACCACCCAGTCGATCAAGCTCGTGCTGTGGCCGGGCTTCAAGCCTGCCCTCGCCCTGTCGAGCATCGTCGTGATCAGCGGTGTCGTGATCTACGGCGTCCTGCGATCGGTGGGAGCGGACCGCCTCCCAACGGCCAGCCGGCTGCGCATACCCACGGGGGCGAACGCCTATCACGCCACGTTGCGGGGACTCAACGCCACCGCCGATGTCGCCACGGGGATCGTGCAGAACGGATCACTGCCCGTCTACCTCGCGGTGATCATGACCTCGGTGCTGTTCATCCCGGCAGTCACATGGTTCTTCAACTGGGACGCATCCCCATCGGCATCGTGGTGGTACAGCCCGGCCGAGGTCATCCTCGCCTTCGTCATCGTCGCCGGGGCGATCGCTGCCACCCGGGCACAACGCCGCATGGCAGCCGTCCTGCTCCTCGGTGTCGTCGGCTACGCGATCGCTGGCGTGTATGTCGTGTTCTCCGCCCCCGACCTCGCCATCACCCAACTCCTCATCGAAACCCTCACCGTCGCCCTCTTCGCCCTCGTGCTGGCCAAGCTGCCCCGGCGCTTCGGGCCCAACCCCCGATCGCTGTCCACCGTGGCACGCGTCGGTGTGTCCGCGGTCGTCGGTGCCTTCATGACGATGGCAGCGCTGATGATGACGACGGTCGATCCCGAACCCCTCACCGACGTCTACCTCCGCGAAGCCGAGGAGGCCGGCGGAACCAACGTCGTCAACATCATCCTCACGAACTTCAGGGCGCTCGACACGCTCGGTGAGATCACGGTCCTGGCGGCCGCCGGGGTCGGCATCACAGCGCTCGTCGTGTCGATGCGCAAGCGCCCCGAGGAGGAGACGCCGTGAACATTCGCTTCTCGCCGCTCCTCGCCACGGGAACTCGCACCATGGTGCCGACCCTGGTGCTGTTCTCCGTGTTCCTGCTCGTCACGGGCCACGACGTACCGGGAGGCGGCTTCGCCGGTGGCCTGATCGCCTCAGCAGCACTGCTGCTCGTGTTCCTCGCGTTCGGGGCCCGCGGCCTCAAGCGGGCGCTACCCCTCGATCCCGAGGCGCTCACAGGCGTCGGGCTCGCCGCCGCGATCCTCGCAGGCATCGTCGGACTGGTCTTCAACGACACCTTCCTCACGTACACCTACGCATCGACGGAGCTGCCGCTCATCGGCGACGTGAAGATCTCGACCCTGCTGCTGTTCGACGTCGGTGTCTACATCCTCGTCATCGGCCTGGTGGCGACGGCGGTCCTGCGCCTCGGGAAGGAGCAGCCATGACCGTCACGCTCGCCCTCACCGCAGGCGTGCTGTTCGCCACCGGCACGTTCCTCCTCCTCCAGAAGCGCTTGAGTCGCATCATCGTCGGACTCGGGCTCATCGCACACGGCGCCAACCTGATCATCCTCGGGTCCGGACGGCGCCCGGGCCTGCCTCCCGTGATCGAGGACTCGGCGTCCGGTGCGTATTCCGACCCCCTCGAACAGGCCCTGGTGCTGACCGCCATCGTCATCACCTTCGGGGTCACCGCGTTCCTCCTCGCCCTTGCCTATCGGTCATGGTCCGAGACGGGATCCGACGAGGTGGAGGACGACACCGAGGACGTACGCATCGCCCACAAGGGGGATCAGCCATGACGACCATGGCCACGCTCCCCATCGTCATCCCGTTGGCCGCCGCAGCGTTGACCCTCATCGTCCAGAAGAGCCTCAGGCTCGAGCGCGTCATCGGCATCGGAGCCTCCCTCGCATCGGTGGCGGTTGCGATCTGGCTCCTCATCGAGGTCGACACCCAAGGAGCGATCGTCGTCCAGGTCGGCGGCTGGGCCGCCCCGATCGGCATCTCACTCGTTGCTGACCGGCTTGCAGTGCTCCTCCTCGCGACGTCGACCGTTGCACTGGCGGCCGTCCTCGTGTACGCGGTGAGCCAGAAATCGACGGACGAGGACCTCAGGGGATTCCACGCCGTGTACCAGATGCTGGCTGCCGGCGTGGCGCTCGCACTCCTCACCGGAGACCTCTTCACGCTGTTCGTCGCCTTCGAGATCATGCTCACCGCGAGCTATGTCCTCCTGACCCACCGCGCCGGCGGGAGCGAGACCCGAGCGACGATCAGCTACGTGGTCATCGGCCTGGTCGCCTCGGGATTGCTGCTCACGACGATCGGCCTGATCTACGCCGTCACCGGCACGGTGAACATCGCCGACCTCACGGTGAAACTCGACGCCGTGCCCCCGGGCGTGCGGGCCGGCCTCGGCTGGTTGCTGTTCATGGTGTTCGGCATCAAAGCTGCGATCTTCCCGCTGTTCTTCTGGCTCCCGGACTCGTACCCCGTGGCCCCGACCCCGGTCACGGCCCTGTTCGCGGGCTTGCTCACGAAGATCGGCGTGTATGCCATCGTGCGCACCCAGACGCTGTTGTTCCCGAGCGACGAACCCGTGACGCTGATGCTCGTCATCGCCGGTTTCACGATGATCGTCGGCGTCTTGGGTGCGATCGCGCAGAAGGACATCAAGCGGATCCTGTCCTTCCACATCGTCAGCCAGATCGGGTACATGATCATGGGTCTCGGGTTCTTCACCGTCGGAGGCGTCGCGGCAGCGATCGTGTTCATCATCCACCAGATCATCGTCAAGGCGTCCCTGTTCCTGGTCGGAGGACTCGTCGAGGAAACGGAAGGAACGGGTGCCATCGATGCGGTCGACGGGGTGGCGAGACGATCGCCGATCCTCGCCATCCTGTTCCTGCCTGCGGCTTTGAGTCTGGCCGGGTTCCCGCCGTTCTCGGGCTTCGTCGGCAAGCTCGCCCTCGTGGAGGCCGGGTTCAGTGCCCAGAGCTGGGCGATCGTCGGCGTCTCCTTGTTCGCCAGCGTGCTGACGCTCTTCTCGATGACCAAGATCTGGGGAGGCGTCTTCTGGGGTACCCCGAAGAACGATACGCCCGTCCACATCCCGAGGGGCATGGCCTATGCGACGGCATCCCTCGTGATCGTCGGGATCGTGATCGCTCTCGGCGCCGAGCCGTTGATCGGTTATGCGGAGCGGGCAGCAACCGACCTGATGGCAGAAGGCGTGTACCGCGGATTCGTGTTGGGAGCGGGCGGATGATCGTTGCCACGTGGATCGCAGGTGCCCTCCTGGCCGTCGCTGCAGTCGCCTCCGTCGTGCGCGTCGTCCGCGGGCCATCGGTCGCCGATCGCATGGTCGCCCTCGACACCCTGCTGTTCGTCGGCGTCGGCGGCCTTGGCGTCTACATCGTGTCGACCGGGGACACCACGTACATCGCCGTGCTGGTGATCGCCGTCCTCACGGCCTTCATCAGCACGGTCATCGTCGCCCGCTACATCGAAGCGGAGACGGATCGATGATCACCGACCTCGTCGCCGGATCGGCCATGATCGGAGGCGCCGCGCTCATCACACTGGGTGCCATCGGGCTCATCCGTTTCCCTGACGTGTTCACGCGCATGCACGCAGCAACGAAGGCTGCCACGGTGGGGGTCATCGGAACGACACTCGCGGCGAGCCTCGAGGCGGCGGGCCTCGGCGGAACGCTCATCCTGCTGATCGTGGTCGTCCTCCTGTTCCTGTCCGGACCGCTCGGCATGAGCCTCCTTGCACGCGCTGCGTACCACGATCCGCAGACGCCTCGTGCCCCCAACACCCGCGAGCTCGAGGTGCAGCTGCCGATACCCGAGACGACACCGACGAGTCGGGCGACGGGAACGAGTCGATTCCTCGCTGTGTGGCTGTTCGTCATATGGATCGCCGCCTTCGGGTCCTTGGCTCCCAACGTGGTCATCGGTGGTGTCATCGTCGCGGGTGTCATCGCATGGCTGTTGCGGGGTCTGGCTCCGCGTTGGCCGCGGGCGATCCTGCATCCCATCGCGGCATGGAAGTTCATCCTGCACTTCACCGGGCAGATGATCGCCGCGACCTGGGATGTCATCGTGTCCCTCCGTTTCACAGGCGAGGACATCAAGCCGGCGATCATCGAAGTCCCCCTGCGCGTACGCACCCGGAACGAGGTGACCCTGCTCATGAACTCCATCTCGTTCACGCCGGGCACGGTCGCCCTCGAGCTCCACGACACCCACCTCTATGTCCATGTGCTCACGACCGACGATCCGGATTCGGTGGTCAGGGAGATCATGCTGATGGAGTCGAAGATCATCGCCGTGTTCAGCGCCGACGGCATCGATGCGCCCGAGCCGGGGAACGTGTAAACCAAGTCACGCTTCGACCGACGTATGATCTCCGCCATGCCCGGACCCAACGGATGGACGTTCCTCACGAACCACTCGCACGTGCTGTTGTGCATCGCCGAGGATCCCGATGTCCTCCTTCGGGAGGTCGCCCAGCATGTCGGCATCACCGAGCGGGCCACGCAGCGCATCGTCGCCGAGCTCGAAGAGGCCGGATACCTGTCCCATGAACGCGTGGGGCGCAGGAACCGCTACCAGGTCCACGCAGAACTCCCCCTCCGTCACCCGCTCGAGGACCACCTCGAGATCGGCGCCCTGCTCCGGGTGCTGAAGCAAAGCTCATAGCTCAAAGCTCAGAACTCACAGCCTTGAGCTTTGAGCTATGAGCTTTGAGTCATGAGCAGTTCGTAGTTCACAGTTTTCGGTTTACGGTCACGGTTTCGGGTTCAACCGTGAACTGTGAACGGTGAACCTCCGCTGCGAACCACCCCTTGACACGCGTTGCCAACATATGATATGTTTTTCGTGCATTCAAAGTCGTAGGGAGTTCCGCTCAGGAGGTGACCATGACTGCCAAGCATCAGGGAAACCAGACCGCCAGGGACCTCAAGCATCGGCTCGTCTTCCTCGGTCTCATCTTCGGCGGACTCGCCCTCTACTCGGTGCTGGTGTGACATGATCCTCTTCGTCGGCGCCATCAAGGCAGCCCAACGGGCTTCGGAACGCCGTGAGCACGGAGCGAGGCCCCATCGGTCGAGGCAACACCGCCGTCCCGTGCGGGTGAGTCCCAGACCCTGACCCCGTGAGTCTCCCCGGACGCTGACCGCCCTCCCACTGGCTGATGACACCCAAGGGAGGGCGGCTAGCGTCGCGGGAATGCGCAATCGGGTGGTCCTCGCCGTGCTCGCCGCCTCGCTGGGATGGGGTCTCGCAGGCGTGGGAACCCGAGCCGCGTACGACCTCGGCGCGACCACCCTGACGGTGCTCGCGGTGCGCACGACCGTGGCAACGGCTGCGCTCATCGTGTACGCGACAACAGCCCGCGTCGTCCCGTCGGGTATCGCATGGCGGCACGGGGCCATCATCGGCACGCTCCGTATCGGCCTGGCTCCCCTCGTCTTCATGGCGTCGCTCAACTTCATCTCCGCAGGTGTCGAGGGGCTCGTCATCACCCTGGTCCCAGCGACCACGACCCTCATGGCGGCCGCGCTGATCGGCGAGGGCGTATCCCGCCGGCAGGTCGTCGGACTCCTCATCGGCCTTGGTGGAACCACGCTCATCGCGGCTGCTGGCGACAGCGGGCTCGGTGCCGACGGCGACGTCACTACGGGATTCCTCCTCGCGGGCGTCGGAGTCCTGATCGGCTCGCTGTCGGGGGTGATCCAACGCAAGTACGCGCCCCTCCACGACACCGCCGACCTCGCCGTCCCCATGTTCGTGTCCGGTCTCATCGTGTCGGTCATTGCCGGTGTCACCATCGGGTTCGACCCCGTGGGATCGTACGCGGCGAACCTGTGGTTCTTGCTCGTGGTTTTGGGCCTCGCCTCGACGCTGCTCCCGTTCGGCGCGACCCTGTATGCCTCCAAGCACGCGTCCGCGACGATCGTGTCGATCACCGGATACATTGCACCACTGGTCGGCGTGGTCGGTGGCGTACTGCTGCTCGGCGAACACCTCACGACCGCGATCATCATCGGCGCGGTATTGGCGATGGTGGGGGTGGCCCTCGTGGGGGGACCTCGCCGGACTCCCACCTGATACGACCAGAACGCGTCAACCACGAGAACGATTCGCACCGAAGAGACACCATATGAACCTTCCCGACAACGTCGACGTTCGGTCACGTGTGGCAGAGGCGACCTCGGGCCTCTTCGCCCACGCCGACTACCCGCTCGCGCAGTCACTCCGATACGAAGGCGATCCGGGCCTGTTCGGCCCCCACTCGGCGACGTGGGAGATCATGGGCGATGTCGCCTCGTTCATCGGTGGCATCCGAGCCCTCCTGGTCCAGGCTGCACACCCCGAGGTGGTCGCAGGCGTGGTCGACCATTCGTCGTACGAGGAGGATCCCCTCGGTCGATTGTCCCGTACGAGTGCCTACGTCACGGCCACGGCCTACGGAGCGATGCCCGAGGTCGAGGCAGCGCTGGCCGTCGTCCGCACGGCCCACCGGCCGGTGCACGGCACCTCGCACCGAGGCGAGCGCTACGCGGCCTCGGGAGGCTCCTTCGCTGCATGGGTCCACAATGCCCTCATCGACTCGTTCCTCGTCGCCCATCAGACCTTCGGCCCGAGTCCGCTCCCACGCGCACGAGCCGACGCCTTCGTCTCCGAGCAGGCGAACCTGGGCGCCATGTTGCATGCGGCCGATCTTCCCGTCACGGCCGACGACCTCGCCCTGTGGGTCGCCTCACACCCCGCGGTCTCACCATCACCGGGCATGGAGATGACCGTTTCGTTCCTCAGGAAGCCGCCCCTCCCCATGGGCATCGATGCGGGCTACCGCGTATTGTTCCAGGCTGCAGCCGCAACGCTCCCCGACCGGATCGCGTCGACACTCGGCGTCAAGCAGTATCCCGGCGCAATCAGCGCGGGGCGCACCATGATCTCGCTCCTGCGATGGTCGATGGGATCGTCACCGTCGTGGTGGCTTGCCCTCGAGCGCATGGGCGTGCCGCATCCCGAGGGTGTGCGATTCCGCAGACCTCCTGCGGCAGAGGGCGCCGAGGAACGTTGGAACCAGAGCCGGTGAGGTGCACCTGATCGCCGTCAGTCGGCGGCGGATCTCCAGGCGTCGCGCAGGCTGACCTTCGCCCCCGTACGAAGGGCCGCGCCGCGGTAGACCCTTGCCCCGATCATCACGAGGGCAGCGATCGCAGCGATTGCGAGGGCAACCGCCACGGCGACCTCCCACGGTGCGGCCGAACCGGTGTTGATGCGGAACGGCATCACGATCGGCGACCACAGCGGCACGAAGGACGCAACCGTGACCAAGGGCGTGGGTTCTCCGCCGGCACCTGCGGTGAACGAGATCAGGAAGTACGCCGGCAGGATCGCCATGGCGGGAATGAAGGCCACCGATTGCATGTCCTCCTGCCGCGAGATCGTTGCACCCAGGGTGGCGTACAGGAAGCTGTACACGAGATATCCCAGAACGAACCAGAAGGAGAGCCACAGGACAGCCGACAGGCCGATGCTCGTCAGGTTCGGCACGCCGACATCCGGCAGGGGGACCAGCGCCAATCCCACGACCACGGCGAGTCCCAGGGCTGCAATCTGCACGAGTCCGAGAGCACCGATGCCGAGCACCTTGCCGACGAGGAGCGAGGTCGTGCGCACCTTGGCGAGGATGACCTCGACGACGCGGTTCTGCTTCTCCTCGACGATGCCCATCGCCACGAACTGTCCGAACACCATGATCGTCGTGAGCAGGACGATGGCCGACAGGAACGATGCGACGGCCCTGGCGATCTCCTCGGAATCCTCGGGATCGAGTTCCTCCGTGGTGATCTCGACCGGCGCGACGATCGCCGTCACCTCCTCGACGGACAAGCCGAGCTCATCGGCGACCTGTCTGCGAACTGCCGAGTTGGCTGCGGCAGTGAAGATCGCCGTCGCTGCACCGGATGCTCCCTGATTCGAGACGATCGTCGAGCCGTCGATGAGGGCGGCGTCCACATCGCCTGCCTCGACCGCCTCCGTGGCTGCTTCCGCCGTTCCGTAGTCGGTTACGACGACTTCGACCTCGAGGGCGGCAGCCGTCACCTCTATGTCCTGCTCCAATCCGCTGGGTGAAACACCTCCGATCCCGAGCGGCGTCGCCTCGCTCTCGGTACTGATCAACGAGATGACGAAGATCCCGCCGACGATCAGCGCGGCGAGGATCAGCATCGTGAACAGGAAGACACGGCTACGCGACCGCTCGATGAACTCGCGCTTGGCGATGATGGCGATCTGGTGGGTGTCGTTCACGACGCCACCGCCTCGTTGAAGATGTCCGACAGGCTCGGCGGCTCGTAGGAGAACCGGGTGATCTGCCCTGCCTCTCGTGCGAGGCCCAGGATGGTCTCGACATGGATATCGGCGTCGACGATGTGGTGCGTCCGTCCGCCGGCCCTCACGCGATGGGCACCATGCACGGGTGGGTCCCAGAGCACGCCATCAACCCAGATCTCGACGCGGCGGTAGGTCGCGTCCTCACGGATCGCCTCGAGGCGACCCTGGACGACGATCTCACCGTCGTTGACGATCGCCACGTCCTCGCAGATGTGTTCGACCAGGTCGAGCTGGTGGGAGGAGAACAGGATCGCCGCTCCTCGAGCGGAGAAGTCCGCGAGGACGGAGCTGAGGGAGTCGACGCCGATGGGGTCGAGACCCGAGAACGGCTCATCGAGCACGAGGACCTCGGGCTCGTGGATGATCGCGGCGGCGAGCTGGATGCGTTGCTGGTTGCCGTGTGACAGCTCCTCGACCTTGGCACCGGCGCGATCGCCGAGCCCGAAGACCTCGAGCCATCGGTCGACGCTCGCTCCGGCGTCAGGAGCCGACATGCCCGAGAGCTTTGCGAGGTAGATCAACTGGTCACGGACCTTCATGCGTGGGTAGAGGCCACGTTCCTCCGGCATGTACCCGAACCGCAGCCGCATCTCCTGGGTGATCGGGGCGCCGTCGTACGTCACAGCGCCCGTCTCGGGTTGCACGAGACCAAACACAGTGCGCATGGTCGTGGTCTTCCCCGCCCCGTTGCGGCCGAGGAACCCGGTTATGCGTCCGGGTGCGACGTCGAAGGAGACATCACGGAGGGCCACCACGTCGCCATAGCGCTTGGAGATGTTGCGAACGGAGAGCATGACCCAACGCTAGGCGATGCGGCGAACGATGCGGAACCCGCGACGAGCACGTCGCCTACGCACAACAGCGGCCCACGGGGCCGCTGTTGTCGAAAGGTCGGTGGGTGACTGGCTTGGATGCGGATCACCTTGCTTGGGAACAAGTTGCCTCGCCGGCCTCCCACCACCTCCACTATCGGCACATTCACCCGAAACCCTTGAGTGATTGTCGCAACGAATCCGCATGGGCCTCACTGTGAGGTCGTCGAACCCTCCCAATCGGCGTGCATGGCGGTGTACACGCCACCCATCGCTATGAGGTCCTCGTGGGAGCCGTCCTCGACGATCACGCCGGCGTCGAACACGACGACCCGGTCGGACGCCTCGGCGGTCGAGAGACGATGGGCGATCGTCAGCGACGTCCGTCCCGACGTGAGGAACTCGATCGCCCTGCGGATCTGGACCTCGAGCGCCGGGTCGACCGCCGACGTCGCCTCGTCGAGCACCAGCACGGCGGGATTGGCGATCCATGCCCGGGCGATCGCCACGAGCTGGCGCTCCCCTGCCGACAGGTTGCCGCCACGTTCGCCGACCGATGTCCGCACACCGTCTGGTAGTCCATCCACCCAGTCACGCAGACCCAGATCGGCGAACGCCGCACGCACGGCGTCATCAGGGACACCGGGTTTGCCGTATCGCACGTTGTCGGCGACCGACCCCTCGAACAGGAAGCCCTCCTGAGGGACATAGGCCAGCTCTCGCCGTAGCGAGGAGAACGGCACCCTATCGATGTCGATGCCGCCCACCTGCACGGAACCGGCGTCCGGCTCGAGGAGTCGTGTCGCCAGTTTGGCGAACGTGGTCTTGCCCGATCCGGTCTCGCCGACGACGGCAACACGTTGGCCTGCCGGCACCGTCACGGAGACATGGGTGATGACATCCGGTCCGCCCGGGTAGGCGAAGCTCACGTCGATGAAGGTGAGGCCGAGCGCGTCCCCCTCCAGCGGCATCCCACCCACCGGATCCTCGATGCTGATGGGTGTGTCGACGATGCCGAGGATCTTGCGGAGACCTGCGCCCGCCGACTGTGCCTGGTCGATCGTCTCGACGAGCCGCTGGATCGGGTCGATCAGCAGATTCACGAGGAACAGGAACGCGACGAGGGCGCCGGCACTCAATCCCCAGTCGCCGCCGTACACGACACCCACGCCGACGACGATCGCCGTGAGGAACCCTGCGAACAGCTCTGCGCTCGAGAACAACGATGATGCGAGCACCGCCGTGCGGACCTCAGCGGAGAACTGGGCGTCGAGCGTGCCGTCGACGCGATCCTTGACGTGGCCCTCCATGCCATAGGCCCGCACCGTCGGCAGACCCGAAATGGCCTCGCCCGTGACCGCGAGCGAATCGCTCACTCGTTCACGCACCCGGTCGTGGGCTCTCCCCAGGACCTTCTGGAACATGACGATGAGGCCCGTGTACATGACGACGCCGATGAGGACGACGATCGTGAGCTGCCAGCGGTAGAACAGCATGACGGCGATGGCCAGGGCCACCTGGGACACACCGAGCACCATGCCGACGCCACCCCACTCCATGAACTGTTGGATCGTCTCGACATCCGACGTCACCCTCGCCACGAGGGCGCCGCGCCGCTCGGATTGGAGCTCGAGGAGCGACATCCGGTGGAGGTGGTCGAACGTGCGGATGCGGAGCTGGGCGAGACCCGCAGCCGACGAAACGACCAGACGACGCAGCGATATCCACCGGGCGAACATCGCGATGACGACGGCGACCAAGGCGATGAGGCCCTTGCGAAGCACCGCTGTCGTGTCGACCTCACCCGATCCGAGGATCTCATTGTCGATGACCTGCTGGAGCACCACTGGGACCACGATCTGGAGCGCCGTACCGACGACGGCGAGACCGAGGGTCAGGACGATGCCTCGTCCCAGATCGGGAGCGACGCCGAAGGCACGCCGGATGGCCGTGGAGGTCCGCATGGTCGTCGAGTCGGTCACGGCGAGGCCCCCTCGGTGCGACGCCGCTCCATGTCGTCCTCGTATGCGCTCAGCAGGCGCGCATACCCCGGCGTGGTCCGGAGCAGCTCATCGTGGGTGCCGTGGCCAACGACCTTGCCGCGATCCATGAACACCACCTCATCGGCGAGCGCGATCGATGATCGGCGATACGCCACGATGACGACCGTGGACGGCAGCTCGGAGCGTCGGAGGCCGCGGAGGATCTCGATCTCCACGGAGGGGTCGACGGCTGATGTGGCGTCGTCGAGGACCAGCACGCGGGGCTTGCGGACCAGGGCTCGGGCGAGCGCGATCCGTTGGCGCTGACCTCCGGAGAGCGACATGCCGCGCTCACCGATACGCGTGTCGTAGCCGTAGTCGAGCTCGTCGATGAACCTGCCAGCGCCTGCCAGTTCGGCGGCAGCGATCACGTCGTCACGATCGATGGCCGCACCGAGGGTGATGTTCCCCTCGACCGTGTCGTCGAACAGGAACGATTCCTGGGCTACGAAAGCGACCTCTCCGGCGAGTTCACTGCGGGCGAACCCACGGAGATCGCGCCCGTCGAGCGAGATGGAGCCGCTCGTCGGATCCCACAGGCGCGCCAACAACAGCGCCAGGGTGGATTTGCCGCTCGCCGTCGGTCCCACGATCGCAACGGTCCTGCCACCGAGGATGTCGAGATCGATCTCGTCGAGCACGATCTCGTCCATCGCATAGCCGAACGTGACGCGTTGGGAATCGACCGCTCCCCCGGTCGCATCGGGAGAGGCGACCGATTCGCCGTGGCTGACGAGGTCATCGGCGTCGAGCACCGCCTGAACGCGCCGCCACGCAGCCATCGAGTGGGCCATTTCCCATATGACGAATCCGAGGAGGGATATCGGCATCACCATCAGCGAAAGGAGGTACGCCACGGTGACGAGGTCGCCGGCCGTGATGGCTCCTTCCGAGAGCCGATACGCGCCGACCACGAGCAGGGTGATCGTGACGATCGAAGGCATCGACTCGACGACCGCGCGGTACGCCATCCACACCGAGTTGACCCTGGTGATCTTGTCCCGCAGCGCGTTGGCCGCCACGGCGAATCGCGCCGTCTCCTCGGCACCGCGTCCGAGGGCCTTGACCGTGAGGGCACCGTCGATGGATTCGTGCGCTATCTCGCTGACGATGCCGCGCTGTTCCTGGACCTCGACGAAGGGCCCGAACGTGCGGAACGCGCCGTTGATGTCGATAGCCAGGATGATGACCAGGCCGACGAGGATCACGCCTCCGAGCACGAGGTCGGCGACGCTCACGAGGACGATCGTCCCGATCAGCAGGATGAACGAGCCCGTGGCATACGGAAACGGGGCCAGGACGAACGTCCCCTGGTTGGTGTCGACCTCGCTGACGGAGAGGAGGTCACCCGTCGAGCGCCGGTCATGCCACGCGAGGTCGAGGCGCATCTGGTGGTCGATCAGCCGTTTGCGGGCGTCAGCCCTCGTCCCGAACTGGAGCCAACCGGCAGCCGATCGCCTCAGCGTGATCCCTACCGACTTCCAGATGGCCACGGCGACGATGAGGCCCATCGCCTGCCACAGCTTGCCCTCGGTGCCCTCGCCGTCCTGGAGCACCGGGATGATGAGCGAGTCGGTCACCCGTCCCACGACCACGGCCGATGCCACGATGGCGGACACGAACATGATCGCCCCGGTGACAGCGAGGGCGAACGACCACGGTCGTCGCTTGACGAAGCCCCACGTCAGCTTGAGCCCACCGCCGAGAACACCCGAGAGCGGCGGCGCTTCGGTTGGATCTGATGACACCGCGCGATGGTATCGCCGCGGTCACGACCTCCGTCACCAGTACGACGACACTCGCGAACCCCAGCGACGAGGGCGAGGTTGCATATCGACGACGGTCCTACGACCAGCGGATCCGGACGTTCCCATGCCAGAGATCGAGGACGTCGCGGTCCCCCGTGATGGTCACCCGCTGATCATCGTTGCGGTTCCACATGGCGAGGTACAGCGCCCCCGAACTCCCGGCGAGGGTGACGTCCGCCGGGCCATCCCGGCGCTCGGTCGTGATGCCATCGGGTGCAAGGGTGACGTGCCATCGGTCATCGGTGTCGGTGGCGTGGAGGAGCATCGCCTTGGTACTCGCCACGGGGAACTCCTCCTTTCGCGGTGCGAATGCGGCAACGATCTCGTCGATGCCGTCCGATGCGAACTCCGGGTCGAATGTCGAAGCGATACCCGCGGCGTTCTCGGCGTCGAAGCGGTGGATGGCGGTCTCGTGGGCCTGGCGACGCGCCCACATCGCCCGCGGGGATGGTGCGGGGAGGAATGTCCAGGCATCCACATCGATCGCTGCCGATTCGAGTACGCCGACGAGGTTGGCGTTCGTGGCGAGGTACCAGCCGACCAGCTGCTCGTCCTCGGGCCAGAACAGGCCCAGATCCGGCCAGGCTCCCTCGAGGTCGGCGAGTTCAGCACCAAAGGAATCCTCCCGGCGACGGGAGACGTGGCCCGCTGCCCACAGGTGGATCATGCCGAGGTGCCGCAGCAGCTCACGCATGTCCCAGCCGGGACATGAGGGAACATCGGCATCGAGGCCGCCATGCTCCGCGGCCCGTGCCAGGAGCTTGGCCTCGCGTCCGACGGCCGTGATGTGTTCTGTGATCTCCATTGCGCCCCCCGATCGGATCATCGCCGTGCACCGTACCGCTGGTCACGATCCGTTGCCCCACGCGGCGATGGTGCTGCACTTTGCAGCTTCAATATATGCTGAAGTGTGCAGTAGAGTCAAGGGCATGCCACCGAGCATGACCACATCGTCGTACGCCGTATTGGCCCTCCTCGACCTCAAACCGTGGACGGGCTACGAGCTCACCCACCAGGCGCAGCGCAGCCTGCGGTACGCGTGGCCCAAGTCGGAACGCCTCTTGTACTCCGAGCCGAAGAAGCTCGTAGAACTCGGATACGCCACAACCCACCAGGAAGAATCCGGGGGGCGGACCCGCAACGTCTACACGATCACCGCGTCGGGACGAAGAGCGCTGGGCGAATGGACCGAGTCGCGGACGCAACCGCCGCGGATGGAGATCGAAGCGTTGCTCCGCCTGCTGTTCGCCGAGCACGGGACCACCGAGGACCTGCTCCGAGCCCTCGACGAACTCGAGGCCGACATCGGTGAACACCACGAAGCCATCGTCGAACTGATGGCGTCGTACCTCGACGGTGGGCACCCGTTCCCCGAACGAACCCACCTCTCGGTGCTGTTCGCCACGTTCCAGATCGAGATGTTCAAGAACATCGAGCGCTGGATCGACTTCGCCCGCGACGAGATCGCAGCATGGCCCGGCACGAAGGATCTCGGCATGACGGAACGCACCGAACTGCTCACCCGCCTCCTTGCCGAGGATGCATCACCCGTCGACGCATGGATGGGCAAGGCTTGACCCGGCCGAATGGCCCCGGCCACGAGACACCGCTGACCGGTCGCTATGCTCGCTGGCATGACTGCACTCATCCTCGCCGCCGAATCGGCGGGAACCTACGTGGGCGATGACTGGGCGATCGTTGCGTATGTCGCTGCCGGCATCGCCATGCTGGTCGCCGCCATCACCACGGCGATCGTCACTCCACGGGCCGAACACCACGACCACTGAGCCGGTCAAGGGATGAGGATGACCCTGTCCCCGACCTCGGACCATTCGAACACGGCCTCGGCGTCGTCCCACAGCTGACGGATGCACCCACCCGATCGGTGCGTCCCGAGTTGGGCGGGTACCTGCATCGGATCGTCGCCCGGCCGCACGGGAATCGAGTGGAAGCCATAGGGCCATTCGCCCCTCGCGAAGCGAACCATGAACTCCATCGTGATCCCGTCGTAGGGAGCCCACGCGTAGCGCGACTTCGAGTAGACGTTGTAGCGCCCAACACCGGGAACGCCACGGCGCCCCGACACCTGGTGGGTCTTGGCCAACTCGCCGGTCCCCTCGACGAGCCAGACCCGCTGGCCGCTGTCCGTCAGGATGATGCGCCGCCCCGATCCCTCGTCGGGGTACGGGAGCGGGGGCTTGGTGGGAGCCACGGTGCCGGTCCGATAGACATACTCGCCGGACTCGGTGAACTGCACGACGACCTGCCCGCGATGCATCTCCCCCGATGCGAGGCGATCGACCATGGCTTCGATTCCACCGACACCGGGCTCGCGACCGAGGACATCGCTGTACAGCAGGGAGACGAGTGCGGCATCGTGGACGACGCCGTAGCGCTGGACGAACTCCTCGGCGTGCGTGAACGCCTCGGCGATCGTCACGAGCGGAAGGCCGTTCCAATACCGTCCTGCCCAGTACTCGAGCTCGAACGAATCCGGCTGCCTACCGAAGAGCCCGCAGTACAGGCGAACGATCGAATCGGACACGTCGCGGTCCTGGCGCTCGGGTCCGGTGAAGGCGAACGCACGCACCGCAGGTACTCCGAGGTCGACCCCGGCACGCAGCACGCTCGGATCCGACACGGCGCCCGTGGCAATCCACAATGCGGTCTCGTCCGGGAAACGGATCAACTCGAGAGGTGCATCCTCGGCATCGGGATCGTCGTGGTTGAACGCCGCGTCCTCGGCGACCGAGGACCCCGGCGTGAGGAACGCCCGGACGGCATTCACGCCCGAGTTGGCGACGACACACTCGGACGACGGTGCAGTCTCGTCGTTGGTGGCTGCGCCGACGGGCGCGACGAGCGTGGCGACCATCGCAATGGACGCGCCAGCGAGTGTTGCCAGACGTAGGGGCGTGAATCTCACGGGGCAATCGTAGTGCGCCGTGCAACGGCGTCGAGCACTCCGCTACGACACGGACGTCGAATCCGTCACACCGATGGCGTAGGGTCGTCCGCAGGTGGCCACAGAGCCCCTTCGCGATGAGGAGACAGACATGGGACTCGCACACGGAACGCACGGCTGGACGGATGTCGCCAGTCCCGACATGGAGGCCGGCGCTGCCTTCTACACCGGCCTCTTCGGATGGGCGGCCCTCGACAGCGGCCCCACCGAATCCATGCCCTACACGATGTTCACGATGGACGGCAAGCTCGTCGCCGGCATGGGACCGTTGAGCCAGGAGCAGATCGATGCGGGACAACCCGCCGCCTGGTCTGCGTACGTCATCGTCGACGACGTCGATGCGATCCATGCACGAGCGATCGAGCTCGGCGCCATTCCCCTGATGGAGCCGATGCAGATCATGGACTCGGGGAAGATGTCGTTCATCGTGGATCCCGTCGGCGCGGCCATCGGGTTCTGGCAATCGGGAACCCACGACGGCGCCGAGGTGTTCAACGTGCCCGGAGCCGTCACCTGGAACGATCTCGCCACTCGCGATGTGGCGACCGCCACCGCGTTCTACGAGGCACTCGTCGGTTGGAGGACCCAGGCGATGGAGATGGGCGAGGGCACCTACTGGACGTTCATGAACGGCGATCGCATGAACGCCGGGGCATGGGACATCACCGGCCACCTGCCAGACGACACACCATCGCACTGGATGAACTGGTTCCTCGTGGCCGATTGTGCTGCCACGGCGGCCAGGGCCACCGAACTCGGCGGGACCATCGTGAGGGAGCCCGGCCCCGACGAGATGGGGGTCTCGGGCGTGATCGCCGATCCCTTCGGCGCGGTGTTCGGCATCATCGAGACCGACCAGGTGGACGAACAACCCCCTCGTTGATGGATGTGACGACCGACGTCCTACGTGATGCCGCAAGCGCTGTCGGCGCCGACAGTGCGCCAGTAGCGATGGCTGAGTGGCACACTGCGGTCGTGCGTTGGCGTCTGATCGTGATCCTGACCCTTGCCGTGGCAGCCGTCATGGTGTGGAATCCCGATGCCTCGTCGGCGACGACGGACGCCGACGAGGTCGGCCTCGTCGACCCTGCGACGGGCCAGTGGCGGCTGCGTTCGTCGAGCGGCGACATCGCCACCTTCTACTACGGCAATCCCGGGGACATCCCCTTCGTCGGCGACTGGGACTGCGATGGCATCGACACCCCCGGCCTCTATCGCCAGGCCGACGGATACGTGTACCTGCGCAACTCGAACTCGGCAGGCAACGCTGACGTCTCGTTCTTCTTCGGGAATCCCGGCGATGTTCCCCTCGCCGGGGACTTCGACGCCGACGGATGCGACACCGTGTCGATCTATCGGCCCACCCAGTCGAGGGTGTACGTGATCAACGAACTGGGCAGCAGCGACGGCGGCCTGGGCGAAGCCGACTACAGCTACGTGTTCGGCAACCCCGGCGACGATCCCTTCACGGGGCGGTTCGGCGCCAACCCGGCCGACAGCGTCGGCCTGTATCGAGCGTCGACCGGCTTCACGTATCTGCGGCTCACCAACACCCAGGGCAACGCCGACATCGACTACTTCTTCGGGAACCCGGGGGATCGGTTCATCGCGGGCGATTGGGACGCCGACGGATTCGACACACCTGGCGTCTTCCGGCCGTCGCAGGCGACCATGTACCTCAAGAACACGAACACCCAGGGCAACGCCGACGTGTCGTTCCCCTTCGGAGAGGGAACCTGGCTCCCGGTTGCAGGTCGATGGGGCGACATCGATGCCCTCCCTCCCCTCACCCTCGAGCTCGTGGCCTCCGGCCTGTCCCAGCCACTGTTCCTCGATGCCCCGCCCGGCGACGACCGCCTGTTCATCGTCGAGAAGGGTGGTGACATCCGCATCGTCGACGGTGACGGCGTCGCTCCACAACCGTTTCTCAACGTGGCGGTCTCGACGAACAGCGAACGGGGACTCCTCGGGCTCGCATTCCATCCCGACTACGGCGTCAATGGACGGTTCTTCGTCAGCTATACGGATCTCGGAGGCACGACACGCGTCGTCGAGTACTTCGCCGTCCCCACGAACGACCTCGCGTCGCCGAATCCGATCAGGACGCTCCTGTCCGTGCCACAGCCGGCACCGAACCACAACGGGGGAATGATCGAGTTCGGGCCGGACGGGTACCTCTACGTGTCGATCGGCGACGGCGGCGGATCACCGGGATCACGGCCCCAGAGCACGACCGATCTCCTCGGATCGATCCTCCGCCTCGATGTCGATGCCCCGGTCTCGGCCAACGGAGCACCCGGGAACCCCTACGAGAACGGACCCGGCGACGACCGCATCTGGGCCATCGGTGTCCGCAACCCGTGGCGGACCTCGATCGACCCCACCTCGGGCACCTTCATCATCGCCGACGTCGGTCAGGACCGCAGGGAAGAGATCAACATCGCACCCATCGGTACCGGTGGCCTCAACTACGGGTGGCCGATCACCGAGGGTTCACTCTGCTACCCGAGCGGCACCGGATGCTCGACGGCCGGGTTGAGCCTCCCCGCCGTCGAGTACCCACACAGCGAGGGCAGATCGATCACCGGTGGGTACGTGTACCGGGGCGCAGCCATGCCCGACCTCGCCGGCAGATACTTCTACGGCGATTTCATCACCGGCTTCATCCGGAGTTTCTCCATCTCGGGAACCACGGCCGTCGACCACCTCGACCACGGGTGGGATCTCGGCACCGTCGGCGGACTCGCCTCGTTCGGGACCGACGGCTCCGGCGAGCTGTATGTCGTATCGATCGGTGGATCGGTGTACCGCATCGTGCGGGACGGGTGACCCATGGCGTCGCGACCACCGATCGAACCTTCAGGATCCTCGACCACGGATGAACCCATCCTCGTAGCCATCGACGTGCCCCTCGTCGGGGACGAACGACGAAAGAACTGGGCGAAGATCGTCACCAACGTGGACGACTCGTTGGCATCCGGATGGGCCTACGAGGGGGATTTCATCGCGACCGGCGGGATCCAGGACGTCCCCGTCGGGTCCATCCTGCTCGTGTACGGCGAACGCGGATCGCGTACCAATCCCCAGATCGAGGCACGTGTGCTGCGGGTCAACGCGGACGCCACGGTGTCACTCATCACGGCGGCGAAGGGCAGGGCATGGGCCAGGACCCTTCGGGACCAGATCCTCGACCTGATGGACCAACAGGCCGCCGCCCCCATCGAACAGAAGGCATGGGATCCGACCCTCATGGGGTATTCGACCGCTGCGCTCCGGTCCGAACTCGATCGACGCTCCGAGGAGGAAGCGAGCGGGTCGCCGGAGGGGTGACTAGTCCCTCGGGTCGATCAGGAAGCACCCTCGGGCCACGTCCACACCTGACCGATGACATGGGTGGAGACACCATGAGCAACCACCGCACCATCCCGCCCGCGTTCGTCATCTTCGCCATCATCGGCGGATTGCTCTTCCTCATGGGCGGCATCATCACATCGATGACGCCGAACGACCGTGCGGTGCTGGCGGCGGCCGCCGTCGCATTCGTGGCCCTCGGGGCCTACACCGTCGCCACCGTGTTCAGGTACAACCGAGTCGTCGCCGAGAACGACACCCTCGTCGATGCGACCGCGCAAGCCACACGATCCGACATCGCCCTTCGCACCCGGATGACGCACACCGTCCGGGAGCCACTGGCGATCATCGTCGGCCTCGCCGACAGGCTGGCCGAAGAGGAACACGGCATCTCGACCGACGAACGACGGGCGATGACCCGCGAGATGCGAGCGAACGCCCGCGAGGTCGAACAGGCGCTCGCCGACCTCGGCAACGACGGAACCGCGTCGCCGAAACGGACCGTCGAAGGCATCGTCCTCCTCGATGAGGAGCTGCGCTCGGTCTCCTCGTCACACGTCACCGACACGACCTTCGAGGGCTGGCTCGAACCGACCCGCGCATGGGGCGACACGGCCCAGGTGCGCCAGGTGCTCCGCACGTTGGTCTCCCACGCAACCAGCCACGGCTGTGACACACTTGCGCTCAAGACCGCTCGCATCGGCGAACGGGCCCAAGCAACGATCTCGGGCCGATGCGCCATCTTGTCGCCAGCGGGCATCGCTGCCCTCACCGGCAACGCCACGAGCACCGATCTCGACGATGGCGACTATCGCACGATTCGCGACGCCCACGACCTCGCTGTGTCGATGGATGGGACACTCGGATATGCCGAGGCGATGGGTGTGACCCATATCATCCTCGAACTGCCCGCGGCGCCCCAGGACCTCGGACTCACCGCACCACGCACGAGTACCCCCACACCACCACGCGTCGTGGCACCGATCTCCGAACGCCCCGTACCCCCGGCCACGTTCTCGTCGGCGGTCTCGCTCAGACCCGAACGGCCGACGGCTGCGATCAGGTTCTCCTGATCACGCCTCCGTGAGCCTGCGTTCGAGCGGCCCGTTGCGACGTGTCGCAAAACGCAACGCGTGGAGGGCGAGGGCGATGCCCCAGATGGCCGCCACGTAGTAGAACCACCACCCACCTCCATCGAGGACATCGACAGCGGCGAGGATCGCGACGGTGATGGCGTACGCGAGGGCATGGCGCAGGAATCGCATACGTCGCCGAACGCTACGGCGCGACGCTTTGGCCTCCGACCGTTGCGTGCGATCGAGTTCACGGATCGCACGATCGACGATCTCCATCGAGATGCCGAGTTCGGCTGCGATCCTGTAGATGTCCGAGCGCCCGAGGTCGAAGTCATCGCCTGGCATCCGTGCCTCGAGCTCCCCAGCGAGGTCGAGGATGTCTGCGGTCTCGTCCCGATCGAAACGGCGAGTGTCCTGACGGATTCGGTCCATCGACAAAGGGTACTCCGCCCGCACCGTGGCGCCACAGCCGCCGGGTGCGAGGATCGGACCCACGATCGGACCACTGTTGCCGGGGGGCATGGCAAGCGAGTAGCTTCATGGAACCCAGGAGGACCCCACAATGTGTTTCGATGTCGATTCCGAACCGCCGGTGCCAGCCATCGCCGGTGGATCCGTCGCACATGCTGACATCACGCTCGAAGCTGCCGATGGGAACCGCTTCGCCGCATTCACGGCCACCGCGGGATCCCCGTCTGGCATCGTGATCCTCCCGGACGTGCGCGGCCTCTTCCGCTTCTATGAGGAACTCGCCCTGCGTTTCGCCGAGCACGGGTACGACGCCGTCGCCATCGACTATTTCGGCCGCACCGCCGGTGTCTCGAAGCGACCCGAGGACTGGGACTTCTGGCCAGAGGTCGAAGCAACCACACTCGACGGCATCATCGCCGACACCCGCGCGGCCATCGACCATCTGAGAGATGGGAACCCCAGCAGGCCCGTCTTCCTCGTCGGATTCTGCTTCGGGGGATCCAACAGCTGGCATCTTGCCGCCGCGGGACTCGATGTCGCCGGCGTGATCGGCTTCTACGGCCATCCCGACCGGCCGGGGTTCCCGCAGGGGGCACCCTCGGTGCTGAGCGTCGTGGATCGGATCTCGTGCCCCGTCCTGGCGCTCCAGGGCGGTGCGGACCCCGGAATACCTGTCGAGGTGGATGACCTGTTCCGCGATGCCATGGCGGCAGCCGACGTCCCCGGCGAGGTGATCGTGTACGACGATGCCCCACACTCGTTCTTCGACCGCAAGCAGGACGCATACGTCGACGAGTCGGCCGACGCGTGGAAGCGGATCCAGGCCTTCCTTGCAACCAACGCCTGAGCGATCGGCGGATCCCTGTCTCCCCTACGCTGGTCCCCATGTATGACGACCTACGCGCACGCGTCCGTGCCGACTTCCCCCGCGCCCGATCCGAACTCGAAGCCCTGATTCGCATCCCATCCGTGAGCGCACCCGGATACGACCCGGGGCACGTCCGGGCATCGGCCGAACTGGTGGCGTCGATGCTCACCGACTCAGGTCTCGACAACGTCCAGCTGCTCGAACTCGACGGTGCCCATCCCGCGGTGTACGGCGAACGCCAGGGCCCCCCCGGGTCGCCGACCCTCCTGCTGTACGCCCACCACGACGTGCAGCCACCCGGACCGGCTGCCCAGTGGGAGACCGACCCGTTCACCCCCATTGAGCGAGGTGGACGGCTGTACGGACGCGGATCCGCCGACGACAAGTGCGGGATCGCCATGCACCTCGCCGCTGTGCGTGCCTTCGGCGATGCGCTGCCCCTCACGATCAAGGTGTTCATCGAGGGCGAGGAGGAGATCGGCTCCGCCCATCTGGTCGACTTCCTCGACACCTATGCCGACCTCCTCGCATCCGATGCGATCATCATCGGCGATGCCGGGAACTGGGCGCCCGGGGTGCCGGGATTGACGACTTCACTTCGCGGGCTCGTCGATTGCATCGTGACCGCCAGGACACTCACCTACGCCGTGCACAGCGGTTCGTTCGGCGGCGTCTACCCCGATGCGATCACCGGCCTCGCACGCACCCTCGCCAAACTCCACCACGACGACGGAAGCGTCGCCGTTCCCGGCCTCGTGGCCGACGAGGTCGAAGGGCCCGAGGTGACGACGGCGGATCTCGAGGCCCAGGCCCTTCCTGTGACCGGGGTCGAGCTGGTCGGTACGGGATCGCTGGCCTCGCGCCTGTGGCGTCAGCCCTCGATATCGGTGCTGGCCATCGAGGCCGTGCCGCTGGGCGAAGCGATCAACCAGATCGTTCCCGAGGCCAGGGCCAAGGTCTCGATGCGTGTTGCTCCGGGCCAGGACATCCGCTCGGCGGTCGATGCACTGACGTCACACCTCACGGCGTCGGCTCCGTGGGGTATCGAGCTGACGGTCGAACCGGGTTCGTCGGGCGAAGCCTTCGAACTGGCGACCTCCGGCCCGACGTACGACGCCTTCAGGGCGGGCATGGCCGAGGGATACGGCACGCCGGTGATCGAATTCGGCATGGGGGGATCCATTCCGTTCGTCGCGGCCTTCGCCGATCGGTATCCCGATGCCGAGGTGTTGTTGATCGGCGTCTCGGATCCGACGAGCCGCTACCACGGACCAAACGAGAGCGTCGAGATCGCCGATTTGGAGTCATCGATCCTCGCCGAGGCCGTGGCGTTCCGCCTCCTCGGTTCATAGCCGTCGCCGCCGGTACCGTTCACCCATGCGTCGCCCCACCACCGCGCTCGTCGTGATCGCCGCCCTCGTGGTCGCCGTAGCGCTTGCTCTCCGGTCGAATGCCTCCTCCACCGACGAGGGCGCCACCACGTCATCCGCACCTTCGGCGACGACGACCCCCACGTCGCCATCGAGTACCGCTCCTGCGACGAGCAGTTCCCTCGCCGGGACCACGGTCCCGTCGCCCAGCGTCCCGGCGTGCGACCTCTACGACGAGATCGTGGTCACCGGGTCCGTGGAATCCACGGACCTCGTCGAGGCCTCCGGACTCGCCGTGAGTCGCGCTGCGAACGACGTCCTGTGGTCCCACAACGACTCGCGTGGCGATGCGGTGCTGTTCGCGTTCGACCGCACCGGATCCGACCTCGGCACCTTCGCCATACCGGACGCCTTCGCCATCGATTGGGAGGACATGGCAGCCGGACCCGATGCGACAGGTTCATCTCCCTACCTCTACGTCGGCGACATGGGCGACAATTTCGACATCCGAGCAGGGATCGTCAACGTATGGCGGGTCCCCGATCTCGACCCCGTGGAGCTCACGGATGCCTTCCCCGAGAGTGTCGCCCTCGTCTATCGCATGCCCGACGGGCCCTACGACGCCGAAGGCCTATTCGTCGACCCGCTCGAACCTGCGCTCTACATCGTGACCAAGGATCGTGATCAGGCGTTCGTCTTCAAGGGCTCGCTCGAGAGCACCGGCACGACCCAGGACATGGAGTTGGTCGCCACCTTGTTCCTCGGTGGCGAGGTCTCAGGTGCCGACATCACGTCAGACGGCCAGATCATCGCCTTCCGCGGGTACGACACCGTGTGGATGTGGAACCGACTCCCCGGCCAGTCCATTGGCGAGGCCCTCCTCGCCGAGCCCTGCACGGCGCCGTCACCCGATGAGCGCCAGGGCGAATCGATCGCATTCGACGACCGGTGGGGGTACTACACGATCAGCGAGGGCACGGCACCCGCCATCAACCACGTGCCCTCTGGCCGGTGACCGGCGCCGGTTGTTCGCCCGACGACGGATCCGGATCCGGGGCATCGGCACGCATGGCAGACCCTGCGTCAGCGGTCGATGCGGGTGCGCTTGAACTCGTTGAGGTCCGACCACTCGAGCATCTCGATGACGCGCCGCAGGTCGTCCGACCGGTGACGTTGCATGAGGCGAACGAAGACGGCTTCGCGCCCAGCGATGAACGTCGGCACGCCGAACACCGCATACTCCTCGACGAGGCGCGTGTGTTCATCACGAAGCACCTTCATCGGGACGCCGCCTCGGACGACGGCCTCGATGGCGTCGGCGTCGAGGCCGATGCCGGAAACGATCGTCCGGAGGACGTCGGGGTCGTTGAGGTCGGCGCCTTCGTCGTGCCGTGCCGAGAAGACCGCAGCATGGAATGCCAGAAAGTCGGCCGGCATGGTGTCGCGCACGGCCAGGGACCACAGCAGGGCCAGCACGCCACTCCCGGCGGGGACATCGGGGTCGGTGTCCCACACGGCGCGGCTTCCCTCCGGCAGGCTGTTCTGGTGCAGGGAGAAGGGAGCGAACGTGACGTCGTAGTCCGCGCCACTCTCGAGGTCGGTGATCAGCGTCTCGTTCGCGATCCGGGCAAAGGGACACAGGTAGTCGTACGTGATGGTGAACGAGGTCGTCATGGGAGGGAAGGTAACGGTGTCCGACGGATCGTCAGACGACGAGGGCGTACATGGCGACGCGGCCGAGATGGTCGGCGCACGAACGGCAGGAAGCCTCCCATCCGGCGAACCGGAACCCGCTCGCCTCGGCGACATCGATGGATGCGGCATTGTCGGGGTGGATCCGGAGTTCGAGGCGACCGGCACCGATGAACTGCGAAGCCCACATGATCGTGCCGGAGAGCGCCTCCGTCGCGAACCCCTGACGGCGCGCCTCTGAGGCGATCCAGTACGAGATCTCCGTTGCATCTTCGAGTCGCTCGATCCCGAGGCACCCCACGGGATCGTCGGCACCACCGCGCACGATCGCGGACCACCGAATCGATGATTCCACGTCGACGTCGACGTGGCTGGCGAGCCACTCCCCGACCGAGGGGACGCGGTCCTCCCTCGTCCACTGGAGCACCTCGTCGTCCATCGCCGCGAGGTACCAGGCTGCATCCTCACGACGCCACGGCCTGATGGCCAGTCGCTCGGTGGTGAAGGCGACGACATCCATGCCGCAACGCTACTCGGATCGACCCGACCCCATCCGAACTCGAACCAACCCATAATTCCCTAGTGACGGACTAGGCAATAAGTACCCATGGGGGTATACTCGCCGTGAAGGCACATCACCGCGAAAGGATCCCCAGGTGCGACGAGTACTGATACTCGGTGCCGGTACTGCCGGCACCATGGTGGCGAACAAGCTCAGCGAGAAGCTCGATGACGGGTGGTCGATCACCATCGTCGACCAGGACGAGACGCACTACTACCAACCGGGGTACCTCTTCATCCCGTTCGGCATCTACAGCCCGTCGGACGTCGTCAAGCCGAAGGTGGATTTCCTCCCGCCTCGCGCCGAGATCGTCGTGGGCGAGATCGACCTCATCGAAGCCGACGACAATCGGGTGAAGCTCGGCGACGGCACGGTTATCGAGTACGACTACCTGGTGATCGCCACCGGTGCGCACATCCGCCCCGACGAGACGCCCGGCCTCGAGGGTCCCGAGTACGGCTCGACGGTGCACGACTTCTACACGCTCGAGGGCGCCAAGAAGCTCGCCGAGGCCCTTCGATTCTGGGAGGGCGGTCGCCTCGTCGTCAACATCATCGAGATGCCGATCAAGTGCCCGGTGGCGCCATTGGAGTTCAGCTTCCTCGCAGACGCCTACTTCCAGGAGAAGGGCATGCGCGACGATGTCGAGATCGTCTACGTGACACCACTCGATGCTGCGTTCACGAAGCCGATCGCCGCCAAGCACCTGGGTGACCTGCTTCACGACAAGGGGATATCCCTCGAACCCGACTTCTACCTCGAGCAGGTGGACACCGACAACAAGAAGTTGATCTCCTACGACGAACGCGAGGTCCCCTACGACCTCCTCGTGTCGATCCCCCTGAACATGGGTGCGGAGGTCATCGCGCGTTCGGGTCTCGGCAACGAGATGAACTTCGTCCCTGTCGACAACCACAACTTCCTCTCGAAGGCGCACGACAACGTGTTCGCAATCGGGGACGCGGCCGATCTCCCGACCTCGAAGGCCGGTTCGGTGGCGCACTTCGCGGTCGAGGTGTTCACGGAGAACTTCCTGCGACACATCGAGGGTCTCCCCATGCTCGAGAAGTTCGACGGCCATGCCAACTGCTTCATCGAGTCAGGCCACGGCAAAGGGCTGCTCATCGACTTCAACTACGACACCGAGCCCCTGCCGGGGAAGTACCCACTGCCGGGGATCGGTCCCTTCACCCTCCTGAAGGAGACCGAGATGAATCACTGGGGCAAGATGATGTTCAAGTGGGTCTACTGGAACATGCTCATCAAGGGCAAGGAGCTGCCACTACCCCACGAGATGCTGATGGCAGGCAAGATCAACGAGGGTGCCCGATGACGGTCGAGACCACCGACCACATCGCGGACCTCGAGCGCAAGCTCGATGCCGTGTCCGCACAACTCGACGTGGTCGTGGCCGAGTTGCGTGAACAGCGGCTCCGTCGCCAGCAATGGGCGGAACTCGCCTCCGACCTGGCACCCGTTTCGGGCGAGGCGCTGGCCATGGTCAGTCGCGAGCTCGAGGCGGTCCAGGAGTGGGTCGAACCCTCGGACATGCTGCGACTCCTCAGGCGCATCCTGCGCAACACCAACAACATCGAAGAGGGCATGGCCACCTACGAGAGCGCCATGGAGTTCCTCGCCGACGCCGGGCCGCTCACGAGCCAGGCGTTCGCCAAGGTCCTCGAGTCCCTCGACGAGTTCGAGCGTCGCGGCTACTTCGAGTTCGCCGGCGCCGGCCTCGGCGTCATCGACCGCATCGTGGCCAACTACTCCAAGGAGGACGTCGAGGCACTCGGTGACAACGTCGTGCACATGCTCGACATCGTCAAGGACCTCACGCAACCCGAGATGCTCTCCGTCGCACAACGTCTGCTCGACGTCGTGCAGCGCCAGCAGCGGGTCGCCGAGCTCGAGCCGGCCGAGCCACCGAGCCTCCTCGCTCTCGCAGGACGCATGCGCGATCCCGAGGTTCGACGCGGGCTGGGCCGTGCGCTCAACACGTTCAAAGCTGTGTCGGCTGTGGAAACGGAATCCGCATCTACGATCATCGAAGCCAATACCAATCAACCACCCCAAGGAGGTGCGTGATGCCGGTCACCACGATTTCCGGCCAGGAAGTGCACGTCGACGACGAGGGCTTCCTCACCGAGTACGACGAATGGTCCAAGGACCTGGGAGCCCAACTCGCTGCCAACATCGGCATCGAGATGACCGACGACCACTGGGCCGTCGTCGACTTCCTCCGCTCAGACTTCAAGGAGCAAGGTGAAACGGCGACGCTTCGCAGGGTCTCGGCGGTCGGCGGCTTCCCCACGAAGTCGCTGTTCGTGATGTTCCCCAAGAAGCCGGCACGCAAGATGTCCTACGTCGCCGGACTCCCGAAGCCCGCCGGCTGCATCTAGGAGGCGCCCACCATGACCACCGCAGAGACCGCCACCAGCATCGTCCCGGACTTCGGCGACGACGCCGAGGAACGCAAGATCGCCTTCGTGTGCTCGAAGGGCACACTCGACATGGCCTACCCGGCGCTCATCATGGCGTCGGGCGCCCTCGAGCAGGGTGTGGAGACCCACATCTTCTTCACCTTCTGGGGCATGGACATGATCAACAAGAAGACGATGGGTGACCTCAAGTTCACACCTGTCGGCAACACGTCGGCCACACGGCAGGCCCACATGCCGATGGTGTTCACCGCCTTCCCGGGTGTGACCGCCATCGCGACGAGCCAGATGAAGAAGCAGATGGACGAGCTCCAGATCCCGGATGTTCCGACCTTCCTGTCGCATCTGGCGGACATGGGCTGCCACCTGTGGGCGTGCAAGATGTCCGTCGACATGTTCGGCCTCACCGAAGCCGACATGACCGATGACCTCGAAGGGGTACTCAACGTCGGCGACTTCATCGAGATCATCGACGGCGCCCAGACGATGTTCATCTGATCGGAAGCACCACCGCCTGAGGCGGCTCTGTCCGTGGGTATGGACACGCACCGAACCCGGCCCGACAATGGACCCATGACCACCGGTCGGGAGGTGCAGCGTGCACGCGGATGCGAGCAACGTCGATGCGTGGGTGCAATCGGGCATCATCACACCTGAGCAGGCCCGCCTCATCGGCGAGTTCGAGCAGCCACGCCCACGCGGCAGCATCGTGCGCGACATCCTGGGGTATGTCGGCGCGACGTTGGTACTCATTGCCGGCGGGATCATCATCGCCGAGACATGGGGCGACATGGATCGTGGTGCCCACGTCCTCGTTGCCATCGGTGCTGTCGCTGCACTCGTGGCAGCGGGGCTCGCCCTCGACCGCACCGGCGACCCCACCGCCCGTCGCCTCGCCGCCACCAGCCTGATGCTCGGCGCCGCGCCAGCCGGCCTCGCGTGCGGATTGGTGGTCGACATCTGGATGGAACCCGATGTCGCGGTCGCGGCCGGCTTCATCGCCGCCTTCTGCTACTCGGTCGGTTGGTACGTGACACGCCGGTCGTGGGCCCAGCACATCGCGCTCGTGGTCTCGATGGCGGGAGCGGTACTCAGCCTCGGCGCTGTCGTGTTCACCGACGACATGTGGATCACCGGCATCGCCCTCGCTCTCGTGGGAGCGGGTTGGCTGGCCGCGTCGTCATCCGATCGGTTGCCACCGCGACTCCTCGCCGAGGCCGGGGGCTTGATCGTCCTCGGGATCGGCGCACTGATGACCGTGAGTGAGCTCGACGGAGCACTCGCCCAACTGTGGATGGCCGCGTGGATCGCGACCTCCCTCATCGTTGCCATCCACGGAATCCGCCGGGATCGCATGGCCCTCGTTGCCGGCGGCATCGGCGGTCTCATCCTCTACGTTCCGTGGCTCCTCGTCGAGGTCTTCGGCGAGGGCATCGGTGTACCCCTGGCGCTCCTCGGTGTCGGGGCGACGCTGATCACCGGGGCGGTGATCCTGGCCCGCAGGGCATCATCGACGTGACGGATACGCGCCGCCGCAAGGAGCAACGACGCGCCTCGGCGATCAGCGGTCGCCGGCGTCCCTGCGGAGCGTCTCGAGTGACAAGGTGATCATGTCGGCGAAGGTCCGCTCTCGTTCGTCCGCGGTCGTCTCCTCGCGGGTGATGAGATGGTCCGATACCGTGAGGATGGCCAGGGCCCGGACGCGCTCCTCGTGGGCGATGGCGTACAAGCCCGCAGCCTCCATCTCCACGGCGAGCACGTTCATGCGCTGCCAGGTCGCCAAGGCGTCCGCCACGGGGTTGTAGAAGCTGTCGGACGAGTGGACGTTGCCTGCGTGCACGGCGAGTCCGGCATCGGAGGCTGCGCCGGAGGCAGCGATCAGGAGATCCAGATCCGCTGACGCCGCGAAGTCCCACCCGCCATAACGTGCGCGATTGACGACCGAGTCCGTGCATGCCCCGACGGCGAGGATGACATCGCGCATCCCGACGCCCTCGGCGATACCTCCACATGAGCCGACGCGGATCAGGCGCTGCACGCCGTAGAACCGGACGAGCTCGGTGATGTAGATCGACGCAGAGGGGATGCCCATGCCGGTCCCCATGACCGACACCCCCATGCCCTCATAGATGCCCGTGAACCCGAGCATGTTGCGGACGCCCGTCACCTCCCGTGCGTCGGTGAGGAACGTCTCGGCGATGTACTTGGCGCGCAGCGGGTCGCCGGGCAGCAGGATGGCCTCTGCGATGTCGCCTTCGGCGGCGGCGATGTGGGGTGTTGGCAAGGGTCGCTCCCTGGTGGCTCGGCAACCATCCTATGCGAGTGCCTGCATCACCCCGGGCGCGCGTTCGTACCGGCTTGCGGCCGGATCCGGTGTCGGCACCTACTGGCGGCGGAAGAACCAGCCGGACCAGAAACCGATGCCGACCATGGCCAGACCCACCTGGATGGCGAGCTTGATCCAATCGATACCGTCCGTGTCACCGACCCCGAAGGCCTGGGCGATCAGCCCACCGATCAGGGCGGCCACGAAGCCAACACCGATCGTCCCGCCGATCGAGATGTTCTGCCGGCCCGGAAGGAACAGCCTGGCAAGGGCCCCGACCACGACACCGACGAACAGGGCACCGATGACGGTCCACATGAATGCGATCACGAGCGTCCTCCCACGCTGGTCCTGGGAACAAGCCTACGCAGCGCGGTAGCGCCCGCCAAGCGGGCGACGCCACGCATCGGTCAACGGATCGGTTGCATGTCGCGGTGTTCGACCATGCCATCGGCGTGGAGGGCGAAACGCCCCTCCGAGCGAGGATGGACCGGATCTGCCTGGGCCCACGGCCAACCGCCGAATCCCGTTCGGCGATAGTCGTCGAAGGCGTCCTGGAGTTGCTCCGGCGTGTTCATCACGAAAGGGCCGAGCTGGAAGACCGGGGCACCGATCGGCCGACCCTGGAGCAGGAGGAACTCGGCCGGATCCCCCGTGTTCACGATCGGGACCATGCGATCCTCGCGAAGCTGGATGCCGTGGCCCTTGGCGACGTCCACCCCATCGATCGAAGCGGTCGTCCCGTCGAAGAAGTGCAACATCCGATTCACGCCCGCTTGAGCAGCCGGCATGGTCCACGAACTACCGGCATCGAGGCGGATGAGCCAGATCGCCATGTCACCATCGACCTGTGATGCCCACGAATCTGGGGGTGCCGCCGGGGCGACGTGGGAGTCCAACTCACCGGCGATCACATCGACGGTGACACCGGGGGCCGGACGCACAGCGGGGATCTCCTCGGACCACAGCATGCGGAAGTACGCGGGCACCATCTTGGATTCGGGCGGCAGGTTGAGCCAGATCTGGAACAACTCGAGGGGGTTCTCCCGATCGTCGTGGATCAGCGGGAACATCTCCGCGTGCTGGATCCCTGATCCCGTGGTCAGCCATTGGACGTCACCGCCGCCGTATCGGGCGGTCGCACCGAGCGAATCCGAATGGTCGACATAACCACGGCGCACGACGGTCACGGTCTCGAAGCCGCGGTGGGGATGCTGGGGGAACCCGGGTACGGCGGCGCCGTGATACATGCTCCAACCGTCGACGCCAGAGAAGTCCGAACCGACCCTGCGTCCGGCGAGGTTGGCCACCGGACCCTGCAGCTCGTTGCCGATCGGATAGGCATCGACGTGGTGCATGGTGAATATGAACGGATCGAGTCCCTGCCACTGGAACCCCAGTTCGACCACATCGACGACCGCTCCCGGTGTCATGTCACTCCTCATGTCGGCATCCTGGTTATTCATTCGACGCCGGCGGCCGGGACGTATGGAACCTGGCAGACCCCGTGGTTGCAGTACCCGTTCGGGTTCTTGGCGAGATACTGCTGGTGGTACTCCTCAGCGAGGTAGAACGGACCCGCATCGTCGGCGGAGCGCAGCTCAGTAGAGATCGTCCCGTAGCCCGCATCGGCCAACCCGGATGCGTAGGCGTCCCTCGAAGCGACGATGGCGTCCCGCTGCTCGTCGGAGGTCCAGTAGATCGCGGATCGGTACTGGGTGCCGACGTCGTTTCCCTGTCGATTCGGGGTGGTCGGGTCGTGCTGCTCCCAGAAGGCCTTCATGAGGTCATCCATCGACACACGGGCCGGGTCGTAGACCACCATCACGGCTTCGGTGTGCCCGGTGCGGCCGGTGCACACCTCCTCGTACGTGGGGTTGGGGGTGTGTCCGCCCTGGTAGCCGACGGCGGTGGTGATGACCCCCGGGATCTCCCAGAAGATCCGTTCGGCTCCCCAGAAACACCCCATCGCGACGTACACCGTCTCGGAACCCTCCGGATGGGGTCCCAGCATCGACGAGTCGTTCACGAAATGGACACCGGAGATCGTGACGGGCTCGGAACGTCCGGGAAGGGCGCTCTCGGCCGTCGGCATGGCTGAGGTCTTGCGTCTGAACATAGGTCGGAAACGTATCGCGCCCAGCGAGTGTTCCCGACGTCCCTACGCAGTGGCCCACAGGTACCGTGGGTTCGTGTCCAGAGCATTCGACCGAGCCCGCTCCAGCCTCACGAAACGGGGGACCACCTCCTTTCTCATCGCAGCCGTCGTCCTCGGGGCTCTGGTCGGCGTCGCGACCGCTGGCCTGGCCGTCCTGATCGACGCCGTCGAGACCTTGGCCGATGCCTTTGCCGACTGGACCTCGTGGGGCGTGTGGGCATTCGCCGTGCTGATACCCGCAGGAATGGCGGCGTCATGGTGGATGAACGAACGCATGGGACCCGGGGTGTCGGGAGGCGGGGTCACCGAGACCATGATGGGAATGAGCCTCCACGGTGGCTACCTCCCCACACGACTCATCATTCCGAAGCTGGCGGCTACCGCTGCCACCCTCGGAACCGGCGGCTCCGGCGGAGCGGAGGGACCGATCGCCTACATCGGGGCCTCCATCGGGTCCTCGCTCGCCAGATACACCAACTTCGACCACGACCGCATCCGCAGCCTCGTCGCTGCGGGTGCCGGGGCCGGCATCGGCGCCTCGTTCAACGCACCGATCGCCGGCATGCTCTTTGCCATGGAGGTCATCCTCGGGTCCTTCGCCATCCGGCACCTCAACGCCGTCGTGATCGCATCGGTGGTGGCAGCCGTGACCGCCCAACTCCTCGTCGGCGAGGAGCTCCTCCTGACATCGCCGCCACAACGAGCCGGTGACCCGGTCGAGATGCTCCTGTATGTCGCTGCTCGCCGTCAGTCGCCGTCGGCATCGGCCTCGTGTACCTCCGAACGCTCGACATCAGCGCGGCAGCCACCCTGCCCAAGCAGCTGCCCCGATGGACGAAGCCGTTGCTGCTCGGACTCTCACGGTCGCCCTGATCGGCGTCGTATGGCCCGAATCCCTCGGAACCGGACGGGACTTCCTCCAGGGTCTGCTGTTCCTCGAGAACGACGGCGCCTATCTGTGGTGGACGCTCGCCCTGATCGCCCTGGCCAAGATCGCCACCTCGGCCATCACCCGGGCAGGCGGCGGTTCGGCAGGCGTGTTCATGCCATCGCTCGTCATCGGAGGTTCGATGGGGGCAGCGTTCGCGATCCTGGTCCAACAGATCAGTGGCTTCGACGAACTGGACACGGGTGCCTACGTCGTCGTCGGCATGGCTGCGGTCTTCGCGACCGTCGCCCGGGCGCCCCTGACCTCGGTGATCATCGTCTTCGAGCTGACCGGCAACTACGAGCTGATCCTCCCCCTCATGCTCGCCGCAGCGCTCGCAACGTTCTTCGGGGACCGCTTCCATCCCGACAACGCGTACACGATCCCATTGCGCCACGAAGGCATCCAACTCCCCTCCAACGAGGACATCGATCTCCTCGACACGGTGGACGTACGCGATGTGATGAAGGAGGTCGACGGCGTGCTCCATCCGTGGCAGAGTCTCGCTGACGCCGCGGAGTTCTTCGACCTGTCCAGCCACCATGGCGCACCGGTCGTCAACGACCGCAACGAGCTCGTCGGCGTGCTCAGCCTCTCGGACATCGCTTCGGCAGGAGGGCCATCACATGCGACGACCGTGGCCGATGCGATGTCGCGGGATCCGATCACCATCACACCGGATGCGCCCGTGTCGATGGCGCTCGCACGGATGGCGTCCATGGGCGTCGGGCCGCCTTCCGGTGCTCGGCGGAGACAACCAGAAGACCGTCGTCGGCATGTTCCGACGCGAGTCCGTCGTGAATGCGTACGAGATGGGTCTGTCGATGGCCAAGGGTCGCGAGCTCTACCGCGAGCAGAAGCGCATCCGGTCCCAGCCCGGCGCGGACTTCTTCGTCGTGAAGATCGCAGGCGGGATCGCCCGTTGCGAACCTCCAGGTCGCCGACATCCGTTGGCCGATCTGATGCGGTGCTGGTGAGCATCCAACGCTCGACCGCCGTCCTCGTGCCCCACGGCGACACCATCATCCGCGTCGGCGACGTCCTCACAGCGTTCGGTTCCCCTGAGTCGCGCACGGACATCGAGACGGCGGTGGCTGCGACCTCGGACATCGAATAGGCAGGCACAGGACCGGGAGCGGCGATACCGTGGTGCCCCGTGGAGCGAACTGTGGGCTGGGTTGATCGAATGTGGTCAGTGGAACCCAGGGTTCACTCGACGACCAGAACCAGCGATACCGTGTGACTCGTGACCAACCAACAGCCTGACATCGTCCCCGTCATCCTGTCCGGAGGATCCGGGACGCGCCTGTGGCCGGCCTCGCGAGCCCAACAGCCCAAACAGCTCCTCCCGCTGCTCGGTCGACGATCGCTCATCCAGCAGACCGTCGACAGGCTCGAAGCGGTACCGGGCGTCGGCGCGCCGCTCGTCGTGACGAACGCGGCCCATGCGACAGCCATCGGTCGGGCACTGGCGTCCTCGCATCTCGGCGACGCCACGATCGTGCTCGAACCGATGGGTCGCAACACGGCGCCGGCCGTCGCCGTCGCAGCACTCGAGGTCATCGCTACCAGGGGCGACGCGATGCTGCTCGTCCTCCCGTCCGATCACGCCATCGGTGATGAGGCGGCATTCGCCGAAGCGGTCAGATCGGCGGCCGCCATCGCTGCCGACGGCAACCTGGTCACATTCGGCATCGCAGCGACATCACCCGAAACCGGCTACGGCTACATCCGCCGCGGTGAACCCTTGGCCGTCGGAGGGTTCCGGGTCGACGAGTTCAAGGAGAAGCCCGACCTCGCCACGGCGCAGCAGTACCTCAGCTCGGGCTCCTACTCGTGGAACTCCGGCATGTTCTTGTTCTCTGCATCGGTGTACCTCGCAGAGCTCGAACGATTCCGCCCTGCCATGGTCCGAGGTGCGAAAGCGGCCCATGGCGGCGCAACCCGCTCTGGGAGGATCGTCAGCCTGGACCCCGACACCTTTGCCGCATGCGAGGCGGACAGCATCGACTACGCCGTCATGGAGCAGACCGACCACGCCGCCGTGCTACCGATCAATCCGGACTGGAGCGACGTCGGCTCGTGGTCGTCACTGTGGGAGATCTCGCCCCACGATGACGACGGCAACACCCTCGTGGGCGACGTCACGTCCATCGACACCACCGATTCGTATGTGCGCAGCACCGATCGCCTCGTCGTCACGGCAGGCGTGACCGGCATGATCGTGGTCGACACGCCCGACGCCGTGCTCGTCACCACCACCGAGGCTGCCCAGGATGTCAAGCGCGCGGTCGACGACCTCGCGGCGAGCGGACGCTCGGAGGTCCGCACCGACGGCACGACGTTCGCCGACTGGGGTATCACCATGCCGCTCGGCCGGGGTATCGGCTACGACGCCCTCATGGTGCGCATCGATCCTCATGCGCTCTGCGTCCTGCCCGAGGCCCCCGGAGCGGTACGCCACCTCCGTCCGATCGTCGGATCCGGCCGCTTCACGATCGATGACGTCGAGACCGGAACCCAGCTGGGTCGGGCCGTTCCCGTTTCCGAAGGTGCGCAGGTCGGCATCGTCAACGACGGCGATGACGCCCTCATGGTCGTCGTGGTTTCCGTCGATACCGACATGGATGGCCGCGCATTGGACGCAGAGATGGCAAGGAGGTCGGACGCATGGTCGTGGTAGTGGTGGCGCTGTTGGTCGCCGTCGTCGTCGTGGGCGTGGTCCTGTCACGGATGACGTCCCGGCGCAAGAAGGACGCCGTGGAATCGCTCGAGGCCGAACGCAAGGCCATCGAGTCACAGACGATCCTCGACATCGTCGCCGCAGAGGTCGCCGATCTGGGCCTCAGGGACATTCAGGGATCCGCAGGCGTACCCCCCGGCTCCCTCCTGCGCGGTTGGTCTGATGCCGATCCCGCGCTCCACGCAGAACAGCGGCAACACCTGCGATTCGTGGTTCGCGACGGCATCGTCGCCGAGAATGCCGAGATCGGCGATGTCAGGCTCGAACGCACCGATCCGACCGCGAGCGACCCCACCGTCGACGATGCAGGGGGCGACGGAACGCCGACCGATGACTCCTGAGCGATGACGGCCACGATCGCCGTCTTCGGTGCATCAGGCACACAACCCGGCGATGCCCACTACGAGGACGGCATCCGATGCGGGCGATCACTCGCCGAGGCCGGCTACACCGTGGCAACCGGTGGCTACTACGGGACGATGGAGGCCGTGTCGCTCGGTGCCCGATCCGTCGGGCGGGACGGTCATCGGCGTCACTGCACCAACGGTGTTTCCGCAGCGACCCGGAGCCAACGACCACGTGACGGATGAGTGGGTGGCCCGGACCCTTGTCGACAGGATCGGGTTGCTGGTCGAGCGAACCGACGCCTCGATCGCCCTGTGGGGGAGCCTCGGCACGGCCACCGAACTGCTGGTCGCCTGGAACGTCGCGTTCGTCGCGTCGTTCTCGGCGATCGAGCGCAAGCCGGTCATCGCCGTCGGTGAACCGTGGACACGCCTGATCCCACTCCTCGAAGAGGATCTGTCGACCACCCGGGGACTGGTCCGCGTGGTACCCGACGTGCGAGCCGCGGTGAAGGCGCTTCGCGAGGCCATCGGTTGATCACCCTCCGGACGGTCGCCGTTGCGGGCGAGTCACCGAACCGATGACGGCAATCCCGATGAGGACGAGCCCAGCCCCGCCGATGATCCAGGCTCGCTGCCAGAGCGGGATCACCAGCGTGTCATAGAGGTTCTGGGACAACACCAGATACGCCTCGTTGGTGAAGGTCCATCCCGCTGCGAGCCTGCCGAGCGGGATGAACACCGCCACGGCGCCGGCGCCGATGAGCAGTGCGGTACCGATCGAGCCCAGAGCGAGTCGGCCACGCCTGAGAAACAGGACGAGCAGGACCACCATCGCCATCGCGACGACCACGCTGATCCAACCGACCGTCGTCATGGCATCGATCTGGAAAGAGGCGTCAGGCAACTCACCCGACGCGAAGAGCTCGAACGATGTGAACACTCCGGCGGGAACTCGAGCAGCGAGGTCGGGGGAGATGGCAGCCAGTGATTCGAGGACGACATCGCGGTAATCGGCGAGGTCGATGAGGACCGGGTTGCCCGATCCATCGACGGCGACCTCGTACACCTGGGACGCAACATCGACGAGCAGGGGCTCGAATGGCTCAGTCGCCACGAGTGCGGCGAAGAGCGTTTCGAGCGTGGCCCCGAGAAGGCCAAGGGACGGATAGGCGTCGATCACCTTCGCGGCCATGGAAGCACCGATTGCCTCATACGATCCGTCGACCGCGAACGACTCGAGCGAGGAGGCGACGAAGGCGTCCTCGTCGGCGATCTCGGCATCGACCCAGAGGCCCACGGCAGCAGCGAACGTCGCCCCTGCCAGGATGGTTGCTGCCAACACGATGATGGACCGCCGCACGCCTCAATCCTCCGCGGGGTCGCGCAGGCTACCCGAGCGATCGACCCTCCCCGTAACCACGACGGCCGGCGCCCGGAACGGCGAGCACCGTGTACCGTGCCCGACATGGCGTTCTACCTCGGCGATGCTGTGGATGGCGGCGGGCAGCGGGCAGCGGGCGAATCGATCGCCCAGGATCCCGGCGACCTGACCACCCACGGCGTGATCATCGGCATGACGGGATCCGGGAAGACCGGTCTCGGTGTGATCTACATCGAGGAGGCCCTGCGATCCGGAATCCCGACCCTCATCATCGACCCGAAGGGGGACATGACGAACCTCCTCCTGACGTTCCCCGACCTGGCGCCCGAGGACTTCAGGCCGTGGATCGACGAGTCCGCGGCCGAACGCAAGGGCCACACACCAGACGAGGAGGCGCGAGCCACGGCCGAGCTGTGGGAATCCGGTTTGGCGTCGTGGGATCTCGCCGGCTCCGATATCGCTGCGATGCGGGCTCGCACCGGCATGACGATCTACACCCCGGGATCGGATGCCGGCGTGCCCCTCGACGTCGTCGGCAGCCTCGCAGCTCCGGACCTGGCATGGGACTCCGAGGCCGAGACGATGCGAGACACCATCCAGGGGTACGTGTCGGGACTGCTCGGTCTCGTGGACATCGACGCCGATCCCATCGCTTCACGCGAGCACATCCTCCTCGCCAACCTGATCGAGCACGCATGGCGCAGCGGCTCGGACCTCGACCTCGCCACGTTGATCGGTCAGATCATGACACCCCCCATTCGCAAGCTCGGCGTGTTCGACATCGACACCTTCTTCCCGGCCAAGGCGAGGACGGCTTTCGCCATGCGGCTCAACGGTCTGCTCGCATCCCCCTCCTTCGCTGCGTGGATGATCGGTGAACCCCTCGACATCGAGGAGCTGCTGTGGCGGGATGGCAAGCCCCAGGCAGCGGTCATCTACCTCGCCCACCTCTCCGACGCCGAACGCCAATTCATCGTGACGGCGGTCTTCTCGCGCCTCATCACGTGGATGCGATCCCAGCCGGGATCGAGCGAGCTGCGCGCGCTCGCCTACATGGACGAGGTGTTCGGCTTCGTTCCTCCCACGGCCGAGCCACCAGCGAAGCGACCGATCCTCACGCTCCTCAAGCAGGCGCGGGCGTTCGGGGTCGGGATGCTGCTGTCGACGCAGAACCCGGTCGATCTGGACTACAAGGCCATGTCGAACGCCGGGACGTGGTGCATCGGCAGGTTGCAGACGGAACGCGACAAGGCGCGGGTACTCGAGGCCGTGACAGCTGCAACCGGGGACACCGACATCGGATCCATCGACGATCGCATCAGTGCACTCGGGAAACGCACCTTCCTGCTCCACACGACCGGCGAGCGGGAGCCTCGCGTGTTCACCACCCGCTGGGCCATGTCGTACCTTCGGGGCCCCATGACCCGTGCGGAGGTCGCATCCATCACGCGTGACCGACCCGCTGCGGCAGACGCCGATGCTCGTCCTCCCATTGCCAAGGTCGACGATGTGACGAACCCGCAGCCGCCTGCCGGAGGCGCCATGCCCCCGATCGCGCCGGGTGTTGCCGTGGGCGTCCTCGACGCCTCGGCTCCATGGGCGGCGGCGGTACGCCATTCCCCTCACGGCGACAGGTACGAACCCGTGATCACGGTGGGAGTAGCGATCCACTACGACGATGCGCGCATCGGCCTCGAACACACCGACACGTGGGAGGCCGTCCTGCCCGATGTCGTCGAGCGGCCGGGCCCCGAGGCCTTCGTGGAGGTCGACCACGATCCCCGCGACATCACCGACGCCGCAGAGGACCTGCCCTTCGTGGCACCGGGAGACCTGCTGTCGAGCCCCCGCTACTTCACGGGCGTGGCGAAGACCGTCCGCGACCACCTCGATCGATCCCTCACCCTCACCGTCGTGCGCCACAAGGAGCTGGCCCTCGTGTCGCGACCCGGCGAGGCACCCGATGCGTTCACCATGCGCGTCCGCTCAGCGGCTGAGGCGGAGGCCGAACGCGAGATGGCAGCGCTGCGCGATTCGTTCGATCGGCGGATCCGCAAGGCACAACGCACGTACGAGTCCGCAAGGCGCGACGCAGATGCGGCATCGCTCGCGGTCGACGACGCCCGCGGGGATCTCCTGCTGGGAGCGGGCCTCGACCTGCTGATGGGACGCAAACCTCGTGTGTCGCGCACATCGGAGCGCACCACACGGCAACGGCTGGCCAGGGCCGAGAACAAGGTGGCGGAGGCCCGTGATGCCTACGAGGATCTCGGACGTGAGCTCGACGACGAGTTGGCATCGATCGCGGATCGGTGGGCAGATGCGGTCGCCGATGTCGATACCGTCGACATCGGTCTCGAGGGGGACGACATCGACGTGCACGACATCCAGGTCGTGTGGGTTCGCCGCTGAAGGTGGACACCGGCTGCGGCGCGACCCGACGAGCTCAATCCTTGGGGACCAGGATCCACAGGACGTCGCGGATGTCGACGATGCCGAGCAGTTCGCCGTCCTCGACGACCGGTAGGTGGCGGTAGCCCGTTTCGAGCATCCAGGCAGCGGCATCGGCGACGGCGACGTCAGGGCCCACCGTGTCGGGCGATTCCGTCATGACATCGATCACCAGCGTGTCGGCGCCGGCCTCCCGGGCGAGGGCGGCAGCGAGGTCGCGATCGGTGCAGATACCGATCATGCCGCTCCGATCCACGATGGCCACGGCGGACACATCACGATCGACCATCAACCTGGCGACGTCGACGATGGGTGTCTCGGGCCCGACGATCTCAGCCGTGTCCCCCACCAATGAACGCATCCGCATCGCTGACCTCCCACACCAACGCTACCCGATGCCCGTCCCTGTCAGGGGTGGTGTTCCGCCACAGCGAACCCAGGGTTCCAGTGACCGCATTCGACCAACCCAGCCCACAGAACGCAACGGGTCGCGGCTTCGAACCCAGGGTTCCAGTGACCGCATTCGACCAACCCAGCCCACAGTACGGCCCGGAGTCGAGCTCGCCAGGGTCACGGTTTCGAACTGTGGGCTCCAGTGACCGTATTCGACCACCTGAACCCTGGGTTCGCAGCAGTGGTTAGATGAGGTCCTGTTCGCGGATGCCGAAGCTGGGGTGGCGGAGGCGGCAGAGGGCGAGCTTCTCGAGTTGGCGAATCCGCTCTCGTGTGAGGTTGAACTCCTCGCCGATCTCCTCGAGGGTCCTCGGGATGCCGTCGTAGAAGCCGTAGCGGAGGGCGAGGATCCTGCCCTCCCGCGTGGGCAGCCGTTCGATCGACTTGCGGAGCGAGTTGGCGATGTCGAGCTCCTCGGTCACCCGAACCGGGTCGACCGCGTCCTCGTCCTCGATGAAATCGCCGAGTTGTGCCCCGTCCTCGCCGATCGGTTGCTCGAGAGAGACCGTGTCCGCAACGGCAAGCGCCAATTCGACCTTCGACACCTCGACGCCCGCCTCCTCGGCGATCTCGTCGGGCTTGGGGTCGCGACCGAGCTCGGCCTTGAGGGACGCCTGCGCTGCGCGCACGGCTGCGAGCGTGTCATGCAGGTGCACCGGTATGCGCACCGTGCGCGACTTGTCGGCAATCGCACGGGTGATGGCCTGCCGGATCCACCAGGTGGCATACGTGGAGAACTTGAAGCCCTTGCGCCAGTCGAACTTCTCCACGGCACGGATGAGGCCGAGGTTGCCCTCCTGGATGAGGTCGAGGAAGTCGATGCCCGACGTATTGGCATACCGGCGGGCATTGGCCACGACGAGGCGGAGGTTGGCGGTCAGGAAGGCGTCCTTGGCCTCGCTGCCGCGACGAACCTGCCGCTTGAGCTGGATCTCCTCGGCCTTGGTGGAGAAGTCGCCCGCTTCGAGGCGCTCGATGGCCGTCTGGCCGGCCTCGATCTTCTGGGCGTAGTCGACCTCGTTCTCGGCCGTGAGCAGTTCGTACTCGCCGATGGAGGTGAGGTATTGACTGACGAGGTCGGTCGTGAGGCGTCCACGGTCGTCCGTGAGCTTGGATCGGTCACGGTCCTTGAGCGAGCGACTGAGGGTGTCGCGGTCCATCCGCTCCTTGGCTTCTTCGCGTTCGCGGACTGCCTTGTCAGCGATCGCCTTCCGCGGCTTGGACCCAGTCGTCATCCAGCTTCCTCCACCTTGTCGCCGGTCGATCCACACATGACAACGGCAGGGTGCGTATCGGAGAACTCGGACCCACCTGTCCGTGGCGTGCCCCTCAATATCACACAGCGTGTCCGGTTTGTGAACCCACTTTCTGGCCGAAAGGTACGAAGGTGGCGCTCCTATCCAGCGGCGACCCCACCGGCGGCCCGGTTGGTCCGGCACTCCACGTGGCCACCGAGATCCTGCGTCGGGACCACCGATCCAGGCGTCGGTAGCATCGGGACCATGCCGGATGCGAACACCATGATCCTCGTCATGGCGGCCTCGGTGGTGCTGGTGGTCGTCCCGGGGCCAGCGGTGATCTACATCCTGACGAGGAGCATCAGCCAGGGCCGCCGAGCCGGCCTGGCGTCGGCCGTCGGTGTGAATGTCGGGTCGGCCATCCATGTCCTCGCCGCGGTCGTGGGACTGTCGGTGGTGCTGGCGAGCTCCGAGGCGCTGTTCTCCATCGTCCGGTGGGCGGGCGTCGCCTACCTCGCATGGATCGGCCTTCGCACGCTGCGTTCCACGGACGACTCGTTCCTCGAACCTGCCACCGACGCCTCGTCGTTGCGGCGTGTGTTCAGCCAGGGCGTGATCGTGAACGTCCTCAATCCGAAGGTCGCCATGTTCTTCCTCGCGTTCCTCCCGCAGTTCGTCGATCCCACAGCACCGAACGCGGCGCTCCAGTCACTGGTGCTCGGGATGACCCTCGTCGTGATCGGGCTGGTGTCGGATTCCGTCTACGCACTGCTCGGCGGCTCGATCGGCGGTGCGATCCGCAGTCGCCCCGGGGCGGCCCGCACCACGAGGACCATGTCCGGGATCACCTATCTGGCGCTCGCCGGAATGGCTGCCGCAACCGGATCCCGCGGATCGTGATCCATCGCGAAGGATGCCGGAGCCGGCTTCCACGGTGGTGTGGGGTCGTTCGGCCAGATTGTTGATGACATGGGCGACGACCTTCGCTACAATTGCCTAGTCAACAACTTAGGATTTCGACATGCGACTCGAGTTGACGAAGAAGACGGACCTCGCGTTCCAGGCCCTGGAGTTCATCGCAACTGCCCACGGCGACCGCGTGAGCGGCCACGATCTCGCCGAGAACCTCGACGTGTCCGGGCAATACCTCCCGCACATCATGGCCCCCCTCACCAGGGCCGGATGGGTGTCGTCGGTGTCGGGGCCACACGGTGGATACGTGATCGCCGTCGACCTCGAAGCCATTTCCCTGCTCTCGCTCATCGAAGCCGTCGAGGGGCCGATCGACGACTCGCGGTGCCTCCACCTCGGACCGATCCACACCTCCGGCGTGACATGCGCCCTCCACGGTCCGTGGACGAAGGCGAGGCGGGCCATGCTCACCGAGCTCGAGGCCACGCATCTGGGCGATGTGATCTCCGTGGCGTCGTGAGGTCGACCAGACCTGCGATGCGACATGGCGCGAGCTATCGGTATAATTGCCAAGTAAGGAATTCAGGAACTTACGTATCTCCGGGACACAGGAGCGATTCAGCATGAAGAAGGTGATGATCGTCATTGCGATCCTTGCGCTCGCCCTCGCCGCATGCGGCGGCGGCAGTGACAGCGACGCATCCGGCGGCTCCGGCGGCGAAGCGGCAGGGCCCGGCGATCCGGTTGCGGGCGCATCCGTGTATTCGGGCGTGTGCTCAGCGTGCCACGGTGCCGACCTCCAGGGCATCGACGGCCTCGGCAAGCAGCTCGCCCCGAGCGACTTCGTCGCCGACATGACCGAGGAGGAACTCGCAGCCTTCATCATCGTCGGTCGTGCCGCTGACGATCCCGAGAACACGCAGGGCATTGCGATGCCCGCGCGCGGCGGCGATCCTTCGCTCTCGGACCAGGACATGCGAGACGTCGCTGCCTACCTGAAGGCGCAGCAGTAGGCGATCCGAACAGCGATGGGTCGGAACGAACGTACCGACCCATCCACGTTCCCAGGGGCGATCGGTCGCACGATGGGGAACCACCGGGTATATTGCCTACCGAGAGACTAAGGAAACCATCGTGCGACTCGAGATGACCAAGAAGTCCGACCTTGCACTCAAGTCGCTGCGGTGCATCGGCGATGCCGAGGGCGACCTCGTCGCCGGAAAATGGCTGGCCGACAAGCTCGACATCACCACCCACTACCTGCCCCAGGTGATCTCTCCCCTGGTCAAGGCCGGTTGGATAGCCTCCACCCCCGGCCCGCGAGGCGGCTACCGGCTCCTCGTCGGCCTCGAGGAGATCAGCGTCCTCGATGTCATCGAAACCATCGAGGGCCGCATCGAGGACCAGGGTTGCGTACAGCGCGGGATCCCGTGCCCCGAGTTCGATTTGTGCGCCCTCCACGCCCCGTGGCAGAAGGCGCGCGACGCCATGCTCGACGAGCTGGCCAACGCCTCGGTGGAGGTCAACGTCCGTCCCTGCAAGGACATCTGAGCCACTCGCCCGAGAGACGTCGTCGTGATCGCATTGCCTCATCTTCTGTGGCGCGCTCCGTATGCTCGCGGCGATGAGCGACACCTCCTCCCATCTCCCCGTCTGCGTCTACTGCGGAACCCCCAGGCCCGCCGACGAAACATCCTGCCCGAAGTGCGGCAAGGGTTGGATCGATGTCCGGATAGGTAGCGACGAACCAACGGCACCAGCGCCTGCCGACGAAGCCGTTCCGCCACCGGAACCACCGCCGTCGGCGAGCACGCCCTCCGACGCGGCCGACGAGGATCCTCCCGTCCCGGCAGTCGTCGTTCCGGCGACGGCCCCGACGGTTCCTCCCCCGCCGACCACCGCGGGTGCCTCCGCCCTCGATGACACGGGCGAGTTCTCGTTCGACGACTGGACGATGCCCCCCGACAAGCCCCGAAGCATGGCGCGATGGCTCATCCCCCTCATCCTGTTGGTCGCCGTCGTGGTGGTGTGGGCGCTGGTGTTCATCGACGGATCGTCGACGCCGACCACGACCATCGCCGCGGAGACCACCACGACCGTGGCCACCACGACGACGACCGCAACCACGACGACCGCCTCGACGTCCACGACCATCGCTGACACCACGACGACCACCATCGCGTTCCCACCGCCCTCGGCGTGGGAACCCGTCGGTGACCCGATTCCCACGGACGAACTCACACTGCGGGCGGCAGGCATCGGTCCGATCGAGATCGGAACACCGATCGGCGATGTTGCGGGCCGCTTGACGTCGAGTCTCGGAGAGGCGACAGCGGCGACGATCGAGGGGTTGTGCCCGCCGGCCGAGTCCTACGCCCTCCAGTGGGACGAATTGAGCGCCGTCTTCAACGGATTCGGGAGCGATGCCACCTTCGTGTCCTACCGGTTCGGGGGTCCCGACGGCACCCAGGTCCTCGGCCTGGCGACCCTGTCCGGGCTCACATTGGGTGACACCGTCGCCGACCTGGAGCGCATCTACGCACAGTTCACCATCGCATTCGAAGTCATCGATGGTGTGGACCACTTCAGGCTCGTCGATGGTGGCGAACTCCTCCTGTGGGGGCCAGTGACGGGTACCGATCAGGATGACCTGATCGAGGGCATCTACAGCCCGAGTCCCTGTGACGAGGCGTGATCCGCGCCTCCTATCCCACACATCCCGTACCATTGCCTTTGATCTCACGACGGGGACGACCGTGACGCCGACGACCACCCGCGCGACCTGACGATGCGCAAGGTTTTCAATCTCTCGAACCTCCTGGCACTCACCGCTTCACTGGTGGTGTTCGCCGCCGTCCTCACCGTGTGGGACACGAACCTCGGCGTAGCCGTCGCTGCCGTGATCGGAGGCGCCTCGGGGGCCGTGGTGTGGTTCGTGGTCTCGAGATCCCGCCAAGGGCCCTCGCTCGCAGGAACGCTCAACGGCATACCGAGCCTCGGATCCATCCCGCCGACCGGCTCGACTCCCGCCCCGACGCTCGTCGAGGACGAGACGTCAGACCGCTTCACCGGGATACTGCGCGAGATCGAGGGGCACACGACGGGACGCGTCCTGTTGGTGAGTTCGCCGAGTCCTGGCATGGGGGCATCGAGCGTTGCCTTGAACCTCGCGATCTCCGCATCCAAGGCGGGCAGGCGGGTCATGCTCGTCGACGCAGATCCCTCGGCGCACGGCATCGGGCGGTTCCTCTCATCGGGAACCTCACCGGGCCTGTCTGATGTCGCCAGGGGCACGGCAACGCTCACGACAGCAACGCGGATGTGGACGCTCGACGACGGCTCGAGTTTTCCGATGCTGCCGGCCGGCGACGATCCCGCCGATCCTTCGGATCTGGCAGGGATCCTCGTCGCCGACGCCCTCGATGTGGTCTCCGAGCATGCGGATCTGATCGTCATCGACGTCCCCCCTGTGATGTGGTCGAGTGCAACCCCGGAGCTGGGGGCACACGCCGACGGGACGATCCTCGTCCTCACCGACGGCGCAGACCCCGCAACCGTCGAGACCGCTGTCGACCAACTCGCTGCCGCCGGAGCGCCCGTGGTCGGCTACGTGCGCAACCGGTCCGACGCCACCGCTCCCCTGGCCCCCCGCCACGCCAAGCGCGCCGCCATGCTCGGCGCCGTGCTCGCGGGGCTGCTCCTCGTCGGGTACACGGCGTACACCGGGACACAGCTGATCAACTCGTGGCGTCAGGTCGAGACACAAGCGCTCGACACGGGAGCCGTCGGCGCCATCGGTGGCTCCGAGGACCCCGACTTCGCAAGGACGATCCCGACGACGTCGGAACACTCGAAGAGGGCGACGAGGTCCCCGACTCCACCCCGAGTGTCACCGCCCCAACCGAGGCCTATGAGACGCCTGCTGGTCATCGGGAACGATGAGATCGCCGGGGCTGCCGACGTCATCCTGTACCTCGTCCGTCCGACCAACGGATCCGACCCGTTCATGGTGTCCCTGCCGCGGGATCTCTACGTGGAGAACCCATGCACCGGGGGCAACAGCCGCATCAACAGCCTCATCAAGGGCTGTCCGGCCGACGACATCAACGGCCCGACACTGCTCTCGTCACAGGTCGAGAAGATCACCGGCATCGAGGTCGACCACTTCGCATGGTTCGACTTCGCCGGCTTCGAGAACGTGGTGGATGCCGTCGGTGGAGTGGAGATCTGCCTCGACTACCCCGTGCGCGACGCCAAGGCCGAGCTCGACCTCCCGGCCGGTTGCACGGACGCCACGGGGGCCCAGGCGCTGTCGTGGGTACGGTCACGCAAGACCCAGCAGCTCGTCGACGGTGTCTGGAGATCGGTGCCCGGGGCAAGCGACTTCCAGCGCAATGAGCACCAACAGGACGTGATCATCCAACTGTTCACCCAGCTCAAGACCTTCGACTCACCGAAGCAGCTGACCACGAAGGCGGCCAGTCTTGCCGACAACTTCGTGCTCGACGACGGGTTCTCGATCACCGAGGCCGTCAACCTGGCATGGGGGCTCAGGTCGATCGACATCGAGTCGATCAAGCGCCTCGAGCTACCGGTCCGGCTGACGCGATCCACGAAGGGCCAGTCGATCGTGGTCCTCACAGCACCGTTCGACGAGGTGCTCCGTGACGCCTACGGGTCGCTCCTGCCCTCCGAGGACGGGGGATCGACCGCGGCCCCGTCGCGATAGACCGTACAATGCGCCAACGGTGAGATAGGAAGCGTCGTGAGCGATCCCCAGGACCCACATCAGAACCCTCCGGGATGGACGGACCCGTATGCGGATCTGACCGATCTGTCTGGCAACGAACCGCTTCCACCCATGGAACCGCCGACCACCCCGCCGGCCCAGCCGCCGGGTTCTCCCCTGCTGACAGGCCTCATCATCGGCCTCCTGCTCATCGCATTGTCGGTGGCGGTGTTCCAGCTGCTCGCACCCGAGGACTCAGGCGAGGCATCGGGCGAGACCACCACGACCGTCGAGGGTGAGACCACCACGACCGTCGAGGGCGACACGACAACGACCACCGAGGACACGAATTCCCCGACGACGACCACCATCCCTGAAGGCGACCCGTTCGACCCGGTGCCGCCACCGATCGAGGTCGACCGCTTGAAGATGATCACGAACGGGACACGGGTGAACGACAACGACATCAAGGACATCGTGTTCGGCGATGACGCCGCCGAGGCCATCGGCCGCTTCGTCGCATCATTCGGCGATCCCACAGGCGACACGGGGTGGCAGGTGTCCACCGGCCAGTACGGTGTGTGCGCCGGCGACCTCGAACGCGTCGTGCTGTTCGGTCCCTATGCGGCGATCGTCACGAAGCCGGGTGGTACCGAGATCTACAACGGCTACCGGCACGACCTGACATTCGGCGACCTGAACAACCCGGCTGCCGGTCTCGAGACCCTCAGCGGTCTCACGATCGGCGACACCATCGGCGATCTGCGCTCGATCTACGCGAATGAAACCGTCACCTTCTCCTCCGATGCACGCCTCGGGGACATCTACGAGGTGCGCGGTTCGACGTCGGGATCGCTTCTGTTGTGGGGTCCGGTGGACGGCACCGAGGACACGGACCGCATCATCGGGATCTACGCACCCGATGTCTGTAGCCGCTGATCAGTCGTGCGCCCACGCGTAGCGGTACACTTGCGGCCATGAAGCCCAGTTACGGCAGTGCATTCGGCGTTGGAGCGGTCATCGGCCTCGTCCTCGGCGCCGCGACCATGCTGTTCGTGGGTGCAACCGGGGGCCTCCCCAAGCTCGGTATCGAGGGAGAGGGTGACGCCATCACGCCGGTGTTCGCCGTACCTGCATCCGCGCTGTGGATCGTGACGATCATCGTGACTGCCATCGCAGGCGTGATCCTGGCCGTCGTGACCCGAGGTGTGGCCCGCGCCATCGACCCTGAATCCTCGAGCATCACCCTGTGGATCATCGCCCCCGTCGGAGCCATCGTCGGCGGCGTCATCGCCTTCGCCGTCTTCCCGCTCGGTGTGTCCCTCCTCGGGTCACTCGCCGACGGAGTAGCCACCGTATCGGTCGCGGACATGGTGGCGTTGGCCCTGATCACCGGCATCACCGCGGGCAGCATCATCGTGTGGTCATCGTATGTGATGGCACGTCCGCCGCAGCCAGGCGACGACCCGGAACTCCTCGCAGAACACCTCGTCGAGGCCTGAGGCCACCACCCGATCAGCCCCGGTGATCGATACCGGTGGCAATGCCGACCCCTGACACATCCCGTTCGAAGGTGACGGCTATCTCGTCCCGCTCGACGAGGTGCGTGCGGAGATGCTCCAACGGCTCGCCTCCGCACAACAGGCCAGGCGCCGGGATGAAGCGGTGGCTGTTGCCCGCCCCGTCCACGAGCACGAAGGCCTCGACATCACGGTCACCGGTCACCTGGTCGACGACACCGATGAGCACCCCGTCGGGTTCCGATTCACCGCCGCACGCGGTGATCGCAAGGAGGACCATGACGACGAGGAAGAGGCGCGTCGCCATGTTGCGATCAGGTGTCCAGAAGTGCTTCGAGTTCGCCATCGGCGAGCACGCCCTCGATCCGTGATACGACGGTACCGGTCTCGTCCATCACGAAGATCCAGGGCTCCGACGGCAATCGGTACTCGACCACCGCGGGCGCCAGGTGCTCGAGATCGGGAGCAAAGCCGTCATCGTTGAAACCTTCGTAGACCTCGACATGGACCCAGTTGACGTCGGGATACGCCGCGCTGATCTCCTTGGTCTGGCGCATCATCGGTCCGCATGCGGCCGACGTGCAAAACGCAGGCGTCGCGAAGATCGCCACGGTCTTCCTGCCGTTGTCGAGCGCCTCGTCGAGCGAAAGGGCGTAGAACGGTTCATGGATCGGGAAGTCCGTCGTGATGTCCTCGGGATCCGTCGTCGCCAACGTGGGTGTCACGACTCGGGGCGCTACGTCACCCGCGGCGACCGTGGAAGGCTGCTCATTGACGAGCACGAGGAACGGCTGCGTCGGCTCCCCCGTCGAGACGGAGAAGTCGATCTCCCACTGACCCGGTCGATCGAACGGGATCGCAGCGCGGTACAGACCAATGCTCCCGGGGACCATCCATAGGAAGTCGGCCTCCACCTCGTACACGGTGTCTGGCGCGTCGAGCGCCTTGGCCTCGACGGTGACGACCTCGTCGGGCGCTCCACGGCGGGTCCCGTCGATCTCGTTGACGGCGAACAGGAACCGCTCGTCCCCGACGGCCGGGTCGACGGACGCACGAATGGCGATGAGACGCTCACCGTCGTCCGACGAACAGGCCGTGGCGACGAGCGAAAGGACGATGAGGACGAATGCGCCGATGAAGGATCTCCGCATGAAGGAAAGGTACGTGTCCCCGGAACTAACGAGCGGACGCGCCCAACCCCCGACGCTGCGACAATCGACGCGGTGGACACCCTCATCATCGCCGTGGTCTTCGGCGTGACCGCAGCAGCTGCCCTCGTGCAGGGCACGGTCGGTGTCGGATTCGCCATGGTCGCCGTACCGGTGACGTCGCTCATCGCCCCTGAGCTGGCTCCGGTTCCCCAACTCCTCATCGTCCTGCCGCTCACGATCTCCATGGCATGGAGGGAGCGCCATGCCATGGACCTGACGGGCGTCGGCTGGATCATCGCGGGTCGATTCCCCGGAGCGGCGATCGGGGTCGCTCTCCTCGCCGTTGCCACCCAGCGAACGCTGGACATCTTCATCGGCTGTGTAGTGCTCATTGCCGTGGCCGTCATCTCATCCGGATACCGGGTGCACCGGAACCCGGTCACGAAGTTCGCTGCCGGGGTAGGGGCAGGGACGACGGGACTGGTCGCCTCGATGGGCGGACCCCCGATCGCCCTGATCTACAGCGACGACGAAGCAGCGACGATTCGTTCGACACTCGCAGCGGTCTTCACAATCGGCGTGACGATCTCCACCATCGTGCGCTTCGGCACGGGGAATGTGACGACGCAGGACCTCACGACCTCGCTCGTCCTGTTCCCTGCGGTGGTGATCGGCTACGCGGTGTCGGTACGGGTCAAGGACGCCGTGCCCAGGGACACCGTGCGTTCGGCGATCCTCGTCGTGTCGGCCGTGGCGGGCGTGCTCCTGCTCGTACGGGCCGCCTGGGGATGATCAGCCGGTCGCCCCGGTGTCGAACGAGTCCCAGATCTCACCGACGGCGCTAGCCAGCTGACCCAATGCCCAGAAGAGGATCAACGCCATGGTGATCAGGACGACCGCGGTCAACAGGCCACGAATCCATCCTCCCCAGCCCGATGTCGCATGGCGGACCGCGTCGACGGCGTCTGCGACGATGCCGCCCGATCGCTCCGGAACCGCAACCGTTTCGTCGGTCCGAGCCCGGGATTGCGCAGGCGCAACACCATCGTGTTCGAAGGTCGAAGGCCCAGCCGCACCGACCATGTCGGTATCACCCTGTGAACCGCTGAGCGACGGTTCCTCCTGCTCGCCCGCCGACGGACGTTGGCTTCTCAGCTCGTCTGCATCGATGTCGAGCACCCGGGCGAGGTCGTCGATGATTCCGATGGCTGGCGCGACCTCGCCTCGTTCCCATCGTCGCACCGATGCCGACGATCGGCCCACGGCGGCGGCGAGTTGGCCCAGTGACATGCCCTTTGCGAGCCGTGCCTCGCGAATCATGCGACCCATCGCCAGCGTGTCCGTCATGGGGCGGAGACTATCCCGTCGAGCCCAGATCACGCTGAAACCCACGCTGTAGGATGGAGCCGAGGGAAAGGACACCCATGGGCCACCACATCACCACGCTTGCCGATCTGATCACCCACAGCACCGCCGTCTTCGCCGACAATCCCTTGTTCGGTGAACGTGCAGGCGATGGCGACTGGGATTGGACGTCCTACGGCGAGTTCGGGGTCACGGTCGACAAGGCTCGAGGCGGTCTGGCCCACCTCGGCGTCACGAAGGGCGATCGCGTCGCGATCATCTCAGACAACCGCATCGAATGGGCCGTCGGCGCCTATGCCACCTACGGGCTCGGGGCGGCGTGGGTGCCCATGTACGAGGCACAGACCCAGAAGGATTGGAAGTACATCCTCGCCGACTGCGGCGCCAAGGTCCTCTTCGCCGCAAGTGATGGCATCAGGGCCCAGATCGAAGAGATCATGGACGACCTGCCCAGCCTCGAGAAGATCGTCGTCATCGTCGATCCTGCCGGCGGCGACGCCATGGATTACACCGAGCTCCTCGCACAGGGACACGAGCATCCCTCCCCGGTGGCCGTCATCGACGAGCAGGATCTCGCTGGCCTGATCTACACGTCAGGGACGACGGGCAATCCGAAAGGGGTGATGCTGTCACACCGCAACTTCGCCTCGAACGTGCGGGCACTCGGGGAGATCTTCCCCCTCGAGCAGGACGACCGCTCCGCATCGTTCCTCCCGTGGGCCCATTCGTTCGGCCAGACCATCGAGGTCCACTACCTCATCTCCCAGGGTTGCTCGACCGGCCTCACCTCGGCCAAGACCCTCACGAGGGACATGCCGGAGATCAAGCCCACGATCCTCGTGAGCGTCCCCACCGTCTTCAACAAGGTGTACGACGGCCTGCAGAAGATGATGGATGCCGAGGGTGGCGTGAAGAAGACGATGTTCGACGCCGCCGTGGCCAACGCCCGCAAGCGCGAACAGATGCGCAAGCGCGGCAAGCGGAGTCGCTGGGTCGACCTCCAGAACGACCTGTTCGACAAGGTGGTGTTCTCCAAGGTCCGCGAGGCCTTCGGTGGACGCCTCAAGTGGGCATTCTCGGGAGGGGCAGCCATCTCGACCGAGGTCGCCGAGTTCATCTCCGCGGTGGGCATCACCGTCTATGAGGGGTACGGCCTGACCGAGACCAGCCCGGTCGTGACCGCCAACATCCAGAGCCACCGTCGGATCGGCTCCGTCGGGAGGGCCATCCCTGAGGTGAGGGTCGAGATCGACACGGACGTGACGGGTGATGCCGAGATCGGGGAGATCGTCGTCCACGGCCCGAACGTGATGATGGGGTACTTCAACCTGCCCGATGAGGACGCCGCCGTGTTCACGCCGGATCACGGATTCCGGACGGGTGACCTCGGCCATCTCGACGACGACGGGTTCCTCTACATCAGGGGTCGGATCAAGGAGCAGTACAAGCTCGAGAACGGCAAGTACGTCGTGCCTTCCCCGATCGAGGAGCAACTCCAGCTGTCCGGTTTCATCAGCCAAGTCATGGTCTACGGCGAACAGCGTCCGTTCAACGTCGCCGTCGTGGTTCCCGACTTCGAGTACCTCCAGCAGTGGGCCGCCGAGCACGGTCTCGACACCAGCGACCTCGACGCGCTGCTCAACGATGCCCAGGTCCGGGACCTGTACAAGACCGAGATCAACCGGGCACAGTCGTCGATCAAGCACTATGAGCGGGTCAGGAACTTCGTGCTCGAGGACGAGGAGTTCACCCCGGACAACGGCATGCTGACACCGTCGCTCAAGATCAAGCGCCGGGCGATCATGGACAAGCTCGGCGGCGACATCGACGGCCTGTACGAGGGCGGCAATCCCCTCATCGGCCGCGACGAATAGTCACAGCCTCCGTTCTTGCGTACATAGCGTTCACACTGGATGAACGCCATGTACGCAAGAACGCAGGCTTGGCGGAGGCGGACGGGAATCGAACCCGCCAGGGAGCTTGCACCCCCTCGTCGGTTTTGAAGACCGCGGTGCCCACCAGGCGCACGGACGCCTCCGTGCGGGAGCGTACCGAGGGCGGTTCGTCTAGCTGGCTGCCCGGGAGGAGTCCTTCGTGGCTGCGACGAACGCTGCGTAGTCGGCGTCGTTCTGATCGGCGTACGCATGTGCGAACTCGGTCACGGCTTCGGCAAAGACGTCGCCCGAGCCCATGTATCCCGACAACATCACCGCATCGCCCGAGCGGGCGTGGGACTGGGCCAGCGTCCACGCACATCCCCGTGCATAGGCTCGAAGCTCGTCCGGATCGAGATCCGCCACCTCCACCGAGGCCTTCATGTCCTTGAGCTGGCGTATGTAGTAGTGGTTGCCACGTTCGCTCGTCAGCCAGCCGAGGAAGATGTCGCTGTTGGTCTGCATGAGTCGCTGACCCTCGACCACACGCCTTCCGGGATGGTCGTATGCGCTGGCAGGGAAGTGACCCTCGAGCGCGGACGCACCTGCCTCCTTCACCTGGAGGAAGAGCGGGTCCGCCTCGTCGCGACCCTCGAGGAGGATGATGAAGCACCTTGTGCCGACACTCCCCACGCCCACGACCTTGAGCGCCATGTCGATCGGTGTGAACCTCCTGGCGATCACGGCGATGTTGTCAGGGAGGGTGCTGATGTACTGCTGGAAGTGGTCGTCGATGAGGGCCTTGGCACGTGAGGGGTCGTAGACGTCTGCCATGGATCGCAACGGGACGACCCACGGTGCGTCGTCGATGATGCGATAGCGGCCGTCGACCTTCTCGGCCAGCTTCGACAGGACGTGGCGGGAGTCCTTCCGCTTCGCCTTGTCGGCCTTCTTGCTCGCCTCCTTCGCACGCTTCTTCATGCCGGCCTCGCCGAGCCGTTCCAGGAGGCGATCTGCGGAGATCTGGGCGTACCAGACATCGAGGAGGCCCTGGGCAGCGAACTGCGCCATGGCGTCGCGATAGGCACGCACGCAATCCAGGGTGCACTCCTCGCGGTCTCGTTCGTCGAAGCCGTTGTCCGCCGCGGCGATGGCGAAGGACGTTGCGAGGCGCTTCAGGTCCCATTCGAAGGATGCGGGGAGGGTCTCGTCGAAGTCGTTGGTGTCGAAAACGAGCTCGCGCTCGGGGGATCCATACCAGCCGAAGTTCGAGAGGTGGGCATCACCACTCGCCTGCACCATCAGGTTGGTCGTCGCGGTGCCAGCGAGGTCCGACGCCATCAACTTCGCCCCTGCCCGGTAGAAGGCGAAGGCGTCCTCGGACATACGCTCGTGGCGAACGGGAACCAATCCCTCGATCCGCCCGACATCCTGACCGAGCAGGGTCGCCACGGGATCGACGTCCGGCGAGCGCTCGAACCGCCCGTGGGTGGACCTGGGAACCTGCTTGCGCAACCGCTGGCCGGCTTGGTAACGCTCCTCGACACTCGCCATGGCGATCCCCTCTCCTCAACGCCGGGACCATCCTACGAGGACGCAACGCCCGCTGCCCGGGTCGCGTCGCGTCGGCCGCCTAGGATCCTCGTCATGGCCACTCCCGTCCAGATCACCTTCGATGCCCACGATCCCATGGAACAGGCCACGTTCTGGAGCGCGGCCCTGGGATACGTCGTGCAACCCCCACCCGAGGGGTACGACACATGGGAGGCATTCGCCGCCGATGTGGGGATTCCCCTGTCCGAGATGGGCGGTCTCGCGGCAGCCGTCGACCCCGAAGGGAAGGGTCCGCGCATCCTGTTCCAGCGGGTGCCGGAGGGCAAGACCGTGAAGAACCGGGTCCATCTCGACGTCAACGTCACGACTCCGGACATTCCCGCAGCGGATCGGCGATCGCTCATCGATACCGAGGCAGACCGCCTGGTCGCGTTGGGGGCGACCCGAGTGAAGGACCACGAATCGCACGGCGACACGTGGACCGTCATGCAGGATCCCGAGGGCAATGAGTTCTGCATCCAGTGATGTCGAGGTCCCGTCGGGGCTCGGTTACACTCTCCACGTTCCCGATGACTGAGGATGAACATGGCAGACCCAAGTCTGATGGTGTGGATCGATCAAGATCTCTGCACTGGTGACGGCATCTGTGAGGAGATCGCACCAGACGTCTTCCAGGGCCGCGACGACGGTCTCTGGGTCGTGAAGGAAACCTCCTCCAACTGGGGCGCCGACATCGTGTTCGACGGTGAAGCAGCGCCCGATGGTGCTCGTGGCGTTGCCAGAGTGCCGGATGCGCAGATCGACATCGTCGTCGAAGCCGCAGAGGAATGCCCCGGCGAGTGCATCATGATCGAGCCCTTCGACGCTGACACCTTCGCCAAGCGCGGCGCCTGACCACGCAGGTCAACGGCGAAGCCACGGCTCACCCCGTGATGTAGCTCTCGAGCTGTGCGATGAGGAATCGTTGTTCGGCTATCACGGCGAGCACGACATCGCCGATGGAGATGACTCCCACGAGTTCGCCGTCGACGACGACGGGAAGGTGCCGGAATCGATTGTCCGTCATGAGTTCCATGCACTCGGTGACCGAGGCGTCCGGGCCGACGGTGACGGGATCGGGTGTCATGATCTCGGCGACGGACATCTCCTTGGATCCGAACCCGGCAAGGATGACCTTGCGGGCGTAGTCGCGCTCGGAGAGGATCCCGACGATCCTGCCGTGGTCGACGACGACGAGGGCACCGACGTTCTTGTCGGCCATGATCTCGAGGGCCTCGTAGACCGATGCATCGGGTACGACGCACCACGTCTCGGACCCCTTGTCCTGGAGGATGTGACCGACGTTCTTTGCCATGATGGGTCCAACCTACCAATCCGAACCCCGACCATGTCGTGCAATGTTCGTGAGAGGTACGATGGCGCGATGACGCCGGAGCGCAGTCGTGGGTGAGTTCATCTCGGTCGACCTCGGGGATGACATCGCGACGATCACCCTCGACCGTCCGGAGCGCCGCAATGCATTGACGCTCACGATGCTGCGCGACCTGATGGCGGCGACCGCCACCGTCGCCGCATCCGAGGCACGGGTCGTGATCCTGCGGGGCGCCGGAAAGGGCTTCACGGCCGGCATGGACCTCGCGACGTTCGCGCACGGTCCCCTGATGGACGCAGACCCAGATCGGCGGTACGACGCAGCGCATCTCGGCCGGGCGATGATCGACGCCCTCGCATCGATACCGCAAGTGTCGATCGCTGCCCTGCACGGACATGTCGTCGGTGGGGGCGTGGTGCTCGCCGCCGCGTGTGATCTGCGCATCGCCGACGAGGCGACGACGTTCTCCATCCCCGAGATCGACGTCGGCATCCCCCTCGCCTGGGGAGGACTCGAGCGATTGGTCGCCGAGATCGGCCCGTCACGGACCAAGGAGATCGTCATGACGGGCCGCCGGTTCGCGGCAGCCGAGGCACATGCGTGGGGCCTCGTGAATACCGTCGTCCCCCACGGTGACAGCCTCGAAGCGGCCATGGCCCTCGCTTCCGTCATCGCCGCCAAGGCGCGATTCCCCATCACGACGACGAAGCGCCATATCGCCGAGATCGTTGCGGGGGATGCAACGCGGGATGATGCACTCGGCCTGGTGGCGGCGATCGAGGACCCGGAAGCCGCAGCGCTGCGGGCCGCCTACCTCACCCGATTCACCAAGTAGCCCGAACGAGCCTGTCGACCGCGCACCGCAGACCTACACTCGCCTTTCGTGTCGACACGCATCAGACGCTCACTCATCTTCGGACTCGTCGTCGCAGGCGTCCTGGGTCTTGCCGCCCCGGCCCTCGCCGAGGGCGAGGCCATCAAGGGTCGACTCGTCGCCGTGTTCGCCCAGGAACGCAGCCCTGTCGCGGGCGTCATCGTCGAGGTCAGCCAGGACGGGACCGCCGTCGGTTCATCGGTATCGGATGCCGACGGCAGCTGGATCGTCGCCGTGCCGGGGCCAGGGACATACCAGGCACGGATCGATGAGTCGACGCTGCCAGAGGGCGTTGCGCTGACGGACCCGGACGCGGCTGCGCTATCGGAGATCGCAGTACGCGAAGGCGAGGAGAAGACCGTCATCTTCCGCCTCGGCGAGGGCACGACCTCGTCGGTGTCGCTGTACCAGCGGCTCGGGTCACTCACGGTGCTGGGCCTCAAGCTCGGTGCCATCATCGCCCTCGCCGCCGTGGGGCTGTCACTCGTGTTCGCCGTCACGGGACTCGTCAACTTCGCCCACGGCGAGATCGTCACCCTGGGTGCCGTCGTCGCGTACTTCTTCCACGCGAGTCCGGTGGGACCGGGTTGGCCCCTGGCGTTGGCGGCGATACCTGCTGTGATCGCGGGTGGCCTCTTCGGATGGGTCCAGGAGAAGGGGATCTGGAAGCCCCTGCGCGATCGCAGGACCAGCCTCATCGCGATGATGGTGGTGTCGATCGGATTCGCCTTCGCCATGCGGAACCTCATCCTCATCGTCTTCGATGGTGAACCACGTGCCTTCCCGGACTTCGCCGGCCAGGCGGTCACACAGATCCTCGGCATCCCGATCGTCCCGAAGCACCTGTTCACGATCGGGGCATCGCTGGTCATCCTCCTCGGCGTGGGGCTCTTCCTCCAGCGGACCCGCCAGGGAACGGCCATGCGCGCGGTAGCGGACAACAAGGACCTGGCGGAGTCCTCAGGTATCGATGTCAACCAGATCATCGCCGTGACCTGGGTGATGGCCGGCACGCTCGGGGCGGTGGCCGGCGTGCTCTTCGGTCTTACCGAGACCGTCCAGTGGGACATGGGATTCAAGCTGTTGCTCTTGATCTTCGCCGCCGTCGTCCTCGGCGGTCTGGGCACCACCTACGGTGCGGTTCTCGGGGCGTTCGTCGTGGGTCTGGCCGTCGAGTTGTCCACGTTCTTCGTCCCGAGTGAACTGAAGACCGCCGTCGGGCTCATCGTGTTGATCGTCATGCTGTTGATCCGCCCGCAGGGACTCCTGGGTTCGAGAGAGAGGATCGGCTGATGGATTGGCTCGGCGTCCTCACCGATGGCATTCTCGCCGTGATCGGCCCCTTCACGGCCGCCTACGCCCTCTCCGCGATCGGTCTGAATCTCCAGTTCGGCTACGGCGGATTGCTCAACTTCGGCCACGTCGCGTTCATGATGGTCGGTGCCTACGGAACCGCCATCACCGTCGAGGCTGGAGGATCGCTGTGGCTGGGGATCCTGGTCGGCGTCCTCGCGGCCGTCGTCCTCGGCCTCCTGCTTGGCATACCCACGCTGCGACTGCGCGCCGACTACCTCGCCATCACCACCATCGCTGCTGCCGAGGCACTCCGGCTGATCATCCGGTCGTCGTGGGCCGAACCCCTGACCAACGGTGTCTTCGGCATCCAAGGGTTCGCCGATTCGTTCTTCGCCCTGAACCCCTTCGAGCCCGCTGCGCTCTACGGCATCGATCCCTTCCTCGTCACCGGCCGCAAACTGTGGGTCATGGTCGTCGGGTGGGGCGTCGTAGCCCTCGCGACCCTGTTCGTGCGCCGCATCATCAACAGCCCGTGGGGCCGAGCCCTCAAAGCCATCCGCGAGGACGAGGACGCCGCGGCCTCGATCGGCAAGAACGCCTTCCGGTTCAAACTCCAGGCCCTGATGATCGGTGGGGCGATCGCCGGTCTCGCCGGCATCCTGCTCGGTATCGAGCAACAGAACGTGACGCCCGACGCCTACCTGCCACAGGTGACCTTCATCCTCTACGTGATCGTGATCCTCGGCGGGGCAGCGACGATCCTCGGACCGATCGTCGGCGCCATCGTCTTCCAGTTCCTGTTCTTCACCCTCGACTCGTTCATGTCTGAGGCCCAAGCCAACGTGGACTGGGTCGGACGGCTGCTCTCCCCTTCCGACGCCGCCCAGGTGAAGTTCGTGCTCGTCGGCGTCGGCCTCATGGTGCTGATGGTGTTCCGACCCCAGGGCATCCTCGGGAATCGGGAGGAGACGTTGATCGATGACCGCTGACCACACCCCCATGGCCACCCCCGGGTCCGTCAAGCCCGACCCTGTGCTCGTGGTCGACGCGATGCAGCGTTCGTTCGGGGGTATCCACGCCGTCGACGTGGAACACCTCGAGATCCAGCGCAACACGATCACGTCCCTCATCGGACCGAACGGTGCGGGCAAGACGACACTCTTCAACCTGCTTTCGGGATTCGACAAGCCGGATCGTGGAGCGTGGCACCTCAACGGAGGACCGCTGATCGGCATTGCGGCCCACCGAGTGGCACGCAGCGGCATGGTTCGTACGTTCCAGCTCACGCGATCGCTTGCCCGCCTCACGGTGATGGAGAACATGCTGGTCGCCAATCAGGGCAATCCCGGCGAGGGCTTGCGCGGTGCGCTGCTCGGAACATGGAAGGCATCGGAGGCCGAGGCTCGAGGACGAGCCGACACGCTCCTCGACCGATTCGGCCTGACCCACATGGAGGACGAGTTCGCTGGATCCCTGTCGGGCGGTCAACGCAAGCTCCTCGAGGTCGCCCGCGCCCTCATGGTCGATCCTGAGGTCATCATGCTCGACGAGCCGATGGCAGGCGTGAACCCGGCACTGACCCAGTCACTCCTCACCCACATCACCGGATTGCGCGACGAGGGCAAGACGGTGATCTTCATCGAACACGACATGGACGTGGTCCAGGAGATATCGGATTGGGTGGTCGTGCTCGCCGAAGGCCGCGTGATCTCCGAGGGCACACCGTCGGACATCGCCTCGGATCGCAAGGTGATCGACGCCTACCTCGGTACCCACCACGGGGAGAAGCCATGACCGACGAGCACTTCCTCCAAGCCAGCGATGTCGTCGCCGGGTACCTACCGGGCGTCGACATCCTGCGCGGGGTCAACCTGACCCTCGCCGAAGGGGAGCTCGTCGGCATCATCGGTCCGAATGGTGCGGGTAAGTCGACGCTCGTGAAGGCCATCTTCGGCCTGGTGGGGATCCGGTCCGGGTCGGTGGCACTCCGTGGGGAGTCGATCACGGATCTGCCTGCGCACGAGCTCGTTGAACGCGGCGTCGGATATGTGCCGCAGCGGGCGAACATCTTCCCTTCGCTGACCGTTGAGGAGAACCTACGGATGGGTCTGTTCCTGCGCCCCGCCGACTGGGAGCCGCGCTTCGCTGCCGTCGCGGACCTCTTCCCCCTCCTTTCGGACAGGGAGGGGCAGAAGGCCGGCCTCCTGTCCGGTGGCGAGCGCCAGATGGTGGCGATGGGCCGGGCGCTCATGATGGATCCGTCGGTGCTGCTCCTCGACGAACCGTCAGCGGGCCTCTCGCCATCGAACCAGGATCTCGTCTTCGAACGGGTACGACGGATCGCCGATGCGGGTGTGTCGGTCGTGATGGTGGAGCAGAACGCCCGCCGCTGTCTCCAGATCGCCGATCGCGCCTACGTCCTCGATCAGGGTCGCGACGCCGTCCACGGTACGGGGCGCGAGCTGCTCCACGACCCGAAGGTGATCGAGCTGTATCTCGGGACGTTGGGAAGAGCGGAGTGAAGCCGAGCTGTGAGCTGTGAGTTGTGAGTTGTGGGGCTCAAAGCCCAAAGCTCACAGCTCAAAGTTCACAGCAAAGGGGCCCCGGCGGATGCCGGGGCCCCTTCTTCTCGCTTCTAGCGTCTGCCGATCACGGAACCACGATCTGGGTGTCCGTGTTGGCCACGCCCTCAGCGTCGTACGTGTAGACGTCGTAGGTGCCGATAGCGGGCTCACCATTGGGACCGAAGTCCAGCGGACCGGACGCACCGTCGTAGTCGATGTCCTTGCCCTCACTCAGCAACGTGAAGCACGAAGCGAAGTCCGTGCACTTCTCACCGCCACCCGTGACCGGGATGATCTGGTCCACGTAGACGGCCGGGTCGGCACTCTGGGCCGCCTGGGCGGCGAGGACCTGAACCATCAGGCAGTCGTAGAAGTGGGCCGAGAAGATCGTCGGCGTGCCCGGGAAGGCAGCCTCGAGACGATCGGCGAAGCCGGGCGTGCCGTTGGCTGGAGACGCCGACGGAGCCGTGCCACGGAATCCCTCGAGGAGGGCGACGTTGCCACCGAGCTGGTCGGCACCGACGGAGTCCTTGAACCCGTCAGCGACGTACACCGCACCATCGAACTTGCCCTGGAGGTCGAGCACGAGCTGGCCACCCTCGGAGAAGGTGATCATCACGAGGGCCTCGGCACCTGATGCCGCGATCGCATCGGCGACATCGGTGAACGACGTTGCATCCGGTGCATAGCCGATGTTGGCTGCGACCTCGGCGCCGGCGCCGGTGAACGTTGCCTCGAGCAGATTGGCGAAGCCGACGCCGTACTCGTCATTGCGGTACGCGATCGCCACGCTCTGGAAGCCGTCCTCGATCACCACGTTGGCGAGCAAGGGACCTTGAAGCTCATCCGACGGTGCCGTGCGGTTGTAGAACGGGTTGAAATCCGCCGACGACAGCGAAGCCGCCGTGTTGGACCCCGAGCACATCAGCATCTGGGAACCCTGCACCTTGTCGAGCACCGAGGTGCTGACGCCCGAAGCGGCTGCGCCGAGGATGCCGCTGAAGTCGCCACCGAGATACCTGTCCACGGTTGCCGACGCAACGTTGGGATCCGTGCCCGAGTCGCCGTACTCCACGGTCACGAGACCGTCGGATACGGCGTTGATCTCATCGACACCCATCCGGATCGGATTCTCGAGCGCTTCGATGATGCTGGCGAGACCACCCGTTTGTGGGAGCAACGTGCCGAACTTCACGGGAATTGCATTGAACTCCGGTGCAGCCTCGGTCGTCGTGGTCGTCTCCTCGGTCGTCGTGGTCGTCGTGTCCTCCACAGTCGTGGTGGTTTCACCCGCCGTCGTCGTGGTGGTCTCCGCTGCCTCGTCGTCCCCGCCGCTGTTCACAGCGATGATGATGACGACGATGATCGCAACGGCCGCAACGGCGATCCACGGCAACCATCGTTTGAGGTTGTCGTTCACCTTGAGCCTCCAAGTAGTCGTATTTGGGCGCAGGGATCCTCCGCGAGCGGGCCAGAGTAGGCACCGATCCATCCACACCACAAGGGTTCCGTGTGCGCACGTGCCGGTACCGTTGGGGCATGGCTGAACGCACTGACGCGCACATCGGTCGACAACGACAACGACTGACCGCCTCCGTGACCGATCTCGAGGTCGGCCGACAGCGCGCGCTGCTCATCGGCATGATGCGATCACGCGGTGATCGGGCGGCTGCCGAGGCGAGTCTGCTGGAGCTCGAGCTCCTCACGGACACCGCGGGGTCCGAGCCCGTCGTCGCCGAGCTGGTGCGCAGGGACCGACCCGACCCAGCCACCTACATCGGCAAGGGGAAACTGGCAGAACTCGTTGGCGTCTCGAAGGCGGAGGACATCGACGTCGTCGTCTTCGACAACGAACTGTCACCCGCCCAACAGCGGAACCTCCAGCAAGCCTTCCAATGCGACGTCGTCGACCGTGTCGCGCTCATCCTCGACATCTTCGCCCAGCACGCCCACACGAAGGAAGGCATGCTCCAGGTCGAACTCGCCCAGTACCGCTACCGCCTGCCCCGCCTGCGCGGCAAGGGCACCACGCTGTCGCGACTTGGAGCAGGCATCGGCACGAGGGGTCCGGGTGAGACGAAGCTCGAGACGGATCGCCGACGGATCCTCGATCGGGTCCGCAAGATCGAGCGGGAACTCAAGGACGCCGAACGGTCCCGGGCCACCCGTGCGAAGCGCCGTCGGGGGTCTGGGGATCCGATCGTTGCGATCGTCGGATACACGAACGCCGGCAAGTCCACACTCTTCAACCGGTTGACCGATGCCGGCGTCCTCGTCGAGGATCGGTTGTTCGCCACCTTGGACTCGACGGTTCGCAAGCTCGAGCTGCCACACGGTCACTCGGCCCTCGTGTCGGACACCGTCGGGTTCGTACGGGACCTCCCCCACGAACTGGTCGAGGCCTTCCGGTCGACCCTCGAGGAGGCGACCGATGCCGACCTCCTCGTCCACCTCGTGGATGCCTCAGACACCGACCCCGACCACCAGGTGCGATCCGTGCGGGCGGTCCTCGACGAGATCGGGGCGAACTCGGTGCGCGAGCTGATCGTGTTCAACAAGATCGACGCAGTCGACGCACCGACGTCGCGACGTCTGCGGTCACTCCACCCCGATGCACAGTTCATCTCGGCGGCCACCGGCGAGGGCATCGACGACCTCCTCGAGGCCGTGGTCGACGCCCTCAAGGCCGGTACCGTCGAACTCCAGCTCCTCATCCCCTATGAGCGCGGCGATGTGCTCGCCGAGGTACACGCGTCCGGCGACGTCCTCGACATCGTGCACACCGAGAACGGCACCGAGGTCGCCACACGGATGCCACACGCGACCGCGGCGCGGTTCCGAAGCTACGTCGTCTAGGGCTTCGTCGTGTAGGGCTTCGTCGCTTCGTCGTGTAGGGCTTCGTCGTGTAGGGCTTCGTCGTCCAGGGCCCGCCGAAGCTCGGCTCAGCCCGTATCCCCGACCCGGGCGAGCATGTCGCGGATTCGATGCTCCCCCCGCTCGTAGACCGCCGGCGCCTCGGTGAACCACTCCGGCTGGGAGATCACATCATTCGCCATGAGCAACGTGCGCGCCATGATGAAGGTGGCCACTTCGCCTCCGGCATCCGGCCAGGGTGCGATCCGTTCGTACCCGGTACGGAACTCGGCCCATCGGGTATCGAAGTCATCAGCCGACCAGAAGTAGTACAAGGTGGTGGCGATGTCCTGCACGGGCCATCCCCACACCATGTCCTCGAAGTCGAACACCGATATTCGCCCGTGGTGGACCTTTGCGTTCCACATGTGGAGATCCCCGTGGAGCACCCGCATCGGCTCCCCCTCCGCGAGGTCCCCCAGGGCGCCTTCGACGTGGCCGAGGGCTTCGGCGTACAGGGCGCGTCGGTGTCGTGGAAGGAGGGCGTCGCCCGCGTCGGAGAACACGACGAAGGGAAGCTCGTACGGATACACCGTGTCGAATCGGGGTGCGGCGAATCCGGGGGGCGGCTCGAATCGCAAGGCGGCCCGGTGCAGACGTGCGGTGACCTCACCGAGTCCGTCGACCCTGACCGCATCGAGCCGGTCAGCGAGGAGGGAGCCCTCGAGCCAGGTGAAGACCATGCACGCTCTCACATGGGGAACGTCCGGGGCGGAGGCCTCCACGACGACATCGCCCGAACGCGAACGGACCACCCGGGGCACGGTGATGCCCGGCTCTCCGTGGAGGGCCTCGAGGAACGCAGCCTCGGAGCGCATTTCGTCTGCTGTATGGCCCGCAGGCGGTCCGAGCCCGACCCTCATGGCGTAGCGACCACCATCGGCGGTATCCAAACGGAACACGCCGTTGGTCGCATCAGTCAGGCCGCGCATGGCGACCACGTCGAGGGGGTACGAGGCGAGGGCCTTGTGGGCGACTCCGGCCAGCCGGCGGCGTCTGCCCTCGTCGGTGAGGTCGTGGTAGTCGCGCATCTCGTCGGCGAGCCTATCGGCGGCTGTTCACATGAGGTCGAGGACACCGACCAGATCGCTCGACGAGCTCTGCTCGGGCTCTGTCTCCTCGACCACGACGACACGAGCACTCTCGGGCACCAGGACGAGCGACACGTAGGCAACCTGGATGACGAGGGCCAGCACACCGGCTGACGAGAGCCCGAGTTCCGTCGGCCAGAAGGGCATGACCGGGATGAGGGCACCGACGACCCATGCGATCTGGAACATCGTCTCGGCGTTCGTGAAGGCTCGTCCGCGCGCCGAGGCGGGGAGCGTCGTGTGCATCATGGCGTCGAAGGCGAACTTGGCGGTCCCCCAGGCGAACCCGGCGGCCGCGGCCAGCACGCAGGCTGCCAGGAGCGACAAGCCCTGGGCACCGATGAACGCCGCGATCGCCATCACCGCGAGCGCCCCCACGACCATTGGTTCCTCCCGCACATAGCGCCCGAGGGTGGGGGCGATCCAAGCGGACACGAAGTACCCGACCCCCGCAGCGGCGAGCAGGGCGGCGAGCGTTCCGACGCCCGCGTCGATGTCACGGAATGCAAACGCCACCAGCAGCACCAGGTAGCCGTTGAGGAACCGGACGCCTGCCGTTGCGAACCTCGCCAGTCGCAAGTTGCGCGATAGCGAGTAGCGGTCGCCCGACGTCGATGGATCGACCCGCACCGGTGGAAGCTGGGTGGCCGAGATCGCCGACGCGAGGTACAGCCCGATCGCAACGAGGATGACGATCCCCGGACCCACGAGCGCCTCCATACCGATCCCCACCGGCACCACGACCGTTGCCGCTATCACACCGGCTCGCGCCAATCGGGCGTTGGCGTCGATGAGCTCATCGGTGTTGCGGACGACGACGGGAAGGACGCTCGCCCGCGAGATCGCATGGAACCGCGACAGGACGAGGAGGAGGAACGCGAGCGGGAAGAGCCACAGCGAGTCGATCGCGAACCCGAGAGCCACGGCGGCGCCCGCACGCCCAACCGAGGACAGGATCAGGCCGGCACGGTACGCACCGGGGGCACGTTCGAAGACACGCCCCAGGAAGGGGCCGATGACGGCGAACGGGGCCAGGGTCAACAGCAGGTAGAGCGCCACGTTCTCCCGCGCATCCACCGAGGGGACCGAGAACAGGAGCGTTCCGGCCAGTGCCACGGCGACGAGCGCGTCACCGGCGACGGATGCCGCATGGGACTCGGCCAGACGCCGATAGCCGTGTCCCCATCCGCGGAACACGGACGTCACCGACGTCAGGAGGGAGGCAGCGACCGCCCTCGCCCTCACGGGGCGCTCCGTTGCGCTACGGGCCCTTGTGTCCACGCGTTCACGTTATCGCAGCCGGTCCGGAACCGGGACGATCAACGACGCCACTCACAGGAGCTGTGTGGCCAACTCCGCGAGGGGGCTGCGCACGGTGCGCTCCAGGGCGACGTGACCGAACATGGGATTGCCCTTGAACTTCTCGATCAGGGCCGCAAGACCGCCGAAGGGCGAGACGTACGGGTTGTCAACCTGGCTCAGGTCACCGCAGAACACGACCTTCGAGTCGGTGGCGATCCGCGTGAGAATCACCTTGAGGGTCGGCAACTCGAGGTTCTGTGCCTCGTCGACGATCACCAACTCCCCCGTGATGGAGCGACCACGCAGATACGTCACAGCCGCCATCTCGAGGATGTCGCGCTCGAAGAGCTCGTCGACGGCGTCGCGGGGATTCGAGCCGTCTCCGCCGAAGAGGGCATAGAGGTTGTCGTGCACCGCAGCCATCCACGGTTCGAGCTTCTCGTGGAGGTCACCGGGTAGGAACCCGACCTCCTGGCGTCCGACGGCGATGAGGGGCCGGTACACCGACACGCGGCGGTACCTGCCGAGTTCCATCACCTGCTCGAGGGCGGCAGCGAGCGAAAGGAAGGTCTTGCCCGTTCCCGCCATTCCCATCAGCGACACCGCCGAGATCGCCGGGTCCAACAACAGGTCGGCGGCGAAGGCCTGGCGCACGTTCTTGGTCTCGATACCGAACAGATGCCGTGCCCCCGGTACGCGTACGGCGACCGGGTCAGGGCCCTCCTCCGCGACACGGGCCAGTCCCGAGGCCGAGCCCGGCCCCTTGAGGATCAGGTATTGGTTGATGATGCCATCGAGTTCGGGCACCACGACCTTGCCGCTGTCATACAGCTCCTCGATCACGTCGGCGTCGACCTCGATCTCGGCGACACCCGAATAGGACTCGTCGACCTGCACGATGTCGCCGCGATAGTCCTCGACGTCGACATCGAGCTGTGCCCCCTTGATGCGCAGGGCGGCATCCTTCGTGACGAGCACGGAACGGTGGCCTGCGTCGCGCAGGTTCAGGCAGGCTGCGAGGATGCGATGGTCGGGCGTGGACGGATCGAGCACTTCGGGCAGGCGATCAGAATGCACGCCGTTCAACTCGATGCGCACGGTGCCTCCCGTCGGGAGGCGGTGCGGAGCCGAGAGGCCACCGCTGCGCGATGCCCCCATCTCCTCGAGGAGTCGGATGGCGCTCCTCGCGTTCGCGCCAACCTCGTCCATGCGGGTCTTCTGCTTGTCCAATTCCTCGATCACCACGAGCGGCAACACCACATCGTGCTCATCGAAGCGAAGGATCGCTTGCGGGTCGGCAAGCAGGACACACGTGTCGAGTACGTACGTTTTCTGACCTGGCGAAGCGGTGGGAGTTCGCTGAGTCACGATCGGTACCTTGCTATCGCCCCGCGCGAATTGCAAGGATGTGATTCATCCGCCACCCGACGCGCTCGACCGGGACGACGTACGATGGCGCGATGCGACAGGTGGGACACCGATCATGACGCAACAGGGTTCGACCGCTGGCATCGAACGCATCACCGTCATCGGCGCGGGATCGTGGGGAACCGCCGTGGCGTCCATGGTCGCCACGCGAGCCGCTGCGACCATCTGGGCACGACGCGCCGAGGTGGCCGACGAGATCACCAACCACCACACCAACGAGCGGTACCTCCCCGGATTGGCCCTCTCCCCCGAGCTCGTCGGTACCACCGATCTCGTCGCAGCCGTGACCGACACGGACGCCATCGTCGTCGGCGTCCCGTCACACGGGTACCGGGCCGTGCTCGAGCAGGTCCACGGTGCGATCCGTCCCGACATCCCCATCCTGTCGCTCAGCAAGGGCATCGAACAGGAGACCCTGATGCGGATGACCGAGGTCACGTGCGATGTCCTCGAGGACCACGAACCATCGGTCGTGGGCGCCCTCACCGGACCGAACCTCGCCAAGGAGATCGTGTCGGGGCAACCCGCAGCGACCGTGATCGCCATCGGTGATGCTGATACGGCGCAGCGCCTCCAGGCGGTCTTCATGAACCCCCGATTCCGCGTCTACACGAATCCCGATGTCGTGGGCTCCGAGGTGGCCGGAGCCGTCAAGAACGTCATGGCGATAGCGGCCGGCATGGCGGCCGGGAAGGGATTCGGCGACAACACGCTTGCGACCCTCATCACGCGATCGCTCGTCGAGATGACGCGCCTCGGGGTCGCCATGGGGGGCGACGTACGCACGTTCTCGGGACTTGCCGGTCTCGGGGACCTCGTCGCGACCTGTAACTCCACCCAGAGCCGCAACCATCAGGTCGGATTCGGCCTCGGACAGGGGCGGGCACTCGACGAGATCGTCGAGGAGATGAACATGGTGGCCGAGGGCGTCAAGTCGACCCGAGGGGTCCTCGCCCTGTCCGAGCGGTACGGCGTCGAGATGCCCATCGCCCACCAGGTCGGTCGCGTGCTCTACGACGGTGTCGACACCACGACCGCCCTGCGCGAACTCATGACCCGTGCGGCCAAGAGCGAGTACGGCTCGTGATCCCCGGCTGAACACCGGGGCATCGGGGTCCCGGGGCTCATCCCGGAACGGGCAGCCGGCGTCGCTACTTCGCCTACGAGGAACTCGCCGGCGGGGTGAAGGTGCGACGCGCCGTGAGGGCTCGGTCACGTACCACGCATCCATCCAGGTGGTCATTGACGAGACCCATGGCCTGCATGAACGCATACATGGTGGTGGGTCCGACGAACCGCCACCCGCGTCGCTTGAGGTCCTTGGACATGGCGACGGAGGTCTCGGTCGTTGCTGCCAGCTCGGTCGGGGCGGTCGGTCGGTCGGGCTCGTGGGACCAGAAGTAGGAAGCGAGGGATCCGTGGGTGTCGATCAGCTCGAGGGCACGCGACGCGTTGTTGATCGTCGCTTCGATCTTTCCCCGATGCCGCACGATGCCGGCATCACCGAGCAACCGATCGATGTCCCTATCGGTGAACGTGGCGACGACTTCGGGATCGAAACCGTCGAAGGCCGCTCGGAAGTTGTCGCGCTTGCGCAGGATCGTCAACCAGGACAGACCCGCCTGGAAGCCCTCGAGGCACACTTTCTCGAACAGTCGATGGTCGTCGCCCTGGGGGAATCCCCATTCCTCATCGTGGTAGCGCTCGTAGTCGGCGTCGCCGACGCCCCACCAGCACCGCAGGTGGCCGTCGGAGCCGGGGACGAGGACCTGATCGAGGGGGCTCAACCGTCGATGTCCTCGACGCTCTTGCGCTGTGCCGCCCGGGAATGTCGGAGCACGACGTTCATCAGCTCCTCGACGTAGTCCGGGTCGAGGCCGTGGGCGACGGCGTCCTGCCGGAACCTCTCCAGCAACTGTGCCTCGCGTTCATGGCTGTAGAGCGCCATCCCTTGCTCGGCCTTGATGGCCGCGATCGCAAGCGAAACCTCCTGTCGCTCGGCGATGAGGTGGAGGAGCCTGTCGTTGATCTCGTCGATCCTGGACCGAAGCGTTTCGATGCGATCATCTGCCATGGCGGCCAAGGTAGCGTCCACCGGCACCCACGTCGCCCCTGCATCGGCGGGGACGTGTCGCACGGCAGCCGTTCCCTAGAAGAGGTCCTCACCGGGGAGGGCGCTCGCCTGGGCGATCCAATCGGCGAACTGCCCCTCGTGGAGTGGGTCGGCCTCGGACACATGGAGGTAGCGAACTGCCTCGTGCGTGGACGTGACGGGAGGAGGGGGTTCGAGGGAGCCTCCCGCGAAGAACGTGACCTTCACGTACTTCGTGAAGCAATGGAAGCTCACGAACCATCCCTGGCCGTCCACCCCATAGAACGGGGAGTTCCACCGCACCGCTTTACGGACGTCAGGCACCGTCGCGACGATGATCGCGTCGAGCATCCGTCCCACGTCGCCCTTCCATCCCGGCATCGCGTCGAGGTATGCCTGCACGGGGCCGGCCCCGTCGCCCTTGGGGATCTGAGGATTGCCGCCGGACAGGAGGGTGGGACCATCCGTCGGGTCTGCGCTCGTGCCATCGACCATGTGGGCTCCTCCTCAGCAGCGACCGCGTTGTGTGCACCGTTGCGGCCGGGGGATGGGCCCACCCGGCAGCGGATCGGGATGCTATCGGAGGCGGGTGACGGCTGCCTCGGCGAGCATCGGGGCGAGTGGCTCGAACGCGGCGAAGCGCTCATCGCTGGTCTGGCCCGCAACGTACCGTGCGTAGATCTGCTCGATGATCACGGCGATGCGGAACAGGGCGAGACCCTCATAGAACGCGATCTGCCCCAGATCGAGCCCGGATCTGGCTGCGTATCGCGCTCGTACCTCGTCCTTGGGCATCACCGATCCGATGGCAACGGCGTTTGCACCGAACACCAGATACGTCGGATCATCGGGTTGGGCCCAGTAGGCCAGCATCGTGCCCGCATCGACCAACGGATCGCCGAGCGTCGCCATGTCCCAGTCGAACACGGCAACCAGCGAGCCATCGCCCCCCACCATCGTGTTGTCGAGCTTGTAGTCGTTGTGCAGGATCGTCGCACGCTGGGGTGGCGGTATCTGCTCGGCGAGGCGCTTCGCAACGGCGTCCATGGCGGCCACCTCGCGTGTCTTTGCGCGGTCCCATCGCCGGGACCAACCGGTGATCTGGCGTTCCACGAACCCATCCGGACGGCCGAGCTCGCCGAGGCCGACCGAGGACGGTTCGATGGCATGGAGGTCGGCGAGGGCATCCACGAGGGATGTGGCCACGGTTCGCTTGCGCTCCGGGTCGTCGTCGAATGACGACGGCCACTCGTTGCGCACGACGACGCCGTGCCTTCGCTCCATCACGAAGAACGGCTTTCCCATGACCGAGGGGTCGGCGCAGTAGTGGAAAGCTCGGGGTGCGAGCGGGAACGCCTTCCACAGTCGTGACAGCACGCGGTGTTCGCGTTCCATGTCGTGTCCTGCCCGTGCGACATCGCCGAGCGGGGCCCGCCGCAGCACATACTCCGATCCGTCAACCGCCACCGCACGGTACGTCAGGTTCGCTGCGCCGCCAGGGAACTGATCGAACGTGATAGGCCCGTCACCGAAGAGCTCGGGAAGCGCGGAGGACAGGTGGGCCGCAACAGCGGCCTCGTCGAACTGCTCCTCAGGGCGGATGGGCGCCGTATCGGGCATCGGGCGAGCCTAGAACACCGACGTGCCGTTGGCCTGGGACATCCACACGGCGACGACCACGGCAAGCGTCCACACGACCGTGACGCCGACCTCGAAGGCATGACGCGTGGCTGTGATGCCGGGTGCGCGCATGCCCGGGCCCCGCTCGACGGTGACCACCAGCGCGATGCCGGTGAAGGCGAACACGGAACCGGCAACCAGCCACGAGGATCCTCCGCCGAGGGCCTCGTCGAGCACGACGCGGTCGACCATCATCGCGAGGAAGACCGCCGCGAGATAGATGTTGGTGAATCCGAAGTACCGCATGGCACGCGTCCGGTCGTTGCGCAGGGGGACGGCGAATCCGATGAGGCCCACGGCCATCACCACAGCGACCACGGCATAGATCCATCCCATGTCGGCAACGGGTACGAGGAGTAGGGACATGCCGACGGTGATGAGCGAATACCACACGATGAGGTCGAAGGTCGGTCGGTCCCCAGCCACGACCGGGAGCATCGGTACCCGCGCAGCGCGATAGTCGTCCTCGTACTTCAACGAGAGCGCCCAGAAGTGCGGTGGCGTCCAATAGAACACCAGGGCGAACATCAACCAGGCAGCCAACGAGAGGCTCCCCGTCACGGCAGCCCACCCGATCAGTGCGGGTACCGCTCCCGCTGCGCCACCGATCACGATGTTCTGTGTGGTGGTCCGCTTGAGCGTCATCGTGTAGACGAAGACGTAGAACAGGTACGCGACGGCCGACAGGATGCCTGCGAGCAGCGTGGTACCCACGGCGAGGACCACGAAGCCGGCGACGCCCAACCCGATACCGAAGGTGAGGGCACCACGCTTGTCGATCCGATCCGTCGGGAGCGGACGTCGTTGCGTGCGTGCCATCACACGATCGATGTCCGCGTCGTACACCTGGTTGATGACGTTCGCTCCACCGGCCGACAGCGTGCCACCGACGAGCGCGAGGACGATGAGATCGATGCCGGGCCACCCGCCGGCTGCGACGAACATCGCGGGAACCGTCGTGATGAGTAACAACTCGATGATCCTCGGTTTCGTCATCTCGATGTAGGCACGGGCGCGGGATGTCCCGCTGGTGCGGGCGGGCTGGCTCACGCCGCAACTCTCGGACGTTGCCTGCTCGGGACCTCGTCGGCCATGAGGGATGCCCCGAACACCACATAGACGATCCACAGCAGGTCGGCGACCAGGAGATGGGTGATCTGGAGCACGAGGGGGGTCAGGAAGAAGATGTTCGCGATGCCGATGAACATCTGGGACAGCACCACCCACGTGACCCCACTGGCCGCCAGCCTGGTCGTGGCCGATCCGCCGCGCGAGTTGCTCGTCGCGATCCAGGCCACGGCCATGCCCCCGATGACCGCGACGATCGGGTGGATGATGCGCAATCGGCTGAGCATCGGGGCTGTCGGCCCGAACTTGTCCGCGAGGTCACCTCCCACGGTGTCTGATGGGAAGATCGTGTCCGCGAGCGCATTCAGTGCGCCGGTGGCACCGAGTACCACGATGATCACGGCACCACCCATCACCCAACCGAACGATGAAGACCTCCACGATCGTGAGGGAACGGGCCGGCCGGATCCCCACCACGCGGTGAGGGTGAGGGCACCGAGCAGGAAGAACGTGTTCGCGAGATGCAGGGGAACGACGATCGTTCGGCCGAGCGACACGTCGTCATCGACCCACCCGAAGATGACCAGCGCGGCACCGAGCAGGGCCTCGACGATCAGGATCACACCCGACCCCACCGCCGCCTTGCGGACCAGGTGCCGCTTCGGGTACCACCGCAGCGCGAGAACCACGAGAGCAGCCACACCCAATCCGGCTGCAAAGGAACTGACGCGGTGCGAGAACTCGATGAGGGTCTCGACCGTCGGATTCGGTGGGATGAACTGGTCGCCGCACTTCGGCCAGCTCTCGCCGCATCCGTCGCCGGACCCCGTTGCACGGACGACCATCCCGCCGAGGATGACGAGCACGGTGAAGCCGAGGGTCGCCCATGCCGCCACGGTGAAGATGCGAACGCGCCTCGGCGTCAACTCGGCCATGGCGCAAGGGTACCGGTAGGGGGCGAGTCATGGCCCGCCACGGCGAGTGCGAGGGCCGGTCCACCGGCTGGAGCGGTACCATCGGCTGCATGAAGAAGCTCATCGCCATCCTCGCCATCGTGGCGATCGGCGCCATCGCCTACAAGGTCCTCACCACCGAGGTCCCGATCGACGAGATCTGATCCGTGCCGGTGGTCCGGAGCTTCGGCACGGGTCCACCGGTCGTCGCGCTCCACGGTTTCACCCACACGGGCAAACAGTTCTACGAGATCAGCCGGTCGCTGCCGCACCACCTCATCGCCCCAGACCTGCCCGGTCACGGGGTCCACGCCACCTTCCCGTGCGACATCGACAGCGTCGTGCGCTTCGTGGGTGACACCGTCGTCGAACACACGACACCGCCCGCTCCGCTCCTCGGATACAGCCAAGGAGGCAGGATCGCACTCCTCGCTGCCATCGCACGCCCCGATCTCGTCTCCGGTCTCATCCTGGTGTCGGCGACCGCCGGCATCGCCGATCGTTCCCAGCGGGCGCGACGGGCCGACCTCGATCGGACGCTCGCCGCGTCGATCGTGGCGGAGGGCATCGAGGCGTTCCTCGACGACTGGACGTCACGGCCGATGACCTCGACAGCTCACCTGAATGCGACGAGGCGTGCCACGGACCGTGCCATCAGGGGTGCGAACACCTCTGAAGGCCTTGCGAGCGCCCTGGTGGGCTACGGGCAGGGAGCGCAACCGTCCGTGTGGGACGACCTCGCGAAGGTGCGATGCCCGACGCTGCTGATCAGCGGAGCAACCGATACGACCTACACGGTCATCGCGGCGTCGATGGCCGAGCGGATGCCAGATGCACGCACCGTGGTGATCCCCGATGCCGGCCACAACCCGATCCTCGACTCCCCTGGCCCGGTGTCTGGAGCGATCTCAGGCTTCCTCGATCGGGACGGCTGAGCCGGTCGACCAGTCGTAGAACCCGCGACCCGACTTCTTCCCGAGGTACCCGGCGGCCACCATCGAACGCAACAGCGACGGCGCGGCGAAGCGCTCCCCGTACACGGTCGCGAGATGCTCGGCGATCTTGAGGCGGACGTCGAGCCCAACGAGGTCACCCAGCATCAGCGGACCCATCGGGTGCCCATACCCGAGCCGCATGGCGGTGTCGATGTCGGCCGGGGATCCCACACCCTCGTCCACCATCCGGATGGCCTCGAGACCTACGAGGACCCCGAGCCTGCTCGTGGCGAATCCGGCAGCGTCGTTGATCACCGCCTGTTCCATCCCGAGGTCGTCCACGAAGCGGGCGATGCGGTCCAGCGTGGCCGGTGACGTGGCGCCACCGCGGATCACCTCCACGAGGTGCATCGCCCACACCGGATTGAAGAAGTGCATTCCGGCGAACGCTTCCGGTCGCTCGAGGGTCTCGGCAAGGGCATCGATACTGATGCTCGACGTGTTCGAGGCCAGCACGATGGGTCGGCGGGATTCGGCGCGGGCGAGGATGGACCGCTTCAGGTCGACATCCTCGATGACGGCCTCGACGATCAGGTCCAGGCCCTCCTCCAGATCATCGACGGACGGCGCCGCAACCACCCGCTCGACCGCGCCTCGACCGGCCTCGGGCGATAGCTTCCCCCGCTCGACTGCGGTATCGAGCGATGCGGTGATCCGATCGACGGCTTTCGCAGCCGATGCCGCATCGACGTCGACGACGGTCACGCGGTAGCCGTTGGCGGCGAACCGGTGGGCGATACCCACGCCCATCGTGCCCCCGCCGATCACTGCGATGTGCATGGCTGGATCCTCCTCATGGGCATCTGCGGGTCCCATCATGGCGTCGCCGAATCGGCTCCGCCGTCAAGGAAGTCGAACACCACCGCCGCCACCCCGTCCGGGTCCGCCAGGATCGCTTCGTGGCCGAGACCGTCGAGGCGCACGACGGTGGCGTCGGGGATCAACGAGGCGAGCTCCTCCTGGGTCGACACCGGGACCACGGAGTCGCGCCGGGGGATGATCACCAACGTGCGGCATCCGATGCGTTCGACACGCGATCGCGTATCGAATCGCCAGATCGCAAAGGCCGCTTCGTGGTACAGGTTGGCGTCGCGGGCGAGCAGCGAGTCCCACATCCATGCCTCGTCCTGGGCCGAGATCAGACCGCCGCGACGCAGCACGGTGAACGATGCCCACACGGCCTCTGCTCGCGAGATGCGGGCGATGAGCCTGGTCAACCGGAACAGGAGCCACGACACGGGCCGCAGTCGGTACATGGGTCGAGCCGCCGTGGCGGCCAGGATGAGGGAGCTGGGCGTCTCCGGGTGGGCGATGGCCAGTTCCTGCACCACCATCCCACCCATCGAATACCCGAGGATCGGCAGCGGCGTCGGCAGATCGAGCGCCTCGATGACGGCGTGCACCTCCTCGGCGACGTCGGCGATCTCGAATCGACCCCGGATGCGGTCGGACTTCCCGTGGTTGCGGAGATCGGGGACGATCACCCGGTACCGGCTCGCGAGGATCGGCAGGATCCTGTGGAACGCCATCTCCCCATCGAAGTTCCACCCGTGGACCAGTAGGAGCGGAGGTGATCCGGGGTCGCCGAGTTCGCGGACGAAGAACTCGTGGCGGCCCACGAACACGGAGCGACCGGGTACGCGCAACGGACGGCGTTGATCGCCGGTCGTCCGGGGCACCGGGTCGGGGCCGAGGAGGCGCCACGCCAACCACGCGAGTCCCGCGGCGACGAACAGCCGCCTCATCAGGCTGCGCACGGACGAGGTCCGTATGTGCGAATCACGCATCGACGAAACATAGGCCGCTCGCGGTTCGGTCGATCACCGACTCGCACGGACTACCTTGACGGCCATGAGCGACATCCGCCTCACGGCGTACTCCCACGGAGCCGGTTGAGCGTGCAAGCTCGGTCCTGACGAGCTGACGCAGGTCCTGCGTCCCTTGCACGGTCACACCGCAACGACACACCCGGACCTGATCGTGGGTTTCGCCGGGTCGGACGACGCCGGGGTCATCCGCATCGACGATGACCGCGCCCTCGTGCAAACCGTCGATTTCTTCACGCCGATCGTCGACGATCCCTACGATTGGGGTCGGATCGCTGCGGCCAATGCCCTCTCGGACATCTACGCGATGGGCGCCGATCCGCTCACGGCGCTCCAGCTCATCGGCTGGCCGCGCGACGGGCTGTCCTTCGACCTCCTCACGAGGGTCATCGAGGGCGGAGCAGCGGTCATGGCCGAGGCGGGGTGCGTGATCGTTGGGGGCCATTCGGTCGACGACAACGAACCCAAGTACGGATTCGCCGTAACCGGTACCGCGCCACCCGAGGACATCACGACGAACGCAGGTGCGCGTGCCGGGCAGGCGCTGTACCTCACCAAGCCCATCGGCACCGGCATCATCTCGACCGCCTTCAAGCACGGTGTCGCGAACGATGAGGCCCTGGCGGCTGCGGTCGGCGGGATGATCGAACTCAACGATCGGGCCGCCACTGCAGCCCGACGTGTCGGTGTCTCCGCGGTGACCGACGTCACGGGATTCGGACTCCTCGGGCACCTGGCAGAGGTCGTCCGGGCCTCCCAGGTGAGCGCAGTGATCGATGTGGCAACCGTGCCCCTCCTCGACGGCGTTCGCCGCTTCGCCAACGCGGGCCAGATCCCTGGCGGGACACGTCGGAACCTCGCATCCGTCGTGTCGATGCTCGATGCTGGATCGTCGAGCGAAGCCGATCGTCTCATCCTCGCCGACGCCCAGACATCGGGTGGCCTCCTCATCACCGTCGAAGGCCCCCTCGCTGATGCCCTCGAGCAGGCCTTTGCGGACGTGGGTGTGGCTGGCATCCGGATCGGGACGATCGTGGCACGGGAGTTCTCGCACGGCCCCTCCGGTCAGATCGCCCTGCGGTAGCTCGCCAGTTCTCGCCAAGTGGATCCACCTCGCGATCATCTCGCATGATCATGGCGCGAATCTCCCCACCCCGCTGATCCGTCCGGTAGCGTTACGTGAGCTGGGTCGCACGATCACGACCCCTGACGACGGCGCTCTCGTCCCCCCTGGAGCGCACGTCACGACGGAGACGGGCCCCCTTCCCCCCAAGGGGGCCCGTTCTCGTCCTTGGATGGTGGGCGATGGGCAGTGAGCCGGGCGAGGGGGATGAGGCGATAGGCTGACGACGCGATGAAGCTCCGCATCCCACGCCCACGCCAGTTCGGTTCGATCGTCCGCGATCTTCCGCGCCGCGACCCCGATGAGGCCGAGGCATACCTCGACACCCACCAGGAAGCGTGGGAGGAGTTGGCGGAGCGCAACCCGCATGACGCCGCCGACATCCTCGAGGCCATCGATGAGGAGGGGGCTGCGGATCTCCTGGCCGACCTCGACGCCGGAGATGCCGCCGACGTCCTCGACGAGATGCGACCCGAAGCTGCCGCCGACGTACTCCAGGAAATGGGCGTCGACCGCGCGGCGGAATTCATCGCTGCCATGGAGACCGACCAGGCCGCCGACCTGATCGGAGCCCTCGATCCCGACGAACGAACGGCCGTGCTGCACGCCCTCGACCCCCACACGGCGACGCAGATCGAACAGCTCCTGATCTACGCGGCCGACACCGCCGGCGGCATGATGACCACCGATATCGCGGTGCTCCCGGTCGGGTTGACCGCCGGCGAGGCGATCGAGTCGCTCCGCAGGCTGCACGACGAGTTGGGTTCGAACCTCCTGTACGTCTACGTCGTCGACGAGGAGGACCGCCTCCTCGGCGTGGTGTCGTTCCGCGATCTCGTGTTCGCACGGCCCGGAGTCGGCTTGGACGACGTCATGGAACCCCACGTCGTCAGCGTGGCCGCCGACACGGATCGCGAGCAGGTCTCCGAACTCGTGCAGCGGTACCGCCTGATCGCGATACCCGTCGTCGACGCGCACCAACGGCTCATCGGCATGGTGAAGGTCGCAGAGGCCCTCGAGGCCATCCAAGCCGAAGCCGGCGAGGACATCGCCGTCATGGTGGGTGCCGGTGAGGAGGAGACCGTGTTCACCCCGGTCTCCCGCTCGGTACGCCGGCGGCTGCCGTGGATCGGCTTCAACCTCGTGATCGGCGTGCTCATCGCGGCCTTCATCTCGCAGTTCGAATCAACCCTGACGACCTACGCCGTCCTCGCCGCGTACATGCCACTCGTGGCGCTCCTGTCCGGCAACTCCGGGGCCCAGAGCCTCGCCGTCATCATCCGGTCGATGGCGGTCGGCGAACTCCCCAGGGGACGGGCGTGGCGGGCCATCCGGCGCGAGGTCGCCGTCGGGGTGATCGATGGCCTCGTGATCGCATCCATCGCCGCCGCCACGGCGGCCGCGACGGTGGGCCTGTTCCAGGACGCCACATCGCCGACCATCGACCCCCTCGAACTGGCAACGATCATCTTCGTGTCAGTGTGGGTCGCGTTCCTATTCGCCGGTTTCGTCGGCGCCGGGATCCCGGTCGCCCTCCGCCGCATGGGTCAGGATCCGGCGTTGGCCTCGAACATCTTCTTGACCCTCACCACGGATCTGGTCGGCATGGGCGGGTTCCTCATCACGGCGACCCTGCTGCTGACCTGATCAGCTACCGAGCACGGCCGTTCCGCTCGCAGCGAACGGGCCGAGGTACACGATCCGGAAGCCGTTCTCGAGGCGAGCCAGGTAGTGCTCCGATGGAGCGGGGGTCTCCGTCGTCGACGTGTCCGATGCAGCGACGGCATTGGCGGCAGCTGCATCGTCGACGACGTGGAGCGTTGCGATGGGCGGGAAGAGCTCCACGACTTCGGCGATCAGGTCGTACAGGTCGAGATCGGTGAGCGTGTCATACGACGAGGGATCGAGCAACACGACCACCTCGTCGCCGGGACCTTCGGTCGGAACGCGCTCGACGATCCGGTATGCAGGCGGGGAGAGCTGGGAGATGGGCGGCAACGTCGTCGACGGCGACGTCGTCGACGTGGTCGTCGATGGAAGCGTGGTCACGACCACGGGTTCGGCGATCGTCGTAGCGGTGTCTGCCGATGACGAGCACCCAGCGGCCACGGTGAGAAGCACCGTGGCCAGCACGACCATCGTCGGCCTTCGGTTCATGATCCGATGCTACCTCGCGGAGATCGCCACGTCGGATCATCGCGCCACGTCGTGTAGTCGATGCCGTCGAGGAACGGCTGGTGCATCACCACGGGGAACAGCGCTGCAGCAAACGTGAACGAAGCCTCGTCGCCATCACGATCGAGCAGATGGAGCGCGAGGTCGAGTTGCGGCCGCCAGGCCCTGGCTCCGAGGGCGATGTCGACCCGCGACCTCCAGTCGTCGGCCGCCGCCGCAGGATCGTCATCGGATCCCCAGAACGCAGCGATCCTACGAGCAGCGTTGACGATCCGGCGCAGGTACCGTGCCACCTCCTTGTCGAGGTCAGCGGTGGCCAGTGCGGACTCGCTCCAGTCGGCGAAGGCCTGGTCGGTCCATCGGTGGGGTTCCGTGGCGCAACCGGCGTACAACGCGTCGACGTCCTCGAGAACCGTCAACCGGTCTCCCTCGTCACGAGCTCCCGGAATCCGTTGCGCAGGGCGTGCACGACAGGACCGCGGTCGAAGGTCGCGCCGCCGACGGCCGTGACGGGGAGCACCTCACGCACGGTCGACATGATGAAGACCTCGTCGGCGGCGATGAGGTCGTCGCGGAAGAAGCGTTCCTCGCGAACGGGGATGCCCAATGATGCTGCGACCTCGATCGTCGCCTCCCTCGTGATCGATGCGAGGATGTGGCTGTCGAGGGCCGGAGTGCACATGGCACCGTCACGAACCCACCCGATCGAGAACGTGGGGCCCTCCAGCACGACATCGCCTGAGCCTACGAGGGCTGCGTCGTCGAAACCGTTGCTGCGGGCCTTGATGGTCGCCGCCAGGTTCGGTCCGTAGGACATGGTCTTGGCCCCGGTCAATTCCGAGGTTCGACCGTCTGCGTGCCATGGCGCATCGAGGAGGTCGAGGCGCACGGTCTCGGGGATCTCCGGAAGGGGTTCGAGGAAGACGACGACGGCGTTGTCGGTCCCGGGTCGTCTCGGGTCGGTGCCGCCGGTCACGTACAAGCGCAGCACCCCGTCACCGGGGGCGGAGGCTCGCAGACACCAGCCAACGAGTTGATCGCGGGACGGGAGGCCGATGTGGAGGTTCAATGCGCTCGCGTCGAGCCGGTCGAGATGGCCGGCGAGCCGGAACGGGATACCGCTGTACGATCGCATCGCCTCGAAGCAGCCGTACCCGCGCTGGAATCCGATGTCGAACACGCTGACACTCGCCGTGTCCGGTTCGTGGGGATCCCCGTTGATGATGACGGGACCAAGGGATCGTCCTGCCATCACCGGAACCTGTTCGTGATCGGGAGTCGGCGATCCCTTCCGAAGGCCTTGAGGGTGATCTTGACGCCTGGTGCGGCCTGCCGTCGCTTGTATTCGTTGCGATCGACCATCGAGGCCACCTCACGTGCGAGGTCGGCGTCCATGCCTGCAGCCGCCATCTGGTCGGCCGTCATGTCGAGTTCGATGTACCGCATCAAGATGTCGTCGAGGGTCGCGTAGGGAGGCAGTGAATCGGAGTCACGCTGATCGGGCCTGAGCTCTGCGGAGGGCTCCTTGGCGATGATGGCGTGGGGGATGACGTCGCTGCGGGTGTTGCGCCATCTGGCCAGGTCGTAGACCATCGTCTTGTAGACGTCCTTGAGCACGGCGTATCCACCCGCCATGTCGCCGTAGAGGGTTGCGTACCCGACCGCCATCTCGGACTTGTTCCCCGTCGCCACGACCATGCCGCCGTGCTTGTTCGCGATACCCATCAGGATCGTGCCCCGGATCCGCGACTGCAGGTTCTCCTCCGCGACGTTCGCAGGCGCATCGGCGAACACGGGAGCCAAGGCTTCGAGGAACCCGGTGAACAGGGAGTCGATCGGGATCTCGTCGATCCGGATGCCCAGCCGTTCCGCGAGATCGATCGAATCATCGACGGATCCGCGCGACGAGTACCTCGCCGGCATGGTCACGCCGTGGACCGCCTCGGGGCCGATGGCGTCGGCAGCGATCGTCGCCGTGAGTGCCGAATCGATGCCGCCCGACAGCCCAATGACCACCTCGGAGAAACCGTTCTTCCGGACGTAGTCGCCGAGTCCCGTGCACAAGGCGAGGTACACCTCCTCGAGGTCGTCGAGCTCCGGGGCGATGTAGGGATCTGGTATCGGCATTCGTGGGGGGCTGGGACCGCTCACCTCCACCACCGGGAGCAGCGGATGAGGTTGCCTTCCGAGTGGTATGTCGACGATGAACATGGCCTCACGGAACTCCGCCGACCGTGCGAGCGTCCCGTTCGGACCCATCACGACGGATCCGCCATCGAACACCAATTCGTCCTGGCCACCCACGCAATTGACGTACACGACCGGGCATTGCGTCGCTCTGGCCCGCTCAGCAAGCATCGCCAGGCGTTCGGCACGTTTGAACAGGTGGTACGGGGACCCGTTGATGTTGAGCAACACCTCGGCCCCGCCGACGGCCTGCCCGGTCGGTGGTCCATCCTCGTCCCAGATGTCCTCGCACACCGAGATGCCGCACAGGACTCCTCCGATCGTGTGGAGCCGCATCGGCGTTCGACCCTCGGCGAAGTACCTGGCTTCGTCGAAGACGCCGTAGTTCGGCAGGAGGGTCTTGTGATAGACGTCGACGACGCGTCCACCTGCGAGAACTGCGGCTGCGTTCGCGACTCTGCGTTCGAGGGCGTCGTCGTCCTTCCGCCCTGCCTCGAGCCGATCGACGAAACCGACCACCACCACCGTGTCGGTCGTCTGCGACGCGACACGTTCGAGGGCCGCGATGTTGGCATCGACGAAGCCCTGCCGAAGGACGAGATCCTCAGGTGGATACCCCGACACGGCAAGCTCCGGCAGGACGAGGACATCGGCGTCACGCTCCGCGGCCCACGAGAGCGCCGCGAGGATCCTGTCCTCGTTTCCCACGATGTCACCCACCGTGAAGTCGAGCTGCGCACCAGCCACACGAAGCGACCGCGTCACAAACCCTCCGTGGTCTCGGCGATGAGGTGGTCGACCACGTCGCGCAGGGCCTCTTCCTGGTCCGCCCCACACGCGATCGACTCGTGGTACACCGCGAGTTGACGGTCAGAGCTGGTCCCGTACGCGGCGATGTCCCGTATGCGCATCACGTGGTCGAGCGATCCGAGCGACGCAGCGGCATCCCCGACCAGGTCGACCAATTCGTCGGCGAGTTGGGTCATTGGGACGAGGCGACCCAGCCCGAAGTCGATGAGCGACTCCTCGACCCCGTACCGCTGCGCACGCCAATTGTTCTCGGCGATCAGCATCCTCGAGTACACCCGCCACCGCTGGTTCTTCATGCGCCGCTCGTAGAGCATCGCGAGCAGCGCCTGGTACAGGGCCGCGATCGCGATCGCATCCTCGTAGCGCGTGCAAATGTCCGAGGATCGCATCTCGAGGGTCGGATAGCGGGCGGACGGCCTGATATCCCACCACAGCTTCGTCGAGTCCTCGATGACCCCGGTCCTCACGAGGACATCGACGTGTCGCTGGTACTCGGACCAGTCGTTGAACTCATCAGGGATTCCGGTTCTCGGGAGTGCCCGGAACACTGCGGGGCGATAGCTCTTGAGTCCCGTGTTGTCACCATGCCAGAACGGGCTCGAACCCGACAGGGCCAGGATGTGCGGTAGGAAGTACGAGACCTGGTTCATCAGGTCGATCCTGAGGTCCTGGTCGCCGACCTCGACATGGACATGCATGCCGCAGATGAGCAGGCGGCGAACGACGCCCTGGAGTGCCTGGTCGAGGAGTCGATATCGCTCCTTGTCGGTGAACTGTTGGTCCCCCCACATGGCGAACGGGTGGGTCGAAGCCGAGATGATCGCCATGCCGTGTTCACTGACGACGTCGCTCACGAAGCGGCGCATGACGGCGAGGTACTCGGACAGTTCCGTCACGTTCTTCGAGACGGGCGTGCCTATCTCGATCTGGCTTCGGATGAACTCCGGGCTGGTCATGCCGACGGGGGGCGCCTCGAGGGCCTTCCGGACGGCATCCGGCAGATCAGGAACCAGGTTCCTCGTTTCGCGGTCGACGACGAAGTACTCCTCCTCGACACCGATGGTGAGCGTCGGCTCGTCTGGGACCATGTCGACCTCCGGCCCGCAGCGTAGACCATTGGACCGCCCCTCAGGGCATGACGAGCAGTCCCTCGGCCTCGAGCGCCATCCGGAGCGCGCCCTCCTCGCCTGGCCGCACGGCCAGCGTGAGGACGCCGCCGCCTCCGTGGGGTGCGTGGCGCATCTGGATGTCGCGAATGTCGACGCCCGACGCCTCGAACGCATGCCCGGCCTTTGCGAGCTCTCCCGGTTTGTCGGCGAGCGCTACCCGCACCTGCGCCACGGGTGATCCGAGCATCGCCCGGGTGGCTCGGGAGGCCGCGAGGTGCTGGGACAGGGCATCGTCGTCGGAGAGGATCGCCGCTTCGAGGACGGACAGCCGGTCACGCAGCGCGGTGATGGCGTGGAGGACGGCGTCGTCGTTCGCCTTGAGGATCTCGACCCAAGCGAGTGGGTCGGACGCACCCACCCGAGTGAGGTCCCGAAAGCTGCCCGCAGCGAGGGTCAGCGAGGCGGGATCGTCAGCCGCAGAAGCGAGGAGTCCACTGGCGACCAGCTGGGGTAGATGGCTCACGAGCGCGACTGCCCGGTCATGGGCGGTCGCCGTCATGGTCACCGGACGGGCACCGAGGCTCGTGATCACGTCAACCACCAGGCGGGTCGCGTCGGCATCTGCCCCCTCGACGACGACCCACGTGGCCCCGTGGAACAGCGCGGCCGTCGCTGCGTCGGGACCGGAGGTTTCGCGCCCCGCCATCGGGTGGGTCGCAACGAACCGCGGCAGATGCCCTGCAGCATCGACCACGACCTGTTTCACGCCTGCGACGTCCATCACGACGACATCGGTTTCGAGTCCCGCGACCATCCGGATGGTTGCGCTGGGCGGCGCGGCGACGACCACGAGGTCGGCACCATCGAGGGCTTGGTCGATGGTGTCGACGGCCACGTTGATGAGCCTCAGTTCCCGCGCACGATCGGCGACGGCCGGGTTTGCGTCGTAGCCGACGACCCGCCAACCGACGCGACCCAAGCCGGCCGCGATCGAGCCACCGATCAAGCCGACTCCGAGTATCGCTGCTGTGCGCTCAGGCACGGATCCTCCTCGATGGCGACTCCACGTTCCGCAGGCTAGGTGGCGTCGATGGCCGGGATTGCCTCATGATCATGCCTGCCGATGCACTCCTACCCTCAATCACATGAAGCGCGTCTTCGTCACGGGTGCAAGTAGTTGGACGGGCGGCCAACTGGTGCGTCGTCTCGCTGTCCGCGACGACCTCGTGGTCTTCGCCGTCGATGACCGCCCACCGCGGGTCGAGTTCGATGCGGACTTCCGTCACATCGACCTCGACCGCCTCGCCCTGGCGCGGTACGTGCTCGAGGTCGAGCCGGACGTCGTCATCCACCTCCAGTCCGTGCATCGCACCACCAAGGAAGGTCGCTCCAACGAGTCGGAGGACCGCATCATCGGCGCCCTTGCGCTGTTCGGGGCCATCGAACGTGTCGGTTCGGTGTCGAGCGTCGTGGTCAAGTCGGACACCGCGATCTACGGATCCAACCCCCGCAACCCCTCCGTGATGTCCGAGACGACGCGTTCACAGGGCAGACCGAGCCGCTACCAGCGGGACCTCACCGAGATGGAGCGCTTCGTCGCCGACTTGAGCGAGCGGTACCCAGGGATCACGTTCACCACGCTGCGCCTCGCTCCGGTGTTCGGTCCCAAGGTCGGCAACCCGTTGAGTCGCTACCTCACCTTGCCTGTCGTCCCCACCCTGTGGGGTTTCGATCCGCGCCTCCAGTTCACCGACGAGCGCGATGCCGTAACGGCCTTCGAGCACGTCCTCGACCATCCGGTCTCGGGTACGTTCAACGTCGCCGGCGAAGGCCAGATGTTCCTTTCGCGGATCCTTCGACTGGGTCGAAGGGCGCCACAGCCGCTGCCGGGAAGGTTGTTCGACACCGGGTTGCGCACACTGCGACGCACGGGCTTGGTGATTCCCGACCACCTGAGCGGCCTCCTCAAGCACGGAAGGGTGACCGACACGACGCGCATGCGAACGGATCTCGGATTCGTCCCTGCCCACACGTGTCGCCAGACCGTCCTCAACGCCTACAAGCGGGGGGCGGCGCCATGACACGCGACGAGCTCACGGCACAGACCAAGGCCCAGCTCCTGGGTCTCGCGAGGGCGGCCGACATCCGGGGTCGATCGACCATGACGAAAGCAGAGTTGGTCGATGCCCTCGCGGCCGATGAACCCGTCGATGACGCTGGAAGGACCGTCGTGGCCGAGGTCGCCGAGGGCTTCTCCGCCATCCAGATCCCCGGCATCTCGTCGGAGGACCGCGCCGAGGCACGCGAGCGCCGCCAGATCCTCCATGAGCGCCTCGCTGCCCTCGTCGACACGACGAGGCACTGTCCGTGGCGGAGCATCGAGGGACATCCGTGCGGACTGCCCCTCGTCGTGGGCACGGAACGGTGTGGCCTCCACGGTGACGGCTCGATCGCCGATGTGTCGATCCCGCTGACGGGAACGCTGGGTTTCAGCGCATGGCCATCACTGTGGCGCCACCTCACCCTCGCAACCTACGACGTGGATGCGTTCGGACTCGATCCGGTCGTCGCCGAGATGGTGTGGCATGTCCTCAACGGGGTGTTCTACGACTACTTCCGGGTGGAGGTCGAGGGTATCGAGCACGTTCCGACGGACGGACCCGGTGTCCTCGTCGCCAATCACGGCGGTGCCGCGCTCCCCTACGACGCCGCCATGTTGGCCCTCGCGGTCATGAATGAGGCGTCCGTGCCTCGGCGCGTTCGTGTCGTCGGTACGGAGATCTTCAATATGTTGCCGACCGTGTCCCATCTCTATCGCAAGGTGGGGGCGGCATACGCTGCGAGGGACGACGCTCGAGAGATCCTTCGTCGCGGCCACCTCCTCGGTGTGTTCCCGGAGGGCGAGCACGGCTTCATGAAGCCCGTGTGGGAGGCATACCGGGTCGGCAGGCTCGGACGAGGGGGCTTCGCCGAGATCGCCCAGGAAGCCGGCGCACCGATCGTGCCGGTCGCCATCATCGGCTCCGAGGAGGTGCATCCGGCGGTGATGACCTCCAAGCGGCTCGCCAGACTGGTGCGCATCTTCTTCCCCGACCAGCGGGTCGACGAGATCGCCGTGTCCCTCAACCCCATTCCCCTCCCGGTGCGATGGAAGATCCGGTTCCTCGAACCCATTGCGGCGAGCGCGCACCCCGACGACGTCGATGCACTCGACATGCTCGAGCGATCCGAGGACGTTCGCCGCAGCATCCAATACGCCCTCGACGACATGCTGGCAGGCCGCCGAACGGCGTTCTGATCGATCAGCCCCCATAGTGCTTGCAATTGCAAGCACTATGCTGTATCCTGCAAGTCGTATGAGGACACCACAACTCGGGGACGTCGGCTCGTTCATCCGCGAACAGCGGGAACGCAGCGCCCTGTCGATCCGCAAGTTGGCCGATATGACTGGTGTATCGAACCCCTATCTGTCACAGATAGAGCGGGGAGTTCGCACACCGTCGGCCGAGATCCTGCGATCGATCGGGGAGGCGCTCTCGATCCGGACCGAGACGCTCTACGAACGTGCAGGGCTCCTCGATCGGGACGAGCCGCCGGGCGTGCCGGACGCAATCGATGCCGACACACGCCTCTCCCGGAGTCAGAAGCAAGCACTGATGGAGATCTACACGAGCTTCATCGCCACCGAACAGGAGGACACATGAACCTCGACGCACAGCGCGAAGCTGCCACCAAGGCAGTGAAGACCGTGACGGACACCGTTGCGGACACCACCACGACAGCCACCACGAAGGCGAAGGACGTCGCCGGATCCGCGACGACACGGGCAACCGACTACGGAACGGCGGCATCGGCCAAGGTCAAGGACGTCGCAGGCACGGCCACCTCCAAGGTGGCCCAGTACGGAACGTCTGGCAACCGACTCCGTGGCCGAGGCCACCGGCACCGTGCAGACCAAGGTCCGCGAGCGGGGTACGGCAGCCGTCACGACGACGACCGACGCCGCCCAGGAAATGATCGAGCAGCTCACCGAGCTGTTCGACGAGTTCCTCGAGCGCATCAAGGCGCTCCCGGTCGGCGACAAGAACGTCGGCGAGCGCACGAAGGCGACGGTCGAGTCCGTGTCCGAGCGCATCGACGTCGACCAGATCCAGGACCAGGTCGCCAAGCTGCGTCACCAGATGGAAGGTGTCGTCGGCTCATGGAGTGAGTCGTTCCGTCCTTCGACGGCGAAGGCTCCCGCCAAGAAGGCACCGGCCAAGAAGGCACCCGCCAAGAAGGCACCCGGCACGAAGGCAGCAGCAACGAAGGCACCCGCCAAGAAGGCACCGGCCAAGAAGGCACCCGCCACGAAGGCAGCAGCATCGAAGACAGCAGCCACGAAGGCACCGGCCAAGAAGGCAGCAGCATCGAAGACAGCAGCCACGAAGGCACCGGCCAAGAAGGCAGCAGCATCGAAGACAGCAGCCACGAAGGCTCCCGCGAGCAAGTAGCCGGTCCGACCGCATTGCCTTCCCATGACGAGGGGCCCGCACTCATGTGCGGGCCCCTCGTCCGCGGATCGCAAGGCTGGGGGTTCGAGTCCCTCGGGCGAGCCACAGACACCCTTGTCCAGCAGAGGGTTTCGTCGCGTTGTGGCTCTGTCACTCCGCCGATCTGATCAGTCGGTCCCGGGGCTCAGAAGGCCGAGCTCGAAGCCTCGGGCGACGGCTGACGCACGGTCGCTGGCTTCGAGCTTCTCGTAGATGTGCAGGAGGTGGGTCTTCACGGTGGCTTCGCTGATGAACAGCTCCGCGGCGATCTCCCGGTTGGTGTTCCCCCGAGCGACGGCCCGAAGAACCTCGAGTTCCCGTTCACTCACCGCCGACTTCCGAGGCTTCCGGACCTGTCCCATCAGCCGTCGTGCGATCGGCGGCGACAGGACCGATTCTCCCTTGGCTGCCGCCACCACTGCATCGATGAGCTCGTCCCTGGCTGCATCCTTGAGGAGGTAGCCGGTTGCACCGGCTTCGATCGCGGGAAGGACGTCGGTTTCCGAGTCGTACGTCGTGAGGATCAACACATGGGCGAGGCCCTCGTCGACGATCTCGCGGGTCGCCTGCACGCCATCGACCCCGGGCATCCTGAGGTCCATGAGGACCACATCCGGCCTGTCGACGCGTGCCCGGTTGATGGCCTGCTGCCCATCGCCAGCCTCACCGATGACCTCGAATCGCTCGTCGCCGGTGAACATGCCACGGATCCCATCTCGCACGATGGGGTGATCGTCGACGATGAGGATGCGTATCGGTGCTGTCGGGTCAACCATCGGATGTCCCCGGTGCGAGCGGGATCGAGACGTGCAGGACACACCCGTCACCCGGACGCGATTCGAGTTCGAGGATCCCATCGAATGCATCGATGCGGTGCTTCATCGCCGTCAACCCATAGCTCTCGTCGCGGAGCGCGGTCGTCGTGTCGAACCCGACGCCATCGTCGCGAAGGTCCAAGGTCACGGCATCGTCCATGAACGACAACGTCAGATCTACCCGCGACGCGTCGGCGTGCTTTCCGATGTTCGCCAATCCCTCCTGGGCGGCACGAAGCACCGTCACTTCGATGTCCGTGGGAACGTGGATCGGGTCACCTGAGGTGTGCACAGCCACCGGTATCCGGGTCAGGCCGGACCATTTCCGTGCGGCTCCTGCGATGGCTTCTGGGAGACGCTGATCCTCGAGTGGCGATGGCCGCAGGGCCTGAACCGAGCGTCGAGCATCCTCGAGACCGTCACGAGCGATGCGCGAGGCGTTCGCGAGATGGGCGCGCGCCGCCTCTTCGTCAGCCCAGTTCTGGTTGGCGGCCTCGATCTGCGTGATCACGCCAGTGAGATCCTGTGCGATCGTGTCGTGGATCTCTCCGGCCAACCGTTCCCGTTCATCATGGATCCCGGCCTCCCGCGCCTGGGCGACCAACTGCTGGTGGAGCCATTCGTTCTCGATACGTGATGCCTCGAGCTGCTCCAGGGCGATCCGCCGTTCCCGTGCCACGCCCATCATGCGATCGCCTCCGTAGACACCGAAGCCGACGGCAGCCGTCTGGATGGCGACGATCGCGAGATAGATGGCCCATTCGACGGGACCCCCACCGGGATAGACGATCGCCGAGTAGACGATCAGCGACGTCGCTGCCAATCCCGTGAACGCCACCGCCCATGGCCTCAGCAGCGCGGCATGGAGGAATCCGGTGATCGTGTAGATGACGAACACGGGCGTGTGCAGCATCATCAATGCCGCCAGGACGAGGAACCCGGCGAAGTAGACGTACAGGGTCCGTTGCCGTTGCTGGGTGGGGGGCCCGAACCTCGTGAACGTGGCTGCCGTCCACACCGCTGCGGCGAGGGTGAGACCGATGGTCCACGTGCGGTCCTCCGGGGCGGGCTGACCCAGGTAGGACAGGACGGCGGACACGACCAGCGTCGGGTACGGCAGCCAGGCGAACACTCGATCGACGCCCTGTTCCCACGTCGTCGGTTCGGTCAGTTCGAACGTGCCCATCGACTCGCCGGCCTCCACGTCGAAGCCCACGCCGATCGCCAGGGGATCAGCGTGGACGTTCGGCGTTTCGGATTCGCTCATACGCACGATCGACAGCCTACGGGCATCATTCCCACCGGAACAGTCGCACCGCCAGCAGCCCGACTCCGATGGTCCACAGTGCGATGACGGTGACATCCACCATGCTCGGTGCGAAGCCCGCCCAAGCGTCGCCCAGCGCCTGGACCGTGGCGCCGAGGGGCGTCAGGTCGCTGATCGTGAGCAGGGCATCGGGCATCACGCTTCGAGGGATCCACACCCCCGCGAACAGCAACATGGGGAAGAAGACGGCCATCCCGAGGGCCTGCGCCGACGACGTTCGACGCGCCCGGGAACCGACCAGGACACCCATGGCGAACATCGATGCCGCACCCAGCACGAAGACCAGGGCGAACCAGACGGGCTGGGCCGGCATCCCGATGTCGAAACCCACGGTCGCGATGACCACGGTCGCTGCGGCGGCGAGGACGGCCACCACCATGTGCACGGCGACCTGCGCGCCGAGCAGCCGGGCGGGAGGGACCGGCGTCGTCTGCAGCCGTCGGAGGATCCCGAACTGCCGGTAGGTACCGAGGATGGGAGGAAGCGTCATGAGGGCAAGCGTCGCCACACCCATCGCCATCGTGACCGGGGCGTAATACGCGAGGTACGACGCGCCGTCGAGTTCCGGTGCCGGATCCGTGAACCCTGGGTACAGCCAGCCGAGCATCACGAGGAGCAGGCCGGGGAACACGAGTCCGAAGAACAACATGGCCGGATCCCTCGCGAACAGCCTGCCCTCCGTCCTGGTCAGTTGCATCGTCGCCGTCATCGTCGTACCTCCTGGAGTTCGTTCGTGCCGTTCGTCAGCTCGAGGTAGGCGTCCTCGAGGCTCGTCGTCTCGACTCGGAGGCCGTAGGCGATGACGCCCCGGTGGGCGAGGAAGGTCGTGACCTGTTGCACCACGTCGTTGCGACCTGCCACGACGACCTCGTCGCCGCGATGGGTCGCTCTGGTCACATCGCCGAGTTCGAGCAGTTCCTCGTCCCGTAGGGGCTCACTCGGGCGGAATCGCAGGAGCTGGCTGCCGCCGACGCTGGCGACGAGCCCTTCGGGAGTGTCGACGGCCGACACCTGGCCGTGGTCGATGATCATGATCCGGTCACATAGGCGTTCTGCTTCCTCCATGAAGTGCGTGACGAGCACCACCGTCGTTCCGTCGTCGCGGATTCGCTGGACCAGATCCCATGCCGAGCGGCGGGCCTGGGGGTCGAGTCCGGTGGTCAGCTCGTCGAGGATGGCGAGCTGCGGGTCACCGATGAGTGCGAGCGCCACGGCGAGCCGCTGCTTCTGGCCACCCGAGAGGTCCCGGTAGCTCGCGTTGAGCCGGTCCTCGAGGTCGAAGGTGGCGGCGAGGTCACGCCAGTCGCGAGGTGCCCGGTAGAACGATGCATGGAGCTCGAGCGCTTCGCGCACCTTGATGCGGTCCTGGAGGCGGCTCTCCTGGAGCTGGACGCCCACCCGCTCGGTGACCTCGTACCGGTCCTCGATCGGGTGCAGGCCGAGGACGCTGATCGTCCCTGCATCAGGGACTCGCAAGCCTGCCACGCTCTCGACGGTGGTCGTCTTGCCGGCCCCGTTGGGGCCGACGATCCCGAAGATCTCCCCCTCTGCCACCGAAAACGAAATGTCGTCGACGACGACCGTCCCGTCGTAGCTCTTCTTCAGGCCGTGTACTTCGATTGCGGACATGGTGATCCTCCCTTCGGGATCTCATCGATCCCCGTGGCACTAGGCGGACTCGAAACCATCGGGTCGTGACACACGAACGACGAGCCCGTGCACGGCGATCCCGAGGCTCCAACCGATGAGTGCCCATCCCGACCACCAGGCCCACCATTCGCCGGTCGTCCCCGCGGCGAGGTTGAGGATGAGGTTCACGACGAAGATGATCACCATCGAACCACCGAAGGCGGCGGCGTGGAGCCGAAAGGCCTGTCGTCGGTATCGGTACAGCTCGATGGCTTCGTGGAGGTCGGTGGTGGTCCGGGCTCGTGCGGCGTCCGTTGCGGCTGGCATGTGACGGTTCCTTCCGTTGGGTGTGCTCCCAGTGTGCGGGAGACCACCGCCACGGGCATCAACCAGCCGGATCACCTTCGGGCAAGGTGGGGTGGAACGGCCGTATCAACCGATCGGTTGATACGCAGCGCAGGGACGACCGGGAGGCGGGCCGGATCCAGCCGTGCCCGTCGGAGGAGTCGTGGACGGATCGGTCAGACGGAAATGCTGGGGAGGAACGAGCGATCACACGGTCAACTCTCGTTCATCGGCCGCCTGCGCGAGGTCGGGCTGTGTCAGGACGCGACGGTCGGTTCGAGCTCGTTGGCCTCGTCGATCCAACCCTGGACCATCTCGACGGTCGGGAGCCGTTGGACGGCACGTCGCTTGGCGTTGACCTGGGTCACCATCGCCATCAGGTTGGCGGCGTTGCGTCGACGCAGCGATTTGACGGTGTCGACGCCAGCCGCGGCCAACAGGTCGGCGTACTCGGAACCGATGCCGTTGATGCGCATGAGGTCTGCCTGGTGCGCCCAGCGCAACAGGTCCGCCGACGGGATACTCGTGCGTTCGGAGAGCTCCGCTCGCCCCCGCCGACTCGACGCCTGTTGAAGGAGCGCCTCCGTCGTGCGCACCCTCGACTTGCGAAGCTTGGTGGCTTGCCGATGTCCGATTGCACGAATCGCCGAAATCGATGCCATCCGATCCACTCCTCCAACCAGCGCTGATTCGCGCCGAGACTACTCGTGTCCCTGCGACCGATGCATGTCGGTCACCGGCGTGCCGTCGGCAGGTCGTCCACGCCGGTGATCACGGCAGGACTCAGGTGGTCGAACCACACCTCGTGCGTCGAAGACGCATGCGTGGCGATCAGATCATGGACGTCGATGGTCCCCTCGAGACCGAGGAACACATCCCACAGGCTCCGAGCGACCGCAACGGGCCACCCGAGTGCGTACCGGTACTTCGGCACCACCGCATCGACGCGCTCGGCACGGGCAGCGGCGGCGATGCGATCGACGACTCCGGCGCCGATCCCCGGTTGATCCCCTCGCGCAAGGAGCACGTGGGACACGCCTCGGTCACGCGAGAGGAGGTCGAGCGCGGCCCGGATCGGCGATGCCGCACCCTCGGCCCACTCGGGGTCGACGAGGACCGACACTCCTTTGAGGTCCGCTCCCGCTTCCACCTCCTGCGCATCCGCGCCAAGCACCACCATCACCTCGTCGACGGGCCACGACGTCGCATCCGCCACCACGGCATCGAGCAGTGTGGACCCGCGCACGGGCGACAGATACTTGGGTGTTGGGAAGCCCTGACCGTGGTCGGCAGCGAGGATGACGGCAACGATCGACATGGCGGCCGAGGGTACTCACCTCGCCGGGGGCATCACCCTGAGGAGCTCCACCTGGAGGGACCCCAACCAGGCGACCACGGCGAGTCGCTGGTCGGCGCCGATGTGCTCCGCCCAACGAGGGCCCATGTCGAAGGCTCCGGCACGCGCACCGAGCGCGAGCCTGGCCTCGTTGATCGACCGTACGAGCGAGAGCGCCTCGGCGCGAGACAGCTCTTCGGCGCCCTCGGCCACGGCATCGAGGACCGCTCGGTCGATGCCGCGTAGGGAGGCCGTCTCCCCTGCCGTCAGCGACGTGAACGCGATCGAGGCCTCCTCATCGTCGTGGTAGGCGTCCCGGTGCAACACGGCATCGGCCGGATCATCGGGCTCGACGCCGACGCCGTCGAGCACCTCGCGAAGCTGTCCGATCAAGGCACGGTCCGTGTCGGTGAGACCCACGAAGACACGGTCGCCCGACCGACGGAAAGGGCGCGTCATCGTTCCATCGTGGCCCACAACCCGTACGCGTGCAGACGCTGAACGTGCAGCTCCGCCTCCTCGCGCGGTCCGCTGAACACCGCCGCCCTGCCCTCGTTGTGGACCTGGAGCATGAGCCTGGTCGCCTTGCGCTTCGAGAAACCGAACAACTCCCGGAACACGAACACGACGTAGTCCATCAGGTTGACCGGATCGTCCCACACCACCACGACCCAGGCGTGCTCCGTATCGGATGCGACATCGACATCAGGCTCGGCGACGCGTGACGGCGACGTGGTGGTCACGCCCGGTGGTGGACGGACGGATCCGAGGTCTCGGAGCGCCGTCGTTGGGTGTTGATCCAGGTCTCGAAGTCGTCCTTCGAGATCCGCCACTCACGCCCGAACTTCACGGCTGGGAGCTCGCCGGAGCGCAGCACCGACGTCACGACGAAGGTGGACACGTCCATGTACTCGCAGATGTCGGCAACGCTGAGCCACGGTTTGTCGATATTGACGCGCACCTCATCCATCCCGACAGCGTAGGCGAGCCCGGACGACGTTTCTACGGGTTCCACAAACGCCTTGCGCAGCACCGGGGGCGCCCGTATCGTCAGATAGCTGGACGGAACGACCTCGAGGTCGATTGCTTGGGTTGAAGGGGCCATCGCGGGCGATGATCAGGAAGGTTGACAACATGATCAGCGCATCTGCCGCCGAGGCACACCGGTTCGGCCGCGTCAAACGCAACGGATACGACCCTGCCGAGGTCGACGCCGTCGTGGGACGGTTGGTCGACACCCTCGCCACCTATGAGCGTCGCATGGAGGCCCTCGAGGCCCGACTCGAGGAAGCCGATGCCTCTGCTGATGCGATCCGTCGCACCTTCATCGCCGCCGAGAAGACGCGCGACGAGATCCTCGACTCCGCTCGCGGCCAGGCCGACACCCTGCGCGAGGCTGCGCGCGGCGAGGCCGAGGAGATCGTCCACGTCGCGAGGGTCCAGGCGACCGAGCTGTCCGAACGTGCCGCTGCCGAGGCCGCGGACCTCGAGCAACTCGCAGAGCGCCTCGACGCCGAGATCGCCGCTGAACGCCAACGCCTCCTCGAGGACGCCCAGCGGGACGCCGACGCGATTCGCACGGGAGCCGAGGACGAGGCGGCACACCGCGTCACCGATGCCGCTGCGCGTCTCGAGGCCGAAATGGCTGAATCCGTCGAGCGCGCACGAGAAGCAGAGCATCGTGCCGCGATGAGCGCCCAGGCCATCGCGACGTCCACGGCGTGGCTCCGGCGTGACGCCACCATGGCGTCCGAACAACTCCTCTCGGACGCCCAGGCGAAAGCGGACATGGTTGTCGCCGAGGCAGAACGCGAAGCGCAGGCCACCCGTGCCAAGATCGCACGCCTGCGTAGCGCCGTCACCAGCTTCGAGGCATCGGCACGCGATCTCGCGGTCCTCGCCACCGCCCAGGCATCGATCATCGATCTCAGCGAGATCGAGGCGCTCGAGGCTGCAGACGTCGATCTCGCGGCGGTTACCGCCATGCCGATACGGCCCGACCAGGCGGCGGTGAACGACGACCAACCCCCAGTGGTGGACGCCGGCGAACCCGTCGTCGACATGGCGGGCGCGCCCCTGAGCCGAGCCCCCGCTCCTGACGGTGGCCGAGGCCACGGCGGACATGGCACGCGAGGACGACAGCGACGATATCGATACCGACGAGGTCGAACCGGCCAGGGTGACGACCTACTACCAACGCTCCACGGGCATCCCACTCAGCGAGCGCGTCAAGATCGCCCGGAAGTCCGGTTGAACCGGCTCCGGCGCGGGCGGAGGTGACCACACCGGTGGGGAAACCCACCGGTGTTCGTCATTCAGCGACCACTCGGACCTGCGAATCCTGCCGATGGCTCGGCCGCGTCCTTCGCCGCGCACACGACAGAACCGGGAATTGATGCGATCCGACTCAAGTTATACTCTGCGATAAGACTAAGAACCGCTGCCATCAGCGCAGGGGTACACAACCACAAGGAGTACAACCATGGCTCGCGCTGTCGGCATCGACCTCGGAACGACCAACTCGGTCATCTCGGTCCTCGAGGGTGGTGAACCGAAGGTCATAGCAAACGCGGAAGGGCATCGCACCACCCCGTCGGTCGTCGCCTTCGCCAAGAACGGCGAGGTACTCGTCGGCGATCAGGCGAAGCGCCAGGCGATCACCAACCCCGATCGGACCATTCGTTCCGTCAAGCGGCACATGGGGACCGATTGGTCCGTCGACATCGACGGCAAGGCCTACAACGCCCAGGAGATCTCGGCACGCATCCTGCAGAAGCTCAAGAAGGACGCCGAGGACTACCTCGGCGAGCCGATCACCAAGGCCGTGATCACCGTCCCTGCCTACTTCGGGGATGCCCAACGCCAGGCAACGAAGGAAGCCGGCCAGATCGCGGGCCTCGAGGTCGAACGGATCGTGAACGAACCGACGGCGGCTTCGCTCGCCTATGGCCTCGACAAGAAGAGCGACGAACTGATCCTGGTCTACGACCTCGGCGGCGGCACCTTCGATGTTTCCGTTCTCGAGATCGGCGAGGGGGTCTTCGAGGTCAAGTCGACCGCCGGCGACACCAACCTCGGCGGAGACGACTGGGATGAGAAGGTCATCACCTGGCTCGTCGACCAGTTCAAGGGCGACAACGGCATCGACCTGTCGAAGGATCCGATGGCGATGACACGCCTCAAGGAGGCCGCGGAGAAGGCGAAGATCGAACTGTCGTCGGTGCAGTCGACCGAGATCAACCTGCCGTTCATCACGGCCAACGCCGACGGACCGATCCACCTGCTGACGACGCTCAAGCGCTCGGAGTTCGAGAGGATGACCGCAGACCTCGTCGAGCGGACCCGAGCACCCTTCGAGCGTGCCGTCAAGGACGCCGGGGTGAGCGTGAGCGACATCGACCACATCATCCTCGTGGGTGGGTCGACCCGCATCCCCGCCGTACAGACCCTGGTCCAGGAGCTCGGCGGGAAGGAGCCCAACCGGGGTGTCAATCCCGACGAGGTCGTTGCGCTCGGCGCCGCGATCCAGGCCGGTGTTCTCACAGGCGACGTATCGGGCATCCTCCTCCTCGACGTGACCCCGCTCACCCTCGGTGTCGAGACCGAAGGCGGCGTGTTCACGAAGATGATCGAGCGCAACACGACCATTCCGAGCCGCCGATCCGAGATCTTCACGACAGCTGCCGACAGTCAGCCCGAGGTCGAGGTGCACGTTCTCCAGGGTGAGCGCGCCATGGCGGCCGACAACATGAGCCTGGGGAGATTCAAGCTCCAGGGCATTCCGCCGGCGCGCCGCGGTGTGCCGCAGATCGAGGTGACGTTCGACATCGACGCCAACGGCATCGTGTCGGTGTCGGCCAAGGATCTCGGTACGGGCCAGACCCAGCAGGTGACCATCACCGGCGGCACGGCGCTCGACCAGGCGGACATCGAGCAGATGATCAAGGATGCTGAATCCCATGCATCCCAGGACGCGGAGCGCAAGGCGGCAGCCGAGGCCCGCAACGCCGCCGATCACGCCGTCCACACGGTGGGGTCCCAGCTCGCCGAGCACGGCGACAAGCTGACCGAGGACGACAAGGAACCGATCCAGGCCAACCTCGACGCACTCAAGACGGTGCTCGAGGACAAGGACGCAACGACGGAGTCCCTCACGTCGGCGACCACCCAGCTGCTCCAGAGCGCACAGGTGATCGGACAGAAGATGTACGAGGCAGCGCAAGCCGAGGCCGCTTCTGCCGAAGGTGCATCCGAGGATGCACCAGCCTCCGATGACGAGGTTGTCGAGGCCGAGGTCGTCGACGAGGAGGATGAGTCCTGAGGAATCTCGGAAACGGACGACGCATGATGCACGACGACACCACGAGCAGTGTCTCCCCGCACGACGGCGGGGAGACACAGGCCGCACCACCCATCGAGGACGTGGTGACCGACGACGCGCTCGGAGATCCGTCGTCGCCCGCCGACGGTCCGCTCGGAGCCGAGCCCGTCGGCCTGAGCCTGCCCGATGACCCCCACGAGGCCAACGAGATCCTGATCAGGGAACTCATCGAGGCACGGCAGGAAGCGGGCGATCTGCTCGACAACCTGCAACGCCTCGCTGCAGAGTTCGAGAACTACCGCAAGCGCACCGAGCGCGATCAGGTCGAGAACGTCCAGCGGGCGGGCCAGCGCGTGATCACCTCGCTCCTGCCCACGCTCGACAGCCTCGACGCGGCACTCGGCATCGAAGCCGCCACCGAGGCGGAGGTGAAGATGCTCGACGGCATGCGCGGCACCGAGGCATTGCTGCTCGACGCGCTGCGGTCCGAGGGCTTCGAACGTATCGATGCCGTCGGTGCACCGTTCGATCCCGCCCTCCATGAGGCAGTGCAGGTGGTCCCCGGCGAGGGCGAGCAGGTGGTCGAACAGGAACTCAGGAAGGGATACACCATGAGGGGAAGGGTCGTCCGGCCAAGCCTCGTGGTCGTGGGACATGCGTAAGGAATGGCTCGAGAAGGACTACTACGCCGAGCTCGGCGTATCCAAGGACGCCTCCGACAAGGAGATCAAGAAGGCGTTCCGCAAGCTCGCACGCGAATTCCATCCCGACGGCAATCCCGACGATCCCACGGCCGAGACACGGTTCAAGGAGATCAACGAGGCATACGACACCCTGGGCAATGCCGAGACCCGATCCGAGTACGACCATGCGCGCGAGATGGGTTACTTCGTGGGGGGACCCCAGGGCGGCCAGCAGTACGTGCGCGTCGAGGACCTGTTCGGCGGCGGATTCCAAGGCGGATCCTCCCAGGACCTCTTCGGCGGCTTCCAGGACCTCTTCGGTCGGTCGGGGAGCCGCCAACCGAGGCCCACCAAGGGCCAGGACGTCGCCGGGAGCGTCTCGCTGTCGTTCCACGAGGCGTTGGCCGGCAGCACCAGGGAGTTCACCGTCGGCGACACCACGACGAAGGTCCGGATTCCCCGCGGCGTCGCTGACGGCGCCAAGGTCCGCGTCGCCGGCAAGGGCGGCAAGGGAGCCAACGGTGGCCCCGCTGGCGACCTCTACGTCACCGTCCACGTGGGGTCCCACCCACTGTTCGCACGCGTGGGCAAGAAGGATCTCGCCCTGACGGTCCCCATCACCTACACGGAGGCCGTCCTCGGAGCCGTGGTCACGGTCCCAACGCTCGACGGCACGACCAAGATCCGCGTTCCGGCCGGGACGAGGAGCGGAGGCAAGCTCAAGGTCTCCGGCAAGGGGGTTGCGACGCAAAAGGGCACCGGGGACCTGGTCGTCACCCTCGAGGTCGCCGTGCGCGACGCTGTCTCGGACGACGAACGCAAGGCACTCGAGGCGCTACGCAGCGCAGAGTCGGACTGGAACCCACGATCGGTCCTGGGGGTATGAACATGAGTGATCGCACCGACGCCGTCTACATCATCTCGGTCGCTGCAGAAATCGTCGGCATGCATCCGCAGACCCTGCGCGTGTACGAGCGAAAGGGACTCGTCGACCCCTATCGCACGCCCGGTGGGACACGGCGCTACAGCCGCGCCGACCTCGACCGACTCCAGCTCATCCAGGATCTCTCGAGCGAGGGCGTCAACATCGAGGGCATCAAGCGGATCCTGGCGCTACAAGCGGACAACGAACGGCTCCGCTCCCAGGTCGACCGGCTGCGCAGGTTGCTCGAGGACGCCGAGCATCGCCGTGGCGACCACACGCACACGATGCTCATCGAGATGGGCCTGACCACCAAGCGAAACCTCCCCGCCGTCAGGCCGAAGCCACTCGGGGGTTGAGCACGGTGAAGATCGAGGGTGCCGCACGCGTTGTCGACACAACGGTGCGAGCTACCCCTCCATCAGCCCACGCAGCTCGGATGCAACCATGACGTCCGTGAGCAGGGCGTTGCGCTCGACGGCGAACTGGGGCCACGGAGCATCCGTCGCGGTGAACCGCCTCGGCGGCGCAATGAGGTCGTAGCCGCAGCGCTCAGCCACTTCGGCCACCACTTCGGCCCCCACTCCCCCGGTGCGCTGGGGTTCCTGGACGAACAGGAACCTGCCGGTGCGTCGTACCGACTCGGTCACGGTTCCGACGTCCCATGGGTAGATGGTGCGCAGGTCGATGACCTCGACGTCGATGCCGTCAGCGGCCACCATCTCTGATGCTCGTAGCGAAACGGGAACCATCCCGCCGTAGGTGACGAGCGTCACATCCGAACCGTGGCGCCTGATGCGCGCCCGGCCGATGGGAAGGGTGTACGGAGCATCGGGCACGTCCTCCCTACCGGATCGGTAGAGCACCTTGGGTTCGAGGAAGATGACAGGATCATCGGAGCGGATGGCGGCGGCGAGGAGGCCCTTGGCGTCCACGGGCGATGACGGAACGACCACCACCACACCGGGCACGTGGGCGAAGTACGCCTCGGGACTGTCGCAGTGGTGTTCATGCGCACCGATGCCGGCCCCGTTCGGCATCCGAACCACGACGGGGAGCTCGGCATGCCCGCGCGAGCGGAAGCGGATACGCCCGAGATGGCTGGCGATCTGGTCGAACGCCGGATAGGAGAACCCCTCGAACTGGATCTCGGCGATGGGGCGAGCTCCCGCAATGGCCATACCGATGGCGGTCCCCACGATGCCCGACTCGTTGATCGGGGTGTCGATGACGCGTTCGGCCCCGAACGCACCGAGAAGGCCCTCGGAGACCCGGAAGACGCCTCCGGCCACCGCGACGTCCTCGCCGAGCAACACCGTCGACGGGTCGGCCGTCATCTCCTGGTGGAGGGCGGCATTGATCGCCTCGGCCATCGTCAACGACGTCGTCGAACCGTCGGGGAGGTCGTCATCGCCGACAATCCAATACTCCTGTGGCTCGATCTCCGAACGCGGCTCTCCTGCGGCATCCTCGATACGGTGCAACTGGTCGACGAGGGTCTCGGGCATCGCTGCGAAGGTATGCCTGATCGCATCCGATCGACCAGGCAACGCGATGGCCGACACGCGATCGAGCGATGCTTCGAACTCAGCCGTGGCCGCGGCGATCAGCTCGGATTCGCTCTCGTCGTCCCACCAGCCCTCGGTCATGAGGAACGCACGCGTCCGATCGAGCGGGTCATAGGGGCGCCACAGCTCCTCCTCCTCCGCAGTTCGGTACAGGGCGGGGTCGTCGGCCGTGGCATGCGGTCCGAACCGGTAGCACACCGCCTCGATGAACGTGGGGCCGCCACCGGTGGCCGCCCGCTCCACGGCACGCCGCGTGGCGTCGTAGACGGCGAACACGTCGAACCCGTTGACCCGCTCGGCCGGGATGCCATAGCCGGGAGCCTTGGCAGCGAGGTTCTCCGCTGCCGTCTGTTGCTCGTACGGGACGGAGATCGCGTAGAAATTGTTGGAGGCGATGAAGACGGTGGGGGCCTTCCACACACCGGCGAAGTTGAGGCCGGAATGGAAGTCGTTCTCCGACGTCCCCCCGTCCCCGATGTACGACACCGTCACGACATCGTTGCCGCGCATGCGCTCGGCGTAGGCGTGGCCGACGGCGTGGGGAAGATGACTACCGATCGGAACCGTGATCACCATCTGGCGCGTGGTCGCCGGATCCCACTCGCTGTTGGGCAGCCCGCGCCAATACGACAGGATCGTGTCGTACGGCACGTCCATGGCGATCTGCACGCCATGCTCCCGATACCCGGGATACACGAAGTCGTTCGGTCGAAGCGCATGGGCGCTCCCCACCTGGATCGCCTCGTGACCCTCGGCGATCGCATAGGTCCCGATCCGGCCCTGGCGCTGCGCGGCCGTGGCACGTCGGTCGAAGACCCGTGCGCGCACCATGTCGCGGTACAACCCGACGGCGAGTTCGTTCGTCAACCACGGCGCATCCCCGCGACGGGCACCGTCGCGATCCACGACCTCGGTGAGGGCCTCCCAGTCGATCGAGGCCGGATCACGCATCGGCGGTTCCGATCGCCCGCATTGCCTCGAGGAACCGGAGGTTCTCGTCGTCCGTCCCGACCGTCACTCGGATCCCCTTGCCGAGGACGCGAACGATCTCGCCACGATGGAGCAGCGCATCGGCGAGCTCGGCCGGGTCGACATCGGGCTCGAAGTACACGAAGTTCGCCTCGGAGGGAGCCGGCCGGTATCCGAGATCACCGAGACCCTCGGTGAGCATGCGCCTCCCGATCTGGTTGTCGTCACGCCGTTCGGCGACGCGTGCGGGGTGACGGAGCGCCTCGAGGGCGCCGATCTGTGCGAAGGTGTTCACCGTGAACGGGGCCTGGGACGTGCGAAGCGTTCCCACGAGGGAGGGGTCACCGACACCGAAGCCGATGCGAAGTCCGGCGAGGCCGTAGATCTTCGAGAACGTACGGGCCACGAGGACGTTGGGGAACTCGAGCGAGGCCTCGAGGAAGCTGGTGTAGCTCGCATCGGTGACATACTCGGCGTATGCCTCGTCGATGATGACCGTCACACGTTCGGGCACGGATTCGACGAATCGTCGGACATCGACCCCTGATCGGATGCCACCTGTGGGGTTGTTCGGGTTGCACACGTACACGAGGGTCGTGTCGGGCCGGATCGCGTCCGCCATGGCATCGAGGTCGTGGGCGAGGTGGAGGTCGAGTGGCACCGTGATCGCCTCGGCATGCGACAGCCTCGTACCGATCGTGTACATCACGAACGACGGATGGGCGAACACGGCGCTCGTCCCTGGCCCTCCCACCGACAGGGCCGTGCATCGGAGGATCTCGGACGATCCGGCACCGATCCACACGGCCTCGGGCGGCACCCCATGGTGGTCCGCGAGGGCACGGGTCAGCTCGTAGCCGGCGCTGTCGGGGTAACGATTCAGGCCGGCTCCGCCTGCGGAGATCGCAGCCAGGACCTCTGGGAACGGCTCGAAGGGGCACTCGTTCGATGCCAGTTTGTCGATCGAGGTGATGCCGAGTTCCCTGGCCACGTCATCGATGGGTCGACCGGGGACGTATCGAGGAATCGATGCAATATCGGATCGAAAGGTCGGCACGGTTCGGGGGCTCCCTTCGGCGGCGTCGGACCAAGGGTACCCGCACGGCGCACGGGGACCCTCGCCAACGGTCTTCCTACCCTGACCCGGTGAAGCCGTTTCGATCCCGTCCCATCCGCACCGTCATCCTGACGTTCGCAGGCCTACTGCTCGCCTGGATCCTCGCCCTGCTGCTCGCCCCGGCGTGGCCCGGGTTCTGCGACGACGCGATCGCCGGCGCACCCTGTGAGCAGGTGGCCGTCCAGACGATGACGGGCTACCTCACGATCGGCCTCGGCGTGCTCACGATCATCTTCGGACCCATCGCCGCTGCCTTCCTCGACGTCGTCATCAACGGAGCCAAGTGGGAAACGCCACGAGGCACCGAGTCGATCGTCACGAACATGCCATTGGCCGTCGGAGCGTTCTACCTCGTGGCCGGGGTCTTCATCGCAGCCACGGCGTGACTCACGCGACGATGTCCTCTGCGTCCGGCTGACGGAAGACGAAGGCCACCACCAGGTCGTCATCGGACGGCCACGACTCGAGGGTCGACTGCGCGGTCATGTTGGCGAAGGATCGGAACTGCGACCAGGTCATCATCGGCTGGTCGGGTACCTCGAGCGCCAGACCCTCGATCGAGGTCACGCTGGCGCCGTCGAGCGTCAAGCCGTCCATCTCGACGACCGCGAGGTCGAGCTCCTCGCATTTGGAGATGAACGCGACCGCTGTCGAGCGGTCGAAGAACCCTTCCCCATCGTCCGACCGGAACACCGACCGTGTATCGAACTCGGCGAGCAACTCGACCGTCGCCGGGTGCTCGTCACCCCAGGTCTGCGCCGTCGATGCGGCGGCCCGCAGCTGATCCATCTCCTCGTCGAACGCGTCGGGATCGACGATACGCGTTGCCGTGTCGAGGAGCATCTGGAGCTCGCGTACATCGAGGTCGTGGACGTCGCCGTCGCCGTCGGGATACACCTGGAGGATCGTCGACTCGCCGTCCCAGAAGACGAGGCCGACGAAGACGTCCTTGCGCCACAGTTCGACGATCGGACCGTCGAAGTCCTCACGCTCGGACTCGATGAGGCGGATCGGAAGCATGACCGAAACCTAGCTGTGAGCTGTGAGCTGTGAGTCATGGGGAAGACTCAAAGCTCAAAGCTCAAAGCTCAAAGCTCCACCGACACGCCCTTCCAGAACGCGACGTATCCCTTGATGTCCGAGGCAGCCGGTTTGGGGTCCGGGTAGTACCACGCTGCCGCGGCGTTCGTCTCACCATCGACCACGAGGTCGTAGTAGCTCGCCGTGCCCTTCCACGGGCACACGGTCGAAGTCGCTGAGTCGGCGAAGAACTGGGTGGCGACCGCCGACGGCGGGAAGTAGTGGTTCCCCTCGACCACGATGGTCTCATCGCTCTGGGCGACGACCTGTCCGTTCCACGTGGCAGTAGCCATGGGTGCACCTCGCTGTTGTTCGCGGCCGCGTTGCTTGCGTCCCTCTGGGAACCATTCGAGCACGCGAGGCATTCCGGATGCCCCGGACCGGACGGAGTCGGGCGCTACTGCTCGCGGATCTCGGCCTGGACGGTCACGGCGCCGGCATTCTCGAACTCGAGTTGCACGTTGACCATCTCGCCGGCGACGAGCGCCTTCTGCACACCGATGCACATGACATGGAGACCGCCGGGCTCGAGCATGACGGTCGAACCTGCTGGGATCGGGATGCCCTCGGTCTGCTCCTGCATCGACATCACACCATCTTGCATGGTGGTCTCGTGCAGTTCGGTGACGCCACACGACGGCGAGGATGCCGAGGCGATGCGGTCATCGGTCTCACCACCGGTCACCGCCATATAGAACGCGGCGTTGCCGGTCGACGTCGGTGAGGGTCGACCCCACGGGTCATCGATCGTCACGGCGTCCGACGTCGACGAGCAAGCAGCCGCCACCACCATGAGGGCGACGAGGGTGAACATGACGCGTACACGGATCATCGGGTACTCCGTTTCTCCCGATCCGAATTCCTAACCCACAAGGTAAGCAAGGTCGGCGGCTACCTGCTCATCGGTCGCGTCGAAGGGGATCACGAGCTTCAGCTCGCCGGATCGGTCGACCACCATGACCGTCGATGTGTGGTCGACCAGGTATCCGGCTGCCGAGGTCGAGTCGTTCGCCTGGTAGTACACGCCGTAGGTGGTGGCGATACGGTCGATGTCTGCGGGATCGCCGGTCAGCCCGATGAAGGTGGGATCGAACGCCGTGGTGTACTCCTCGAGCACCTCGACGGTGTCGCGCTCGGGGTCGACGGTGATCATCACGACCTGCACGTCGTCGGCCTTGTCGCCGAGGGCGTCCGTCGCGCGAGCGATCTTGGCGAGGGTGATGGGACACACGTCCGGGCAGAACGTGTAGCCGAAGTACATCACGACGACCTTGTCCTCGAAGTCGGACAGCGCCACGGGTTCGCCGCCCGGGCCGTCGAGTTCGACGGTCGGTGCCCGACTGCCACTCTGGATGACCTGTCCGTAGAACGCGTGGGGCTGGAGGCGGGGCAGGACGAGGAACCAGACCACCGCAAGGATCGCGACCAGTCCGACGGCCGTCAGGGCGATGATGCGGGTGCGGGCTGTCATGGGTAGCAGAGGAAGAAGTGGGCGGCTTCGTAGGCGACGCTCGCGGCGCCCTTGGCGTTGCGGAGCTCGTCGCCGAGGATGTTGAGGTGACGGACGATCTTGTCGGCATCGGGTCTGAGCGTCTGGTACCGGTACTCACCGCGAACCACGCCCCACCCGTCCACGAGCACGAGGGCGGGGTCGAAGGAGATCGATCCGTCGTCTTCGGTCTCGTACCAGGTCCGCAATCCCGAGCGAATGACATTGGCCATGTGGTCGGGATCACCGGTGGCCAGGAGCCACTCGTCACCATCGGCGCCGAGACGCTCGGCCTGACGTGCGAGCACCTCGGGCGTGTCGTTCGCAGGGTCGAGCGTCAGTGTGACGAATCGCATGTCGACATCCCCGAGATCGACCTCATCGAGTCGATCCCGAACCTCTTGCACCGTTGTCTCCATGCTGGTGCAGTCGTCGCCGCAGTCGGCATGGGTGAACGAGTAGAGCACCACCTCGCCGCGCACGTCCTCGGACGTGAACGGTGCCGATGACTGGTCGATGAGTGAGTACCCGGGCCCGATCCGCAGGCGGGGCAGGACCTGGATCGGTTCGAAGATGGCGAAAGCCATCACCGCCAGCAGCACCAGGGCGCCGGGGACGGCGATCCACAGCCACCGGCGACGGCTCTTGGACGGTGCCTCCACGTTCATCGTATTGTTATACTAACTGACTAAGGAATTTTCGCCAGCGGTTCAGGAGGCCTGGTGTATCGGCGAATCGTGCTCGCAGCGGCCCTCGCGATCGTGGTCACCGGATGCGCACTTCCCCAGCAGGGCAGCGACACACCGGACCAGATCGGCGGCACGTACTACGTCAACGGCACGGATGCGCGCGGTGTCGAGTACGGCGGCCAGTTGATCATCACCCGCCCCGACAATCGCAGCGACTACGAGCTCCAGTGGATCATCACCGGGTCCATCCAGACCGGTGCGGGTACGTTCGGCAGAGGCACCCTCGATGCGACGTGGCAGACCGTCGAAGGCTTCGCACCGGTGAGCGGCACGGCCCGCTACGAACTGCAGGACGACGGGAGCCTCATCGGCGAACGGTTCGAGGACGGCATGGACGAACCCGGCTACGAAGAGGCCTTCCCCGTCCTCGAGTGACCCCCTTCCCGTTCTTGCGTAGATCCCATCCACCCGTGCGGATACCAGTTACGCAAGAACGGATGCGTTCGGCTACTCGAGGGTCAGCAGGAAGGCGACGAGGTTGTCGATCTCCTCGGCTGTGAGCAGGTCCTCGAAGTTCTGGAGCATGACGTCGGGCTCGAACCCGTCGACGATGTAGGCGTTCGGGTCGACGATCGACTGGTGGAGGTACTCCTCGGCCGTCAGGCCGGGAACACGGGTCCTCGCTGCAGTGGCCACCCCATCGAAGGATGGGCCGACGATCACCTCGCCCGGTTTGAGCGAATGGCACACCCGGCACCCGGCATTCACCCCGAGGGTGGTCTCGAAATAGAGTGACCGGCCCGCGTCCGCCCGGGACTCGATCTGTGCGTCGATGAATGCGAACTCGAGGACGTTCCCCACCGGAACCGCAACTCCATCGTCGAACAGGACCGTGAAGTACGAGGGATCGATCCTGTCATACAGATCGATGCGTAGCTGTTGGACCCCGGGCGGCATCTCGAAACGTTCGAGGGCCTGGGACACCTCGGCACCGTCGCGTGACACGGTCGGATACGTCCGATCGAGTACCACGTCGCCTCCGATGGTCACCACGAGGCGGCTCGGTGCTCCCTCGTCGAGTGCCGGTTCCCCCTCGAACCCGAGCAACACGGCGCCGCCCTGGTGGTCCATGGCGATCGACACGACGGGGCCGGGCGGGAAGCCCGGGTCGAACGGCAGGTTGGTGAGGATCACCGTGATGAGGGCGACGACGGTCATGACGATGGCGATGCGCGCCACGTTCGGCGTCGGGGCCGGGACCTCGGCATCAGCCACGGGCGACCGGCCGGGGTCATCGAAAGCCCGACCCGCATCGACAGGGGAGACCCAGTCCGTGTCGATCGGCGCGTCGACATAGCGCCGTTTCAGGCGCGGTACCCGGAGGCGGTCGAGGCGGGCCTGGGCATAGGTGTTGCCGAACCGATTGGCGCAGTCCCCCGCCGGGCACCCTGCGATCTGGACGGACCCCGCACCGGCGTCGAGGACTCGTTCGGCGAGGTGTGGGTGCACCGCACCGGCACAGTTGACGGGGATGATGTGCGCGTCCCCACTGTCGGTGCCAACGACGCCGGCGTCGCCCGCGAGGCGCTCACAGGTGATCACGATCCGCACACCGGGCGTTGCCGTTGCCACGGCGAGGGCAACACCCGTGATCTCGTCGACGGGCTCGTCCGGCAGCGAGAGCGCATCGTCGGTGCAACTCCCGACGCACACGCCGCACGAGACGCACCGATCAGCGACCAACACGGCGACCTGCCGGTGCACGCCGTCGCCGCGGGGAACCATCTCGAGCGCACCGTATGGGCAATCGGCAACGCACAACGTGCATCCCGTGCACCGGTCGTCGTCGATGACGATGGGCCCCGGCATCGAACGCCGACCGATCCACGGCACCACGGTGAGGAGGAGGCCGCTGACGAACACGAGGCCCCACACGACCCACGGCGAGAAGTTGAGTCCGAGGGGGAACAGGAAGAGGTAGAAGGGATCGACGGGGAAGCTCGTTGGGATCACGGAGGAATCGAACGCAGGCAGGATGCCGACCGGCCACAGGACCGACAGGATCACCAACGAGATCCCGGCGCCGACGGTCCACGTCGTGGGCGGGAACCACCGGCGCGGCGTCAATCGGCGAAGGTGATAGATCAGGAGTGCCCCGATCACCAACGACAACGCTATGTGGACCACGAGCAGCAAGAGGATGAACGGCCAACCCGTTCCTGCTGCCGGCGTGAGCAGGTTGTCGAGGAGGAAGTCGAGTCCGACGACGCTGCCGCGCAGCGCCCGGATCAGGACCTCGTTGAGCGCCTGGGCGCGCACATCCCACAGCAGCCAGTATCCGGTCACACCGATCACCCACAGGAACCCGACCATCCAGATGCCCGTCACCCAGGCCAACCACCGCGGACCGCGGAATCGATCCTGTGCGAAGGCACGCCATCCGTGGAGCAGGGACGTGACGACGAGCGCCACCGACCCGTACCGGTGGATCGCACGCACGAAGCGACCGACGAAGTTGTTCTCGAGCCGTTCGACGGCGAGGTAGGAGTCCTCGAACCCGAACTGGAACCATGCGGTGAGGTAGATGCCAGAGATCAGAACCACGACGAAGAACAGGACCGAGAGGCCCCCCGTGTGATGGAGCGGGTTGAACCGGGCACCGCCGACGGCCGCGTTGATCGGCCGCTCGAGCCTCAGAGTGGCACGTTCGAGTCGGCGAAGACCGACCCGGACCCTTTCGGTCCGGGTCGGTCCCACGCCGTGGTCATCGGACGCCGTCGTCTCCTGGGGAGTGGTCACGAGCCGACGACGTCACCGATGTCCATCACGGGGTGAACCCCGGTGACGTGAGCTGTGCGTTCACGATCTGTTCGTAGAGCTGGGGACCGTATGCGAGGAGCACCAGGAGGACCGCCGCCGTGAGCCACGGTGCCCACCGGTCCAGCCACAGCGGGGTCCGCTGCGGGTCCTGGATCGACTCGGCGACCGGGATCTCGACACCCTCACCCTCGGCGAACTTCTTGCGGCGCAACGCCGTGACCGCCACGACGACGACGTACAACACGAGGCCGGTGTACATGATCGACCCGCCCACTCCGACCCGCCACAGGTGACCGGACCATTCCGAGGGCACGTACGGCGCACTCCCCAGCGGCACCCGTCGGGGAGCACCGAGGAGGCCGACCGTGTGCATGGCGTTCGAGAAGATGAGCATCCCGATGAAGTACAGCCAGCTGCTGGCGAGCGCGAGCTTCGGTGCGAAGAGCGGCTTGCCCACCAGGTACGGCACCAGCCAGTAGGAGATCCCGAAGAACGTCATCGTCGTGGCCGACGCCACCGTCAGGTGGAAGTGCCCCGGAACCCATGCCGTGTTGTGCAGGGCGAGGTTCACGTTGTACGAGGCGTTCATGACGCCGCCGATGCCACCGAAGATGAACAGCAGTCCCGCGAGCAGCTGCGCGAGCACCGACGGATTCGCCCATGGCAACGCACGGATCCACCCGAACAGGCCCTTGCCCCCTCGCTTGCGACCGCCGTACTCGAGGCTCGCTACCACCGTGAACAGCGTGAGCATCGACGGCACGGTGACGAGCATGGTCAGCGTGAAGTGGATGAACTTCCATCCGCTCGGGACGCCCGGATCGACGAACTGGTGGTGGAATCCGAGGGGCACGGACAACAGCAGGAACAGCCAGAACGCAAGCCTGGCCGCCGTGTCGCTGAACATCTTGCCGCCGACCTGCTGGGGCAGCATCGCATACCACGACAGGTACGCGGGGAGCAGCCAGAAATACACGAGGGGATGCCCCGTGAACCAGAACAGCGTGCGGGCGAGCTGCGGGTCGACGCCGGTGAACCAGCCGAACGACAGGGGCAGCAACAGGCCGAGGATCTCAGCCGCGACGCCGATCGTCGCGAACTGCCACAGCACCATGGTGATGAGCGAGGCGAAGGCGATGAACGGTGTCCTCGTGTCGGGGTTGTCCTTGCGCCAGTCCATGTAGGTGACGTAGAAACCCCATCCCTCGACCCAACTGCCGACCACGACCAGCGTCAGGCCGATGTAGAACATCGACGACGCCAGCATGGGCGGGTAGAAGGTGAACAGCACCGTTGCGCTGCCGCCGAGGAGCGGCACGGCCGTGATGAGGAGGCCGGCGATCATCGTGCCGAATCCGACCCAATTGAGGATCGGATACTTCAACCGACGACCGAGGCCCCTGATCACCGTGAGCGTGAGGAAGCCCGTGATGAAGAACGTCGTCCACACCAAGGCGTTCAGCACACCGTGAATGGTGAGGCCGTGGTAGTAATTGTCCACGAGCCAATCCATCTGTGGGTACAGGTCGAGGCCGGCGTGCTCGAGCGCCTGGAGCGGACCGAACGTCGAACCGACGAACACCGCAGCGATGGCGATGATCAGGTGGTAGCCGACGAACCGCTTGTCACGTGTCTCGAGCTCGTAGACGGGCTGTTTGGTGCGACCCTCGAGCATCTCACTCACCTCCCTGAGCGGGTTCGACGATCAGCTGGCCGAACATGATGGCGTGCCCGAGCCCGCAGTACTCGTGGCAGATGTAGTCGTAGGTTCCAGGATCGTCGAACTCGGCCGACAGCTTCGAGACCTGCCCGGGGATCACCATCATGTTGACGTTGGTGTCCGCGAGTTTGAACCCGTGCTGGACGTCGGCCGACGTGACGAAGAAGTTCACTCGTGCGCCCTGGGGCACCCGGATCTCTGCGGGTTGGAATGCGAACCGACGACCGACCATGTACACGTCGTACTCCTCGCCGGGCACGACCTCACGGACGCCCGGTTCGTTCCAAGGCGGTGTGGTCGTCAGTTCGTTGGGATCGACGCGGCCCTCGACGGTCGGTACCTGGATGCCCAAGGCGAGCCCGGCGATGGTCACGGCGACGAAGAACACCGAGAGTGTTCCGACTGCGACCCAGATCCACCGACGCTCATACGGATCGATGTGCATCTTCTCATCGGGCTCGATGGGTTCGGCCGCTGGCGCCTGACCGTCGGTCATGTGGTCACGCCCCTCGACAGCAGGGTCAGGTAGACCGAGAACCACAGCAGGAACAGGAGAATCGTGAAGCCGATCACGAACGCCCAGGTGCCCCTTGGTTTGAACGTCTCATCGAACGTCTTGTCATTTTGCTCAGGTGTCATCCCGAACCACTCCCTCCACTCGATGGGACCGAGGTGAGCAGTCCCGCCCGAATTGGTGAGATACTAACTGAGCAATTAAGGGGAAGGCAAGTAGTAAAGGCCCGATTTCTCGATCCACCGGTCGAGCTCAAAGCTCAGAGCTCAGAGGACATAGGGGATCAACCGCCAGGGGACGTCCGAGCGATACTGCCGATAGCCGGGGACCTCGGCCACGAGCATGTCCTCCTCGTGGCCGGACTTGGCCATGAAGAACACGACGAAGACGACCGAGCTGAGCATCGTGGCCGCGTTGGCGTATGCGAGGCCGACACCGAGCGAGAAGAAGATGATGCTCGTGTACATGGGGTGTCGCACGTACCGATACGGACCCTCCTCGATCAGACCCATGCCCTCGACCGGACGCGGGAAGGGCGTGAGGTTGGATCCGTGGTACCGGAATGCCCAGATCGAGAAGACGGCGGCACCGAGGGCCACGATGACGCCGACGATCTGCGCGAACACGATGCCGGGGAGGTCGGGGACGCCTTCGCCGGCGAACAGGGTGGCGACGAACAACCCGAAGAGACCGACCTGGGCTACGACCCATCCCGTCCCCCGTCCGGACGGAGGCGTATGTGAGTCATCTTGACTTAGATTATCTGGCATAACCCGTGTACCGATCGCGTTGAACGATGCGTAGTATTGCATCGAGGAGCATCAGACGATCACCATGGACATCAACACCTTCACGCAACGGAGCCAACAGGCCATCATCGGCGCCAGGGACACCGCCGGGGCACGGTCGCACCAATACGTGCAACCCGAGCACCTCCTCGACGCCCTACTCGCCCAGACCGACGGGCTGGTCTATCCCATCATGGCCTCGGTCGGCGCCCATGTGACGGACATCCGGGGGCCACTCGAAGCCGACCTCGCCGCCATCCCGACGGTCATCGGTGGCACCGACGTCGCCTTCTCCGGTGACACGCTGGCCGTTCTCGAGCAGGCGGGCACCGAGCGCGAAGCGATGGGTGACACATACACGTCGGTGGAACACCTCGTGATGGCGCTCGCCGAGTCGCCAGGGGACGTCGGCCAGATCCTGCGCAAGGCTGGCATCACACGTGACAGCGTCCTTGGCGCCCTGGCGTCGGTGCGTGGCAGTCAGAAGGTCACGAGCCAGAACCCGGAGGACACGTTCGCCCCCCTCGACAAGTACGGGCGCGACCTCACCGAGGACGCTCGCAAGGGCAAGCTCGATCCGGTGATCGGCCGCGACGACGAGATCCGGCGCGTCATCCAGGTCCTGTCACGACGCACCAAGAACAACCCGGTCCTCATCGGCGAACCCGGCACCGGCAAGACAGCGATCGCCGAGGGCCTGGCACAACGGATCGTGGACGGCGATGTCCCCGAGAGCCTCAAGAACCGGCGACTGATCGCTCTCGACATCGGTTCGATGGTGGCGGGCGCCAAGTATCGCGGCGAGTTCGAGGAACGCCTCCAGGCGGTACTGAACGAGATCAAGGAGTCCGAGGGTCGCATCATCACCTTCATCGACGAGATGCACACCATCGTCGGCGCCGGCGCCGCCGAGGGCTCGATGGACGCCTCGAACATGCTCAAACCGATGCTGGCGCGCGGCGAACTCAGGATGGTGGGCGCCACGACGCTCGACGAGTACCGCAAGTACGTCGAGAAGGACCCTGCGCTCGAGCGACGCTTCCAACCCGTCCTCGTCGAAGCCCCGTCGGTGGACGAAGCCATCGGCATCCTCCGGGGGCTCAAGGAGCGGTACGAGGTGCACCACGGTGTGCGCATCACGGATGCAGCGCTGATCGGCGCAGCCGTCCTGTCCGACCGGTATGTGACGGGCAGGCACCTTCCGGACAAGGCGATCGATCTCATCGACGAGGCAGCGTCGAAGCTGCGTATCGAGATCGACTCGATGCCAGACGAGATCGACGAACTCGAACGCCGCCGCCGCCAGCTCGAGATCGAGAGGCAGGCCCTCGCCAAGGAGGAGGATCCGGCCTCGATCGAGCGTCGAGAGGTCATCGAGGAGGAACTCGCCAACATCGGCGAGGAGCTGGGAACGCTCATGGCGCACTGGCAGCTCGAGAAGGACGCCATCGACGCGATCCGTTCGACCAAGGAAGCGATCGAGGACACCCGGGCCGAGACCGAACGCGCCGAACGCCAGGGCGACCTCGAACGGGCGGCAGAGCTCCGATATGCCACGCTGCCTGCGCTGAGCCAGCAGTTGGCTGCCGAGCAGGAGGACCTCGACCGTCTCCAGGGCGATCTGAAGATGCTCAAGGAGGAGGTCGACGAGGAGGATGTCGCCGAAGTGGTGAGCCGCTGGACCGGCGTGCCGGTGTCCAAGCTCATGGAGGGCGAGATGTCCAAGCTCGTACACCTCGAGGACCACCTGCACCAACGGGTGATCGGCCAGGACGCGGCCGTTGCATCCATCGCCAATGCCATTCGGCGATCTCGAGCGGGTTTGTCGGATCCGAACCGCCCGATCGGTTCGTTCCTCTTCCTCGGCCCGACGGGGGTCGGCAAGACGGAGCTGGCGAGGGCATTGGCCGAGTTCCTCTTCGACGACGAGCGGGCGATGGTGCGCATCGACATGTCCGAGTACATGGAGAAGCACTCGGTCAGTCGTCTCATCGGGGCTCCCCCCGGGTATGTGGGGTACGACGAAGGCGGTCAGCTCACCGAAGCCGTACGCCGGCGTCCCTACTCGGTGATCCTGCTCGACGAGGTCGAGAAGGCCCATGGGGACGTCTTCAACGCCCTGCTCCAGGTCCTCGACGATGGTCGGATGACCGATGGCCACGGGCGGACCGTCGACTTCACGAACACGGTGCTGGTGATGACCTCGAACCTGGGCTCCGAGTTCATCGATCCCGAGCTACCGGAGTCGGTGGTGGAGGATCGGGTGATGGGCGCCGTGCGAGAGCACTTCCGCCCCGAGTTCCTCAACCGGGTCGACGACGTGATCGTCTTCCATCGGTTGTCCAAGGAAGACCTGCGTCAGATCGTCGAGATCCAGTTCGCCGAGCTCCGGCACCGGCTCGCCGATCGCAAGATCGACGTGGACCTCACCGAGGACGGTATCGACTGGCTCACCGACCACGGCTACGACCCCAGCTATGGGGCGAGGCCGCTCAAGCGCCTGCTCCAAACCGCAGTGGCGGACCCGCTTGCCATGCGAGTCCTCGCAGGCGAGCTCCCCGAGGGCTCGACGGTGACGATCAGCGCCGCGGCCGGCGAGCTCACGTTCACCCCCTGACCCGTTCTTGCGTAAATAGCGTTCACACAGGGTGAACGCTATTTACGCAAGAACGCAGTGTCGCTGTGGGTTAGCCGTTCCGTTCAGCCCGCCAGATCGAGACCAGGTCTTCCAGGATGACCGGATAGGTGTCTGGATCCACGTTCACGGCGATCGCCTGTCGAGGGAGAGTCCGCTCCGGTCCCGTAGGTGTCGAGAGCCCATCGCTGGAAGTCCTCCTCCAACGCCCACCACGGATCCGTCTGGATCGGCATCAGTCCCGCGTACGCCAGGGCACCAGCGTCATCGAACCGAATCCCGAACAGCACGGTCTCCGGATGCGGATAGATCGGTTCGATCTCGGCGGCCGTGCGGGTCAGCCGACATTGGGTAGTGCCGCTCGCAAGCGCCCGACACTCGTCAACCGAGTACACAGCACCGAGATCGCTGTTGATCTCGAGGAAAGTTCGAGTCCACAGTTCTCGTTCCGCGTCGGTTTCGCCCGGCGCATCCCATTGCCCGGCGGCGACGACCATGTCTGCCGCAGCTTGATGCTCGCCGCGGTTGAGCAGATCCGCGTACTCGTTCATGAAGGCGACAGCTTCAGCGTCGAGTGTCGGCACTGTCGTGGTGGTCGCGGCGTCGTCGCTCGTCGTATCTGCGTCGGTGGTCGTGGTTGCCTCGGTCGTCGTTGCCTCTTGTACGGCCGTCGTGGTCGGCGTCGTTGCTGGGGGTTCCGACGACGTCGTGTTCCCGAGCAACAACGCTGCTCCGACGACCACGATCACAGCGGCGAATGCCGCTGCCGCAACCAACAGGCCCGTTCTCTTCTTCGGTTTCGGCGACTGCACCGGCGCCATTGCTTCCTTGGTGTCCATGTCCATGCTCCTTCGAATATGGGAGAGAGCAACCGAACTCGGACGTGCAGACGCAGGCAGTTCGTGCCCCGGGGCGAAGGGATCCGCCTCGGCAAGTTGCCTGATCACGGTGTCGCTGTTCATACGGTCACCTCTCCTTCCGGTTCGCACGGGAGGACTGGTCTGTCGATGCGGGACCATCGACCTTGCTGGAGAGCCGCTTGGCGGCCCTTTCGAAGCGCTTTCGCGCCGCTTCCTCGGTACAACCCAGCACCGAGGAGATCTCTGTGAGCGAGAGGCGCTCCATGGCACGGAGCCGCAGGATCTCCTGATCGGACTCCGAGAGCCGATCGAGGGATCGGAGCACATACTCGAGCTCGTCGCTCACCACGACCTGCCGTTCGGGACCCTCGACCCGGCCGGGGGCAAGACCCGCGACCTTGGCAGAGAGACGGAGGGATCGTCGGGCGCTGCGCTTGGCGTTTCGCACCACGTTTCGGGCGATTCCGTAGAGCCACAGCACCGCCTCGTCTCCTCTGGGGGCTTCGGCGATCCTGCGCCAGGCGACGACGAAGACCTCCGACGCCGCATCGTTGGCATCGGCGACCGGGAGGCGCCGGAGGCAGTAGCGCAACACGTCGTCGTAGCTCTGTGAGAACAGCGAGTGGAAGCGAGCTTCCCCCTCGGCTGGTGATCCCACGCTGATATCCCTCTCCAACGACTTCATCACCCCAACATGTCCGGCCAACAGCATCGCGGACACCGAATCCGGATGTCCTCAGCCAGCCGATCCGGACATGAACGGGTGTCTGGACATCGCACGGGAACCTAGTGGGAGGGCCCGATCATTTCAGGCCCTCCCACTGGGGCGAACACCCTGGCTTTCGCCCGCCGCCACCCCTGACCCGTTCTTGCGTAAATAGCGTTCACACAGGGTGAACGCTATTTACGCAAGAACGCAGTGTCGCTGCCTACGGACGACCTGCTTCGCGGTAGGCCCAGTAGGCGGGCATCAGCTCCTGCCACGCAGCTATCGCGTCGTCTGTGATGCGCGGTGGCGAGGGATTGTCCGTCGTGGCGTTCAACGTGTCGATCTGATCCGGGTGCTCCGTCTGCAGCCACGCTCGGAGCTCCTGGGTCTCGGGAATGAGCAACGCCAGGTCCTCGGTCAGCGTCACACTCGTTGCTACGTCGTCGTTCAGGGAGATGCGGAGGACGGCTTCTTGGGACTCGAGATACCTGAAGACACCACCCTCGATCGTCACCTGACAGCTGATGCCGGAAAACGCCAGCGTGCAGCTATCTGCCGTCCACTGCTCGTCCATGGCCCAACGCCATGCCAGTTCCTGCTCCCAGAGATCGCGAGCAGCGTCGACGAGTACATACGAGTTGAACCTGGCATCGGGTGAAGCCAGGGCCACCAGTGCCGCCTCGTCGCGTCCATTGAACGCCTCGAAGAACTGCGCCACGAAAGCCTCCTGCTCCGGGGCCAACGCGTCGTCGGCGGCTGTAGGCACCGTCGTGGTGGGCGCAGGCTCGGCGCTCGTCGGCGGCGGGCTCTCTGCGTTCGTCACCGGTGGCGCCTCCGTGGTGGGCGTCGTGGCTGGAGGTTCCGACGAGGTCGTGTTCCCAATCCACAATGCTCCACCAACGACCACGATCACAGCGGCGAAGGCCGCTGCCGCGACGAGCAGACCCGACCTCTTCTTCGGTTTCGGCGACTGCACCGGCGCCATTGCTTCCCTGGTGTCCATGTCCGTGCTCCTTGCTCGGATGAGGGTCAGCAAGGCAGCGACCTCGTCGTCACTGAAGTCGGACCGTGGGTCCGGGATCGGGTTCGCCGATCGCATTCGGGTCTCGAGCGAGTTCATGCCTCACCTCCTTCTTCTGCTGGCACGGGGGCAGTGCGCGGTTCTCGTGACGGTGCGCCGAGGGCGCGTCCCAGCCGTTTGTACGCACGGCTGATGCGTTGGTCGATGGCGGCTCTGCTCACGAAGTGCATGGCAGCAACCTGCTCTCTGGACAAACCCTCCCACTCGACCAGTCGGAGGACCTCGCGATCCTTCTCCGGCAAGGTGTCGAGTGCGGCGATGAGTTCTGCGTATTCCTCGTTGCGGACGATCTGCGGCTCGGGTCCGGGCTCGGCCGGCTGGCGGTGCGACGACAGCTTGGATGTGAGCCGGAGGCGGCGACGACTCGATCGGTCCCGGTTGCGCAGGACGTTCGCGGCCACCGTGTAGAGCCAGGGCAGGGCCTCGTCGCCCGCAGGGACGTCGTCGATGCGGCGCAGGGCGACGACGAAGACCTCTGACGTCGCATCCTTCGCCTCCTCCCGTGTCGTGCGTCGGGCGCAGTAGGCGAGGATGTCGACCGCATGCGCTCGATAGAGCTGTTCGAAATCGTCTTCATGATGTCTGCTCATGGTCGCTCGCAGGTGGGGGTGGTGCGCATACGTGGGGTCTATGTCCGAACCGTGGTCTGATCTGACAAGTGATTGTGACAAGTCAGACGGCCGAGCGCACCGGACATTGCATAGTGAACAGGCGGGGGCCTGCGCACAGCGCTCCGGGGATCGGCTTTCAAGGTGCCGATCCCCGGTTCGCGCCACCACCCTTTCCGTTCTTGCGTAACTCCTGTCCGGGCGTGCGGATGGGATTTACGCAAGAATGGGAGAGGTCAGGTGAAGACCACCTCGATCATCGGTGCGGTGGCGACGAGATGGTCGAGGTCGGCCTGGGTCCGGTACCAGTCGATCTCCGGGTCGGTGAACACCTTGCGCCGGAACTCCTCGTCACCGATCTCCACCGCCGTCGCAGTGAAGTCGCCGCGGGTCGTGGAGATGACGATCTCGGGATTGCCCCGCACATTGGCGAGCCAGTCGCGACTGCCGGGGGTCCCGGTGATGATGAATCGACCATCGACGTGAAACCACCAGATCTCGACGGAACGCGGCTGCCCGGACCGCCGACCGATGGTGGTCAGATCGACGGTCCGGGTGCTCGCCAGATGGGCGATATCCGCTGGTTCAGGGGGCATGGCGCCACCCTACGACTTCAACGTGGGTTGAAGTCAAGCCCTACGGGCGACCGGCCTCGGCCCACAGTGGTGCGTACTCGAGCCAGATCGCCGAGTCCTCATAGGCCATGAGCTCACGGAACGAGGGTGTCGTCATCTGCTCGAAGACCTCGGGATGATTCGATTCCATCCAGGAGAGGAATTGTGGCTCGGCCACTTCCGGTGTCACGATCAGATTGCCGCGCACCTCCGTGATCAAGCCGTCGGCGTTGAGCAGGAAGGTCGTGCTGCCCAGGATGGGGCCATCGATCAGAGCACGCTCGACCGGTCCGGAGACCTGCATGTCGCACGTGACTCCGGAACGAATCGCCTCGCACCCGGTCAGCTCGTACACGGACTCCTGGCGGGAGAGAGACTCCATCTCGAGGAGCAGCTTGTCGAGGGATACCGCGAGACCGTCTGAAACTGACGCCGTCCGCTGCGCTCCCGGCACGAACAGGGCAGCGAATGCATCGACGTCACCGGAGTTGTACACCGCAACGTACTCGTCGACGAACGCCTCGAGCTCCGGCGTCATGACCGGTCCCGCATCCACCTCGTCGTCGGTCGTTCCTTCTGATGACGCAATCGTCGTCGTCGGAAGGCTCTGCGCCTCAGTGGTGGGTGTCGGCGTCGCAGGTGCGACGTCGGACGTCGGTCGGATGAGCAGCACCACCGCTCCCACGACCACGATCACTGCGGCGAATGCTGCCGCAGCGATCCACCACGACGATGTTCGTTTTCCGATCCGGCTCGACCGGTCGAGTGAGTTCCTTGGCGTCCATGTTCCCGCTCCTTTGCTGGGCGAGAAGGAGCACGGCGACGAGTTCATCGTCGGTGAGCTGCTGGGAGTCGTCCGGGACGGGGTTCGCCGAGCGCACCATGAATCCGATGTCGGTCATGCCTCACCTCCTTCTTCAGCTGGCACGGGGGTCGTGCGTACGTCTGATCTGTGGACACCGAGGCTGCGAGCCATCTTCCGATGGGCCCTGGTGATCCTCTTGTCGATGGCAGCCCTACTCACGAACATCATGTCTGCCACCTGCTGGCGGCTCAGACCTTCCCATTCGACGAGTCGGATGATCTCCTGATCCTTGTCCGGGAGCTTCGCCATGGCGGCGAGAACCCGCTCGTGCTCGGTCGAGCGAACCACCTGGGGCTCGGGACCCTCGACGACATCTGCGGGTTGCGCTCCGATCTTGACCGTCAGGCGGTCCCTCCGGCGCTGGGAGCGACTGCGATCCCTCAGTACGTTCTTGGCGACGCCGTAGAGCCACGGGAGTGCCTCGTCGCCATTCGGGAGGTCGGCGAACCGCCGCCATGCCACTGCAAAGACATCGGCGGTCGCATCCTTGGCGTCCTCGCTCGACGTCCTGCGGAGGCAATACGCATGCACGGCCTGTGCGTGCTCGGCGTAGATCCGCTCGAACTGGATCCTGTGCTGGTGGTCGATGCCTGTGGTCATGTCACTCGTACACCTATGGCCGGGTGGTCCCGGTCTCGGACATCCATTCTGATATGTCCGGACGCATGCTGCCGGGGCCATAGAGAAGTGACAGACGGGGGTCGTCGTCAGCGCTCCGGGGATCGGCTTTTCAAGGTGCCGATCCCCGGATTCGCGCCACCCTCCCCGTTCTTGCGTAGATCCTGTCCGCCCGTGCGGATGCCAGTTACGCAAGAACGGGGTCCGGGCCCGCCGAGCCGTATCCTCTCGCCGATGGTCAGGGTCATCGCCACGCTCGCTCTCGTCGGACTGCTCGCCGCTGCGTGCACGGCGAACGAGTCGGCCGAAGTGGTCACGTCCACCACGGTCGCGGCGCCGGTGACCACCCTGCCGCCCCCGTCGACCGCGACCACGACGTCGCCGGCGACCTCGACCTCGAGCACCACCACGACGACGACCACCGCACCCATCGACTTCTCGTGCGATGTCACGGCGATGACGACCATCGAGGGGTACACGCAGGGATGCGAGGTGCTCGGCCTCACCATCCTCGCAGGCGAAGCGGTCGACCCCTCGGCGGTGGGCGGTGCGGCAGAGCGGGTGTTCCACATGCTCGCCCAACGCTCTGACCTCCAGGACGCACTGGTCGGCGCCGGCCTCTCGGGTCGGGTCATCGGCGAGGATCAACGGATCACGGACCTGCCGGAGTTCACCGAGCTGTACGACCAGTACCCGGGAACGGACTGGGATCGGCGCGGTCGATCCTTCCCTGGGACGGATCTCGTCCCGGCGTTCGCCGGCGCCGAGGAGAACCTCCGCTGCCTCGAAGGCGATCGCTACGAGGGAGAGGATGAGTTCGTTCGGAGCTTCGCCCTCACGATCAAGCGTTTCGCCCTCGAGGCGGTCGATCCCGCGACGGTGCTCGCCATCGAACAGGCCTACGGACGAGCCATCGCCCAGGGCCTGTGGGAGAACACACTCGCCGAGATCAACGCCGACGAGTACTGGATGGAGGGGACGCAGTCCTACTTCGACGCCAACCTCGAGGACACCGCCGAAGAACGCGAGCCGAACTCCGAGCACAACGCGGTCAACTCCCGCATCGAACTCGAGGAGTACGACGGACCGCTCTTCGCCATCGCCCAGTCGGTCTACGGCGACACCGAGTGGCGACCGACCTGCTCGTGAGCGCAACCCATACTGCGAACCCAGGGTTCCAGTGACCGAATCCGAACCGCTGAACCCTGGGTTCGCCCCGTATCTTGCTTGACGAAGTACCTATACCTTGATATCCTACGTTCCACGATATCATGTAGAACCAGATAACACACGAGGCAAGGTATGGCGCGTATGGATCATCGAAGCCAGCTTCTCAAAGGCGTGCTGGACATGTGCCTTCTCGCGATAATCAGCGAGGAGCCCAGTTATGGATACGAGATGGCCGACAAGTTGAGTTCGAGGGGTCTCCACCTCACGAGCGAGGGGTCCATCTACCCGACCCTCTCGAGGATGCAGCGTTCATCGCTCATCGAGGGGTTCTTCGTCGAAGCCGACGGATCCGGGCCGCCGAGGAAGTACTACCGCATCGCACCGGAAGGCGAACAACGCCTTGCGGAGTGGAAGGATGAATGGTCCAGCCTGCGTGACGGGGTGGACGAGGTGTTGAAGGGAGTGAACACGTGACAGATCTGACCATCGACCAGGTGGTGGACCGCTGCCGCACGTACTGGCTCGAGTCAGGTGTGTCGCCTGCGGCCACCGACGAGATGGCTGCCGAGCTCGGTGCGCATCTCAGCGAGGCACGCGGCGCCGGCAAGGCCGTCGAGGCCGTGACGGGAAGCGACATCGAGGAGTTCGCCGAGGAGTGGGCCGTCGCCTTCCGCGGACCGAAGCCGATCACGCCGCCGGCCGCCAAGCCGGGTACGCCCACTCCGCCCTCGATGCCACGGGACGAGAACCGACGCCCCGGATGGGCCCTGTGGACGGGCATCCTCGTGATGGTCGCACTCGTCAGCCTCGTGGCCGTGTTCGCCCCCAGGGAAGATTCCGGCGATCAGGGTGTCTGGATCGGCGTGTGGCTGGTCGCTGCAGGCCTCCTCGCCGTCGGCGAGATGTTGACCGCCGGGTTCTTCCTGCTGCCGTTCGCGATCGGAGCAGCAGGAGCAGGCATCCTGGCCCTCGCCAACGTGGCCATCCCGTTCCAGATCATCACGTTCGTCGTGATCTCGGTGGTCGCCCTGTGGCTGCTCCAGGCATTCGCCCGCAAGGACGCCCATGGGCCTCTCATCCCCGTGGGAGCCGCACGGTACGTCGGCGCCACCGCCGTCGTCACCGAGCCGGTGAGCCAGTTCAACACCGGATGGGTGAAGATGGGTACCGAGGTCTGGCGCGCCACCACCGACGGCGGAAGCGAGATCAGCGTCGACACCGTGGTCAGGGTCGTCGAGGTGCGAGGGGCGCGCCTCGTCGTGGAGCCGAAACCAGAGTCGTGAAGTACACGGAGACACACAACATGAGGAAGGGGTAGCACATGGAAGCAGCAGCGATCGTTCTGGTCCTGATCATCGTGCTCATCATCTACGTAGCGCTGGCGATCAAGATCGTCCAGCAGTACGAGCAGGGACTCGTCGAGCGATTCGGTAGGTACCGCAAGACGCTCGATCCGGGATTCCAACTGATCGTGCCGTTCATCGAGAAGGTCCGCAAGATCGACATGCGTGAGCAGGTCGCGGACGTACCGCCGCAGGAAGTCATCACGAAGGACAACGTGGTGGTCACCGTCGACGCCGTCGTCTACTACCAGGCAACCGATCCCGTGAAGCTGGCGTACAACGTCGCGAGTTTCATCATCGCCGCCACCAAGCTCGCACAGACCAACCTGCGTAACGTCGTGGGCGACATGGACCTCGACGAGGCGTTGACCTCTCGCGAGAAGATCAACACCGAGCTCCGCGTCATCCTCGACGAGGCAACCGACGTCTGGGGTACGAGGGTCGTGCGTGTCGAGATCCAAAGGATCGACCCGCCCGCCGATGTCACCGACGCCATGCACCGTCAGATGAAGGCCGAGCGCGATCGACGTGCCCAGGTCACCGAGGCCGAGGGTGAGAAGCGAGCCGCCATCCTGCGTGCCGAGGGCGTGAAGCAGTCGAGGATCCTCGACGCCGAGGGCCAGGCACAGGCGATCAAGGAAGTCGCAGACGCCGAGCGGTACCAGAAGGAAACCGTGGCAGAGGGTGAAGGACGGGCCATCGAGCGAGTCTTCTCAGCCATCCACACCGGCGATCCGACGCCGGATCTCATCGCCATCCGGTACCTCGAAGCCCTCCAGGGCATCGCGGACGGGCAGGCATCGAAGATCTACCTGCCGCTCGAGACAGCCGGTGTGCTGTCGAGCATCGGGGCGATCGGAGAGCTCTTCAGCGAGTCCCAGCGCGAAGCTGCGACCGAGAGCCGCAAGAAGACATCGGGCCCGACCTACGGGACCTGACCCCGACCAAGCCACGAACGAACGAAGGGGAGCGGCGAGTCCGCTCCCCTTCCGCGTGCGCTAGCGACTCGGCTCATAGCTCATAGCTCATGGCTCACTGCTCGACCCTTCCCTGATCTGACGCTTGATCCGACCCAGGATCGCCCCCATGCCACGCAGCCGCAGCGGGGTTACGACCTCCTCGAGGCCCATGTCGTAGAAGAAGTCGTCGGGGACGTCGAGGATGACATCGGCTTGCTCGCCGTCGAGCCCGTCGAGCAGGATCCCTGCGAAGCCGCGCACCGTCGGCGCTTCCCGCGGTGCGTCGAAGTACAGCGAGACGGCGCCATCGTCGGCGATCTCGGTGGCCACGAAGAAGGGTGACTGGCACTCGTGGACCTGTTCGAGGTCACCCGTGGCCATGCCCTCGGGAAGTGGCGGGATCCTATTCGCGTAGTCGAGCATGGCCTCGACGCGGATGTTCTTCGGCGAGGACCGCATCAGGCGGACGATCTGATCGAGCTTCGGGGGAAGCGCCATTGGTGCTCCAGGGGTCGCGTGAAACCGGAATTCTACCTATGGCGGTAGTGGTTAACTACGGGGCAACGCAATCCGTGCCGCAGCGAAAGGGTGACCATGACCGCCACCGACCCGAATCCCAAGTTCTCTGCCTACGACAACCCGGCGATCCTCGTGTCCACCGCCTGGGTGGCCGAGCATCTCGATGACCCCGACATCGTGATCGTGGAGTCCGATGAGGACGTCCTCCTCTACGAGACGGGACACATTCCCGGCGCCGTCAAGATCGACTGGCACGCCGACCTCAACGATCCGGTCGTGCGCGACTACCTCGATGCGGATGCCTTCGCCTCGCTGATGTCCTCCAAGGGCATCGCCCCAGACACCACGGTCGTGTTCTACGGCGACAACTTCAACTGGTGGGCGTCGTATGCGCTGTGGGTGTTCTCCCTGTTCGGGCACGCCGATGTCCGCCTCCTCGACGGTGGCCGCCAGAAGTGGGTGGCCGAAGGCCGCGATCTGACGCTCGACGTGCCAGACCGCCCCGCCACGGACTACCCCGCCCCCACACGTGACGATGCTCCGATCCGTGCTTTCATCGACGACACGGTCGCCCACAGCGCGGCCCGTATGCCACTGATCGATGTGCGTTCGCCCGAGGAGTTCTCGGGCGAACGCATGCACATGCCCGACTACCCCAACGAGGGCGCCCTGCGCGGTGGCCACGTTCCCGGCGCCGCCAATGTGCCGTGGAAGCGAGCCGCGGCCGACGACGGCACATTCCGCACGCGGGACGAGCTGGAAGCCATCTACGAGGGTGAAGCCGGCTTGTCGAGCAGCGATGACGTCATCACCTACTGCCGTATCGGCGAGCGGTCCAGCCACACGTGGTTCGTCCTCACCCATCTGTTGGGCTACCCGAAGGTGCGCAACTACGACGGGTCGTGGACCGAGTACGGCAACGCGGTGCGGGTCCCGATCGAGAAGTGAGTCCGGGCGGCCAACGGCCTCCCGAGGCTCGCCGCTCCTACTCCACGTAGGCGATGGTCGTCGATGCGTGGGGAAGGACCGCGACCCTGGTGCCGGGCACCACGACGTCGTCGACCGCTGCCTGGAGGTTCGGAGCCGCCTCGAGCAACAGCCGTCGCGTCAACTGATCAGTCATGTCCGAGCACACCACGAGGCGAGCATCGACACTGTCGCGTGCGATCTGGAACGCCTTGTGCGGGCCGATCCGGAAACCCTCCCTCTCGAAGGCATCGAGCACATCCTGCTGGGATGTGCGGGCCGCCACCCACTCCTCGTATGCCGTGCTCCCTGACCCCTCACCGCAGGCAGCAGCGAGCACGATCGTGCCGCCCGGGCGGACGATCCCGGCAGCGGATGAGACCGCCTTCTGGGACTGGTAGACGTTGATGTCCTTCGGGTGACCACCCGGCGAGGTCACGACCACGTCATACGGCTCCCCTACCCCGACCTGGCTGTGGGCGCGCACGAGCGGCGTACCTGCCTCCATGACCGCAACCGGTTCGCCGGCCAGGACTTCCACGATGCGCCGCTGCGAGTCCAGGATGACATTGAGTGCCAGATCGATTCCGAACTTGGCACCGATCTCCTCGATGTCCTGGCGCGCCGGGTTGGTGGCATAGGTGCCGATACGCGACGCGGGATCGGCCATCCATGCGTGGTTGTGGTTGATCGTATCGAGCCCCGCAAGACCGATCGCGGCGCTCTTGACACCGCCGGAGTAGCCGGCGAACTGGTGGGGCTCGATGGTGCCGACGACGATCCGCAGATCCGATTCGATGAACCCTCGATTCACGTGTACCGGGGTCCCACGCGATGTCTCGCCGAGCTCCACGAGATCCCCAGAGCGGGCATCGTGCGACACCACGCGGTACCGGTCGAGCACCTCTTGCGGGAGGATCTCCGCGAACTCCGACGCAACCATGGGTGCATGACCGCCCACAGCCACGAAGAAGGTGATTGCGTCGTCGGCGATCCCGGCTGCGGCGAGACGCTCGAGCAATGGAGGCAGCAGTTGGCCGTGGGGAACCGGCCGCGTCTTGTCGTTGACGGCGATCGCAACGGAGGATGCACCACGCCATGCGAAGTCGCCGACGGGATCGTCGAGCGCCCGGTGGACCTCCCCCACCGGGTCGGCCGCCGGGTCGGCTCCTGCGAGATCGATGACGTCGACCACGACATCATCGGGCACATCAGCCGCAACGGAGAACCGGCCGTAGGGAACGCGGATCTGGGTCACGATGCACCGCTCGGTGGGGCACCGATCGTCGGTCGATCGGCAACCGGGCCCGCGCCCACGCGCCCGAGGGCCCGACGGTGCGGGCCCTCGTGGCAAACGGCGGATTCCGGGTTCACGCGCTCTGGTAGAGCTTGGTGATGATGAACTCCTGATGGCCCAGTGCTTCGGCGGCGGTCATGCGGCCGTTGCACGTCCGTACCACCATGTCGATCAGGGCGTCTCCTGCCTCGTCGAGGTTCATCTCCCTTCGCAACAGGCCAGACACGTCGACATCGACGTGCTCGCCCATCACGACAGCCGTCTTCGGGTTGGCCGTGATCTTGATCACGGGCACGATCGGGTTGCCGATGATGTTCCCCTGACCGGTCGTGAAGAGGTGCAACGGGAATCCCGCCGCAGCCTGGAGGGTGACGCACTCGGCGGCCGCCGACGACGTGTCCATGAAGTACAGGCCCGGACCCTTCGTCGGCGGCTGGGCGGGTTCCAGCACATCGATGTAGTTGGTCTCCTTGCCGATCTTCTGGAGGTTCCCGAACGCCTTCTCCTCGATGGTGCTCAGACCGCCGGCGATGTTGCCCTTGGTCGGCTGGCTCTCGGAGAGATCGTCGGTCTTGTGCCTCATGATCATGTCGTTGTACGCGTTCCAGGTGGCCAGGAACTTGTCCCGCACCTCGGGTGTGGCGGCACGATCTGCGGCAACCATCTCGGCGCCGGTGATCTCGGATGTCTCGCCGAAGCACGTGTACTGACCGAGTGGCGTCAGCTTGTCGATCAGGTTGCCGACGGTGGGATTCGATCCCAGACCCGAGGTGGTATCCGATTCACCGCACTTCGCCGCGATCCACACATCGGACAGCGGCATCTCCTCGCGCTGCAACTCGGTTGCCCAGTGCACGAACTCCTTGGCCTTGTGCGACGCCTGGCGAGCGGTCTCGAGTTCGCCCTGGCCCTCGATCGAGAATCCGGCCACCGGCTTTCCCGTGGCGGCGATCCCGTCGACGACGCGCTGGGTCCATCCGGGCTCGATCCCGATAACCACGGCAGCGGCGACGTTGGGATTGGAACCGGTTCCGATCAGCGTCTGGAACGTCAGCTCGAGGTCGGCACCGAACTGCAGCCGACCGTAGGCATGGGGCAGGGCGAGGGTGCCCTGGATGTTGGATGCCACCTTCTCGGCACATGCATTCGAGATGTCGTCGATCGGCAGCACGATCACGTGGTTGCGGATTCCGACGCGACCGTTCTCACGTCGATAGGCCATCACGGTACGGGGTTCAACCATTCGATTCGCTCCTACCACTTCTTGGTCTTGAGGTTGTGGACGTGGATGTGCCCGCCACGCGAGCACGGCGCGACGATGCGGCCGATGTCGTGGCCGTATTTGATGACCGTGTCGCCCTCGACGACGTCCGTCAGCGCGATCTTGTGGCCGAGCGGGATCGGGTCGAGCGAGGTGACCGTGACGGTCTCGTCGGTGTCCATCACCCAGCAGGTCAGTTCCCGGCCTGCCTCGATGCCTTCGACCACGGCGACTCCAACGGTGTCGACGTGATCGTGAATCAGAATCTCCGGCGTCATTGCGCCCCCAATCGTCTGGATGGAGAGTTGTCGAACCCACCCGTACGAGGGCGGGTCGGGGCGTCGGTTCCCCGACACCGCGCACACCCCATTCTGCCAGATCACGGGAGCACGAAAGCGGGAGGGTCTCGGCGCGTTCGCCGTCCGGCCGGGCCCCGACGGTCGCACCCTTGCCGTCGATCCCAGCACGTCAGGCACGCACCCGTCAGGGTCGCGTAGGATCGACGCATGGCTGAACCCAAGACCCAACGCAACGACGGCGATGTGGATGCCTTCCTCGCATCGGTGGACAACGACCGACGCAGGCGCGACGCCACAACCGTGTGCGAGATCATGACGCGACTGTCGGGTAGCGAGCCCGCGATGTGGGGATCGTCGATCGTCGGATTCGGCGAACACCACTACACGAACGGATCGGGCAAGCGATCGACGTGGATGAGGATCGGGTTCTCACCGCGCAAGCAGGCGCTCACGCTCTACATCATGGACGGCTTCGACGCCTACGACGCCCTGCTGGAGCAGCTCGGACCCCACAGCACCGGACGGGCCTGCCTGTACATCAAGGATCTCGAGCAGGTCGACCGTGCAGTCCTCGAGACCCTCATCGTGGCATCACTCGACCACATGGCTGACCAGGACCTGGGCAACGACTCCCCTTGACAGGTAAGTAGTTACTTACCTATAGTTTCGTCCATGGATGAGGTGTTCTCCGCCATCAATGATGCGAACCGGCGACTGCTGCTCGACGCCCTCGTCGAGCACGACGGCCAGACGCTCGGCGAGTTGTGCAGCCACCTCCCCACCATGACACGACAGGGCGTGATGAGCCACCTCGGTGTCCTCGAGCAGGCAGGGCTCATCACGACGGATCGCCGGGGACGGTCGAAGTACCACTACCTCAACCCGATCCCCATCCGGCTCGTCCACGACCGCTGGATCAGCCGGTTCGCCGTCGACCGTATCGAACGAGTCGCCGCCATCAAGAGCGCGGTCGAGAAACGAGGAGGAGCCATGGACACACCCACACACATCTACAAGACCTACATCCGGGGGAACGCCACCGACGTGTGGGAGGCCATCACCAACCCCGATCTCACCGAGCAGTACTTCTACGGCACGCGCGTCCGGTCCGATTGGACCCCCGGTTCCGAGATGACGTACGCCTATCCCGACGGACGGCTCGCATCGACGGGCCACATCATCTCCATCGACCCGCCGCATCGGATGGAATTCACCTTCCACGCCCGATGGGATCCCGAAATCGAGGCCGAGGGCCCGTGCCGCGAGGTGTGGACGCTCACCGAACGCGACGATGTCGTCGAACTCGCCATCGAGCTCCACGACCTCACCGTCGACAGCCTGCGCTACCGCGATTTCACCGAGGGGCTACCGTTCATCGTCGCCGGACTCAAGAGCGTCATCGAGACGGGTCTTCCCCTGACGGCTCCGGCCGGGCGCTGAGCACGGCCCGTGATCATCGAGGAGGATGCGGTGCCCCACATCAGCTACATCGAGTTCAACAGCGGCGACCTCGAGGCGTCACGCGCCTTCTACAAGGAGGTCTTCGACTGGGACACCGAACCATGGGGTGGCGATGACTACTTCGTCCACGCCAGCCCTGACGGAGCCGGCCCCGACGCCGGCTTCGCGACATCTGAGGATGGCCAACCGATCACCGTGGCGACGATCGCCGTCGACGACCTCCCCGGGTACCTCGGGAGGGTGCTGCTTGCAGGCGGCGACATCGTGGTCCCCAGGTTCGTGATCCCCGGGGTCGGGCACGGGGCATACGTGACCGACACGACCGGGATGATCATCGGACTCCACCAACGCGACCCCGACGCGCGAATCGAGGAGTGAACCATGCCTACTCATGACGTGAGATCCGCACCCATTGTCCTCGTGCCCGGCTTCTGGCTCGGCGCCTGGGCATGGGACGAGGTCGCCGACCATCTGCGTGGCGAAGGCTTCGAGGTCGCCGCCTTGACCCTGCCCGGCCTGGGTTCCGTCGACGAGGACCGGTCGGCGATCACCTTCGCCGACCATGTCGACGCGATCTGCCAGGCGGTCACGGCACAGGGGCGTCCGGTCGTCCTCGCCGTCCACAGCGCCTCGGGGTCGCCAGGGTACGAGGCAACCGATCGCATCCCCGCGTCGATCGCCGCGATGGTCTACGTGGACTCCGCCCCTGCGTCCGGACCCCTCGACCCCGATTTCACCGCCGATGAGCTCCCGATGCCGACGCTCGATGACCTCGCTTCGGACGAGAACGTGGACGGGCTCAGCGACGAACACCTCTCACGGTTCCGGGACCGTGCCGTACCCCAACCCGGTGCATCACTGCGGGAGGGACCGACCCTTCACGACGATGCTCGTCTCGAAGTGCCGTCCACGGTCATCTGCACGGGCTTCTCTTCGGATCAGGTCAAGGCAGCCGTCGCCGAGGGCTATCCGTGGCTGGGTGGTCTCGCCGAGCTGCAGGACGTGACGTACATCGACCTGCCGACCAGCCACTGGCCGATGTGGTCACGACCAGACGACCTCGCCGCCATCATCGGCGATATCGCCCGGTCAGCTGCTGCGACCTGACACCGGGACCCGCCGAGCCGAGCGACGCAGGAACACCTTGTAGACCTCGACGGTCGAGAGCACCAGCAGACCGCCAGTCAGGGCGATACCCAGATGGACGGGATCGAGCGCTTCGGTACCGAACACGACCTGGAGGAACGGCACGTAGAGGATCGCCATGTGGGCAGCGAGCCCCACACCGACGGCCGCGAGCATGGCCCGATTCGAGAACACGCCGACCGTCAGCAGCGAGTTCTTCTCGGCCCGCACCTCGAGCGCCAGCGCGAGCTGGCCGAAGATGAGGACGGTGAACAGCACGGACTGCCACGTCGAGTCGCCGGAGTTCCAGAGCAAGAAGCCGGGAACGAGGGTCACCACCGACAACACCAGTCCGAAGATCGCGATGAACCGCGTGGTCCCACCGCCGAAGATCGACTCGGTCGCCGAGCGCGGTGGTCGCTTCATCACATCGTCCTCTGCCTGTTCGACACCGAGGGCCAGCGCGGGGAGCCCGTCCGTGACGAGGTTCATCCACAAGATCTGGAGCGGGAGCAAGGGCAGGGGCATCCCGAACAACGGTCCAAGGATCATGACGAGGATCTCGGACGTGTTGCAGGTCAGGAGGTACTTGATGAACTTCCTGATGTTGTCATAGATGACCCGTCCCTCCTCGACCGCCGCGACGATCGTGGCGTAGTTGTCATCGAGCAACACCATGTCCGCTGCCTGTTTGGACACATCGGTGCCGGTGATGCCCATGGCGATGCCGATGTCCGCCTTCTTGAGGGCAGGGGCGTCGTTGACACCGTCGCCGGTCATCGCGACGAGCTCGCCCCCGGCTTGCAGCGCGGTGATGAGGTCGATCTTGTGTTCCGGTGAGACCCGTGCGAACACCGACACGGTGTGGGCCACCTGCTCCACCTCTTCGTCGGTCATCGCATCGAGTTCGGGACCGTCGATCACACGGTCGTCGTCGGTGACGCCTATGGCCCTGGCGATGTGGCTCGCCGTGAGGTGATGGTCGCCGGTGATCATCACCGGCCGGATGCCAGCGGACAAGGTGTCGGCGATCGCCCCGGGAACCGCCTCGCGGGGCGGATCGATGATGCCGAACATCCCGACGAACACCAGTCCTTCCTCGGTTCGCTCGTGCGGATCGGGAGCCTCGGCCTGCTTCACCGCCATACCGAGGACTCGCATGCCCTCGGCTGCCAGTCGCTCCTCGGCCGCGATGACCCGCGCACGGAGCACATCGTCGATGTCGAGGACCTGGTCGTGCATCCACACCCGGTCGGAGTGTTCCAACAGCCCTGCGACGGCGCCCTTCGTGAACGCAACGTATGCGGGGAGCCGGTCTGCGTAGACATCGAACAGGGAGGACAGGAACTCGGGTACGGACCTCGGTGACTCGGGCACCCTGTGGATCGTCGTCATCCGCTTGCGTGTGGAGTCGAACGGGACCTCGCCGACGCGAGGCATGAGATCCTCGAGATCCGGTTTGAGGAGTCCGAGGTGCGCTCCGACGACCACGAGGGCACCTTCGGTCGGGTCGCCGACCGCGCTGAATCCCCCGTTCGACCGCAGGCTGGCGTCGTTGCACAGCACGCCCGTGAGGAGGGCCAGCTCGATGGAAGGGAGGGCAGCACCGGAAGGAAGCGCGTCGTGCTCGAACTCGACCTGATGGTCTGCCACATCGAGGACGACGGCGGTCATGCGGTTCTCGGTCAGCGTTCCGGTCTTGTCCGTGCCGATGATGCTCACCGAGCCGAGCGTCTCGACCGCGGGCAGCGATCGGATGAGGGCCTGTCGTTTGAGCATCCGCTGGGCGCCGAGGGACAAGGCGATCGTCACCACGGCCGGAAGGGCTTCGGGGATGGCGGCCACGGCGAGGCTCACCGAGGTGAGCAGGAGCGTCTCGATGTCATCGCCCCTGAGGAGACCCAGGATGAACAGCACCAGCACCAGGGCACCGGCCACACCGGCGAGGACCTTGCCGAGGTGGTCGAGCCGCTGCTGGAGCGGCGTCCGCTCGTCCTCGACTCCCTGGATGAGGGCCGCGATCCGTCCCAGCTCGGTGTCCATGCCCGTTGCCGTGACCGCCACTTCCCCTCGGCCACGGGTCACGATCGTGCCGCTGTAGACCATGTTCACCCGATCGCCGAGGGACTGGGTGGACGAGAAGACCACGGCGGCGTCCTTCGACACCGGTTCAGACTCGCCGGTGAGCGCAGCTTCTTCGACCTGGAGGTTGCTGGATGCAACGATCCTTCCATCGGCGGGCACGACGTTGCCCGTCTCGAGCAGGAGCCGATCGCCGGGAACGATCTCGGTCGATGACACTTCGACGATCCCACCCGATCGGCGAAGTCGCACCATCGGCACGGCCATCTGCTTGAGGGCCTCCATCGCTTCTTCGGCCTTCGACTCCTGCACGTAACCCATCACGGCGTTGAGGATGATGATCGCGACGATCGCCACCGCCTCGATCCAATCGCCGAGCACGCCCGAGATCACGGCAGCCACGACGAGGACGTAGGTCAGGAACGCACGGAACTGGGCGACGAGGATGGCGACCCTGCTCCGGCCACCGGCCTCTTCTATCTGATTCGGCCCGTGGGTCGCGAGTCGATCCCGTACCTCGGACTGCGCCAAGCCCTCATCCGGGGATCCCAACGCGGCCGCCGCGTCGGCACCGCTCAGCTGGGACCAATCATTGGATTGGGCGGTGACGCCTTCGGCCAATCAGTACTCCCCGAGCTCGGACCAGCGGTCGCCCTCAGCGAGGTCGATGATCGTTCCGGCCATGGCGAGGGCCCCGTCGCGGATCGCACGCATGCCGTCGTCGGTGATCGTGTGCGCAGCGAAGGCACGTTGATGGGGGCTGGCGCCGTCGGCGTTGATCCCCAACATCGGGTGGATAGCAGGGACTTCGTACGACACGTTTCCCATGTCGGTGGATCCGGCACCCTCCTTGTCGGTGTCCCGACTCCACGGCATCGGACGTCCGAGTGCCTCGGAGTTCTGCTGGAACAGGGTCGCGAGGAGGGTGTCGTTGCGCATGTCGGAATAGGCATGGCCGGACGGTGTGACCTCGAACGTGCATCCGGTGGCCCGGGCTGCGGCTTCGAAGCACGCGATGACCTGTGGGTAGAGCACCTCGAGGCGTTCCGCGGTCACGGACCGCACGTACCACGACATCGAGGTCCGATCGGGGATGACGTTGGGTGCCGATCCTCCGTGGGTGATGACACCGTGGAGACGGTCACTGTCGAGGATCCTCTGGCGAAGCATCGACACGTTCACATACGCCTGCACGGCGGCATCGAGGGCGTTGATGCCCTCGTGTGGTGCCGAGGAGGCATGGCTCTCCTTGCCGAAGAACTCCACGTCGATGTGCTTGATGGCGAGGGCCTGGATGTCGACCGTGTCCATCGTCGACGGGTGAATCATCATCGAGGCCGCGGCGCCGCGGAAGGCCCCGGCCTCGATGAGGTCGACCTTGCCGCCGCGGTGCTCCTCGGCCGGTGTGCCGAGCACCGTGATGCGGATGCCGAGGTCCTCGGCGACCGGGGCCACCGCGATACCGGCACCGAGTCCGGCGTTGCAGATGATGTTGTGGCCGCAGGCCTGTCCCACCTCGGGGAGGGCATCCATCTCGGCGCACACGATGACCTCGGGTCCCGATGAACCCGCCCGAGCAACGAATGCGGTGTCCAGCCCGTAGGCCGGGTACTCGACGGTGAATCCCGCATCGGAGAGGATGTCGACGGCTCGGCGGGACGTCTCGTACTCCTCGAAGGCGATCTCGGGGTTCTCGTACATCCAGCGGGAGAGCTCCTGGAGCCTCGGTTCGAAGCGCTCGAATTGCTCCCGTGCTCGTTGCTTGTTGGTCACGTCCACCTCTCTCTGACCTCGGCGGTGGCTGATGTGCTCATTGGCCGCCACTCAGGTCAGGCTAGACCCCGCCGTCGACGCGCGAGGCCAGGTCGCAAGTCGACCAGCCTCCGTACCATGGACCCAGAGGAGGTTCCATGGGTCACTATCACGACGAGATGCGTTCGAATCAGGAGTCCGCGAAGGAGCTGAGGGCACTCATCCCCGGTACCTACGACGGCTTCGTCCAGATGCACAAGGCGAGCTTCGCCGAGGGCGAACTGTCCACGAAGGTCAAGGAATTGATCGCGGTGGCGATCGCCGTGACCGACAAATGCGAGGGGTGCATCGCCGCCCACACACGCACTGCCGTTCGCCACGGCGCCACCGAGATGGAATTCGCCGAGATGCTCGGCGTTGCTATCGACATGAACGGCGGACCGGGAACGGTCTACGCACCCAAGGCATGGGCTGCCTACAAGGAATTCAAGGAACGCTACGGATGAACCTGATCGCCGCGATCCCGTCGCCGGCCCAGAACACGATCGAGATCGGGCCCCTGACGATCCACTTCTATGGGATCCTCATCGCGCTCGGCGTGGTCGTGGCGATCATCGTGTCCCGTCATCGCTACGTGCGATTCGGGGGCAACGCCGAGCTGTTCGAGAAGGTGGCCATCTGGGCCGTGGTGATCGGCTTCATCGGGGCACGCCTCGCCTACGTTTCGACCCATCTGTCGCGATTCGACGGTCGACCGTGGGCCGTGATCTACATCTGGGAGGGCGGCCTCGCCCTCTACGGCGGAATCGTCGCCGGGGCCATCACGATCATCTACCTCGTGAACAAACACCACGGCGACCTGTTCGCGATCGGTGACGCCATTGCCGTCGGGTTGCCGCTCGCTCAGGCGATCGGGCGCTTCGGCAACTACTTCAACCAGGAGCTGTTCGGCACCCCGAGCGATCTGCCGTGGGCGATCATCATCGATCCGGCGCGCAGGCCCGCCGGGTATGAGGAGTTCGAGACGTTCCATCCGACCTTCGCGTACGAGGCCATTTGGAATGCGCTGATCCTCGTGCCGGTGATCCTCCTGTTGGAGAGGAGCGGCAAGCTCGCCAAGGGTGCGTCGTGGGGTATCTACGTCGCCATGTACGCCATGATCCGGTTCGGCACCGAGCTGTTGCGCACCGACACCACCTTCCGCTTCCTCGGCATCAGCCGCAACGGGTGGGTATCCGTCGCTGCATTCCTCGGTGGTGTTGCGTGGGTCGTGTGGACGCAGCGGCGCAACGAACGCCGGACACTCGTCGGTGAGCCGACGTTCTTCTCGCCTCAGCCGGCGACAACCGATGCTCCGACCGTGGAAGCTGGCGCCGAGGAGGAGTGAGCCGAGGGCCGTCCGTCGTGATCAGGAGGCTGCGGCCAATTGATCCCGGATCTGGGTCAGGAGCTCCACCTCCGTTGGTGCGTCTTCGGTGATGTCGTCGTCAATCATGCCCAGTGCGTCGACGCCATGCGTTCATCGGCTTGACGAAGAAGAAGAACAAGCCCAATGCAACGAGGAAGAAGCTCACGAGCGATGTCAGGAACGTACCGATCGTGATCTGTGAGTCGTTGATCGTCCAGACGATGGCATCGAAGTTCGGCTCACCGAACGGGATGGCGACGATCGGCATGATGACGTTGTCCACGAGACTGGTCACCAGGTCCCTGAAGATGGCTCCCATGACGAAGCCGACTGCGATGTCGACCATGTTCCCGTTCGCGATGAACTCCTGGAACTCCGAACGCATTGACATGCACGACCTCCTCGATCGCTGTGCGAGGCGAGGCTACGTCCCTTGGGCGACGAAGCAGGGCATTGTCGAACCGACGGTCAGCCCGTGGCCTTGTCGGCGATCCAGGCCGTGATGGGGGCAGGCATCTCGGCCGGGCGATCGCCCCAGTCGTAGACGACGACCGACCCGGCGGCGGCGTCATGGAACCCGCGCCGTTCAGGTCCGAAGAGGATCCCCAGGCAACCGAGGCCGAAGAACCCGACTGAGACCGGCAGCGTGAGGGTGCGGACCAGCGCCTGCCTCCCGTTGAGGACCTCTCCTTGTCTATTCAGCACGCGGAGCCCCAAGACGCTCATACCCGCGGTCTTACCGGCCACCGAGTACGAGACGACGTGATAGGCGAACGACCACGACACGAGCACGAGCAGCGCAACGATGCTCTGGACTCCGCTCTCCACATCCAGCGACGAGAACAGCTCCACGATGAACGCAAGTCCGAATCCGATCAGCAGGAATCCGATCCACACAAACGCCATATCGGCGGCGAACGCCAGTGCCCTGGTGACGGGTCCCGCGTAGTGTCCTGTGATCTGGCCGCGACCCTCCTTGTCGACAGCGGTGCCGCCGACGACGGTCTCCAGCATCTCGGGTGCATCGGGTCGGGTCTCGGGATCACGACCCCGGACGCGGTAGGCCGCCCGGCCGACGATCGTGTCGAGGGCAACGAGTTGGCGGCGGAAGACATCGAGGGCGGAACCGGCGAGGGCCCCGGTCGAGTCGCGGACGATGTCGGGTATCCCGGCACGCACGACGAGGGCCTCGACATCGACCCTGTCCATGAAGGCATCGATGTCGACGCGGTCGAGCAAGGCGGTTGGCGTCGACCCGGTCCATCAACTCATTGACGTCCACCCGATCGAGCAGCCGGTTGACGTCGACCCGATCGAGCAGGGCATCGGGGTCGACCCGATCGAGCAGGGCATTGACGTCGACCTTGTCGAGGAACGCATCGGGTTCGACGACGTCGGCCATGGCCCCGGTGGCTCGACGGGCGAAGCGTGCGACGAGGCCATCATCGCTTCCACCAGTCCCATGGTCCTGTCGCGCCATGGCGGCAGCGATCACGAGCAGGGCGACATGACGTTCGATCATGTGCGGTGACGATATCGCATCCCGGAGCGCCACGTCGACCGCCGAGCCTCTCCGTTCTTGCGTAACTGGTATCCGGACGTGCGGATGGGATCTACGCAAGAACGGTGATCACGGCTGGTCGGGGGGTCAGGCGGTTCGTACGAGTCGGATCACGGGAATCACGCGATCCGTCTTCTTCTCGTATCCGTCGAAGAACGCCATTGCATCGACCATCTTCGCCCAGGCTGCCGTGCGCTCATCGCCTTCGAGGACGATGGCCTCGGCTTCGTAGAAGTCCCCTCGGTTGCGGACCCACACCTGCGGATCGGCGGCGAGGTTGCGGTACCAGGCCGGGTGGTCGGGTGCACCGCCCTTGGAGGCGACGATGATGAGGTCGTCACCGTCGTGCACCGACACGAGCGGGACCCGGCGCACCACGCCCGATGTGCGACCCGTCACATACAACAGGATGAGCCGGTCTGCATAGGGATGATCGACCTCGGCGCCATCAGTCGCGAGATACTGGTGGGCCTGTTCCGCTATCGGCGGATGGGGGCTGTCGACGGCGGCGAGTTCGATCTCATGCATGGTGGTCCCAGCTCTCTGTTCTTGCGTAAATGGCGTTCATCCTACGTGAACGCCATGTACGCAAGAACGGAAGCGCTAGAGGATCTGGCTCAGGAACAGCTTCGTGCGGTCGTGTTGGGGGTTCGTGAAGAAGTGCTCCGGGGTGCCTTCTTCGACGATGGTTCCGTAGTCGAAGAACATCACGCGGTCGGCGACCTCACGAGCGAAGCCCATCTCGTGGGTGACGACCATCATCGTCATGCCGCCCAGTGCCAGTTCCTTCATCACGTCGAGAACCTCTTTGATCATCTCCGGATCGAGGGCGGATGTCGGCTCGTCGAACAACATGATCCGCGGCTTCATCGGCAAGCGACCGAGCGATGGCTACACGTTGCTGCTGACCGCCGGACAATTGGCCGGGGAACTTGTCCGCCTGCTCTGGGATTCCGACCCGCTCGAGGAGCTCCATGGCGGTGTTCTCCGCCTCCGCCTTGGGTTCCTTGCGGACCCATTGCGGCGCCAGCGTGATGTTGTCCATCACGGTGAGATGCGGGAAAAGGTTGAACTGCTGGAAGACCATGCCGACCTCGGACCGGATCTTCTCGATGTTCTTGATGTCGTTCGTCAGCTCGGTCCCATCGACGATGATGGTCCCTTCCTGATGCGCCTCGAGACGATTGATACATCGGATGTAGGTCGACTTGCCCGAACCCGACGGACCGATGATGACGACGACCTCGCGTTCGTGGACGGTCGCCGTCACGCCCTTGAGTGCCTGGAAGTCGCCGAACCACTTCTTCACGCCGTCTGTGATGACGATCGGCTCACCGAGGGTTCGGGTCGCCGGCTGCCCGGATTCGTGTTCGTTGTCCATGGTGCTCCCTTGCGGATCCTGATTATCGCTCACCGACGCCGAGACGTTTCTCGAGGCGGAGGCTGATGCGTGAGAAGGTGAACGTGAACATCCAGTAGACGATGGCGGCGAAGATCAGGGTCTCCTTGATCGACCCGAGGAAGCTGAAGGGCTGGCTCTGCGCCGGGATGATCTGTCGGGCGATGTGGAGGAAGTCGAACAAACCGACGATCGTCACGAGCGACGTGTCCTTGAACAGTGCGATGACCTGGCCGACAAGAGCGGGGATCACCGCACGCAGTGCCTGGGGCAGGGTGATGAACACGATCATCTGCACGGTCGACATGCCGAGCGCCCGCGCCGCCTCTCGCTGCCCGCCCGGGATCGACTGGAGGCCACCGCGGACGTTCTCCGCGAGGTAGGCCGCCGAGAAGAAGGTCATCGCACCGACGGCGCGCATCACGCCACCGATCTCGATGCCTTCGGGGAGCGCAACCGGCAGCATCAGGAATGCGACGAGGAGCCAGGTGATCAGCGGCACGCCGCGAACGAGCTCGATGTAGGCCGTCGAGAGGAGCCGGAAGATCGGCATCGTGGACGTTCGACCGAGCGCGAGGATCACACCGAGGGGGAAGGACAGGACGATCGACGTGAAAGCCAGGACGATGGTCAGTGACAAGCCACCGAGGAAGAAGCTGCCGGGCACGTCGATGCCCGACTCGGTCGCGGTCAACCAGACGAACGATGCGATCAGGAACACCGTCAGCAGCCACGCACCAGCCAAGCCCTTCCAGCCTTCCCCACCGAAGGTGGGTCCTGCAAGGGCGAACAACGCCAGGGCGAGAAGCAGGAAACGGAAAACGTACGGCATGGGGATGAGGAAGCTTGCGAACGCCACCACCAGGATGAGGGCTCCGACGACGCGCGCGATCTCGCCCACGCCCGGTTTCGAGACGAACCACAGCACCGCGGCTCCCACGGCACCGAAGATGACGATCGCAGGGAGATAGACCGTTGCCGCCTTGTCCATCTGCCACACAGGATCTCGAAGGAGAATGAGGACGAGCACGGGAAAGCTCATGATCCACAGCGTCGTCAGGGTCCGCTTCACGGCGGAACTCCGGCTTGCCCGCCCGATGAATCGGAAGAAGCCGTAGGTGATCATGCCCAGCGCAGCTATCAGCGTCCACGGAATCACGGTCGTGGACGAGATCGGCTCGAAGACAATGGTCTGCTCGCCCGCGGAGGCCTGCGGCCTCTGCCCCGTCGGTGACCACGACACCGTCGACGATCTTGGCAGGGACCGGGACATCGATGACCCAGATGACCGCAACGAGTGCCAGGACGATGAGGCCGATGAGGCCCATGATCGGGAACGATCGGTTCCTTGGCCCTGTCCCCGGTGAACGCCCGCAGTGCGTACCCGGCGATCAGGAACACGGCTCCCGTGAGGATCCACCCGATCCGCCCTGTCGTCGAGAAGGGTCCGAGGACACCGCCGAGGGCAACGCCAGCGCCTACGCCCATCAGCACCTTGCCGACATCGCGCGGCTCGGCCATGCCGCCGAGGCGCCACACGGCGATCGATGCAGCAAGGAGCACCACGACAACTCCCACCGCGGTCCAGACACGCCACATGTCGCCCTGCGGATAGGCCTGCACCATGAGCAGCTTCATGTTGAACGTGACGGCGTCCCACCTGCGGCTCGGGTTGAAGACGAAGGCGAGCAAGCCGCGGAACGCAAAGAGCACGATGGCGCTGCTGGCGACCGTCATCACGCCACTGGCTGGAGTCGAGAACAGGTTGTCGCGCAGCCAGATCCCGACGCCCTTCGGCGGCGGCTCCGGTGCGAGCTCGAGGTCTGGCGTGGTCATCGCATCGGTCATGTCATCGCTCCACCAACTGCAGCTTGCGGTTGTAGTAGTTCACGATCGCCGAGATGGTCAGGCTCATCGTGAGGAAGAACGCCATCCACACGATCACCACCGGTAATGACTGGCCGGTCTGGTTGATGATCGTGAATCCGACCGCCACGATGTCGGCGTAGGCGACGGCGAGGCCGAGCGACGTGTTCTTCGCCAGGTTGAGGTACTGGTTGCCGAGCGGCGGCAGGATGATGCGGAAGGCCTGGGGCAGGATGATCTGACGCAGGTACTGGCTGCGCTTGAGGCCCATGGCCTTTGCTGCCTCCGTTTGGCCCATCGGCACGGCGAGGATGCCGCCTCGGACGATCTCGGCGATGAACGCAGCGGTGTAGAGGGTGACTCCCGTCCAGATGGCGAAGAACGGAATCGACACGACCATGCCCGATTCGCCGTACTGAGGGATCTCGGCCCCACCCCGGAGGAGGACCTCCGGCTTCTCGAAGACGAGCGGACCACCCGATCGCACACCCTCGACCACCGTGTTGTAGTTCTCGGTATTGAACTTGTCAGCCATCCAGGCGAAGAGGTTCGAGATGGCGTCGACGATCAGGGCAGCTACCGAAAGGACCTCGCCGCGTACGGTCTTGACCTCGAAGCCTGCAACCACGAACGCAATCACGGCGATCGCAAGGCCGGACAAGGCAACGAAGATGACCCGGAACCAGTCGTCATCGGTCATCTTGCCGAAGCCGGCCGGCGTTCGACGGGACTCGAAGAAGTTGCGGATCCACCACGCCGCAGCCACCACGGCCAACAACGCGATCACGATGGGCACGAGGACCGGCGGCCAGCCAGCGATGAACTCCGAGATGGCATCGAGGACGGGCTCCATGAACCCGAGCAACGGCCATGCGAACCAGCCGACAACAGCGAAGAGCAGGATCACCAGGGTCATCCACCGGCCGGCATGACCGGGTTGACCCGTGTCCTCCTGGTACTTGCGCCGCATCTTCGCCACGCGACGTCCAACGACGATCCCGACGACCACGAAGACCAACCATGGCCAGAAGCCACCATCGGGGAAGATCCACGCAAAGGCGAAGCCCCTGTTGGATGCCTTGAACCAATACTCGCCAACGTCGTTGACCGTGAGGTCGGGGAGGCCGACAGCGATGGCTGACCAGAAGAAGATCTGCACCAGGAGCGGGATGTTGCGGATCACCTCGATGTAGACCGAGGCGATCTTGTTGACGATCCAGTTGCTCGACAGGCGAGCGATGCCGATCAGCGTCCCCAGGATCGTGGCGACGATGATGCCGGATATCGCGACACGGAGGGTGTTGATGATGCCGACGACGAGCGCTCGTGCACCACTGTCGGGAAGGGTGTCGATGCCCTCACGGAGGGCGACGCCGGTGGGATCCGACAACCATCCCCAGCCGAAGGAGACATTCGAGGCCTCGAAGTTCGCTGCGGCCCGGGAAGCAAGGGTGACGAAGAGGGCGATGACCCCGATGAGCACGACGATCTGGGCAGCCCACTTGAGCACCGTGGCGTTTCGCCACAGCGGTGCTTTGTGGTGTTCGCGTACTTCGACGGTCATGTGCCTTCCACAGCAGCAGGTGTTGGGCGCTGCTCCTGTCGAGGCACCATAGACGAATCAGCCGCGGGTTTGCAGGGAACGCAGGAAGTTCTGAGCCTTGAGCTCTGGGCCATGAGCGGGCGACGGGGGGTTGCAGTGCGCCGCCGGACTCGGTACGAAGGCAGCATGCAAGACCACCACCAACTCGTTGTATGGCAGAAGGCACGGGCACTCGCATCGCTGACGTACCGAGCGACCGAGTCCCTACCCGATGATGAGCGGTTCGGACTGAAGGCACAGATGCGCCGAGCGGCGGTCTCGATACCGAGCAACATCGCCGAGGGGGCAGGCCGCGGGGGCGATCGTGACTTCGCTCGCTTCCTGCGGATCGCCTACGGATCAGCCTGCGAGCTGGAGACGCAGGCTCTCCTTGCCGGTGACGTCGGAGTCGCACCGCCTCAGGAACTCGAAAGGGTGATCGCATCGACCAACGAGGTACGCCGGATGCTCAATGCCCTGATCCACCGCGTCTCGGAACAGCCCTAGCGCAGAGCGCAAGGCTCAAAGCGCAAAGCTCGATGCAAGCAAACGGAACGGGACCGCCCGAAGGCGGTCCCGTTCGATCGTTTGCTGGTTCTTCTTCGTGCTAGCGAGCCGGCGGTGCGTAGATCAGGCCACCGTCGAACCACTGCATGTTGAAGCTGCCTTCGCGGGCGATGCCGAGAGGACCGGTGAGGTTGCTCTCGTAGATCTCGCCGTAGTTGCCAACCTGCTTGATGACTTCGAGGAACGCCGTTGGGTCGAGACCCATCGACGTCTGGAGTTCACCCTCGCCACCGAAGAGGCGAGCAAGCTCAGGCGTGTCCTCCATCATGTCGTCGACGTTGGCGGAGGTGACCCCGTTCTCGTCGGCGATGAAGGTGGCGAACACGGTCCACTGGATGATGTCGAACCACTGGTCGTCACCCTGGCGGACTGCCGGACCGAGGGGCTCCTTCGAGATGGGAGCCTCCGGGAAGATCACCCATGCGTCGGCACCTTCGGTGCCCGCAGCCGTCTCGGCGGCACGGTTGCCGTACAGGCCGGATCCATCCGTCGTCACGACGTCACAGGTACCTGCCTTGAACTTCTCCATGGCCTCCGGGAACGTCTCGACGGTCTCGAGCGTGATCGACACGCCTGCAACCGCTGCGCCCTCGGTGATGTTCTTTTCCGTCGTCGTACCAGCGTTCGTGCAGACCGTTGCACCGTCGACGGCGTCGAAGCCGCTCGCGGTGGTCAAGCCCGTCAGACGGGCTGGATCGCCCATCAGCTGCTGGCCGTCGAAGTACGTCGTGGCGGTGAACTGGATACCGATGTCGGTGTCGCGGCTCTGGGTCCACGTCGTGTTACGGATGAGAACATCGATCTCGTTGTTCTTCAACGCCTCGAAGCGCTCCGCAGCCGTCAATGCACGGAACTGCACTGCGTTGGCATCGCCGAGTACGGCAGCTGCCACAGCACGGCAGTAATCGGCATCGAAGCCGGTTGCCGAACCATCAGCCTGCGTCTCGGAGAATCCGACGGCCGAACCCGATACACCACAGATGAGCTCGCCACGTGCCTTGACGGCATCGAGCGTGCTTCCACCCTCTTGTCCCGACTCACCGCCGCCACCCTCGGTGGCAACCGTCGTCGTAGTCTCTTCGCCTTCGCTGTCATCGCTACCACCACAGGCGGCTGCGACCAGTGCGAGGACTGCAAAGAGCACAGCAATCTTCTTCAGCATGCTGTAACCCCTCCTCCATATTGCTCTCGTTGTTGGGGACGATTGAGCATCGCCCGGTTCCGACCTCGGGGCCGGGGGGCTGCACGGTAGACACGTCGGAGCGACCGCTGCCAAGCGATTCGACGGCGAGACGGCATCAAACGTTCCGGGTCTGTTCATGGATGGGCGGAGGACTGGACTCGGGCGTTCACGGCCGTTCTACAATCCCGCCGTACCCCATTTCTGGAGGCTGGACATGCCCGCGTCGGTGATCCTCGGAGCACAATGGGGCGACGAGGGAAAAGGGAAGATCACTGATCTCCTCGCCGAGACGGCCGATGTGGTGGTGCGCTACCAGGGCGGCAACAACGCGGGACACACGATCGTGGTCGGCGAGGAGAAGTTCGCCCTCAGTCTCATCCCATCCGGCGTCCTGTATCCGACGGTCACCCCGGTCATCGGCAACGGATGCGTCGTCGACCCCAAGGTCCTCCTCGAGGAAATGGCGACGCTGCGCTCACGCAACATCGACCCGTCGAAGGTGCTGGTATCGGGCAACGCCCACCTGATCATGCCGTACCACCGGCGCCTCGACGCCGTCATCGAACGCTTCCTGGGCGATGCCATGATCGGTACGACCAAGCGCGGCATCGGACCGGCCTACATGGACAAGTACTCGCGTTTCGGCATCCGCGTCCAGGACCTCTTCGACCCCAAGATCTTCCGTAAGAAGCTCGAGGTCGCCCTCAAGGACAAGAACCGACAGTTGGTGAAGGTCTACAACCAGTTGCCCATGGACCTCGATGAGATCTTCGACGAATACATGGAGTACGGCGACAAGCTCGCCGACCACATCACCGACACCTCACTCGTCGTGTGGAATGCGATCGAGGCCGGACAGAACGTGCTCTTCGAGGGGGCGCAGGGGACGTTGCTCGACATCGATCACGGCACCTACCCGTTCGTCACGTCGTCGAACCCGACGGCGGGTGGCGCCGCCGTAGGCATCGGCATCGGCCCGAAGATGATCGACTCCGTGATCGGTGTGGTGAAGGCGTACATCTCGCGCGTAGGGACCGGCCCGTTCCCCACGGAGCTCCACGACGAGACGGGCGACCGGCTCATCGACATCGGAGGCGAATACGGCGTCGTCACCGGGCGTCGGCGCAGATGTGGGTGGCTCGATGCGGTCGCCCTCCGCTACGCCGTGCGGGTGAACGGCCTGACCGAGATCGCCCTCACGAAGCTGGACGTCCTGTCGCACTTCGAGACGATCAAGATCGCCACCGCATACACATCGCTGGGTGAGCGACACACGGAGTTCCCACGACAGCAGCGGGTGCTGTACAACTGTGTCCCCCACTACGAGGAGCACGACGGTTGGGGTGACGACATCACCAAGGCGACCTCGTACTCGGATCTCCCCCAGCTCGCACGCGACTATGTCGAGCGCATCGAGGAGCTCGCCGGCGTGCCGATCCGTACCGTGTCCGTAGGCCCATCCCGGGCAGCGACCCTGGAGCGAACCTGACATGAATGTGCTGCTGTTGGGATCGGGCGGCCGTGAGCACGCCATCGGCTGGAAGCTGGTCCAGAGTCCCCTGATCACCCGCCTCATCTCATGTCCCGGAAACCCGGGACTCGACGAGATCGGTGACGTGGTCCCCGATGTCGATCCGGAGGATCCGGAGGCCGTGACGGCGCTCGCGAAGGACCGCCACGTCAACCTGGTCGTCGTCGGTCCCGAGGGTCCCCTCGCCGCCGGGGTCGCCGATGCGCTGCGGGAGGCAGGCATCGCGGTGTTCGGTCCAACGAGGGCCGGGGCGATGCTCGAGGCTTCGAAGGCTCACGCCAAACGGGTGATGACCGCCGCCGCCGTACCCACTGCCGCCTACGGGGAGTTCACCGACCGGGATGAGGCCATCGCGTTCCTCCACGAGCAGTCGCCTCCGTATGTCGTGAAGGCCGACGGCCTCGCAGCGGGTAAGGGCGTAGTGGTGACCGAGGACCTCGCTGCGGCGGAGGCCTGGGTCGCCGAGTGCATGGACGGGCGGTTCGGGGACGCAGGATCCACCGTGGTCATCGAGGAGTACCTCGACGGCGACGAGGTCTCGGTCTTCTTCATCTGCAGCGACGGCGTCGCGGTCGCCCTCGACCCGGCACGTGACTACAAGCGCCTCAACGACGGAGACGAGGGACCCAACACCGGGGGCATGGGCAGCTACAGCCCTGTGCACACGATGGACAGCTTCTTCATCGGCTGGACCCGGACCCACGTCGTGGAGCCGACCCTCGCGGCCCTCGCCGACGAGGGCGTCGACTACACCGGCTTCCTGTACGTGGGGCTGATGCTGACCGAGGACGGCCCGAAGGTGCTCGAGTTCAACTGCCGGCTCGGCGATCCCGAGACCCAGGCACTGATGCCGAGGCTCGAGACGGACCTGCTCGAGCTCCTCCACGCAGGGGCGCACGGATCCCTCGACGGAGCCGACCTCATGTGGTCCGACCAGTCGGCGGTCGACCTGGTGCTTGCAGCCCCCGGATACCCGGAGGAGCCCGAGACCGGCCTGGCCATCATCGGCCTCGACCACGTATCGGAGGCGATCGTCTTCCATGCCGGGACCGCCATGGTCGATGGCCGCCTCATCAGCACCGGCGGGCGCGTCCTCAACGTCGTCGGCATCGGGGCCACGCTCACGGAGGCCCGTCAGGACGCCTACGCGGCAGCCAACCTCATCCAGTTCCGCGGCAAACACGTCCGCTCGGACATCGCCATCGTCACGTGACCGCATGAAGAACACGAGAGTTGCCATCCTGCTGGGATCAGACAAGGAGATGCCGACGATGCGGTCGTGGACGGACGCCGCCGATGATCGATGCCTCGCAGCATCGATCCTGTTGCTCCCCGACCCATCCACAATCGATCGGTTCGCCGAGTACCGGGAGTCCTGGAACGCATGATCGAGCGGTACTCAACGCCCGAGATGGTCGAGCTGTGGTCCGAGGAGCACAAGCTGGCCGTCTGGAAGGAGGTCGAGACCCTCGTCGTCGAGGCATGGGTGGCCGAAGGGGTGGCGCCGGCAACCGCCGCAGCCGCAGCCCGCGAGGCGCCGGAGGTCGACCCTGTCGCTTGGAAGGAACGTGAGCGGGTCACGAACCATGACGTGGCGGCGTTCGTCGACCTGCTGGCCGAGTCGATCGGTGAGGGCGGTGAGTGGATCCACTTCGGCCTGACGTCCTCAGACGTGCTCGACACGGCCACAGGATTCGTCCTCGGTGAAGCAGGCCAGCTCCTGCTGGAGGCCCTGGTCGAGCTCCACGCCGTCGTGAAACGGCGGGCCTTCGAGTTCCGTGACACACCCATGATCGGCCGGACCCACGGGATCTGGGCCGAACCCACATCGTTCGGTCTCAAGCTCGCGTCGTGGGCGTTCGAGATCGAGCGCGATCACGACCGACTGGCGGACGCGGTCGCTGGCGTCGCCGTGGGCGCCATCTCAGGCGCCGTCGGAACGTATGCGCACACACCCCCGTCGGTGGAGTCGTACGTGTGCGATCGGCTCGGGCTCAACCTCGAACCGGCATCGACCCAGGTGGTGGCCAGGGACCGCCATGCCCACTTCCTGTCCACCCTGGCCCTCACGGGCGCCACCATCGAACGGATCGCCACCGAGATCCGTCACTTGCAGCGCTCGGAGGTCGCCGAGGCGAGGGAGTCCTTTGGCAAGGGCCAGAAGGGCTCGTCTGCCATGCCGCACAAACGCAACCCGATCGCTTCGGAAAACCTCACCGGCATTGCCAGGGTGCTTCGGGGTTATGCCTCTGCGGGGCTCGAGGATGTTGCCCTGTGGCACGAGCGGGACATCTCGCATTCCTCCGTCGAGCGGATCGTCCTCCCTGACGCAACGACCGCGCTCCACTACGCGCTGCGGCGTTTGACGCGGGTCGTCGACGGCTTGTTCGTGGATACCGATCGAATGGCGCAGAACCTCGCGGCCACGAGGGGCCTGGTCTACAGCCAGGCGGTGTTGTTGGCGCTGATCGATGGAGGCTTGACGAGGGATGAGGCCTACCGGATCGTGCAACGCTGCGCCATGGCCGCATGGGACGAGGGCGGCACCCTCGCCGAGCGTCTCGCATCGGATCCAGACGTGACGTTGGACCAGTCCACCCTCGACGCCTGCTTCACGACGGACCGCTTCCTCGCCAACGCGACGATCATCTTCGACCGCCTCGAGGCCTCCGTTCTTGCGTAACTGGTATCCGCACGGGTGGACGCGATTTACGCAAGAACACGACGCGTCTTCCCTTCGCAAACTGGCCGATGGCTCACAGTGGTCCCGTGTTGACGGAACGAACGGAACTGCGTGCTGCCTCCGATCGCCGAACGGCAGTCGGGGCTCGTTACACGGAGCGACTCATCGCCGCCGGAATGAGTGCTCAGCAACCATCAGCCGACGCGTCGAACGCGGTGAGCTCATCCGGCGCAGGCCCGGCGTCTATGCATTCGCTGGGACACCGGCCCTCGTCCAGCAGCAACTCGTCGCGGAGGTTCTCAGCGTCGATCCTCGGGCTGCTGCCTCTCACGACTCGGCGGCCCACCTCTGGGGCCTCATCACCTCCGAACCCCCGGAGTTCCACGTTGTCGTCCGACGATGGCGCAGGGAGCTCCGGACGACAGCACCGCGTGCACGAGTCGCTCGACTTCGTTCCGAAGGACCGCGTGTGGAAGGACGGCATCCCCCTCACCAATCCGACCCGGACCATCGTCGACCTTGGCGCAACGAGCAAGTGGCTCGTCGAGGCTGCGTTGACGTCGAGGCCTTCGTTCGGGGATCCTCAACATCGCCGAGATCGAAGCCTTCGTTCGCCGGGTCGCCAGGCGCGGACGACGTGGCGTCGGCGTGATCCGTCCGCTTCTGGAGTTCCACTCGACTTCTGGGGGCACCACCGAGAGCCCCCTTGAAGACATGTTCATGCGCTTGATACATGACAGCGGATTGCCTGCGCCTGATCCCACAGTTCGTCGTTCGAGAGCCAAGTGGCGAGCCGGTATCGAGGGCCGACTTCGCCTATCCATCCAGCCGGCTCCTGGTCGAACTGGACGGCCGCGACTACCACTCGGCATCCCGATCGCCTTCCAAGCTGACCGTGCGAAGCAGAACCGAACGCAGTATGCCTTGGATGGATGACGCTTCGATTCACCTGGTTCGACGTGACGCAGCGTCCGGACCACACCGTGTTGACCGTCCAGAAGGCCCTGCACCGCTGGACCTGACCGTTCTTGCGTAACTGGCGTTCATCCTGGGTGAACGCCATTTACGCAAGAACGGGAGAGGGGGCCTACCGGTTCTGCATGTGGTGGGCGAGGGCGGTCAGTTTGTCGTCGAGGAAGGACCGCACGGACCCTTCGACGCCGATATCGTCGAGGGCTCGTTCCATGCACCCGAGCCACGTGGCGACCTCTTCGGCGCCGATAGCGAACGGCATGTGGCGCATCCTCATCCTGGGGTGACCCCGATCGGGCGTGTAGATCGCCGGTCCACCGGTCCACTCCACGAGGTAGGCGTAGAGCTTGTCCCGAGACACCGTGTCGTCCTTGGGCAGCATCGCCCTCAGCGTCGGAGCATCGCCATCGATGATGTCGTAGAACCGATCCACGATCGACCGGATGACGACGTCACCACCGACGGCCTCGAACGGCGTCGGCTCGGGTCCCCACGGATGACCCTCACCTGCTTCGACCGCAGGCCGGCGGAGCTCGACGGAGCGCGGATCGAGCGGAATGCGAGGGGCCGACCCGTCACCCATCGGAGAACCCCCATTCGAAGACCACGGCATCCTCTGCGACCTCCGCACCGGCGGACCGATAGGTGGCCAGGGCAGCGGCATTCCCGGGTTCGGTCAGCACCCACATTCCCCGCAGACCGCGATTCCTGGCGAGCGCTTCGAGCGCTGCGACCAATGCCCGACCGATGCCCTGCCCACGCCAGCGCTCATCGACGCCGAGTTCGTACAGGAGCATCTCGGTTTCCTTGTCGGGATGGGCGATCTCGACCCCGGTGACGAAACCGGCTGGTTCCTCGTCGATGTACGCCACGAGGCAGTGGTTGCCTTCCGAAGCGAGGAAGCCACCCGCCCGGTCCGCCGACGGTGCCTCATCGAACAGGTGCCCGGCCGCCACCAGTGCATCGACGTCGCTCGTGTCGAGCTTCCTGATGTCCATGGCGCGACACTACCGGCGACCCGCACGATGCGAGGTGCACAGATCCGACGAAGCGCTCCACGGCTACCATCGCCCCGTGGCGGCGCTGCAACACGTTGGATCAGGCAAGGTTCGGGAGATCTTCCGTATCGACGCAGACCATCTGTTCATCGTCGCCAGTGACCGCATCTCAGCCTTCGACGTCGTCCTCGACCGGGACATCCCCCGCAAGGGGCAGGTCCTGACCGGCGTCTCGTTGCACTGGTTCGATCTCCTCGTCACACCGAACCACCTCGTCTCGGCGGACACCCGTGAGATGGACTTCCTCACGCCCGACCAACGGGCCGACTACGCGGGGCGATCGATGCTCGTGCGTGCCGCCGAGGTGATTCCCATGGAATGCGTCGTACGCGGCTACCTGTACGGGTCGTCGTGGAAGGAGTACGCCGCTGGAGGCGGACCGACGACCGAACACCTTCCTGCAGGGCTCCAGATGGCGAGCCAACTCCCCGACCCCATCTTCACGCCGGCCACCAAAGCCGAATCCGGCCATGACGTGAACCTCACCGAGGCCGATGCCAGGGAGTTCGTCGGCAACGACCTGTACGAGGAGCTCGAGGCGCGCTCGCTGGCGATCTACCTGGCCGGTGCCGAGTACGCCGCTCAACGCGGGATCATCCTCGCCGACACCAAGTTCGAGTTCGGCAGGGTCGACAACGAGATCATCCTCATCGACGAGGTGCTCACCCCCGACAGCTCCCGATACTGGCCGGCCGATGCCTGGGCCGCCGGTGCCGTCATGCCGTCGTTCGACAAGCAACCCGTCCGCGACTGGCTCGAGGAGCAGGATGGCTGGGACAAGGCACCTCCTGCCCCGTCCCTACCCGACGCGGTCGTCGCCGAGACTTCCGAGCGATACATCACGGCCTACGAGTTGCTGACCGAGCGCCCGTTCGTCGACTACCTCGTTTCCATGGGGGCCGCATGACACGATCCTTCCGGGTGACCATCACTCGCAAGCCGGGCCTCTCGGACCCCGAGGGCGCGACGTCCCACAAGGCACTCACCGACCTCGGGTTCACCGAGGTGTCGGGCGTCTCGTTCGGTCGCGTGATCACGCTCACACTCGACGCCGACGACGATGATGTCATGGACCGGATCCACGACATGTGCAGCAAGCTGCTCGCAAACCCGGTCATCGAGGACTACACCGTCGAGGAGATCTCGTGAGGATCGCCGTCGCGGTCTTCCCCGGCACCAACTGCGAGCACGACATCGTCCACGCACTCGCCGCGGCCGGCGCCGATGCCGATCTGGTGTGGCACCGCGAAACCGACCTGTCCGGGGCAGATGGCGTGGTGCTTCCGGGCGGTTTCGCCCACGGCGACTACCTCCGCACCGGTGCGATCGCCCGGTTCTCGCCGATCATGGCGGAGGTCGAACGCATGGCCGCGGCGGGAAACCCCGTGCTCGGCGTCTGCAACGGTTTCCAAATCCTCTGCGAAGCCGGACTTCTTCCGGGCGCCCTCATCGCCAACCGGGACCTCAAGTTCATCTGTCGACCGATCCACCTGCGTGTCGAGTCCACCGACAGTGTGCTGACACGGGCCGCTTCCGTCGGACAGGTGTTGTCGATACCCCTCAATTCGTACGAGGGCAACTACGTCGCCACCGACATCGATGCCATCGAGGGTGCGGGCGATGTGATCCTCCGCTACTCGGATGGCTCCGGCACCGTGGGCGAGGCGACCAACCCGAACGGATCGACGAACTCGATCGCCGGTATCACGAACGCCGCACGCAACGTGGCGGGGTTGATGCCCCATCCTGAGCGTGCCTCGGAGGCCATTCTCGGTTCCGAGGACGGGATGGTGCTCATCGAAGGATTCGTGGCGTCAACCGAACTCGTATCGGCATGAGCACCCCGGCGCACATCGAGCTCGGCATGACCGATGACGAGTATCGCCACGTCATCGAGGTCCTCGGGCGTGAACCCATGGCGGCCGAATTGGCCATGTACTCGGTCATGTGGTCCGAGCACTGCTCGTACAAGTCCTCCCGGGCGCACCTCGGTCGGTTCTCGTCCGACCAACCCTGGGTCGTGGTGGGGCCCGGTGAGAATGCAGGCGTCGTGGATCTCGGCGACGGCTGGTTGGCCGCATTGCGCATCGAGAGCCACAACCATCCGAGCTTCGTCGAGCCCTACCAGGGTGCCGCAACCGGCGTGGGAGGCATCCTGCGCGATGTCTTCACGATGGGGGCGCGGCCGATCGCCGTGTGGGATCCCCTCCGTTTCGGCCCACTCGACGACCCCCACAACCGCTATCTGCTCGAAGGCGTCGTGTCGGGCATCGCCGGGTACGGAAACGCCGTTGGCGTCCCGACACTCGGGGGCGAGGTGGAGTTCGCTGACCGGTTCTCGAAGAACCCACTCGTCAACGTGATGGCCCTCGGGATCCTGAGGCAGGAACAGCTGGTGCTCTCGGCGGCGTCGGGCGTCGGCAACCTGGCGATCCTCCTTGGGAACGCCACCGGACGGGACGGCATAGGAGGGGCGTCGATCCTGGCTTCGGCATCCTTCGAGGAGGGCGACGAGGGCAAACGGCCCAATGTCCAGGTGGGCGATCCGTTCGAGGAGAAGAAGCTGATCGAGGCATGCCTCGAGCTGTACGAACGTGACCTCGTCGTTGCGATCCAGGACCTCGGGGCGGCAGGTATCTCCTGCGCCACATCCGAGGTTGCCGGCAACGGCGGGATGGGTATGGAGGTCGACCTCGACAGGGTCCACCTGCGCGAGCACGACATGACGCCGGGCGAGATCCTCATGTCCGAGTCACAGGAACGCATGCTCGCCATCGTCACACCCGCCAACGAGGCAGAGGTGCTCGCCCTCGCCGAGAAGTGGGAGATCGAGGCATCGACGATCGGCACCGTGACGGAGGGACCACTCCTCACCGTGCACGCGAAGGGTGAACTCGTGGCCGAGGTGCCCGCTGCATCCCTCGCGGACGATGCTCCCCTCTACCACCGACCCGCCCACGAGCCCGGATACATCGCCGAGGCATGGTCCGAGGTCCCCGACGTGCCCGATGACGTCGACGTTGCGGATGCCCTGCGCACCCTGCTCGACGACCCGGCGATCGGTGACCGGTCGTGGATATCGGACCAGTACGACCACATGCTGTTCCTCAACACCGTCATCGAGCCCGGCCACGACGGTTCGCTGCTGCGGGTCAAGGGAACCAACAAGGCAATGGCGGTATCCACCGACGGGGATGCCTTCCGTACCTATCTCGACCCCCGTCGCGGCGCGGCACGAATCGTCTTCGAGTCCGCCCTCAACGTCGCGGTGACCGGAGCCAGGCCGTATGCACTCGTCGACAACCTGAACTTCGGCAACCCCGAGGTGCCGGGCGTGATGTGGCAGTTCATCGAGGCGGTCGATGGCATGGCGTGGGCGTGCGAGGAATTGGACGTTCCCGTCGTCGGCGGCAACGTGTCGTTCTACAACCAGACCGACGGGGTCGATATCTACCCCGCCCCCGTCGTGGGGATGCTCGGCTTCTGCGACCCCATGCCCGAGCAGCCGCCGCGCCTCGATCGCGCGCGGGCAGGCATGTCGGTGTGGCTCGTGGGTCCTGAGGAGGTGGGCGATTTCGCTGCATCCGCGTATGACCGCATCATCAACGGTGCCGTGCGTGGCCGCCCGGCCGATGTCGACGGGGACACCGCGCGCCACATGGTGTCCGCTGCGGCGAACCTCGCGTTCGATGTGCCCGTCCTCCACGACGTGTCGACGGGCGGCGTTGCCGTTGCCATTGCCGAGATCGCCATCAAGTCAGGGGTCGGGATCACGGTCGATGCCCTGTCCGGGCGGGACTTGCTGGATGAGACGCCACTGCGCTTCATCGCCGTCGCCGAAGGGGACACGTTGGACACACCAGAGCCACATCGCACGGATCGGGACCGTCGGTGGTAGCGGCCTCGAGTTCGGAACGAGTGGCTCCATCGACCTCGATGAGGCCGCGACGATCTGGCGCAACGCACTCCCCCGCCGGATGACGTGACCGTTCTTGCGTAGATCCTGTCCGCCCGTGCGGATGCGGTTTACGCAAGAACAGGAAAGGAGATGGATGTGGACCGGGTCGTAGGGCTGCGAGCGGTCGATCAGGCGGCGATGCTGCGCAGGCGCGAGATCTCGGCGGTGGAACTCCTCGACGCCCACCTCGAGCGGATCGACGAGGTCAACCCCACGCTCAACGCCATCGTGACGCAGACGCCCGATCTCGCACGGGCGATGGCCGAGGACGCCGATCGGGCCCTGGCCGAAGGCGGCGCGCTGCCGCTGCTGACCGGGCTCCCGGTGGTGCACAAGGACACCCACGAGACGAAGGGCATCCGCACCACGTTCGGGTCCCCGGTGTACCGCAACTACGTGCCGACCCGCAACGCCCTCATCGTGCAGCGCCAACAGGACGCCGGCGCTGTGACCCTCGGCAAGACGAACACACCCCAACACGGCGCGGGCAGCCAGACGTTCAACGAGGTGTTCGGCCTCACACGGAACCCATGGAATCCGGACTACACGCCCGGCGGGTCCTCGGGCGGTGCGGCCGTGTCGATCGCCACGGGTATGGCGGCGCTCGCCGACGGATCGGACTACGGGGCGTCGTTGCGGAACCCGGCCTCGTTCACCAACACGGTCGGATTCCGGCCATCGCCCGGTCGCATCCCCTCGTGGCCGTCGAAGGACGTGTGGGCACACCACAGTGTCCACGGCCCGATCGCACGCACCGTCGAGGACATCGCCCTCTTCATGGCAGCGGCGGCGGGACCGGACCATCGCATCCCCATCTCCATCGACGAACCGGGTTCGGTCTTCGCCACGCCCCTCTCTGCCGATTGGTCAGGTGTACCGATCGCATGGTCACAGGACCTCGGCGGGCTGCCGATCGATCCAGTGGTCACGGAGACGCTCGCTCCCGCCCGATCGACCCTCACCGACATCGGCTTCGATGTGATCGATGCAGAACCCGACGTCCGCGGGGCCGAGGAAGCCTTCACCGTGTTGCGGGGGGCCGTGTACGCACGGCAGTTCGCTGAGGCCATCCGGCGCGATCCCGATGCCTACAAGCCCACCATCCACGAGAACACGGAGTACGGCCTGACACTCAGCGCAGAGGAGATCGGACGCGCCGTCGAGACCGAGACACGTGTCCGGAACCGGTTCAGGCGTTTCCTCGACGAGCACCGTTTCCTCGCACTGCCGACAACGGCCGTTCCGCCGTTCCCCGTGTCGGTGGAGTATCCGAGCGAGATCGCCGGCACGCCGATGCGCAACTACACCTCGTGGTTTGCGAGCTGCTTCATCATCTCCCTCGCTGGGTTGCCTGCGATATCGGTGCCTGCCGGCTTCACAGACGACGGCCTACCCATCGGCCTCCAGATCGTCGGTCGATCGAAGGCGGACGTCGATGTGCTGCGGGCGGCGTACGCGTTCCAGCAGGCCACCATGTGGTGGCAGCGCCAGCCACCGATCTGAGGGCTCAGGATCCCGGGAGGATGTCCACCTCGTCGGTCCCCTTGTACAGGGTCGCCTGGAACGGACGGGTCTGGTCGACGTGGTCCATCCACTCCTGGAGGGCCTGGACGTTCGTGGGATCGCCGAAACCCGACCCGAGGGCGGCGTAGTCCGCGATGCCCCACCGGGTCTCATTCGTGTAGTCACCGAACGCACGCACGGCGAAGAACGTACCGCGGTACTCCCATCCTTCCGGGGCGTGATCCCGCAGGACCGCCTCGTTGTCCCCGAGCCATGTGCGGAACTCAGTGCTCCTGTTCGGCTTGACGTCGTATCGCAGGACGTACTCCATACCTCACGCTCCCTGTCGTTGGGCGGACGTCGACAACCCTACGCACCCGACCCGGACGATGTCGTGGCGCCCACCACCGGCCACTTTGCATCGACTGCATCCGTTCTTGCGTAAATGGCGTTCGTCCTGGGTGAACGCCATTTACGCAAGAACGGGGGAGGTCACCGATCGGACGGTAGGGAAGGTCGGACGAGCTTTGCGGTGGGGATCGTTACCGTTCCATGACGATGAGCGACTCCACGGTCACCACCTGCTACCGACATCCCGATCGGATCACCGGATTGTCCTGCACCAGTTGCGGGCGGCCGATCTGCGTCGAATGCTCACGAGATGCCGCTGTCGGCCAGAAGTGTCCCGAGTGTGCCCAGCCCGACGGACGGGCCCGGGTGGTCACTGCCCGCCAGACGTTCGGCCGTCCATCGTTCCAGACGTCGCCCGTCGCCTTCTCGATCATCGCCGTCACGGCGGCCATCTTCGTCGTAGGCATGCTGTCCCCCGAGCTCGACCGCTGGCTGGTGGAGAACCTCGCCCTCGTCAACTTCCTCGTGGCCGACGGCGAGTGGTACCGGATCTTCACCGCCGCACTGCTTCACGGCAGCATCATGCACATCTTCTTCAACATGTACGCCCTGTACCTGTTCGGGCCGCGCCTCGAGCAACAGGTCGGTGGACCCGCCTTTGCAGCGATGTACGTGGCCGCAGCTGGCACCGGGGGTGCTGCGTCGTACATCTTCGGCTCTCCCCTGCAGGTATCGATCGGGGCGTCGGGTGCGATCTTCGGCCTGTTCGGCGCCTGGATCTTCGTGGCATGGAAGATGCGGGGCACGCCGGGCGGCCGATCGATGTTCAACCAGCTCGGCGTCCTCCTCGCCATCAACCTGGCTCTGCCTCTGTTCGTGGGGGGCATCGACTGGCGAGCCCACATGGGCGGCCTCGCAGGCGGCATCCTGATCGCATGGCTGTGGTCGGTACTCGCCGTCGGCAAACCGAACGCACGAGCGATCCGCACCGTGACAGCCTCGGCAGTAGCCATCGCCGCCATCGCGGTAACCATCGCGTTGTGAGCCCAAAGCTCAAAGCTCAAAGCTCACAACTAACTCCTCTCTACACTCCCAGCCGTGACGGCGCAACCACTCAACGATCCCGTCTTGGATCGGGCGGGCGAGGCCTGTGGCGTCTTCGGCGTCATGGGTCCCGACATCGATGCGGCCCGTCTCACGTACTTCGGCCTGTTCGCCCTCCAACACCGCGGACAGGAGAGCGCGGGCATCGCCGTCGGCGACACGGAGAACATCACCGTGTACAAGGATCTCGGACTCGTCGCCCAGGTATTCGACGAATCCGTCCTGGCTGGCCTTCCCGGCAACCTCGCCATCGGCCACACCCGCTACTCGACCACGGGATCGAACAGCTGGGAGAACAGCCAACCCGTCTTTCGCCACCTCGGCACCAACGGCATCGCCCTCGCCCACAACGGGAACCTCACCAACACCGAATCCCTCGCTGCGACCCTCGGCCCCGTGGCCGCCTCAACGGACTCCGAACTCATGACCGAGGCGATCGCCAACGCCATGACCGAGCAGGGTCTGGACCTACCGGATGCGCTGGCGGCCGTGTTACCGAGCCTCGAAGGTGCATTCACCCTCGCCGTCATGGACACGTCGACCCTCGTCGGCGTACGCGACCCGCACGGATTCCGCCCCCTGTGCCTCGGCAGCCTCGACGACTCGTGGGTCATCGCTTCCGAAACCGCTGCGCTCGATATCGTCGGAGCCGACTTCATCCGCGAGATCGAACCCGGGGAGATGGTCGTCATCGATGCCGACGGTCCCCGGTTCCTCGAACCGTTCCCCGCAACCACCACCGACCTGTGCATCTTCGAGTTCGTGTACTTCGCACGCCCCGATTCGACGCTCCTGGGACACAACGTGCACACGAGGCGCCAGAACATGGGTCGCTCACTCGCAGAGCAGGCGCCGGTGGACGCCGATGTCGTAGTTCCGGTGCCCGAGTCCGGGATCCCCGCAGCACAGGGATTCGCAGCGGTCAGTGGTATCCCCTACTCCGACGGCCTCGTCAAGAACCGATATGTCGGGCGCACCTTCATCCAGCCGGCGCAGGCGATGCGTGACCGCGGCGTGCGGATGAAGCTCAATGCGATGCCGAGTGTCATCTCCGGCAAACGCGTGGTCCTCGTCGACGACTCCATCGTCCGCGGATCCACCACCCAACAGTTGGTCGCAATGGTGCGTGAGGCTGGGGCGACGGAGGTCCACCTGCGCATCTCATCGCCGCCGTACCGGTGGCCGTGCTTCTACGGTATGGACACGGGAGACCGGTCGACGTTGCTTGCAGCGGATCGCACGACGGAAGAGATCGCACGTCATCTCGACGTCGACTCGATCGTCTACCTCTCGTTGGACAATCTCATAGCGGCCACGAAGTCGGATCCCGAGTCGTTCTGCACGGCGTGCCTCTCCGGCGACTACCCGACCCGCGTGCCGCTCACCGACAGCAAATTCCTCCTGGAGCAGACGACATGACGAGCTACGAGAAATCGGGCGTCAACCTCGATGCAGCCGACGAACTCGTCGAACGGATCGGATGGAGGGTCACCTCCACCTGGACCGAGGACGTCGTTGGCGGCTTCGGCGGCTTCGCTGCCGGCATCCAGATCCCCGCCGGTTTCGAGGTCCCCGTCCTCATGATGGCCACGGATGGCGTGGGCACCAAGGCCGACCTCGCTCGCCAGGCACGCGTCATCGGCGGTCTCGGCTACGACGTCGTGGCCATGGTCGCCGACGACCTCGCCGCTGCCGGGGCCCAGCCCATTGCCATGACCGACTACATCGCCGTCGGACGGCTCGATGTGGACATGGTGGAGCTGCTGGTCGAGTCGATCACCGATGCATGCTCGGAGTCCGACATCGCGCTCCTCGGCGGGGAGACCGCCGAACACCCCGGTGTGATGGCCCCGGACCAATTCGACGTCTCGGCCACCGCGCTCGGCGTGGTGGAGCTGGGCGAGGAGATCGATACGGAGGCGGTCGCGGCCAGCGATGTGATCATCGGCGTCACCAGCCCCAACCTGCGCTCGAACGGGTTCTCGCTGGTGCGGGCCATCGTTGCCAAGGCCCTCCCTCTCGACAGCGACTTCCCTGACACGACCATCCCCACGGCGGAGGTCCTGCTCGAACCGAGCATCGTCTACGCACCGGCGGTGGTGAACATGTTGGCGAGGGTCAAGCCCCACGGCTTGGCCCACATCACCGGAGGTGGCCTCCCGGGGAATGTCATCCGGGTCCTACCCGAGGGCACCCGCGCCGTGATCGAACGGTCCCGCTGGGAGGTGCCGCACGCCTTCGGGGTCCTGGCCCGCGTCGGTGGCATTCCGATGGGCGAGATGTTCCGGACCTTCAACATGGGGATCGGTTTCGTGGCGGTCGTCGCCGAGGACGACGTCGATGCCACCCTCCGCAGCTTCGAGGTATCTGACATCGAGGCCTCGATCATCGGCCACATCACCGCCGGCGACCGCGGCGTCGAGATCCGCTAGGCCCTTTCCCGTTCTTGCGTAGATCCTGTCCACCCGTGCGGATACCAGTTACGCAAGAACGGATGGAGAGGGGGGTGCCGGTAGCCTCGGGTGTGCCATGGACACGCCGCTCTTCATCATCGCGATCATCTTCGGCGGCTTCGTGTTCGGCTCGATCGCCCGCTTCATCGTGCCTGGCCGCCAACCGTTCTCACTGGCCGAGACGACGATCATGGGCATGGTGGGTGCAGCGATCGGAGCGACCATCGTGAACGCCGTCTCCGGAACCGCAGAGTTCGATCGCCTCGATCTCGCCAGCACCATCGGCGCCGTGGCGGGATCGGTCCTCGTCATCGGCATCGCAACCGTCGTGGCCGACCTCGCAGGGTGGCACAAGGAGGCTGCAGCCGCAACGGCCGCCGAGATCATCGCCGGCGGCGAATCGGCGGCGGTCGAGTTCAAGTCGACGGCTCGATGGAACGTCCACACCGGCGCCCGGGACGACCGCATGGAACTCGTCATCGCCAAGTCGGTGGCCGGATTCCTGAACGCCGAGGGAGGAACGCTGATCATCGGCGTGGACGACGATGGCACCGCGCTCGGCCTCGACGATGACCTGTCGTTGATGAAGGCGCCCGACCACGATCGATACGAGCTATGGCTCACGGACCACCTCGAGCGGTGCCTGGGCAAGCCTGCGCTCCAGTTCGTCACGGTCACCTTCGAGCCGTACGCAGGGACCCACGTGGCGATGATCACGATCGAACCGAGCGACGGTCCGGTGTTCGTCGACGAGCCAAAGGGCGGACGGACTGCGGACTTCTACGTCCGTATGGGAAACTCAACGAGACGGCTGCTCACGGACGAGTTCGCTGAGTACCAACGATCGAGGTGGAAATGAACGATACGAGTACCTATCCCGTCGACTTCGTGGTGCCGGTCGACGACGAGTACCGCAGCCGTGGACTGGCGGCGCTGGGTCTCGTGCTGTTCGCCAAGACGATCCTCCTCATCCCCCACCTGATCCTCCTGGTGCTCTACGGGTTCGTGGTTCAGGTCGTCGTGTGGATCGGTTACTGGTACATCCTGTTCCAGGGTGGCAAGCCATTCTGGGTGGAGAACCTCGAACTGATCTTCCTCGAGTGGACCAGCCGTGTCTTCGCATGGTTCACGAGCACCACGGACGTGTATCCGACGTTCGGCACCGACGAGAACCATCCGGCCCAGGTGATCGTCGCGGAAGCACCCGAACCACAGAGCAGGTGGCTCGCACTTGCGGGAATCCTGCTGATTCGCAGTCTCCTCGCACTTCCCCACCTGTTCATCCTCGCCTGGCTCACCATCGGCACGGTGTTCATCGCATGGTTCGGCTACCTGATGATCCTCCTCACCGGCAGGCTTCCCCTGTCACTGCATTGGTACTTCGTCGGATTCCACCGGTGGTGGGCCCGTGCCTGGTCATGGATCGCGGCCCTCACGGACGCCTACCCACCCTTCAGCCTCAAGCCCTGATCCGGACCCTGCGTTCTTGCGTAAATGGCGTTCATCCTGGGTGAACGCCATTTACGCAAGAACGGGTGGGGATCACACCTCGGCGGGCTGCTTGCGTGAGCTTCGGCCGAACAGGCGGTAGACGCCGTAGGCGATCAACACGAGGATCGCCAGGGGGATCGCCACGGCCGCTGCCACGATGATGAAGCTGACCGTCGCCAGGAGCACCTCGCCCGCCTGGTCGAAGGCCTCGGCGATCGGACCGTCGTCGGCGGGTGGCACGGCAGCGACAGTGGTGTCGGGAACCTCGGTCAGGCCCACGGTCAGCGTTGCGAAGTCCGTACGCGAGTCCAGGTACCGCAACCTGCCCTCGATCTGTTCGATGTTCAGCAACACGTCCTGCATGCGCGTCTGCACGGTGACGAGTTCCTCGATGGTCGTTGCCTCCTGCATCAGGCGGGCGTAGAAGGCCTCCTGCTCGCGCCAGTAGTTGAGGCGTCCCTCGAGGTCGACGTACTCCTCGGTGACGTCCTGACTCGACAGCGAGGCCGAGACCCGCTCACCGAGCGCCTCGACCCGTTCCACGGCGTCATCGAAACGGTCACTGGGGATGCGGATCGTGAACCAGCCACTGGCATACCGTTCGTCGTCGAACTGCTCCACCCGCGACTCTCCAGACGCGACGTAGCCACCCAGGTCGGCGGCGATCTGGCGTATCTGGGCGGACGACACGCCGAACGAACCGGGTTCGATCCTCAAGTCGACCGATCCATCGCGGATCACCTTGGCGTCGAAGGAGGACACGGATTCCTCGAAGACCACGACGCCGTCCTCCGCCACGGCCCGGTAGGCGCCGTCACCGCCGCCTGCAATCGGCGCCTCGACCTCGGTGCCCGCACCCTCGATCGCGGTGAGTGCCACTTCATCGACACCCTCGGAGCCAGCGTCGTCCGACGAGCAGGCAGCGATGACCATGGACATGACGATGACGAACAGGAGGACGTGCGTCCATCCCATCCGTCGGATGGTGAGCGAACGTTCCATCTCTCTCTCCAATCGTTGAGCTGGCTCTCCCCACCAGCTGTGGGTACGACGGACGGAGCCACCTGTCCGGTTCCCTGCCTCGTGAAGGCTTCGGCTCGCCGAGGCTCGAAAGCCATGGCCGGCCACCTCGGTGAACCTGATAGCTTGACGGTCATGACTCGCCACGACATCCCTGCATCAGACGTCATCTCCGTGGAGTTCGACGGGCACATCGCCACCGTGTGGCTCGATCGTCCCGACGCCCACAACGCCTTCGCTCCGGCGTTCTGGGAGGAGTTCCCAACGATCATCGATGCGCTGTCGACCGACGTCGAGACGCGGGTCGTGGTGATCGCCGCCCGCGGCCCATCGTTCACGGCCGGTATCGACCTCAAGGCGTTCGGGCCCGTGTTCATGGGCGGCGGGCTCGGCGTCGACGAAGGCAACCAGCCGACCTCAGAGGTCGGAAAGCGCATGGCCCTCTACGGCCAGGTCAAGCGCATGCAACGAACGTTCACGTCACTCGCCGAGTGCGCCAAGCCCGTCATCGCCGCCGTGCACAGCAACTGCATCGGCGCCGGCGTCGACCTCATCACCGCATGCGACATCCGGTACGCGTCCGACGATGCCGTCTTCTCGGTACGCGAGACGAAGATCGCCATGGTCGCCGATGTCGGCACACTCCAGCGCCTGCCGCACATCGTCGATCCCTCGTCGTTGGCCGAGATGGTCTACACCGGCCGCGACGTCACTGCGGCAGAGGCGCTTCGCATGGGCCTCGTGGGAAGGGTGTTCCCCGACGCCGAGTCCCTCCATGCGGGCGCCCATGCCCTCGCAGAGGAGATCGCGGCGAATTCGCCGCTCGCCGTCCAGGGCGCAAAGGCCGTACTGCGTGCCGGTGAGGGCCGCAGCGTCGCCGAGAACCTGGACTACATCGCCCTGTGGAACACGTCGTTCCTCGCATCCAATGACTTCATCGAAGCGACGATGGCGTTTCTCCAGAAGCGACCGCCAGAGTTCACCGGGGAATGACGGGCGAAACGACCCATCGCCGCCCGAACGGGTAGCATCGAGGCATGCTCCGAACACCGAGACACCAGCGGCGCCACCTCTTCGCTGCGCCGTGACGCGTCCGGTGACCAACGCCTTGACGACGCCACCTCCTCGGACCGATCGGAGACCACCATGACCCTGCAGCAGCGCTTCCACGACATCATCGCCCCCGTGATCGCATTCGACAATGACATCGAGATCATCGGAGGGCAAGGGCAGCTGGGTGACCGCCGCCGACGGCAAGCAGTACCTCGACTTCGCATGCGGGATCGCCACGACGAACCTCGGGCACCGACCCGACGCCGTCGTGGCTGCCGCCCAGGCCCAGCTCAACAAGCTGTGGCACGCCGGCGGTGCGTTCCTGTATGAGCCGATCGTCGAGGCCGCAGAAGCCATCATCGACGTCGCTCCCGACGGGATCGACAAGATGTTCTTCATGAATTCGGGAGCCGAGGCGGTCGAGGCCTCGATCAAGCTGGCACGCAAGGTATCTGGTCGCCAGGGCGTCATCACGTTCCGCGGCGGCTTCCATGGCCGCACGATGGGCGCCGTCACCTTCACCACGTCGAAGGCAAAGTACCGCCAGGGCTACCACCCCCTCCTGCCCTCGACCTTCGTCACGCCGTTCCCGCATCCCTTCGGATGGGGCATGACCCAGGAGGAAGCAAACGCCTACTCCCTGCGGGAACTCGAGATGAAGTTCAAGTACGAAGTCACTCCCGGGGAGATCGCCGCATTCCTCGTGGAGCCGATGCAGGGCGAGGGCGGCTACTACCCGGCATCGCACGAGTTCATCCACGCCCTTCGGTCGATCGCCGATGAGCACGGGATCATGCTGATCATCGATGAGGTCCAGACCGGGTTCGGTCGCACCGGCGACTGGTTCACATCGCAGGTCTACGACGTGCGACCCGACATCATGGTGCTCGGCAAGGCGATCGCCAACGGCCTCCCGCTGTCTGGCGTTGCGGCGTCGGCCGCGATCATGGACCAATGGCTACCGGGGTCACACGGAACCACGTTCGGCGGTAACCCCGTGTCGTGTGCGGCATCGGCAGCGACGGTTGGCGAGTTGCGGTCGGTGATCCCCACCGTCCCGGCGCTCTCAGCACATTCCTTCGACCGGTGGCACGCCCTCGCCGAGGAGCATCGGGTGATCGGTGACGTGCGTGGCCTCGGCCTGATGATCGGCATCGAGCTGGTGACCGAGGGCAACAGCCCCGACCCCAAGGCATTCGCTGCGATCGCAGACTACGCGCACGAGGCAGGGATGTTCATCCTCAACTGCAGCCCTGATGGCAACGTCATCCGCTTCATCCCGCCGTTGACGGTGAGCATGGACGATCTCGACCGCGGCATCGACATCCTCGCCGACGCGATCACTGCCTACGAGTCCTGATCGGGTCCCCACGAACACGAGCCCCGGTGGCGACACCGGGGCTCGTCGTGTGTTCCTTGCGGGAAGGACTACTCCTCCGTCAGCACTCCGCGCAGACGCGGGTAACGCACCGGGCGGTGCGTGTGACAGAACTCGGCACGGTTGTACCGGGAGAGCATCGTGGTGCACTCGTCGTGCGCGCACGTACGCTCGTCTTCGTAGGTCTTCGGTCGACGGGAACGTCCCTTCGGCCGGGATGCCTTGAGGATGTCAGACATGTGTCGTTGTGCCTTTCTTCGGTCCTTCGATGCAACGCCATGAGCCGGTCTCGCGACCACGCGCAACAGCGCCGTTGAAATCTCGGTTGGAGGGATTCTAAGCGATTCACCTCGAAGGCGCAAAACCGCCGCGTCCACGGTCACCCACCGAGGCGGAATCCGGGGACCGTGTCCCCGGTGCGGCGAGTGCTGCCGCGGCGCCGATCATTGCCAGGATCGCCAACCAGTCCCCGAATCGCACCCAGACCGTCGGGACGTCGGCGTTGTACTGGATGTCCCCGTACAGGACGAGCTCGTCGAGTTGTTCGGTGGTCTCCCCAACCGTCCCGTTGCCGTCGATGAACGTGGATTTGCCCGTGATCGAGGCGTAGACGGTGTCGAGGCCGATGGCTGCGGCATTCACCTTGACCATGCCGATGGCCTGGTCGGTCGCGGGCGACTTGCCGTACGACGAGGTGTTGGTGGTGACGACCATCACCTGGGCGCCGGCCTTGGCGGTCGAGCGCATGGATCGTGCGAAGGATCCCTCGAACGAGATCACGGACCCGAGGCCTCCCTGTTCCGTCGGGAACACCACGGCTTCGGTGCCACGGATCATGTCGCGTGGGACCCGGTCGAGCTGTGGCACGAAGTCGAAGAGACCCCGGAGGGGAACGTACTCACCGAAGGGAACCGGATGGCGCTTGAGATACTCACCGACCTTCACCCCGTCCGGTGAGTACAGGACGTTCACGTTGTAGAAGTTGTCCTCGCCGTCGATGCGCGTGCCGGATACGAGGAAGTAGGCATCGAGCCGACGTGCCTGCTCGGCAATGGCGCCGCGAACGGCGTCGTTGTTCTCCGGTTCGTACGGTGTTCCAGTCGAGTTCTCCGGCCAGACCACGAACTCGACCGTGCCCTCCGGTATCGACTTCGTCAGCTCCAGGTGCTGTTCGAAGATGCGCTGGTTCTCGTTCTGGCATCGCGTCTGGGGGCAGGGGGATCCGCCCTGGACGATGGCGGTACGCCAGACCTGTGCGGAGGGGATAGGAGCGAACAGCGCGCCACCGATGATCAACAGGACGATGACGCTCCCGGCATCGACCGCCATGCGCCAGTTCCTGTGGTTCTCGATCACGAGCGCGAGACCTGCGGCGAACGCCACAGCGAGGACGGACCAACCGGACGGGCCGATCCATTGCACGGACCCGATCGCACCGGGGAGACCGGCAGCCGGGTAGCCGATGTCGCCCCACGGGAATCCGCCGAACGGGAACCGACCGCGGATGAACTCCATCGCCATCCACCCGCCGACGGCGATCAGCCACCACCGCCACGCCGGCCACAATCGGAAGATCCAGATCACGAAGGCGTAGCCAGCCGTGAAGGCACCCATCACGATCGCCAGCGGGAACCACGCCACGAATCCGAGCACCATCAGCCAATTGAGCAGCAGGCCGAAGAACGCTGCCCCCCAGCCGAACCCGAGCGAGATCGCATACACGGGACGTTCGACCATGCGCAGCGCGAGGAACAGCGGTACAGGCGCAACGAACGCGAGGGGGCCGAAGCCGATGGGAGGGAACGCCGCCCACATCAGCACGGAACTCGCTGCGACGAGCGCTATGGGCACCATGGGCGCCGAGGATAGGAGATCACGCCTCGCTCCTGCCGGGACGCATGCACGACCCGATAGCATCGACCCCATGGATGATCTTCACGTTGCGATAGAGGCCGCCAAAGCCGGAGGCGACGTGATCCGTCGGTTCTTCGGCACGCCACCGGATCCCGATTACAAGGGCAAGTTCGATCCGGTCACCGCCGTCGACCGGGCGTCAGAGGAGGCAATCCTCGACCACATCCGGCTGCACCGACCCGACGACTCGATCATGGCCGAGGAATCCGGCGGTACACCGTCGGACGGTCGCCAATGGATCGTCGACCCGCTCGATGGGACCGTGAACTTCGTGCACTCGATTCCCCAGGTCTCGGTGTCCGTTGCCCTCTACGACGGCGAACGCGGCCTCGTCGGCGTGGTGTACGACCCTCTCAGGGACGAGATGTTCACGGCGTCGGAGGGTTCCGGTACTCGCCTCAACGGGCACCTCATCTCGGTCTCGCCGACCGCCGACCTCGAGCACTCCGTCATTGCGACCGGCTTCCCCTACGACCACGACGAGCACGCCGATGAGCTGGCGATCGTCCTGCGTGAGGTCCTTGCAAAGGTGAACGGCCTGCGACGGTTCGGATCGGCTGCCCTCGATCTGGCGTGGGTCGCCGCCGGACGTTACGAGGGATATTGGGAGCTGGGCATCGCTCCGTGGGACGGAGCGGCCGGGATCATCCTCGTACGAGAGGCCGGCGGCATGGTCACTGATCCCCTCGGACGGCCATCGACACCGTTCATGGGCCTCGTCGTGTCGTCGAACGGGGCGATCCACGACGAGTTCCGCACGATCATCGAATCGTGGATGCCGATGCGGATGATCGATCCATGAGCACGCTCGTGTCGGCGACGGCCGTCGTCACGCCGGCGGGGCGCATCGGCGATGCCGTCCTGATCGAGGATGGGATCGTCGTGGATGTGGGTGAGCGATCGGCGTTCACCGGTGCGGGCGTCGACGAGGTCCACTACCGCGACGGCGTGATCCTGCCGGGACTCCGCGATGCCCACATCCATGCTGTTCCCTACGCAGCGCTCCTGTCCGGGTGCTCCCTCAAGGCCGCCACCTCGATGGGCGACCTCGTCGAGCGTCTCGCAGCCCACGCGGCGCTGCTCGCACCCGATGCGCCCGTCGTTGCAACCAGGATGGACGACGAACATCTCTCGGAACGAAGGCTCCCGACACGCCACGACCTCGATCGCGCTGTACCAGATAGGCCTGCGGTCATCTACCGGTACTGCGGACACGTGGCTGTTGCGAACACCGCCGCACTGGAGGCATCGGGGATCTCGGCGGCAACCCGCGATCCCGACGGCGGTTCCCTCGACCGAGACCATCACGGTGAACCGACCGGAGTCCTGCGCGAGACCGCCGCGGGGTTGATCGCACCCGCCCTGGCGCGCGGCGGTGGCATGGCGGCCGATGATGTGCTGACCGGGCTGACGCGCCTCGCCGGTCTCGGCATCACGTCGGTGGGTGCAATGATCGGCTACGGCGAGTCGCCCCACGAGAAGCTCGAGGCAGAGGTGGAGCTCCTCGCCTCGGTCGCCGATCGCCTCCCGATCACCGTGCATGGCATCGTGATCACCGATGATCCCGACCAGCTGTCGTGGGCGGCAGAGACGCTCAACGGCGCTGGCCCACGGCTCCGGTGGCTTGGCGTGAAGCGGTTTGCCGATGGAAGCCTCGGTGGGCATACGGCAGCCATGCATCATGCCTTCGCCGATGTCGACACCACCGGCACCTTCCGCCTCACGCCGACGGACACCGCGATCGCCGCCCACGCATTGCGCCTCGGCGGGATGGTCGCGATCCACGCGATCGGTGATCGTGCGGTCAGCGGCGTCCTCGACGTGTTCGACGACCTCATCGCCGACGGCGCCGACCCGGCTGATCTGCGCATGGAGCACGTATCGGTGATCGATCCCGCTCAGATCGAGCGCTTCGCCGCGATGGGCGTGTCGGCATGTGTCCAGCCGGCGTTCCTCGCGTCCGAGTCCGACTGGGTCGCTGACCGCGTCGGTGTCGACCGGGCGTCGTGGCTCTACCCGTTCCGATCGATGCTCGCGGCTGGCATCCCGATGATCGGATCGTCGGACTGCCCCGTCGAACCCCCGCATCCGTTGTGGGGAATGGCAGCGGCCATAGATCGCCACGGCGTGTCGCCCTCAGAAGCCCTCTCGCCACGGGACGCCCTTGCGTTGTTCACCACCGCTGCAGCACGATCCCTCCGAGAACCCGATCCGTTGGCCGCAGGATCCGCCGCGGACCTCGTCGTCATCGATGTCGACCCGCTGTCCGGTTCGGCACGTGAGATCCATGATGCAACGATCCTCGACACGTACGTGGGCGGCGTGGCCGTGGATGTGGACCGATCGCTCCCAGCCTGGGTCGATTGAGGTCGGCTGCTACGAGACGTCTCGTTGGGTGAAACAGCCGGTGCAGTAGGCGCCCCACTCGCCGTAGCGGGGCTCGTGATCGAGGGGTTGACCACAGTGCGCACACTGGGCACGGACGAAGTCGTCGGCGACGCGTGTGTGGGGACCGTCCTGGGACAGCAGGTCGGTGATCAGGATCGTGTTCGATCGACCGGTGGGCATGCCCGAAAGGTACCGGTCGACAGCGGGTAGCGACGAGGGCTACTGCTGGTCGGGAACGGGTCCGATGATGGCGTCGAGCGACGAGATCACTTCGTCGACGGTTGCATGCCTGCCGAGCTCCTTCTTGGAGAACACCAGCTGGTCGCCGGCGGTCACCTCGAAGACACCTCCCCGTGACGGGATCACGTCGATGTCATCGATGTAGTGCTCGAACTTGTCGAGGATTGCCTGCACCATGCTCACGGCACGGTCGGTATAGCCTCAAGCTGCGCAGTATTCGAGGGATAGCTTCATGGCCCGCATGCTACGCCATGACCGTTCCTGCCGAACCGATCAGTCGAGTACGGCGCCACGCTCGGCCGAGCCGACCAGCTTCGCGTACTTCCCGAGGGCACCCGTGGGATAGCGAGGCGCGATGGGTTGCCACGTCGAGCGTCGCTGGGCGAGCACGTCGTCGTCGACGATCATGTCCAGCTTTCGGTTGGGGATGTCGACCCTGATCGTGTCCCCGGTCTCGACGAGTCCGATGGGTCCGCCGTGTGCCGCTTCGGGAGCCACATGGCCGATACACAGCCCGGTGGTGCCGCCGGAGAAACGGCCGTCGGTGATCAACAGGACGTCCTTGCCCAACCCGGCACCCTTGATCGCAGCCGTGATGGCGAGCATCTCGCGCATGCCGGGACCACCCTTCGGGCCCTCGTAGCGGATGATCACGACATCGCGGGGCTCGAGCTCGTGGTTCCACAGTGCGGCGAGGGCGTGCTGCTCATCATCGAAGACGCGAGCGGTGCCTTCGAACACGTCGAGCTCGACTCCGGCGATCTTGACGACGGCACCTCCCGGTGCGAGGGAGCCGCGCAGGATCGCGATACCCCCCTGGGCGGCGAGGGGTGCATCGACGGGACGCAGGACGTCCTGGTCGGAGGGCACGACGACGTCGGCGAGGTTCTCGGCCATCGTCGCTCCGGTGACCGTCATCACATCGCCGTGGATCAGACCGGCATCAAGGAGCACCTTGAGCACCACGGGAACACCCCCGATGCGGTCGAGGTCAACCATGTGATAGGTCCCGAACGGCTTCATGTCACCGATGTGCGGCGTCCGGCGTGAGATCACGTCGAAGTCCTCGAGGGTCACGTCCACGCCCGCTTCGTGTGCGATGGCCATGAGGTGGAGCACGGCGTTCGTCGAACCGCCGAGTGCCATGACCGTGGTGATGGCGTTCTCGAACGCCTTGCGGGTCATGATGTCGCGCGGACGGATGTCCGCTTCGAGGAGTCGCACGACGGCCTCGCCGGATCGCCGTGCGTAGTCGTCGAGTCTGGCGTCGACGGCGGGCACGGAGGCCGAACCCGGCAGCGACATACCGATCGCCTCACCCACGGACGCCATCGTGTTGGCGGTGAACATGCCCGCACACGATCCGGCACCCGGACAGGCGTTCTGCTCGAGCTGGAGGAGTCGCTCGTCGCTGATGGCTCCCTCGGAGTGGGCACCGATGCCCTCGAACACGTCGACGATCGAGATGTCCTTGCCGTCGACCCGACCGGGCAGGCTGGAACCTCCGTACAGGAACACGGATGGCAGGTTGTGGCGGGCCGCTGCCATCAGCATGCCGGGAAGCGACTTGTCGCAGCCGGCGATCGACACCATGGCGTCGAATCGCTCGGCGTGCATCACGAGTTCGACGGAGTCGGCGATGACCTCTCGGGACACGAGCGAGGCGCGCATCCCCTCGTGGCCCATGGAGATGCCGTCCGAGACGGCGATGGTCGCGAACTCGAGACCCACGGCACCGGCTTCTCGGACACCGATCTTGGCGAACCCTGCCAGCTTGGGCCCCGTGACGTTGCACGGTGTCACCTCGTTGCCTGCGGAGACCACCCCGACCTGGGCTTTCGTGAAGTCGTCCTCGCCGAGTCCGACGGCGCGCAACATGGCTCGTGCCCCGGCTCGGGCTGGTCCGATCGTGACATCCTGGGAGTTGATCTTCGTCGACATGACCCGAGCGTACCCGTCGTCGTGAACGTGCGAAATAGTGACGACCGCTACCTGCATCCCGGGCGTAGCATCCGTCTGTCATGGCCTCAGTCACCGAAACCTTTCCTGAGATCCCGCGCGTGTCGACCCCCACACCGGAGGAGCCGCCGCGCAAGAAGCGCCGCTGGTCGTTCGCCCAGAAGGCGCTGCTGTTCCTCCTCGGGCTCATGGTCGTCAGCGTGTTCGCCGGCTACGGCTACCTCCGCTACACCGAGGGCAAAATCGACCGGATCGCGGCGAGCGAACTCACGTCCCTCCAGAGCGTCGTGGCTGCTGGGGAGCCGATCAACTTCCTGCTCGTGGGTGTCGACGATCGGTCGACGCTCCCCGACGACTGGGAGGACACCTTCGGCGAGTTCGCCGGTCGTCGCACCGATGTGATCATGGTTGCCCACGTCGTCCCGGGGAAGAGCATCCAGATGCTGTCCATTCCCCGCGACTGGCGGTCCAACATCCCCGGCCACGGAACCAACCGCATCAACGCGGCGTATGTGATCGGCGGTCCCGACCTGTTGGTCCAGACCGTGCAATCCGAGACGGGGATTCCCGTCAACCACTTCGTCGAGATCGACTTCGCCGGCGTCGGCGCGGTCGTCGACTCCCTCGGTGGTGTGACCATGGACTTCACCTACCCGGGCAGGGACCTGACATCGGGATTCGAGACCGAGGCGGGACGCCACACACTCAACGGTGAGGAAGCCGTTGCGTATGCCCGGTCCCGCAAGTACCAGGAGCTCATCAACGGCGCATGGACGAGCGAGGGCGGCGGTGACATCTCGCGCACCGGCCGCCAGCAGCAGGTGCTCATTGCGATGTTCGGCCAGGTGACGTCGCCCTCGAGCGCGTTCAACCTCGCCGGCTTCCTGCCGACGTTCGCCGACCAGATCACGGCGGACGAGGGCCTGACGCTCGGCCGCATGGCGGACCTCGGCAAGGATGCCCTCACCCTCCCGACTCGCAGCATCGACGCAGCCACGCTGCCGGTGCGCAACGTCCGCGGCGACGACGGACGGTCGTATGTCGTTCCCGTGGATACGACGCAGAGCTACATCGACGCCTTCATGGCTGGCCAACCGCTGCCCTTGGGGTGACCCCGCACCACCCGGTCGGCTGATGATGGTTCGCCGGGTAGCCCACGTTCGACCGCTTGCTAGTGTCTCGACCATTCCCGGCCGGTATCACACCCCATGAGTTCGACACATACGCCGACGCAACCCACGGACTCGGAGGAACCTCGATCCCCGAGGACCGTTCCCCGCTACGTGGCGCTGATCCTGTTCGCGCTCGTGCTGGTGATGGGAGGGCTCGCCATCTACTCGGCCGCAGAGGCAGCCGATGCCGCACAGGATGCCGAGATCCTGATGGACGGCGTCGATCGGACACGGCTGCCCCGTGAGGAAGCCGTGGCGACTCGCCATCCTCGCACGGGAACGAAGCGAGCCCGTTCCCGAGGACGCCAAGCACGACCACGACCATGACCATGGCGACCACGACCATGAATTGACGCCTGCCGAGGAGGCTCAACTCGAAGCAGCAGTGGCAGGAGGCCGTCGATGCCGTCGACCGGTTCAACTCCCTCGAGAAGGCCGAGGCCGCGGGCTACGTGTTGGCCTCGGGCGTGAGCGACGGTGCCGGTGCCCACTACGTCAAATGGTCCGCTGTCGATCGACCCTTCGATCCCGCGGAGCCGTCCATGCTGCTCTTCGAGGAGCTGGTACGCGGCGAGGAACCCGAACTGATCGCGTATTCATACTGGGTCACCTCCGACGAGGAGCCCGAGGGATTCGCCGGCGAGGAGGACACATGGCACCAGACACCTCGGGGTGTGCTTCGTCAACGGATGGATCAAGGACGAGAATCTCCAGCGAGACGAATGCGTCGGTGACTGGGTGAACGGGATGGACATGTGGATGCTCCATGCGTGGGTCGTCCCCGGGCTCGAGAACGAGTACGGACGATTCCACACGGTGAATCCGCTGCTGTGCGAGCACGCCTGTGGCCTCGAGAACTGAGCCCATGACGCTGCGCGGGCACACGACCCTCCGGACCGTTGCTCCGATCGTCGCCCTCGTCGCTCTCATCGCTTTCATGGCGATTGCCATGGCACCACCGGCCACAGCCCACGCCGACCTCTCTTCGACGAGTCCAGCCGACAAGGCAGTGTCGACCGAGCCGGTGGAGCGCATCGAGCTCGTATTCACCGATGCTGTGGAGATCTCGGGATCCGGTGTCCGGCTGCTCGACGCCGACGGTGGCACGATCGGGTCCTCCGCGTTCTCGGCGTCGGACACAACCGTCGCCGTGATCCCCGACGATCCACTCGGCACGGGGCGATATGCCGTCCTGTGGCAAGTCGAGTCGGCTGATGGTCACGAGATTCCGGGGTCCATCTCGTTCGAGGTCGCACTCGCTGGTACGGATGGTTCCGACGGGGAAGCCACTGAGGCTCCGGGCGACGAAACCAATGCCGATGCGACGCCCACCACCGTGCCGTCGACACCTACGACGGTGGTGATCACCCACACACCGCCCGCGATCGCGAGCTCGGTTGCCCAGGACGCTTTCGTCGCTGATGACCCGAACTCGGTGCTCACCGGCACCCTTGGCTTCGTCGGTCGTTGGGCGACCTTGTTGGGAGCACTCCTCGCCATCGGCGCATTGGTGTTCGCAACGACATCCCTTGTGGGCTCGAGAGCCGAGGTGCAACGATCGGTGCGATGGGTTCGCCGAGGAGCCATCCTCGTGCTGGCAGGGACGCTGGTCGAGGTCACGAGCGTCGTCCTCATCGATCTCGCCGCCGATCAGGACCTCGTCACGGCGATGATCGACCTCCTGGCGAGCTCGTTCGGCGTCTCCGTGGTGCTCAGACTCGCCGGCGGCGCCGCGATGCTCATGGACCCCGGGATCGTCACGATGTCGCCGATCCCGACGGTGGCAGCTGGCGACGAAGCCGCTGGCGACGACAGCTCGGCAGTGCCCGCAGACGGGTCCGCGGTGGCCACCCGTGCGCCGACGGCCCCGGCTGCGTATCGGCTCGATGCACGACCCGAGTGGGTGGCCATTGCAGGGGTGACGGCGGTGGTCGCCTCCTTCATGTTCGATGGCCACACGGTGAGCGCGCAACCGGACCTCGTTGCGAGGATCGCCGCGGTGGTCCACGTGATCGCCGGTGGCGTCTGGCTCGGAGGGTTGGTCGTGTTCGCTGACACGCTCGCACGACGGAAGAGTGCTGGGGAGCAGCTCGATGCAGCACCAATGGGTCTTCGCTTCTCGCGTGTCGCTACCGCCGCTGTCGTTGCAGTGGGTGTTGCGGGTCTGACGCTGACCTGGACCATCATCGATGCTCCGGGCGACATCGTGTCCACCACATGGGGTCGGCTGCTGCTCGTCAAGGTGGCCCTGGTGCTCGTCGCTGCCGCAATCGGGGCGTACAACCACTTCGTCGTGGTACCTCGAATTGGGCAAGCGCCGGGCAGTGCCGAGCTCCGCGTGACCCTGAGGCGCACCGTCACGATCGAAGCCGCTCTGCTCGTCACCGCCGTCGTGGTGACAGCGGCGCTGGTGGTCGCGGCCATCTGATTCGCCGGCTCGTTGTCCGGTGCGACTCGACCGCAGCTGCGTCACATCTGCCGGATCGAGCCGACGAGGGCGATGATCTCCGCCTCGGTGTTGTAGGCGTGGACCGAGGCGCGGACAACCGCGTCGAGGCCCCGTTGCTCCATGTCGATGGGTGAGGACCCTCGTGTCGAGACCGACACGTTGATCCCCTCGGCACGGAGGCGGTCACGCACCGTGTAGGCGTCGACGGAGGCGACGTCGAAGGTGACGATTCCGCCGAGCGTCGCTCCACGGTCGCGGACGGTGACCCCACGGATGCCGCCGAGTTCGGTGCGGGCGAACGCAGCCAGTGACCGGATGCGCTCCCAGATGGCCTCGATACCGATGTCGAGCGCATACCGGGCGGCTGCTCCCATGCCGATGGCACCTGCGTAGTTCTTCTCCCATGTCTCGAATCGCCGCCGGTCGGGGTGGAGCCGGTAGCCGTGGGCGTCTACGACACCCGATTCGAGTTCGACGAATGGTGGATGGAGTCGTTCGACGAAGCCGGACCGCACCCAGAGGAAGCCGACGCCTCGTGGGCCACGCAGGTACTTGCGCGAGGTCGCCGACAGCATGTCACAACCGATCTCGTCGACATCGAGCGGTACCTGCCCGACCGATTGGCATGCGTCGAGCAGGTAGGGGACGCCGTGGCGACGTGCGATGTCGCCCACCTCCCGAGCCGGTAGCACGATGCCTCCGCTCGTCGGTATGTGGTTCATCGTGATGAGCGCGGCGCCGTCTGCGAGGCGGTCGAGGGCTGCGAGGTCGATGTCCCCGTCGTCGGTGTCGGGTGCGACGTCGACGATGACCCCCCGACGGTCACGCACGTGGAAGTAGGCGCCGAGGTTGGATTGGTACTCCGTCGACGTGGTGACGATGCGGTCCCCTGCGCCGAGTTCGAGGCCGTAGAACGCCATGTCCCATGCCCGGGTGGCGTTGTCGGAGAGGGAGATCTCGGCTGCCCGTCCGCCGATGAGCTCTGCGAGGACCGCGTAGATCGCCTCGATGTCGTCGGAGAACGCGTCACGGGTCTCGTAGCCGCCCCGATGGACCTCGTGATCGAGGTAGGCGTTCATGGCATCGATCACGGGGAGGGGCATGAGTGCGGCGCCAGCGTTGTTGAAGTGGGTCACGTGCCGGGTTCCCGGCGTGTCACTCCGCAGGCGATCGACATCGATCACGGGATGATGCGTCCCTCCATGCCTCCCGCCACCGTCACGACCTGACCGGTCTGGTGGGGGCTGATCGTGTCAGAGGCGAGGACGACGACCTGGCGCGCGACGTCGTCGGGTGTTGCGAGTTGCTTGCGCGCCATCGTGGTGGTCGCACGAGCGACATGGTTCGGATCGATTCCAGAGGCGGCTCGTCGCGGCGTCACGGTCCAACCGGGGGCGACGGCGTTGACCCGCACTCCGTCGCCGATCCTGGCGGCTTCGTTCTTGATCGACAGCAGGAATCCCGACGAGATCGCTCCCTTGGCTGCGGCGTAGTCGGAGTGCCCGGCTTCGCCCATGAGGCCTGCTGTCGAGGCGGTGAAGATCAATGCCCCGCGCTTGGTGGTCGCAGCGTGAGCGAGAAAGCCGCGGGCTGTGAGGAACGCAACCGTGAGGTTGGCATCGATGACGGCGCGCCATCTCTCGAGGCCGAGGTCCCACACCGGGGTGTCGTCGGGCGGATACCACCCAGCGTTGGCGACGCACACGTCGAGGCCACCGAGGTGCTCGAGGGTGTCCGTGAACATGGTGGCGGCATCGGTCTCATCGGTGAGATCGGCATGCACGGCGACGCCGGAGATCTCCCCTGCCAGCGCTTCGGCTTCCTGCTGGCTCGTGTGGTAGTGCACGGCGACCTGTGCACCCTCGGCGGCAAAGGCACGGGTGATGGCGGCTCCGATGCCCCCTGCTCCACCCGTGACGAGGACTCGAGCTCCGGTGAGATCCGTTTGCATGCCTGCGAGGCTAGGCGAACGGCGCTGCGTGGGTCGCTAGCGTTGGATGACCACCGCGAACCAGGACGACGAACTGCATGGAACTCCCCGAAGACGTCAAGGCCGCCCTCGATCAGCGGGTGTTCGTGCACCTCGCAACCGTGATGCCCGACGGATCGCCCCAGGTGTCGGTGATCTGGGTCGGCAGGGACGGCGACACGATCCTGTTCTCCACGGCTGAGGGTCGCATCAAGACGGACAACATCCGCAGGGACGACCGCGTCGCCCTGTCGTTCACCACCGTCGATGACGACTACCGCAACTACGTGCTGCGGGGGCGCGTGACGCGGTTCGAGGCCGATGGGTGGTGGCTCATCGACGATCTGGCCCGCAAGTACACGGATGCCAGCGAGTACCGGTGGAAGGAGCCGGGCCAGGTTCGCGTGAACGGTGAGATCACGATCGACACGGTGGGGGTCAACCGCTGATGCACGTGACCACCGACGATCTCGTCGAGATCCTTCGCTCCGAAGGGCTGCGGATAACCGAACCGCGCCGTCTCGTGTGTGAGGTCATTGCCCGCCGACACGGTGAGCACCTCACGGCTGCTGCCATCTACGACATCGCGCAGTCCAGCGCAGGCCCGAGCCTCGATCGGGCAACCGTGTATCGCACCCTCGACGCCCTCGAGGAAGCCGGCGTCATCCGACACGGCCACATCGGTCACGGGCCAACGGTGTACCACCTGTCTGGCGAGGCGTCGCACCAGCATCTGGTGTGTGACGCATGCGGCAGGGTGGAGGCGATCGACGACGAAACGGTCGCGCCGCTCTTCGACCGCATAGAAGCCGAGACCGGTTTCCACGTCCACATGGAGCACTTCGCCCTCACCGGCACCTGCCGCGACTGCACACCTCCCTAGCGGGCACAGGGAACGAAACCCGCAGCGCATCGGTTGGAACCGCACAGGTGACGTCGATCCGGAGGGTGTTGTGCGTATCTCGAGACTGAACCATGCGGTTCTCTTCGTCAGCGACCTCGATCGGGCGTCGCGCTTCTATACCGAGGTGCTCGGGTTCGAGGTGATCGCCGAGGAGCCACGGGCGAATGCCCGGTTCCTCCGCGCCTCGGGGTCGGACAACCACCATGACCTCGGCCTCTTCGGGCTGGGACCCGGTGCCTCACGACCCCCGACGCGCGTCGTGGGGCTCTATCACCTCGCGTGGCAGGTTCCCACGATCGATGATCTCGCAGAGGCACGCTCGCACATCGAGGGGGCCGGCGCCCTGACCGGTCAGTCGTCCCACGGCGCCACGAAGAGCCTCTATGGCGTGGATCCCGACGGCAACGAGTTCGAGATCATGTGGCTCCTGCCTCGCGACGCCTGGGGCGACTACGAATCCAAGGCGGTCGTCGAAGCCCTCGAACTCGACGCAGAGATCGCCCGCTGGTCGGGCGTCGAGACGCACACCTGATCAGGACCGCGTCGGCCGTCCCCCTTCAAAGGGGGACGAACCCACACCAGACGGTCTGGCCTGTGCGCTATGCTTGTTGCGAACGAGTCGCAACAAGGGCTTCCATGCACATTCCTGACGGTTTCATCAATGCTGGCCTCTCGGCGGCGGCGGGCGTTGGCGCAGCAGGCGGATTCGCGTTCTCGCTGCGGCAGCTCCGCCGATACCTCACGGAACGCCTCGTACCGCTCGCTGCGCTCACCGCTGCGTTCGTGTTCGCGGCCCAGATGGTGAACTTCCCCGTGCTCCCCGGCATGAGCGGCCACCTCATCGGCGGCGTGCTCGCCGCAGTCCTCGTGGGACCGGCAGCGGCGTACGTCGTCATGTCCATCGTCCTGATGGTCCAGGCGTTCCTCTTCGCCGACGGCGGGTTGTCGGCGCTCGGCCTCAACATCATCAACCTCGGCCTCGTGGCAGGGGTGTTCGGCTACTACGTCTACCGGGCGATCCTGCGGTTCACGCCGAAGACCCACACGTCCGTCGCAGCCTCGGCCGCCGTCGCTGCCTTTCTCTCCGTCCCGATGGCGGCCATGGCCTTTGCGATCGAGTTCGCCATCGGGGGTACCGCCGAGTCCGTCTCGGTGTCATCGGTCCTGTGGGCGATGCTCACCACCCACACCGTGATCGGAATCGGCGAGGGCGTCATCACCTTCTTCGTGATCCTCGCGGTGGTCCGTGCCCGCCCGGACCTCGTCTACGGCGCCCCCGACTTCGTCGGCGAAAGGACCGAGGCGCTCACATGAATCGCAATGTGGTCCTCGCCGTTGTCGCTGTGGTCGTCATCGCGATCACCGGCCTGGTGCTGAGCCAGTTCGCATCGAGCGACCCCGACGGTCTCGAGTTCGTGGCCGAGGAGGAGGGGTTCTCGGACACCGCTGAGGATCACACCCTCGGTGACGCCCCCCTCGCCGACTACGGCGAGAACCTCGATCAGGATCCAGCCGTGAGTACCGCGGTTGCGGCCATCATCGGACTCGTCGCAACCGCCGTCCTGACAGTCGGACTGTTCTGGTTGGCCCGGAGCCGCAGCGATGACCACGCCGCGGCACCGCCGGGCTGATCGATGTCGGGGAGCCACGTCCACGCCCTGTATATCCACGGCCACTCGCCGATCCACAAGCTCGCGCCCCAGATCAAGATCGCAACGGCGTTTGGCGCCCTCCTTGCGATCGTGACCACCCCGCGTGAGGCGATCTGGGCCTTCGGTGTCTACGCAGCGGCCGTTGCGACCGTCGCTGCGATCGCCGGCATCACCCCGGGCTACGCGGCGAGGCGCATGGTCGTGGAGATCCCCTTTCTCATCCTCGCCGCCATGCTGCCGATATTCGGCAGCGGTCCCACCACCGAGATCCTCGGGATGGACCTCTCGATCGCCGGGATGTGGGACGCGTGGAACATCGTGGCGAAAGCGACCCTCGGACTCGCCATCGCCGTGGTCCTGAGCGCAACGACGGAGGTCACCGAGATGCTGAGCGGCCTCGACGGCCTCCGGGTCCCGGCCGTGGTCACGGCAATAGCCGGGTTCATGATCCGCTACGTCGACGTGATCGCAGGCGATTGGTCACGGATGCGCGTGGCAATGGCGTCACGGGGCCACGATGCCCGATGGTTCGGCCAGATCGGGCCGTATGCACGCACTATCGGCGTGGTGTTCGTCCGGACCTTCGAACGTGGTGAGCGGGTGTACCTCGCCATGGCGTCGAGGGGCTACGCGGGCACGATGCCCCAGGCGACGCAACCAGCGACACCGGCGTCCCAGTGGGCAACCTCCGCCGTGGTGATCAGCGCAGCATGGCTCCTTTGTGCCACCGCCTGGATGCTGCGATGAGTACGCCCGTCATCGCCGTCTCGGGCCTCTCGTACCGCTATCCGGACGGAACGGCCGCCCTGTCAGACATCGACCTTCACATCCATGCCGGCGAACGGGTCGCGCTCCTCGGACCCAACGGCGCGGGCAAGACGACACTCGTGCTCCATCTCAACGGCATCTACATGGCCCAGACCGGATCGGTAGCGGTGTCAGGCACCGCCATCACGAAGGACTCGGTGATGGAGGCACGTCGCCGTGTCGGCATCGTGTTCCAGGACCCGGACGACCAGCTGTTCATGCCGACGATCGCCGACGACGTGGCCTTCGGGCCGCAAAACCTGGGACTGGCAGGTGAGGAGCTCACAACGAGGGTGGATGATGCCCTCGACGCGGTCGACATCAGGGACCTCGCCGAGCGATCACCGTCGCACGTGTCGTTCGGCCAGAAGCGTCGAGCCGCCATCGCCGGGGTGCTCGCCATGCGGCCCGACATCATCGTCCTCGACGAGCCGACGGCGAATCTCGATCCCGCTGCCCGCAGGGAGCTCACGGAGGTCCTCGACAGCCTCGACGTCACCCAGCTGATCGTGACCCACGACCTGCTGTATGCGCTGGAGTTGTGCCCACGAAGCATCATCATCGACGATGGGACCATCGTGGCCGACGGACCCACGCGCGACCTCCTGGCGGACACGGAGCTCCTCGCTGCACACCGCTTGGCGCTGCCGTTCGGTGTGAGCCTCGAAGCGCAGGGCGATACCTAGACGTCGGAGTCGGTTGCTGCGTCCCTCGCCCGTTGGACCGAAGCAGCCTCCCGGCGCGCATCAGCTTGCCGTTCCCGATCGCCTGCCCGATCGGCGGCTGCGGTCTGTTCGTCGATGAAGTGGAGGTAGGCGTCGCGTCGATCCTCCGACACTGCGCCTTCGTCGACCGCAGCGGCGACGGCGCAACCCGGCTCGGCCCGATGGGCGCAGTCACGGAAGCGGCAGGAGAGCGCGAGCTCCTCGAGATCGCCGAACGCCGACTCCACGCCTTCGCCGTCCGCGACGAGGCCGAGGGCACGGACCCCGGGGTTGTCGATCACCAACCCGCCACCCGGCAGGCGGTGGATCTCACGGTGTGTCGTCGTGTGGCGTCCCTTGGAGTCGCCCTCGCGTACGTCGCCGACCCATGCGACCTCATCTGCCATCAACGCGTTGACGAGTGACGACTTCCCCGCTCCCGATTCCCCGATGAAGGTGCCGGTGCGCCCGGCGAGGGTGGAGAACACCGCATCGATGCCCCGGCCCGTATCGATCGATGTGACGATGACCTCGACGCCCGGGATCCACGGGACGATCGTATCGACGAGTTCCTGTGGGTCATCGACGGTGTCGGCTTTGGTGATGAGCACCACCGGCGTTGCGCCGATGTCCCCGGCAAAGGCGACGAAGCGCATCACCTTGCGCTGTCTGAGGGGGCGATCGGCACCGAAGAGCACGAACACGAGATCGATGTTGGCGCCGATCACCTGGGTGCCGAAGTCGGCGTTGTCCCGCTCGAGCACGTTGTGGCGCGGAAGCAGGGCGGTGACGGTCTCGTTCGCAATGACCACCCAGTCACCGACGGCGATCGACATCCTCTTGGGGAACGTCACCTGACCGACAGCGGTGGGCGTGGCGACGAGCACCTTGACCGCATCGTGGCGCACCACGCGGGCAGGTTCACCGGTGGCCGTCGTCGCCATGCGCTTGGCCTGCCACTCCTCGTTCCATCCGAGTTCGTACAGCTTCGGGTCGATCACGCCTCGTGGTCCGTGTCGCGTCGTTCGACAGAGCGTACCGGTGGGGTCATCCGAGGGCCTGGTCGAGATCCGAAACGAGGTCATCGACGTGCTCGATGCCGACGCTCAACCGAACGAGGTCGTCGGGTACTTCGAGATCGGTGCCTTCCACCGACAGGTGGGTCATCGCTGCCGGCACTTCGATGAGTGACTCGACACCGCCGAGGCTCTCGGCGAGGAAGAACAACCGGGTGCGGGTGACGATGTCGTTGGCGGCAGCGACGCCACCCTTGGGGGTGAACGACACCATGCCGCCGTACCCCTCCATCTGTCGGGACGCGATGGCGTGCCCGGGATCGGTCGGCAGACCCGGGTACCAGACACGGTCGACCCGGGGGTCATCCGCGAGGAAGTTCGCGATCACGGTCGCGTTGCGGGTGTGTCGCTCCATGCGCACGCCGAGTGTCTTGATGCCACGCAGGACGAGGTAGCAGTCGAAGGGTCCGGGGACGGGGCCCGATGCGTTCTGGAGGAACCGCAGTTGGTCGAGGAGGTCGGCATCGCTGGTGACGATCGCCCCGCCGACGGTGTCGGAGTGACCACCGAGGTACTTCGTGGACGAGTGGACGACCATGTCCGCGCCGAGTTCGAGCGGCTGCTGGAGGAACGGCGTGGCGAAGGTGTTGTCGACGACGACTCGCGCACCTGCGGTGGCTGCGACATCCACGGCCATGGCGATGTCCACGACCCGCAGCAGCGGGTTCGTCGGGGTCTCGAGCCACAGGAGCTTCGTGCGATCGGTGACGGCAGCTGCGAGCGCATCGGCGTTCGTCATATCGACAGCGGTCCAGGTGATGCCGTGTCGTGACAGCACCTGGGCGATGAGGCGGAAGGTGCCTCCGTAGGCGTCGTCGGGCAGGACGATGTGGTCGCCGGGTTCGAGCATGTACCCGATGAGCGCGGTTGCCGCGAGCCCCGATGCCGTGGCGACGCACCCCCCGTCGCCGTCGGGATCGACGCCTTCGAGTGCAGCGATCTGGGTCTGGAGTGCGGTGCGCGTCGGGTTGTCGGTCCGAGAGTATTCATACCCCTTGTGGACGCCCGGCGATTCCTGGACGTACGTCGAGGTGGCGTAGATGGGCACGACCGCAGCCCCGGTCGCCGGGTCGGGGTCCTGCCCCGCGTGGATGGCGAGGGTCTCGAACCGGTCTTCGCTGCGCATATTCGGTGCCACCCATCTGTTCTTGCGTAGATCCTGTCCACCCGTGCGGATGTCAGTTACGCAAGAACGGTAGAGGGTTCAGAAGCCGTGGTCGGTCAACCACTGGTCGTTGAAGATCTTCGAGAGGTAGTTGCGGCCCGAGTCGGGGAGGATGACGACCACGAGTTTGTCGTGATCCGCCTCGGCGACCCGGAGCGCGCCTTCGACGGCCATGCCACAGGAACCACCGACGAGGAGCCCCTCCTCGGCGGCGAGCCGGCGGGTCATGGCGAATGCCTGGGCGTCGGTGACCACCTCGTAGCGGTCGGTGATCGACGGGTCATAGGTCTCGGGCCAGAAGTCCTCACCGACGCCCTCGATCAGGTACGTCGTGACGTCCTCGTCGGTTGCGGCGGTGTAGATCGATCCCTCGGGATCGACGCCGACGATCTCGATCTGCGGATTGCGTTCCTTGAGGTAGCGGGCGGTGCCGGTGATCGTCCCGCCCGTACCGACACCCACGACGAGGGCACCGATCGTGCCGTCCGTCTGTTCCCAGATCTCGGGACCGGTCGACAGGACATGGGCCTCGGGGTTCGCAGGGTTCGAGTACTGGTCCGGCCGATAGTGATGGGGACGCTTCGCCAGCTCGCTGGCGACCGAGTAGTAGGAGCGAGGGTCGCTCGGCTCCACGTCGGTGGGGCACAGGACCACCTCGGCGCCATAGGCCTTCAAGCAGGTCCTGCTTCTCCTTGGACTGCTTGTCCTGCATCACGGTGATCAGCTTGTAGCCCCTGATGGCCGCCACCATGGCGAGCCCCACCCCGGTGTTGCCGGAGGTGGGTTCGACGATCGTGTCGCCCGGTTCGAGCCATCCGTTGCGTTCTGCCCGCTCGATCATGCCGAGTCCGATGCGATCCTTGATCGACCCGCCAGGGTTCATGTACTCGACCTTGGCGACGAGGTTCCCCGGCGGATGGATCCGTGACAGGCGCACGAGCGGCGTACCGCCGATCGCCTCGACGATGTTCTCCCGAATATCCATGGGCGCGAGGCTATCGGGAGAACCGACCCGAGCGGACCGAGCCTCGGTCTGACCGGCGTCCCACCCGAACACGCGTATCCACGCCTCGTCCGAACGGGAATCGAGAAGGTCGGACCCTCCCAACGGCTCACCCGCCCGGAACCCGGCGGAATGCGTGACCTACTCGGCACGCACAATGTGGCGAGACGTGTGGGCATCCAGGTACGGCGCGTAGCTCCTCGCAGTTGTAGATTCCCGGCATGTGGTCAGGTCGTCGAAGCCATCGATCCGTCGTATGCCTCATGGCCGTGATGCTTGGCGGCCTTGCCCTCGTGTCATGCTCGGCGGACACCAAGCCGCTGCCAACGATCATCAGCACGGATGAACCGGGTCCTCGCCTGACCGTTGAGGGTCGTGTCCTGGATGCGGCGACCGGTGAACCCGTCGAGGGAGCGCGCCTCGTCGTGTATCAGACCGACCAGGCAGGCACCTACCAGAACGAGGACTCCGCCGACGAATCAACCGCGCGTATCCGTGCCGAGCTGACCAGTGGGTCCAACGGCGAGTTCGGCTTCGTGACCGTGCAACCCGGCGAGTACCCGGATCAGCCACCGGGCAATCGCCATATCCACTTCCATAGCGTCACAGCGCCGGGATACGCATCGAAGGGGTTCGTGCTCCTGTTCGACGACAATGTCCGTTCCGACGTCCGCGAGTGGGCCGCATCCACTGGCTTCGGCATCGTGGTGCCCGTGACCGGCAGCCCCGACAGCGGCTTCGCCACCACGATCGAGATCCCGCTCGATCCCGAGGCGTTGCCATGACCCACTGAAGCCGCCAGCACGATGAGCGGCCGTAGCCCTCGATCGAGGACAACCGACTCGACACACTTCCGAAGGTTCGTCATCGGATCGACAGCTGACACGAGTGTCAGAAGTCACCGGTAGGGTTCCGCAGTATGGGGAACGTTCTGATCCGCGGTACCGCGCTCGAGAAGCGCTTTGGTGACTTCGTCGCCGTCGACAAGATCGACTTCGAGGTCCACGAGGGCGAGTCCTTCGGATTCCTCGGGCCCAACGGTGCAGGCAAGACCTCGACCATGCGCATGATCGGTGCGGTCAGCCCCGTGACGAGCGGCAGCCTGAGTGTGCTTGGTCTCGATCCGATGGTGGACGGCCCCCGGCTTCGTTCACGCCTCGGCGTCGTACCGCAGGAGAACAACCTCGACGAGGAGCTGTCGGTGTACGACAACCTCCTCATGTACGGCAGGTACTTCGACCTCGACAAGAAGACCCTCAAGGAGCGCATCGACGAGTTGTTGCACTTCGTCCAGCTCGAGGACAAACGGGACGCGAAGGTGAGCGCCCTGTCGGGGGGTATGAAGCGACGAGCGATCATCGCTCGTGGACTCGTCAACGAACCCGAGGTCTACATCCTCGACGAGCCGACGACGGGCCTCGATCCCCAGGCTCGCCACGTGCTGTGGGACCGCCTGTACCGGCTCAAGCAGCAGGGCGTGACGCTCATCATCACCACCCACTACATGGACGAGGCCGAACAGCTCTGCGACCGGCTCGTGGTGATGGACAAGGGCGAGATCGTCGCGGAAGGGTCCCCCAAGGAGCTCATCGAGACCTACACGCCGCGTGACGTCGTCGAGCTGCGATTCCCCGTCGGTGTCCTCGAGGAGATCACCGGTCAGATCGAGGAGCTGTCGGACCGGGCCGAGATCCTCGCCGACCGTGCCCTCGTCTACACCGATGACGCCGAGAAGACCATCCATCGGGTGAACGAGCGCGGCCTCGAACCCGAGATGATGCTGGCCCGGCGTTCGACGCTCGAGGACGTCTTCCTCCGCCTCACCGGCAGGACCCTGGTCGAGTAATGGCGACGCCGCTGTCGTTCCGGGTGTTCGAGGCCGAGGCGCGCGTCGTATCGCCGCACCTGGCGCGGCTCCGTGTTCTCCTCGTTCCTCAATCCCGTCCTCTATCTCCTCGCCATCGGGGTCGGTCTCGGCACGTTGGTCGACGCCAACCTCCCCGAGGGCCTCGAGGGTGTCACGTACCTCACCTTCCTCGCACCCGGACTCCTCGTCGCGACTGCGATGCAGACCGGCGCTGGCGAGGGCTCGTGGAAAGTGATGGCCGGCATCAAATGGCAACAGACGTGGAAGGCACGCATCGCCACCCCCATCGGGATCCGCGGCCTGCTCTTGGGTCACATGCTGTGGTCGAGCGCCCGAGTGCTGATGGTGTCGGTGATCTTTGCGGTCGTCATGTCGGCGTTCAGGGTGTCGCCGCTGCTCGAGTCACTCATCGCCGTGGGCCCCGCTCTGCTGGTCGGGATCGCCATGGCGGCGATCACCACGGCCTTCACCGTGCACCTCGAGGAACCGACGGGTCTGCCCCTCTTCTTCCGGTTCGTGGTCGTGCCGATGTTCCTGTTCTCCGGGGCGTTCTTCCCGATCGACCAGCTCCCCGGTTGGCTCCAGCCCGTTGCCCTCGTCACCCCGATGTACCACGGCGTGGAGATGGCACGAGCCATCGTCATCGGCACCGAACCCGCCGTGGCGCCGTGGATCAGCATCGCCTACCTGACGGCACTCACCGCCATCGGCCTCGCCATAGCCCTCTCACCCATGCGCAAGAAGCTGACGCCATGACCTCCGAGACGCTCGTCACCCGTGTGATCCCCCCTCTGCCCCGCATGTGGCGCGGCCGCTACGTGATGCAACGCAACCTCATGGCGACCAAGTCGTTCTGGCCGGTGCTCCTGTCTGGCCTGTTCGAGCCCATCTTCTTCCTCTTCGCCATCGGCGTCGGCCTCGGGGCGTTGGCAGGCGACGTCACATATGGCGGTATGCCCGTGACCTACACGGCGTTCGTGGCGCCGGCGATGCTCGCTGCCTCAGCGATGAACGGCGCTGTCTTCGAGTCCACCAACATCTTCTTCAAGCTCAAGTACGGCAAGACGTACGAGGGAATCCTCTCCACCCCGGTCGAGCCCCGCGACGTCGCAGGCGGCGAGATCGGATGGACCCTGGCGCGGGGAGCGGCGTACTCGCTGGCGTTCCTCATCGTGATGTTGATCATGGGCCTCATCGAGTCACCGTGGGGGCTGCTGGCGTTCCCGGCGACGATCCTCATCGGCTTCGCCTTCGGTGCCGTCGCGACCGCAGGCGTCACGTACATGCGCACGTGGCAGGACCTCGACCTCGTCACGCTCCTCACGTTGCCGCTGTTCCTGTTCTCGGCAACGTTCTATCCGGTCGAGATCTACCCGCCCTTCTTCCAGGTCGTCACCTGGTTCTCCCCGCTCTATCACAGCGTGGTACTCGTGCGCGGACTCACCCTCGGTGTCATCGACTGGACGATGGCCGTCGCCGTCATCTACCTCGTCGCCATGGGCGCCATCGGTTCGCTCATCACGGCCCGCCGCATCGGCATCCTGCTCCGCACCTGACATTCCCTGACGTCCCTGCGTCGCACGTCGACGTATCGAGCTAGCGTGACCTCGCCTATTTCAGGAGGCACCGTGTTACCGCTGACAGAGCCGTGGTACCGCAAACTGTTGTGGGTCTCCGTCGTCATCGGCACGGTCGGGGGCCTCGTGGCCGTCGTCTACTCGGGGATCACCGGTTTCGGGATAGACCGGCTGTTCGGTGAGCCGACGGCGGAACTGTGGTCCGGACGATGGTGGTGGATACCGCTCGTCGCTGCTGGGGCCGTGGCCGTGACAGCCCTGCGATCGGCATGGAAGGTACCGGAGGAGGTGCCAGGGGCGATCGCGATGGCGCGATCAGGGTGGGTGGATCCCGAACGGTGCCCCTGCCCTCGTCATGGTTTCTGCCATTTCTCTGTTCGTCGGTGCCAGCTTGGGGCCGTCATTCGGCATCGTGGTCGCAGGTGGCGGACTCGGCGCGTGGGTCGTCCAGCGTTTCGGGCTCGAAGAGGACCACGGAGGGGACTTCAGCGTTGCCGGTATGGCCGGGTCCCTCGGTGGTGTGTTCAGCGCTCCGCTGTTCGGTTCGATCCTGGCCTCGGAGCTCTCGCCCCTGCCGAAACAGTCGTATGTGGCGTCGTTCATTTCCCAGTTCACCGCAGCCACCTTCGGATATGTCGTGTTCTTCGGCATCACCGGCGCCGTCATGCTCGATGCGTTCGAAGTCGATGGCTACGTGTACGAGAACGTCCATCTCCTCTATGCCGTCGGACTCGGTCTCGCGTCGGTTGCCCTGCTGCTCGTCCTCGCCGTGATCCAGGCGGTGGTGAAGCGGGTGTTCACTCCGATCTCGAACCGATTCGTGCGGGGAGGCATCGCTGGGGTAGCCATCGGCGCCATCGCCTTCGCCCTCCCCCTCACGGCAACCGGGGGCAGCAAGCAACTCGCGTTCGCCACGAGCACCATCGGGAGTATCGGGGTCGCCATGCTCGTGGTGGTGCTGATCGGCAAGATGTTCGCGGTGGTGCTGAGCTCAGAAGCCGGGTTCCTCGGTGGCACCGTGTTCCCGATCCTGTTCCTCGGCGGGACGGCAGGCATCATGGTTCACAGTGTCTTCGACAGCGTTCCGGCGGCGCTCGCGGTTGCAGCCATGATCGCTGCGGTTCCCGGCGGCATCATCGGCGCTCCGGTCTCGTTTGCGCTCATCGGCGCCGCCGGCGTGGGAGTCGGCGCCGCAGGGATCGCACCGATCGGCATCGCCATCATCACGTCGCACATCACGGTGAGTGCCATCAGGATCGCCCGCAAGGCGTCGGCGACCCTCTGATCCGTTGATCCGTACCCACCCCACCCGGGGAGGGGTATACTCGTGCCATGAAGCCCGAACACAAGACATCGGCTCTCAACCGCCTCAAGACGGTACGGGGCCACATGGACGCCGTGATACGGATGGTGGAAGACGAGAAGTACTGCCCCGACATCATGAAGCAGGTGTCGGCCCTCGAGGGATCTCTCGAAGGTGTCAACCGAGTGCTGCTCCAGAACCACATCGAGACGTGCGTCCTCGAACACGTGAAGGAAGGACGATCCGAGCAGGTCGTCGATGAGCTCATGGAGACGCTCCGCTACTCCCCCACGAAAGGATCCCGATGACAACCCAGGTGACCCTCAACGTGCCCGACATCTCGTGCGGCCACTGCAAGTCCTCGATCGAAGGAGCCGTCGCCCCGATGGACGGCGTCGCGACCGCCGAGGTGACGATCGATGCCCGCACGGTCGACGTCTCCTTCGATGAAGCCGCCGTCGACCTCGAGGCCATCATCACCGCCATCGAGGACCAGGGCTACGACGTCGCCCGCTGACCTTTCTGTTCTTGCGTAACTGGTATCCGCACGGGCGGACAGGATCTACGCAAGAACGGATCACACCCCCCGAGGAACCATGACCGACACCATCCGATTCGATGTCGAAGGGATGACCTGCGCCTCGTGCGCGGTGCGGATCGAGCGCGTCCTCGGCAAGCAGGACGGCGTCGAGAGCGCTGTCGTCAACTTCGCCGGTCAGGAGGCGCGGGCCACGGTGACCGACGGCACCGATGTCGAGGCGCTCCGGGCGGCGGTGGCACGGATCGGGTACGACATCGATGAGATCCATCCCGATGACGATCGGGTCCCGATCACCGAGCGCTACTCGGCCGAGGCCCGGTACCAACTTCGCAACGTCATCGGTGCGGCGATCCTCACCATCCCCGTGATGATCCTGGCGATGGTCGGGCCATTCGAGGTGTGGAACCCCTGGGTCCAGTTCGTCCTGACGACCATCGTGGTGTTCGTCTTCGGGTGGCAATTCCACGCAGCCGCGTGGAAACAGATCACGTCGCTCTCCCCCGCAATGGACACGCTCATCTCCGTCGGGTCGCTTGCGGCGTGGGGCTACTCCACCGAGGTGCTCCTCGTTCGTGGCGCCAGCGAGATCGTCGGCGCCGATCACTCGGGATCCGGCGGGGCGTTCGTGTTCTTCGAGACGGCGGCGATGATCGTCACCCTGATCCTCCTCGGGCGGTACTTCGAGGCACGGGCCAAGGGTCAGGCCTCGAACGCCATCGCCAAGCTGGCCGAGCTCGGCGCCAAACAGGCACGGGTCGTTCGCGACGGGGTCGAGACGATGGTGGATCCCTTGGAGCTGGCCCCAGGCAACATCGTCGTCGTGCTCCCTGGCGAGAAGATCCCAGCCGACGGATCGGTCGTGGCCGGACGATCCGGGGTCGACGAGTCGATGCTGACAGGCGAGAGCGTCGCGGTCGACAAGGAACCCGGTTCACAGGTATTCGCAGCCACCGTCAACCAACAGGGTCGGCTCGAGGTCGAGGTCGAACATGTCGGGCCCAACACGGCCCTGAGCCAGATCATGCGCCTCGTCGAGGACGCCCAGGCGACGAAGGCTCCCGTCCAACGGCTCGCGGACCGCGTCTCGTTCGTGTTCGTCCCGACGGTCATCGCGATCGCCCTGGTCGTGCTCGTTGCGTGGTTGATCATCGATGGGGACACGGCCACCGCCGTGCGCAACGCGGTGTCGGTGTTGATCATCGCCTGTCCGTGTGCGCTGGGGCTTGCGACACCCACCGCCATCATGGTGGGTTCGGGCCGGGGCGCCGAGCAAGGTGTCCTCTTCAAGAACGCCGAGGTGTTCGAGCGGGCCAAGGGCGTCGACACCGTCGTGTTCGACAAGACCGGGACCCTCACCCGGGGCGCCATGACCCTGGTCGACGTCGAGGCCACCGGCGACACCGACGAGTTCCTCCGACTGGTCGGATCGCTCGAATCGGGCTCGGAGCATCCGATCGCTCGAGCGGTGGTGTTGGGCTCTGAGGAACGCGACATCGACCTGCTCGCGGTCGAGGACTTCACCGCCGTCGAGGGCAAGGGGGCAACGGGCACCGTCGACGGCCACCTCGTCGTGGTCGGGCGTCCCTCGCTCTTCGAGGAGCTCGGACATCGCGGTGTCGATGTCTGGGCCGGGCGTTTCTCCGAGGTCGTGGCGTCCGGGAACACGACGTTCCTCGCCGGTTGGGATGGCGAGGTGCGCGGTCTCCTCAGCGTGGCCGACACCGTCCGCGACACCTCGGCACAAGCCATCGCGAGGCTCCACGACGAAGGTCTCACCACGGCGATGCTGACGGGCGACTCGCGCCAGAGCGCAGAACGCATCGCCATCGAGCTCGGGATCGACGATGTCGTCGCGGAGATCCTCCCCGGCGAGAAGTCCGCCGCCGTGAGCCGCATGCAGGAGGCAGGCAGGACGGTGGCCTTCGTCGGCGACGGCATCAACGATGCCCCTGCCCTGACGGTCGCCGACCTCGGGATGGCCGTGGGGTCGGGCACGGACGTCGCCATCGAGGCCGGCGACGTGGTGCTGATGTCTGCGGATCCCGCAACATCGGTGACAGCGATCACCCTCGCCCGTCAGACCTTCAAGGTGATCCGCCAGAACCTGTTCTGGGCGTTCGCCTACAACACGGCCGCCATTCCCCTTGCCGCATTGGGATTCCTGAATCCGATGATCGCTGCCGCTGCGATGGCCTTCTCATCGGTGAGCGTGGTGACCAACTCACTGCGATTGCGACGCTTCGGCAGGTGAGCGGACCCGGACGCCCCGGGGACACACCGTCAGGGCGTAGGGGTCACAACGGGGTATCGACGAGGCACGAACAGGACAATGACGACGAACGCCATGATCACCACGTCAGCGAGCATCGTCACGATGAACGGGACCAGGTACTTCATCCGTCGGTTGTCGACCATGGCGGGACCGCAGGGCAACGCGCCGGACATCTGGACCTCGATTCGCCTTCTACTCACTCCGACAGGTGCGCATAGACTGACCGCATGCAGGGAGACATCATCCTCGTCGGCGAGGAGCACCGGCGCGCCGCCGACATCATCATCGAGCACCTGATAGCCGACATCCGGGCGATGTCGCGCCGGTTCACCATCACGGTCGCTGGCGAGTCCGGCAGCGGCAAGTCCGAGACGGGTCAGGCGATCGCCGACGCCCTCACCGAGCGCGGCGTTGGCGCCGTGGTCCTCCAACAGGACGACTACTACGTCCTGCCCCCTCGGTTCAACGATGCCGCACGGCGGGCGAACTTCGCCTGGGTGGGCACCACCGAGGTGAGGCTCGACGTCCTCGACGGACACCTCGAAGCGGCGCAGAGCGGCGAAGCCGCAATCACCAAACCCCTCGTGATCTACGAGGAGAACCGCATCGATGAGGAGACGATCTCCCTCGAGGGTGCCTCGGTGGTCATCGCCGAAGGCGTCTACACGTCGCTGTGCAGCCACGTCGATTGCCGCGTGTTCATCGACCGAAACCGGCTCGAAACCCTCGAGCACCGCATGAAGCGGGGACGTGAGGAGTTCGATCCGTTCATCGAGAAGGTGTTGACGACCGAGCACGAGATCATCTCCCAACACCGGTCGAAGGCGAACGTGATCATCACGCGCGAGTACGACGTGGAGTTCGTGGAGGCGTGAGCCCCGACCGACACCGTGGCCTCGAGGGATATGCACGCGGTGCCACGTCGTTCTCGGTCGGTCTGCGACCCCAGGATGCCCTCGCCATGCCACTGTGGGACGTGCTCGGCGCCCTCACGCAACGCTTCGGCGATGGGGTGTCCGTCGCTCTGTCCCCCGAGGCAGTCGACCTCGATGCTCCGCTGAGCTCACTGCCCGACCCGGTGCGCTCGCCTCGGTCCGACGACACGGACTCGTCGTGGATGCGGCGCACGAACATGGTCGGCATCAACGTGCGCACCGTCGGCGACTACGGCGGTGTCGTCAAGTACGCGTTGACGCTTCCGGGTGCCGTCGACTCGGTTCAGCTCCTGCCCATATGGGAGCCCGGTGTGGTGAAGAGCCTCTACGGGATCGCCGGGTGGAACCTCAACTACGAGTTCTTCTCCGATGAGCTCTACGAGTACGCACCGAACCTCGACACGATCGAGCGCCAGCTGCGAGCGACCTCGAACCTCCTCCACCTCATGGGCAAGACCGTCGGCATGGATGTGATCCCCCACACCGATCGGTTCTCCGAGCCAGCCCTGGCAACCCCGGACCTGTTCGAGTGGATGCAGGTGCGCGACCGCCGCATCGTCGACCACAGCGACGGGATCGTGCGTTCCGTCGAGGAAGCGATCCTGGTGTGGCTCGACGAACGCGGCCCTGCGCTCGCCACCGATGAGGTGCCCGGATCCGTGGTCGAGCTCTTCTCCCTCACGGAGGCCGACCGGCTGCGGCTGCTGTTCGGCGATCCCGGGGACCTATATGGGCGAATCGATCGACGTGTCGACCTGATCAAGTACCTCAAGTGGTTCGGCCTCGAGCCGGTCCCGGCGACGATGGGCGTACCGTTTCGGGGGATCGAGGTGGATCCGGACGCCTCGCACGTCGTGGTCGACGTCCACGGAATGGAGTGGCCGGACTACGTCATCACCGAGCCGGAATTCATGTCACGGGTGTTCTCGCCACTGGCGCGCTACAAGCTGTACGAACGCCTCGACGACAACGCAAACTGGGAGATCGATTTCAGCCGACCCCGAACGCACGTGTGGGACTACGTGTGCGACCACTACGCCGCCGTACAACACATCGGCAACTTCGATTTCATGCGCGGGGACATGTCCCACGTCCAGATGCGACCCGAGGGGGTTCCCGACGTGGTGGACGACCACTACGACATCCTCGGCGCCGTCAAGGCGCACATTCAGGAGACCGGCCCAGCTCCCTGGTTCGGGTACTTCGCCGAGACGTTCCTGCCTGCGCGCGACGTGTTCCAGTTCGGCGAGGAACTCGACCACCTCGAGGCGTCACTGGCCGATGCGACCCTCGGAGATCTCCAGTCCACCGTCGTGGGTGACGCGGAGTTCCTGCGTAGGTTCCGGCGGTATCTCGACGACCTGGCAACCCGCCGGACCGCTCCCGCCTTCACCGTGATGACGGCCGACAAGGACGACCCGAGATTCGACGAGCTTCTACCGGGCAGGCAACGAGGCACGACTGTTCACTGCGATGCTCCTGCCTGACATGCCGAGCTACACGGGCCTCGGGTTCGAGATCCGCGACGTCCACGACGAGCCGGTCGCCAACGAGCGGTACACGAAACTGTTCGTCTTCCACGAGGAGGGCGATTCGAACATCTATCCGTCGAAGGCACGGTTCTCCGACACCTACATCTGGGGCGAGAACGACGACCTGTTCACCTCGATCACCCGACTACGGACCTTCGTCGAGGACACCCTCGCCGACATCACCGGCACCGCCACGCAATGGCTCGTCCCGCCCGATGCCACCACCCTTCGCGGAACGGCCGCGTGGACCCAGAAACCGGCGACGATGCCTCCGGGGACGGAGCGGTACCTGTTCGTCGTGAACTACGACCTCGGTGCCGATTCGGGCTACTTCGGCGTGCCTGCGCTCCCCGCCGATGCCGTGCTCGTTCCCCTGTTCTCGACGAAGGGCAGCGACCACCTGCCGGTCGATCCGATCCTCCACAATGGCTTCTTCCACCGCATCCCCAATCTCGCCCCCGGCGAGGCCCAGGCGTTCCGCATCACTTCGGGCGAGGGTCGCGGGTGATGCAGCTGGACCGCGGTGGCGGGAGCGGGCGGTGACGACGCCCCTAGCTCGACGGGAATGGGTACCACTGGGTCCCGAATCCCATCACCTTGCGACAGTGTGGGCAGAAGAACACGAAACCCCGGCCGATCCCGAACGACCCCTTGGGCCGCCGTGCATAGATCTCGGGTACCTCCGTCTCACAATGAGGACAGACCGGTACGAGGTCATCGCGCATGACGACGGAGCACGGCTGCACCGTTGCCCGAGTGTTCATCCCAACCTCCTGACATGGCGGCATACGGCGGTCCATAATCTGATGGGGGATCAGGGGAGTCACCCGGTCTTCGGGACTCGTGGCGCCGGCACGGCGACGGGTCTACGCGTTGAATGCGGCGCGACGCCATCGCAGGCCACTCGCCAGCCTGTGTCGACCCTGGCCCTGCGCCCCACTATGCGGCCTTGGCGTCTGCCTCCACCTTCTCGGTGATGAGCAAGTAGTCGAACGCGTGCACCCAGAACGGGCGGATGGTGACGTGCGGCATGATGCCGATGACCTCACCATCGAGCGAATTCAGGAATCGTTCGAGATTCCTCGGATCCTTCGCCTCGGCCCAAGCAAGCTTGTGAACCTTGTACGAACTCACATGACCTCCTGACTCCCCTCTTGGCAACGTACACCCACGGTGCACCGGAGTCCATGGCTCCGTGCGCCCGGTTCGAGCTGTGCCTCGTACCCTCCTCGTTCTCACCGAGGTCTCGCGGGATTCGCACAGGCCCCGTGGTCGACGTGATCCGCGACCACGGCAGCGGGCACCTCGGCGCTATCGGCCCTCGACGGCTTCAGGTGGGAGATCGCGTCCGAATCCCTCGCTGCGAGCCAGGTGGGCGACGACGCTTGCCTGCTCGATCGCTCTCCGAGCAGCCTGCCGATCCGACGGTGCCGATTCGGCGTTCTCTGCGGCTTGTACGAGCCGGTGCAACGCTGCAGCGAGCTGCTCAGAGATCTCCATCGACCGGTCCTCCCACGGTCATCGTATCGGTTACTTCCTCATCGCGGCTGTCCCGCCTCCTGCGATGACACGATGTCCTCGACCTTTCGTTCCTCCCAGGTGGAGCCGAATCTCCTGACTCGTGACATCCGAACGGCGAGTCCGTGGACCGCTATGGCGATGCTCCAGCCGAGCAGTGCCCACACGGACCACCATGCCTCCCATTCACCGGTGATGTTGGCCGCTGCGTTGGTTGCCCAGTTCACGACGATGATCGTGACCATCCCGATGGCGTACACGATTGCATGCATCTGGAACGCCCGGAGTTCGTGCGCGTACTCCCGAGCGTTCTGTGCGCGTTGATCGCTCGTCATGTGGTTGCTGACCCTTCCATCGGTCGCCTGGTGGTTGCTCATGGTGTGCCCCTCTTCTGATTCTTACAGTGTAAGACACTACTCGAGGAATCAACCATACAACGTAGGTTTTTCGAGAGGCCTTGCAGGGGCCACCTCGAATGTGCGACTCCCTTCATCACCGCATGGTGAACCCGATGCAGCGCGTCGTCTGCCACGACGAACATCGGACGATCAACGCGTGTGTGCCGATTTGCGTGGTGTCGTCGCGTATCGGGGTCAGAGGTCGAGCCATTCGGCGATGAGTGGGCCAGCCGTCTCTGCCGAGTAGATGGAGTGGTGATCGGCGCCTTCGGGACGTTCGACGATGACTTCGTGGCCGCCGTCATCGAGCGCGTCGGCAAAGGTGTTGGTGAACACCATCGGTACGGTTGCGTCCGCTCGTCCGTGGATCAGCAGAACGTCGAGTTCGGGACGTTCGTGAGCATATTCGACCGGATTGGCCTCCACCCACCCCGCTGGGTCGGTGTTGTCAGGTCCGAATAGGGCACCAGCGAATCGAGCAGCTTGGGTCACGTCGTATGGGCCCGCAATACCCACGAAGCGATCGGGAGCCACCAACGAGTGTTCGCAGGCGGCCGAGAAGGCGTCCGGTCGCAGGGCAACAAGGCTTGCGAGGTGAGCTCCGGCTGAGTGCCCGACAACGGTCACCTGGCCAACACTGAGGCCGATTTCACGGGCGGCACTCGCCGATTCGTTGATCGCACACGCAACGTCGGCCGGCTGATCCGGGAAGTACACGCCATCGTCACCAGCCCGGTAGGTAGTGACCGACACCGCTGCACCGAGACTGGTCAAGTGCTTGGCGAGAGGGACGAGACCGGTCGGATCCGCGGTAGCCCACCCGCCACCGGGGACCAGGACGATGAGCGGCACGACCTCACCTTCATCCCGATCCGGCAAGAACAGGCCGGTTGCGAGCGCAGATTCCACAGCGACGCTTGCGTCTGAGCTCTGGGCGGGTCCCTGGGTGGACGTCGTCGAGTCCGACGCTGGGTCGGAGCCGTTGCCGCATGAGGTCACTACGCAGGCAGCAAGCATCCACACGAGCGCGGTGGAGCGTCTCACCTCGTAATGACGGCGATCAGTATCGCGACTTCAATGACGAGTCCGAACATGCTTCCATCGTCGCGCCCAACCCCTGGCGCCACAAGAGCGGTCGCTCATATGTGCTGGTGTCTGCGGCTATGGGTTGGTCAGGAGGCTTGATCAGCTTGCTCCTCACACGCGCATATGTCTCGACATGGGCCGGTCAGATGGGCGAATCCGGTGTGTTGGTGTGGCTGAGTAGGTCCCCGGGTTGGCATTGGAGCTCCCTGCAGAGCGCGTTGAGGGTGGTGAACCGTATAGCTCGTGCCTTCCCGGTCTTGAGGTTCGACAGGTTGGCTTGAGTGATGCCGACTCTGCTTGAGAGTTCGGTGAGGGTCATCTTCCTGTCGAGGAGGAGCCGGTCGAGGTGTACTTCGATGCTCATGGTTGCTCCTGGTCAGACCGTCAGTTCTGCGTCGGTTTGCAGGTCTGTTCCGTGGCGGAACGCCTCTGCAAGGGCGACGATGACCAGGCCGATGAACAGATAGGTCGGGTTCGGGGTGAGCCGGGCTTCGATCTCGAGGCCCTCGGCGGTGACGGTGTTCATGGCCACCAGTGAGGTCGCCCATTGGAGTCCTTGGATCAGGAACCCGAAGGCGGGGATGAGGATGCCGATGGCTCGAATGCGGTCAGCGTTCGTGTCGACAAAGGGGGTACCAGCCGAGAGTGTCTTCAGGATGCCTCGGAGGAGTACCAGCAATGTGAGCGACGCTGCGGCGTAGGCGAGGATCCTGGCTGTTGAGAGGGCGATGAGCGATGCACTCGTGTCGGTGAATGTGGCGATTCCGACAGCGTCTTGGATCGTTCCGGTTCCCCATGCCTCGCTCGAGAGGGAATAGGCGTCTTCGTCGGCTGTGAACTCCAAGAGCGTTCCGAATGCCGAGTTGGTGAACACAACCAGCAGCACGATTGCCGCCGCCACGATGGTGATGCCGATGCCGATCTCGGTGAGTCGTTGCAGGATGCTCGGGAGTCGGTTCGTTGTTGGCATGACTTCCACCTCCATATTGTTTAACAATATATCCATATCGATAAACAATCAAGGGGGAAGCTCAGCATCCGAGCCGTGGGTGACACTGAGAATGCCCGGTTCGGCGCACACATGTGCGGGAGCGTCGTATCCGCCGGAGCAAGATCGGGAGCTTCCACCGTCGACCCTTGATAGATCGAAGTGCACGCAACACACCACTGACTCTGATGGTCTGTCCGCCGTCGCTTCGCTCGGGAATGGCTGAGCCGAATCTGCGGCTGACCGTTACCCGGCAGCCGCCCAACCACAGTCGAACAGGGCGTCCGGGTGGTAGTACACGTGTTCGCGCACGATTCGGTCGTCCTCATCGAGTTCCCAGACCGACGCCATCTCCATGACGCACGAGCTTCCGTCGGATTGGAGCGTCAGAACGTACTCAATACCAGGGCCAGGAGCCGACGCCGTGATCGACTTGATCTCGAGGGCGACCCCGTCATAGTCCCTGAGGAACGCCTCAATCCACGCCAAGGTGGTTCCCGGATCCCCATCGAGGCCAGCGAAGCCATCGATGCGAACACCGTTGGGTGCATATAGGGCCGCGATCTCTTCCAGGTCGGCCGTTTGCCATGCGGCCACGAACGCGGGGACGAATCGCTCTGCGGTCTCGGCCATCATGGCGACGTTCCTCTCACGCGACGTCGGAAAACCGATCGCATCGCTCGTCTCGGCGGGATAGGCGGCCGCCGCAGCTGCGTCCATCCTGTTCAGCATGACGGTGCCACGGGATTCCTCCATCAGGACGTGGGATAGAAACATGGTGACCTCGGGCGGGTCCATCACCAACGTGTCGTAGAAGCCGGTGCACAGTGCCCTCGATGTGGCACCCCCGACGTTCGCGTAGATCCTCGTTGTCTCTGAGGCCACACACAGATTCTGGAAGATGCCGTACCACCCTTGGACGTCGGGCCGAAGGCTTGGCACGACGGGATCGATCACGTACGCGTCCGGCTCGAAGGCCGCCGCGAAGGCTTCTCGATCGTCGGCTTCGAGCGCGTCGCCGATGACTTGCGCCGCGACCAAGACGGGCTCGGACGCCTCAATGATCTCGGACCTCGTCATGGCGAACAGCGTTTCGGGAGGTTGAGGCGTATGCGTAGTCGGGGTTGCAGCGGTCGTACTGGTCGTGGGCTTCTCGATCGAGGTCGATGTCGAAGCCGCCACCGTATTGGCGGACTCGCTCGTGCCGGACGTGGCGTCAACGTCTCCCGTCCCAGTCGCAGTGCACCCACCGATGATCGCCACGACGATCAACGAGGCAACCGACACTCGTGACATGGATGCCCTCTATTGGTGTCCGGTAACCCATTCATCGTCTCACGGAGCCATCCGGCCATCAACACCACCCCGCTCATATGTGCCTTGAGTTCAGGTGATCGTTGCAACACCTTGGTGAGACGGTGTCTCTGTGTGGAGGTGTGTCATGGGACGGTTATCTGTGGGTGAGCGCATCGTCGACGTCGATCATTGCCATTCGACGGGAGCTATCTGGTGAGCGTCCGCAATCCCTTTGAGTCGAACGATCCTCGGTTCGCCGATTCGCACGCCTTCCATCTGGCCGACGAGCTCCCTGGTCGTGGACGAGACCATGATGCTGCCGGCGGCGGCAGCAGATGCGACCCTTGCGGCCTTGTTCACCGTGAGACCGAGGAGATCATTGGCGGTGCGGATGACCTCGCCCGTATGAATGCCAATGCGAATGGCGTAGGGCTCTGCATCGCAGGAACGTTGGAGCTCGACCGCCGCTCGTATCGCCGCGCGGGCGGATTCAAAGACCAGCATTGATCCGTCACCAAGGAACTTGACAACGGTTCCACCATGCAAGCCCGCAATGTGTTCGATGGTGCGTTCATGCGAATCGATCAGCCTCGCCCACGCGACGTCTCCGACGGACTGGGCGAGAACCGTCGAATCGACGATGTCGGTGAATACCAGCGTTGCCGTGCCCTCAGCTCCGGAAGATCCAGCGAGATCAGAGCCAGCATCGAGAACCGATGCAACCAGACGATTCAATGTGGTTGTGAGTTCGACGCCGAATACCTGCTGATTGGGGACCGGTATCGAGTTGTGCCACTGAACGACCTTCCAAGCCCCACCATCGAGGCGGAACACGGCCGTGTGACGTATGGGCGTTTCGCCCTCGGGAGAGACGATCGTCGAGTGCAGAGTTGCCCAGCCAAACGACTCGTCCTCGAACGCCTCCACCTGGTGATTCTCGATGCTCCAGTCAGGCATCTCGTCCATCTGAGTGGCGAAGACCTTCAGGAACTCGTCAGCACCGTTCCACTGCTCGTGTTCGTCGAAGCCGATGACCCGGAGATCGGCGCTGGACGAGAACATGTTCGACATGGTCTCCGCATCACCCTTACCCCAGGTTGCCAGCACTCTTCGAGCTACCGCCTCGATCTCTGGAGAACGTGTGAAGGACATCTGGCCACGATAGCTCCACACCCTCTGGTGGCGCGGGGGTCAGCCCCCTACGCGATTCCGGCCACATGCTGCCCACAACCGTCCTCGCAACCGTTCTCCCCACGGCACGAACGAGCACCAGCGAGCGTCGGCGTAGCATCGGCGGATGAGTGATCTCGCTGCGTCCGTGCATGGCATCGCCATCGAGAGTGGGTTCTCGGGTGTCGTCCGTGTGGACCGAGGAGACGAGACGCTTCTCTTGGAGGCGTACGGCCTGGCACACCGTGGGTTCGAGGCGCCGAACACCGTGGGCACCCAGTTCGCCATTGCAAGCGGGGGCAAGGGGTTCACGGCGCTGGCGACGGCGAGCCTGATCGCCGACGGTGAGCTCTCGCTGGACACCACTGCCCGACACGTGCTCGGCAGCGACCTACCGCTCATCGCCGACGACGTGACCGTCGGGCATCTGTTGGCACATCGTTCGGGTATCGGCGACTACCTCGACGAAGAGGACGATCAACTCGATGTCAACGACTACGTGATGGTCTCCCCCGTGCAGACCCTGTCGACCACGGAGGCGTTCGTCACCGAGGTCGACGGTCACCCCACCAAGTTCAGGGCCGACGAGCGGTTCTCCTACTGCAATGGCGGCTACATCGTCCTGGCCCTGATCGCCGAGCGTGTCAGCGGCATCGGGTACCACGAACTCGTCGAGGAGAGGGTCATCGCCCCGGCAGGATTGATGGACACGGCGTTCCTGCGCTCGGACGAGCCATCGGGCCGCATGGCACTCGGATACCTGCACGACGACGGCCTCCGAACCAATGTCCTCCATCTGCCGGTGCGCGGCAACGGGGATGGCGGGATCTACACGACAGCCCGCGACATGACCACCTTCTGGAACGCCTTCACGGACGGGCGCATCGTACCCGAGGAGTGGGTCGCCGAGATGACCCGCCCATGGAGCAGCGATCCCGAGAGGAAGGCCCGGTATGGCCTCGGCTTCTGGCTGGCGGAATCCGGACCCGTTGTGGAGCTGGTCGGAAGCGATGCCGGAGTGTCCTTCCTGAGCGCGCACGACCCAACAAGTCGCACCACATGGACGGTCATGTCCAACACGGCCAGCGGCGCGTGGCCGATCGCTCGGCACGTCGAACGAGCCCTCACAGCGGATCGTCTCTGACTCGAGGCATGAGCGAAGTTCGTGCCCGGTAACGGGTGCTTGAGGCGAGAGGTGCAGGTCACTCCATCGCCAATCGCTTGCGATCGGCAGCTAGTGTCGCGCGAGCATCCGAACGACACCTCGCGATGGAAAGGGACCGATCGTGGCAGTCTGGTATGAGGGCGAAATTGGCATCGATTGCACCATCGACCAAGTAGCGGCGGCCTTCGAGGATCTCGGAACGCACTACACAGGTGTCGTCGGCCTCATGCCGGGCATGACCGTCGTTGAACTGGTGGATCAGGGGCCTGACTCCGTGACGATCAAGACCAACGAGGGGCTCATGCATCGCACGAACTTCTCCAAGACGGTGACAGGCGAAGGCGTCACGGTGGAATACGACGAGCAATACGATGCCCAATCGAAGGTCGTGGCGACAGCACACTTCTCCGAGGAGTACACGACGAGCGAGGCGGGCGTGCACCACCGGCTCGCCATCACCGACATGAAGGCACCCGGCTTCCTCGGCTTCTTCTATCGGAGGTTCGGAAGCTCGAACATCGGGAAGGCGTTCTTGGATGCGCACAAGACGTCCCTCGAGGAGGATCGCGGCTAGCGGCAAGGGCAGGCAGAGCCGTGTGCGTGGCGGCAGCTGATCGCCGCTGGCGTCAGGGGATGAGTTCGGCGATCAGGTCGAAGGCGCTGCCTGCGAGAACGGCGATGTCGGCTTCCGGAAGCACGGCGTCGGGATTGGTGACGTTGACGACATAGACGTACGCCTCACCGTCGACCGATTCGAGGTACCAGGCGAGGGCGAGTACGCCGGGCTCGGAACCCCCCTTGTATCCGACGTAGGACCACGTACCCGGGTCGAACGGGACACCGGGATTGAGCGACAGGATGTCGCGGAACTCGGCGAGGTCGGGCACGTTGGCCTGCTCGACGAGTCCTACGAGGGCACGGCAGAGACTGGTGGGCGTCGCGAACCACTCGATCTCGTCGATGAGATACGGCTCGTCCCACGTGATGGCATCCGAGACGGTCACGGTCGTATCGGCGATCTCCCCTGCCAACAGCTCCCTACGACCCGCTTCGTCGGCAGCCACATACGCCTCGGCCACGGACACAGGCACGCCGAGCTTGAGGGCGAAGAACTCGCGGGTCGTGAGGAAGGGGATGCTCAGGGAGGCGTCGGGATTGCCGTACTCGGCGAGCATCTGCTCCGCCTGGGGGCGCCCGACCAGGTCGATGAGGTGGTCCGTGGCCGTGTTGTCGCTGACGGCGATCATGGCTTCGGCGAACTCGAGGATCGTCGCCTCGGAGCCCTCGGGCCGCGTCTGGAACGTCCCCGATGGGAGGCTCTTGAGGTCGTCCTGGATCATCATCAGGTCGTCCCACGCGAGATCGCCCCGAGCTATGGGATCGGCGAGGGCACCGAGAACGTAGAGCTTGAAGGCGGATCCGATCGGTCGCACCACATCGTTGTGGGTGAATTCGGGTTGGCACGTGCCGGTGCCTACATCAGCGACGTACACGCTGGTCCGGCCGTAGACCTCCAGGCGTCCGACGAGGTCATCGAACGACGAGAGCGGCGGGCCCTCGATCTGGGGCGGAGCCGGTTGGAGGAGCAGGGTCTCGATCAGCTGGTCGCCATCCACCGCGATGGCCATGCCCCACTCCCCATCGTCGGTGTCGAGGATGATCTCGGCACCCGTTCCGGTGTCCTGGCGTCGGGTCTGGTCCCAGCGTTCCGAGATCGTCGATCGCAGTTGGTCGACCACCGTGAGGAAGTCCGCCGGGGCGACGTACTGCTCGAGGACCTCGCTGAAGCGGTCCTCGACCTCCGCTGCGGTCGTCTCGGCGCCGTTGAGAACGCCGATCACCCACGCGATGTGGTCATCGAGGCTGTAGGCGACCGGGACGGTCGTGGTCGTGGTTGCCGCGGTCGTGGTCGTGGCGGCGACGGTGGTGGTCGTGACGGCGGACGTGGTCGTCGTCGTGTCGGCAGCGTCGCTCGTGCATCCGGCCACGAGGAGCACGCCGGCCGCGAGGAGGGCGAGGGTTCGGTTCACCACCCCGAGCATATGGCATCTCGCCGGGCGATCGGAGACGTCGCCGTCGCTGGGACCCTGCGGAGTCACACGACGGGCGAAACCTCGAGCTCGGCGAGCAATGCCCGCACGCGGCGCTCGATGTCGTCGCGGATCGGCCTGATCTCCTCGATGCTGCGACCCGAGGGGTCGTCGAGCGCCCAGTCCACGTAGGTGCGGCCGGGGAACACGGGGCACTCATCACCGCACCCCATCGTCACGATCACGTCGGTCGCCTTGATGATGTCATCGGTCCACGGGTGGGGGGACTGATTGGAGATGTCGATTCCGATCTCGGCCATCGAGGCCACCACGTTGGGGTGGAGTTCGTCGGCCGGTCGGGACCCGCCGGAGAACACGGCGACGCGGTCGCCGGCGAGGTGGCGCATGAAGCCCTCGGCCATCTGGGACCGGCCGGCGTTCTGGACGCAGGCGAACAGCACCCCCGGCTCACGGTCCGGATGGTCCATCCTGAGCCGCTGTGCCGCGTGGAGCCGGCTTCGGGTGAACTTCTCCGCGAGCAGCGGGATCCACTCGGTCGTTGCCGCCCTCGCCTCCAACTGTGCCACGGATTCGTGCATCACCTCGGCGACGGTCCCGGGGTCGAAGTTCCCGGCGAACTCCTCCTGGAGGCGAACGATCGCCTCCGTCACGTGCTTCTGCTCGTCTGCGGACAGATAGTCGCCCATGGTGCTCACGTGGCGTCCTCCCATGTCGTCTGGGGTCGGGTCGTCGTTGTCGGTTGCTCGGAGGGGAACAGGAAGCTGGCAGTCGCCGCTGCCGCAAGGGCTGCGAGGATCTGGGCCACGAGGAACCACCCCACCGATGTTGGGGCGATGCCGCTGTACGTGTCGGTGAGGGCTCGGGCGATGGTGACCGCGGGGTTCGCGAATCCGGTCGAAGCGGTGGCGATGATGATGGCAGCGACCCATGCACCGACCGCAGGCGCAACGGCTTTGATGTTGCCGACGCTGACCAATCCAAGGATGAGCAGCACCAGTACGAAGGTGGCAACGAACTCGGCGACGGGTATACCGACGTCCGTCGCGCACCGTCTCGGACAACGAGTATGCGGGTTCGCCAAAGGTGAGGTTCGCCAATCCCACCCCCACGACAGCGCCGACGACCTGGGTGACGGCATACAGGCCGGCGGTCGGGACGTCGAAGGACCGGGTCGCTACGAAGCCGATGGTCACTGCCGGATTGAAGTGCGCACCCGACACCGGACCCAGGAAGGCGATGAGTGCCGCCAACCCGGCACCAACGGCCACACCGTGTGCGAGGAGCTGGAGTACGCCGTCGGTGCCGAGGCGCTCGACCATGATCCCGCTTCCCACGATCAGGTACAGCAGCATGGCCGTGCCGAGACCTTCCGCAGCGAGGGCCCTCGTGCGATCGACCATCATGGAGCTTCGACGAGCAAGCGATCGACGCGCTCGGTGATGTCGGCGAACGCGGTGACGAAGGCGTCGGCGGTTCCGACGGACACGGGATCGGGAACGGACCAGTGCAGGTGGGGTTCGGTGAACGGGATGCGCGTTCTCCGCTGCCCGGTCGCACACCGAGATGACGATGTCGTGGGTGCCCATCACGTCGCCATAACCCGAGGGCGTGGCTGCGGTGAGGTTGATGCCGAAGTCCGCTGCCACGGCAACGGCCATCGGGTTCACGGCGTCGGCCGGGTGGGCTCCTGCGCTCTCGACCGGTTGTCCGGTGCGGTCCTGCCACAGCGCGGCGGCGAACTGCGACCGTGCCGAATTGGCGGTGCAGATGAACAGGGGCGTGGCGTCGACGGCCAGCGATCCGTGGGTGATGAGGCCAGCGACGCTCGGGTCGAGTACGACGTATCGCCTGCGTCGGTCACCTTCCGATGTCCTACGGTCGACGACGCCCGCATCCTCGAGCACGTCGAGGTGATGGGCCAGGAGATTGCCAGGCATGTTCATCAGCGTGGCGATGTCGCTCACGGTGAGGTCACCCACGGTGAGCGCGTCGGCTATCTGGAGTCGTTGGGGATCGCCGAGGGCAGCGTGCACCCCGGCGCGATGTGTGAGGTCCATGAGCGCGCAGTATATTGACTCAAGATTTCTTGAGCCAATTCGTCTGTTGGCGCTCGGTCAGTCCTTCTGGAGCTTGTCGATGGCGCCCTTGGCGGCATCTGCGCCCTTGTCGACGTGCTCGTCCTGACCGATCTTGTCCTTGACCATGTCGGCTGCCTTGTCCACGCCACCCTTGATGGTGTCCTTGTGGTCGGCGGCTGCGTCCTCTGCCTTGTCGGCGAGGCCCTTGGCGTCATCGAGGAATCCCATGAATGCTCCCGGTTCGATTCGTTGCGCGTCCATTGTGCCAGACGTCATCGGCTGCTGAGCCACCGATTTCGCGAGCCGCGCTACTGGCCCGAGAGCTTGTCGAGCCCGTCCTTGGCTGCCTGGACTCCCTTGTCGACCTGTTCGTCGCGACCGATCTTGTCCTTGGCGAACTCGCCTGCCTTGTCGATGCCGCCTTGGAGCGACTCGCTGTGTTCGCCGACCATGTCGGTCGCCTTCGCCGCGAGCTCCTTGGCCTTGTCGAGGAATCCCATGGGTACCTCCGGGTGTGATGGACTTCCCGGGATGAAACCATGCACGCGGGATAGTGGGACGGTCCGCTGGACCCGTCCTGGCGCATCAACCGGAGCGATACACGAGGCCCTCATCACCCATCGACGTGACGGTGAGGAGGTCGCCTTCGATCGTCGGTCGGAAGCCATCCCCGAGGACGGTGACGACGATGCCGTCCTGGACGGCGACCTCCGGGCTGCATTCGCCTTCGGCCGCGAAGTCGGGGAAGAAGACCTGTGCATCGGATGCGGTCCACGTCCCGACGAGGTCACGACACCCGGTCGAGCCGGTCACCGTGCCGTCCGTGTCGAGGAACAGCGTTGCCGGATCGCCGACGGGGGTGGTCGCCGAGTCCCCGTCGAGGATCGTCTCGAGGACCCATGTCGTGCCGACGAGCGCATCGGTCGGGAGCTGCGGTGCCGCGATGAATACGAGCGGTTCCTCGGCACCTTCGAGTGTGAGTGCACCGTCGATGATGCTCCACGTCGACACCTCGAGCAAGGCGGCGAGGAAGGCCTGCTCGGCGTTCATCACCTCTGGCTCACACCCCATCTCGGTCATGGACATCTCGCTGAGGCGCCAGGCGGAGTCGGATCGGGTGATCGTTCCGCCGTACTGGTTGCATGCGGCGCGTCCGGAGAACTGCTGTCCGTCGAGCGTGAGGCTGATGGGGAAGCCGTCGACGGTCGGCGTGCCGGACACGAGGATCCAACTCCCGTCGGGAGCGGTGCCCGACGGAGCTGTGGTGGATGTCGTAGTGTCGCCACCGTCACCACTGGGTTGGTCGGCGATTCCGGGGTCTCCACAAGCGGCGACGACCAATGCCAATGCGACGATCGCGGTCAGCTTCGTTCTCATGTCCATTCGACGTTCATATCCGGTCGGCAGGTTCCTTCTCGTCAGTCGGCAATCGTGATCGCCCTCCAGGTTGCGTCCGTGAGCGTGTCCAGCTCGGTGGGCGTCAGGCTGGCTCCGGCTGCCACGAGACGGACCACCACCCCGAGGGACATCGCGTAGATCACATCCCCGGGTAGCGGAACCAGGAGCTCGACGAGGTCCGGGCGCAGCGCCTCTTCGGCAAGCGGATCCCCCTGCGCGACCAGTTGCTCGTGTGCCGCGTCGTGATACGGCGACTCCTCCATCTGTGTGAGGAACCGGGCGCGTTCGGGCTCTGCCGACAGGTGTGTGTAGGCGCCGTGGACGAGGTGTCGATATCGCTCGCTCGGTGCCGCCTCGGGATCGTATCCGTCGAGGACTGCCGCACCGAGCTCGGTCTTGACCTCGAGATACGTGGCGAGGACGAGATCGTCCTTGGAGGCGTAATGCACGTACGCAGTGCCCGTGGCGACCCCGGCCTCCGTGGCCACGGAACTCATCGATGCTCCATGGAATCCCCTCTCGGCGACGAGTGACCGCAGCGCACGGCGAATGGCCGCGGGTCTGTCCACCGATACCGGGGCCGTCACGCCGATTCCCTGGCCGAGTCGAAGTCGAAGGTCACACCGGTCTCGCGTTCCGACACCGACCACAGCGTGTCGATCGCTTCGTCCATGCCCGGTCGCAGGATCGGGCGGGTCACGGCTGCGCCGGTGTTGACGAATCGCGGCGCATACATGCGGCTCGGATCGGCATCGGGGTCCGTGGCGGCACGCAGCTGGGGCAGCGCTCCACGTTCGGGTGACATGCCGGTCCAGTCGGCCATCTTCACCCAGAACGGACCCATCCGACCGGCCCCACCCTCGGCGTGGGCACGGGTTTGCAGGTCGGTGTTCGACAACCCGGGATGGGCGATGTAGCTCGTGGCAGCAAGGCCGCGGCGGGCGAATTCACGTTGGAGGCCGATGGCGAAGTGGTAGTTGGCGAGCTTGGCCCGGCCGTAGGCGCCCCACGGGTCATAGGCGTCGTCCAGGTTCACGTTGTCGGAATCGATCGGTCGCCCGAAGTGGTGGGCGGTCGAGGTCACGGTCACGACTCGTGCGGCATCGGCTGCAAGGAGATTCGGCAGCAGGCCAGCCGTGAACGTCCAGTGTCCGAGATGATTGACGCCGAACTGCATCTCGTGCCCGTCCTCGGTGCGACTGCTCGGGCATCGCCATGAGACCGGCGTTGTTGATGAGGATGTCGACGACAGGATGCTTTGCGGCGATGGCGGCGGCAGCAGCCTTGGTCGACGCCTGCGAACTCAGGTCGAGCTCGACGATCTCGAGCGAGGCCTCGGGGTGGATCGCCATGATGTCGTCGTAGGCGACGCCGGCCTTCTCCTGGTTCCTCGCTGCCATGACGACGTGGGCCCCTGCACCGGCGAGCGCCCGGGCGGATTCGAGGCCGAGGCCCCCGTTTGCGCCGGTGACGACGGCGACCCTTCCGGTCAGGTCGGGGATGTCGGTGGTGGTCCATGCCATGGGATGCTCCTCTGGAAGATGACTGAATGTTCGTTCATTATGAATGATCATTCATCCCCTGTCAAGGAGACGCTCCCCTGATCCGAGCCATCCGTCGTGCACGCGATGGTGGCGCCCTACCTTCACGCCATGCCGAACCGCCTCACCCACGCCTCATCGCCGTACCTCCGCCAGCACGAGGACAACCCCGTGGATTGGTTCGAGTGGGGCGAGGAGGCGTTCGCCGAGGCGGCGTCGCGCGACGTGCCGATCATCCTGTCGGTCGGATACGCGACCTGTCACTGGTGCCACGTGATGGCCCACGAGTCGTTCGAGGACACCGAGACGGCTGCGTACATGAACGAGCACTTCGTCAACATCAAGGTCGACCGTGAGGAACGTCCGGACATCGACCGTATCTACATGGACGCGGTGACCGCGATGACGGGCAGGGGCGGGTGGCCGATGACCGTCTTCCTCACGCCTGACGGCGCACCGATCTTCGCCGGTACGTACTACCCGAAGCGGGCGATGGGCCACCACCCGTCCTTCATGGACGTCATGGGCGCCGTCGTGGATGCGTGGACAACCAATAGGGCCGGCGCCCTGGACCAGGCGAACCGGATCGCGCAAGCCATTGCACAGAGCGCCCCACCGGCAGCGGGCCTGCCGACCATCGACGACCTCGATCGCTCCGTTGCGATGGTCGCCAACACCTTCGATCGGGTGAACGGCGGATTCGGTACGGCTCCCAAGTTCCCGCAGGCTCCCACACTCGAGCTCCTCATGCGCTCCGCCGTGTTGCGTCCGGACACCGATGCGGGGGCGACGAGTCTCTCGATGCTCACCCAGATGTTGACCTCGATGGCTTGCGGAGGTATCTACGACCACCTCTTCGGCGGGTTCGCCCGGTACTCGGTGGACGCCCAGTGGCTCATCCCCCACTTCGAGAAGATGCTCTACGACAACGCGCTCCTCGCCAGGGTGTATCTGCGAACGTGGCAGATCACGGGCGATGCGAGCCTCCTCGAGACGGCGATCGAGGTCCTCGACTACCTCGACGGTCCCATGGCCGACCCCACGGGCGGGATCCACTCGGCGGAGGACGCCGACTCCGAGGGTGTCGAGGGGAAGTTCGCCGTCTGGACGTGGGACGAGCTCGGAGCCGTCCTCGGTACCGACAGGGATCTGGCAGCCGCGATCTATGGCGCCACGCCTGAGGGCAACTTCGAGGGGACGAACAACCTTCACCGGTTCGTGGACCTCGCCGATGTCGCCACCGCCGCGGGCGTGACGGTCGACGAGGTCATCGAGCGCAAGGCCACGATCGACGAGCGCTTGCGTGCCGTTCGCCGGATGCGGGTGCCGCCGGCCCGCGACGACAAGCTCGTGGCCGCTTGGAACGGCATGGCCCTTCGTGCGTTCGCCGAGGCAGCGGCGATCCTCGGGAGCGATCGGTACCTCGCCAGGGCCACGGCCATCGCGGAGTTCGTCGTCTCGACAGGATCACCCGACGGGAACCTGGTCCGCTCGTGGAGGGACACGCCGGGGCATCCTGCATTCGCCGATGACCATGCAGCCGTCGCCCTGGGCATGTACGCGCTGTATCAGGCGACCGGCGACGAACGATGGTTCACCTCGGCCGAGCGCCAGGTGGCACACCTTCGCAGCGACTTCACCGCCGAAGGAGGCGGGTTCCACGCCACATCGACAGGTAGCGAGCTGTTCACCCGACCGATCAACACCCAGGACAACCCGACGCCTTCGGACAACGCCCTCGCACTCGAGGCGCTCCTGACCCACGCGGCGTTCACCGGCGACCTCGCAGCGGTTGCCGAGGCCGAGGACACGATGCGACGGATCGCCTCGACCGCCCTCCAGCATCCCGGCTTCGGCGGGTACGCCCTCGCGGTGTGGCTCACCCACCTCTCCGGTGTCAAGGAAGTCGCCCTCGTCGGTGACGACACGACAGCCATGGCCGCAACCGTGTGGTCCACGTTCCGTCCCGATGTGGTCGTCGCCGTCGGCGACGGTTCCCGGTCCGCAGTCCCCCTCCTCGCCGACCGACCCGGCGGCACCCCGGCACTGGCGTACGTCTGCGAGAACCTCGTCTGCGCCCTCCCCGTCGACACCCCCACCGCCCTCGAAGCAAGCCTCGGTCGGTCCCCCTTTCAAGGGGGACGGCCAAGGAGCGCAGCGACGAGGCAGGGGGATCGGCAGACACACGAAGACCCACTCTGATCGCGCCCGACAATCCCCCTGGCTCGCTCCGCTCGCCCGTCCCCCTTCAAAGGGGGACCGACACAACACCAACGGTCACCGCAACGAGCGACCAAGCCAGATACTCAAGTCCCCCTTTCAAGGGAGCCACTTCTTCAGTCCCGAGCGGGTTTCTCAAGGGAGAGCAGTTCCCCCTTTCAAGGGGGACGGCCGCGGAGCGAAGCGACGAGGCAGGGGGATTCCTAACGAGGGACCAGCCCACTGCTTCAGCATCCCCTTGATCCCGGGAGCAAAGCGACGAGGCAGAGGGATTCCTTGCGAGCGACCAGCCCACTGCTTCAGCACCCCCCCCTTAATCCCGGGAGCGAAGCGACGATGCAGGGGGAGCCAGTTCTTCAGTCCCCCTTTTCAAGGGGGACGGCCAAGGAGCAAAGCGACGAGGCAGGGGGATCGACAGACACATCGAAGACCCACGCTGATCACGCCCGACAATCCCCCTGGCTCACTCCGTTCGCCCGTCCCCCTTCAAAGGGGGACTCGACTCCACGAGCGACATCGCGAAAACCGGAAACGGCAAGGAATGTACGCACGAGGTTGGGTACCCTCGCAAGCATGGACGTGATCAGGCGCCACCATATTCCGCACCTGCGGAACCCCATCGGCGTGGTCACGTTCGGGGGTTGGAACGACGCGTGTGATGTTGCGTCGACGGCTGCCGAGTTCATCCTCGATGCCCACACCGACACGGACACCTTCGCTGAGCTCGAACCCGACCCGTTCTACGACTTCCAACAGCAACGCCCCACCATCGACGTGCGTGACGGCGTGACCCGCTCCCTGTCGTGGCCGGGCATCAGCTTCACGGCGATCCACCGTCCGAACGACGAGCGCGATCTCGTCGTCGTCACGGGGCAGGAACCCAACTTCTTGTGGAAGACCTTCGCACGCAGCCTCGTCGAAGTCCTGAACGAGGCGGGCGTCGACGAGGTCATCCTCGCCGGGGCGTATGTGGGCGCCGTCGGCCACCGTGACCCGGTCAACCTGTCTGGCGTTGGCATGGATCTGTTCAGTGTCCTGCGCACCGGACTCGAGACCACCAGCTATCGGGGCCCCACCGGCATCGTCGGTGTGGTGCAGGGTGCGTGCAAGGAAGCCGGCATGAACTCGATCAGCATGTGGGCTCCGACACCGCCATATCTCGCCGGCAACCCGTATCCACGGGCCGTCCTCGCGATCGTCGAGAAGATCGCCGACATCACCAACCTGCACATCGATACGTCCGAGCTGATCGCCGTCGACGCCGAGTACACCCAGAAGGTCGACGAGGCCGTCGAGAACTCCGGAGCCGAGCTCGAGGAGTACCTCGATGAGATCGAGTCGTACGACGAACCGTTGCTCGGGCCGATCCTCTTCCGCCGCGACAATGGCGACGAAGCACCCGCACACGCCTTGGACCCGGAACGCACCGACGCCCTCGTGGACGAGATCGTGAGGTTCCTCGAGGGCGACAGCCAGTAGTGACGACATACGAGCTCGTCAAGTGGGTACACCTGCTCGCTGCAGCCGTATGGACCGGTGGACTGATCGTCTTGGCGTTCCTCGTCGGTGCCATCCGCAAGCAGACCGATGACATCGAGGTGCTCCGCGCAGCGGCCAGGCGTTTCGGCGTCGTGTCCTGGACGGCCATGGCGGTCGCCGTCACTGCAGGCGTCTGGATGTACACGGAACTCGGCCTGCCATGGAGCCGATTCGACGTCAAGGGCGGCCTGATCGTCCTCGCCGTCGTCCTCTCAGCCGTCCACCAGTTCACGGCGAAACGGACATCTCCTGCGGTCCGGGGCATCATCCAGCTGGCGATCCTCATCGTGAGCGTCGGCATCTTCGGCGCCGCGGTGGCCCTCATCTAGCCACCTCGGACGCGCTGATGCCTCCCCGGAGGGAGGCATCAGACTTCGGACCTGCTACTTCTTGCGCTTGTGCCTATTGGCCTTGAGCCGCTTGCGGTACTTGTGCTTGCTCATCTTCTTGCGACGCTTCTTGATCAGCGAACCCATGTATGGAAAACCTCGTGATTGATGCTCGAATGGGTGGTACGTCCACATATCGGACGCCACCGACCGACAGAGGATAGGCGAATCGCGTCGTTGACGTTCGTGGACGTGCAACCGCTCGGGTTCCTAGACTTGCTCCATGCGCCCGATCATTGGCATTGCCGCTCGTCCGAACTCTGCGCCCGCGGCAGGTAATCCGACCCGGACGTACATCACCCATCACACGTACACCGATTCGTTGAAGCTCGCCGGCGGCATCCCCATCATCCTGGTCCCCGTCGACGCCGACCAGATCGATCACGTGCTCGACCACATCGATGGCCTGCTCCTGACCGGTGGTGGGGACATCAATCCCGAGCGGTACGGTGCGGTTGCCGATGAGACCGTGGACGGTGTCGACGATGAGCGCGACCGGTTCGAGCTCGACCTCGTCGCCGGTGCCCACGCCCGCAAGCTGCCGACCATGGCGATCTGTCGTGGGCTCCAGCTGGTGAACGTGGCGTTCGGGGGCACACTCGTCCAGGACCTTCCCTCCCACGAGGGTGCCCATGGCCACGACATCACCGGCGAGGGCGCCTACGAACCCCACTCCGAGGCGCTCATCGAGGACGGGTCGCGGATCGCATCGATCATCGGACCGGGGTTGCACAAGATCAACTCCATCCACCACCAGGCGGTGGAGGTGGTCGGTTCCGGTCTGCGCGTCGTCGGAGCTGCTCCCGATGGCATCGTCGAGGCGATCGAGTACGAGGATCCGTCGTGGCCCCTCATTGCCGTCCAGTGGCATCCCGAGTTCCTCGGCATCCGCAATCACGGCGAGTCCCACGACCTGTTCCAGGCGTTCGTCGAGATCGCGGCCAAGTACCGAGCCGATTCGTGAGTGGCGATCATCCGTCGGTGCTCTTCGTGTGCACCGGCAACATCTGTCGATCGCCGTTCGCCGAGGCCGCGGCTCGCCACGCCTACCCACACATCATCGCCTCGAGTGCTGGCACCTACGCCGTCGTCGACAGCCGAGCGACCCACCACATGCAACAGGTCGCCAGCGATCACGGACTCGACCTGAGTGGCCATCGTGCACGCCAGATCGACTCCGTGCCCCAGCCCGATCTCGTCTTCGGGATGGAACAGCAGCATCTCATCGAGGCGCGCAAGGCGTTCCCGAACCTCGCACCGGGCCGGATCCGACTCCTGGCACATCCCCTTGCGGTTCCCGATCCATACGGGCGTGGTATCGACGTCTATCGGTCCACGGCGAGCCAGGTCGTCGACGCCGTCGCTGCGCTGGACCTGTAGCCGCTCGTCAGGTCAGGCCAACGTCGTCGACTTCGAGCGCGAGCACCTCGCCGCCATTGCCGAGTACGCCGGCCATCGCCCCGATCACCCGACCGCGGTTCTGTGGCGTGGCGAAGGCGAGCGCTGTGGGGCCAGCCCCGGACCAACAGACATGGACGGCTCCGGCATGGTGGGCGGCAACCATCATCTCCTGCGTCACCGGGGACAGCGCGGCGCGGGGGATCTCGTGGAGTTCGTCACCGATGGCATGGGCGAGGACGTCGGGGTTTCCGTCCTGGAGGCCCTGGAGCAGGAACGCCAGGCGAGCGAGGGACCGCACCACGACTGGCCGATCGATCGCGGGAGGGAGTGCGGCTCGGGCCTCGGCCGTCGACAACTTGGTCGACGGTATGCCGACGACGGGTTGGAGGGACTCGTGGAGGGCGAGCTTCTGGATGCCGTCGGGTGTGGCGACCACGAGGCCGCCGAACACGGCAGCAGCGGCGTTGTCGGCGTGGCCCTCGAGTTCGGTGACGATGCTGAACACCTTCGCCGGCCCTGACATGTCGCCCATCGATTTCATCGCGGCTCCTGCGGCGGCTGCGGTGACGGCCGAGGACGAACCGAGTCCCCGCGCACGGGGGATCTGGTTGTCGACGGTGACGTGCATGGGCCGGTCGACCGCCATCGTGACCGCCCTTGCGATCATGTCGTCATCGGCGAGACGCTTCGTCGATCCGTTCTCGGTGATCGTCATCGTGTCTGCCGGTTCGGCTGTCACGTGGCACCTGAGGGTGAGGGCCAGGGCGAGGATGTCGAAGCCGGGGCCGAGGTTGCCAGACGACGCTGGAGCCGACGCCGCGCCGATCATCGTCGCACCGGCTCTATGAAGACCTGGGTCGCATCGGGGCACGCCGATCGGATCGATCGCTCCACATGTTCGATGGCGATGACCTCGTCGACGCCTTCGTCGAACGCAACGTCAGCGGTGACGAGGATCTCGTGGGATGCGAGCTGCATCGTGAGCAGGCGCTCGACATGGTGGACCTCGTCGACGGAGAGCATGGCGACACGGATCGAGGTGCGATCCCTCCGACTGGCCGATTCACCGACCAGGAGCGACTGCATCTCGATGGCGATGACGAGAGCGACGATGGCGAGCAGGACGCCGATGAGGATCGACGCCACGCCGTCCCACAGGACGTTCTCCGTGAAGTACGACAAGAGGAGTCCGGCGGCGGCGATCGCAAGGCCGATGGCGGCGGCCGTGTCCTCGAAGATGACGATGATGAGCGCCGAGTCCTTGCTCTCTCGGATCGTGCGCCATGCCCCCTTCGTGCCTCGGATGCGGTTGAACTGCCGGATGGCGGGGACGAGCGCGATCCCGATCTCGAACGCCGCCGAGAGGGCGAGGACCACGAGGGAGAAGATCAGCCCTTCGCTGTGCCCTCCGTCGGAGTGGAAGATGCGCTGCCATCCGTTGTAGATCGATAGCACGGCGCCGCCGACGAAGAGGACGACGGCGACCATGAACGACCAGAAGTACATCGACTTGCCGCGCCCGAACGGGTGCGTGACGTTCGCGGCGTACCTCGACACGGCGTCGCCGCGCAGCAGGAACAGCTGGTTCCCGGTGTCGGCAACGGAGTGGAACGCCTCGGCGAGCATCGCTGCGCTCCCCGAGATCCCCGCAGCGATGAACTTCGTGACGGCGATGCACGCGTTCGCCGTGAGGGCGAGGATGATCAGACGTTTCGATTCGGTGGCCACGTCGGCGATTGTATGCACACCCACGCCGGTGCCCTCGTCCCCCATTCCCGTCCAAGAGAACCCGGTCCTTCGGTCCCCCTTTCAAGGGGAGCCAATTCTTCAGTCCCCCTTTCAAGGGGAGCCGATTCTTCAGTCCCCCTTTCGAGGGGAGCCGATTCTTCAGTCCCCCTTTCAAGGGGGACGGCCAAGGAGCGCAGCGACGAGGCAGGGGGATTCCTTGCCGCAACGACGCCTCGGGAATACCCACACCTCCACCGATCCCGGGAGCGCAGCGACGAGGCAGGGGGATCAAGACATCTTCAGTCCCCCTTTCAAGGGGGACGGCCAAGGAGCGCAGCGACGAGGCAGGGGGATCAAGACATCTTCAGTCCCCCTTTCAAGGGGGACGGCCAAGGAGCGCAGCGACGAGGCAGGGGGATCGACAGACCACCGAAGACCCACGCCTCGAACCCGCCCGACAATCCCCCTGGCTCACTCCGCTCGCCCGTCCCCCTTCAAAGGGGGACCAAACCGCACGCCAGACACACGAAGACCAAGAGCCGCCACTTCCTCCGCCCCTTTCAAGCAGAGAGCCGGTTCTTCGGTCCCCCTTTCAAGGGGGACGGCCAAGGAGCAAAGCGACGAGGCAGGGGGATCGACAGACACACCGAAGACCCACGCTGATCACGAACGACAATCCCCCTGGCTCACTCCGCTCGCCCGTCCCCCTTCAAAGGGGGACCGACCCCACGCCAGACCACCGAACACCCGGGCCTCGACACGCCCGACAATCCCCCTGGCTCACTCCGCTCGCCCGTCCCCCTTCAAAGGGGGACCAGACTCGCACGCCGGACACACGAAGACCCGAACCCGATCACGCATGCAATCCCGCTGTCGACTCCGGCCCGCCCGAAGTCACCGGGCATAGACTGATTCGTAGCGGGAGGAGCGCGATGGTTGCGGTGATCGAGACGACCGGGTTGACCAAGTACTACGGGCCGGCACCCGGGATCATCGACCTCGATCTCGAGGTGCGCCAGGGCGAGGTGTTCGGGTTCCTCGGGCCGAACGGAGCGGGCAAGTCGACCACCATCCGCACCCTGTTGAACTTCCTGTTCGCCACCTCCGGCAGCGCAACCGTCCTCGGACGCGACATCGTGAAGGACACGGTGGAGATCAGGCGCAGGACCGGGTACCTACCTGGCGACCTCGCCATGTACGACACCATGACCGCCCGCGAGTTCCTCATGTACTTCGCCAACCTGCGCAAGGTGAACGCAAGCGCCCGCATGGCCGAGCTCGCCGATCGCTTCGACCTCGACCTCGACCGCAAGATCAAGGACTATTCGACGGGCAACCGCCAGAAAGTCGGCGTCATCAACGCCTTCATGCACGATCCCGAGCTGTACATCCTCGACGAGCCGACCTCCGGCCTCGATCCCTTGTTGCAACAGGAGTTCCAGGAGCTGGTGGTCGAGGTCCAGGCCGCAGGCGCCACGATGTTCTTGTCGTCACACATCCTCCCGGAGGTCGAGCGGGTTGCCGACCGTGTCGGCATCGTGCGCAAGGGCAGGCTCATCGCAGTCGACACGGTGGAGGCGTTCAAGGCCCAGGCCCATCGGTCCGTCGTCCTCCAGTTCAACGCCCCTGTGGATCCCCACGTGTTCTCGTCGATCGACAACGTCACCGATGTGGATGTGCGCAACGACGGCACGGTGCTCGCGCTGGCCGTTAAGGGTGACATGGACGCGGTCATCAAGGCAGCGGGTAGCCATGACGCCGTGTCGGTCTCAACTCGTTCGGGGGAGCTCGAGGAGGTGTTCTTGAGCTACTACGCAGGCACCGAAGATGCTTCGTAGCGTCTTCACGAAGGACCTGTGGGACCGCCGGGTCTCGATGGTGTGGTGGGTACTCGGCATGGTCGCCCTGGCATCATGGCTGGCCGTGTTCTACCCGGTCCTGCGTGACTCGGAGGCGATGGTCGACTTCCTCAACGAGTTCCCACCCGAGCTCATGGCGATGTTCGGCATGGATCCCGACACCTTCCTCACCGGCGCCGGGTTCCTGTCGGCCCAGCTGTTCTCCCTGATGGCGCCGATCATCGTCATCGCGTTCACCATCGTCACGGGCGTGGCGGCCACGGCTCGCGAGGAGCGGGCGGGAACCATGGACATGGTGATGTCGATGCCGATCACCCGCTGGTCGGTGATCGCACAGAAGGCCGCAGCGCTGGCCGTCCTATCTGGCGTGATCGTCGTGTCCCTCGCGGTGACGCTGATCGTGTGGAACCCGATCGTCGACCTCAAACTGTCGATCGAGGGCCTCGTGGCCATCCACCTCGGTCTGTGGCTCCTCGGCCTCGTGTTCGGTTACACCGCCATGGCCGTGGGTTCGTTCACCGGCAACCCGACGCTCACGGGCGGGGTCACGGCGGGCGTTGCGCTGTTGATGTGGTTCGTCAATGCGTTCGCTCCGCTCTACGACTGGCTCGATTGGCCATCGAAGCTGAGCCCGTTCACGTGGTACCTCCATGACATGCCCCTCATCAACGGCGTGTCGAGCGGGTCGGTGTGGCTCGATGCTGGCGGCTGCGGTTCTCCTCGGAGCGTCCGTGGCGCTCTTCATGCGCCGCAACATCGCCACCGAACAGGCCGTCATCCCCGATCGGGCCACGAGGAAGCGGAAGGTCCGCAAGCTCGAACCTCGTGCGATATACCTGTTGGGTTCGGTGTTCGGGAAGTCCGTGTGGGACCGCCGCCGATCGGTCTGGGTGTGGGCGTTCGGGTTGTCGACGATGTCGTTCTTCACGTTCGCGGCGTGGCCGTCGCTCGCCGGGGACAGCAATGCCCTCCAGGCCCTCGTCGATTCGTTCCCGAGGGAGGTGCTGGCCCTCTTCGGCCTCACCGATCCCCAGGCGCTCGCAACACCGGAGGGCTTCGTCTCGTCGCGCACCTACGGCTCGGTGGGCCCGATCGTGGTGATCGTGTTCGCCATCACGGCCATGGCGTCCCTCGTGGGGGCCGAGGAATCCACGGGTCGCCTCGACATGGTCCTGTCCAACCCCTTGCGGCGCTGGTCGGTGATGATGCACAAGGCGAGCGCCGTGTTCGCCCTCATGGGCATCGTGGTGGCGGTGCTGCTCGCCGTGGTGCTGTACGGCAACATGCAGTGGGACACCGGCATGGACCTCTACGCCATGGTGGCGGCGAACATCGGTCTGGGGCTTCTCGGATTGGCGTTCTGGGGCATCGCCGTTGCGATCTGGGCCGTCGTGGGCGGTTCGGGTCCGGCGGTGGGAGCGACCGCCGCCGTTGCGGTGATCGCCTATTTCCTCAACGGGCTCGGAGCAGTCGTCGATGTCCTGGCGCCCTTCCGTTACCTGTCGCCGTTCTACTGGTTCCTCGGCGACACGGTCCCTCTCGCCAAGGGCCTCACGTGGGGCTACCTCGCCCTCGCGGTCCT
>CAVWXP010000018.1:0-13959 GCA_963759175.1 uncultured Acidimicrobiia bacterium
CCGTCCCGAAGTGCCCATGCGTGGAGTACCAGCTGCCGGCCGAGGGCTGACCCACCGATCGCTCGGTCTCGGAGCTGCACCTCGGAGCCGTGGCCGACCGCGAACCGGCCCGGCTGGTGCTACCTGACCGAGCCGATCACCAAGTGGTGCGTCCGTGGTACCGAAGCGACGAAGGCGCACTCGTCGGTGCCGACACAGGTGGCTCCACATGCCGCCCCCGAGCACGCGATCGCGTCACTGCTCGTTGCTGAGCCAGTGGCGAGGGTGCCGTTCGCGACCAGGACCGCCAGCATGCCGTCGAGGGCCGACGGTGCAATCCCGAGTCGATCCGCGAGGTCCTTCGAGCGCACGGGTCCACGGGTCCGGTGGATCTCGGCGAGGAGCTGGTCGAGGATCGTCATGGCTGGCTCATCCCCATCCCAACCACGAACCTGCCTGGAACACGACGACGGCCATCACCCATGCGAGCACGCTCTGGCCGATGACGCTGCCCCACATCCAGCGTGACCCGACCTCCTGCCGGATGGCTCCCACGGTGGCCATGCACGGTGTGTAGAGCAGCACGAACACCATGAACGCAAGCGCGGCGAGGGCGCCCGACCCGCCGCTCGACTCCTCGAACCCGGCTTCGATCGACGCCATGAGTGACGACGAAGTCGCCGTGTCGTCGGATTCCGTGAGGTCGATGCCGACGATCGAAGGGACCGCTCGCATGGCGTCGACCACGGCCGTGCCGAGGCCGGAGACGACCTCGCCTGCCGATGCGAGCACCGAGGTGTCGCTGTCGACCTCGGCATCCGCATGGCCGTAGACCTGGGCCATCGTGCCGATGACGACCTCCTTGGCCACGAAGCCAGACATCAACGACCCCGTCGCCTCCCACGAACCGAATCCGGCGGGTTCGAACACGGGTGCGACGACCCCGGCCACGGCCGCGAACGCTGAGTCGTCGACCTCGGTGTCGGCGAAGGTGCCTCCCCCGGTGGGGATCGCCATGAGGAGCCACACGACCATCATCGTGGCGAAGATGATGGATCCTGCTCCGGCGAGGAACGACCGGGTGCGTGTCCAGGTGTGGAACCAGATCGAACGCACGGTGGGGACCCGGTACGGGGGGAGCTCCATGATCGTCGGGGCGTAGCGGGTCTCGGGTAGGAGGGTGGACCGCAGGACGAGGCCGACCACCAGCGCCACGGCGATGCCGAGCAGGTACATGGCGAACACGGCGAGTCCGGCGTAGGCGGGGAAGAAGATGGTGCCGAGCAGGACATACACGGGCAGGCGGGCGCCGCAGCTCATGAACGGAACGAGCATCGTGGTGAGGATGCGGTCGCGGCGTGAGTCGAGCGTTCGGGTGGCGTAGACGGCGGGGACGGTGCATCCGAACCCGACGAGCATCGGCAGGAAGCTCTTGCCCTGGAGTCCGATGCCGCCCATCACGCGATCCATGACGAAGGCGGCTCGCGCCATGTAGCCGGTGTCCTCGAGGAACGCGAGGGCGAGGTACAGCGAGATCAGGACGGGGATGAACACGAGGATCGCCCCGACGCCGGCGATCACGCCGTCGACGACGAGGCTCTCGACCCATGTCCCGCCGAGGCCGATGGCTTCCACCAGGGTGGCTGCGAGGCGGCTGATGGGTCCGGCCACGGCCGCATCGACCCAGTCGAGGAAGGCACCGGCGACGTCGGTGGTGAGCTTGAACACCACCCACATGAGGCCGAGGAAGATCGGGATGCCGAGCCACCGGTGGGTGACGATGGCGTCGATCCGGTCGGTGGTGGACACCTCGAGCTCGTGCGGTCCGCCCGAAGCCGCCGTGGTGATGGCGTGGGCCACGTCGTAGCGACGCCCCGCCACGGTGGTGGCCACGTCGACGCCCCGGTTGGCGAGGTCCTCGGTCAGGCGGTCTCGTTCGCCGAGCACGAGGTCACCGCCGGGGAGGGCGGCGACGTCACCATCGAGGCTGCGTTCGCGGTCGAGCAGTGCCACGGCGAGCCACCGTTGCGGGTATCGATCAGCGACTGCGGGTTGGGCTGCGATCACAAGGGTGAGGTCCTCGATCGCAGCCTCGAGGTCGGGTCCGTAGTCGACGAGGTTCATGACGTGCGTTCCATCGACATGGCGACGAGCGTGTCGACGAGGCCGACCGTGGCTCCCCGCTCACGGGCGACGAGGGGAACGACCCGGACGCCGAGGCTGTCGGCGAGGGCTTCGGGATCGACGGCGACGCCCTGGCGTTCGGCGACGTCGACCATCGTGAGGGCGACGACGGTGGGCAGGCCGATCTCGAGGACCTGGACGGCGAGGTAGAGGTTGCGTTCGAGGTTGGAGGCGTCCACCACCACGACGACCACGTCGGGTTCCCCCGAGATGAGGTGGTTGCGTGCGATGACTTCTTCGGGGGAGGCGGCATCGAGGCTGTAGGTGCCCGGGAGGTCCACGATGTCGAGGGTGACGCCGTTGGCGGTGCAGGTTCCGTGGGCGCTGGCGACGGTCTTCCCCGGCCAGTTGCCGACGTGTTGGCTGGCCCCGGTGAGTGCGTTGAAGATGGAGGACTTGCCGGTGTTGGGGTTCCCTGCGAGGGCGACGACGAGGTCTGCGTCGGGCATCAGTCGTCGAGGGTGATGGAGGCGGCGTCGCTGCGACGCATCGACACCCGGGAGCCCTTCACGGCGTATTCGATGGGGTCGCCGAGGGGTGCGGCGCGCATGGCGGTGACAACGGCTCCGGGAACGAGCCCGAGGGCCATGAACCGCCGAGCGGCCGCTGCCTCGAGGTAGCCCCCGACGGCGCCGGACTCGCCCATGCCCAGATCACCGAGTGTTCGACCGTTCGATGTGGGGTGAGCCATGGCTTACCTTTTCCGTTTCCGATGTTCAGGTACCCCTAATCCTAACCCTGACGCTCCGCATTAGCAACGGCACTCCCCCGTTCTTGCGTAACTGGTATCCGGCGGTGCGGACAGGAGTTACGCAAGAACAGATTGAAGGCTCCGTGGCACAATGCGGGCATGGCTCTCCCCTATCCCGATCCGGAGCTCGGTTCGTCGTTGGTGCGGCTCAGGCGATGGTCCTACGACGACCTGCCCTGCGTGGCGGAGGCGTCGACGGATCCCGATATACCCCGGGGCACCACGGTGCCTGCCGAATACACCGACGAGGCGGGCCGGGCGTGGATCGAACGTCAGTGGTCCCGCCAGACCGACGGTCAGGGCCTATCGCTGGCGATCGAGGAACGTTCCTCCGGCCTGGCCGTGGGCCTCGTGTTCCTCGGGCTTCGGCAACCCGAGGGCCAGTGCGAGATCGGCTACTGGCTCGTCCCGAGTGCACGCGGGCGGGGTCTCGGGACCGAAGCGGTCGGGCTCGCAAGTCGCTGGGTGCTCGAGCAAGCCGGCATCCATCGCCTCTATGGCCACGTCGTCCCCGACAACACGGCATCACTCGCCGTGATGGCCAAGTGCGGATTCACCCGCGAGGGCGTCCTGCGGTCCTACCTGCGCCACCCCGATGCGACGTTCGACGTCGTGTCGTTCTCCCTGCTGGACAGCGATCTGTAAGCACGAATACCCGGGCGGTGTGCTCGACATCGTCTGCCTCGACGGCCGCGGAGTGAGGAGAATCGCGCAATGGGGAAGGGTGCGGCCGGAGGACCCAACCGCACCCTTGCCCAAGTCCCGTGCGATACCGGCCTAGCCGGAACCCGCGACGTCGAAGCTCAACTCGGCCGTATCAGTTGATGCCGCCAGCTTCTGATCATCGGTCGCCCCGTCGACGAAGGCGAGACTCACGAACCACACACATTCGTTCCCCTGCGCCAGGGTGCCCGAAGGATCGGTTCCGCTGATCCTGAGGAGGTCGACCGGTGCCCCCAGCGGCACGGCCATTGCGTTGGTGTTCTCGCAGTTCGTGTCAGTGCTCGGGCCCGGATTCAGGATGACTTGGAGGATGTCGTCGAGCTCGCCCGCCAGCCCGCAGTCCACTCCCTCCGGGTCGACCGTGCCCTCTGCGCTCGAGCACCCCACTTCGCCTGTCACCGCTGCACTCACGGTGAGCGTGAGGTTGGCGATCTGACCGGGCCCCGCGTTCCTCGCACAGAGCACATTGGGACTCTGAGCCGATTGCGACGAAGACGTGCTGTTCAGGTCGAAGGAACTCGCCCCGAGGGTGAGCGCTCCATTCGGGATGCCGGCTTGGCAATCGAATGGCGTTTGCACGAACGCTGCTTCGAGCCCATCACCGTTGGGGATGGTCGAGGTCGTCGTCGTCGATGACGTGGTCGGGGGTATGAACTCGTTCGATGACACGGTGCCCGACAGCTGCACGAGCACGAGGGCCAGAGCGACACCGATGAACGCTGTTGCAGCCCCTATCGCCGCGAGCACCAGGGCCGTGCGCCCGAGGCCTCGTGTACGGAATCTCCCTGCCATGGTGCACTCCTTCTCGTTACTGCACAATGCAGTAACCATACTGCTGCATTATGCAGTACGTCAAGGAGGTGTTGATGATGGACTGACCGTGGTCACACATGGGGCACACGGAGCCAGCACACAGCGAAGGGCGGGAACGAGGAAACGGGCATCAGCGACAAGAGACAGCCCGGAGCAGTCGGCCCGATCGAGCGCGCCGCGCATAGCGCCGCAGCCACTTCGGGCGGGTTCGCCAGCGAGGAGACTCTCGGCTCAGTCGTTCGGGTCGCGGGGACGCAGCGGGATGTAGAAGGTGGTCCCGGCCGGCCTGAGGTCGAAGTCGAACCACACACCGTCGACGATCCGTCGATGCCCGATCCACGCGGCCGCTGCGAGGAGGGCCATGCCGGAGGCGAAGAAGGCGAATCCCGCCACGCTGAAGCCTCGCACCTGTTCGAACGGCACACCGGTGTTGGGCAGCGTCGATGGCGTCGTGCTCGCCGGGGGCTGGGTCGATGTCGGGGGCTGGGTGATGGTGGTCCCGCTCACGGGTGGCAGCACCGTGGCGTCGTCCGTGTCGGTGACCTCCGTGCCGCCGGGACCCACACCGAGCGCCGTCGCCTCGTTGCGGAACGGCGAGACACCGTCGAGGTTCCCGACCGAGCATCGATACTCGAAGAACTCACCGACGGCGAGGTCCGGGACGTCGGGATTCGGGCAGTCCGAGTCCGGGTCGATGGCAACGGCGATGTCGTCGGTCACCCGAACGTTGGTCAGGTCGACCGGACCGGGGTTCGAGACCCGGATGATGAAGTCACCGATGCCGTCATCGCCATAGTCCACCGGATCAGCGGTCTTCTCGATGACGATCGCAGGTCCTGATGCCTGGGTCGTGGTGGTGGTGCCCCCCGGGGGTTCCGTGGTGGTCGTCGTGGTCGACCCGCCCGGGGGTTCCGTGGTGGTGGTCGTGGTGGTGGTCGGAGGGGCGCAGTCCTCCACCGTGAAGACCATGCCGCCGCTGAAGAGCTCATCGGGTCCCATGCGCAGCGACACCGTGACGGTCTGGCCGAGTGTGAGGAGTCCCTCAGCGGTGGTGACGGCGCCAGGAGCCCGCTCCACGTCCTCGAGGATGATCGAGTCACCGCCGGATGTGACGATGAGGTCGTTGTCGGGATGGACGGACGGTTGGTTCTCGGCCCGTGCGACGCCGACGCAGGCGAGACCGATGATCTCGGCGGGCGTGTCCGCGGAGGCGAGGACGGTGACCGATCCCTCGTCAGCGGTGACGACGGTGTCGAGGGAGATCTCGATGGCCGCCGCCTGGGCGACCGGTACGGCGATGACGAACCAGGCCGCCATCACGGCGAGCAGGGCGAGGATGCGCTTCACGACGATGTCCTTCCAATCGGCCGCCAGCGACGGCCTGTGTGATCCCGAGCCTCCGAGGTGTCCACCCATGCAGCTCGGGATCCGTCCCGTACGGGGGCCCAGCCCGTACATCCCAACCGTAGCGCACTTGTCCCTCCATGAGTGGTCGCGTCACCACGGTCCGCTTCTCTTCTCCCTGGCGGTCCCGATCACGGATCGAGTCCGAGAGGATCCTGCACCGAGGACGGGTCCGCGAGCGCCTGCTGGATGACTGCCACCGCGTCGTCGAGCTGGGTCACGACGTAGTCGTCGTGGAGCCGAAGCACGAACCATCCGTTCTCGTGGAACCACCGATCCCTCCTGCGGTCCCGATCCGCATCGTCGTGGCTCTGGCCATCCACCTCGATGACGAGCCTGGCCTGCCGGCACGAGAAGTCTGCGATGAACGGCCCGATCGGATCCTGCCGACGAAACCGCACGCCCAGCCGCCGACCGCGCAGCTCCTCCCACAGGATGAACTCCGACGGGGTCATGTCCCCCCGGTTCTCCCGCGCAAAGCGGATCAGTCGACGGCTGGGCATGGTGAAGACATACCAAACCGTCAGTCCCCCTTTCAAGGGGGACCGAAGAACTGGCTCCCTTGAAGAGGGGACCGAAGATCGCGCCGCGTCAGTCCCCCTTTCAAGGGGGACGGGCGAACGCAGTGAGCCAGGGGGATTGCCGGCCGTGATCAGCCCGGATCTTCGAATGTCTGCCGATCCCCCTGCATCGTCGCTTCGCTCCCGGGATCGGTGGTGGTCGTGGGTATGTCCGGTGTGCCGCTGCGGCAAGCAATCCCCCTGCATCGTCGCTGCGCTCCTCTGCCGTCCCCCTTGAAAGGGGGACTGAGAACTGGCTCCCCTTGCAAGGGGGACCGAAGAACTGGCTCCCTTGCAAGGGGGACCGAAGAACTGGCTCCCTTGAAGAACGGACCGAAGATCGCGCCGCGTCAGTCCCCCTTTCAAGGGGGACGGGCGAACGCAGTGAGCCAGGGGGATTGCCGGCCGTGATCAGCCCGGACCTTCGAATGTCTGCCGATCCCCCTGCATCGTCGCTGCGCTCCCGGGATCGGTGGTGGTCTGGGTAGTCCGGGGTGCCGCTGCGGCAAGCAATCCCCCTGCATCGTCGCTGCGCTCCCGGGATCGGTGGTGGTCTGGGTAGTCCGGTGTGCCGCTGCGGCAAGCAATCCCCCTGCATCGTCGCTGCGCTCCTCTGCCGTCCCCCTTGAAAGGGGGACTGAGAACTGGCTCCCCTTGAAAGGGGGACCGAAGAACTGGCTCCCTTGAAAGGGGGACCGATGCCGTGCGATCAGTGGAGGTGGGCGGCGTCGATCAGGGTGGCTTGGCGGCGGCGGGAGGCTTGGTCGGCGAGGATGAGGCCGATGAAGACGAGGACGAAGCCAACGACGATGCCGAACTGGAGCTGCTCGTCGAGGAGCAGGATGCCGCCGAGCAGGGTGATGAACGGCACGAGGTATCCACTCAACGAGACATCCGTCGCCGACACGTGCTGGAGGAGCCAGTAGTAGATCATGAACGGCATGAACGTGGCGAATCCGGCCATGCCGACGATCAGCATCCACCCGTTGCCAGACACATCGGTGGGAGCGCCTTCGATGGCGAACATCGCCACGAGGAGCCAGATGGCGGAGAAGGCGAACTGCAGACCCGTCATCGTGGTGGCGTCGTAGGTGCCGGCATGCCGCTTGCCGAACGAAGCTGCGAATCCGATCGACGCGACACCCGTGAGACCGAGGGCCACCGCAACCACGGGCCGACCACCCTCACTCAGACCGCTGTCGCCCGACAGCAACAGGAACGCAACACCAGAGAGGGCAACGAGAAGGCCCACCATCTTCGGGAGGGTCAGCGGTTCATCCGGCAGCATGTAGTTGGCGTACACCGCGGTGGACAGCGGAATGAGGGCTGCCAGAAGACCCACGAATCCGGCCGATGCCTCGTCGTAGGCGAAGGTGAACACGACGTACGGGATGGTGAGGTTGAACACGGCCTGGAGCAACCCGTAGCCGACCACCCGCTTCGTCGGCAGGGCGGGCTGGCGAACCAACAGTACGGCGCCGACCAGCAGCGAAGCGATCAGCACCCTGATCGCCACCATGGTCCACGGACCCACGTCCTCGCCGTAGGCGAAGCGGGTCATGATGCCGCCCGACGACCAACCAGCCGAGGCAGCAACGAGGGCGATCCAATGAATCGGGCGCATCCCGATGAGGCTACCGCCGGTCACGAATCCATGGCCTCGTGGCGCTACTCCTGGGTCACGTCCTCGTCCCACGTGTAGATGGGGCCGTCGTCCTCGAACTCCGGGATGCGGTCGGAGTCCTTGGCCATGATGTCCGAGAGCCCTTGGGAGAACTCGGTGCGGGCGGACATGAGGTCGCTGCCGTGGGTGATGGCGGACCGTCCGAACTTGCGGCGGAGTTCGTCGACGGACGAGTCGAGGGCCTGGAACTCGAGCTCCTTGGGTGATCCACCCGTGGTCGTGACGTCGTCGACACCCATGGCGAGCTGCATCGGTTCCCCGACGGCCAGGCCTGCAGTGGTGATCCCGATGAGCGATGTCTCGTGCTTCGGGTACTCGTCGACGACCTTCTGGAGGAGCTTGGTGGCGAGGTCGAAGATCGCGCCCGTGGCCGCCGTCGGTGTCTCCATGGTGGCGGATCGGGTCACGGCCGACAGGTCGCCGAAACGCACCCTGACGGTGACGGTGCGTGCGGTGCGGTCCTTGGCCCGCAGCCGTTCGGCGACGCGGTCGGTGAGCCGTTGGAGGATCGGGGTCAACTCCTCCATGGTGCGGATCTTGGACCGGATGGCGCTCTGGGCACCCACCGATTTCGCCTTGCGTCGTCGTTCGACGGGCCTCGGGTCCTGGTTGTTGGCCAGGGCGTAGAGGTGGCCGGCTGCGCCGGGACCGAGGTGGAACCGGAGGGCGTCGGGTGAGCTGTCGGCGATGTCGCCGATGGTCTCGATGCCGAGCTCGGCGAGCTTGCGCTCCGTGACGGGCCCCACCCCCCACAGGTACGACACGGACAGGGGGTGGAGGAACTCCTTCTCGAGCCCCGGCTGGACCACGATCAGACCGTCGGGTTTGGCGACCTGGGATGCGATCTTGGACAGGAACTTGCGAGTCGAGGCACCAACGGACACCACCAGACCGGTCGACGATCGCACCTGCCGACGGATCTCCTCGGCGATCTCACGGGGCGATCCGAACAGGTGGGTCGAGCCCCGCACGTCGAGGAAGGCCTCGTCGATGGAGATTCCCTCGACGTCGGGGGTGAACGATTCGAAGATCCCGAACACCGTCTTCGAGTACTCGGTGTACGCCCCGAAGGTCCCGTCGACCTCGATCAGCTGCGGGCACCGTGACCGGGCATCGACCATCCGCATGCCGCCACGCACGCCGAACGCCTTCGCCTCATACGTGCAGGACAGCACGACGCCCGATCCCACAGCGACCGGTTTGCCGGCAAGGGACGGGTCCTCGAGCACGGCCACCGCTGCGTAGAAGGCGTCGAGATCCGCATGCAGGATCCCGGGTGTGTCCATGGCTCCATGGTGTCACACCGCTGTGACAGATGCGCACGTCCCATGACCGGGACATCTGGCCCCGATCGGCCGTGCACCGGAAGAGCTGGCGATCTTTCGTCGGGCACCGGGCCAGGGGCGGTTGACGCCCGACCGGGGCGGCGAGACCATGGAGGTGCCACGGTTCGGGAGAGGACGTCAATGACCTCCACGACCCAGAGACCCCAGAGGCACACCGACGAGGAGTTCGACAGGGAGCACCGCAAGGGCAACGGCTTGATCATCACTGTGGTCGTGCTGGCGATCCTCTTGCTCGGTCTCGGGGGTTGGGTGATCTACGACGCCAACACCTCCGACACGACCGACGGTGCGACCGATACCGCAGGAACGGCCGTCACCGCCGTCGTCCCTGCGGAGGTGGATGCTGCCATTAACACCTACATCGAAGCGTGGGAGAACCCGAGCGGTGATGCGTTCCTGGCAGCCGTGACGGACGACTTCATCATCAACGAGTACATCTACTTCCAGTACGCCGATGGCGTGCGGCTCCAGGACATCCAGTCCTATGACGACCGCGAGTACGTCGCGCAGGCGGCGTTCGATCCGTTCTTCCCGTGGATCGTCGAACGGGGCGACATGGTGTCGTTGGTCGGTGACGGGCCCTGGTACGTGTCGTTCCCAGAAACATGGCAGGTCGAGTCCAATGTCATGGACGGAATGGCGACCTACATGCTGATCGATGTCGACGGCACCGTGTTGGTCAAGAACCACTATTGGGTCGGCATCTCGGAGATGATCGACTTCTAGGCACCGAAGCCTCGAGAGCTCACTCGGCGATCTAGCCCGTGATGGCGGCGACGATGGTGCGACCGATGGCTCGGTGACCGTCGGGGTTGGGGTGCGGCCATCCTGCCCACTGCTGGGTGGTGACGGCACCATCGAGCGGTATCCAGGTGACCTGATCGCCGAGACCGGTGCGCAGCGAGTCGTGGAGCTGGCCGAGAGCCAGGTTCATCTCGTCCTCACACTCGGGCCCGACCGGTGACCACAACGGGGCGAATCGGGTGCCGGCCAGCTGGTAGTAGCTCGTCCAGTAGATCCGGGCATTGGTGCGTTCGGTGAGTTGGTCGGCGATGCCGTGCGATCAGTGGAGGTGGGCGGCGTCGATCAGGGTGGCTGGCGGCGGCGGGAGGCGTGGTCGGCGAGGATGAGGCCGACGAAGACGAGGACGAAGCGAACAACGACGCCGAACTGGAGCCGCCTCGTCGAGGAGCAGGACGCCGCCGAGCAGGGTGATGAACGGCACGAGGCATCCACTCAACGAGACATCCGTCGCTCACGTGCTGGAGGAGCCAGTAGAGATCATGAACGGCATGGACGCGGCGAACCGGCGACGCCGACGATCAGCATCCATCCGTTGTGAGACACGTCGGTGGAAGCGCTCGATGGCGAAAATCGCCACGAGGAGCTATATGGAGCGAAGGCGAACTGTAGACACGTCATGGTGGTGGCGTCGTAGGCGCCGGCATGCCGCTTGCCGAACGAAGCTGCGAATCCGATCGACGCGACACCCGTGAGACCGAGGGCCACCGCAACCACGGGCCGACCACCCTCACTCAGACCGCTGTCGCCCGACAGCAACAGGAACGCAACACCAGAGAGGGCAACGAGAAGGCCCACCATCTTCGGGAGGGTCAGCGGTTCATCCGGCAGCATGTAGTTGGCGTACACCGCGGTGGACAGCGGGATGAGGGCTGCCAGAAGACCCACGAATCCGGCCGATGCCTCGTCGTAGGCGAAGGTGAACACGACGTACGGGATGGTGAGGTTGAAGACGGCCTGGAGCAAGCCGTAGCCGACCACTCGCTTCGTCGGCAGGGCGGGCTGGCGAACCAGCAGAACGGCGCCGACCAGGAGCGCAGCGATGAGCACCCTGATGGCGACCATCGTCCATGGACCCGACGTCCTCGCCGTAGGCGAAGCGGGTCATGATGCCGCCCGACGCCCAGCCGGCCGAGGCAGCAACGATGGCGAACCAGTGAATCGAGCGCATCCCGATGAGGCTACCGCCGGTCACGGATCCATGGCCTCGTGGCGCTACTCCTGGGTCACGTCCTCGTCCCACGTGTAGATGGGGCCGTCGTCCTCGAACTCCGGGATGCGGTCGGAGTCCTTGGCCATGATGTCCGAGAGCCCTTGGGAGAACTCGGTGCGGGCGGACATGAGGTCGCTGCCGTGGGTGATGGCGGACCGTCCGAACTTGCGGCGGAGTTCGTCGACGGACGAGTCGAGGGCCTGGAAATGGAGCTCCTTGGGTGATCCACCGTTGTGGTGACGTCGTCGACACCCATGGCGAGCTGCATCGGTTCACCGACGGCCAGGCCCGCGGTGGTGATCCCGATGAGCGATGTCTCGTGCTTCGGGTACTTGTTGACGACCTTCTGGAGGAGCTTGGTGGCGAGGTCGAAGATCGCGCCCGTGGCCGCCGTCGGCGTCTCCATGGTGGCGGACCGTGTCACGGCCGACAGGTCACCGAAACGCACCCTGACGGTGACGGTGCGTGCGGTGCGGTCCTTGGCCCGCAGCCGTTCGGCGACGCGGTCGGTGAGCCGTTGGAGGATCGGGGTCAACTCCTCGATGGTGCGGATCTTGGACCGGATGGCGCTCTGGGCACCCACCGATTTCGCCTTGCGTCGTCGTTCGACCGGCCTCGGGTCCTGGTTGTTGGCCAGGGCGTAGAGGTGGCCGGCAGCGCCGGGACCGAGGTGGAACCGGAGGGCGTCGGGTGAGCTGTCGGCGATGTCGCCGATGGTTTCGATGCCGAGTTCGGCGAGCTTGCGCTCCGTGACGGGGCCCACGCCCCACAGGTACGACACGGACAGGGGATGTAGGAACTCCTTCTCGAGCCCCGGCTGGACCACGATCAGACCGTCGGGTTTGGCGACCTGGGATGCGATCTTGGACAGGAACTTGCGAGTCGAGGCACCAACGGACACCACCAGACCGGTCGACGATCGCACCTGCCGACGGATCTCCTCGGCGATCTCACGGGGCGATCCGAACAGGTGGGTCGAGCCCCGCACGTCGAGGAAGGCCTCGTCGATGGAGATTCCCTCGACGTCGGGGGTGAACGATTCGAAGATCCCGAACACCGTCTTCGAGTACTCGGTGTACGCCCCGAAGGTCCCGTCGACCTCGATCAGCTGCGGGCACCGTGACCTGGCATCGACCATCCGCATGCCGCCACGCACGCCGAACGCCTTCGCCTCGTACGTACAGGACAGCACGACGCCTGATCCCACAGCGACCGGTTTGCCGGCAAGGGACGGGTCCTCGAGCACGGCCACCGCTGCGTAGAAGGCGTCGAGATCCGCATGCAGGATCCCGGGTGTGTCCATTGCTCCATGGTGTCACACCGCTGTGACAGATGCGCACGTCCCATGACCGGGACATCTGGCCCCGATCGGCCGTGCACCGGAAGAGCTGGCGATCTTTCGTCGGGCACCGGGCCAGGGGCGGTTGACGCCCGACCGGGGCGGCGAGACCATGGAGGTGCCACGGTTCGGGAGAGGACGTCAATGACCTCCACGACCCAGAGACCCCAGAGGCACACCGACGAGGAGTTCGACAGGGAGCACCGCAAGGGCAACGGCTTGATCATCACTGTGGTCGTGCTGGCGATCCTCTTCTCGGTCTCGGGGGTTGGGTGATCTACGACGCCAACACCTCCGACACGACCGACGGTGCGACCGATACCGCAGGAACGGCCGTCACCGCCGTCGTCCCTGCGGAGGTGGATGCTGCCATACACCTTCATCGAAGCGTGGGAGAACCCGAGCGGTGATGCGTTCCTGGCAGCCGTGACGGACGACTTCATCATCAATGAGTACATCTACTTCCAGTACCCCGATGGGGTGCGGCTCCAGGACATCCAGTCCTATGACGACCGGAGTACGTCGCGCAGGCGGCGTTCGATCCGTTCTTCCCGTGGATCGTCGAACGGGGCGACATGGTGTCGTTGGTCGGTGACGGGCCCTGGTACGTGTCGTTCCCAGAAACATGGCAGGTCGAGTCCAATGTCATGGACGGAATGGCGACCTACATGCTGATCGATGTCGACGGCACCGTGTTGGTCAAGAACCACTATTGGGTCGGCATCTCGGAGATGATCGACTTCTAGGCACCGAAGCCTCGAGAGCTCACTCGGCGATCTAGCCCGTGATGGCGGCGACGATGGTGCGACCGATGGCTCGGTGGCCGTCGGGGTTGGGTGCGGCCATCCTGCCCACTGCTGGGTGGTGACGGCACCATCGAGCGGTATCCAGGTGACCTGATCGCCGAGACCGGTGCGCAGCGAGTCGTGGAGCTGGCCGAGAGCCAGGTTCATCTCGTCCTCACACTCGGGCCCGACCGGTGACCACAACGGGGCGAATCGGGTGCCGGCCAGCTGGTAGTAGCTCGTCCAGTAGATCCGGGCATTGGTGCGTTCGGTGAGTTGGTCGGCGATGCGGGTAGCGGTGTCGGAGATGAAACCGCGTCGCTCACCGAGGTTCCAGTCATCCGCAACGGCCTCCTGGCAGGCCCTCTTGTCCCCCG
>CAVWXP010000019.1:0-168917 GCA_963759175.1 uncultured Acidimicrobiia bacterium
GGCCTTCGGTGAAGGTCGCGTGTTCCAGATCCCGAACGTGAGAAAACCCCTGGAGGATGTAGGACCTCCAAGGGCTTTCTTCGTAGCGGGGGCGGGATTTGAACCAGAGGTCTCGAACCCCAGCCTGTGAGTCGACCGTCGACGGAGACCGAGAGTCCTGTTCGCAGGTAGAGACGGCGGGGCGAACCGAAGGGAGCATCCGATTCGGGTTTCGGCCTTCGGAGAAGGTCGCGGGTTTCAAATCCGCTGAACGTGAAGAAACCCCTGGAGATGTAGGACCTCCAAGGGTTTCTTCGTAGCGGGGGCGGGATTTGAACCCGCGACCTTCGGGTTATGAGCCCGACGAGCTACCAGACTGCTCCACCCCGCGTCGTTGTGACCTTGAGTATACGGGTGGGTAGGCCGTAGCGCCCGAGGTCCGCGGTGCGGCTGGTTGATGGATGGGCCGAGTGGATAGAGTGCGGGCCGTGAGGCGGAACGTTCGATGACAGGCGCTTGGCCGGAGTTGGTGCTCATCGCGGTGTTGGTGGTCATCAACGCCCTGTTGTCCGGGACCGAGATCGCCCTGATCTCCCTTCGCGACCCCCAGCTCGCAAGGCTCGCCGAACGAGGAGGCACTGGCGCATTGGTCGCGGCACTCGCCCGTGACCCCAACCGTTTCCTCGCAACGATCCAGATCGGGATCACGCTGGCAGGCTTCCTCGCCTCGGCCGTCGCGGCCGTGAGCCTCGCAGAACCCCTCCTACCGGCGTTCTCGGTGTTCGGGGATGCAGCAGAAACGGTTGCGATCATCACCGTGACCGTGGTCCTGGCGTTCATCACGCTCGTGCTCGGTGAGCTCGTACCGAAGCGTCTCGCCCTCCAGAGCTCCGAACGATGGGCGTTGGCGATGGGTCGTCCACTGCACTGGTTCGCCGTGGCGATGACCCCCGTCGTATGGCTGCTGAGCGTCGCAACCAACGCCTTCGTGCGCCTGTTCGGCGGTGAGCCGGGATCGGGCAGGGAGCAGATCGACCTCGAGGAGCTCAAGGATGTGATCCTCGCCAGCGGCGGCATATCCGACCACCAGGGCGAGTTGCTCGCCGGTGCATTCGATGTGGCCGACCGTACCGTGCAGGAGCTCATGACCCCGCGCCTCGACGTGTTCGCCCTCGATGCGTCGACGACAGTGGCCCTGGGCCTGCGGCGGCTGTTGGAGGAAGGGTTCACTCGGGCACCCGTGGTCATCGATGATCACGGCCTCGACTCGGCCATCGGCGTCGTATCGCTCTCCGACCTCGCCGCTGCCCACCCCGACATGACGGTCCGGGACCACGCCAAGGAGGTCCAGGCCTTCCCGGAATCGCTGTCGGTGCTCGTAGCGATGCGCCGTCTGCAAGAGCGCCGACACCAGGTCGGTTTCGTCGTCGACGAGTTCGGGGGCATCGAAGGCATCATCACGCTCGAGGACATCCTCGAGGAGGTCGTGGGGGAGATCTACGACGAAGCCGACCCGCTCGTGGCGACTCCGCGCATCGAGGGCGGGGATGCCATCGTGGTACCGGGTCGGTTCCCCGTCCACGATCTCGACGAGTTCGGGATCGTCGCTCCCGAGGGCGAGTACACGACCGTCGCGGGATGGCTGCTCGCGGAGATCGGCAGCGTTCCCGAGCCGGGCGACCGCATCGAGCTCGACGGGTGGGTCGTCACCGTTGCGCGCATGGACGGCCAGTCGATCACCGAGACCCGCTTCGTTCGATCGTCGACTGATCCGGGTCCGGCCACGGTTCCGTAGGCTTGGAGGACATGGGTCGGCGAGAACGTCGGTTCGGGGAAGGATCACCGGTGAAGGTCTACACGAAGAGCGGCGACGACGGTACGACGGGTTTGTTGTTCGGGGGGCGCGTACGCAAGGACTCCGCCCTCCCCACCGCCTACGGCAGTGTCGACGAGGCGCAGGCGTCGCTCGGCGTCGTTCGGGCCCAGCTCGACCCGGCCGACGAGCTGTCGGACATCGTCGTCCATGTCATGCGTGACCTGTGGGTGCTGATGGCGGAGTTGGCAACGCTTCCCGAGAACCGTCGCAAGCTCGAAGACGGCTCCACACGGGTGACCGGCGACATGGTCGACGCGCTCGAAGCACACATCGATGCGATCTCGGAGCGCTTCGAACCACCGACGGAGTTCGTCGTCCCGGGTGTGAACGCCGTGGCCGCGCAGCTCGATGTCGCTCGAACGGTGGTGCGTCGTGCCGAACGCGACGCCCTCGCTGCCCTCGACGAGGCCAGTCACGCCGGCATCTACCTCAACCGTCTCTCGGACCTCCTGTGGACCCTCGCCCGCTGGCAGGAGGGCACCTCGACGGCCGTCCGCGACGTGGTGTGAGGCCTCGGGAGTGGAACAGCAGGACCAGCCGATCCGGTTCCCAACGGTCGAGGGCTCGAGCCTTTCGGGTGTGCGTCACCGACTGCCGGGGACGCTCGCACACGACCTGAACCTGCTCCTCGTGGCCTTCCGCCAGTGGCAGCAGAAGGACGTCGATACGTGGGTTCCGGTGGCTGACGATCTGGCATCAACTGTCGAGGGTTTCGGTGCCTACGAGTTGCCGGTGATCTCCCGTGGCTACAAGCCCTTTGCCGGGTTCATCGACGGGGGCATGCGATCGGGCATACCCGATGTCGATGTACGCGATGCCACGATCACGCTCTACATCGATCGGGCACCGTTCATGGAGGCCCTCGGCATTCGGCGACCCGATGCCATCGCACCGATGCTCGTCACACCGAATGGCGCCGTGCTCTGGCAGACGCGGGGCCCGGCGTCGGAGGATGCGGTGGCGAGCCTCCGAGCAGCTGTCGCCCACGGGGCCTGATTCAACCCGCGTCGCCGTCGCCTCTGACTGAACGTCGAGCGGCGAACGCAGCATGGAGCTTGGCGAAATCGGGATCGATGGCGAACCGGTAGCCGTCCCACCAGCCGTCTCGGGCAGGTACGAACCGCCGCACCGGGTTGGCAGCAGCCAGGGCCACGGCCTTCATCTCCCGTTCGAGTTGCCGCATGGTCGGCCGCGACAGGTGCTCCGGTGGGACCGGGTCGAGGACGTGGAGCGTGACCGATTGGTCGTAGCGGACCGTTTGCGAGAACGGGTATTCCCATACCTGGTGGGTACCTGTGATCACCACCGGCAGTACGGGAAGGCCCGTCATCCTGGCAAGCCACCTCGCTCCTGAGGCGAAGGCCGTCTCGATACCGAGGATGGATCCCTGGGGGAAGACGACGACGCTCTCACCGGCGGCGACGGATGCTTCCACGCCGGCGGCGATCGTCCGCAGATCGGACCTGTTCGGCACCTCGGGGACGGCGATCTGGTTCGTCGCTGCCAGATAGGCACCGATCCTCGGGAGGGTGAGCAGTTCGTCACGGACGGTGAAACGCATGTCGAGTGGCAGGTGCAGGAGTACCGGGATGTCGACGAAGCTCTCGTGGAGCGGCATGACGATGTACTGGCGCGAGCGGTCGATCGCCGTCACACCATCGACATCGAGGGTGATCCGGCCGGCGCGGACCACGGCTCGTGCCCATCGGCGTTCGAGCCCTCGCATCGTGGTGCGCGGCGCAAAGCGTGCGATCGCAACGCCGGTGGTGAGGGCGCCTGACACCAGCACCGCTGTGCCCACCCGGGTCCGACGGGCCATGGCGGGATCGGCCGCATCGAAACCGAGGTCGATACGTGTGACATCGGGTGTCGCGGACTCCTGAGGAGCGACGTCGGATCGGGTGCGGTCGGGTCCGGCTGGGTCGGGCATGCCGTGGGAAGGTACCGCGTGGTTCCCCCCGATCCAGCGGCCGATGGATCAGGTGCCGGGCTTCGTGATGTCTGCGACGTCAGCGGCGAGCACCTCGAGGAGCTCCGAACCGTCGACGGTCAGCGACACGCCGTGGGCACCCCCACCGATCGACACCAGGTGACCGGCGATGGTTGCATCGGCGACGACCGGCAGATCGGATGCCGCTCCGAACGGCGTGATGGTGCCCCTGGCGTACCCCGTCACCGACTGCGCCTCATCGGCGTCGGGCATGGACAGGCGACGCTCCTCGAGGTGGCTGCGGAGCTTGGCCCAATCGATCACCCGGTCGCCTGGAACAAGGACGAACACGTGGTCGCCCTCCCCACGGCGCACGACCATCGTCTTGATCACATCGGCGGGAGCGACGCCGCGCAGCGCAGCGGCCTCCTCGAGGGATCGGACCCGTCCGTGCCGAACGACGGTGTGCTCGAGGACGTCGAGACGGCTGTCCGAAAGCGCCGGCGTGTCGTGGCCCATGGCCGACAGTCTTGCCGATCGCGAGCCCCAGCGTGCAGCCATCGCGTGCGAACCCGGTATACGTCGAGGGTGACCCGGCGGTTCCGTCGCGGTGGTACCTTCGCCCCACGACGAGGGAGGGACGACGATGGCAGCGGCGCAATCAGCAGATGCGCTGATCCTCTTCGGGATCACGGGTGACCTGGCGCGCAAGAAGCTGTTCACCGCCCTGTATCGCCTCACCGAGGAGGGCGTGGCAGACATCCCCATCATCGGGGTGGCGTCGCGGGCGTGGTCCGACGACATCCTCCGCGAGCAGGCGCGTACGGCTCTGGAATCCGATGGCATCGAGATCGTCGACGAGGTCTTCGAACGTCTCGCCAAGAACCTCTGCTACGTCGCTGGCGACTACCGCGAGCCTTCGACCTTCGAGGCGATTGCGCGCCGAGCAGGAGGGTCGGTGTGTGCCGTCTCCTACCTGGCCATACCGCCCGACCTCTTCGACGACGTGGTGGAGGGTCTCGCCACCGCCGGCCTGAGCGCCCGTGGCCGGGTCGTGCTCGAGAAACCGTTCGGTCGCGACTCGGCGTCGGCTGCCCATCTCAACGAGGTCGTCCATCAGCACTTCGACGAGGCGAGTGTCTATCGCATCGACCACTTCCTCGGCAAGGAGGCGGTCCAGAACCTCATGATCTTCCGGTTCTCGAACACGATCCTCGAGCCGGTCTGGAACCGCCACTACATCAGGGGCGTGCAGATCACGATGGCTGAGCACTTCGGTGTGGAGGGTCGCGGCAAGTTCTACGACAACGTCGGTGCGGTACGCGATGTCATCCAGAACCATCTCCTCCAGGTGGTGTCGCTCCTCGCCATGGAGCCGCCCGTCTCTGAGGACCCGGACGCTCTTCGTGATGAACGGGTGAAGGTGCTGCGGGCGGTCGAGACGCTGTCGATGTCCGATGTGGTCTTCGGACGCTACGACGGGTACCTCGACGAACCCGGGGTGGCCCCGGGGTCGACGACCGAGACCTATGCCGCTGTGAGGCTCGAGATCGACTCGTGGCGTTGGGCAGGCGTACCGTGGATCCTCAGGGCGGGGAAGTCGCTCGGCGGTACGGTGACCGAGGCCGTGGTCGACTTCCAGCGACCTCCCAGGCCGTTGTTCGCGGATTCCGACTGCGCCCCTGGACCGAACCAGCTGCGATTCCGGACGAAGCCCGACGAGGACATATCGCTGTCCCTCCAGGCCAAGGTGCCCGGATCGGCCATGGTGAGTGGACCCGTCGATCTCCATCTCCAGCACGACCGCGCGAAGGGTCGTGATGCCTATCACCGGCTCCTCGACGCAGCCCTACGCGGTGATCCGGCGCTCTTCGCCCGCCAGGACGGTGTCATGGAGGCGTGGCGTATCGTCGACCCGGTCCTCGACGTCGACCGTGTGGTCAATGGGTACGCACCGGGAACATGGGGACCGCCCGAGGCAGATGCCATACTCGGCGATGATTGGGCCTGGGCTACGGAGTAGACGTATGGCAACGGACTTCTTTCGCACAACCGCAGGCGGGCGCATCCCCGCCGTGACCGCCGCGCAGATGGAGGAGGTCGATCGGATCGCCCTCACCGAGACCGGACCGAACCTCTTCCAGATGATGGAGAACGCGGGCCGCAACTTGGCGATGGCCGTCCTCGAACGACTCGGCACCCACCGCAAGGACGTCATCGTGCTCGCCGGGACCGGCAGCAACGGCGGAGGAGGCATCTGTGCCGCCCGACACCTTGCCAATCGCGGTGTGGCGGTGACCCTCGTCATGTCGGATGCGAGCCTCCTCGGGGACGTCGCCTCCCAGCAGTTGGCCGTGTACCGGCAGACCCCGGGCAAGGAGGTGGTCCCCTCCGACGTCGACCACGTCGCCGGCCACCTGGTCATCGACGCCCTCATCGGCTATCGGCTCGACGGGCCGGCACGAGGGTCTGTCGCTGACATCATGGGGGCCGTCGACACGACCGATGCCTTCGTCATCGCCCTCGACGTCCCATCGGGGCTCGATGCGACCACCGGGGAACCCACGGGTCCGTTCATCCCCGCCGACCTCACCGTGACGGTGGCGCTCCCGAAGACCGGCCTCGACGCTCCCGCATGCGGATTGATCGAGCTGTCGGACATCGGCATCCCGAGCGAGGTCTATCGCCGTGCAGGCATCGCGGTCCCCGCCGGTTCGTTCGGCATGGGGTACCGCATCCGGATCACCCCGGAGCCTCCCGTTCTTGCGTAGATCGCTGTCCGCCTGGTGACGGATACCAGTTACGCAAGAAGGCCGTCAGTTGTTCGGGCGAACGGTGCCGAGGGCGCCGTGGGGGATCGACCCGAGTCGGCCCGCCTGGTAATCGTCGAAGGCCTGCTGGACCTCGGCCTTCGTGTTCATCACGAATGGGCCGTACCACGCCACCGGCTCGCGGATCGGGCGTCCGCCGAGCAGCAGCACATCGACGGCTGGGCTCCTCGACTCCTGACGTTCCTTGGCCTCGATGGTGATGGCGTTCCCCGGTCCCCACACCACGAGCTGACCCATGCCGGCTGCCACGGCGTGCAGGGCCGAACGTCGCATCCCCGTTGAGGATGTAGCCGAGGGCGTTGAAGTCGCTTCGCCATGGCAGGGTGATGCGGGCACCGGGTTGGATCGTTGCGTGGATGAGTGTGATGTCGGTGTGGGTGCGTCCCGGTCCGGCGTGGCCGTCGATGTCGCCGGCGATCAGTCGGAGCAGGGTGCCGCCGTCGGGCGAGGTGAGCAGCGTCACGTCGTCGCTCGCGAGGTCCTGGTACTTGGGGTCGAGCCATTTGTCGGCACGCGGCAGGTTCACCCACAGTTGGAAGCCGTGGAAGAGACCCCCGCTGACGACGAGCTGCTCGGGGGGCGTCTCGATGTGGAGGATGCCCGAACCCGCCGTCATCCACTGGGTGTCGCCGTCGGAGATCATCCCGCCTCCACCATGGGAATCCTGGTGCTGCATCTGGCCATCGATCATGTAGGTGACGGTCTCGAAGCCGCGATGGGGGTGCCACGGGGTACCCAGGGGCTCGCCGGGGCCGTACTCCACCTCACCCATCTGGTCGAGGTGGACGAAGGGGTCGAGGTCGGCGAGGTCCACGCCGGCGAAGGCGCGCCGCACCATGAATCCCTCGCCCTCGTACCCGATCGGGGCCGTGGTCACGGAACGGACCGGGCGATCGAGCGCCGCGACGGGCTCGGCGACGCGGGGGAGTTCGAGCGGGTTGGCGACGCTGACGGCTGGCATGGTGGCTCCTTGGCGGTGACCGGGCTGTTGAGGCGCCCGAGTATATCGTTGCACAGTGCAACTAGTTACCGACGGGCCGTATTCCCCAAGCCCTCCCTGTTCTTGCGTAGATCCTGTCCGCCCGTGCGGATACCAGTTACGCAAGAACGGGGTCAGGTCGGAGCATCGTCCTCGCCCCACCACAGGGTTGCCTGCGGGAACGCGAACTCGATGCCGTGGGTCGCGAATGCTCGATGGACGGCGCGTGCCGCCTCGTCGACGGCCGTCCACTCCGACAACAGGTCCGACTTGTGCCAGAACCGGAGGCGGATGCGGATCGCCGACGCCTCGAAGGACGTCACCTCGGCGACTGGGGATGGCATCGACCGCACGGAGTCGAGGCCATCGAGGGCGTCCACAGCGATTCGAGCTGCTTCGTCGAGATCCGTGGCGTAGGTGACGTCGAGATCGAGGGCGCTCATCCGGACCGACCGGTGGGTGAGGTTCTCGATCGGTTCGCGAAGCACCTGCTGGTTCGGGATGAAGAGGCGACGCCCGTCTGCGGAATCCATGACGACGACGCGTGAGTTGATCTCCACCACGACGCCGCGTTCGTCACGAAGCTGGACGAGGTCGCCCGATTCGAATGGCGCCCGTGCCTGGAGCATGACCCCGGCACCGAAGCCCTCGAGCAGTGCCCGGCCGCCCACCACGAAACCGACGAAGACCAGGATGAGCAGGAACCACAGCGGGGCGATGTTGAGACCGACCCAGGTGAGCGCAGCCACGACCGAGATCGTCACGATCGTCCACATCGTGATCGTCGCCAGCAGGTCGACGATGTTGGCGGGAAGCTCGGCCTGACGGCCGTATCGCTGCACCGCGGCGCGGGCGATCCTGCTGAGGACGATGCCGGCGATGAACGTGACGACTGCCCACACCGGATCCCATCGCGACACGCCCGAGGTGTCGATCAATTCGTTGATCGTGTCGATGGGAACCGTCTGGGCGATGAGCTGGGTCATGCGAGGGATCCCCTCGGTGTGGGTCTCAGCGATTATCCGTGTGGGTGCCGTCGGTGCGCAACCCACGGAGTCAGGCAACCGGTGCGTCGGGTTCGGCGAAGTCCCACGAATCGCGCGAAGCCCGCGCCGTGGCCACATCGACCTTCCACAACATGATCAGGCCCACGATGAAGAACGCCGCCACCGACAGGATGGCAGTGCGACCCGAACCCGTCGCTGCGCTCACCGCACCGAACACCAGGGGACCGATGCCGGAGAGCTTCGAGAACACCGAGTAGAAGCCGAAGAACTCGGCCGAGGCCTCCTCGGGGATCATCGACCCGTACAGGCTCCGCGACAGGGCCTGGACCCCGCCGAGGACGAATCCGACGATCGACGCGAGAGCGAGGAAACCGACGCTCGATCCCTCCGGCAGGAAGTAGGCCATGACTGCAAGCCCGGTCCATACGACCAGCGAGACCATCACGGCCTCCTTGGGACCGATTCGCTTGGCCAGTCGCCCGAAGCCGAGGGCGCCGAAGAAGGCGATGAACTGGACGAGGAGGAAGGCGAGGCCGATCACCTGGAGTTCGAGCCCGAGGGTGTCTTCGGCGTATGGCCCGGATACGGCGATGACCGTTCCCGTCCCGGAGTTGTACACGATGAAGGCCACGACGAACAGCAGGAGCTGGGGGAACTTCGTGAGCTTCCGGCCCGTTGCCATCGTCCGTGCGAAACCGATCGACGCATACTGGCCGATGCTGCGAGTCCCGCTCCCGGCCCCATCCGCGGGCAAGCGTGCCAGAGCGAACAGGGAGAACGCCACCCACCACACGCCTGACCCGAAGATGGCGATCCGAGCGGCGAGTGTCTCGGTGAGGGTCGCCCCCGCCTCGTCGCTCGAGAAGAAGATCAGGATCAGGGCGAGGAGGAGGTAGAGCCCACCTCCGAGGTAGCCGAGGGCGAAGCCCTTCGATGAGACCTTGTCGATGGTGTCGTCGGAGGCGATCTCCGGGAGGAACCCGTCGTAGAAGACGTTCGCTGCCACGAAGCCGAACTGGCCGATCACCACCACGAGGAGGAACAGGGGAACCTGCCCATCGGGCACGAACGGCAGGATCAGCGTGAAGAGGGCACCGACGAAGGCGAAGTTGCGCAGGAAGCGCTTCTTCGAATCTGCGTAGTCGGCCATGGCCCCGAGGACCGGCATCACCAACATCAAGATGATGGAGCCGATCCCCACCAGGATCGAGAACAGCGCCTCGCCAGACAGGCCCCAGTACTCGTCGCCCTGGACGATGGTCCCGGTGAAGAAGGCGCCGATGACCGCACCGAAGATGGTGATGTAGGCGGAGTTCGCCCAGTCGTACATCGCCCATCCGAAGATCGTGCGTTTGTCGTTCCGGACGGCCGTTGCCACTGCCTGAATCCCCTCGTCGCCGGTGAGACGCTAGCAGCCGGACGATGCGCCGCGAAGGCCCTTGCCTGCTCGCCGCCGGAGCCGTGGGCCGCTGCCGATGTGACAAACTGGGGGCGATGGCCGACGACCACGCCGACGAATCGATCGATGCCTGGCTCGCGTTCGCCGACCACGGCCACGGGGCCGGATCGGGCGATGGCGCGGGCTCGTGGCGGCATCCGATCGTGTACGTCGCGATCGCCCTTGGGGTGCTGGTGCTCATCGGGTTGGTCGCCCTCCGTCCCACCGGCGAGTCGCGCGAGCAGGCCGAAGCCGAGCGCAGCGCCCTCGGACTCCCCACCGACTTCTTCGATGCCGACGTCACGGCGGTGACGGTCGGGCCGTGTGACTTCTTCCCCGAGCAGTCATGCACGACGGTGTCGTTCCTGCTGACGGAGGGGCCCGACGAGGGGCGCACCTATGTCCAGGTATTCACGACCGGCGGATCGACACCAGAGTTCACCGTCGGCCAGCGAGCCGTCCTGTCATACCGTGAACCCAACGGCAGGGTCACCGACGTGTCGTCGGGACCCTGTGACTTCGATCCCGAGCAGGTCTGCACGTTGGTCGACGTGGCCATCACGCGCGGCGATCTCTTCGGTCAGACCTTCACCGTCGCTGCGCTCCCCGACGGCGGGACCATCCGGATCGGTGAAACCGTGGAGGTCAGCTTCGACGACGGGGGTGACGCCATCGGCGTCGTCGCCGCTTCACTCGACACCCAGTATCAATTCGCAGACTTCGCCCGCTCCCGTGTCCTGCTGATCGCCTTCGTGGTGTTCGCCGCTGCCGTGATCGCCCTTGGCCGATGGCGGGGCGTGGCCGCCCTTGCAGGACTCGGTGCGACCCTCATCATCGTCGTCGTGTGGTTGCTGCCCGCGATCCTCGACGGACGGAATCCGGCCCTGGTGGCCCTCGTGGGCGGCAGTGCGGTGGCCTTCGTGGCGCTCTACATGTCGCACGGCATCAGCCTGATGACGACGGTGGCGCTGCTCGGAACCCTCGCTGCGCTGGTGCTGACCACGGTCCTGTCGGCGTTGACGGTGGCTGCGGCCAACCTGACGGGATTCGCGACCGAGGAATCGACCCTCCTCACGTTGTTCGAGGGCATCGACGTGCGAGGTCTCGTGCTCGCCGGCATGGTGCTCGGCGCAGCGGGCGCCCTGGACGACGTCACGGTCACGCAGTCCTCGGCTGTCTGGCAGCTGCGTTCCGCTCGACCCGACGTCGGGTTCGGGCCGCTGTGGCGTGCCGGACTGCGAATCGGCCAGCACCACATCGGTTCTACGGTCAATACCCTGTTGCTCGCCTACCTCGGCGCCTCCCTGCCGCTGGCCGTGTTGTTCGTGCTCGCTGAGCAGTCGCTCGGCACGGTCGTGAACTCCGAGGTCGTCGCCATCGAGGTCATCAGGACACTCGTGGGAAGCATCGGCCTCGTTGCCGCCGTTCCCTTCACCACGTGGCTCGCAGCGAGGATCGCGGCGAGCACATCGACGAGGGCCGATAGCGCGTCCTCGCAATAGCCTCTGTCGTGTCGCGACCGACGGCATCGGGATCCCCGACGGCGGTCCGAACGTCACAACGGTGGCCTGAACACTTCCAAGGAGACCCTCGATGCAACGCCTCATCACTCTGCTCGCAACGCTCGCGCTCGTCCTCGCGGCGTGCGGAGGTTCCGACGACGGCGGTGTTGCGACGCTCGAGGACACGCCGAGCGACAGTGGACTCCAGCGCACCGTCGAGGATGCCGCTGGCACGGTCGACGACGAGCAGGCTCTGCTGACGTTCGCCGCCTGCATGCGCGACAACGGCGTGGAGGGCTTCCCCGATCCCGTCCTGAACGCCGATGGATCGGTCGAGTTCACGGGATCGGGCCAGGACCCGTTCGCCACGGTCGACAACGACACGGCAGAAGCCGCCGTGAACGCATGCATCGGGGAGCTCGAGGGTGTGGCCTTCGCACCCGGCGGAGCGGACTTCGATCTGAACGAGATCCAGGACGCCCTCGTGGAGTTCGCGGCCTGCATGCGCGACAACGGGATCGACTTCGACGACCCGGACCTCGCCAACGCGTTCGGTGAGGGCGAGGTCGCGAACCCGTTCGGTGAGCTCGACCTGTCCGATCCGGACGTCGTCGCCGCCATCGAGGAGTGCCAGGACGTGTTCACCGGGTTCGGACTCGGATTCGGCGACTGATCCGACGTCGGTGCCCGTGACATGGATTCTCATGCTTCCTTCAGCGTGCTCTTCGAAGACGCTCACGTGTCCGTGATTCCATGACAGGACCAACTCCAGGAGTCTCCGTGCAACGCATCGCCATCGTCATCTCCGCCGTCGTCGTGCTGCTCGCCGCGTGCAGCGGGGACGCAGGCACACAGGTCGCCTCACTCGAAGGCGCGCCCGCCGATACGGTCACCGTCGACGACGATGCCTCCGATGCCCAGAGCGACGAGGATGCGATCCTCGCCTTCGCCGCCTGCATGCGCGACAACGGCTTCGAGGACTTCGAGGACCCCGAGATCGATGCCGAAGGCGGTATCGCATTCGGCTTCCGCGGCCTCGTCCAGGACGGTGAGGTGGACCGCGACACCGTCCGCACGGCGATGCAGACGTGTCGCATCCATCTCGAGGGCCTCTCGCTCGTCGGATCCGACATCGACCGGACGGAGATCGAGGATCAGATGTTCGAGTTCGCCGCGTGCATGCGTGACAACGGCATCGACATGCCGGACCCCGATTTCTCCGGCACCCCCGGCGAAGGCGGTCAGGGCAATGGTCCATTCACCGACCTCGATCCCGACGATCCTCGGTTCCAGGAGGCGATGGAGGCCTGCGGGGACATCTTCGAGGGTGGGTTCCCTGTCGGACCGGGGGCCGGCCGCGGAGGTGGCGGATGACGCAGGTCGAGAACCCGAACACCGGCGAAGCACCAAGGACCGACCACAATAGAGGGGTCCCCACGGAGGAGCACGAGGTGACGACAACCGAAACCGATGGCGCGGCCAGCGCCGGACCACAGCGCAGGTCGTCGACGTGGATGTGGATCGCGGCGGCGATCGTCGTGGTTGCAGCACTGGTGGTGGCGATCGTCGTGATCGTCAGTGGTGATGGCGACGACGCGGCCACGACCGAGACGCCGACCACGGCCACGGTCGAACGAACCGACGTCGTGGTGACGGAGCAGCTGTCCGGAACGCTCGGCTACGGCGCAGCTGAACAGATCACGTTCACCTCCTCCAACGACGGGATCGTCACCGTATTCGGACTCGCCCAGGGCGTCGTCACCGACATCGTCGAGGTCGGGACGATCGTTCGGTCGGGTGATGTCCTCTACGAGGTGAACACCCAGCCCATCGTCGTCCTCGAGGGCAGCATCCCTGCGTACCGGGCATTCAACAGCCGCATGTCGGACGGTTCCGACGTCGAGCAGCTCGAGCAAGCCCTTGCCGATGCTGGTTTCGACCCCGACGCCGACATGGACATCGATGAGGAATTCACGGCGGCCACGGCCGATGCCATCGAACGTCTCCAGGAATCCGTGGACGCCGACGAGGATGGCGAGCTTGCACTCGGCGAGGTGATCTTCGCCCCGACCGAGGTCTCCTTCATCGGTGAGGTGCTCGTCGATGTCGCCGACCAGGTGGCACCCGGCCAGATCATCGTCGCCACGTCCGCTGCCATCTCAGGCACCGTGACCTCGATCGCCGAGGAGGGGAGCGTCGTCGGTCGGGGCGACACGCTCATCGCCATCGACCAGGAACCGGTCGCCGTGCTCATCGGGGACCTGCCTGCCTACCGAACGATGACCGCGGGCGTCGAGGGCGACGATGTCCTCCAGCTCGAGGAGAACCTCGTCGACCTCGGATTCGATGATGTCGACGGCTTCGTGGTCGACGGCGACTACGACACTGCAACGTCGCTGGCTGTCGCCGCCTGGCAGGTCTCGATCGGTGCGAGCCCCGACGGGGTCGTCAACCTCGGCGATGTGTACATCGCCCCGACGTCGCTGCGTATAGGCCAGAACCTGGTGGCTGTCGGCGATCGGGTGGTCAGCGGAACACCCATCATGACGACGTCGGCCAGCGAGACCTTCGTCACCGTCGAGCTGTCCACCGACGATCAGGACCTGGTCGAGGTCGGGGACGCCGTCGTGGTGGAGCTGCCGGATGGCACGAGGGAGTCCGCCGTCGTCACCGAGATCGGGACCGTCGTCCTCGCCACCCAGCAGGGCGCCACGTATTTCGAGATGACCGTCACCCTCGACGACCCCGAGGCCGCCCAGGGCCTCGACGAGGCACCGGTGGACGTCGAGATCGTCGGCGATCGCGCAAACGACGTCCTGGCCGTACCGGTCACGGCGCTGCTGGCCCTCGCAGAGGGTGGCTACGCGGTCGAGGTGGTCGCCGAAGACGGCACGATCACCCTCGTCGGTGTCGAACCGGGCCTCTTCTCCGACGGGTTCGTCGAGGTCACCTCCAGCGGCCTGGACGCCGGCATGCAGGTCATCGTCCCGTGACGGTCGCACATCCTGTCGCCCCTGCGCAGACCGCCCTATCGCTCGCTGGGGTGGTCAAGGAGTATCCGGGCACTCCACCGGTGCGGGCCCTCGGCGGCATCGACCTGAGTATCGAGGACGGCGAGCTCGTGTCGATCGTCGGTCCCTCCGGCAGCGGCAAGTCCACCCTTCTCCATGTGGTCGGAACGCTCGATCGGGCAACATCCGGGGATGTCCACGTCGCCGGGTTCGACGTTGCAGCGATGTCGGACAAGAGCCTGTCTGCCGTCCGGTCCCAGTACCTCGGCTTCGTCTTCCAACAGTTCTTCCTGCTCGCCGGTGAGACGGCCCTCGACAACGTCGCCGATGGCATGCTCTACACGGGCATGCCCCTCGCCGAACGGAGGCGGCTCGCCTCGGTCGCATTGGAGAAGGTCGGCCTCGAGCAACGAGCCGGCCACATGGCGACGAAGCTCTCGGGCGGCGAGCGCCAACGCGTGGCGATCGCCCGCGCCCTGATCGGCGACCCCCGCATCGTGCTCGCCGACGAGCCGACGGGAAACCTGGATTCGCAGACAGGAGCAGCCATCGTGGGTCTGCTCGAGGAGCTCAACCGGGACGGAACCACGATCGTCGTCATCACGCACGACCGGGACATCGCCGACCAGTTCCCGCGCCAGGTGTCCCTCCTCGACGGGATGATCGAATCCGACGTGCGGAGAACGCTGTGACGACCCGGACGGCACCCGCGGCTCCGATGGAGCCGGCCGCCATCCCACCGTCGCGGATGACACCGGCCGACACCCTCCGTGCCGCAGGCATCGGCCTTCGCACCCGCAGGTTGCGATCGGTTCTCTCGGCGCTCGGGATCATGATCGGCATCGGAGCGATGGTGGCCGTGCTCGGGCTATCCGAGAGCTCCAAGTCCGATCTCCTGTCCCAGCTCGACAGGCTCGGCACCAACATGCTCCAGGTCCAGGCCGGTTCCGGGATCGGGCTGGGTCCCGGCACGCTCCCCGAGGAATCCGTGGCGATGGCGACGCGTATCGGCCCGGTCGACACGGTCGCATCCGTGGCCGATGTCAGGTCCGCCCGCATCTACAAGAACGATCTCGTACCCGAGGGGCAGACCGGTGGGCTGAGTGTGGCAGCGGCTGACCCGAACCTCCTCTCCACGCTCCAGGGTTCGATGGCCCACGGGGTCTTCCTCGACGAGGCGTCCCCGGACTATCCGGTGACGGTGCTCGGCGATGTCGCTGCCGAGCGCCTCGCCATCTCCTCGCTCGAGACGCCGACAAACGTGTGGATCGGGGGCGAGTGGTTCACGGTGGTTGGCATCATGGCGCCCCTCGAGCTGTCTCCCGACCTGGACCGCAGCGCCCTCGTTTCGCTGTCGGCGGCCGAGTCCTACCTCGAGGACGACCTCGTCCCGAGCACGATCTACGTCCGAACCGATCCCGCCTCGGTCGATGACGTCCGCAACGTGATGGCCGCCACCGTGAATCCCGAGAACCCCGACCAGGTCGAGGTGACCCGTCCCTCCGATGCCCTCGAGGCGCGTGAGGCAGCCGAATCCGCCCTGACAAACCTCTTCCTCGGTCTCGGCGCCGTTGCCCTCCTGGTCGGCGGTGTGGGGATCGCCAACGTCATGGTGATCTCCGTCCTCGAGCGACGTGGCGAGATCGGCTTGCGTCGAGCACTGGGTGCCACCAAGCGCCACATCTCGGTCCAGTTCCTCGGCGAATCCCTGCTGCTGGCGGGCATCGGCGGTTTGGGCGGCGTGCTCCTCGGCTCGGCCGTGACCGCCGCCTATGCGTGGTTCCAGGGCTGGGGTGTCCTGATCCCGATGATCGCCGTCGTCGGTGGCATCGTGGCCGCGCTGGTGATCGGTGCCGTCGCCGGTCTGTATCCGGCGCGGCGGGCAGCCAGGGTCTCGCCGACCGAGGCGTTGCGAACCCTGTGATGCGACCACCCAACCCTCAATCCACTATGTCGGCGTGCCGATAGCCTGAGCACCCGTGAAGATCCGATCCGCCATCATCCCCATACTCGTCGCCCTGGCGCTCGTGGCTGGCGCGTGCGACGGATCCGGCGCGGATACCACCGTCACGACCGGTTCTGGTTCGACGGAAACCTCCGAAGCGACGACGACCACCACCACCGTCGCTCCCGTCACCTCGATTCCCGCCGACTCCATACCCGGCACGAACTCCCCGTCGATCCCCGACGACGTCGCGAGGCAGATGCGCGAACAGATCGGCGTGATCATCCTCGATGTCGAGGAGTCCCGGGCCCTTCCGTTCCTCGAGGTACCGACGATCACGATCCTCGATGAGGCTGCCTTCTCGGCGAGGGTCACCCAACAGCTCGCGGAGGATCTCAATGCCGACGAGTTGGCGGCACAAGAGTCGATGCTCGGGTTGCTTGGCATGCTCGACCCATCCGTCGACCTCGAGCAACTCCTGCTCGACCTCTACACCGAGCAGGTCGCAGGTTTCTACGACCCCGAGGCCAAGGAGATGGTCGTGCCGGTGTCCATCGACGGCATCACACCGCTCCAGGAGATCACGATCGCACACGAGCTCGTCCACGCCCTCACCGATCAGCACTTCGAATTCAACGGCGAGTACGAGGACCGAGCCGAGAACGGGACCGGAGACGACGCCGCGGGCATGTTGGCCCTGGTGGAAGGCGACGCCACGTACCAGCAGTTCCTCTATCTCGAGGGGATGGACCCCACCGCGGCGGCAGCGGCGGCGCTCGAGTCACTCTCGTACCAGTCCGATGTACTCACCTCGGCGCCGAACTGGATGCAGAAGGACCTTGCGTTCCCGTACGAGAAGGGCCTGATCTTCACGGGGTACCTCATCGGGGAGTCCGGCCTCAAGGCCATCGACGAGTCGTACCAGGCGCCGCCCATCTCCACCGAGCAGATCCTCGACCCCGCGAAGTACGTTCGAGGCGAGCTCCCGGCTGATCTGGCCCCGCTCACGGTATCGCTCGCTGGATGGGACCTCCATGAGGAGCGATCGCTGGGGGAGTGGGGGGTCCACCTGCTCCTGACCGACACCCTGCGCCCAGGCGAACTCGCACAGGTCGCCTCGGGTTGGGGCAACGACACCTACCAGCTGTTCCTCCGGGGTGACGACACCGCCTTCGTGTGGTCGTACCTCGCCGAGACGGTCGAGGATGCCGAGGAGCTCACGAACGCCCTCATCGTCCACGCCCGTGACCAGATGGGGGCTTCGGGTAGTGCCGAATCGGGTGGCGGCCTGTTGTTCTCAGACGGCACACCCACGGTGTTCATCGACCGTATCGACGACGCGATCTACTTCATCGCCTCCACGGATGCGGCGGCGGTCGCCGATGCGAGACAACAGCTCGGCATCTGAGCCTTCCCTTCGGGCGCGCGGCACAGAAGAGTCGCAACCGGGAGGGTGGAATCGACCGCCCACGCGTGGTACCACATCGGCGTGGAAGGAGCGGGAACGGCGAACGAGACCGAGCCGGCGGCTCAGCCGCGGCCAGCGTTGGGCTTGCGGCCGTGGTTCGCCTTGGAGCGGCGGGCGCGCAGCTTGCGTCGTTTTGCCTTTGCCATAGTGCTGGGAGCGTACCAGTGAGCGTTCCGTACCGCAGGGTCGGCCTTCGCTGTGGGACTTGGACGGTCGACGACGTCGAACTCGCCTTCGGGTTCCGTGAGCGCCTTTCTGGGATGCGGCGCAAGGACATCGACACGGTGTTGCTCCCGGTGCGATCGATCCACACATGGGGCATGCGGGAACCCATCCGTGTCGTCGCCATCGACGCGTCGGGCATCGTGATCGCAACCGTCATCGTGTCACCCCGAAGCGTGGTTCGATGGACGACTGCCCGATGGATCCTCGAGGTACCCGAGTGGGTGCCGCCGCCGCCGATCGGCCATGTGTGCACCGTTCTGGCATGATCGTGGCATGCCTGGCACCCTCTACGTGTGCGCAACGCCGATCGGCAACCTCGCCGATGCGACCGAGCGGCTCTCGGACATCCTGCGCTCTGCCGAGATCGTCTTCGCCGAGGACACGCGGCGTACAGCGAAACTGATGGCGCATCTCGGAGCCACGACGGCGATGCGAAGCCTGTTCGTCGGCAACGAACGGTCGCGCGTGGACGAGATCGTGGAGCGCCTCGAGGCGGGAGAGATCGTCGCCATCGTGTCTGACGCCGGGATGCCCACGGTCAGTGACCCCGGTGCGATCGCCATCGATGCCGCCATCGCGTGCGGTGCCGAGGTGATTGCCATCCCCGGTCCGTCGGCTGTCACGACCGCCATTGCAGCGTCCGGCCTCGGAGGGGACCGTTTCGTGTTCGAGGGCTTCCTTCCCCGAAAGGGGACGGCACGTCGAGCGGTGATCGCCGACGTTGCGGGACAGGAGCGCACCGTGGTGGTGTTCTCGGCACCCTCGAGGGTCGACAAGGACTTGGCCGACCTCGCAGCCGGCTGCGGCGCCGATCGGCGGATCGCCGTGTGCCGTGAAATGACCAAGCTCCACGAGGAGACATGGCGTGGCACGCTCGGCGATGCCGTCGACGAGTTTGCACCAGACGAACGCAGGCGCGGCGAGTTCACCCTCGTGGTGGAGGGCCGCACGCCCGATGCCGTGTCGATCGATGAGGCCGTCGAGGCTGCCCTGCGCGCGATCGCCGAGGGCGCTTCGACATCGGATGCGGTCCGGTCGACTGCCGACCTGCTCGGCGTGAGCAGGCGGCAGCTATACGACCGTGTGCTGCGTGAGCGCTCCTAGAGCGCAGCGAGACGGGTCCTGCAGTCCATGCAGACGCCGCGCCCCTCGAAATTCTCGAGTCGTTCGGTGCTCTCACAGAACACACACGACGCCTCGAGCTTGCGGAGAACGATCCCACCGTTCTCGACCGTGATGGCCAGTTTGTCCCCCTCATGGATGTTGAACAGGCGGCGTGTCTCAGCCGGAACGACGACCCTCCCGAGATCGTCGATCTTCCTGACCATGAGTGTGTCCAAGGGTGAACCTCCAAGTCCATGCCGGCGATCGCCGGCCGCCGGAGGGTACCCCCAGAGTCTTCCAACGGCACGCAGCCGCGGCCGTGACCGCTCCCCTCGCACGTCGGTGGTCCCGGTCGGGGCGCAGGTACCATCGTCCGATGAGCACTCGTGAACCGACCAAGGTCCTGATCGCCGTTGCCTGGCCCTATGCACAGGGACCCCTCCACCTCGGCCACATGGCAGGCGCATACCTCCCTGCCGACATCTACGCCAGGTACCGGCGGTCGTGTGGCGACGACGTACTCATGGTGTCGGGGTCCGATGTCCACGGTACGCCGATCACCGTCAAGGCCGACGAGATGGGGGTCAGCCCCAAGGAGATCGTCGACAAGTTCCACCCCGAGTTCCTCACCTACTGGGACGACCTCGACATCGACTGGGACCTGTTCACCACGACCGGCACCGACACCCACCGTCGGGTCGTCCAGCAGTTCTTCCTGGCCCTGCTCGACAACGGGTACCTGTACCGTCACACGACGGAGCAGTACTTCGACCAGCAGGAGGGACGGTTCCTGCCGGATCGCTACGTCGAGGGAACCTGTCCGCATTGTGGGTACCTCGATGCCAGAGGAGATCAGTGCGACAACTGTGGCAAGACACTCGATCCGACGGATCTCCTCGAGCCCCGCAGCAAGTTCTCGGGTACCCGTCCCGTGCTGCGTGAGACCGAGCACTACTACTGGCGCCTGTCGGCGTTCAACGACCAGATGCTCGCATGGCTCGAATCCCGGGAGGGCTGGCGGCCGCACGTGGTGAATTTCGCCATCGGCATGGTCGGTGACGGCCTCCACGATCGGGCCTTCACCCGCGACCTGGACTGGGGCATCCCCCTTCCGGTTGACGACATCGGCCCGGGCAAGTCGATCTACGTATGGTGGGAGGCGCTGATGGGGTACTTCTCGGCGCCCCAGGAGTGGGCCGAAGCCCGCGGGACTCCCGATGCGTGGAAGGCGTGGTGGGAGGATCCCACGGCTGAGTCCTACTACTTCGTCGGCAAGGACAACATCCCGTTCCACGCCATCTACTGGCCGGCGCTCATCATGGGACATGGTGGCCTCAACCTCCCCACGAACGTCCCGGCCAACCAGTACGTGACGTTCGGTGGTGAGAAGGCCTCCAAATCCCGTGGCGTTGGACGTCCGCTCGGTTGGTACCTCGACCGATTCCAGACCGACGGCTTGCGGTACGCCCTCGCCCAGAGCCTGCCGGAGACGAACGACACCGACCTCTCGGATGACGAGATCGTCCGCCGCATCAACGACGAACTCGTCGCGGCATGGGGGAACCTCGTGAACCGCGTCGTGTCGATGACGGGCAGGTACTTCGAAGGCGTGGTGCCACCACCGGTCGACCTCGAGCAGGTCGACGAGGATGCCCTGGCCGGGCGCCTGTCGACCCTCGCCGACGTCGACGAGGCACTCGCCGCCGTCCGACTGCGCGCAGGCATCGCCCGGGCCATGCACGGCGCGCAGGAGGCCAATGTGTATCTCAATGAACGCGAACCGTGGCGGACGGCAAAGACCGACATGGAGCGCACCGGCACCACGCTGTGGGTCGCCCTCCAGCTCATCGCCGCGACCGCCGTGGCCCTCGCTCCATACCTGCCTGGCTCGTCACGGGCGGTCCTCGAAGCGCTCGGTGTCGAGGTGGGGCCTCGAGGCCCTTCCTGGGGCGCGCCGACGGTCGAGCCGGGAACCGAACTCGGCTCCCTGGGTCCGCTGTTCGCCAAGGTGGAACTCGAAGCGGGGGAGTAGCGGCGTGGATCCCTGGCATTGGGTCGACACACACGGCCACGTCTTCCTCGTCGATGACGATCCCGATGCCGTCCTCGACCGGGCCGCAGCCGCCGGCGTGGCGTGGGTCATGTGCCCCGGCATCGACGTTGCCACGTCACGGCGGTCCGAGGAGCTCGCGAACGCCCACGCCGACTCGATGCTGTGGAGCGCCGGCCTCCATCCCCACGACGCCGCCCAATGGTCGACCGTCCGTGATCAGATCGGCGAGCTCGCGGAGCGAGCCGATGCGATCGGCGAGTGCGGCCTCGACTACTACCGGAATCTCGCAACCAGGGAGGACCAGGCGTCGGCGTTCGGCGACCAGCTGGCGCTCGCCGCCGAACTCGACAAGCCGATCATCATCCACTGTCGGGACGCCTTCGCCGACGTGTACGACGCCCTCGCAGCGGCCGATATCGGTGAACGTGCCGTGCTCCACTGCTGGACGGGCGGATCACGATGGACGAAGCGATTCCGTGACCTCGGTGTCGTGTTCTCCTTCGCAGGCACGCTGACCTATCCGACTGCCGAATCCCTGCGGATCGCGGCACGGTTCGCACCGAGGGACCGCACCATGGTGGAGACCGACGCCCCGTATCTCACACCGCAGCCGAGGCGATCCGAGCCCAACGAACCTGCCCATGTGGTCATGACGGGTGCGACGCTCGCCGAGGTGTGGGACATGCCGGTCGCCGATGTCGCCGACCTGACATCCGCGACTGCCCGACGGGTCTTCGGAGGTCCCCGTGGCTGACGGAGCCCAGGGCCGAAGGGAGATCCGTGACCTGCTCGCCGCCCACGACCACCAGCCGAACAAGGACTTCGGGCAGAACTTCCTGACCGACCCGAACATCGTGCGACGCATCGTCGCACTCGCCGATGTCGCCGGTCGCGATGTCGTCGAGATCGGCGCCGGCACGGGAACCCTCACGCTCGAGATCGCCGCCATTGCGCGTCGCGTCGTCACCTATGAGGTGGACGGCAACCTCGCTCCGATCCTCACCGAGACGCTCGCGGGGAGGATGAACATCGATGTGCGATTCGAGGACGCCTCCAGAGTGGATCTCGCTGCTGCGCTCCGCGGTTCGTCCTGGGTCATGGTCGCCAACCTCCCCTACAACGTCGGTACCGGAATCGTGCTCGATGCCCTGCGGATGGCTCCGGCGATCGATCGCATCGTCGCCATGGTCCAGCGTGAGGTGGGAGATCGCCTCCTCGCCGACCCCGGATCGAAGGTCTATGGGTTGCCGTCCGTCGTCGCCGGACTGCACGCCACTGGGCACCGGGGCTTCACGGTGCCCCCGCAGGTCTTCGAACCGCAGCCGAGGGTGGATTCCGTGGTCGTCATCCTCGACCGCGTCGCGGCCGAGCCCGATGCCGAGCGAGCGATCGAGATCGCCGCTGTGGCGTTCGGGCAGCGACGCAAGATGCTGCGGCGCTCACTCGCCACACTCGTCGACGATGCGGAATCATGGTGCGAGCGTGCCGGGGTCGACCCGACCGCTCGCCCCGAACAGCTCGCACCATCGGACTACGTTGCATTGGCGCGAGCGGAAGGATCGACGTGAAGGCAACTGCCTACGCAAAACTGAACCTCGCGCTCGCCGTGTATCCGGCCAGTGCCGACGGCTACCACCCGTTGCGGGGGATCTTCCAGTCGATCTCCCTTGCGGACACGGTGTCGATCGCAACGGCGAGCGAGGATGCCATCACCGTCTCGAACGATGAGGCGCCTGCCGATGACTCGAACCTCGCGTGGATCGCGCTTGCGACGGCGAGGAGGACGGCAAGGGTGGGGCAACCCATGTCGTTGCACATCGACAAGCGCATTCCGTCGGGCGCCGGACTCGGAGGCGGTTCGGCTGATGCGGCTGCCGCCTTGGGCATGATGGCTCGCACCTATCGCATCGACGATGACCGGACCGCCGAGATCGCCGAATCACTCGGATCGGATGTCCCGTTCGCCTACACCGGAGGTTCGATGATCGCCGAGGGTCGAGGGGAACGATTGACACCCATCGAGCCACATGGTGGATTCGCCGTGGCGATCGTCGTGCCGCCGTTCGGCCTCGAGACGCCCACCGTGTTCAGGGAGTGGGACCGGCTCGACGGCCCCGAGGGCAAGGAACTGGACGAGCGCTCCCTGCCTCCGTCCCTGCGGGGTGGCCTCCCCATCCGCAACGACCTCTACCCAGCGGCCGTGTCCCTCGACCCGCGCCTTGCGGACTGGCGCAGCGACCTGATGCGGCGATGGGGCACCGACGTCGCCATGACCGGGTCGGGGTCTGCGCTGTTCGGCTTCTTCGCCTCACTCACCGAGGCCGGCGATGCAGCGGCCGCCGTCGACCTGCCCACACGGCTCGCGATTGCCGCGACACCGGTGCCACGGGGATGGGAGCCCATCGATGGCTGATGCCCAAGGGCGTGCCTTCCGTGCCGCTCTACACTGCGCGACCGCGCTACCCGCTCTGGGGGGTGGTGTAATCGGCAGCACGGGTGGTTTTGGTCCATCAAGAACGGGTTCGAGTCCTGTCCCCCCAGCCAATCGAACGAGGGTCGTGATCCAATGAGCGTCGGCGTCATCGTCCTTGCCGCAGGCAAGGGAACACGGATGAAGAGCGACCTGGCCAAGGTGCTCCACACCGCGGCGGGTCGCACACTGCTCGAATGGACCTTCTCGGCCCTGGCGGACATCGACGTGCGCGAGGTTTGCGTGGTCGTCGGCCATCAGGCCGACGCCGTCACCGCAGCGTGCGACCCAGCCATCCGCACCGCCCTCCAGGAACCCCAACACGGGACGGGTCACGCCGCCACGGTCGGCATCGCCGGCCTCCACGGCCATGAGGGCCCGATCCTGATCGTGCCGGGGGACATGCCGCTCATACGTTCGACGTCGCTGGCATCGCTGGTCGAGCGCCACGTCAGCGAGGATGCCGCAGCCACGATCCTGTCCGTCGACCTCGACGACCCGACCGGCTACGGACGGATCATCCGGGCCGGCGACACGGTGTCGGCGATCGTCGAGGAACGCGACGCCACCGACGAACAACGCCGCGTCACCGAGGTCAACACGTCGGTCTATGTCTTCGATGGATCGCTCCTCGCGGCGGCGCTCGACCGGATCACCCCTGACAACGATCAGGGCGAGTACTACCTGACCGACGTCATCGGTGTGCTGCGCGCCGACGGTCACGTCGTGCAGGCCGTCGCGGTCGATGCCGAAGAAGGCATCGGTGTGAACAGCCAGGCGCAACTCGCCGAGGTGGGTGCGGTCCTGCGGACCCGGATCAACGCCGCCCTCCTCGACGAAGGCGTGTGGATGCTCGACCCGTCACGGGTCTACATCGACGCCAACGTGCGTGTGGAGCCCGGAGCGCGGCTCATGCCGGACGTGTACCTCGAGGGAGCCACCTCGATCGGAGCGATGGCCGAGATCGGACCGGGGGTGCGTCTCATCGACACCAGTGTCGGCCCCGGTGCGCGGGTGCAGCATGCGGTTGCGATGTCCTCGATTATCGGACCCGATGCACTCGTGGGTCCCTATGCCTACCTGCGGCCGGGTGCGACGTTGCTCAAGGGGTCGAAGGTCGGCACCTATGTCGAGGTGAAGGGCTCCGAGATCGGGGAGGGATCGAAGGTGCCGCACCTGAGCTACATCGGTGACACCACGATTGGTCGGGATTCGAACATCGGAGCCGGCACCATCACGGTCAACTACGACGGATTCGCCAAGCATCGCACGGTCATCGGCGACAACGTCCGCATCGGATCCGACACGATGCTCGTTGCTCCCGTGACGATCGGCGACAACGCCTTCACCGGCGCAGGGTCGGTGGTCACGAACGACGTTCCGGAGGGCGCACTTGCGGTGGAGCGCGCAACGCAGAAGAATGTCGAGGGGTACGCTGAGAAACGGCGACGGCGTGCGGAAGGGGACGACAGCTGATGGAGCGTCCAGGGCGGAAACGCCTCATGCTGTTCTCCGGTACGGCAAATCGCGAGCTTGCCAATGAGGTCGCCAAGCTCCTCGACGTCGAACTCGGCGGTGTCGAGATCTCGACGTTCGCCAACACCGAGACCTACGTGCGCTACGACGAATCCGTTCGTGGCGCCGATTGTTTCGTGATCCAGAGCCATTCGCGGCCGATCAACGAGAACATCATGGAGCAGCTGATCATGATCGACGCGCTCAAACGTGCGTCGGCAAAGAGGATCACGGCCGTCATGCCGTTCTACGGATATGCCCGCCAGGACAAGAAGGGCAGACCGCGCGAGCCGATCACCGCCAAACTGATCGGTGATCTCTTCATGTCGGCAGGCGCTGACCGCATCGCCGCCGTCGACCTCCACACCGGCCAGGTGCAGGGGTTCATCGACAACCCGTTCGACTCGCTCACGGCGTTGCCGTTGTTCGAGGAGTACCTCGCCAACAAGCTCGATGGCCCCATCACGATGGTGTCTCCGGACTCGGGCGGTGTGAAGCGGGCCACGAAGTTCGCCAGTCACCTCGACGCCGAGGTGGCATTCGTCTACAAGCGGCGGCGCACGGACGTGCGCAACGTCGTCGAGGCCCAGCAGGTCGTCGGTGAGGTGAACGGACGCCACTGTGTCATCGTCGACGACATCATCGACACGGCGGGCACTGCCGTGGCCTCAGCCGAGCTGCTCGTCGAACGGGGCGCCCTCTCGGTGATGGTCCTCGCGACGCACGGTGTGTTGTCGCCTCCGGCCGTCGAGCGACTCAGGACCGCCCCCTTCTCGGACATCGTGATCACGAACTCGCTGCCTGTGTCCCCCGATGCATTGGCGCTCCCGAACCTGACGGTGCTGTCGATCGCCCCCCTCGTGGCGGGCACGATCGAGGCGATCTTCAACGACCATTCGGTCAGTGAGATCTTCAAGGGCGAGAACACCTGAGGTGGATCACGGGATCGCCACTGCGGTGGTGACGTCCGATCAGGTCGCGGTCACCGTTGCGATCGGATTCCAGACCTTCAAACGTCGCTTCAAAGCGGCAACGGCGCGCACCGGCGCCCGTTTCGAGAGCCGAGACTGGCATTCGCTCCAGCGTGATCACCTGGTGCGGATCGACGCGTACGGCATCGCGATCGACGAAACGATCGAGAGCCTCGAACGCCTGGGCTACGACCGTTCCGACCGCGATGCGTGGTCAGCGGCCCGAGCGATGTTTCGCACCGAGCATCTCGCCGACCCGTATCACGAGATCGCCGAGACGTTCTTCAACTCGGTCGCCCGCAAGCTGTTCGGGACCAAGGGCATCGATCCCCAGCTCGAGTTCCTCGCCCCGGCGGTCGGGGTCCGACCACCCGATCCCGGTCGGGTCCTGCGGACCTATGACCATGGCGGGGACCGACGAACACTGCTCGAATCGATCCTGCGCGACTGCCGATTCCACGCCTCGTGGACCGATCTCACCCGGGACCTCGACCTCGGTGCACTGCGCCTGCCGCACGGTCGTGGGCAGGTCGACGTCGTCGATGGGGTGTTCTATCGGGGCAAGGGTGCATACGTGGTGGGGCGATTCCGTACCGACCACGGCTCCGTGCCGTTCGCCCTCGGCATCCGCCACACACGCTCGGGGCTGCGGCTCGCTGCGGTCCTCGTCGGGGAGGGGGACCTGGCGATCCTCTTCTCGTACACGCGATCCGCGTTCGCCGTCGCGGTGGACGAACCCGCGTCGCTCGTGGCGTGCATCTCGGCGCTCCTCCCCACCCGTCGCCCATCCGAGGTGTACTCGTCGATCGGGTTCCGGAAACAGGCCAAGACGGAGCGATACCGGGAACTGGTCTCCCACCTGGCGTCGACGGACGAACTGTTCGTGCGTGCGCCCGGTGTGCCGGGGCTCGTGATGATCGTGTTCACGTTGCCGGGCTACGACCTCGTGTTCAAGGTCATCCGCGACCGGTTCCCTCCCCAGAAGCAGGTGACGCCGAGCGAGGTCGAGGCGAAGTACCGCATCGTCTCGCGACACGACCGTGCCGGCCGTCTCGTCGAAGCACAGCGCTTCGTCGACCTGAGGCTGCCGGCGAGGACATTCGATCCCGGGCTCCTGGCCGAGCTCACCGACAAGGCGGGCCGCTCGGTGAGGGTGTCCAATGGGGAGGTCACGATCTCGACGGTGTACGTGGAACGCAAGGTGATCCCCCTCGACATCTACCTGCGCGAGGCCGGCGTGGACGAGGCCAGTCGGGCCATCATCGACTACGGGGACGCCATCAAGAACCTCGCAGCATCGAACATCTTCCCCGGGGACATGCTGCTCAAGAACTTCGGGGTCACCAGCCGCGGTCGCGTCGTGTTCTACGACTACGACGAGATCGGCATGATCACCGAGTTCCACTTCCGGCGGTTTCCCGAGACGGATGATCCATACGACGACCTGGCATCCACCCCTGCATACGGTGTGGGACCCCACGATGTGTTCCCCGAAGAACTCGTGCGATTCCTCGGCCTGTCTCCCACCCTCCGTGCAGCTTTCGCCGAACACCACGCGGACGTCTTCGAACCGGAGTTCTGGACGTCGGTGCAGGCCAGATTGCGGGCCGGCGAGACCATCGAGATCCTGCCGTATCGCCGGTCGCGATCGCTCGAGGCGTCATGAGGACCGAAACGCTCACCATCAGCACCGGAGCTACGAGCGTCGTCGTGGACCTCACCCGCGATGCGGCACGGTTCGTGGCCACAGCCAGCGATGGTCTGCTCAACGTGTTCGTTCCCCACGCGACGGCCGGCATTGCGATCATCGAGACGGGGGCAGGATCCGACACGGACCTCCTCGATGCCATCGAGCGCATCCTTCCCCCCGATGACGGCCTGTACCGACATCGCCATGGAGCAACCGGCCATGGCGCTGATCACGTGCTTCCGGCTTGGTTGTCACCTTCGGCGGTGGTACCGGTCGTCGACGGTCGGCTGCTGCTCGGTACGTGGCAGTCGATCGTGCTCGTCGACACGAACGTCGACAACCCGGTGCGCCGGGTCGTCCTGTCGTTCATCGAGGGCTGAGGACGACCGACGATCAGCCGGTCGATCCCAATCCGCCTGCGATCGCATTCACGGTCGTCAACAGCTGGGTGAGGAGGGCCTCGGAATCTGCCTCTCCCGATCGCCATGCGGCGAGGAGTCCCACTTGTCGATGGTGGAGGGGCACCAGCGCAGGGGCTCGCAGCTCGAGCGTGCGGGAGATGTTCGGCCTGCGCAGGGACAGTGGACCGCCGTAGACGTGTTCGAGCGCCGTGCGCGTCCGCTCCCACTCCTCGACGATCCTGCCCAGGTACGCCGAGCGCAGCTGCTCATCGGTGACGAGGTCACCGTACAGCGCCATGATCGTCGGATCGGCAACAGCGATGCTCGTGGCGGCATTGCTCACCACATAGTGCAGTGGCGGCCAGTCGAAGGCGTGGTCGAGCAGCAGTCGGTGGGCAGACGGATCGGTCGTCGCCAGGTCCTCGAGGGCAGTGCCGAGGCCGTACCACCCCGACAGGAGGAAGCGCGACTGGCTCCACGCGAACACCCACGGGATCGCCCGCAGGTCGGCGATCGTCGCCCGACCACTCCGACGGGGCGGTCGGGACCCGATGCTCGACGATTCGATCACGTCGATCGGTGTCGCCTCGCGGAAGAACTCCACGAACCCGTCCCCGTTGACGAGATCACCGTAGGCCCTCCGGCTCGCCGCGGACAGGCCGTCCATGACCTCCTCGATGTCGTGCGGGGCGTCGGACTCATCGCTCGCACGCATGAGGGCTCCGGCCGCACCCGCCAGCAGGAGCTCGGCATGGTGTTCGGCGGTGATGCGGTTCGCGTACTTCTGGGAGATGGTCTCACCCTGTTCGGTGATACGGATGGATCCGCCGAATGAACGGGGCGGGAGCCCCCTCAGGAACCGATGGGTCGGTCCTGCGCCACGGCTGATCGTGCCGCCACGACCGTGGAAGAACTCGATGGCCACGCCTGCCTCTGATGCGACGGAGCCCAGACGTTCCTGCGCCCGGTAGAGGCCCCAGAGGCTCGCCAGGATGCCCCCGTCCTTGTTCGAATCGCTGTAACCGATCATCACCTGTTGGGTCGGCTCGCCCGACGGCCCAACGGCGCGCCCGTTGTGTGCCGCGAGGGTGCGGCGCGTGATGGGGTGATCGAGGAAGTCGCCGAGGATCGACGGACTTGCCTCGAGATCGTCGATCGTCTCGAAGAGGGGAACCACCGGGAGCAGGCACTGGGGTTCCTCGGTGCCACCCGTGAACAGGCCAGCCTCCTTGGCGAGGAGGTACACGACCAGCAGGTCCGATGCCTGTCTGGTCATCGAGACGATGAGGCTCCCGAGGCCCTCGGTGCCGTGGTGGGCGATCTCTTCAGCAAGCACCCGGTAGCACGACAGGACCGCGTCGGCCTCGGGCCCGAGGGCGGCGCCCACCCTGGCGAGCGGCCTCGGCGATGCAAGCTCGCGTTCGAGCATCTCGCGCCTCGCGTCCTCATCCCACTCGGGAAAGGCCGCCGCGTCCTCGACGCCGGCCGCCGTCAACAGTTGGGCCACGGCGAGATCATGGAACCGGCTGTTCTGGCGGATGTCGAGGTGGGCGAGATGGAATCCGAACGCCCGGACGACGCTGATGACGGGAGCGACGTCGTGACGGGCAATCCGGGTGGCGCCGACGGCATCGAGCCATCGTCCAAGGAGTTCGAGATCCTCGATGGCTTCGGTGGCGCTGGTGTACGGGTGTGCAGAACGCCCCGGGAGGCGGGCGCGAACGAGGTTGACGCATTGACGCCACGGTTCATCGGGGTTGCGTTCGATGGCGACGGATCCCTCGGATCCGATGCTTCGGGCTGTCGATTCGATCCAAGCGAGCTGATCCGAGGGTGCGTCCTGAAGAAGTCCCGAGAGGCTCAGCTTCGCTCCGAGCCTTCCCAGCGAGGCATCGACGAGATCGACGGCGTGGCCCCTGAGCCGTGCGAGGGTGGAGCGGGTCACGTCGGCAGTCACGAACGGATGGCCGTCACGGTCGCCGCCGACCCACGTCCCGAAGGAGATGTGCGGGAGCGGGGCTGCGTCGAGGATGTCCCGGGGGAATCCAGCGGCGGTCCACGCGACGCGAAGGTCGTCGTCGAGGAGGGGGACGATGTCCGGGAACACTCGCGTCAGGTAGTGCAGCACGTTGCGCAGCTCATCGGCCAGGTCGGGGCGTTCGAGGAAGATGTCCCCGGTACGCCACAGTCGCTCGAGGGTCGCCTTGATGTCTCCGCGGATGGTGTCGCGCTCTGTGGAGGTCCACATCTGGTTTTCCCTGGCGACGAGGAGCACGTACAGGTCACGGTACTGCTCGAGCACCGTGGCCCGTTTCGCCTCAGTGGGGTGGGCGGTCAGTACCGGCTCGACGCGGACACGCCCCAGCTGCTGGGCGATGGCCTCGGGTGCGTGTCCCGAGGCCGCGAGATCCGTGAGCACGCGGCCCCACGATCCCGAGACAGCGGCGGGTCCCAGGTCTCCCTGGAGCTTGCGACGGTGCTGGGCGAGGGCGTTCTCCTCGGCCAGCGAGGCGAGGCGCAAAGCGATCGAAACCGCCTGGGTCGCGGCGTCCGGATCCGACTCCTGCGCTCCTCCGGCCGAACCCCAGGGGAGGGATCGGGCGACATCGGCCTCGCCCAGGTCCACCAGGACCTCGCGGAATGCATCGAGGAGGTAGGCGAAGTCGTCCTCGACCTTGTGCGGATCGACGTTCAGCGGTGCTGGGATCTGTGGCATGGGAGGACTCTAGGTGGGGCCCCGATCGCCCCGGGTCGGCATCGTCCGGAGCCCGGGAAGGGGTCGTGGGCTTCCACTTCGGCGCCGCACGCCGTACACTTGCGTGCTGAATCCTCCACCGAATTTCTGAGGAGATCCCACCATGCAGCAGGAAACCCTGCACGCGACCAAGCGCGTGACGTCGGGAAGCCGCGCGTCGAACCGGCTTCGTAATGACGGGCGGGTACCTGGTGTCGTCTACGGATCGACGATCGACCCGCAGCCCGTCCATGTGTCCGCTCGCGACCTGTACGCCGTTCTCCACACGGAAGCGGGCCTGAACGCCATCATCGAGATCGACGTCGAGGGCGACAGCGTCCTCACGGTCGCTCGTGAACTCCAACGCCATCCCGTCCGGGGTGAGATCCAGCACCTGGACTTCATCGAGGTTCGCATGGACCAGGAGATCCAGGCAGAGGTCGGCGTCGACTACACCGGCGTGCCGCTCGGCGTACGTGACGAGGGCGGCATCGTCGAGACCATCGCGGCGAGTGTCACGATCAGTGCGCTCCCCACGGCGATCCCGTCCCACATCGAGGTGGACATCGCCCACCTCGCGCTCGGAGACACACTGAAGGTGTCCGATCTCCCCGAGATCGACGGCGTCACCTATGCGGCCGATGCCGACGATCCGCTCCTCACGGTGGTCGCTCCTGCGGCCGAGGTCGTCGAAGAGCCGATCGACATGCTCGAGGGCGACGAGGTCGAGGGCGAAGGCGGCGCAGCGTCCGACGCTGCGGACGACGGGTCCGAAGACTCCGAGGGCTGATCGCACCCGTGGCAACGGTCATGGTCGTGGGTCTCCGCAACCCGGGGGCCACCTACGACGGGACCCGCCACAACGTCGGTGCCGTAGCGGTCGAGATGAAGGTTGCCGACCTCGACGTCACGTTCTCGAGGGCGCGGCAGGGCATCAGAGCCGAGGTCGCCGAGGTCAACGTCGACGGACACCGGACCGTGTTCGCGCTACCCACGACCTCGATGAACGAATCCGGTCAGGCCATTGCACCCCTTGCCCGCTACTTCGGCGTCGAGGGCTCCGGACTCCTCGTGGTCCACGACGACATCGATGTCCCGTTCGCGAAGGTGAAGGTGCAGTACTCGGGCGGGCATGCCGGGAACAACGGTGTGCGGTCGACGATCGGCTCGCTGGGCACCAACGACTTCTGGCGCCTCAAGATCGGTGTCGGACGCCCACCGGGCCGCCAGGATCCCGCGAAGTTCGTCCTGTCGCGGTTCGCCGCCTCCGAGCGTGAGGACATCCACGTGACGGTGTACCGTGCCGGTGATGTGATCGACCGCTTCATCCGATCAGGCGGCGAGGATGCACGGCAGTTCGCCGGTGAGCTGAACACCTGATCCCCGCTCCGACGGAACGAGCGAAACGACCGGATGCAGGAGGCAGCGATGCAGTACGTAGGTGCCATCGACCAGGGGACCACGAGTTCGCGTTTCGTCATCGTCGACGACACGGGCTCCTTCGTGGCCATGGCCCAGACGGAACACGACCAGGTGTTGCCACGCCCGGGATGGGTCGAGCACCGACCCAACGAGATCTGGAGGAACACCCAACACGTCATCGGCGAGGCACTCGAACGAGCCGGCCTCCGCCCGGCGGACCTCGCAGGGATCGGGATCACCAATCAGCGCGAGACCGCGGTCGTGTGGGATCGAGCGACGGGCGAGCCTGTTCACAACGCGATCGTGTGGCAGGACACGCGAACCTCGGCGATCGCACGTCGCCTCGGTGAGAGTTTCGGCGTGGATGCCTTCCGTTCGCGCACGGGACTTCCGCCGGCCACCTACTTCTCGGGACCCAAGGTCCGATGGCTCCTCGACGAACGCGAGGACCTCGCCGCTCGTGCGCGCAACGGCGAACTCGCATTCGGCACCATCGATTCGTGGCTCGCATTCAAGTTGACCGGCGAACACGTCACCGATGTGACCAACGCCTCACGCACCATGCTCATGGACCTCGCTGCCCTCGCCTGGGATGAGGACCTCTGTGCGGCCGTCGGTGTTCCCATGTCGATGCTCCCACGCATCGTGCCGTCGATCGGTGCGATCGCCCCGTGTCATGGCGTTCTCGAGGGCGCGGAGTTGACCTCCATCCTCGGCGACCAGCACGCGGCCCTCGTCGGCCAGGCCGCCTTCGAACCCGGCGATACCAAGGTGACCTACGGAACCGGCGCGTTCCTCGTCTCGAACACCGGCACGAGCATCGTCGCATCCGAGGCGGGGCTCCTGTCGACGGTCGCCTACCAGCGACAGGGCCAACCGGCTGTGTACGCCCTCGAAGGATCGGTAGCGATCGCGGGATCGGCGATCCAGTGGCTGCGCGACAACCTGCGGTTCTTCGACGAGTCGTCGCAGGTTGAATCCCTCGCCGCATCGGTCGAAGACAACGGGGATGTGTACTTCGTTCCGGCGTTCTCCGGGCTGTTCGCACCGTACTGGCGTGACGACGCCCGGGGCTTGTTCGCCGGATTGACGCGGTACACCAATCGCGGTCATATGGCGCGTGCGGTGCTCGAGGCGACCGCCTTCCAGACCCGAGATGTCCTCGAGGCGATGGTCAGCGACACCGGCCGCAGCTTCACCGAGGTCAGGGTCGACGGCGGGATGGTCGGCAACAGCCTCCTCATGGGCTTCCAGGCCGACATCCTCGATCGCGACGTCGTGGTGCCGCGCATCGTCGAGACGACGGTGCTCGGGGCGGCATTCGGCGCAGGCCTCGCGACCGGCGTGTGGTCGGGAACCGATGACGTCGTCGCTCACTGGCAGGAGGCCGCACGGTATGTCCCGTCGATGGGGGAGCAGCGGCGTAGCGACCTCCTCGCCGGATGGGCCAAGGCGGTCGAGCGATCCTTCGGATGGGTGGAAGACTGAATCCGCGGTCCCCTCGATGACTCGACGCACGGTGCGAGGGGACATGCTCGTGTGATCGGAGCTGACACCGGCGCAGCGACGAGCTGGACCGTAGGCTCTTGAGCGATGTCGATCCCGAACCTGCTGGCCTACCTGCGGCTCATCCTCACCCCGATCGTCATGGCGCTGATCCTGGCGTCGCCGGGCGACCGGACGGTGGCCGTCGTGGCCACGATCACGTTCGTCGTGGCGGCCCTCACCGATTTCGCCGACGGATACCTGGCCCGGAGGTGGCGTATCGCCACCACGCTCGGTGCGTTCCTCGACACGGTGGCGGACAAGATCCTCGTCACCGGTGCCCTGCTCGCCCTCGTCCAGATCTCCGTCGTGAGTTCGTGGGTCGCCTTCATCATCATCGGCAGGGAGATCGCGATCATGGGCCTGCGGTCGGTCGCCGCACTCGATTCGAGCACGGTGCCCCCCTCGATCTGGGGGAAGTGGAAGGCGACCATCCAGTTCATCGCCATCTCCTTTGCGATCCTCGCACTCGACATCGACATCGGTCCGCTCAGGTTGGACCAATGGCTCATGGGTGTCGCCGTCGTCGTGACGATCCTGTCGGCTGGCGACTACTTCTCCCGGTTCCGCGGGGTGTTCACCCGCAACGACCGTGACGAGTGAGGTTGCCCTCACGGGCGGGAGCGGGTTCGTCGGTGGCCACCTCCTCGAGACCCTCGTCAGCGCCGGGACGCGTGTCAGGGGGATCGTGAGGAGTGCCGAGGCAGCCCGGGTCGTCGAGGCCCGCGGAGGACGTCCGGTGGTCGCCGACCTGTTCGATCACGAGGCCTTGCGCGATGCCCTGTGGGGCACCTCGATGGTCTACCACGTCGCAGGGGTCAACGAGACCTGCGTTCGCGATTCCACGGCGATGGATCGCGTCAACATCGATGGAACGCGTGCCGTCGTGGCGGCCGCCGCAGATGCCGGTGTCGCCAGGATCGTCTACACGTCGTCGGCGGCGACGATCGGCGAGGCCGCTGGGATCGTCGGTACCGAGGAGATCGTCCACTCCGGCGAGTTCCTGAGCCCGTATGCGCGCTCGAAGTACCTCGCGGAGGAAGCCGCATTCGATGCAGCTCGCCTGGCGCAGGTCGATCTCGTCTCGGTGAACCCGTCCTCCGTCCAGGGGCCGGGCCGATCTGGCGGTTCGGCGAGGATCCTGCTCCACGCCCTTCGTTCCTCGAAGCCGCTCCTGTACGACACGCATGTGTCGATCGTCGACGTGGCCGACTCGAGCGCTGCCCACATCGGTGCCGCGCAGCGGGGGAGGGCCGGCGAGCGCTATCTCGTGTCGGGAGCCTCGATCAAGGTGCGTGAGGCCATCGAGATCGTCCAGGCCGAGGCAGGGGTTGTCGTCGATCCGAGGTGGCTCTCCGAGACCACGATGCGTACAGCGGTACGGCCGCTCGCAGGGCTCGTGCACATATTCAAACCCGGCGCCGGTATCTGCCCGTCGCTCATCGACACCTTGCTCCACGGCCATCGCTTCGATGCGTCGAAGTCCGAACGCGACCTTGGGATGGTCTACACCCCGATCGGCGAGACCTTCGCCAGGACGATCGAGTGGTTCCGCTCCGAGTCACTGATCGACTGACCCGAGCGGACGACGGCTCGCTCGCCATGGTCGGTACTGTGGGGACTGCTGTGACTGCACCGTTGCGCGCCCTCCTCGATCGATGGCGACGCGAGCTCGACCCGCCCCTCCCCGGGCGATTCGTCGTGCCGCCGCCCGCGCGCGCCGTGATGCTGGCCGCCATGTCCGCGCGCCTCGACCGCCCGGTGCTCGCCGTCGTGGCGGGCGAACGCGAGGCCGAGGATCTCATCGACGACGTTCGCCTCTTCGCCGATCATGCGTTCCACCTACCGGCATGGGAGACGTTGCCGTTCGAGTACGTCTCGCCGAGCACCCTCACGATGGCCCAGCGTGTCGAGGCGCGTCACCGATTGCAGGCGGGAGGCCCATGCGTCGTCGTGGGCTCGGTTCGTGCCGTGACCCAGCGCGTGTCGTCGTCACCGGTCGCTCCGATCGAACTCGCCACCGGCGACACCGTCGACTTCGACGGACTCGTCGAGCGCCTCACCATCCTCGGCTACAGCCGGACCGACCGTGCCGAGACACGAGGTGAGTTCGCCGTTCGGGGCGGGATCATCGACGTGTTCCCCCCGACCATCGACGATCCGGTCCGGATCGACTTCTGGGGTGACCAGATCGAGGCGATGCGCACCTATGGGGCGTCGTCGCAACGATCGATCGACGAGCGCGAGACGCTCGAGGTGTATCCCGCACGTGAACTCCTGAACGACGGGAACGTGGCCGCTCGGGCCATGGACCTTCGGCGCGAGGCGTCGTGGGCCGCCGAGACGTGGGATCGACTGGCTGACGGCCTCACGTTCCAGGGCATGGAGTCGTGGCTGCCCTGGCTCGCCCCAGCACGCACCGTCATGGACGAGATGGACCACCCGATCATCGTCTTCGACCCTGCCCGATGCTCGGACCGTGCCAACGACCTCATCTCCGAGGAGTCCGATCTCGCGGCCGCCCTTGCAGGCACCTGGGGGGCCGGTGCACCCGAAGCGGGCGATCATCCTCCCTTGTACCTGCCGCTCGATCTCGAAGCGGTGGGTGACCGGGTCCTCGAGGCGCCGCCACTCCCCGCGGGACCCGGTGATGCGGGCTATGCGATCCGCGGACTCGACGGCGTGGCTGGAGATCCTGCGTCGATCGCTGGGGCCATCAACACGTGGCGAGATCGAGGTGTCGACATCGTCGTTGCGATGGATGGCGACGCGGCTGCCCGCCGCGTGGCAGCGCTGCTCGCCGAGCACGGAGCGGACCTGCCGGTGATCGGCATCGTCGATGACACCGCGACGGCCGTCATGCCCATCGGCATCCATGCCGGATTCGTCTTTCCGGACCTCGGAGTCGGTGTCGTCGGGGAACGAGAGATCGCAGGCAGGCGTCGAGCCCATCGAACTGCTCGGCGCGGCACCCGTGCCGACATCGGTGATGCATATCGGGATCTCAATCCCGGCGACTACGTCGTCCACCAGCACCACGGCATCGGGCGTTTCTCAGGGCTCGTGCATCGCGACATGGCCGGCATCGAGCGGGACTACCTGCTCGTCGAGTTCGCAGGTGACGACCGCATCTACATCCCCACCGACCAGCTCGCATCGATCACCCGCTACAGCGGGGGCGAATCGCCTCGACTGTCGAAGATGGGTGGCACCGACTGGAGCCAGACACGGTCCAAGGTCCGCAAGGAAGTCGCCGTGGTCGCCGACCAGGTGGTGGCGCTGCACCGCAAACGCGCTGCGGCAGCGGGCCATGCATTCGAGCCGGATACGCCGTGGCAGGCCGAGTTCGAGGCGGCGTTCCCGTTCGAGGAGACCCCCGACCAGATGCAGGCCATCCTCGATGTCAAGGCGGACATGGAGTCGGAGGCGCCGATGGACCGCCTCATCTTCGGCGACGTGGGCTTCGGCAAGACCGAGGTGGCCATCCGGGCCATGTTCAAGGCGGTCCAGGACGGTCGACAGGCCGTGATGCTGGTGCCGACGACGCTGCTGGCGCAGCAGCACTTCGCCAACTTCCAGGAGCGTTTCGCCCCGTATCCCGTTCGGGTGGAGATGCTGTCGCGCTTCCTCACGAACAAGCAGCAGAGGGAGGTAGTGGCAGGCCTCGCCGAGGGCTCGGTCGACATCGTGGTCGGAACCCATCGCCTGCTGTCGGCCGATATCACCTACCGGAAGCTCGGTCTCGTCGTCGTCGACGAGGAGCAGCGGTTCGGCGTGGCCGCCAAGGATGCCCTCAGGGAGCTCAGGGCGAGCGTCGACGTCCTCACCTTGACCGCTACGCCCATCCCCCGGACGCTCGAGATGGCGCTCACCGGCATTCGGGAGGTATCGAGCATCCGGACGGCCCCACAGGATCGGCACCCGATCCTGACCTACGTGGGGCCATACGACGAACGCGCCGTTGGGGCGGCCATCCGCCGTGAGATGCTGCGCGAGGGTCAGGTCTACGTGGTCCACAACCGCATCCAGTCGATCGACCACGCCGTCGCACGCCTGCGCGAGCTCGTTCCCGACGCCCGTTTCGGCATCGCCCACGGCCAGATGAGCGAGGGCCAGCTCGAACAGGTGATGCTCGACTTCTGGAACGGCGACTACGACGTGCTCGTGGCGACGACGATCATCGAATCGGGTCTCGACGTCCCACAGGTGAACACCCTGGTCGTCGAACGGGCCGATCGCCTCGGCCTCGCCCAGCTGTACCAACTGCGCGGCAGGGTCGGCCGATCCCACCAGCGTGCGTACGCCTACCTCTTCCATCCATCGGAGGAACGGCTCACGGACACGGCCTACCGGAGGCTCGAGGCGATCGGCGAGTTCTCGAACCTCGGCAGCGGATTCGAGCTCGCGATGCGCGACCTCGAGATCCGAGGGGCCGGCTCGATCCTCTCCGAGACCCAGTCCGGGCACATCGCGGCGGTCGGATTCGATCTGTACACGGAGCTGGTCGCCGATGCCGTCGCGGAGCTCAGGGGAGATGTGCCCGAGCAGGAACCCGAGCACGAGGTCCGTATCGACCTCGCAGTGGATGCGCACCTCCCCGACACCTACGTCCCGGGGGGCGAGGCGCGACTCGAGGCGTATCGCCGCTTGGCCGCGACACGATCATTGGCGGCGATCGACGATGTCGAGGCCGAGTGGCAGGATCGCTACGGTCCGCTCCCCCCGGCGGCACAGGAGTTGCTGCACCTCGCACGGCTGCGGGTCGAGGCGATCAGGCTCGGCATCACGGAGATCCTCCAGAACCGCCGCGAGGTCAAGATCGCGCCGGTCACCCTCAAGGCGTCCGAGGACATCCGGCTCCGACGCATCGCCCGGGGCGCCGTCGTGCGGTCATCCACCCTGTACCTCGAACCACCGGAGACCTCACCGGCTACGGCCATAACGCGCTTCCTCCGTACACTGTGGCCACCACAGGACGAGACCCCCGAGGCCGTATGAACACCCGATTTCGCTTGTTGGTCGTCGTGACGGCCGCCGCCCTCGCCGCGTCGGCGTGTGCAGCCGCTGACTTCGCGGCAACGGTGAACGACACGACCATCTCCGGTAATGAGGTGACGGGGCTCCGCTCGGCGGAGGTCGGTGTGGTCCTCGACGGCGAACAGGTGCGCGGCGACCTGACCACGCTCATCGTCCTCCAGTCAGAGCTCGATGCGGCGAATGCCGACTTCGGCCTCACGGGTCTCGACAGCGCCGACGCCAAGGAAGTGTGGCTGGCGGCGGCGTCCCCGCAACAGCTCGCACAGATCGATGGGATCGCCCAGAACCCCGAGCTCACCGAAGAAGCCGTCGATGTCGTCATCACGCAGCTGGTCATACGCGATGCCGTCATCGATGAACTCGTCGAGGATCCGGGGTTCCAGCAGCAGGTGTGGGACACCCAACAACCGTTCACCGAGGTGTGTCCCCGTCACATCGTCGTGGCCACCGAGGCCGAGGCAGCCGCTGCGCGCGACCGGATCCTCGCCGGGGAGGACTTCGGAGCCGTCGCTGCCGACGTGTCGCTCGACCCGTCGCCGGGGGGCCAGCTGCTGTGTCCTTCGAACCCACGTGACTACCTCGACCCCTTCGACGACGTCGTCGCCACGGCGCCGATCGGCGAGATCACGGAGCCCTTCGAGACCAGGGTCGGCTGGCATATCGTGCTCGTCGACAGCCGGGAGGAGGCCGAGTCCTTCGAGGAGTTCGCACAGGACCCCGAGCGGTGGATTCCGCTGGAAGCGCTCGACGTCGCCTGGGTGGAATGGCGTGAGTCGGCCGTCGCGCGGGCCGACATCGTGGTCCGTTCCCAGATCGGTCGATGGTTCCCACAGGGTGACGGCATCCTGCCCCCGCCAGAATCGCCCTGATGTCGATCGTGGTGGTCGGCCTCGGACCGGCGGGCCTCGATCGCATCGACGCCTTGACCCGTTCCGTGCTCTTCGACCCGGGGACCGAGGTGATCGTGCGCACCAGGCGACATCCGGCATCGGAGGAACTCGGCCTGGCCGTCGACGTCACGTTCTGTGACGATCTGTACGAGCGACATGAGGGCTTCGATGCGGTGTACGACTCGATCGCACGCCGCGTGATCGATGCCGCAGCCCGGGGTCGGGTCGCCTACGGTGTGCCGGGGAGTCCGATCGTCGGCGAGCGGACCGTGCCGATGATCGTATCGCGGGCATCTGCCGCAGGCATCGACGTCGAGATCCTTCCTGCCCTGTCATTCCTCGACCTCGCCTACGCGACGACGGCGATCGACCCGATCACCCACGGAACCCAGATCGTCGATGCTCGGGACCTTCCGGACCCATTGCCCCTCCACCTTCCGACGTTCGTGACCCAGGTCGACTCGCAGTTGCGCGCCGGCGATGTCGCGATCGCCCTCGGGCGCACCCTCGGCGACGATGCCATGGTGACGGTTCTGGATCGGCTCGGCGACGCCGATGCGGTGGCCGCCACGATGGGCCTCGACGACCTCGCCCGATACGAAGCAGGTCCGAGGACCACGGTGTTCGTGCCGCAGGCCGATGTCGGGCTCCTGGGACTCATCGCCACGCATCGGATCCTGCGCGCCGAGTGCCCTTGGGATCGCGACCAGACCCACCACAGCCTCCTGTCGCACCTCGTCGAGGAGGCCTATGAGACGGCGGACGCGATAGGCCACCTCCCCATGGATGCCCCCGAGGGGGAACCCGACTTTGGCGCATACGCCGAGGTGGAGGACGAGCTCGGGGACCTGCTCCTCCAGGTCGTGTTCCACGCAACCATGGCGTCGGAGGCCGGAGCGTTCGACATCGATGAGGTCGCCGAGCAGAACCGCCGCAAGCTGGTTCGTCGCCATCCCCACGTGTTCGGCGACGTCGAGGCGGCCGACGCGGATGCCGTTCGTGCGAACTGGGAGCAGATCAAACGATCGGAGAAGTCCAGGGACTCGCTGATGGACGATGTCCCTTCCGGGATGCCGTCGATCGCCCGAGCGATGAAGGCACAGTTGCGCGCCGCCTCCGTTGGGTTCGACTGGGACGGGCCCGAGCCGGTCGTCGCAGTGCTCCGCGCCGAGATCGACGAACTCGAGGACGCAACGGGCGACCATCGTGCCGTGATGGACGAGCTCGGGGACGTCCTGTTCAGCACCATCAACCTCGCACGGCACATCGACGTGGACCCCGAGGTGGCCCTTCGTCGCAGCGCCGACCGGTTCATGGCCCGGTTCCGAGTGATCGAGGAGACGTTCTCGCAGGACGGTCGTGCGATCAGCGACGTGCCGCTCGAGGAGCTCGAGGCGGCTTGGACAGCCGCCAAGGCGACCACAATGGGGTCCTCGGAAAGATCGTAGGAACCGAATCCGCCGTCTACCCTCGGGAGCCACCATGGGCACACACACCACCATCACCGCCGTTCACGCCCGCGAGGTCCTCGACTCTCGTGGAACCCCGACCGTCGAAGCCGATGTGCACCTCGCCGGGGGTTCCTATGGGCGGGCCATCGTCCCGTCGGGGGCTTCCACGGGGGCCCTCGAAGCCGTCGAGCTTCGCGATGGCGGCGATCGCTACATGGGCAAGGGTGTCCTCACTGCCGTCGGCAACGTCAATGACGTGATCGCCCCCGAGCTCGTCGGCCTCGATGCGACCCGCCAGGAGACCATCGACCAGGTGATGCTCGACCTCGACGGCACTCCGAACAAGGGCAAGCTCGGTGCCAACGCAATCCTCAGCGTGTCCCTCGCCGTGGCGCGGGCAGCGTCGGCGGCCGTCGACTTGCCGACCTACCGATACCTCGGCGGAACGAACGCTCGTACCCTGCCGACGCCGTGCTTCAACGTCGTCAACGGTGGCGCCCATGCAGCGAACTCGATCGATACCCAGGAGTTCATGGTCGTTCCCGGCGGCGCGCCCAGCTTCCGCGAAGCCCTGCGGGCGGGCACCGAGGTGTACCACTCCCTGAAGAAGGTGCTTGCCGGTCGAGGGCTCCCGACGAACGTCGGGGACGAGGGTGGGTTCGCACCCGACCTCGCGTCGGATCGGGAGGTCCTCGATGTACTGTCTGAGGCGATCGAGGCGGCCGGTTACACCGTCGGGGATGACGTGTCGTTCGCCCTCGATGTCGCAGCCACCGAGCTGTACCACGACGGTTCCTATGAGCTCTCAGGCGCCTCGTTGTCGTCCGAGCAGATGGTCGACCATCTGCTCGAGCTCGTCGACGCGTACCCCATCGTGTCCATCGAGGACGGCCTCGACGAGGGCGATTGGGACGGGTGGAAGCTGATGACGGACACGCTCGGCGCCAGGACCCAGATCGTCGGCGATGATCTCCTCGTCACCAACGTGGATCTGTTGCGCAAGGCGATCGACCTCGACGTCGCGAACGCCGTCCTCGTGAAGGTCAACCAGATCGGGTCGCTGTCCGAAACCCTGTCGACGATGGACCTCGCCGTGCGGTCGTCGTACGGAACCATGGTGTCCCATCGGTCCGGGGAGACGGAGGACTCGTTCATCGCACACCTCGCCGTGGCTACGAATGCGGGCCAGATCAAGACCGGTGCGCCCGCCCGTGGCGAGCGAACCGCCAAGTACAACCAGCTGCTGAGGATCGAGGAACGACTCGGATCCGAGGCCCGCTACGCCGGTTGGGATCGGTTCAGGAAGTTCCGATGACCGACACCCTCGAGCGCGGCCACACCGATCCACCCCGCGCACCGCGGCGCAGGTCCCGGCTTCGATCGATGGTCTTCGTCGCGCTGCTCGTGTCCGTCGGATTGATGGCCGCCGGTGTCCTCCCCGTCCAGCAGTACCTCGAACGGGAGAACCAGGTCGACGCGGCACGTGCGCAGCTCGCCGAGCTCGAGGAGCGCAACGCCATACTCGCCGATGATGCCGCTGCGTTGGTGTCGGACCAGGAGATCGAGCGGATCGCTCGGGAGCAGTATGGCTTCGTGAAGCCCGGTGAGGTCGGGTACGTCGTGATCACCCCGGATCCCGTCGTTGTGGATCGCACCCCGCCCGAGCCCGCACCGGCAGTCGAGGAGCCCAGGAGCCTCCTCCAGCGGATCTGGGACTTCATCACCGGTGGTGACGCAACGAGCGATGGATGATCGCTCGATCGTCGAGGTCCAGATCGGGCGGCCTCCCCGCTCGACCGTCGCGATCGAGGCCCGGTGCCACCTCGACATGCCCGTCGTCACTCGTGTGCCGCCGATCCTCGATGATGGCACGCCGTTCCCCACCACCCACTGGTTGACCTGTCCGCTCGCCACGGTGCGGATATCGCGGCGCGAGGCGGCAGGCGGTGTCAAGGAGGCCGATGCGCAGATCGCCTCGGATCCCGCGATGGCACGACGATGGGCCGCGGCGATGGATCGTTATGCGCGGGAGCGGTCGGCCCTTCTCCCTGAGGCCCGGTCGGGGCCGGAACCGCGCGGGGGCATCGCGGGGTCCCAAGGGGGGGTCAAGTGCCTCCACGCCCAGTATGCGGACACCGCGGCCGGGAACGACAACCCGGTGGGGGAGCAGGTCGCAGGTGAGGTCGAGCCCCTCGACTGCACGGTGCCATGTGTCATCGAGACCGACGACGGATGGATCGCGAATCCGTCGTGGAGCGAACCGAAGTGAGCGTCATCGGTGCGATCGACATCGGATCGAACTCGATCCGGCTCATGGTGGTGGACGCCGACGGCTCCGTGATCCGGCGTGAGAGCGAGGTCACGGGACTCGCCCGGGGCGTCGACGCGAGTGGCGTCCTGTCCGACGATGCCGTTGCGTCCTCGCTGGCGGTCCTCGCACGCTTCGCCGACGTGATGGTCGATGACGGTGTGACCCGGTTCGCTGCCGTCGCCACATCGGCCGCCCGTGATGCACGGAACGGTCCCGAGGTCATGCGATCGATCGCCGCCGTGCTCGGGCGCCCGCCCTCCGTGATCGATGGGGAGGACGAAGCCCTGCTCGCGTTCTCGGGTGCCACTACCGGTGCCGGTCGTATCGGTCGACAGGTAGTGGTCGACATCGGGGGAGGTTCGACCGAGGTGGTCGAGGGGGAGGTCGATGTGACGTGGTCCCACAGTTACGACATGGGGTCCGTCCGCCTCACGGATCGCTCCCTGCCCGATCGTCCGGCCTCTGCGGCGCAGCTAGCGACTGCCGCGGCTGAAGTCGATCGGGTGCTGTCGGAACCGCCGATCCGAATACGGGCCGAGGAGGTCATCGGTGTCGCCGGCACCTTCACCAGCCTCGCTGCGATGCATGTGGGTCTCGGTCGTTACGACCCGGATGTGGTCCACGGAACGACCCTGACGCGCCGTGACGTCGACGCGCTGGTAGACGAGCTCGCCGCACTCACCGTCTCCGAGACGGCGGAGATCCCCAGTCTCGAGCCCCGGCGTGCGCCCGTGATACTCGCTGGCACCGTTGTCGCTCAACGCGTGATGGAGGCGCTGGGAGCCGAGAGCGTCCTCGTGAGCGAGTACGACCTGCTCGACGGCCTCGCCGCTCGGGTTGCTGCGCTCGGTCAGGACTGATCGGCTGCCGCAGCCGCAAGCGCCCGGTCGACCATGTGGGACGGGAGCTCCTGGTAGTGGTCGAGGTGGGCACTGAATCGGCCCCATCCATTCGTGAGGGACCGAAGGTCGATCGCGTACCGGACGATCTCGCTCGTGGGTACCTCTGCGGAGATGGTCTGGGTGCCGTCGACGTTGGCCATCGACCCCTGGACGGCACCGCGCCTGGCGGCGATGTCACCCATCACATCACCCTGGTACTCGGGCGGGACGGTGACCTCGACCTTCGACACGGGTTCGAGGACGACGGGGCCGCCGGCCTCGAACGCGGCCCGGAATCCCGCCCTCGCAGCCAGCCTGAACGCCATCTCCGACGAGTCGACCGAGTGGTACTTGCCATCGTCGACCGTGGCCTCGATGTCGACCACCGGATAGCCGTGCAATCCGCCCTCGTCCATCGTCTCGATGATGCCCTTCTCAACGGCCGGGATGAACTGTCGAGGGATCGATCCGCCCTTCACCGCGTCGTGGAAGGCGAATCCCTCCCCGCGAGCCAGCGGTGAGAGGATGAGGTGGCAGACACCGAATTGACCGTGGCCGCCGGACTGCTTCTTGTGCTTGCCCTCGGCGTCTGCGGAGCGGCTGATCGTCTCGCGATAGGCGACGCGGACGGGTTCCTGGTCGACGTCGACACCGAACTTGCGTGCGAGCTTCTCGATCGTGATCTGGATGTGGGTCTCGCCCATTCCCCACAGGAGTGTTTGCCTGGTTTCGGCGTCGTGCGTCACCTTGAGTGACGCATCCTCGTCGAGCACCCGTGCCAGGGATGTCGACAGCTTGTCGTCGTCGGCCTGGGTGCGGGCGACCACGGCAGTGGCGAGGAACGGTTCGGGTCGGTCGATCGGCATGGCCCTGACCGGTTTGTGCTTGGGAGCGAGCGTGTCCCCCGTTGCGGTATCGGACAGCTTCGCCACGGCGACGATGTCACCCGCCGGCGCCGCCTCGACGAGGGTGGTCTCCTTGCCGAACATGGTCGCGATCTTCGCGAGGCGCTCATCCTCACCGGACCTCCCGTTGATGAGATGGGTCTCGGGCCTGAGCGTTCCCGACATCACCTTCATCAGCGAGATCTGGCCGACGTACGGGTCGGCGATCGTCTTGAACACGAACGCGAGCGGGTCGGCCCCGGGATCCTTGGGGATCTCGATCTCCTCGGTACCGGCGGTGACGATCGCGGCCGGCCGGTCCTGTGGCGATGGCCCCAACTCGACGATGAAATCAGCGAGACGGTCCACGGCGATCGGTCCGATCGCCGAACCGCACACGACGGGGAACACGGTCGCCTGGGCGACGCCGACCGCCATCGTGTGCTCGAGTTCCTCGACACCGGGCACCTCGCCCTCGAGGTACCGCTCGAGCATCGCATCGTCGGCGACGACGATGCCCTCCACGAGGTTGTCGTGGACCTCGTGCTCCCGATCGGCCATCTCATCGGGCATGGCGACGACCTCGGCCTTTCCGGAGTCGTAGATATACGCCTTGTCACGGAACAGGTCCGCAACCCCGTGGAAGGCCGCCTCCTTGCCGATGGGGAGCTCGATGGGGGCGATGCCGGCACCGAAGCGGTCGCGGAGTTCGGTCAGTGTTCGCTCGAACGATGCGCGTTCCTTGTCGAGCTTGTTGATGAAGATCATCCGAGGAACACCGAGCTGCTCGGCGATCCTCCATGCGTAGACGGTCTGGACTTCGACGCCCTCCACCGCGCTGACCACGAATACCGCGAGGTCCGTCACCCGGAGCGCCGCATGGAGGTCACCTGCGAAGTCCGCGTAGCCCGGCGTATCGATGAGGTTCACCTTGTGCCCCCGCCACACGAAGGGTGCGAGGGCCATCGTCACGCTCATGCCCCTGGCATGCTCCTCGGGGTCGTAGTCGGTGACCGTGCTTCCCGATTCGACGGTGCCGATCCTCCCGATGGAACCGGCACGAAAGAGGAGCGCTTCTGCCAGCGTGGTCTTACCGGATCCGGCGTGTCCTACGAGTGCGACATTCCGGATCTTCTCGGGAGGGAAGACTTTCACCGACGAGCTCCTTTTCTCGGGACACGAAAGATTACGCAGGCGCCTCCTCCTATCGGTGGGTGGGCCCGCACTACGCTTCCGGCGCTGCCCGGGTGGCGAAACCGGTAGACGCGGCGGACTTAAAATCCGCTCCCTTCGGGGGTGTGAGTTCGAATCTCACCCCGGGCACGGCCATCTGGCCCCCTGCGAGCGGGATCGATCACACGGGTGATCCGATGCGGGTCCCACCCAATGAGGTCCTTCATTCCCGGCGCCGCGATGCCGATGGAATGGACAATGAACATCGGATCCCATTCGCCATGTTGATTGTCGCCGTCGGTGTCATCGTCGCGATCGTCGTCGTCAGCGCGAGCGCGTTCGGCATCGTGTACCTGCGCAAGCGTCGGGTTGATCGCCGCATCGGCTACCTCGCCCAATACGATCAGCTCACCGGCCTCATCAACCGAACCCTGTTCCGGGACAGGCTCAACTCCGCACTCGCCAGGGCGCGCCGCGAGGGCGGTCTGGTGACGGTCATGTTCCTCGACATCGACGGCTTCAAGGACATCAACGATCGGTTCGGCCATTCGGTCGGCGATGAGCTGCTGCGCCAGATCGCCGCGCGGCTCGTAACGTGCCTGCGTGAGACCGACACCGTTGCCCGTCTCGGCGGCGACGAGTTCACGGTGATCCTCGAGGGTGGCAAGCGGGTCGAGGATGCAGGGCAGGTCGCAACGAAGATCCTCCGGTCGATCGCGACACCGTTTGCGGTGGGCAATCGTGAGCTCATCGTGACGACGTCGATCGGAATCTCCGTGTATCCGATCGACGGTGATTCCTACGAGGAGCTCGTGAAGGGCGCGGACACAGCGATGTACCAGTCGAAGTCGGCCGGGCGCAACACCTACCAATACTTCACGAAGGCCCTGCGCGACCGCACGTCCGATCGCATCGACCTCCTCGACGACCTCAAGGCCGCCATCGTGGCGGGGGACCAGCTCCGGGTGGAGTACCAGCCGAAGGTCGACGTCGCTCGCGGTGTCGTGATCGGCCTCGAGGCCCTGATGCGATGGGAGCATCCCGATCGGGGTCTCATCATGCCGGGGGAGTTCATCCCGCTCGCCGAGGAGTCGGATCTCATCATCCCCATGACCGAGTGGCTCATCGATGAGGCGTGCATGGACATGCGCCGATGGGCCGACGCGGGGATGCGCCCGATGCGGGTGGCGGTGAACGCCTCCGAGCGCCTGTTCCGCGATGCGAACCTGGTCGAGACGATTGCCATCGCCCTTGCGACGGCGGACCTCGATCCGCGCCACCTCGAGGTCGAAGTCACCGAACGGATGATCACCCAGGAACCCGAGCGGGCGTCGCGGGCCATCGAGCGGTTGGCCGACATGGGTGTCAAGGTCTCCATCGACGACTTCGGCACCGGCCATTCGTCGCTTCGCCAGCTCCAGAGCCTTCCGATCCGATCATTGAAGATCGACGAAACGTTCGTCCGTGAGGCACATCGCCGACGCGAGGCCGAACAAGTGGCAGCGGCGATCATCGCGATCGCACGCAGCTTCGACCTCGAGGTCATCGCCGAGGGTGTCGAGACACCCGAGGAGTTGTCGGTCGTTCGATCGCTCGGCTGCAACAAGGTGCAGGGGTATCTGGTGGCGAGACCGCTGCGCCCGGAAGACGTCGTGGCGTTCGTCGAGAGCTACGACCGGACGCTGAGCTTCGAGCCCGAGCGAACGTGACGCGGGGCCGGGGTCAGGCGACCGGCTCGGGCCTCGTGTAGATCGTCACCTCACCGGCCTCGACGGTCGCCTCGATCAGCCAACCCTCCTCGACGGAGGAGAAACCGACCGTCACCGAATCCGCCGTGCGTTGTCGGGTGGTGGCGACGTATCCCGGCTGGGGGGTCACCCACAACAGGAGGAGCGCTCCGTCGGCGATCCCGAACGAGGCCTGGCCTCCCTCGGAGGTGGCGACGCGGACGCCAGACACCACCGCCGGTGCGGTCTGCTCGTCGCGGGGAATTGCGGTGCTCCCCCCGGTGCCAGCCGGATCCTCACGATCCTCGGCGCCGTCGCTCCCTGAGGAGGGTGCCCCGGTGGTTGAAACGAAGCCGCCGGAGGCTTGGGGCTCGAGATCCTCGGGCACACCCACCTCAACGACAGGGAGCGCTGCCACCTCGGCTGCGGTCATCGGTCGCAGGGGACGGTCGATGACCTGGCCACCTGCGACGGCAACCGCACCAGAGGCGATCAGTCCTGCGCCGAAGGCTGCTGCAATCCAGCCGGCGACCAGGAGGAGTCTCTGCCGCAATGTCATCATGGTTCCGTCTTCGGTGTTTCGAGGTCTCCAACAGCATGTTAAGGAGTTGCTAAGGTCCGCGCCACCTGCTTTGCTACCGCTCGTGGCATCCGTCGTGATCATCGAGGACGATCAGCGCATTCGCGAGTTGATGGCGCGCGTGCTCGCCGAGAAGGGATATGAGGTCCACGGCGCAGGTACCGCGCTCGACGGACTCCAGAGCATCGTGGCCTCCTCTCCCGATGTCGTGGTGCTCGACATGGGCCTTCCCGACCTCGACGGCAGCGAGCTGCTCAAGATGATTCGCGCCGTCACCGATGTCCCGGTCGTGGTTGCCACGGCGCGCGGTGAGGATCGTGACGTCATTCGAACCCTCGATGCCGGCGCCGACGACTACATCGTGAAACCCTTCAGCGTCGAGCAACTCGAGGCTCGGGTCCGTGCGGTGCTCCGACGTGCGTCGAGCGGGTCGTCGCGGGCGACCGTCACGGTCGGCGGTCTGTCGCTCGACCCCAGCGCACGCATGGCGCTCCTCGATGGTGAGCCCCTGAAGTTGAGCCCCAAGGAGTTCGACCTCCTGTTGTACCTCGCCGAGCACGAGGGCACGGTCGTATCCAAACGCTCCCTGATGGCCGAGGTGTGGCGGCAACCGTACGGCGGTACCGAGAAGACGGTGGATGTCCACCTCTCGTGGATTCGCAAGAAGCTCGGCGAGACGGCTGCCGAGAGCCGGTACCTCGAGACCGTCTACGGCGTTGGGGTCAAACTCGTCGATCCGACATGAGGCGCAGACTTGCATGGCTGAGCCTCGCCGTGGCCTCTCTCGCCGTCGTCGCGTTCCTGGTGCCCGTCGGGGTCCTCATCCGCAATCAGGCCGAGGCCAGGGCGCTGAGCTCGGCCGAGCGCGATGCCCAGTCCGTTGCCGCGGCGCTCGCCGTCACCGGATCAGCCGGGGGCATCACGCCGGAGTTCACCGAGACCGTGGTCGTCGCCTTCGGCAACCCCGATGGTCTCAGTGTGGTCTTCCGCAATGGCGACGTGATCGGCGAACCGGTGGAGATAACGCCGAACATCGAGCAGGCGAGGATGGGAGCTGCATCGGTGGTCGCCACCGAGGGGGGAGCGGAGGCGCTCGTGCCGGTGCTCCTCCCCGACGCGCCCCTGGCCGAGGGCACGATCGTCGTCCGGTCGTTCGTGGCGACGGCGGAACTGCGCAAGGGCGTCGCGGTGGCATGGCTCATGCTGCTGGGCCTCGGGCTCGCCATCATCGCCATCGCCATCCTCGCCGCCGATTGGCTGGGCCGCTCCCTCGTCCGGCCGGTGACGGACCTCTCCGATGCCGCCCACCGATGGGGTGAGGGGAAGCTCGACACGCGGGTCGAGCCGGGAGGGCCGCAGGAGATCGCCGAGGTTGGTGAGGCCTTCAATGTCCTCGCAGGACGCCTCGACGCGCTCCTCGCGGCGGAACGTGAGTCCGTCGCCGATCTATCGCACCGCCTTCGCACACCTCTGACGGCCCTGCGCCTCCAGGCCGAGACGCTGTCGAACGAAGAGGAGAGCGCTGCGTTACGAGCGGACATCGATGACCTCGAGCGGGAGATCGATGCCTTGATCCAGGGTGCGCGATCGCGTTCGGTGGAGGCGAGTGGGGAAGAGGAGGTCGACCTCGGCGAGATCGTGGCCCATCGTGCGGCGTTCTGGCAGATCCTCGCCGACGAGCAGGGCCGTGCGACGTCCGTCAGCATCGACCAGGGCAGGCATCCGGTCGCCCTCGCCCGTACCGACCTGGGGGCCATGGTCGATGTCCTCATCGAGAACGTGTTCGCGCACACACCGGCAGGATGCGGCTTCCGACTCTATGTGCGCACACGGGCCGATGGTCGCCACTCGTTCACCGTGTCCGACGATGGTCAGGGTTTCGACGATCTCGGAGTCGCAAGGCGAGGTGCATCGCGGGCGGGTTCGACGGGCCTTGGCCTCGACATCGTGGTGAGGACGGCCGAGCGGACCGGTGGGGGAGTACGGCTGGGGTCGTCTCGCGATGGGGGTGCCGAAGTGACCGTGGTGTTCGGTCGTTCAGACCGTGGCAGAAGGGTCGAGGAAGTCCCGGAGCTCGCCGAGCCGTCCGGGATCGACTGAGAAGTACGCCCACTTCCCTCGCTGGTCGCGATGGACGAGGCCCGCCTCCGTGAGGATTCGGAGGTGGTGGCTCACCGTCGGCTGGCTGACCCCGAGGGGGTCCGTGAGGTCGCACGCACACTGTTCTCCGGCGGAGGCGATGAGGCTGAACAGCCGAAGCCGTGTCGGATCGGCCAATGCTTTGAGCGCGGCGGCCATCGTGATGGCATCCTCGGGTCCGACGGGTGCGCAGCAGACGGGTTGGCAACAGTCCATGGCCGAATCCTACTTGACGCATAGATGTCTGTCTATATGATTCACATAGACAGATATCTATGTGAAAGGATCTGCGCATGATCGACGCGACCGACGTACCCGCCACCGGCCGGGTGCAACTCGCACTGAACGTCACCGACATCGACGACGCCGTCAGCTTCTACAGCAAGCTCTTCGGCACCGCTCCGGCGAAACGCCGCGAGGGGTACGCCAACTTCGCCATTGACGAGCCACCCCTCAAGCTGGTGCTCATCGAGAGCCTCGACGGAGGCACCATCAACCACCTCGGGGTCGAGGTCGGCGGAACCGACGACGTGGCTGCGGCAGCTCGGCGCCTCCAGGCAGTCGGAGTCGCGACCGCCGAGGAAGCCTCGGTCGCATGCTGCTATGCCCTCCAGGACAAGGTGTGGGCGACAGGCCCCGACGGTGAACGCTGGGAGTACTACGCAGTGCTCGCGGACACCGACGCGATGGAGAAGACCGACGCAAGCGGCGTGTTGTTGAGGGAAGCCTTGAGCTTTGAGCCTTGAGCTTTGAGCACGTTCACGGTTCACGGCAAGACCGACCGTAAACCGTGAACCGTAGACCGTGAACCGTAGACCGTTCACCGTTCACCGTGAACCGAGCCCTGCGAAGCAGGACTCATGGCTCAGGACTCATAGCTCAAGGCTCACCGAGGAACAGGCAGAACGGGTGGCCCTCGGGGTCGATCATCACCCGCACGTCGTCCTGGGGTTGATGATCGGCCTCGACTGCTCCACAGGTGATCGCCCACGCAGCGGCGGCTTCGACGTCGTCGACACCGAAGTCGAGGTGCATCATCATCAGTGGCTCTCCCGGCAACGATGGCCACGTCGGTGGCAGGTAATTCGGTTCCCATTGGATCTCGATCTTGCGTGATCGGTCCTCGGGCCCCAGGATCGCCCAGCCGTCCTCGTCGGGATTCCCGCTGCCGCGGTCCCTCGCTGCGAATGATCGACCACCCGAGCAGGCGCTCATAGAACGCTGCGAGCTCCAACGGCCGCGCGGCATCGAGAACGGGTCCGGCAAGCGTCAGTCGCGGTGGCGTGTCGATGGTGCAACCTCGAGAGTCGGTGTGCCAAGGGTACGCGCGCACGCGGGACGAACAAGCATTCAGTCATCGGTTGTCGGTTCACGGTTCACGGTCCACGGTAAGAGGGACCGTCCACCGGAACCGTGAACCGTAAACGGTGAACCGAGCCCTGCGAAGCAGGCTCACAGCTCAAGGCTCAAGGCTCAAGGCTCAACCTGCGAATCCTCACCTGCACACTGTGGGACAATCCTCTTGACGACGAAGAGAAGGATCCATGACGACAACGTTCGTACCCGGCACCGTGGACGACATGCCCCCCGGCTATCCGGCGGAATGGGAGCAGAGCTCGGTCCTCAAGGACGGAGGCATCGTCCGGGTGCGGCCCATTGCACCCCAGGACGCAGAGGGCTTGCAGGAGCTCGTGCGGTCGATGTCGACCGAGAGCAGCTACTTCCGCTTCTTCCGGGTCAAGCGCGAGTTGACCGAGGAGGAACTCGCCGACTTCACGAAGCTCGACTACCGGACGCAGATGGCGCTCATCGCCGTTCTCGATGGCCGGATCGTTGGGGTGGGGCGGTACAACACGTCCGAGGAGGATCCGTCGTTGGCGGAGGTCGCGTTCACCGTGGCGGACGGTATGCAGGGCATGGGGATCGGAACGCTCCTCCTGTACCGGTTGACGGCATTCGCCCGCAGCCGCGGCATCAGCGGGTTCCGTGCATTCCTCCTCGCCGACAACCACGCCATGATGCGTGTGTTCCGCAATGCGGGATTCACCCTCTCTCGGGAGATCGACGAGGGCGTCTACACCGTCAGCTTCCCGACCGAGGAGTCCGATGCGGTGCTCGAGGCGGAGGGTGAGGCCGAGCGGCGAGCCACGGCAGCGAGCCTGATGCCGATCTTCTATCCGCAATCGGTCGCCGTCATCGGCGCAAGCCGCAACAAGGCATCGATCGGCGGACGCCTCTTCAACAACATCATCAACGCCGACTACCGCGGACCCGTCTATCCGGTGAACCCGAAGTCACCGTTCATCAGATCCATCCCCACGTACCCGTCGGTGAAGGACATCCCGGTCCCGATCGACCTCGCGTTCGTGGTCGTTCCCGGTCCCCATGTCATCGAGGTGGTCAAGGAATGCGCCGAGAAGGGGGTCAAGGGGCTGTGTGTCATCTCCGCTGGCTTCTCCGAGACGGGGGAGGCCGGTACTGCGGCGGAGGCCGAGCTCCTCGATGTCGTTCGTGACGCCGGCATGCGCATGATCGGCCCGAACTGCATGGGCCTCCTCAACACGGATCCTGCGGTGAGCCTCGATGGCCAGTTCGGGCCGCTCCCGGCAGCGCCCGGCAATGTAGCGATGTCCTCACAGTCTGGTGCGCTCGGCCTCGCCATCCTCGACTACGCCAGAAACCTCGGCATCGGGATCTCGACGTTCGTCTCCGTCGGGAACAAGGCCGATGTCTCAGGCAACGACCTACTGCTGTTCTGGGAGGATGATCCGAACACCGACGTCATCCTGCTGTACCTCGAGTCATTCGGCAATCCCAGGCGTTTCGGTCGCATCGCCCGTCGTATCGGGAGGCGCAAGCCCATCGTGGCGGTCAAAGCAGGTCGCACGGCGGCAGGGGCCCGTGCTGCCTCCAGCCACACCGGATCGCTCGCCAGCCTCGATGTCGCCGTCGATGCCCTGTTCAAACAGGCGGGCGTCGTCAGGGTGGAGACCCTCGAGGAGTTGTTCGACGTCACTTCGTTGCTGGCGAACCAGCCGATTCCCACGGGGCGTAGGGTCGCGCTCGTCACGAACGCCGGCGGACCGGCCATCCTGGCGGTCGACGCCCTCGAGTCACGCGGTCTCGAGGTCGCGCCGCTGTCGGACGAGCTCCAGGCGACGATGCGCGAATATCTACCGGCGGATGCCTCGGTGACGAACCCGGTCGACATGATCGCAGCGGCAGGACCCGACGAGTACAAACGCACCATCCAGTTGCTGATGGCCTCGGACGAGATCGATGCCGTGATCACGCTGTACATCCCCGCGTCGAACGTCGGCGTGGTCGAGACCGCCACGGCGATCAAGGAGGCGGTGGAGAACTCGCCGCACGACAAGACCTTCCTCAGCGTATACATGGATTCTGCTGGCGCTCCCACCGAGCTCGCCAGCAAGACGGCGAAGTTCCCGGTGTTCCCCTTCCCCGAGCGGGCTGCCAAGGCCCTGCGCCAGGCCGTGGGGTACGCCGAGTGGCTCGAAGAACCGACCGGTAGCCACGTGACGTTCGACGATGTCGACCGTGCAGGAGCCCGTACGGTGATCGACGAGGCCATCGAAGGCATAGACGCCGAGGGAGAGTGGCTCGACCCCGACAGCGTCGACACGGTGCTCGATGCCTACGGACTCCGCATCCCGCGATCGGCAGTCGTGGCCTCGGCCGCCGAGGCCGTGGCTTTCGCCGAGGATCTCGGTGAACCGATCGTCCTGAAGGTCATTTCACCGTCGGCGGTCCACAAGTCGGATGTCGGCGGTGTCGCCCTCGACGTCTCCGGCGCTGACGCCGTCGAGGCAGCCTACGAACAGGTCATGAACGCCGTTCCCGATCCCGAGGGCGTGTTGGTGCAGGAGTTCGTACCCGGAGGACACGAGGTGCTGGTCGGTATGGTCGAGGATCCGAACTTCGGACCCCTGATCGTCTTCGGCCTCGGTGGTGTGTTCGTGGAGCTGATCGGCGATGTCGCGTTCCGCATCCATCCGCTCACGGACGTCGATGCCAGGCACATGATCTCCCAGGTCAAGTCGGCACGGCTGCTCGAGGGCTATCGGGGCGGCGATCCAGGGGACATCGACGCGGTCGTCGACACCCTCCTCCGCGTATCTGCGCTGATCGAGGACGTCCCGGAGATCTTCGAGATGGACCTCAATCCGGTCAAAGTCGGCAAGCCGGGTGAAGGCGTGCGTATCGTGGACGCACGTATCAAGGTGCGGCCGGTGCAGGGGAGTTGGATTCCCTCCCGGGCAGACATGCCGTCCGCCCTGTGAGGAGGAGCTGATGCACGTTCGGGATCTCATGACCACCGATGTGGTTGCCGTCGGGCCGACCACCTCGACGCGCGACGCCGCTCGGATGATGTTCCGATACCGCGTCTCGGGTCTTCCCGTGGTGGATCCCGACGATCACGTGCTCGGCATCATCACCGAGGGCGACTTCCTCGAGATGGAACTCAAGCGCGTCGATCACGGTGAGGTGCACCCGTTGGTGCAGGATGTCATGTCCCATTCGGTGCTGTCGGTGTCCCCCGATCTCGAGATCATGGACGCCGCACGATTCATGCATGAGCACAGCGTCAAGCGGGTGCTGGTGGTGGAGGAAGCCAAAATGGTCGGCATCATCTCGCGGTTCGACATCGTGGCGGCCTTCACGCGGCCCGATGACCTCATCGAGGACGAGATCCGCGAGGACCTCATCCGCAGGGTGCTCTTCGTCGACCCCGAGACCGTCGACGTGCACGTGACGAACGGTGTCGTGACCTTCGTGGGAACGATCGGGACCCGGACGGAGGCTCGGCTCGTCGAGGAGCTCGCAAGGCGCCTCGATGGCGTCGTCGGCGTGGAGAACGAGTTGGGCTGGAGGATCGACGACACGGAGTCCGATGCCGAGGCGTGACGGTCACGATGGGTTCCCCATCGCCGTCGAGGGCACCGCACGTTCGGTCCCCGACGTCCTCTACGTCCATGCGAATGGCTTCTGCAAGGAACTCTGGCGGCCGATCGCCGGTGCCGTCGCCGCTCGCCATCCGAACACCACATGGCTCTCGATGGACCTGCGAGGCCACGGGGCCTCGGGGCGCGGCGCACCTCCGTACCTGTGGCACCCCTTGGCGCTCGACATCCTCGCGGTCGTGGGATCCACATCCTCGCGATCGGTGGGGGTTGGCCACTCGATGGGCGCGGCCTCCCTGGCGAGGGCCGAGATCCTCGCTCCCGGTACCTTTCGGACCCTCGTCCTCGTGGAGCCGATCCTGTTTCCGCCTCCCCATGGCAGGGCGAACATCCCGATTGCCGACATCGCCCAGCACCGGAGGCGTGTGTTCCCAGACCGCGACGCTGCCCGCCTTCGGTTCGCAGCGCCCGGCCCCTTCGCGACGTGGGATCCAGAGATGCTGGACCTCTATGTCGATCATGGATGGGGCCCCGGCGAGGAGGGTTGGACGATCCGGTGCGAGCCGAGGGTCGAGGCGGACTACTACCGGGAGGGGAACAACGTCGACACGTGGGATCGTCTGACGGAGATCGACCCCCACGTCGTCCTCGTGGCCGGGGAGACGTCCGACACACACCACGGGTCCTACCTGGGGGACCTCGTGGACCGGTTCCCGCGAGCGGACCTCGTCGTCGTCGAGGGCGCTGGGCACCTCGTACCGATGGAGAAGCCGCTGGAGGTGGCCGACATGGTCGCCGACGTGCTCTGATCGGGGCTCGGCACCACGGAATAGTCGCGGACGTCAGGTCGTTGACCCATGCAACGCAGGGGCGAGGATGACGCACCGGATTCCCGACATGATCGAGCAACAGCGGCGTGGCCCGTCGGGCATCGTCGCGTCGCTGGTACCGAGCATCGCGTTCCTCGCCGCAAACAACTGGTTCGGCCTGGTCGCCGGCATGGTGGCCGCCACGGTCCTGTCAGCAGGCCTCATCGTGATCCGGCGCGGCCGCGGGCAGGCGATCGGATGGCTGCTCCCCATATCGCTCGGCTACGTCGTCGTGCGTGGCATCGCAGGGATCCTGACCGGATCCGAGAACGTCTTCTTCGGTTTCGGGGTCGCCACGAGTGCCCTCATCGCCATCGCCGTGGGCATCACGGCTTTCACGAAGCACCCGATAGCGGGCTACCTCATCCCGCTGGTCGTGCGGTATCGGCACCTGTCGATGGATCATCCCGTGTACCGACGGGTCGCTGCCCAGATCACGCTCGTGTGGGCGGTCGCCGAGATGGCGCTCACCGCTTGGGAGGCCTGGCACCTGAGCAATGTCTCGGGTTCCGAGTTCCTCGTGGATAGGACGTTGATCGGTTGGCCCGTCATGGCCGTGGTGATCTTCATGCTGATCTTCTACGTCCGGTTCCGGCTCGACCCCCACGAGCACCACCTCGAGGCCCACGCTCGCATGGCGTGACGATCGGCCGCTGGTATCGATCGGTACCGGAGTCCCATTGGCGACGCACGGTGGTCCGGGGACGGCGATTCTGATCGGCGATGTCCGCAGGTACGCTTCCTGCGTGCACATCGTGACCCGCGACCATCTCGACGCCCTTGCATCGCAGCTGTCACAAGGCGTCGGACTCCGCATCGCCCGGATCGAGGTCGAGCTCGATCCGTTCGACTTCGCTCGCACGGGTGCAGCCCTCGTCGATCGGGCCGTCGCCCTGGCCACGCCGGGCGGCGACCGGCGTGTTGGTCTCGGAACGGCGTGGCATGCCGCCACCTCGGGCCCGCAGCGGTTCGTGGAACTGGCCGCAGCGATCGGTGGCCTCGGAGCGGGGATGGACATCGTCGGGGATGTGGATGCCGCGGACCTCACCGTGTTCATGGGGTACTCGTTCCTCGACGAGATCGTCGCCGACGGCCTGTGGAAGGACTACGCCGCCGCTGAGGCGTTCCTGCCGAGGATCGGCATCGAGCGGGTCGACGGCGCCACCCGGCTCACGGTTGCGATACCAGCGGGTGATGATCCGGCACCGACGCTCGATCTGCTCGCATCGATGAAGCACCCGGAGTGGGTCCGGGTGGTCGACTCGGGCGACCACCACATCGAATCCCATCCCACCGTCGCCGATTGGGCGGGCATCGTCGACGCAGCGGTGAAGTCCATCGCTGCCGAGGACCTCGACAAGGTCGTGCTCGCACGATCGGTGCGCGTGGAGAGTTCGGCGTCGGTGGCGATCCTGCGGGTGTTCCGGCAGCTCGCGATGTCCTATCCCGAGTGCTTCGATTTCGCATGGAAGTCCCACCACAGCGTGTTCATGGGTGCCAGCCCGGAGCTGTTGGCGACGGTGCGGGGCGGTCGGTTCCGGTCCAACCCCCTGGCGGGATCGGCGGCGCGCGGCGAGGGCGAGGACGACGATGGCGCCATCGGCGCCGCCCTGCTCGCGTCCGCGAAGGACCAGGAGGAGCACCGTCTCGTCGTCGACGACATGCGGAGCCGGCTCGAAGGTCTGGTCTCGGGTCTCGTCGTGCCGGATGGACCGGTCCTCAAGAAGATGGCGACCGTCCAGCACCTGTCGACGGTGATCGAGGGCGACGTCGCCCCCGGCACGGGTGTTCTCGACATCGTCGACGTCGTGCATCCGACGCCTGCCGTCGGTGGTGTGCCCCGACGGGAGGCAGTCGAGTACATCGCAGCCCACGAACCGCTCGACCGCGGTTGGTACACGGGAGGGATCGGGTGGTTGACGCCATCGGGTGACGGCGAGATCGCCATCGGCCTGCGGTGTGGGCTCGTCAACGGCTCGACGACCACCCTCTTCGCCGGAGCCGGCATCGTCGCCGATTCCGATCCCGCTTCCGAGGTGCTCGAGACACGACTCAAGCTCCGCCCGCTACTCGACCTCGTAGCTTCGACGTAGGGCATCAGCCACCGATCGGCGCACGTGCGTCTGATCGGCCACGAGTCGACCCCGGTCGGTGAAGACCTCGATGAGTTCAGGTCCGGTGATGGGGGCGCCCACCGCGTCACGAAGTGCCTGGCGGTCATCGACGCGCCACGCCTGGAGCCCGAAGCTGCGGGAAATGGCGCTGAGCGACAGCCCGTGGGGGGTACCCCAATGGCGCTCGAAATCGGACCGTTCGATCACCGACGAGGATGCCTGTGGGAGGAGCTCGAAGATCCCACCGCCGTCGTTGTTCACGACCACGATGCGAAGTGGTACCTCGAGGGCCGCTGCCTCGGCCAGCGCTGTCGCGTCGTGGAGTGCGGCCACGTCCCCGATGAGCAGGACGACGGGTGTTGCTGGGAGCGCAGCGCCGATCGCCGACGAGATCGTTCCATCGATCCCGTTGACCCCGCGATTGGCCAGCACGATCCGGTCGTCCCTGCGCCTGGCGAAGGCGTCGACATCCCTGATCGGACGTGAGGACGCGAGCCACAGGATCGCGCCATGGGGGGCGTGGTCAGCGGTGGAGCGAGCGACCTCCGGCTCGTTGGGGAAGGCGAGATCGTCGAGAGCCGCCGCCCTCGCTGCGGAGGCGATGCGGTCGACGGAGCGCCACTCGTCTGCGTATCCGGTTCGTGCCTCCGGAACGGGTTCGCTCACCAGGACGTCGGTCGGGTCGTGGACGATCGTTGTCGATGCCGACCCGAGAGGATCGGCGAGGCGTGACGATTCGATGTGGATCTGGGGGATGGCGCTCGTTTCCATCCACCTCCACAGAGGCTTGGAGGTCGGGAGGGGGCCGAGGCGGACGAAGACGTCCGGCGCCAACGACTCGGTGACCAGGCGACGTCCATCCTCGTCGTGTGCCGCCACCAGAAGGTCGCTCGTGTCGATGACGTTGGGTCCGGTGACGCTTGCCTGGGGGTCCGCGAGGATGGGTGCGTCGAGGCGGCGGGCGAGCTCGGCGGTTGCCGCGGCGAACCCCGGCCGCATGCGCCCGCTCGCCACGATCGCCACCCGTTTGCCCGCCAGGGAGCCGATGATGCCGGTTGGCTCCCACAGGAGGCGCTCATCGCCGATCGTGGAAGCCGGGGGCGGCGGGACATGCTCGGTGGGTACGAGCGGCTCATCGAACGACACGTTCAGGTGCGCTGCGCCCGGCGGATCCTCGAGGGCTGCCCGTGCGGCGTCCGCGCCCGAGGCGCGTGGGTCATGGGAGACGTCGAGGAAGTACTTCGCATGCGAGCCGTACAGCATCACCTGATCCATGGTCTGGGGTGCTCCGGTCCCTCGCAGGCCGCGAGGCCGATCGGCGGTCATCACGACGAGCGGAGTCCCGGACTGGTTCGCCTCGACCACGGCCGGGAGGTAGTGGGCGGCGGCAGACCCCGATGTGCAGATCACGGCCGCCGGTCGCCCCGTCGCCTTTGCGAGGCCCAGGGCGATGAATCCGGCCGATCGTTCGTCACGGATGCTCACGTCTCGGATCCGCGGTTCGGCGAGGGCGGCGAGCGTGAGCGGAGTGTTGCGCGAACCCGGCGACACGAGCACGACCTCGACACCGGCGTCGGCGAGCCCGGCAATCAGTTCGCTTGAGAATCGAGCATTGTCGTCACCGGTGGCCACGGGATTCGAGGCTACCCGGTCAGAACGCGATGCCGAGGGCAAGCAGCAACCCGGTGAACAGTTGCACCTGGGCGGTGCCCTTGAGAACGCCGATGAGGGGCGGTCCACCCGTCTCGGATCGGATCGTGCGGATCAGCGGGATGGTCAGCGGTGCGACGAGCAGCGCGATGATGCACATGAACGGAAGCCAGCCGACGAGCGACCCGAAGGCAATCACGACGAAGGCGGCCGCGACCGTGGCGACATAAAGCGTACGGGCCCGTTCGCGTCCGATCATGACGGCGAGCGTTCGCTTCCCTGCGTCCCTGTCGGTGTCGATGTCGCGGATGTTGTTCGCCTCGAGGATGGCAGCGGCGAGCAGACCCATCACGACACCGCCGGTCCACACTGCCGACGGTACCGAAGGGCTGAAGACGTAGCGGGTGCCGGCCGTGGCAACCAATCCGAAGAACACGAAGACGAAGGCCTCGCCGAGCCCGTAGTACCCGTACGGAACGGGACCGTTCGTGTAGCCGAGGGCGGCGAAGATCGAGATCACGCCAATGATGAATATCGGCCACCCGGCGTACCAGATCAGGTACAGCCCGCCGATCGCGGCGAGCCCGAAGGCGATGGCGATCCCCCGCCTCATGTCCGATGCCGTGATCATGCCGGCGGAGACGGCTCGGACGGGGCCGATGCGGGCCTCGGTGTCCGCACCCTTCTCGGCGTCGGCGAGGTCGTTGGCGTAGTTGACGCCCACCTGGATCGCCAGGGCGCAGAACAGGACCACGACGAACGGGATCATCACGAAGTCGCCATCACGCCACGCGCTCGCAGATCCGATGAGAACGGGTCCGATGGCAGCCGACAGCGTTGCAGGACGCGCCGCCATGATCCACGGGTTGGGAGGCACGTCGCTCACGTGGTCAGAACTGCCAAGGGAATCGGGAGTAATCCTGGTCCCGTTTCTCCAGGAAGGCGTCCCTGCCCTCCTGGGCCTCGTCGGTGCCGTAGGCGAGGCGCGTCGCCTCACCGGCGAACAGCTGTTGGCCCACCATCCCGTCATCCGGGAGGTTGAATGCGTACTTGAGCATCTTCTGGGCGGTGGGCGACTTCGCCGTGATCTCCCTTGCCCACTCGAGCGCGGTCGCCTCGAGATCGGCGTGGGGTACGACCGCGTTCACCATGCCCATGTCGAATGCGTCCTGGGCCGAGTAGTCCCGACCGAGGAAGAACACCTCGCGTGCGCGCTTCTGGCCCACCTGCCTGGCCAGCAGGGCCGATCCGTACCCGCCGTCGAAGCTCGCCACGTCGGCATCGGTCTGCTTGAAGACGGCGTGCTCGCGCGATGCGAGCGTCAGATCGCACACGACGTGCAGGCTGTGCCCGCCCCCGACGGCCCACCCAGGGACGACGGCGATCACCACCTTGGGCATGAACCTGATGAGGCGCTGCACCTCGAGGATGTGCAGGCGGCCGAGCCTGGCGGGGTCGATGCCGTCGTGACCCTCGTACTTGTACCCGTCCCTGCCACGGATGCGCTGGTCGCCACCCGAGCAGAACGCCCATCCGCCGTCCTTTGGCGAGGGTCCGTTGCCCGTGAGGAGGACGCACCCGACATCGGAGGTCATGCGGGCGTGGTCGAGCGCCGTGTACAGCTCGTCGACCGTCCGTGGCCGGAACGCGTTGCGGACCTCGGGTCGGTCGAAAGCGATGCGCACAACGCCGGCATCGACTGCACGGTGGTAGGTGATGTCGGTGAACGAGAACCCCGCCACCTCGTCCCAACTCGATTCGTCGAAGATGTCAGATGTCACAAGCCCTCCGATACGGCGAAGCCCCGATAGGGTAACCACCGATGGCCAACCCCTCATCTGATGCCACCCCGTCGTCGGCCGGAGCGGTCTCACCCGCGGACTTGGTCGACGCCTCGGCGATCGACCGACCCGAAGAACCCGCCCTGGTCTTCAGTGATGGCGTCGTGACCTACGAGACCCTCCGGACCCTCGTCGGATCCCGAGTCGCAACGCTGCGAGGGGTCGTCACGACCGGTGAGGTGGTTCCCACGCCGGTACGGCTCGACCTTCCCAGCATCGTGGAGCTGCTGGCGCTCCCCACCGTCGGCGCCGTGCCCCTCCCGTTCGTCGCCGAACCTCCGGACATCGGAGCAGTCGAGGCGCCAGGCGCGGTCATCTGTGTCACGACATCGGGGAGCGAGGGGCGGCGCCGCACGGTGCCACTCACGATGGGCAACATCGTCGCCTCCATCGGGGCATCGGCCCGTCGGCTCGACACGTCGAGCGCCGATCGGTGGCTGCTCACGCTTCCGATAGACCACATCGCTGGATTGTCGGTGCTCTATCGATCGTTCGCCGCAGGAGGGACCGTCGTGGTCGCGCCCTTCGGCGGTCATGACGACCTGGTCCTCGCAACCAGGCCGACCATCGCATCAGTCGTACCGACCATGCTGCACCGGTTGCTCGAGGGTCCACCATCGGTGGTGGATGCGATCGGGACGTTCCTGGTGGGAGGAGGGCCACTGCGCCCCTCGCTCCTCGAACGCGCGGGCATCGCCGGCGCAGACGTCGCTGCCACGTATGGCAGCACCGAGACGGCATCCCAGGTCGCCACCACGGTGCCGGGCGAACCCGTCCGCCATGCCGGCTACGTCGGCGCGCCACTCGACGGGTTCGACGTCAGGATCGACGCCGACGACACGATCGTCGTCGACGGCCCCGCCGTGTTCGGCGGGTATCTCAGCGAACGCCGACGCACCAAGCCCCATCGCACGTCGGATCTCGGCCGGTGGGAGGACGACGGGGGTCTCACGGTGCTCGGTCGTCGCGACGACATCGTGATCAGCGGCGGCGTGAATGTGTCGCTCACGGCGGTCGAGGGCGCGATCGATGCCCTCACCGATGTCACGGACGTCGTAGTGGTTGCCATCGACGACGACGAGTGGGGAAGTGCGGTCTGTGCGCTCGTGGTGTCCGAGCAGCCCCTCGAGTCCCTGGGTGAGCGCATCGGACACATCCTGGATGGCCCGCAACGTCCCCGTCACCTCCAGATCATCGACCGCCTGCCACTGCTCGGGAACGGGAAACCGGATCGCGTGGCGATTCGGGCCATGTTCGCCGATCGGTAGTCTGGCCGCGTTACACGAGGAGGTGTCCATGGATCTGGGGCTCAACGGCAAGCGGGCACTGGTTGCGGCAGCGTCGCAGGGCCTCGGCGCGGCGATTGCCCGCACCCTTGCGGCCGAGGGATGCACGGTGGAACTCTGCTCGCGTTCGATGGTCGATGCCTCTGCGACGGCGGAAGCGATCGCGGCCGATACCGGGGCCACGGTCACGGCAGCGCAGGTCGACGTCACCGACGCGGGCGAGGTGCGTCGCTGGGTCGATGAGGTCGCGCACCGGTGGGGCGGTATCGACATCGTCGTGGCCAACGCCGGCGGACCGCCCGCGAGCCCGTTCGACGAGACCGGTGAGGACGACTGGGATCGAGCGTATGCCCTCACCCTACGTTCGGCGATGACCTTCGCATCAGCGAGTCGACCGCACCTCTCGGCAGGAGGAGCCATGCTCTACATGACGTCGATCTCGGCTCGACAGCCGATCCACGTCCTGTCCATGTCTGGCATCTTCCGGGCCGGTGTCGCCGCCCTCGCCAAGACGCTTGCCGACGACTGGGGACCGGACGGCATCCGCGTCAACCACCTCATACCCGGCCGGATCGCGACGGAACGGGTCGCAGAACTCGACGCCGGGGTTGCAACGCGACGCGGGGTCGACGCGGCGACGATCCGGCGCGAGAGTGAGGCGGGCATCCCCCTCGGGCGGTACGGCGAACCGGATGAGTACGCCGCCGCTGCAGCGTTCCTGGTGTCTCCTGCTGCCAGCTACATCACCGGCGCGACCCTGGCGGTCGACGGGGGAGCGATTCGGGCGATCACCTGAACCCGGCCGCTCATCGCGAACCCGGTGGTCAGGCGATGCCGAGCTTGGCGAGGAATGCGTCCGCGTTCGGTTCGCGGCCGAGGAATGCCTCGAGGTGGTCCCACGCATCGCGTGCACTGCCCATGGCGAGGATCTCGGCTCGGTAGCGTCTGCCGACCTCGGGCGACAACACTCCCTCGTCCTCGAACACCGAGAACATGTCATCCCCGTAGACCTTGGACCACAGGTACCCGTAGTAGCCGGCGTCGTACCCGCCCATGAGGTGTCCGAAGGACGCCGCCATGAACGTCCCCTCGTGGAAGGGGGTGAGGGTGAACTCGTTCGCCTCCCGCTCGAGTGCATCGAGATCGGGTCGGGGACCCGAGGTGTGCATCGCGAGGTCGTACTTGCCGAGGAACACCTGTCGCAGGGTCAACAAGCCGATGTTCTGGTCGCGGGCTGCGACCAGGGCGTCCACCATTGCGTCGGGGATCGGCTCGCCGGTTGCATGGTGCACGGCGAACCGCTTGAGCACCTCCGTGCTCCACATCCAGTTCTCCATGATCTGCGACGGTGCCTCGACGAAGTCCCACTCCGTGTCGAACCCGGCGAAACGCTGCACGTCGATCTCCGTCAGGCAGGCGTGGAGGACATGACCGAATTCGTGCCACAACGTCACCGCCTCGTCGTGCTTGAGGAGGGACGGTGTGTCACCCGTGGGTTTGGTGAAGTTCGCGGCCACCGCAGCCACCGGTGTTCGCACCGATCCGTCGTCGTTGCGGCGCCGATCCACGACGTTCCAGCAGGCGGCGTGGGTGAACTTGCCCGCCCTCGGATGCAGGTCGAGGTGGAAGTGGGCGATCAGCGCGCCGGTCCCGGCGTCGTCGATCCGGAAGGTCCTGACGTCTTCGTGCCACGTCGGATGGTCGGGGAGCTCGGAGTAGCGGAGTCCGAACACGTCGCCGGTGACATCGAGCATGCCCTTGACGACCGTGTCGAGGGAGAAGTACTCGGCGACCACGTTCTGATCGATACCGAAGTCTCGTTTCTGTTGCAGCGTGTGGTAGTACTGGCGGTCCCACGGCTCGAGGTCGGCGCCGGGGATGTCCTGGCGGAGCAACTCCTCGAGTCGTCGCTTCTCGTCGAGGGCGAGCCTCGTGATCCCGGGAACGACCGAGTCGTACAACGCCTCGACGCTCGCAGGATCGGCCATCTTGACGTCCATCGCATAGGCGGCCCAGTTGTCGTACCCGAGCAGCTCGGCGATCTCGGCCCGGATCGCGAGCGCCTCCTCGAGAAGGGTTCGATTGTCCTCGACCGCCCTGTTGAGGTAGCGGTATTGGAGCTCGCGGCGTTGGTCGCGATGGGGTGATTGCTCCATGAACGGTAGGTATGCCGGGTAGTCGAGAGTGACTCGCACCGTTCCGGTGGCATCGCCTTCCCCCAACGAGTCGACATAGGCCTCCGGCAGGGCGTCGAGGTCGGTGCGTGGGACGTCGAGGTGGTCCTCGTGGTCGGCGATGTTCCGTGCGAACTGGACCTGGAGGGTGATCAATCGTTCCTGGAGCGTGCGGACGCGTTCGCGGCCGGTCCGATCGAGTCCGTGGCCGGCACGACGCAGGTCGCGGATCCACTCGTCCGTCGAACGGCGCTCGAGCCCCTCGAGCGCGTCGATGTCCACGGCAGAGACCGCATCGAACACCTCGGTGCGCGAGATGAGGCCGGTCGCCCACGTCGCCAACGCCTGCTGCGCCGCATTCCCGGCGTTCCGTACGTCCTCATCCGGATGGAAATTGGCGAGCAGCGGACCGTAGCCGTGGGCGTCCTGGATGTGCTCCATCGCACGGTCGAGTGGCTGGATCCTCTCGGCGAAACCGGTTCCGGTGTTGGTCACAGCGAGCGCGACGAGTGCCTCCGCTGTGAGGATCGCCTCCTCAGTCGCCTCGGCGACCGATGCCTCGGTCGCCGTCGAGAGGTCGTGGACCATGGCGTCTCAGCCTCGCTGGCCGACGACCACCGTCATCGGTAGGTGGCCGGCACCGATGTCGGGGCCGCTCATGAGGTCGAGGGGGGTGATCTCATCGGTCATGAGAACGAGGTCCAGGGGAATGCCCGCCCATCCGCCGATGATCGGGAACCCCGACACCGGCCACGTCGAGAGGTATCCGGAGCCCTCGGTTGCGTCCCGAACGGCGTCGGTCGACAGCAGTGATCTCAGCGCCTGGGCGTAGCGCGTCGTGCCGAGATTGCCGATCACGACGAGCGGTTCGGCACGGGCCTCGACGATCGAACCGATGGCGTCGATGCGTGCGTCGAGTGCCCCAGCGGCCTCGCTGTTCGTCGCCAGCTTGCCCCAGGCGGTGACGATGCCGATCGTTCCGTCGCCGGACGGAACCCTGATGACATGGATCGCCTCGCCTGTGTCCTCCACGATCGTGGTGTCGACCTCGTAGTCATCACGGCCGAGGACTGCTACGCCGGTCGTATCGGACTCGGGGGCAGCGAGGAGGCGATAGGGCGAGCCGTCGGTGACGAGTGGTGCCAGACGGGTGTCCGAGACGCCGGAGGCGATCAGGACGTCGGCGTCGGAATCGAACAGCCACCGCAGCATGAATTCCTCGTCGTCCGTACCGCCGTAGAGGTCGACGGACACGACGCGCACGCCGTCCTCGCCGATTCCCGGCGGTTGTGAGCCGAACCATGCTGGCGCGAGGATGAAGGCGTTCACGATTGCGGCGGCGACGAACACGATGGCGGCGAGGCCCTTGGCCGTGAGGGCATAGACCACGGCGGAGATGATCGCGACCCAGGCGAGCTGCCATCGGAAGTTCGCAAAGAGGTCGAACAGCCACCAGCTTGCGCCGAAGAAGGCCAGCACGGTCGCAACCGATGCGATCCCGCCGAACCCCAGGGCGATGATGATCAGGGAGGTTCTCAGGCCCGTCCCCACGCCAGTGGATGTCACGACCCGAAAGCGTACATGAACCCGTCGCGCGAACCGACATATATGTTGCCGTTCCACACGGCCGGGGTGGATTCGATGCACCCGCCTGTCGCCAGCGGACGGTTCCACAGCTGGGTGGGACCCAGCGGATCCGACACGTCATAGGCGCGGAGCGCCGATTGATCGGAGAAGCAATCCACCGCGATCACGAGGACATCGTCGACGATCGCGGGCGACGACCACGCGTTCACGCCGACATCGTCGGACCAGACGGTCTGACCGCTGTCGGTATCGATCGCAAGGAGATTGCCGCTGTCGGTGGGCACGAACAGGATCCCTTCGGGATGGAGGGCAGGAGTCGCCCACACGCCGGTGTCCTGACCCCTGGCTGCGGGGATCTCGACACTCCACACGATCGGGGAGATGCTCGTGAGCGGATCGCCGACGGGTATCGAGGTGTCGAGCTTCACGAGCTGGCCCACCTCGCGCACACGCCTGGCCGCCGTGTTGTTGGTCTTCTCGTGGTCGGCGTGTGCCACGACGTAGATGTACCCCTCGGCGTCGATGGTGATCGTCGAGTCGATGTCGTCGCCCATCCAGAAGTCGAAGAACACCTCGGCGTTGCCGTTCTCGATGTCGCTGAGGTCGAGACCCACGACGCGCCCGGCGCTGGTGGCGAAGTACGCCTTCTGATCGAAGATGGCCGTCGAACCCTCGATCGATTGCTGTCGGCCGAGGAGGTCGAAGAGCTCGTCCGTCCATGCAGGCATCTCGTACACGATCTCGGGGTTGATGGTCACCAGCCCATCGGCGTCGTATCCACGGTTGAGCTTGATCGCAAACCACCAGGAGTTCTCGCCACCGACGTACAACATGTCGTCCACGACCACGGGGTTGGAGTCCCAGTCGTCGTTCCACATCCCCTCGACGGCCTTTGCATGCAACGACCACACCTCGCGCACCTCGTCGCCATCGAGCGCCAGGATGCGGAAGCGCGGATCGCGTGAGCCGGCGTAGAGCAGCGGGTAGCCGTCGGGGTCGAGGGTGACGGTCCCCTTGATGATGTCACCCATGTCGTAGCTCGGGCGCAGCTGGCTCCCGTCGTCGGCGTCCAGGAAGTGGATCTTCTTGTCGTAGGCGCCGAAGATCAGCTCGGTCGTGCCGTCGTCCCACTCGTGGACGAGCGGTTGACCGGTCCATCCCGTGCCGTACCACCACTTCTCCTGATTCCCGACGGGGGAGAGGCCCGCCATCGCCGAGTCCGGGTACCTCCACAGGCGATCGGGGGTCTCCCTGGGGACCGGGCCCGTGCCGAAGAACGTGCGGGTCGGGTTGCCGCGGAACATGGTCAGGCCATCCACCTCACCCCATGGGCGGAAGACGGTGTCTGCCGTCACGACGCCGGTTGGGCGGGGGGCCGCAGTCGTGGTCGTGGTCGCCTCGGGGGCCGTGGTGTCGGTGGCGCCGCCCGAGGTGTCCGGAAGGGTCGTGGACGAGGTCACCGGAGGCAGGGTCGTGACGGATGGTTCGTTCGGATCGGCAGCTATGACGTTCTCACCGCCGGCGACACATGCCGACGCGAGAAGGGAGATCGAGAGGAGGAGGACAGCGGCCTTGCGCATCGGAGCGAGTGTAGGAACCGGGTCCCGATAGTCGATGGACCGCATCGTGATGCGACCACGGCGTCACGTAGGCTTGCGACATGGCAAGGATCGTCGCATTCGTACACGACATGTGGGACGTCGGAGCGGACCGCATACGGCGTGCCGACCCCCTGCTCATGGGCGCCGCGATCGCATACAACAGCCTGTTCGCCCTGGTCCCCCTCGCCACGGCCTTCGTCGCCATGTTGTCCTTCTTCGATCGGTCGGACTCGGCACTGACCACGGTCTACGAGACGATCGCCGAGACGTTCCCGCCGGACCTCGCCGTCTTCCTCACGGACCTCCTCCAGGAGTCGGCTCGGTGGATCGGGGATGCCGCGAGGTCCGATCCTCGCCATATCGATCCTCGTGGCCCTCTGGTCGGGATCCCGTGCGGTGTATGCGATCCAGAAGGCCCTGCGGGCCGTCGAGGGACACGAAGAGAACCGTGGGTACCTCGTTTCGCGGCTTCTCGGCATCGGGGTAACGATCGCCGCGGGCATCGGCGTGATGATCGCCTACCTCTTCGCGCTGGTGGGTGGTCGCATCTGGACCGCGATCTCGGATCAGGTCGGAATCGTCGGTGGCAATGTCGCCCGCGGCATCGGGCTCGTCGCAGTCGTCGTGTGGGTCTGGCTGTTGTTGTGGGCCATCTACCGGTGGGGTCCACCGGAACCGATGCGCCGTTCGGGTCTCAACGCTGGCATCGTGGCAGTGGTCCTGGTGGTCGGCTCGAATCGCGGCATTCGCGCTCGCACCCACATTCGACTCGTCGACGCTTTCCTTCCTCGGAGCCATCGGCCTCTTCCTCATCTGGCTGTACTTCATCGGCATCGTCGTGGTCGCCGTCCCCACGATCCTCATGGCCTTGTCCGCGGCAGTGAGGAACCAACTCCACCGTTAGGCTGGGGTGAATGGGCCAGGACTCCGCCAGACTCTCGGACATCCGGAGCGGCCTCGATCTTCTTTGGCGGGTGATACGCCACTACCGGCGCATCGCCGCGGTATCGATCCTCGGGGCCCTGGCGTGGATGGCGACGATCGTCGTCATCCCGTACCTCGTCGGAAGGGCGGTCGACCGGGCCGTTTCCGACGTCGACATGTCGATGATCTGGCCGATCCTCATCGGCCTCATCGTCGCCGGAGCCATCCAGGCGCTCGGGATCGGGGTACGGAGATACTTCGGCTTCAAGCTCTCGTATCGCGCCGAGGCCGACATCCGGAACCGGCTCTTCACCCACATCCAACGGATGGCGTTCTCATTCCATGATGTGACCTCGACGGGGGAGCTGATGGCGCGTGCCTCGTCGGACCTCAGCCAGGTACGACTCATCCTGGCGATGTTGCCCATCACGTTGGCGAACCTCGCGATGTTCGTGGTGGTGGCCGTCGTGCTCGTCCTCGTCGATCCCGTCCTCGGTGGTGTGGCGGCCCTCATGGTGCCCGCTCTCCTGTTCACGTCGGCCCGTTTCGCCAACCGCGTCGTCGGATACTCCTTCGACCTCCAGGAACGGCTGTCTGATCTGTCCCACGTCGTCGAGGAGTCGGTGACGGGCATCGAGGTGATCAAGAGCTACGGCCAGGAGGACCAGCAACAGGAGAAGCTGGACGATCGAGCGGAGATGATCTACGGCTCCGCAATGGACATGGCACGCGAGCGGGCCGTCCACCGTCCCCTCTTCGAGATCATCCCGTCACTCGGCACCGTTGCGGTGCTCGTCGTCGGAGGGATCCGCGTGGTGGACGGTGCCATCACCATCGGCGAGTTCGTCGCATTCACCCAGTACCTCGCCGTGATGGTCATGCCGCTCATGATCACGGGATGGTTCTTCGCCAACCTGCCGCGTTCGGCGGCTGCGGCGACACGGATCGACGAGCTCATCGAGACCGATCCGGACATCGCCGAACCGAAGCGTCCCATCGACCTCAAACCTGGCTCGGGTGAGCTCCGATTCGACGGTGTGTCGTTCGAGTACCCGGGCAGCCCCGAGGTCCTCCACGACATCACGATGACGATTCCCGGTGGAACGAGCGTCGGACTCGTGGGCGCAACCGGGGCGGGAAAGACGACGCTCGCCCATCTCATCCCCCGGTTCTACGACGTGACGGGAGGCTCGGTCACGATCGACGGCGTCGACGTGCGGGAGGTGGGGCTCGAGCAGCTGCGCAGCGAGGTCGCCGTGGTCTTCCAGGAGACGTTCCTCTTCTCTGCCTCCATCGAGGACAACCTGCGGGTCGGCGATCCGACGGCATCCGATGAGCGGTTGCGGTCGGCCGCACGGCTCGCGAGGGCCCACGAGTTCATCTGCGAGATGCCGGACGGATACCGCACCGTCGTCGGGGAGCGCGGAGCAACCCTCTCGGGTGGCCAGCGACAGCGCGTCGGACTCGCCCGTGGTGTCGTGCGCGACCCCAGGGTCCTCATCCTCGATGATGCGACATCGTCGGTGGATGCCGTCGTCGAAGCGGAGATCCAGGAGGCCCTTCGCCAGGTGATGGCTGGCCGGACCACGGTGATCGTCGCACACCGGACATCGACCCTCGCCCTCGTCGACAACGTCGCGTTCATCGAGGATGGCCGGATCGTCGCCTTCGGACCCCACGCCGAGCTGCTGCGAGATGTACCTCGTTACTCGGAGGTCCTCGCAGCCGGTGATGCCACGGTGAGCACATGAAGTACATGGCGTCGGCGGGGGAGTATCGCGTTGAACGGCCGGGCAGGGTCGTCGCCCGTGCCGCACGACTCTCCGACGGTCTCGGTTGGGCACTCTTCGGCGCCCTCGTCGCCACGGTCGTCGCCACGGTCGTACGACTGCTCGGGCCACTCGTCGTGCGCGGAGGCATCGATGACGGCATCGCCAAGGGCGACACCGATGTCATCCTCGTCGCCGGGGCGATCTATGTCGGTCTCCTCGTTGTCCAGTACGGCATCACGCTCATCTCCCAGTGGAGCGTCGCCTACGTCGGGGAGCGGTACCTCATGCAACTGCGTTCCGTCGTGTTCGGGCGGATGCTGCGTCTCGATCTCGGGTTCTTCTCGCGGTCCAAGAGTGGGGTCCTGGTGTCACGCATGACGGCGGACATCGAGTCACTCCAGGAGTTCGCATCCGATGGTGCCGTGATGGCCCTGAGCAACCTCATGACGGTGATCGGCGTCTCGATCGCCCTCTTCCTCGTCGATTGGCAGATGGCGGCCGCCGTCTTCGCCATCGTGGCGGTCCTCCTGCTCGTCACCCGTGTGTTCCAGCGTCAGGCGCGCAGGGCCTACGACATGGTGCGTGAGCGGATCGGGCAGGTCCTCGGCACCCTCCAGGAGGGCATCACCGGGGTCCGGGTCGTCCAGGCGTTCACCCAGGAGTCGGTGCAGGCAACGTCGTTCGGGCGGGTCAACGAGAAGCACTTCGACGCCAACATGGCAGCAGCGAGGGCGATCTCGTGGTACTTCCCTGTGGTGGCCTTCCTGCGGGTCGCCAGCATCGCCGCCGTGCTCGCGATCGGCGCCACACGAGTCATCGACGGATCGATGACCGTGGGCACGCTCGTGGCGTTCCTGTTGTACCTCGATTGGTTCTATCAGCCGATCATCAACCTGTCGAACGTCTACAACCTGCTCCAATCCGCCCTCGCCGCACTCGGGAAGCTGTTCGGCCTCATGGATGAGAAGGTCGTCATCGCGGACCGACCCGGCGCCTTCGACCTCCCCGAGCCCGTGGTCGGCACCGTTGCCTACGAAGGCGTGTCGTTCGGGTATGTCGAGGGCGTACAGGTCCTCGAGGACATCGACCTCGGCGTGGAGGCGGGTGAGCGGTTGGCGATCGTGGGTGAGACCGGCTCCGGCAAGTCGACCCTCGCCAAGTTGGCCATGCGGTTCTACGACCCGACCGAGGGCGCGGTGCGTATCGATGATGTCGACCTGAAGGACGCGACGGAGACGTCGCGCGTCGGCGCCCTTGCCCTCATCCCCCAGGACGGCTTTCTCTTCTCAGGCTCGTTGCGGGACAACCTCAAGTACGCACGTCCCGACGCAGCCGATGACGAGGTGTGGACCGTCCTCGATGCGATGGGGATCGCCGATTGGGTGCGAAGCCTTCCGGACCAGCTCGACACGGAGGTCCGCGAACGCGGCGGACGGTTCTCGGCAGGCGAGCGCCAGCTCGTCGCCCTGGCGCGCGCCTTCCTCGCCGACCCGGCCATCATCGTGCTCGACGAGGCGACCTCGAACCTCGATCCCGAGACTGAGGTCAACGTCGAGAAGGCGCTGAGCGTCCTCCTCACCGGCCGGACATCGATCGTGATCGCCCATCGCCTCCGAAGCGCCGAGCGCGCCGATCGGGTGGTCGTCGTCGATGACGGAAGGATCGTCGCCACCGGCACCCACGACGAGCTCGTGCACTCGGCGCCCCAGTACCAGGAACTGGTGGAGGTCTGGCAGCGCGGCCTCGCCTGACCCGGTCGCCGGTGATCGGTCTACGCTGGCGTGATGGCGCCCGAACCCGAACCCCGACCCTCCGCCCGAACACAGGTCCGCAGGCTCGCCGAGAGGGGTCGCTACGACCGGTCCACGATCGACCGGATCCTCGATGACGCGATGATCTGCCATCTCGGCTTCACCACCGCCGAAGGACCCGTCGTCATCCCGACCATCCACGCACGGGTCGAAGCGACGCTGTACCTCCACGGATCCCATGCGAGTCGGATGATGCGATCGATCGTCGACCAGCCCGTCAGCGTGTCGGCGACGATCGTCGATGGCATCGTTGCCGCCCGTTCCCTGTTCCACCACTCCCTCAACTACCGGTCCGTGGTGGTGTTCGGGTGCCCCAGGGTCGTCGACGACCCGGAGGAGCGCATCAGGGCGTTCGCCGCCATCACCGAGCACATGCTCCCCGGCCGCTGGGACGAGGCACGGCAGCCCTCGCCGAAGGAGGATGCCGGGACGAAGCTCCTGGCGATCGACATCGACGAAGCGTCGGCGAAGGTTCGCACGGGTCCCCCCGGCGACGACGAGGGCGATCTCGGCTCCGGCATCTGGGCAGGCGTGATCCCGTTGCGCACCGTGGCGGGACCGCCGGAACCCGCCCCCGACCTCGAGGACGGTGTGGAGATCCCCGCATCCGTGCGCAGCTACGTCGAAAAGGGGGAAGGGGGCATGGCCCCCCGTTGAAGGTGGTCCCCCTTTCAGGGGGACGGGCGAACGAAGAGAGCCAGGGGGATCGTCGGTCGTGTTCTGGGTGGGTCCTCGGAGGTCTGTCGATCCCCCTGCATCGTCGCTGCGCTCCGCTGCCGTCCCCCTTGAAAGGGGGACTGACGGTGAGGTTCGGGTCTTCGAGTGTCTGTCGATCCCCCTGCATCGTCGCTGCGCTCCGCTGCCGTCCCCCTTGAAAGGGGGACCGAGGAGTTCGTCTAGCGGACGTACCCGCTCCTAGCGGGCGTTGACATCGTCACGCCACGCCAGCCAATCCTCGACCACCGACATGTCGTAGTCCGGTCCGTTCAAGCCGAGGGTGATCTCATCGGCACCCGCCGCGAGCCACCCCTCCGCCTTGTCGAGGTGTGCCGGGTTGACGCCGATCGACCGCTCGATCTCGCCGGGGTCCCTGCCCACCTTGGCGCACCAATCGTCGAGCACGGCGTTCTTGTGGGTGAAGGTCTCGGCGTCACCGAAACCGTGCCAGATGTCGGCATGCTCTGCCACGATCCGCAGGGTCACCTTCTCTCCGCCTCCCCCGATGAGTATCGGAAGGTCGCCGGTCGGCTGGGGGTCGAGCGCAGCGAGCCGGCCCCTGATGAGGGGCATGGCGGCGTCGAGCGCCTTGAGACGTCCGACCGCCGTACCGAACTCGTATCCGTACTCGTCGTAGTCCTTCTCGAACCAGCCGGATCCGATGCCGAGGATCAACCGACCACCCGAGATCACGTCGACGGTTCGCGCCATGTCGGCGAGGAGCTGGGGGTTCCGGTACGAGTTGCAGGTGACGAGGGCCCCGAAGCGGATCTTCTCGGTTGCCTCGGCCCAGGCTCCGAGCATGGTCCAGCATTCGAAATGCTTGCCGGTGGTGGCATCGGCGCCATAGGCCTCACCGCCGTAGAGCGGATAGAAGTGGTCCCAGTTGTAGAGGACGTCGACGCCGAGATCCTCGGCTCGCGCCGCGGCGCTGCGGATGTCCGAGTAGTCAGCGTGTTGTGGGTGGAGCTGGACGGCGATGCGAACGGACATGGTGGGCCTCCCGAGGTCGATGTCGCCATGCGACGATACATCTGGGTGGGATCGTCGATGACGGAACGGGCGCCGGGTCGGTGCGGTGTTGCGCGTAGCATGGCGCCATGGCAGATCCCACCATTCGACCCGTGACCGACGACGAGTATCCGGCCTTCGTGACGGCCTTCATCGAGGGCTTCGCCGACGACGTCCCCTCCGAGACGTTCGCCGAGCAGATGCGGACCACCCTCCCACCGGAACGCACCCTGGCGGCCTTCGACGGCGATGTGATCGTCGGGACCTTCGGGGGGTATGCCCTCGACGTGACGGTGCCGGGCGGGGCGACGGTGCCGATGGAGGGGACGACGGTCGTCACGGTGTTCCCCACGCACCGACGCATGGGTCTGCTCCGGTCGATGATGGCCTCCCACCTCGCCAACGCCACCGGGGCCGGTTACGCGATCGCGGGCCTGTGGGCCTCGGAGTCGGACATCTACGGCCGATTCGGGTACGGCACAGCCACCCGTTACCAGTCGTACGAGCTCAAGACGTCCGGCGTCGCGTTCAGGCCCGAGGTGGCGATCGACCGTGTCCGACGGATCGCCGCGGACGAGGCCCACGGCATCCTCTCGGGGGTGTTCGACGCGGTGATGTCCACACGACCGGGGATGTTCGCGCGATCCCGGGGCTGGTGGGACCACGAGGTCCTGGCCGACGAGGAGTGGATGCGCCGCGGACGATCGACGAAGCGCTACGTGGTCCATGACGGACCCGGTGGGCCGGACGGCTATGCCATCTATCGGACGAAGTCGTCCGAGTCCGACGACAACCATGCGGATGGGAAGGTCGATGTCATCGAGCTCGTGGCAGCCACGCCCCGAGCCCACGCCTCCTTGTGGTCGTACATCACCCAGGTCGACATGTGCCCGAACATCCGGTCCTGGAACGTTCCGCTCGACGATCCGCTCCCCGCCAAGGTGCGTGAATCGCGACGGATTCGCACGACAGCGGTCTCCGATGGCCTCTGGATCAGGATCCTCGATGTGCCGTCCGCCCTCGGGGCACGACACTACGAGACGGACGGATCCATCGTCATGGAGGTCTCGGATCCCTTCCTACCGGCGGCGGGAGGCAGGTATCGCCTCGATGTGGACCGGGGGCCACTCCACCGTGGGGATCACCGAATGCACCACCGGACGTGTCGTGCGACATCGATGTACTCGGGGGCCTCTACCTCGGCGGAGGCGATGCGTTCGCCCTCGCGGATGCGGGCCGCATCGTAGGTGATGCCGAGGCGGTGACCCGCCTCCACCGGATGTTCCGCACCGACACGATGCCTTGGTGCAACCAGGTGTTCTAGGAACTGCGACGTCGGGACGACGCCGGGGTGGTTCCGATCGATTTAGCCATCGACGCGGGAGGTGATATGTTTCGCCGTTCCTCCACCGGGCATGCCATGACCATCACCTATCCCCTCTACGACCCGCTCCAGCACCACGACGCATGTGGTGTCGGCTTCGTTGCCGACCGCACCACGCGGGTCTCGCACCGCATCGTGCGGCTCGGTGTCGAATGCCTTCACAACCTCGATCATCGCGGTGCGCGATCGGCGGATGGAACAGGCGACGGCGCCGGCATGATGACCCGCATCCCGCACCGGTTGATCGAACGGGAGCTGAGGGCCCAGGGAGTCGAGGTGCCCGAACGAGACGCCCTCGGCCTCGTCATGGTGTTCCTCCCGAAGGACCGGACCGATGACGCCCGGCGCGTGATCGAGTCGGCCCTCGCTGCCAACGCCATCGACGTCCTGTCGTGGCGGGTCGTTCCCATCGGGGCGAACGTCCTGTCCCCGACGGCCAAGGCCTCTCTCCCGGTGATCGAGCAGGTGATCGTCTCGGCGCCACGTTCGACGGACCCCGAGGACTTCGAGAAGGCGCTCTTCCTCGCCCGTAAGGCCATCGAACGCCAGGAGGTGCCCGGTCTCGACATCGTCTCGGCGTCGTGTCGGACGGTCGTCTACAAGGGCCTGTTCACGGCCGACACCATCGAAGGCTTCTACTGGGATCTGCGGGACCCCGTCTACGAGTCGGACTTCGCAATCTTCCACCAGCGCTACTCCACCAACACGGAGCCCGCATGGGAGCTCGCCCAGCCCTTCCGCACGCTCGCACACAACGGCGAGATCAACACCGTCCAGGGCAACAGGGCGTGGATGGCAGCGCGATCGAACGATCTCGGTGACAGCGTGTGGGGATCCAGGGTCGAGGAGCTCGCGCCGCTGGTGCGGCCGGGTATCGGCAGTGACTCGGCGAGCCTCGACGAGGCGATGGAGGTCCTCGTCCGGTCCGGCCGCGGACTCGCCCACGTCAAGGAGATGCTGATCCCGCAGGCGTGGGAGAACGTCGATGACCTCGACCCGGCGCTACGCGCCTTCTACGAGTACCACGCGTTCCTCGTCGAGCCGTGGGACGGGCCCGCAGCGATCGCCGCATCCGACGGGCGCACGGTGATCGCCGGCCTCGACCGCAACGGATTGCGTCCGGCCCGATGGACGATCACCGACGACACGGTCCTCGTCGCCTCGGAGGCCGGAATCGCCCCCGAGGTCGAGGTGCTCGCCATCGAGACCGGTCAGCTCGGACCGGGTGACGTGCTGGAGGTCGACCTCGCCGATGGCTCGTACCGCCTACCCCAGGCAGTGAAACGACGACTCGCAGCCAAGGCGCCGTACGCCGATTGGATCTCCACGGAGACGCACTACGTGAGTGATCCCTTCGACGACACCCAGGACGATCGGTTCGATTCCGATGCCCTCAGCCGCGTCTTCGGCTACACCCATGAGGAACGCCGACTGATCCTGTCCCAGATGGCCGAGGGCAAGGAACCGATCCTGTCGATGGGGCACGACACCGGCGTCTCGGCGCTCTCGCCGTTGCCCCAGCGCATGACCCGATACTTCCAGCAGTCCTTCGCCCAGGTCACCAATCCACCGATGGACCCGATCCGGGAGAAGCTGGTCATGTCGCTCCGTACCTATGTCGGGCAGGCATGGCTCGCTGCTCGAGGAGACCCCCAGCAGGCCCACATGATCGAGCTGCGCATCGCCGATCCTGTCCGACTCCGATGTCGGAGCGATCGTCGAACGCCAGCGATGATGCCTTCCGCTCCGTTGTGGGTCGACATCCTGTACGACCCGGCCGGCGGGAGCCGACGGGCCTCGTGTCAGCCGTCCACGAGGTCTGTGCCGAGGTGGAGGAGGCCGTCGCCTCGGGCACAACCGTCGTCTTCCTGTCGGACCGTTCGACCGATGCCGAGCACGCCCCATCCCGATCGCCCTCGCCGTCGGGGCCGTCCACCATCACCTGATCGACATGGGCCTCGGCTCAACGCCTCGATCATCGCCGTTTCGGGTGAACCGCGCGACGCCCACGACGTCGCATGCCTGATCGGCTTCGGTGCCGCCGCCGTGAACCCCTACCTCGCGATCGAGCAGGTCCGTGCGATGGCTGCCTCCGGGGCGATACCGCAGGGAGTCGTCGAGGCGCAGGAGAACTACCGCCTCAGCCTGCAGTACGGCCTCCTCAAGATCATGTCCAAGATGGGCATCTGCACCGTGAAGTCGTATCGATCGGCCGAGTTGTTCGAGGCCATCGGACTCGATGCGTCGGTGTGCGAGCTGTCGTTCCGGTTCGTGCAACGCAGGGTCGGCGGGATCGGCTTCGAACGGTTGGCAGCGGACGTGGCAGAGCGCCACTCCCGCTACACCTCCGAGGTCGACGAGATCGAGGGCTTCTACAAGCATCGCCGCGGCGGCGTTCCGCACATCGCCGCACCGAGAACCGTCCTCGCCATCCAGAAGGCGGTCCGCTCGGGGTCCCAGGAGGACTACGACAGGTACCTGTCGGTGGTCCAGGAGGATCGTCCGGTGATGGAGCTCCGCGACCTCCTGTCGATCGAGCCACTCGGGCCGCCGGTGCCCGTCGACGAGGTCGAGTCCGTCGAGCGGATCATGCGGCGGTTCGTGACCGCTGCGATGTCGATGGGCGCCTTGTCGAAGGAGACCCACGAGGACCTCGCCGAAGCCATGAACCTCATCGGCGCCCTATCGAACTCCGGCGAGGGTGGCGAGGATCCCGCTCGGTTGGGGACATCGAAGAACTCCGCCATCAAGCAGGTCGCCAGCGGTCGGTTCGGTGTCACGCCGGCATACCTCGCCTCGGCGGAGGAGTTCCAGATCAAGATGGCCCAGGGCTCCAAGCCGGGGGAGGGGGGCCAGCTGCCGGGCCACAAGGTCAGTGCCGAGATCGCTCGCCTCCGCCACACCGAGCCGGGCGTGACCCTCATCTCGCCGCCTCCGCACCACGACATCTACTCGATCGAGGATCTCGCCCAGCTCATCTACGACCTCAAGACCTTCAAGCCACTGGCGAGGGTCTCGGTCAAGCTCGTCTCGGGTCCAGGGGTGGGCACGATCGCCGTGGGCGTCGCCAAGGCATCGGCGGACGGGGTCACGATCTCGGGCAACGGCGGCGGCACGGGCGCCTCGCCGCTCGTGTCCATCAAGCACGCAGGGTCACCATGGGAGATCGGGCTCGCCGAGGCGCACCAGGCCCTCGTCGCCAATGGGTTGCGCGCCTCGATAACGCTCGAGACCGACGGTGGCATCCGAACGGGCAAGGACATCGTCGTTGCCGCCCTCCTGGGCGCCGACCGATTCGGATTCGGCACCCTTCCCCTCATCGCCCTCGGGTGCAAGATGGTGCGCCAGTGCCACGAGAACACGTGTCCGGTCGGGATCGCCACCCAACGCGAGGACCTCAGGGCCAAGTACACGGGCACGGTCGAGCAGGTGGTGGTGCTCTTCTCGATGGTGGCCGAGGACGTCAGGCGGACCCTCGCATCGATGGGCGCACGGACCTTGGAGGAGGTCGTCGGTCGCGGTGACCTGCTGACATCGCGTGATGGTGGCGTCGCCGAGGATCTCGCGACCCTGCTCGTTCGGGCCGATGTGGGTCACGACCGCGCCTTCCGACGCATTGACCGCTCACCGCTCGGTGAGCAACTCGCCGAGGTGGGGCGACGCTCCTTGCGAGGGGAGGGCCCCCAATCGGTCGCGTATCCCATCCGCAACACCGATCGTTCGGTCGGCACACGCCTGTCGGGCGAGATCGCCGACATCCGCGGCGATGCCGGCCTCGACGAGGGTTCGCTCTCCATCCGTCTGTCCGGGACCGCCGGCCAGTCGTTCGGTGCGTTCCTCGCACGAGGCATCGACATCGTCCTCGACGGTGTCGGCAACGACTACGTCGGCAAGGGAATGGGGGGAGGCTCGATCGCCATCAAGCCCTTCACCGGCTCATCCACCGTTCCCCATGGAGCGGGCAATGCCTGCCTCTATGGCGCAACCGCCGGACGGCTGTTCGTGGCGGGCTCCGTCGGTCAGCGTTTCGCGGTTCGGAACTCCGGTGCGGTCGCCGTCGTCGAGGGCACGTCGGACCACGCGTGCGAGTACATGACCGGCGGCGTGGTGGCGATCGTGGGCGACGCCGGGCGCAACATCGCCGCCGGTATGACCGGGGGAACGCTCTTCCTGCACGACCCGCATACGATGATCAAGGGTCACCTCTCCGCCGACGCCCCTGCGCCGCAGCGTTTGGATGCAGCGGACGCCGAGCAGCTGCGAGGTCTGCTCGATGAGCATGTCGATCGGACGGGCTCGCCGCACGTGCGGTCGCTCCTCGACGATTGGGATGACGCCGTGCGCCGGTTCTGGGTCCTGCGTCCCGAACCCCCTGCCACCACCGCCGAATCCGACGAGCATTCCGTCGCTGTCGAGCTCCCCGAGCCCGCCGAACGTCCGACCTGATCGGCGTCACTCGCTCGATGGCGCTGGCCGGAACCTTCGGCCGTTTCCTGTCGTTGTAGATGGGAGCGGCGATTCGCCCGGGTGGCACGGTCTTCCCCCACTCCCACTCGCAGCCACCCGGGCGGGTCGCACTCGTAGCGCCTTGCCCTCGTGCTGGCTCCTGGGAACCATCGTTCACGACATGGTTCCGGCGCGGTATGATTCCCACTAGCGTCGTAGTGCAAATCCTGAGGAGCCCAACGTGACCACTGTCGATATCGACCTCGGTGCCTACCAACTCGGCTGGCACGACAGCCAGGACGACTACATCTTCAAGCCCGAGAAGGGACTGACGGAGCAGCTCATCCGCGACATGTCGGAGATGAAGGGCGAACCCGAGTGGATGCTCGACTTCCGCCTGAGGTCGTACAAGCGATTCCTCGCGAAGCCGACACCGCAATGGGGTGGAGCGGGGATCCTCAACGACATCGACTACGACGACATCTACTACTACATCAAGCCGACCGCGGGGCAGGAGAAGGATTGGGACATGGTTCCCGATTCCATCAAGGACACCTACGAGAAGCTCGGGATCCCCGAGGCCGAGCGCAAGTACCTCGCAGGGGTCACGGCGCAGTACGAGTCCGAGGTGGTCTACCACCGCAACCGTGAGGACCTCGAGCAGCTCGGTGTGTTGTTCTGCGACATGGACACGGCCGTGCGCGAGTATCCCGAGCTCGTCCAGGAGTACTTCGGCACGATCATTCCGCCGAACGACAACAAGTTCGCTGCGCTCAACTCGGCGGTGTGGTCCGGTGGCTCGTTCATCTACGTCCCGCCGGGTGTCCACGTGGACGAACCGCTCCAGGCCTACTTCCGCATCAACGCCGAGAGCATGGGTCAGTTCGAGCGGACGCTGATCATCGTGGACGAAGGCGCGTACTGCCATTACGTCGAGGGGTGTTCGGCCCCCGTCTACACGAACGACTCCCTCCACGCCGCCGTGGTCGAGGTCGTCGTGAAGGAGGGTGGTCGTTGCCGGTACACCACGATCCAGAACTGGTCGAACAACGTCCTCAACCTCGTGACGAAGCGCGCAGCCGCGTACAGGAACGCCACGATGGAGTGGATCGACGGCAATCTCGGGTCGGGTCTCACGATGAAGTACCCCGCCATCTGGCTGATGGAGGAGGGCGCCCACGGCGAGGTGCTGTCGATCGCCTTCGCCAACACGGGCCAGGTGCTCGACGCAGGAGCGAAGGCCGTGCACGTCGCCCCAAACACCACGTCGCTGATCACGTCGAAGTCGATCAGCAAGGGTGGGGGGCGTTCGGCCTACCGCGGATTGGTTCGGGTGGAAGAGGGTGCAGAGAATGCGAAGTCGTTCGTGATGTGCGACGCACTCCTCCTCGATGAGGACTCACGGTCCGACACGTATCCGTACATGGAGATCGAGGAGTCCAACGTCGACATCGGTCACGAGGCGACCGTTTCGAAGGTGGGCGAGGACCAGCTGTTCTACCTCATGAGTCGCGGTCTCACCGAGGCCCAGGCGACGGCAATGGTCGTAGCCGGGTTCATCGAGCCGATCGTCAAGGAACTCCCCATGGAATACGCCGTCGAGCTCAATCGCCTCATCGAACTCCAGATGGAGGGCTCGATCGGCTGACCGCCCCGCCCTCCCCGAACCCAGGGTTCCAGTGACCGGATTCGAGCACTGGGGCCCACAGAACGGGGGACCGGGTGGTGCCACTGCGCTCGAACCCGGGGGCGGTCGGTGGTCGGTACCCTGCGCCGCATGAGGATCAGGATCGCCGAGTGCACCGTGAGGTATGAGGGACGTCTCAACGCGTTCCTACCGTCGGCGACACGGCTCGTGATGGTCAAGGCCGATGGTTGCGTCGCCGTCCATGCCGACGGCGGCGCCTACAAGCCGCTCAACTGGATGAACGCACCCAACACGCTCACCGACGACGGCGATGTGTGGACCGTGCTCAACCCCAAGGGCGAGAGACTCATCATCGAGTTCGGCGACGTCCACTTCGAGACCGACCTGGCCTTGGGTGAGGACCCGGGACTGCAGAAGGACGGTGTCGAGCTCGAACTCCAGCGGTTGCTCGCGGAACGACCGGAGACCTTCGGTGAGGGGATGTCGCTGATCCGGCGGGAGTACCCCACACCCGTCGGGCCGGTGGATCTGTTGTGTCGCGACGGAGCCGGAGACACGGTTGCCATCGAGGTGAAGCGCCGCGGCGAGATCGATGGCGTCGAACAGCTGACCCGCTACCTCGAGTTCCTCAATCGGGATTCCCGACTGGCGCCGGTGCGCGGTGTGTTCGCAGCCCAGGTGGTCAAACCCCAGGCACGCGTCCTGGCCGAGGATCGGGGCATCGCGTGGGTCGAGGTGGATTACGACGAACTGCGCGGCGCGGATTCCGACGTGATGCGCCTGTTCTGACGGGTCACGGCGGTCCGGCTGGATCGATCGGCCGCATCGTCCGGTGCGTTACAGGAGGCTCTCGAGGTCGTACAGCGTCGACGGGTGCCGAAGCTTGCCGAGCGCCCTCGTCTCGATCTGCCGCACCCGCTCCCGCGTGATGCCCAGTGTCGAGCCGACGTCGGACAACGTGCGAGGAGGCTCGGCGTCGAGGCCGTAGCGGAGCACCAGGACGATCTGTTCGCGCTCGTCGAGCGTGCCGAGTGCCAGGACGAGGTGTTCCCTGCGACTTGCATTCGCAACACGGGTGAACGGGTCCTCGCTCGACTCGTCGTGGACGAAGTCCCCGAGCTCGGCGTCGCCCTCGTCGCCGACCTTGCGATCGAGCGACACCGTGTCACCCGGCGCGTTCAGCGCCACGAGGATCTTCTCCTCGTCGAGGCCGCTGACCTCGGCGATCTCTGCGATCGTCGGCACCCGACGCAACTGTTCGTGGAGGGACAATTCGGCCTCTTGCACCGTCCTCACCACATCGACCATGTGCACCGGCAGGCGGATCGTGCGTCCGTGATTCCCCAGCCCGCGGGTGATGGCCTGGCGGATCCACCAGGTCGCATAGGTCGAGAACTTGAAGCCCTTTCGCCAGTCGAACTTCTCGACTGCTCGGATGAGGCCGAGGTTGCCCTCCTGGATGAGGTCGAGGAGGTCGAGGCCACGGCCGGTGTACCGCTTGGCGATGGAGATCACGAGGCGCAGGTTGGACCGGATGAACTGCTGCTTGGCGTGGTCGGCCTGGCGGACATATCGGACGAGCTCGACCCGCCGATCCGCCGCGATGTCCCCCTCGCTCGCCAGCGCCTCCTCTGCCATCCGCCCACGCTCGATGGCTCGCGCGAGCCGGACTTCGTCCTCTGCGGTCAACAGGTCATGGGAAGCGACCGATTCGAGATACAGCCCGATCGCGTCGGCGACCGCTGAATCCCGTGCAGCGTCCGGCATTGCGACCCCCCGTCGTACTGCGCCCGTGTCGTGTGGCCAGCTCTTCGAAGGTATCACCGCACGACCAGTGTGGCAAGCGAGTTGTACCCTTCCCATGGACCCCTTCCCCGTCGTTCGGACACCCATGGCCATCCGTGTACCCATCGCCCTCCTCATCGGCGCCTTCGTGCTCGCCGGATGCTCGGGCACCCTGGGCGTATCGCCGGGCGATGCCGTGGTCAGCCCCGATCGCGGCGTCCCGGATCTGGCCGTGGTCGTCCTCGCCGCCGACGACCTCGTGGCCATCGATGCCTCCGTGACGGCCGACGGCGAGCCCGTCGCCGAGGTCGACGGCACACCGGTGATCGGATGGGAGAACCGGCCCGTCACCATCGACGTCTCGGCTCCGGGGTTCGAACCGTGGATGTTCACGGTCGAGGAGTACCCGGAGAACGGCACCATCGAGTTCCGACTCGAACCCGTGGTGCTCTCGGGCGTCGTCACCACGGACGGCGGTCGGCCGCTCCCCGGCGTGTCGGTCTCGCTCGGTTCGGCGAGGGACACGACGGACAACGAGGGGCGCTACGCCCTCGAACGCGCCACCGCCGGAACGATCAGCCTCGAGCGCCCCGCCTGGGAGCCCATCGAGTTCCCGTGGGACGGGGACATCAGCCAGTTCGACATGGCCATGAATCCCACGGTCATCCGCGCCATGCGGGCCTCGGCCGAGGACATCCTCGATGGCGAGCGATGGGACACGATCTTGTCGCTCGCATCGATCTCGGACGTCAACGGCGTCGTGGTCGATCTCAAGACCGAGGACGGCACCGTCGTCTACCCGACCGAGATCGAGATCGCCAATGCGATCGGCGCCGTGAGTCCATATTTCGACGCCAGGGACGTGGTCGCCGATGCGGCGGCGAACGATCTGTACCTGATCGGACGCATCGGGGTCTTCCAGGACGACTTCTACGCTGCTGCCGAACCCGAGGCAGCGGTCGTGACCGAGCAGGGGTCGCTGTGGCGATCGCGCAACGGATTCGCATGGCTGGACCCCACCGATCCTGCCTCGTACGAGTACGCGATCGCCCTCGCCGAGGAGGCGTGCCGCCTCGGTTTCGACGAGATCCAGTTCGACTACGTCTCGTTCCCCTTCGGTGGCGACGTGTCGACGGCCACCTTCGATGGTGCCTACAACCAGGAGGTACGGGTGGCCTCGATCGCCGCCTTCTTGTCCCGCGCCTATGCGATTCTCCATCCCATGCGGTGTGCGGTGTCGTCGACCGTCCTCGGCATCGTCCTCGAATCGGGCGCCGATGAGGGGGTCGGCCAACGGCCCGGCACGATGTCGCGGATCGTCGATGTCCTGGTACCCACGCTCTACTCGACCAACTACGGCGCCGGGTGGAAGGGCTTCGAGGACCCGGACGAGCACGCCGTCGAGATCGTCGACACCGCGCTCGCCGGTGGTCGTGGAAAGCTCGACGGATACGGATACCTGCGACCGTGGCTCCAGACATGGGCGATCACCGCAGCAGACCAGCGCGCCGTACAGTCCGTCGTGAGCGACGCCGGACACGGATGGCAACTGTGGAGCAACAACGCGGACTACTCGGCGGACGCCCTCCCGCCTCGCTGATCGAGCTCGAGTCCGCCGTGGTCGGTTGCCGGGCGTGCCCGCGCCTCGTGGCGTGGCGGGAAGAGGTCGCTCGAACGAAGCGGGCATCGTTTGCCGACGACGACTATTGGGGCAGGCCCGTTCCCGGCTTCGGTGATCCCGACGCCCGGATCGTGGTCGTGGGCCTTGCGCCTGCGGCGCACGGGGCCAATCGGACGGGCCGCATGTTCACGGGGGATCGGTCCGGGGACTGGTTGTACCGCGCCTTGCATCGTGCCGGACTCGCCTCCCAGCCCACCTCCACCCACGAGGGTGACGGCCTGAGCTTGACCAACGCATTCGTCACGGCGCCTGTTCGGTGCGCACCGCCGGGGAACCAGCCGACGCCCGTCGAGCGCGATACATGCTCGGAATGGTTCGACGCCGAGCTCGATCTCCTCCCGAACGCAACGGTGTTCGTCGTCCTCGGCCAGTTCGCGTTCCACGCCATGTGGTCACATTTGCGTCGACGGGGGGTGACGCTCCCTCGACCCCGTCCGGCGTTCCGACACGGTGACGAGATCGACATCGGTGGCTCGACGATCCTCATGAGCTACCACGTGTCCCAGCAGAACACGTTCACCGGGAGACTGACGGAGCCGATGCTCGATGCCGTGTTCGCCCGGGCCACGGAGCGGGCGTCGACACCGTGACGAACGCGATCGTCAGCGAGGCGTGAGATCGGCGTCGGGGGTGCGCATGTCACGTTCCCAGGCGGCGGCGATGTAGGGATACGGATTCACCTTCGTTCCCTCGAACGACATCTCGAAGTGGGTGTGCGGCTGGGTGCCCTCGGCGTTGCCCGAGTCCCCGACGTAGCCGATGACCTGGCCCGCGACGACATCGGTTCCGATGGTGATGAGGGGGTGGATGGCGGTCCAGACGCCACCGGCACCGTCATCGGTCCCGAGGGTGTCGTTGTTGAGGTGCATGTAGGTCGTCATCCAGCCATCGCCGTGGTCGATGCGCAGGTACAGGCCAGAGAGGCGCTGATCGCCGAAGTCCGTGACCGTGCCATCGGCGACCGCGCGGATCTCGGTGCCCCTGGGGCTGAGGATGTCGATGCCCCTATGGCGGCGACCGCCCGATCGGCGTGCACCCCACGAGTCCCAGAACGACACGGCGGTCGTATCGTGCGGGAAGACACGGACGATGAAGGTGGGCCGGTCGTCGACAGGATCGACCTCGGCCCCGGCGGGCGTCGAGGACGCCTGGGCGAGAACGAGTGACACGGCGAGCGCCATGGTGGCGCCGGCCGCGCGAAGGAATCTGGTAGCGGGCATGGTGTGTGACCTCCTCGGCCGTATCGGGTCCTGGTCCCAACGGCACGATCTGATCGAGCGGGGAACCGTAGGTACACGTCCTCGATAGCGCCACCGAGATTCCCCTACGGTCATGGTGGAAACCGTCATCGTGGGATCGGTCCGCCGGTATCCTGCGCCCGAACCGACTCGCAACCCTCCCATTCGCAACTACCGAAGGAACGCTGTGGACACTGCAACGATCGGCGCCTCAGACGCCACCTGGATGGCCGAGCGTCGGGCCGAGGCCACTGGTGCGCTCGAAGCCCTCGCCATGCCCTCGACACGCGACGAGATCTGGCGATACCTCGACCTGGATTTCGATCCGGCCCTCGGATCCGCTCGTGTCGAACCGGGGACCCCCGGACCTGTCGATTCCGTCGTGGCGTCGTGGACGGGCCGAACCGTGACCGTCGTCGATGGGTTCGTCACGGACGCAGACATCCCCACCGTCGCTTCGTCGCACGAGCCGATCGGGCTCACCAAGGGCGATGACCTGTTCACCACCGCCTACACGGCGCTGTCGCCGGGCGCGGCGCTCTTGGGCGGCGACCTCCTCGCTTCGCCCATCCTCGTCGATGTGCAGGCCACCGGGAGCGACACGACGTTCCCGGGTGTTCACGTCGAGGTCCCGGCCGGATCCGACGCCGCCGTGACGGTCCGCTATCGCTCGACCACCGATGCCGAATCGACCGTCGTCCCCACCCTGACCGCCCACGTGGGTGCGAACGCCCGGCTGTCGCTGACGATCATCCAGGACTGGAACTACCGGACCCGCGCCCTCGGCAGGGGCATCGTCGAGCTCGCGAGGGACGCCAGCGCCGTGATCTCGGAGATCGGACTCGGTGCGCATCTCGGGCGCCTCCACCTCGACGTGGACTTCGAGGGCGACGGCTCCCATGCGAAGGTGTACGGCGCATACTTCGGCGAGGAGGACCAGACGCTCGACTATCGGTACTTCATGAACCACATCGGTCGCAACACGCGCTGTGACATGTTCCTGAAGGGCGCCGTCGAGGACCAGGCCCTGTCCGTGTTCACCGGGCTCATCCGGATCGAGGAATCAGGCCAGAAGACGGAGTCGTTCCAAACGAACCGCAACCTCATCCTGTCGCACGGTGCGTCCGCCCAATCCGTGCCGAATCTCGAGATCCTGGCGAACGACGTCAAGTGCGGTCACGGTTCGAGCGTTGGGCCGCTCGACGACGAGCAGCGGTACTACCTCACGAGCCGTGGCCTCACCACCGAGCGCGCCGATCGTCTCCAGGTCCACGGCTTCTTCGAGGAGGTCATCGCTGCCCTGCCCGACACCGGGGTCGCCGATTGGGTCCGATCCCGGATCAACGACAAGTACGTCACCGCCCAGGAAGAGGGCCGGGTATGACCCGGGTGAGCGTCGGAACGCTCGATTCCCTGCCCGACGGCGCAGGCAAGGCCGTCGAGGTCGACGATGAACGCATTGCGGTGTTCCGGATCGGCGACAGCGTGTACGCACTGGCCGACCGGTGCAGCCACGCCGAGGCGTCGCTCGCCGAGGGTGAGGTGTTCGAAACGGAGGTCGAGTGTCCCAGGCACGGAGCGGGATTCGACATGACCACGGGGGCACCGTTGGCCCTCCCGGCCACCAAGCCGGTCGCGACCTATCCCGTCGAAGTCGTCGACGGCGAGGTCATCCTGACGATTCGAGAGGCATCAGATGAGTAACGCATTGGTAGTCAGCAATCTCGAGGCCCGCATCGGTGACCTCCAGATCCTCCGGGGCGTCGACTTGACCGTTCCCTTCGGTGAGGTGCACGCGATCATGGGCCCCAACGGATCGGGGAAATCCACCCTGAGCCATGTCCTGATGGGCAAGTCGGACTACGAGGCCACCGGATCCGCTCTCGTCGACGGCGTCGAGATCATGGGTATGGCGACCGACGAGCGAGCCCGCGCCGGCCTCTACGAGGCGTTCCAGTATCCGACGGAGATCCCCGGGGTGACGCTCGACGATCTCACCGCCGAGATGGCTGCGTCGCATCCCGACGACGACGGCTTCCCGTCACGGATCGATGCAGCCTCCGAGCGCCTGTCGATGGATCGGTTCCGTAGCCGGTCGGTGAACACCGGCCTGTCCGGCGGCGAGAAGAAGCGGTCGGAGATGTACCTCCTCGGCGTCGCGAACCCGAAGGTCGCGGTGCTCGATGAGATCGACTCGGGCCTCGACATCGATGCCGTGCGGGAGGTGGCCGCCATGGTCGAGAGCTTCCGGAGCCCGACCATCGGGGTCGTGCTCATCACGCACTACAGCCGCATCCTGAAGTACATCGACGTCGATCGCGTCCACGTGATGGTCGCGGGACGCATCGTGAAGTCAGGTGGTTCCGAGATCGCCGGAGAGCTCGAGGCTTCGGGCTACACCGAGTACCAGGTCGCTGCACGGTAGGTTCGTCGTCCTCGTCGTCCTCGTCGTCCTCGTCATCCTCGGCGCCTCGTCGGCGGAGCGTGGGACAATGGAGCCATGACCCCGGAAGTCGCGAGGCTCGCCAACCTCATTGCTGCGTCCCATCGCATCATGCTCGTCACGGGGGCCGGGATATCGACGGGATCGGGAATCCCCGACTATCGGGGTCCCGCCGGGGTATGGCAGACCCAGCGGCCGGTCGAGTTCCACGACTTCGTCGAGTCGGAGGACCGACGTGTCGAGTACTGGGACCAGAAGCTCGCATCGGCCCCATCGATCGAGGCGGCTTCGCCGGGTCCCGTGCACCGAGCAGCCGTCGCGCTCGAAGCGGCCGACAAGCTCGAGGCGGTCGTCACCCAGAACGTCGATGGTCTCCACACCGACGCCGGGACCTCGAGGTCCGTCCTGATCGAGGTCCACGGGACGGCGACCGAGGCAGCGTGCCTCGCATGCGGCGAACGGAGCCCGATTCGTCCCCACCTCGATGCGTTCGCAGCGACGCGGGTACCCCCGCGTTGTGATGCATGTGGTGGGTTGCTCAAGCCGGCGACGATCAGCTTCGGCCAGCAACTCGATGCGTTGACGATGGCCCGCGCGAGCCAGGCTGCGGATCGGTGTGACCTCGTCGTGGCACTCGGGTCGACGCTGTCGGTGTACCCGGCGGCCGAGATCCCGCTGCGCGCAGCCGGGCGAGGGGTCCCCTACGCCATCATCAACCTCGGGCGCACCGACCACGATGGTCTCGCTGCCGTGTCGCTGCGCATCGAAGCCGACGTCGGCGCCGCATTCGGGGCGGCCGTCGAGGACGCGCTCGGCTCGTGAGCGCGTCCCATGGACGATCCCGAATGCTCACTATCGTGACACCAGCCACCCTGCGATCGGAGGACCAATGAGGAGCGAACGAGATTCGATGGGCGAGGTGCTGGTGCCCGATGGTGCGTACTACGGCGCATCGACCCAGCGGGCCGTCGACAACTTCCCGATCTCGAACCTCCGCTTCGGGCGCACCTTCATCTGGGCGATGGGTCTCCTCAAGGCCTCCGCCGCCGTCACGAACAGGGGTAACGGATCGCTCGACGAGCAGAAGGCCGATGCGATCATCGCAGCGTCCGAGCAGGTGATGGCCGGGGATCTCGATGCACATTTCGTGGTCGACATCTTCCAGACGGGCTCCGGCACGTCCACCAACATGAATGCGAACGAGGTCATCGCCAACCGTGCGACCGAGATCCTCGGCGGCGACCTCGGCTCGCGACTCGTGCACCCCAACGATCATGTGAACGCCGGTCAGTCCTCCAACGACACGATCCCCACCGCGATCCACGTCGCTGCGGTCGCTGGCATCGAGCAGAACCTCCTTCCCGCACTCGACGCCCTGGGCGATGCCCTGTCGGCGAAGGCTTCGGAGTTCGACGACGTGCTCAAGTCCGGACGCACCCACCTGATGGACGCAACACCCGTTCGGCTGGGGCAGGAGTTCGCCGGCTACGCGACACAGGTTCGCAACGGTGCAGCGCGGGTCCGCAAGGTCCTGCCCGAGCTCCTGGAGCTCGCACTCGGGGGGACTGCGGTCGGTACCGGCATCAACGCACCGGAAGGCTTCGCACGCGACACGATCGCGGAGATGTCCCGACGGTCGGGATATGCCTTCGTGGAGGCGCCGGACCACTTCGAGGCGCAGGCGGCGAAGGATGCGACGGTCAACGCCTCCGGTGCGCTCAAGACAGTGGCCGTCTCGCTGTTCAAGATCGCCAACGACCTGCGATGGATGTCGAGCGGTCCCCGCACGGGAATCGCAGAGATCACGCTGCCCTCACTCCAGCCTGGTAGCTCGATCATGCCGGGCAAGGTCAATCCGGTCATCGCCGAGATGGTGATGCAGGTCTCGTCGCAGGTGATCGGCAACGACGCCGCCATCACCTGGGGCGGAGCCAACGGCAACTTCGAGCTCAACGTCATGATGCCCCTCATTGCCCACAACCTCCTCGAGTCCGTCGACCTGCTTGCGACCGGTTCGACGGTGATGCGCGAGAAGATGGTCGATGGCATCGAAGCCGACGTGGAGCGCGCTCGGTGGCTCCTCGAGCAGAACGTGATCATCATCACCGCGCTCGTGCCGGTGATCGGCTACGACCGGTCGGCAGAGGTCGCGAAGAAGGCCTTCACCGAGGGAAGGGGTGTCCGCGAGGTCGCCCTGGAGATGGGCGTGCTACCCGCCGACGAGCTCGAGGCTGCGCTGGACCTGCGTCCGATGACCGAGGGTGGCGTCGTCGGCTGATCAAACCCGCCAGGGGTCGATCAACCGCCGTTCCCCACATCGTCGAGCGCCGTGGAGAGGGTCGCCCACGCGAGGTCGGCGCATTTGATTCGGACCGGGAATTGGCGCACACCCTGGAGCGCTTCGAGGTCGCCGAGCACCGAACCCGGCCGCTCCGGGTCGATGGGGTCCTCGCCTTCCTCGATCGTCATCATGATCTTGAACCGGTGGGTGAGGGCGCGGACATCGTCGACGGACATGCCGACGATGGCGTCCATCATCATCGATCCCGATGCCTGGGAGATCGAGCACCCCTGCCCCTGCATCGCAGCGTCGGTGACGACACCGTTCTCCACGACGATGTCGAGGGACAGTTCGTCACCACACGATGGGTTGTTGCCGTCGGCGTGCACGGCTCCGTCGCCGAGCGTGCCGCGACGCCGCGGATTGCGATAGTGATCAAGGATCACTTCGCGGTAGAGCTCTTCGAGTTGTGACATGCGTGCTTCCTCGGTCGTGCGGGCTGGAGGATACGCCCCGTTGCGGTTCGTTCAGCCCAGTCCGAAGACCGTGCGAGCCGTCAGGAGCGATGCCACGAGTTGGTCGACGTCGGACCGATCGTTGTAGAGGTACAGCGAGGCCCGGGCGGTCGCAGGGACGCCCAGGTACTTCATCAATGGACGTGCGCAGTGATGACCCGCACGGATGGCGACGCCGTCCTGGTCGACGATCGTGGCGAGGTCATGGGGGTGGATGTCGCCGAGCGTGAAGCTGACCGTTCCACCACGCCGCGTCTGGTCAGAGGGGCCGTAGACGGTGAGGTCCGGCACCTCGGCGAGGCGGGCGAGGGTGTAGGCGGTGAGGGAGCGTTCGTGTTCGACGACCGCGTCCATCCCCACGGCCGTCAGGTAGTCGACGGCTGCTCCGAATCCGATCGCCTCTGCGATCGGTGGCGTGCCCGCTTCGAACTTGTGTGGAACAGGCGCCCAGGTCGAGGAGAACCGCTCCACGACGTTGATCATCTCGCCGCCTCCCTCGGCAGGCTCCATCTCGTCGAGGACCTCTGCTCGACCCCACATCGCACCGACGCCGGTCGGCCCCAGCATCTTGTGTGCGGAAAAGACCATGAAGTCGACGCCGAGATCGCCCACGTCCACGGCGGTGTGCGGAACGAGCTGTGCTCCGTCGAGCACGGTGATGGCCCCCACCGAACCTGCCGCCTCGACGACATCGGCGATCGGGCCGATGGCGCCGGTGACATTCGACATGCCGCCGAAAGCGACGATCTTGACGCGATCATCGATCACTCGTTCGAGATCGGACGTATCGATGATGAAGTCGTCGTCGAGCTCGAGGTAGACCAGTTCGGCCCCGGTGTGGCGCGTCAGCAGTTGCCACGGGACGATGTTGGCATGGTGCTCCGCGATCGTCACGACGATGCGGTCGCCCTCGGAGAGGTGGTACATGCCCCAACCCTGGGCGATCTGGTTGATCGATGATGTCGCGCCGCGGCTGAACGCGACCTGGGAGGCCGAGGCGCCGATGAAGCCGGCCACCTTGGTCCGTGCCGCCTCGTACGCCTCCGTCGCCTCGCCGGCGAGGGTGTGGGCGCCGCGGTGGACATTGGCGTTGTACCGGCGGTAGTAGTCGTCCATAGCCGCCAGGACGGAGTGGGGCTTCTGGGTCGTGGCAGCCGAATCGAGGTAGACGAGGGGGTGCCCGTTCACCTCCCGCTCGAGGATCGGGAAATCGCCGCGCAGGTCGCGCAGGCCACTCACACCGTGCTGGCTCTCACGCGGTAGTCGTCATATCCGGATGCCTCGATCCGGTCGGCGAGGGCGGCGTCCCCGGATTCGACGATGGCGCCGTCCACGAACACATGCACCACGTCGGGTGTGATGTAGTCGAGCATCCGCTGGTAGTGCGTGATGATGAGGAACCCTCGTTCCGGCGTCCGCAACCGCTCGACACCCTCGGCGACGATCTTGAGGGCGTCGATGTCGAGTCCCGAATCCGTTTCGTCGAGGACGGCGAACTCGGGTTCGAGGACGGCCATCTGGAGGATCTCGTTGCGCTTGCGTTCACCGCCCGAGAACCCCTCATTGAGATACCGGTCGGCGAACGATGGATCCATCCCGAGCTCGGTCATGGCTTCGGCGACCTTCAGACGGAGCTCGAGCACCGTGTAGTCAGTATCGGATTTGTTCGACAACGCGGTGCGGAGGAAGTTCACCACGGACACGCCGGGGATCTCCTCGGGATACTGGAAGCCGAGGAACATGCCGGCCTGGCCCCGCTCCTCGGGAGCGGCTTCGGTGATGTCCTCGCCACGGTAGGTGATCGACCCGGACGTGACCTCGTAGGAGGGATGACCGAGGAGGACGTTGGCGAGGGTCGACTTGCCGCTGCCGTTGGGTCCCATGATGGCATGGGTCTCACCGCGTCGGATGGTCAGGCTGACGCCCTTGAGGATCTCGGTGTCGTCGACGGACGCATGGAGGTCGTCGATCTCGAGGAGTGGCTGGTCCTGGGGAGTTTGCAACATGGTGGTGAGTGTAATGCGTGCTGGATTCGGTTACGACGTCAGGGCGTCGAACACGACGGCCATGGCGTCGAGGTCGACATCGTCGAGGGCGGCGTACTCCTGCACGTAGTACCTGCCGACACCGGCATCCGCCATCCGGTCGACGGCGGCGCGAGCCATCGGTGGTGTCCCGTGCGGTACGAATCGTGCGGTCAACATGGCTGCGTAGTCCTCGGTGGCCATGTCACGCCGCGTTGCCCGCGCCGACAGCTCGGTGCGGTAGCGGTCCTCGTCTGCGAACACCAACGCCGGACCGGCCATCGACACCAGGATCGACGCCGGATCGCGGTCGGCGTCCCTGGCTGCCGTCCTCATCACGGCGGTGCGAGCTTCGAGCGTCGCGGCGTCGGTCACGAACATGTTGTATTCGTCGGCATAGGTCCCCGCCAGGGTGGGGGTCTTCTTCGGGCCCCCGCCACCGACCACGATCTGGAGGCCATCACTGCCGGTCGGTGCGACATCGCTGCGACGCAGCGAGTAGTGGCTCCCCGTGGTCTCGCCGCGTCCGTCGAACACCGAGCGGATGTAGGCCAGGGCCTCCTCCAGCCGCTCGAATCGTTCCTTGAGCACGGGGAGGTCGAGGTCGAAGGCCTCGTGCTCGGATTCCATCCACCCGGTACCCACACCGAGGGTGAAACGCCCCTCGGAGATCTCGTCGATGGTCGTAGCCGTCTTGGCCATCACGGCGGGATGACGGAAGGTGATGGGGGACACGAGCGTGACCAGTCGGATGCGGGACGTCTCGACGGCGACGGCAGCGAGCGAAGCGAGTGCGTCGGTGGCGTGTGCAGAGTCGGCCATGTTGAGGTAGTGATCCGAACGGGCGAAGGCCGCGAGACCGTTGTCCTCGGCCCATTGGGCGAGCTCGACGAGGCGACGGTGCGTTCCGCCCACCTGGGGTTCCACGAACAGGCCGAATTCCATGGCGGGCTCCTTCACCAACGGCGTGTGATCCACGCACCCAGCGACGGTCGTTCGGCGCCGATGGTCGTCGGTTGGCCGTGACCCGGCAACACGACGGTCTCATCGGGGAGGGCGAACAACTGCGTCCGGATCGACGTGATGATCTCGTCGAAGGAACTGTAGGGGAACCGGGTTGCACCGGGACCGCCGGGGAACAGGGTGTCGCCGGTCAGGATGACACCGTCAGCGATCACGCACACGGATCCGGGGGTGTGACCGGGTGTGTGGACGATCGACAGGCTCGTGGCGCCGACGTCGAACACCCCAACATCGAGGTGGCGGTCCGGCTGCTTGCCTGCGATGTCCACGTCGAGCGCGTGGAGCAGGAAGGGCGCATCGAGTGCCTGTGACACGTCGGGGATGGCGCCGTGATGGTCGCCGTGTCCGTGGGTCGTGACGATCGCACGGACATCGACGTCCTCGACGGCCCGGAGGATTGCTACTGCCTCATCGGCCGCATCGACGATGACGGCGGAGCGGCTCGCCTCGTCGCGGATCACATAGACGTTGTTGTCGAGCGGTCCGACCACGAGGCGATCGATGCGGAACCCCTCCCCGACGTGTGCGGGGATCGGGCCGGGTGCGGCGTGACTCACGGCCTATTGGAGGGTGCTGAGGATCTCTTCGAACTGCGCTGTTTCGAGGAGACCGGACGTGCGAAGCGCCACCGTTCCGTCCGAGTTGACGAAGACCCAGTAGGGGAACCCTCCGGCGCCGTAGTCGATCAGGACCGAGTTCTCGGCATCATCCCTGATCACCGGGGCTGTCCAGCCCTCGCCCTCGAGCCATGCGCTCGGTGGGTAGTTGTCCCTGCCCGAGCTCATCGACGTCGATACGGAGTACAGATCGACATCGGGGTCGCCGCCGGTCTCATCGACCCACGCCTGGACGTTGGGGACCTCCTGCTGGCAGAACTGGCACCAGTGGGCGAGGAACACGATGCCCTTCGCCCTGCCATCGCCGTTGTCGATCGTGACCGTGTCGCCGTCGAAATCCTGGCCTTCGACGTTCGGAGCGGGGAACCCGGTAGCCGTGACGTCGATGGATTGGTTCGGGGGCATGAGCGGGAGGCGTTGTCCCTCGACCGTCGGTTCGCCGTATTCGGCGCCGACCTCGGTGTTCCCGAAGACCACGGCGGCGATCAGGAGCACGACGACGAGCCCACCGGCGGCACCGAGGATGATGCCGGTGGTGTTGCGCTCTTTGGTCGGTTGCTTCGGGGTCTTCGCCTTGGTGTCCGCCATGGGGTCCTCGCTCGATTCGGGTGTCGGGGTCTCGGTGCCGTGATCGTTGTGTCGCCGAGCCGTTCTCAGTCGTCGATGGTCGGGGCGGGCTCGGTCGATGCCGGGAAGCTTGGTACGGCTCGTGCGCTATTGACGCGGTCGGCGTAGAGCAGGGCGAGGATGAGGAGGAACCCCGACAGCGCCATGTAGGGGATCGTCACGAACCCGAACTGCTTGATGAGGGGGGACGAGCATGAGGGGCCGAACGCCGAGCACGTTCCGGTGTCGAGGGAGGGGAAGGCCTGGAGGAGTCGGTGGTAGAAGGCGATGCCCGCCCCGATCGTGGCCAGCACGCCGGCGTAGACGCGCACCGATCCGTCCTTGAGGAACGCACCGATCGGGAGGATCACGGCGAGCGGGTACATGGCGATGCGCTGGTACCAGCACAGCTTGCACGGGATGAGTCCGACGGACTCGGAGAGGTACAGGCTTCCGACGGTCGCGATCAGCGCCACTCCGGCCGCCAGCCACAGGGTTGCTCCTCGCAACAGTTCGAAGGGACTCGTCGACCGGTTCCGCCCGACGATGGCCACGACGATGATCCCGATCGTCGCCACGTTGGCGGCGAGGGCAGCCAGGGCGAAGAAGGTTCGCATCGTCTCGAAGGCCACGGAGCTCCTCGCCGGTTGGTGCCCGCAAGCTACCAGTCGCCTGGAAGTAGCAGGTGGCTTCCTAGGCTCTGCGCCATGAGCGGACCGCTGTTCTTCGCTGTGTTGATGGCGCTGGTGCTCGCCTTCGGCGTCGCCATGTTCTGGCAGGAGTCCAAACGGATGCGCCAGAACGCTGCCATCTACGGCGTTGACGACTCGATCGAGTGGATCTGGGACGGTCTCGGCGACGACAAACGGGATCTGCGCAAGAGCGACGTGCGACGGATCCTCGAATGGGAGATGCACTATCTCCAGCAGCCGGACGTGTGGAAGGCCGATGGTGCCGCGGTCGTCGGGGGGCTCGGAGCGGCCACGTACGTCCAGGAGCAATCCCTCGCGCAGGGACATGCCTACTCGCCGGAGCAGATCTTCGCCGTGTTGGATCTCCAGGCCACCTACCTCGAGGCGATCGGGGCCATCGGTGACCCCGTCGAGACCGATGGGACCGACGCCTGAACCCGTTCGCCGACCACGATCACTATCAGGGACCCATCCATACACTGCCGCGCATGTCCACCCTCCGTCTCTCATCCATGTGGCTCGCCGTCCTCGCCATCGTGGCGACGATCGGCCTCTCGGCTTGCGATTCGAGCGATTCCGGGACCACACCGACCGTTGCGCCCGAGACGACCACCACCGCGGTGTCCGGCGGCGATGACGATCCCGTCGTCTTCGGTCGCGGTGAGCTCCCGGCCACCGTGCCGAGCGGGTTCCCCATTCCGGCGGAGGCCGTGGTCGGGACGACGATGATCGATCGCATCAACGATGTCACCGAGATCTCGCTGACCTATCCCACGACGGTCGTCGCGGTCGTCGACTACTTCGAGGCGAACCTGGTGGCGGTCGGATACTCGGTCGACGAGTCGGCCGGTACCGATGGCGACTGGACGATCACGTTCAGCCACTCCGACGGACCCGGCGGGACGATCCGCGTCGTGACCGCCGGCAGTGGCGTGTCCCAGGGTGCGATACGATTCGTCGCCACCAGCTGACGAGCGACAGGAGTTCGTGATGGCGCGACTTGCCCGCTTCGGGAGCCACCGCTACGTCGGGACCCGCGATGACATGCGGTACTACGACTGTGATGATGACGCGCAGTTCGCCGTCCTGGCAGCCAGGGTGGACTCCGAGGACCTCCTCACCCACAAGGTGCTCCAGGGATTCGGTCCCGACGATCCCTCGGAGGCCCGCAATCGCGGCTTCCGGGCAGCTCACGTCACGGGGCGATAGCGGCGATCACATCGCTGGCGACGCGGTCGTATCGACCGATGAAGAAGTGATCGGCCGTTTCATACCGTACGACCGATGCCTCGATGGCCGCTGCATACCCCGTGAGGGCGTCGATGTCGACGAACTGGTCCCGTGCACCGATGATGAACGTCCGGTCTGCGGGTTCGGTCACGAGCGCTGGCATGGGTAGCTGTGGTGAAAGGGGACTGTCCACCGGTGGGGCGATTCCCACATAGGCGATCGTCGATGCAGCCACCGTGTGCCACGCCAGCGCCGTCGCGGCGCCGAAGGACCATCCCGTGATGCCGATGACCGGCGTGCCGACGTCCTCCATCGCGGCGACCGCGGCAGCGACGTCGTTGAGCTCTGCAACGCCGTCCCCGTGGATGCCCGTGGAGTCGCCAACGCCCCGGAAATCGAACCGGAGCACATCGAATCCGGCGCTCGTCGCCGCGGCGGTGATCGCTTCGAGGAGTGGGTGGCGCATGGTGCCACCGTGCTCGGGATGTGGGTGGCAGACGACGATCGCACCGGATGCCCCTGGTCGAAGGTCGAGCAGTGCCCCGAGACGTTCTCCATCGACGGTCGGGATGGTGATGGCCCTTCGTGCGGTACCGGTCACAACGTCGTGAACCACATCGCCGTCGCGGCGAGGATGAGGAGGCCGGTTGCCAGCGACGCGAGGATCAGATAACGGGTTTGCACCGTGCAAGCGTATCGGTGGCGGGAATGAAGGCTGCGGGATGTCGGATTCGGGTGCGGGCTGGCTCGCGGAGTGCGTGAAATGTCGTGGCTAACCTTCACAGCGTCCATCGATCGGGAACAGGTAGCACCATGTACGACATCGTCATCATCGGGGGAGGGCCCGGCGGATACGCCTCTGCCCTCTACGCCCACAACTTCGGGCTGAAGGTGGCGCTCGTCGAGAAGGACAGGGTCGGCGGAACCTGCCTGTTGCGCGGCTGCATACCCGCAAAGGCGTGGATCGAGAGCGGAGGGGTCTACGCCACGGTGCAAGGCGCCGAGGAGTTCGGCGTCATCACCTCCGAGCCCGAATTCTCGTGGCCGAAGGCGCTCATACGCAAGCAGAAGGTGGTCGAGGGCCTGGTGAAGGGCCTCTCTGGCACGCTCAAGGCTCGCGGCGTGGACATCATCGAGGGTCATGGACGGTTCACCGGTCCGGGGACCGTGGCCGTCGAGCAGGCCGACGGTGCCGTCATGGAACTCCAGGGACGCTCGATCATCCTGGCAAGCGGCTCCGCCCCAGCCACGATCCCCGGATACGAGATCGATGGAACACGCATCGTGACCAGCGACGAGGCACTGGACTGGGACGATCAGCCTGCGAGTGTGGCGATCATCGGCGGAGGTGTCATCGGCAGTGAGTTCGCATCGTTCCTCGGTGAGGTCGGGACCAAGGTCCACCTCTTCGAAATGGAGGACCAGCTGGTACCGGGCATGGAGCCCGAAGCGGCCAAGGTCCTCCAGCGCGCGTTCCGCAAACGCAAGATCGATGTGCACCTCGGTGTCGCCGTGGGATCACCTGCGGTCGGCGACGACGGCGTCACGGTGCCCTTCGGGGAGGATGAGGTGCACGTCGAGACCGTGCTCATGGCCGTCGGGCGTCGCCCCGTGACCGACGACGCGGGCCTCGATGCCGTGGGCGTCACCACCGATCGCGGATACATCAGCGTCGATCCCGCGACCATGGAGACCACCACCCCGGGCGTGTACGCCGTCGGCGACATCGTCGCAGGTACTCCCCAGCTCGCCCATGTGGCCTTCGCGGAGGCGATCGCCGCCGTCACCCACATCGCAACGGGCGAGGTCGCGGCCGTGGACTACAACGCGATCCCCATGGTCGTGTACAGCCATCCCGAGATCGGCTGGGTCGGCAGGACCGAAGCCGTGGCCCGAGCGGAGGGCATCGACGTCGAGGTCGCAGAGCATGCCATGCGCGGCGTGGGGCGCGCCATCATCCAGGGCACCATCGACGGCACCGTCAAGGTGGTCACCCAGGTCGACGGTCCCATCATCGGAGCGACGGTCGTCGGCCACGGTGCAGGCGAGATGGTCCACGAGCTCATGTACGCCGTGGGCTGGGAGGCGCTCCCTGCCGAGGCAGCGGCGTTCATCCATGCCCATCCCACGATCTCGGAGGCGATCGGTGAGACCCTGATGGCCTCGACCGGACGCCCCCTGCATTGAACGAACGGAACCACGGCGAGACCCCCAACGTCTCGATCGGTAGAAGGAGCTGAAGCGCTGATGTCGGTAACGATTTCCATGCCCCAACTCGGTGAAACGGTCACCGAGGGCACGATCCTCGAGTGGGTGAAGCAGATCGGTGAGCATGTCGCCGAGGATGACATCCTCGTTGAGATCTCGACCGACAAGGTCGACACCGAGGTGCCCTCGCCCGCGTCAGGGATCCTGACGGAGATCCTCGTCCCTGCCGGCGAGACGGTCGCCGTCGGAACGGCCCTGGCGATCCTCAGCGACGTCGACAGCGAAGGCTCGGCCCCGGCTGCCTCACCTGCCCCACCCGACGAGGTCGAGGTCCTGGACGTCGCCGTCACCGAGGTGACATCGGCACCCACCGCCGTCGCCGCAACTGCTCCCTCCGCCGCCACTGCCCCACCTGCCGCTGCCGGTGGCGATACGAGCCGTCGGTCGGTGCTGTCCCCGGTCGTGCGAAAGCTCGCCGCCGACAACGGAGTCGACCTGGCGATGGTGCCCGGCTCCGGCGATGGCGGTCGTATCACCCGCAAGGACGTCGAGGCATTCATCGCTTCCGGGTCCCGGGGTGCGCCGACCCCCGCTGCTGCCGCCCCCGCCGCCGCACCGGCGACCTCCGCACCGGCGGCGCCGGCACCCATGGCTCCCGCAGGGGCCGAGGTCCAGGAGATCCCCCGCCTACGCCAGCGCATCGCCGCCAACATGCGCAACGCCAAGGACACCGCGGCCCATGTGTGGACGAGCGTCGAGGTCGACTTCGAGAACGTCGAGCGGGTGCGACAGGCCCACAGGGCGTCGTTCAAGGCATCCGAGGGGTACTCCCTGACGTATCTGCCCTTCATCGCACGGGCGACGATGGATGCCCTGAACGCCTATCCGGTGGTCAACTCGCGATTCGAGCTCGATGCCGGCACGTGGACGTTCAATCGAGGTGTCAATCTGGGCATCGCCGTGGACCTGAACCAGGAGGGCCTCGTCGTCGTGAACATCAACGGTGCCGACGGCCTCACCCTCAAGGGCCTGGCGCGATCGATCCGATCGATGGCGGTTGCGGCCCGAGACGGCAAGGTCGGTCCCGACGACCTCACGGGCTTCACGTTCTCGATCACGAATCCCGGTCCGTTCGGTTCATTCATGTCGGCGCCGATCATCCCCGTCCCCAACGCCGCGATCCTCTCGACCGACACTGTCACGAAGAAGCCGGTCGTCGTCGAGATGCCCGATGGCTCCGACGCGATCGCGATCAGGCACATCGGGTACCTCGGGCTGAGCTGGGACCACCGGGTGTTCGACGGATCCACCGCCGTGTTGTTCCTCGATCGGATCAAGGAGAACCTCCAGTCCTGGGATTGGGAGCAAGAGCTGTCGTGAACGGCGGCACCGATCCGACGCTGCGCGTTCGCTGGCTCGGGCGGGTCGAGTACGACGAGGGATGGGATCTCCAACGCGCCGTCTGGGAGGGGAAGACCGTCGGTCGCACGCACGACGACTATGTCCTGCTCCTCGAGCACCCACACACCTACACCGTCGGGCGCAATGGTGACGGATCGAACCTGACCATCCCACGGTCTCGCCTCGCCGACATGGGCGCCACGATCCATGACGTCGACCGTGGCGGCGACATCACGTACCACGGTCCCGGCCAGCTGGTCGGCTACCCGATCGTCGACGTCCCGCGACTCACCAGCGGATTCGACGCGGTCGGTCATGTCAGGCGGATCGAGCAGGTCGTCATCGACACGCTCGGGGCGTTCGGCATCGACGCGTGGACGGAGGAGGGCTACACCGGCGTGTGGACCCGAGATGGGAAGGTCGCCGCTGTCGGCGTCAGGGTGGCACGAGGCGTGTCCATGCACGGGTTCGCCATCAATGTCGACCCGGACATGGCGTACTTCGGCGCGATCGTCCCCTGTGGCATCGCTGACCGGCCGGTCACGTCCATGCGCTCATTGCTGGGGCGCCGGGTGTCGATCGAGGAGGTCGCGAACGCACTGGTACCCCGACTCGCAGCGCTGTCGGACCGCGACGACCTCGAATGGCAGTTCGGTGCCTTCGCTCGTGGTACCGGGGATCGATCGTTCGAGGTCGATCGATTGGTGGACGCCGGGGTCTTCAACCCCACGTCGCGTGGCGAGGTCCCCGTCACCATCAGGGGCAGGTTGACCGGCGAGCCGGAGAAGCCATCGTGGATGAAGGTCAGGGTCGACTTCACCGACCCGAAATTCAAGGAGCTCAAGCAACTCAACCGCGATCTCGCGCTCAACACGGTGTGCGAGGAGGCTGGTTGCCCCAACATCTACGAGTGCTGGTCGAGCGGTACGTCGACGCTGATGCTCTTGGGCGAGGTCTGCACCCGTGCGTGCTCGTTCTGCGATGTCGCCACCGGCAGACCGGGGGAGGTGGATTGGGACGAGCCGGCACGCGCCGCCGAGGCGATCGAGGCGATGGACCTCCGGCACGCTGTCCTCACCTCGGTCAACCGCGATGACCTACCCGATGGGGGAGCGGAGGTGTTCGCAAGGACGATCACCGCCATTCGGGAACGGCTACCCGAGTGCGACGTCGAGGTCCTGATCCCTGACTTCAAGGGTGACCAAGGGGCGCTCGACACGGTCCTCGGCGCCAAGCCCGATGTGCTCAACCACAACACCGAAACCGTGCTGCGGCTCCAACGCGACATCAGGACGGCCGCCAACTACGCACGTTCACTCGCGCTCCTCGCTCGTGCGAAGTGGGGACTCCCCGGGGTCACGGTCAAGTCCGGACTCATCGTGGGCATGGGTGAGACCGACGCCGAGGTCTTCGGGGCGTTGGCAGACCTCAACGCCGTCGGTGTGGATGTCGTGACGATCGGCCAATACCTTCGTCCCACTGCCCGCCACCGGATCGTCGATCGCTACGTCGATCCCGCCATGTTCGACCGGTTCAAGGCTGTCGGCGAGGCCCACGGGATCTCCCATGTGGAGTCCGGACCCCTCGTGCGCAGCTCGTATCATGCCAAGGAATCCCTGGAGGCCGTCGGATGAGTGAGTACGTGGAACGGTTGGGCCGTGCGCTCGAGGCGATGGAGCTCGAACGTATCGATGCGCTCTGTCTGTCGGTCGGATCTGACCTTCCGTACCTGACCGGATACACGGCGATGCCGCTCGAGCGCCTGACCATGCTCGTGGTACTGCCCGAACATGAGCCCGTGCTGGTCGTGCCCGAGCTCGAGGCCCCACGCGTCGACACATCGGTGGGAGCGTTCTCCGTGAGGGCCTGGTCCGAGACCGAGGATCCCGTGCTCATCGTCGACGAGCTGCTCGGCGAGTCCCGGCGGGTGGCCATCGGCGACCAGACGTGGACCCGTTTCTCCCTGGCCCTCCAGAACATCGGGTGGAATCGGGCCTGGGTGCCCGCCAGCGATTTCATGACGTGCCTGCGCATCGTCAAGTCACCGTTCGAGATCGATGCCCTGAGAGCGGCAGCCCGAACGGTCGATGCCGTGGTCGACGCCATGGCGACGGTCCGATGGTCCGGTCGGACCGAACGGGATGTCGCCCGCGAGATCATCGACCGGACGCGCGCCGGTGGGCACGAATCCGTCGGGTTCGCCATCGTGGCGAGTGGCCCCAACGGTGCGTCGCCACACCACGAACCGACCGATCGGACGATCGAACATGGTGACGCCATCGTCGTGGACTTCGGCGGTCATCAGGACGGGTACGCATCCGACACGACCCGGATGTTCGTCGTGGGCGACCCGCCGGAGGGATTCGATGCGGCATACGCGGTGCTCCGTGCCGCACAAGAAGCTGCTGTCGATGCCGTCAAGCCGGGCGTACCAGCCGAGTCCATCGACATCGTGGCGCGCACCATCATCGCCGACGCGGGATATGGCGAGTACTTCATCCATCGTGTCGGTCACGGCATCGGGCTCGATGCCCACGAGGCGCCATACCTGGTCGAGGGCAACGAGCAGATGTTGAAGCCATCGATGGCCTTCTCCGTCGAACCCGGCATCTACCTGCCCGGTCGGTGGGGTATGCGTCTCGAGGACATCGTGGTGGTCACCGATGCCGGTGTCGAATCCCTGAACCTGTCTGACCACGCCTACCGGGTCGTGACATGACGATCTCGTTCTTGCGTAAACGGCATCCGCACGGGTGGACAGGATCTACGCAAGAACGGAGAGGACCGGTGCCTGCGTGGAGGTGACGATCACCAAACTCGTGCACGCATGCCTGCTCGTCGACGTCGATGGCAGACGTTTCCTCATCGATCCCGGTGGATTCACCTGGGATGATGAACGCTTCGATCCCTCCATGGTCGAAGGCGTCGATCGCATCCTGATCACCCACGAGCACGCCGACCACGTGTCGTATGACTTCGTCCGGGCGGCGCTGGAGCGATCGAACGGGGCCGAGGTCGAGACGACCGACAACCTGGTCGCGATTCTCTCCGATCAGGGGATCGAGGCTGTGGCCTCCGGGACGCCCCGGTTCGTCGCTCCCCACGAACGGATCCCCTTCGGCCCGGGACCACCCAACACCGGATTCCACGTCGCCGGTGCCGTGTCCCATCCCGGTGACAGCCACAGTTTCAACGAGACGATGCCCATCCTCGCGATGCCGTTCGTCGCACCCTGGGGATCCCTGACGCAGGGCGTGGATCGGGTGCGACTGGTGAAACCGCGCTTCGTCATCCCCGTCCACGACTGGTTCCTGAGCGACCCCGGGAAGGGCTTCATGTATCGCCTTGCCCACGCTGCGCTGGCCGCCGACGGTATCGAGCTCGTCGTCATCGACGACTTCTCGACGACGACGATCGGCATCTGAGGACCCCTGTGTCGGTAATCCGTCCGTTGGCGTGGTCCGAGCCGAGTGGGGTCATCGTCCCACGAACCACGTCCCCGGTAGCCTGCGGTTCGAGGAGGTGCCATGACGCGATCGATCGAACAGCGAGCTGCTGACACCATCCGGGTCCTGTCGATGGACGCGGTCCAGCAGGCGAACTCGGGTCATCCGGGCATGCCGATGGGTATGGCAGACATCGCCGTGGTGCTGTGGAGTAGGTACCTCACCGTGGACCCCACGGATCCGACCTGGCCCGACCGGGACCGATTCGTCGTGTCGAACGGTCATGGGTCGATGCTGGTGTACAGCCTCTTGCACCTGAGCGGATTCCCCCTCGCGATGGACGAGATCGTGAACTTCCGCCAATGGGGCTACGAGACGGCTGGTCATCCCGAATACGCACCCGAGGTCGGCATCGAGACGACCACGGGTCCCTTGGGTCAGGGTTTCGGCACGGCCGTCGGCATGGCCATCGCGGAGGAGCACCAACGCGCCGTGCACGGCGCCGACCTCGTCGATCACCACACGTACGTCCTGTGCGGCGATGGCGACCTCATGGAGGGTGTGTCGTCGGAGGCCGCATCGCTCGCTGGCCATCTGGGCCTCGGCCGATTGATCGTCTTCTACGACGACAACTCGATCACGATCGACGGCTCGACCGACATCGCGTTCACCGAGGACGTGCCGGCGCGCTTTCGTGCCTATGGATGGCACACGATCGCCGTCGACGGACATGACCGCACAGCCATCGCCAGCGCGGTCGACGAGGCCCACGGTGTCGTCGACCGACCGACCCTGATCGCATGTCGCACGCACATCGGTTTCGGTGCCCCCACCAAGGTCGACACGTCGGCAGCCCACGGTTCACCGCTCGGACCGGATGAGATCATCGCCGCCAAGGAAGCCATGGACTGGACACTGCCGCCGTTCGAGGTGCCGAGCGATGTGGTCGCGTTCTTCCACGATGCGATGCAGCGCGGCCGCGACGCCCGTTCTCAGTGGACCCGCCGACGCACCGAGGCGGCATCGGTCGATCCGCTCCGCGTCGAGGCATTCGACGCCTGGTGGAGTCCCCCCGAGGTTCGACTCGGCGCCCCTACCTTCGCCGCAGCGGCCTCGGTAGCCACTCGCAAGCAGTCCGAAGCCGTAATCCAGGACCTGGCGACACGCAGACCCGACCTCATGGGTGGGTCCGCGGATCTCGCGGGTTCGAACAACACCCTCATCGCATCGTCGACCTACTTCTCGCGGGCCGATCGCACCGGACGCAACCTCGCCTTCGGGATCCGCGAGCATGCAATGGGTGCGATCCTCAACGGGATCACCCAACATGGTGGCCTTCGTGCGTTCGGTGGCACCTTCCTGACCTTCTCCGACTACATGCGTCCTTCGGTTCGCCTCGCGGCGCTCATGGGAGTACCGGCCGTGTACGTGTGGACCCATGACTCGATCTTCCTCGGCGAGGACGGTCCGACGCACCAGTCGATCGAGCACATCTCATCGCTGCGTGCGATACCGCACCTGGATGTGTTCCGCCCTGCTGATCCGACGGAGACGGCGGTCGCCTGGGAGCACGCCATCAATCGCACCGATGGGCCAACAGGCATCGTGCTCACTCGCCAGGGCCTGCCGATCCCGGAGGAGTCACCCGATCCCTCCGACGTGAGGCGGGGCGGGTATGTGCGCCGTTCTGGCGATGATGTCGTCGTGATCGCCACCGGTTCGGAGGTCCACCTCGCTGAAGCCGCGGCGGCCGCTCTGGCCGATCGATGGTCGGTCAGGGTCGTGTCGATGCCGTGCGTCGAGCAGTTCGAGCGGCAGGGGGAGGAGTATCGGGCATCCGTGCTCGGCACCGACCTGCCGGTGTTCACGCTCGAAGCCGGATCCACGTACGGGTGGTCCACCTACACCGCCGGTTTCGGGCATGCCGTCGGCATCGATCGATTCGGGGCGTCTGCGCCCGCCGAGGTGCTGGCCGAGGAGTTCGGCTTCACGCCGGCGGATATCGCCTCCCGGATCGAAACCGCCCTCACGCCCTGAATCGGGCCACGTCCACCAGAAGGAGACCCACGCCATGATCGAGATCGTCCGAGGTGATGTGACCGATGCCGACCTGCTCGTCGTGCCGGTGCTCACGGATCGCATCTGTCCGAGCGCCGCCGACACCGTGCCCGATCTCGCGGCGATCGAGGCGCTGCTCGATGCAAAGGACTTCAGCGGCAGGACCTCTCAGCTCCTGTTCGTGCAAACGCCGGATGGACCCACGCCCGAGGTTCTCCTCGTCGGCCTCGGCGACGATGTCGACGGTGAGTCCCTGAGGCGTGCCGCCGGGTCGGTTGCCCGAGCCGTGTCGCGGTATGCGACCGTCGCCACCCTGCTCCACGACATCGACATCGACGGTGCGGATGAGGCCGTCGCCCTCGGCACGCAGCTCGGGGCCTACACGTTCGACGAGTACCGCTCGGAGCCCTCGTCAGCGCGGTTCACCGAGCTCGTGATGCTCGGGGACCACGTCGACCAGGCCGATCTCGATCGGGCCGATGCGATCGCCCGTGGCGTTCTGTTGGCGAGGGACCTCGTCAATCGACCGGCCCGCGACAAGCCGCCTGCAGCGATCGCAGACATCGCCACGGGACTGCCCGGTTCGGTGACGGTGAAGGTGTACGACGAGCTCGAGATCGTCGAGAAGGGGTTCGGCGGGCTGGTCGCCGTCAACCTGGGAGCGGACCAGCCTGCGCGGATGGTCGTGATGGATCATCACCCCGCGGGTGCGACCCGCACGCTCGCCCTCGTCGGGAAGGGCATCGTGTTCGATTCGGGCGGTCTGTCGATCAAGCCCGCAGCGATGATGGAGACGATGAAGACCGACATGGCAGGCGCCGCTGCGGTCATCGGTGCCATGCAGGCCATCGCCGAACTGGCACTACCCGTTCGCGTGATCGGCATCACCCCGCTCACCGAGAACCTGACCGGTGGTTCCGCACAGCGGCCCGGCGACGTCATGCGTGCGTACAACGGCAAGACCATCGAGGTCCTCAACACCGACGCAGAGGGCCGCCTCGTGCTGGCAGACGGGTTGTCGCTCGCCACCGAGTTCGAACCGGATCTCATCGTGGACATCGCCACCCTGACCGGCGCGTGCAAGGTCGCCCTCGGCCCCTCGATCGGTGGGCTGTTCGCCACGGATGACGAAGCAGCGCGGACGGTCGAAGGTGCAGCTCGAGCGGCGGGGGAGAAGTACTGGCGCCTTCCGATGGACCCCGAGTACCGCAAGATGGTCGACTCGGAGATCGCGGACATGAAGAACACCGGCGGTCGATACGGCGGTGCCATCACGGCCGCCCTGATCCTCGCCGAGTTCGTCGGTGATACGCCCTGGGTGCACCTCGATGTCGCCGGACCGGCGCGCGCCGAGACCACGGAGCACTACCTCACCAAGGGCGGCTCCGGCTTCGGCGTCCGCACCCTGGTGTCCGTGGCCCAGGCCATGTCGGAGACCTAGCGACCCTCGGTCCGCACGCGGCGCCGGGGAAGACCCCTCAACTGCCGCCCGGTACGAGCCGATACGGAGAGAAGCGCATTGACTGCTCTCCGTAGGAGGCTCCGCCATGCGGACCGCACATCGCATCCTGTTCCTGGTCACAGCCATGGCTGTGATGATTGCGGCATTCGCGGTCCCGGCATACGCCGGACCCGAGGGCACCCTGTTGTCGAGGATCAACAACTCCCGGGCATCAGCGGGCCTTGCCCCGCTCGAGCGGTACGGCGGCATCACCGATGACGCCCGTGCACAGGCCGAACGGATGCGCGCCGAACAACGAGTCTTCCACAACCCGAACCTCGCGGGTTCGACGAACGTGTGGCAAGGCCTCGGCGAGAACGTCGGTGTCGGGATGGAGGCCGGGGAGCTCCACGACGCCTTCATGGCTTCGTCAGGGCACCGAGCCAACATCCTCGGCGACTTCAACTACGTCGGCATCGGTGCCGCGACCGACGAGAATGGTCTGCTGTGGGTGTCCGTCATCTTCATGCGTGCTGCGCCCGGCCTCAATGGCGGTGCCGACACCACGACGACCACCACCGCGGCGCCTCCGACCGAACAACCGGTCGACGACACGACGACGACGACCACCACGGCGGCCACCACGACCGAGAAGGCCGCCAAGGCGCCTGCCCAGCAGGATGCTCCGAAGGCGCTCACGACCTCCGGCAACGAGAACCGGGGCGCATCCGCGGCACCTGTTGACGCATCGGCGCCTGAGGCGACGATCGGCCTCGGCCGGCCGACGGCTCCCTTCGCAGACTGATCGACAGCCACGGTGCCCCGAACCGGGGCCGTACGAACGGACCCGTCAGGAGTGACCGACGGGGCAGTCGGGATGGCGCCTGATCGTCACCGTGTCTGATCGTTGGGTCCACCCGTCGTAGATCATCAACCGCCCGTCGAGTTCGCTACCGATACCCGATGCGAGCTTGATCGCCTCGGTCGCTTGCATTGCACCGATGGTTCCAGCAACCGGTCCGAGCACACCGGTGATGGCACACTCGAGGGCCCGTGCATCGTTGGGTGGCTCGGGGAAGAGGCATCGATAGCAGGGTCCATCGGCCGGGAACACGGCCAGGCGGCCCTCCCAGCGGTAGACCGCTCCGAACACCACCGGTATGGCGAGGTGGAGCGCCGCATCGGCGATGGCATACCGTGCGTCGAATCGATCCGTCGCATCGACGACCAACTGGCAGCCTTCCAGGAGGTTGACGGCGTTGTCCTCGTCGAGTTCGACCTCGTACGTGTCGACCTCGACGTCGGGATTCACCCGGCGTAGGTAGTGATTCGCGGCATCGGCCTTCTTGACCCCGACATCGGTCGGGCCGTACATCGGCTGACGGTGGAGGTTCGAGGTCTCGACCTTGTCCGGCTCGATGATGCGCAGCGCCCCGACACCCGCGGCTGCGAGGTAGGTGAGGACCGGTGAGCCGAGACCCCCGGCGCCGACGACGGCGATGCGTGATCCCATCAATCGCTCGTGCCCGGTAACACCGATCTCTGCGAGCTTGATGTGGCGGTCGAAGCGATCCACCACGGCAGCTGGGAGCCGGGTCGTCGTTGTCACCGACCGGCCGGCGGACCGCCAACCCTCGATGCCTCCCTCGAGTGACTGGACGTTGCCGTAGCCGGCAGCCGATAGGGCAGACGCAACGCTCGCCGATCGAATGCCGAGGTCACACACCACGAGGACACGCGCGTGGCGAGCCGGGATGAACGAGCCGGGGTCGGCGAGGAGCTCGCTGCTCGACACGGCCACCGATCCGTCGAGGACCAGGGGCCGCGACCCGATGGGCCGGATGTCGATGATCGAGGCGATGGCTGCGAGGTCGACGTCGGGAGGGCTCACGGAAGGCGGTGCTGACATACCGGAAGGCTATACCGGTCAACGGCCGTGTGGCCGGCGTCCGGGTCACTGTCCGAGCAGGTCCTTGGCGAAGTCGACGACATCGAAGGCATTGGGGCCGAGTGCGACGAGCATGGCGAGCACGGCGAATGCCAGGCCCGCCCACACGACGAGGTAACGGGACCGGATGGCCTGGAGCTCGATGGCCCGGATCACCGGGTCGATGGTCGTGGGTGTGGACCTGCCGCTCGCTCCGGGATCGCCGTCATGCTCGTTCGCCATCGAGGAATCGTCGTCGATGGCTCGCTCGTGGCGCCGGGTGCTGAGGTACAGCGAGCCCATGATGCCGAGGCCCACGACGAACCAGATGGCTGCGAATCCGACGGCGGCGCCGTCGAAGACCGTGCCCCACGCGACGAAGCCCTGGACGAGGACGAAACCGAGGACCCCGATCACCCACGCGAGGGTGATCACGTGCATGGCGATGTCGATGCCGCGATGTGCCGAATACCAGGGACGCATGGTCCGAGGCTAAACGAATCGGGCTCCGATGCGCGTCTCGTGAACCTGGTGTGCCCTCCGCAGGGCAGGCGGAAGCGCACGTGCCTCGTTCGCGGACAACGGCCTGACCGGCGTCACGACACCGAACGAACCGTCCTGGCAACGGCGTACCAGTCCGTTGCGGGCCAGCAGGTCGAGATGGATCGGCACCTTGAGGGGGCGGCCGCGCGTGGCGGCGGCGGTGAGTCGGCACAGGTCGGCGACCGCCCCCGGTCCCAGGATGGGTATCCAGAACATTCGTACGTAGGGGTCGGTGGGCAGGTACCCGTCGACCGGTCCCTCGATCAGCGACGGCACCAGGTGGCGCCGAGCGACGGCGGTGCGACGGATGGCGCTGCGATCCGTCGCGTCCGGTTCCGACGGGGCATCCACGGACCAGGGAGGACCGACCTTCCATGGCGACGGACCGGACGACGACGGGGCAGATGCGTTTCGCATGCACAATGAATATCAAATAGAGTCAGTTGACATCAAGAGGCTTGTCGTGGGACCGCGAAAAAGAACGCGATGGCGCTGCGGGGACCTCCCGGGCGGGCGCACCTAGTGGATCGCTGCGCCGGTCTGGACGTCCCACAACGTCTGGTAGATGCCTGCGTGGTCGAGGAGCTGCTCGTGCGTACCGAACTCGGCGACACGCCCACCATCGACCACGTAGATGCGGTCGGCGTGGCGGATCGTCGACAGGCGGTGGGCGATGACGACCATCGTGCGGTTGTGGCTCACCCGGGCAAGCGACCGCTGGATGGCCGCTTCGGTCTCGTTGTCGACGGCAGAGGTGGCCTCATCGAGGATGAGCACGGGGGAATCCGTGAGGAGTGCGCGGGCGATCGACAGTCGCTGGCGTTGGCCACCCGACAGCTTCTGGCCGCGTTCCCCGACGATCGTCTCATACCCCTGTGGGAGGCTGACGATGAAGTCGTGGGCCTCGGCGAGGCTGGCGGCGGCGATGATCTCGTCATGCGTCGCGTCGGGTCGGCCGTAGGCGACGTTCTCGGCGACCGTTCCATGGAACAGGAACACGTCCTGGCTGACCAGGGCCATCGACGATCGGAGGGTCGCCTGTTCGAGGTCGCGGATGTCGGCGCCGTCGAGTGTGATGCTTCCCGCATCCACGTCGTAGAACCGCAACAGCAGCTTGATCAGCGTCGTCTTGCCCGAACCGGTGGATCCGACGAACGCCGTCGTCTTGGCAGGGGCGATCTCGAGATTGGCACCCTCGAGCACGGGGTAGCCCTCGTCGTAGCTGAAGTCGACGTCGTGAAACTCGATCCGGCCCTCCACCACGGACGTATCGAGGCGCATGGGTCCGTCCTCGATGGTCGCCTCGGCGTCGAGGACATCGAGGATCCGATTCGTGGAGGCCATGGCGCGCTGGTAGAGGTCGACCGTCTGACCGAGTCGGGTGAGTGGCCAAAGGAGGCGCTGGGTCAGGAACACCATCACCGAGTAGAGCCCGATGTTCAGGGTTCCGTCGATGGCCAGGAAACCGCCCCACACGAGCGTCGCCGTGAACCCGATGAGGATCGCGATGCGGATGAGCGGGGTGAACGCCGACGACAGCTTGATGGCGGCTTCGTTGGCTCGGCGGTAGCCATCGGAGGCCTCGGCGATCCGCTCGGTCTCGCGGTCCTCGGCCGTGAAGGCCTTGATCGTCGAGATGCCCCCGATGTTGTTGCCGAGTTGGGAGTTGATGGCAGCGGCCTCGTCCCTGACGACCGCGTAGCGAGGTTCGATCTTGCGCTGGAAGCGCAGCGATCCCCACAGGATCACGGGCACCGGCAGGAACGCCAGCCATGCCACGGAAGGGGCGATGATGAAGAAGGAGGCTCCGATGAGGACGACCGTGGTGAGGAGCTGGATGACCTCGTTCGCTCCGATGTCGAGGAAGCGTTCGAGCTGGTTGACATCATCGTTCAGGACGGCCATGAGGTCCCCACTCGAGCGTTCCTCGAAGTAGGCGACATCGAGCTCCTGGATGTGGGCGTACGTGTCGATGCGGAGGTCGTGCTGGATCGACTGAGCGAGGTTGCGCCAGGCGACGCCGAAGAGGTATTCGAACAGGGACTCGAGGGTCCAGATGATGAATGTCAGACCGGCGATGACGAGGATCTGGGTCTTGGGATCCTCCACACCGAGTCCACCGAGCAGCGAGTCGCTCCCGTTGGCGACGACGTCCACCGCCATCCCGATGAGGAACGGCGGGGCGAGGTCAACGGCCTTGTTGAGGAAGGACCACAAGGAAGCCAGGGCGATCCGGCCCCGATACTCGGTTGCATAGTCCCAGAGCCGTCGCAGCGGTGGTTGGGTGCTCGCTGACATGCGTGCGAGGCTAGCCAGAGGGACCGATCAAACCCTACGGGGCGGTGCCGAGGCGAACGACGATGCTGTCGTTCTGTCCGACCGGCGTGCCAGCCCCAGGTGTCGTGGACACCACGACACCGTTCTGCGCCGGATTCGTGGTCACGACGACGTCGAACGACCAGCTCAGGGCGATCTCGAACTCCTCGGAGAAGTCGCTCAACCGTTGGCTCGCCTGCGTCGCCGTCAGCCCACGGAGGTCGATCATCGACACCTCCGGGGCGACGCCGTTGGACACCTCGATGATGACCGTCGACCCCTGTCGCAGGGGTGTGCCCGGGAGGGGCACGGTGCCGACGATCGTTCCTGCCGGTCGTGTGCTCGGCACCTCCTCGACCTGGCCGCGAAGACCGGCGCTGAACACCGCATCGATGGCCTCGTTCGTCGATGGGGCGAGCGGCGGTACCTGGGCGAAGGGTGTCTGGCGGTACACGTCGGTACCCGCTGGGTCGATCGGGAAGTCGATCGCGGGCACGTCCGCGAGCGCGTACTCCATGAACTGCCTCCAGATCGGTGCGGGGAGGGTTCCACCGAAGGCACGTCGGTAGTACTGCTCATCACCTTCGATGTCGTTCCAGACGGTGAAGTCCTCGAGGGGGTCCTGGCGATCGGCGTAGCCCACCCACACGCTCGTCGTCATCTGGGGAACGAACCCCACGTACCAGACATCGCGGTAGTTCGTCGCCGTGCCGGTCTTGCCGGCCTGGGGTCGTCCGATGTCTGCCCTTCGCCCCGTGCCGCTCGATACGACCTTCTCCATGGCCCCGACGACCGCCGCGGCGATCTGGCGCGACACGACCGTGCGCTGCTCGACGCGATGTTCGTACAGCACCTGCCCCGACTGGTCCGAGATGCGCTGGATCAGGTACGGCTCGGCCCGATTGCCGTAGTTCGCCAGCGTCGCGTAGGCCCCGGCCATTTCGAGGGGGGAGACACCCTGGGCGCCGAGGGTGATCGACAGGTAGGGCTCGAGCGCCGAATCGATACCGAGACGATGTGCCATCTCCACCACGGCGTCGGGACCGATGTCGGCGACCAGACGGGCGTAGACGGTGTTCGTGGAGTTGTAGGTGGCGGACTCGAGCGTCCGCAGGCCCTTGCCGGAGGACCCGCCAGCGTTCTCGACCGTCCAGTAGGTGCCATCCGGCGGACATGGGGTCGCACACTCGATGACCGCAGGACTCGAGTCGTCCCAATACGATCCGAGCGTCACCGGATCGCCGTTGCGCGAGCCGGACTCGAGCGCCGCTGCGAGCGTGAACGGTTTGAACGCCGATCCCGGTTGGCGGGCTCCCTGGCTCGCGAGGTCGTACGGCCGCTGGCCGGCGTCGATGTCGTCGCCGTACTCGACCCCCGACGCCAGGACCCGTATCGCGCCCGAGGCGTTGTCCACCGATGCAATGGCTCCCGTCGGTCCCTCCGAACCCGAGCGGAACCATGCCCGCAGGATGCGATTGGCCTCGTCCTGGAGATCGTTGTCGATCGTGATGTCGATGATCAGGCCACCACCGCCTTCGCACTCGGTGTCGGCCGCCGGGCATCCGAAGATCGCTCGCTTGCGTTCCTCCTTGGTGGCACCGAGTACCGCGAACTGCGGCGCCTCGATGAGCTGGCGGCGAACCGCGATCATCACCTGCGGAGCCGTCGTCTCGAAGCGTTGCTGGTCGATGACCCCCAGGGGTCGCGCCTTGGCCTGGGCCCCGTCGATGGGCAGGATGTAGCCGTTGGCCACCATGCGGTCGATGGTCCGGTTCCTGGCTGCAAGGGCGTTCTGGGCGTTGAACCGGGGGTGGTAGAACGTCGGATTGCGGATCGGGACGGGCAGGAGGGCGGCCTCGGCGATCGTGAGCTCGTCCAGTTCCTTGCCGAAGTACTCCAACGATGCTGCTCTGATGCCATAGGCGTTCGACCCGAAGAACACGGAGTTGGCCCAGAACTCGAGGATCTGGTCCTTCGTGTAGCGTCGTTCGACCTCGGCGGCGACGACGGCTTCGCAGATCTTGCGTTCGACCGTCTGGGCGGAGGTCAGGAAGTTCTGCTTGACGACCTGCTGGGTGATGGTCGATCCGCCACCGGCCGGGTTGTTCGTGACCCGTCCGAGCACGGCGCGACCGATGGAGGAGAAGTCGATGCCTTCGTGCTCGTAGAAGCTCTTGTCCTCGGCTGACAACATGGCCCCGACCACGAGATCGGGCATGTCCTCGAGGCGGACCGGGAGCGAATTGCGCTCCGTCAGCTGTCCGAGCTTGGTTCCGTCGGCGGTGTAGACGTTCGAGAGGGTGGAGAGGTTCGGGAACTCGAGGTCGAAGGCATCGACGTCACACACGAGCGCCTCCTCGGCTTCCTGAACCGTGCCGTACGCCGTGTTGATGCTGAGGAACCCGAAGAGGCCGAACCAGGTCGCTCCGACCACCGCGATGATGCCCAACCCGATCATCGCGGGAAGGCGACGGCGATGACGCTCCGAGCGTTCGACCTGGCGGATGGGTGGTTCCACGGGCACCTCACTGGACGGACGATGCCGCGACCGCCCTACCGGTAGCATCGGCACACACGATCAGACTAGGAAGCGACCTCGGATAGCGGATGGACCTGTGATGAGCGATTCCGGCCACATCTACGACGAGCACGACCTCGCGGGCTTCGACCCCGAGCGGGACCTCGGCGCACCCGGGTCCTACCCGTACACGCGCGGACCGTACGCCTCGATGTACGCGGGTCGCCTGTGGACGATGCGCCAATATGCGGGCTTCGGGACGGCAGCGGCCACGAACGAACGATTCAAGGCGCTCCTCGCAGCGGGTCAGACGGGTCTGTCGGTCGCCTTCGACCTCCCCACCCAGATGGGCCTCGATTCGGACGATCCCCTGGCGAGGGGCGAGGTCGGCAAGGTGGGTGTCGCCATCGACTCCGTCGACGATCTCCGAACGCTCTTCGCAGGGATTCCCCTCGGCGAGGTATCGACCTCGATGACCATCAATGCGACCGCGGCGGTGCTCCTGTTGATGTACCAGATCGTCGCCGAGGAACAAGGCGTCGCCGCCGAGGACATCCAGGGAACCATCCAGAACGACATCCTCAAGGAGTACATCGCACGCGGCACGTACATCTTCCCCGCCGGGCCCTCGATGAGGCTGATCACGGACACCTTTGCCTACTGCGCACGCGAGATGCCGAACTGGAACACGATCTCGATCAGCGGCTACCACATCCGCGAGGCGGGATCGACCGCCGCCCAGGAGGTCGCCTTCACCCTTGCCAACGGACTCGCCTACGTCGAGGCAGCGGGTGCCGCGGGACTCGACGTCGACGACTTCGCCCCGCGTCTTTCCTTCTTCTGGAACTCACACAACGACGTGTTCGTCGAGGCGGCCAAATTCCGCGCCGCCCGCCGCATGTGGGCACGGTTGATGCGCCATCGCGTCGGCGCCGAGAAGGCTTCCTCGTGGCGCATGCGGTTCCACACGCAGACGGCTGGCTCGTCGCTCACCGCGCAGCAACCGATGAACAACGTCGTCAGAACGTCGCTCCAGGCCCTGGCAGCCGTGCTCGGGGGCACCCAATCGCTCCACACGAACGCCTACGACGAGGCGCTCGGGCTGCCGACCGCGGAATCGGCCACGATCGCCCTGCGAACCCAGCAGATCATCGGATTCGAGTCCGGCGCCGCGGCGACTCCCGACCCGTTGGCAGGCAGCTACTACGTGGAGTCGCTTACGGACGCCATCGAGTCCGAGGCCATGGAGCTCATCGAACGGATCGACGCCCTCGGCGGTGCGGTCGCGGCCATCGAAGCGGGTTTCCCCCAGCAGGCGATCGAGGATGCGGCCTACGCCCACGCGCGTTCCGTCGATGCGGGGGAGAGGGTCGTGGTCGGCCTCAATCGATTCCGGGCGGATGAGGAGCCCCGGACGGACGTCACGGTCGTCGATCCTGCGCTCGAGGACGGTCAGGTGGCGCTGCTGTCGGCCCGCAAGGCGTCGCGTGACGGCGCGGCGCTGACAGCTGCGCTGGGTGCCGTGACGGACGCGGCCGCGACCGATGTCAACATCCTGTACCCGATGAAGGCCGCCCTCGAGGTCGGGGCCACCGTCGGTGAGATCACCAAGGCGCTGCTCCCGATCTTCGGCCGCTACCGTCCTTCGTTCTAGTCGTCGAGGGAGGCCCATCGTGAACGCACCGTCTGATGCACCACGCCTCCTCGTCGTGGGCGGTGGACCGGCGGGACACTCGGCTGCGACCCAGGCAGCCACGTTCGGCATGGACGTGACGCTCGTGGAGGACCAGATCGTCGGTGGCGCCGCACATCTGTGGGACTGCATCCCGTCCAAGGCGATGGTGGCGAGCTCCATGCGTCTCCGTGCGATCCGGCAGGCCTCCAAGCTCGGCATCTTCGAGCCGCCGCCTGCCTCGCTCGACATGGAGAACCTCTCGTCGCACGTGTACGGCATCGCCGACACGATCGCCCATTCGATAACGGGGATGCTCGATTCACAGGGCGTGGAGATCGTCTCCGGGAGGGCCCACTTCACCGGGCCCCACACGGCGGTGGCGGTCACCGGGGCCGGTGATGTCGAGATCGGTTTCGACATGGCCCTCATCTCGACGGGATCGCGTCCCTTCGTGCCCCCGTGGGCGACGATCGACGGGGATCGGATCATCACGACACGCGAGGCCTACCACCTCGCCGAGCTCCCGGAACGCATCATCATCGTGGGGTCGGGTGTGACCGGGGTCGAGATGGTGCACATCTTCTCGTCGCTCGGATCCGATGTGGCGCTCCTCGTCAGTCGGCACCACGTGCTGCCCCATCGTGACGCCGAGGTCGCTGCGGTCCTCGAGGACGATTTCCTTTCGCGCGGTGTCGAGTTGCTCAAGGGCAGTAGGGCCAACGGTGTGGAGCGCCGCGCGGACCGGGTCCTCGTCACCACTGAGGACGGACGGACCGTCGAGGGATCCCACGCGCTGCTCGCCGTGGGATCGGTGCCGAACTCCGAAGCGCTCGGACTCGAGGCTGCCGGTGTCGCGACCGAGGGGGGCTACATCGCCGTCGACGCCTACCAGCGCACGAGCGTCGAGCACATCTATGCCGCTGGTGATGTCACCGGTCAGATGCCGCTGTCATCGGTCGCGACGATGCAAGGTCGCAAGATCGCCCACCACATGACCGGGAGGACCGTGGCTCCGATCGACTATCGCAAGGTGAGCCAAGCCATCTTCACGGAGCCCGAGATCGCATCCGTCGGCCTCGAGGAGGTCGACGCCGCAGCGGAGGGCCGCAAGGTGCGCATCACCAAGGTGCCCCTCGCCTCGAATCCGCGGGCGATCATCGCCGGCGACACGGTCGGGTTCATCAAGGTCATCTCCGATCCTGCCACCCACATCGTCCTCGGTGGCACGGTGGTCGGGCACCACGCATCCGAGTTGATCGCCCCGATCGCCCTGGCGACCCAGGGACGGATCCGGGTCGACACCCTCGTCGAGACACTCATGGTCCATCCCAGCCTCGTGGAGAGCATCAGCGAAGCAGCCGAGTGACCGGCGTCTGCGGGTCGCCTGCGGTGGGTCGATCGATCAGCTTTCCGGCTACTTGATCACCAGGATCAAATGGCCCGCCGACACGGTGTCGCCCACCTGCACCTTGATGTCGACGATGTCGCCCGTCGTCGGTGCCTTGATCTCGTTCTCCATCTTCATGGCTTCGAGCACACACACCGGCTCACCCTCATGCACCGTGTCCCCAGCCTTGTGATGGATCTTGACGATGGTTCCCTGCATCGGTGACGTGACCTCGCCGACGGCTCCGGACGAGGTCCCGCCCTTGGTGAGTTTCGGTGCCTTGCGGCGGGGAGCCACCCGCTTGCCGGAACCCGGGGCGGTGAGCACCTGTGCCCAGTACGTGACGGCGAACCGCTTGCCGCCGACCTCGACCGTCATCGACCGCTCGGCGAGTTCCTCGTCCTCCGGCAAGGTGGGGGCGGTTCCCCGCTCGATGCCGGTGAAGTCCATGGAGTTCTCGACGAGCTTCGTATGGACGCGACCCTCGACGAAATCGTCGTTGTCCAGGATGTACAGGTGTGCCGGGATGGTGGTGTCGACGCCGCCGATCTCGTACTCGAGCAGGGCACGTTTGCCCCGTGCGATCGCCTCGGAGCGGTCACGACCGGACACGATCAGCTTGGCGATCATGTTGTCGTAGTACTGGCTGATCGTGGAGCCCTGGACGACACCCGAGTCGACGCGAACGCCCGGACCTGCAGGTTCCCGGTACCTCACGAGGGTCCCGGGGGTCGGGATGAAGCCCCGGGACGGATCCTCGGCATTGATCCGGAACTCGATGGTGTGGCCGTCGGGGACCGGGGTCTCGTTCGGCGCGACGTGCTCGCCCATGGCGATCCGCAGCTGCTCGGCGACGAGGTCGACACCGAAGACCTCTTCGGTGACCGTGTGCTCGACCTGGATCCTCGTGTTCATCTCGAGGAAGTAGAAGGTGCCATCGGCGAACATGAACTCGACGGTGCCCGCCGATCGGTACCCCGCTGCGCTACCGAGTGCGAGCGCAAGGCGCCCGAGTTCGGCTCGGTCATCGGGGGTGAAGTTGGTGGCAGGCGATTCCTCGACGAGCTTCTGGTGCCGACGTTGGAGGGAGCAGTCACGCTCACCGTAGAACACGCCGTTCCCGTCGTTGTCGAACATCACCTGGGCCTCGATGTGGCGAGCGTTCTCGAGGTACCGCTCCACGTAGACGGCAGGGTTGCCGAACCACGATTCCGCCTCCCTGCCAGCCGATTCGAATGCGGCAGCGAGGTCGTCGCCCTCGTGCACGACCTTCATCCCGCGTCCGCCGCCACCGGCAGACGCCTTGATGGCCACGGGGTATCCGTGCTCGGCCGCAAAGGCCTCGACCTGGTCGACCGAGGTGAGCGGTTCGAGGGTCCCGGGTACTCCGGGGACGCCTGCCGCCTCGGCGGCGATGCGCGATTCGATCTTGTCGCCCATCATCGCGATCGCCGACGCAGGTGGTCCCACCCAGATGAGTCCGGCATTCACGACCGCAGAGGCGAAGGCCGCGTTCTCTGCGAGGAATCCGTACCCGGGGTGGACGGCGTCTGCCTTGGCCTCCCTGGCGATCTCGAGGATGCGATCGACGTTCAGGTACGACTCGGCTGCGGGGGCGGGTCCGACGTTCCAGGCCTCGTCGGCCATGGAGGTGTGCACGGCGTCGCGATCGAGCTCGCTGTAGATGGCGATCGTCCGCAGACCGAGGTCTCGGGCGGCACGGATGATCCGAACGGCGATCTCGCCGCGGTTTGCGATGAGCACTGAATTCACGGGTTCAATCCTAAATGGGGTTCGCGCCGCGACGGAGCCGGCGTGCCGTCGGGGGTACGACCTCGGGGGGTGTCCGCTGGTTACCGATCCGCCGACCGCCGGTCAGAGGGGGATGTTCCCGTGCTTTTTCGGTGGCAGCGATTCGCGCTTGTTGCGGAGCATCTCCATCGCACGGACCAACCTCGGCCGTGTCTCGCGCGGTTCGATGACGTCATCGACCAGGCCGTTCTCGGCTGCGACGTATGGATTGTTGAAACGCTCCTCGTAGTCGGCCACCAGCGCCGCTCGTGCCGCCTCCGGGTCGTCGACATCTGCGAGCTCGCGGCGATGGATCACGTTCACCGCGCCCTGGGCACCCATGACGGCGATCTCCGCGGATGGCCATGCAAAGACGACATCGGCGCGAATGGCCCTGGCGTTCATCACGAGGAACGCTCCGCCGTAGGCCTTGCGGAGGATGACGGTGACCCGCGGCACCGTCGCCTCGGAGAAGGCGTACAGCAGCTTGGCGCCGTGGCGGATGATGCCGTCGTGCTCCTGGTCGACCCCGGGAAGGAACCCCGGCACGTCGACCAGGGTGATGAGGGGGATATTGAATGCGTCGCAGAATCTGACGAAACGGGCGCCCTTGACCGAGGCGTTGATGTCGAGCGTGCCTGCGAGCACGGCGGGTTGGTTGGCGACGATGCCGACCGTGTACCCGTCGAGGCGGGAGAACCCGACGACCATGTTGCCCGCGTAGTGCTCGTGGACCTCGTAGAACTCACCGTCGTCGACGATGCTCTCGATCACCTCGCGAACGTCGTAGGGCTGGTTGGACGAATCCGGAACGACCGTCGTGAGCGACTCGTCCATGCGGTCGGAGGCGTCGAGCGGCGTGAAGAACGGAGCAACCTCCATGTTGTTCGATGGCAGGAACGACAACAGGTACCGGACCTCGTCCATGGCTTCGCGATCGTCGGCCGTCACGAAGTGGGTCACACCGCTCGTCGAGGCGTGGGCGTGCGCACCGCCGAGGTCGTCCATGCTGACCTCTTCGCCGGTGACGGTCTTGATGACGTCGGGTCCCGTGATGAACAGATGCGAGGTTCCCTCGACCTGGTAGACGAAGTCGGTGAGTGCCGGCGAGTAGACGGCTCCACCGGCGCATGGACCCATGATGACCGAGATCTGGGGGATCACCCCTGAGGCCCGCACATTGCGCTCGAAGATCCGTCCGTAGCCGTTCAGGCTGAGGACGCCCTCCTGGATCCTGGCTCCGCCCGAGTCCTTGAGGCCGATGAGGGGGGTTCCCGTGTCCATGGCGAGATCCATCACCTTGCAGATCTTGTCCGCTACGACCTCGCCGAGGCTCCCACCGAACTTCGTGAAGTCCTCGGCGAAGATGAGGACGTTCCGGCCATCGATGGTGCCCCACCCGGTGACCACCGCGTCCCCGAGGGGCCGTTTGGCCTCGACACCGAATCCGGTTGCGTGGTGCCGCACGAAGGGATCGAGCTCCTGGAACGATCCCTTGTCCAGCAGGAGCTCGATGCGTTCGCGCGCCGTCAACTTGCCGGCGTCGTGTTGCCGTTCCACCGCCCGTTGGTTGTCCGGTTGGAGGGACTGCTCGCGCAGAGCGCGGAGCTTCTCGATGTTCTTCTCGGTGCTCACCGACACTCCCGGTAGGCTCGTGGCTGTTGGTCGGTTCGACTCATGGAAGCGACATATGGCTACACCCTACGACATCGATCATCTCGCCGAGGTGGGTTCGACGCAAGATGCCGCTTCGCAGCGCCGCGCAGCGTCGGGACGCGCCACGCTCGTGATCGCCGACCGCCAGACCTCGGGCCGTGGCCGCAGCGGCCGGGTGTGGCTCGAGCCCGATACCGCCATGTACTCGTCACTCGCGCTCGCGCGACCGTGGCCCAACGATCGGCTGACCCTGCTCCCGCTCGCGACGGCCATCGCCGTTCGTCGCACGCTCGTGGCGCTCGGCGGCGTCACGGTGGACCTCAAGTGGCCGAACGACCTGCTGCGCGCCGGCCGAAAGGTCGGGGGCATCCTGGTCGAGGCATCGGGTGACGATGTGGTCATCGGGTGCGGAGTCAACCTCACGTGGTCACGACCCCCCTCGTTTGCGATTGCCGTTCACGACGATGACGCGAACGCGGTCGGGGCACGCGAACTGGCCTCGGGGTGGGTCGACGAGCTGCTCCGCGTGCTGGACGCCGGGCCCGACGGGTGGCCCCGATCGGAGTATGTCGATGCCTGCGCAACGCTGGGTTCGCAGGTGGCGTGGGACGGTGGCACCGGGCTCGCGTCATCGATCGACGCGGTGGGAGGGTTGGTCGTCGAGACCTCGGCGGGTACGGAGACCGTCATCGCGGGTGACGTACATCTGCGCGCCGACCTCTAGTCTGGCGACGGTCGTTCCGGGAGCAGAGCGTTGGTAGTCCAAGCCGGCGAAGGCACAGAAGACATCATCTACGGGTCCGCGAGCGTGCCCGCGGGGCCGAAGACGTTCGGCGGCTACCTCGCACGCCCGGACGGTCAGGTCGAGTGGCCGACGGTGCTGGTCTTCGGACCGGAGTCCCGTCCGACCTCATCGATCAAGAACATCTGTCGGGTGCTCGCACGGCACGGGATCGCCGCCCTCGCCCCTGACCTCGAGGGCGACCCGGATCGCGACCACCGCATCAGCAGGGCCATCGCGGCATTCATCGGGGCGCCGAACGGTGACTGGTCGAATGCCGAGTACGGGTACGGCGTCGTGGCGTTCGAGGATGGCCTCGCCACGGCCACGCGACTCGCCGCAGTGGACCCCCGCGTCGTGGCCGTCGCCTCCGTCGGGAGTGCGTTCGATGACCCCACCGTCGATGACCTCGCTTCAGCCGACGTCCCCGGTCTGTTCATCGGCAGCCGTGGTGATGCGACCCTCGACATCGACGCCTCGTTGTCCGCCAGGGACAGGCTGCCCCAGACGTCGTTCGTGGTGTACGGAGAGGGCGACGCCGGGTTCTGGAACGATGACGCCGACGGCTTCCGGGCCGACCGATTCGAGGATGTGGTGTCACGGTTGGTGACCTTCCTCGGTGATGCGCTCCCGGCGAGGCTCTGACGATGGCGCGTGCCGTCGTCACCGGCGGGGCCGGCTTCATCGGTTCGAACCTGGTCGACCGGTTGGTCGATGAGGGTTTCGAGGTCCTGGTGCTCGACGACCTCAGCTCGGGTTCCCTCGCCAATCTCAAGGACGCACGTGGGCGCGGCCATGTCACCGTGCACCAGATCGATGTGGCGGACAACGACGTCGTCGCCCTCGTGCGCGACTATCGGCCATCGGTCGTGTTCCACCTCGCCGCCCAGATCGATGTCCGGCGGTCCGTCACCGATCCCGTCTTCGACGCACGGGTGAACGTCCTCGGTACCGTCAACATGCTCGAGGCGACCCATCACAGCGGGGCCGAGCGATTCGTGTTCGCTTCATCCGGCGGAGCCACCTTCGGTGACACCTTCAACATCCCGACCCCCGAGAGCCAGCCCAGGAAGCCTGCGTCGCCGTACGGCATCGCGAAGTACATCGTCGAGGAGTACTTCCGTTGGTACCACGACACCTACGGACTCGATTACATGTCCCTCGGGTTCGCCAACGTCTACGGACCCCGTCAGGACCCCCACGGCGAGGCCGGTGTGGTGTCGATCTTCATCGGGGATCTACTCGCTGGGCGGACGCCGACGATATTCGGCGACGGCGGACAGACCCGCGATTTCGTCTTCGTCGAGGACGTCACCGATGCCATGTTCCGCGCCTCGAGGATCGGAGGGTCGCGGTACTGCAACATCGGTACCGGCGTCGAGACCTCGATCGCAAAGCTCTACGACATCATCGTCGAGGCAACCGGGATCGACATCGCCCCGACGATGGCCACTGCCAGGCGGGGCGAGCAGTTGCGTTCGTGCCTCGATGCGAGCGCTGCGCGTGCCCACCTCGGCTGGGAGGCCTGGACGCCGCTCCACGAGGGCATCGCCGAGACCGTGTCCTGGTTCCGTTCGACGTAGGTCGCCGGATCGTCACAGCTCGTCGATGTGGCGCGGCCAATCGTCCTTCAGCAATCGCGACAACGACCTGTCGGCGAGGATGCGTCCCTGCGTCTGGCAACCGGGGCAGTAGTTGGTCTCCCGACCTCCCGACACGATGCGTTGGACTCGAGCCGCGCACACGGGACAAGGCTGACCGAACTTGCCGTGCACGGCCATCCCCGGGTGGAACGCCGTGACCTTCGTCGGGAAGTCGTCGCCGGTCTCGTCGATCCGTACCGCGGTCCACGTGGCGAGCACGTCACGGGATGCGGCGTGGAGGCGTGCCAGCTCGTCCGCCGACAGGTTCGTGTTCAACTGCGTCGGTGACAGGCGTGCCTCGTGGAGGATCTCGTCGGCGAACGCGCCCCCGACCCCCGACAGGTGCCTTGCATCGGTGAGTGCGCGCTTGAGCGTGTGGCGACCGGCGAGCAGGGCTTCGGTGAATGCCTCGAGCGTCGCGTCTGCGATCTCGATGCCTCCCGGATCGACGGCGTCGAGGCCCGTCGTGGTCACGACGGACAGCGAGGCGCGACGTTTCGTCCCCGCTTCGGTGAGGACCAGGGATCCCGACGTGAAGTCGAAGGAGGCGAGACCTCCGCGTTTGGGGATGGCCTTGGCGGTCTCGTGCCACGCGAATCGCCCGGCCACCATGAGGTGGATGACCAGGTGCAGGTCCCGTTCGAGGTCGATCGAGATCCGCTTCCCGATGCGGTGGACACCGACCACCCGCCGTCCCGCAGTGTCCTCGATCGGCGGGTCGTAGGTCCGCAGGAGCGAGAACGATGCGATGCGAGTCGCCTCGAGTGTCGCATCGACGATCCTCGGGCGCAGGGCGTGGAGGTACGCCTCGATCTCCGGGAGCTCAGGCATCGACGAGCCTCATCGGAACAGATCCTCCGCGGCCGGCCGCACCATGTCGATGGCACGTCCGTCGCCGGCGAGGTCCAGCCCGCGGATGATCGCGGCAGGGATGCCCGATGCCTTGCCCATCACGAGGTCCGCAGCGGCAGCGATCTCGTCGACGACGGCCACCTCCGTGACGTGCAGCTCGTTGCCGTGGGTGTCGAACGAACCGCGATGGTCCACGATCGCCTGGAGGCCGCTCACGCCGATCGCGACGTCGACGAGACCGCGCCGCCACGGCCGTCCGAACGTGTCGGTGATCACGACGCCGACGGTCGCACCGGTGGCGCGCTCGATGAGGACGCGGAGGCGGTGGGCCGAACGATCCGGGTCGATGGGCAGCAACAGGGCATGGCCAGCGGCGACGTTGGACCGGTCGACGGCGGCGTTTGCACACACGAATCCGTGGCGGGTCTGGGCGATCACCAGGTCACCCCTCCGACGGACGATGCGCATGGACTCGTCCTCGACGAGACGTCGGTAGGTCGCTTCGTCGGCCACCTCGACGATGCGCCCCTCCTGCTTGGACACCACCTTGTGGGTGACGACGACGACATCACGGTCCTCGATACCGATGTCGCGGCGTGCCGCCGAGACGATGAGGGCGGCGAGGTCATCGCCTGGAGCAACTTCGGGGATGCCCTCGAGCGGCACGATGCGGATGCCGGTCATCGTGGTTCCCGCCTCATCGTCGCCCCCATGACACGACGGCATCGGCGCAGGCCCGGCCGCCATCGGGACCGGTGAGCAACGTGTCGACGGCTTCGATGGCGATACCGGTGGCGCCCGCCAGCGATCGGTCTGCGCGGTCGGCCGTGTCGACGAAGAGGCATTGCATCAGCCCCGCATAGGCCTCGATGACACCTTTGGTACCGGGAGGCAGACCGAGGCCGGTCATCACCCGGTCGGCGGGACCCTTGACCGGCTTGCCGCCGAAGAGCGGGCTGATGGCGACGGTACGCGGATGCTCCCGCACCGCCTCGGCGATCGCATCGACCGCGAGGATCGGCCAGATCGACAGGGGTGGGTTCGACGGTGCAATGACGAGGGTGTCCGCTTCGTCGATGGCGGCGATGACGCCGGGAGCGGCATGCGCGGATGTCGCACCCCGATACTCCAGCGCATCGATCTCCACGTCATGGGAACGGTCGACGAAGTACTCCTGGAAGGGGATCCACTCGCCGGTGCCCGTCGCCCGGAGCCAGGTCCGCACCGGGTCGTTCGACGCAGGCAGGATCGCCACGTCGTCTATGGCGAGCGACATCCGGGCTGTGTCGAGGGTCTCGCTGAGGGTGTGGCCCGCTGCGAGCAGAGTGGTCCGGGCGAGACACGATCCGAAGTCCCGGTCGCCGAGTCGGAAGCGGGTGTCGATGCCGTGGCGGTCGAGCTCGTCCATGATCGTGAAGGTGTCCCCGGCCCGACCCCAGCCATGCGGACCCACGTCGTCGGCGAGCGTGTGGAGCACCGTATCGGGGTCGGCAGCCACGTGAACGCCGTATCGTTCGGTATCGTCGCCCACGTTGACGACGACGGTCAACAGGCCAGGGTCGACCACGGTGCGAAGCGCACGTGCCATTCTGGCTCCGCCGACCCCACCAGCGAGCAGCGTCACCCGGTGATTGCCGTAGGGCAGGTTCGACTCCAGAATGCACCTCACATGTCCATGACCCCCACACGGCATGCCACCGTGGCGACGATCGTGGTCGCTGACGGTACCGGCGGCCTCGACGACACCGTGTCGGCCGTAGGTTCGCAAGTGTACGAGGCGTCCTCGGGGCTCGTCGTCGCCGGCCGGGTGCCCGGTTCGGCCGATGGGGACCTCCCGAGCCTCGCCGAAGCCCTCGACGGTATCGAGCCGTCCGCCCAGTACGTCTGGGTACTCCGGGAGGGTGCTTCACCGAAGCCAGACGCCCTCGGGGCCCTGGTGCGCGACGCCGACCGCACGGATGCGGGTATCGCAGGGTCGAAGATCGTGACCGCCGACGAAGCCCTGGTGTCCGTCGGTCTCGTGACCGACGTGTTCGGGGTCCCGTACACCGGCCTCGATCCCTCCGAGCGTGACCAGGGCCAATACGACGTCGTACGTGACGTCGCCGCCGTCGCCGGGGTGTCCCTGCTGATACGACGAGACCTGCTCCGAGGTCTCGGAGGTGTGGACGCAGAGATGGCGCCCCTCGCAGCCGCGGTCGATCTGGCCCAGCGGGCCCGCTTGAAGGGAGCACGCGTCATCATCTCGCCGGCTTCAGAGGTCCGCTTCGACGATTCCGAGCCCGGCCCGAATGCATGGAGGGAACAGGCCTCGCGGACCCGTGCCTATCTGAAGGTCTACGGTCCCCTCACCGTGGCGTGGGTCCTGCCCCTGGACGTGATCATCTCGATGGTCCAGGCGGTCGTCTCGCTGTTCTTCGGTCGGTGGCTCGTCTGGGATGCCATCCGGGCGTGGGGTTGGAACATCGCTCGAGTGCCTTCGACCCTTGGCCTTCGGCGCGAGGCCCGGAGGGGCAGGGTCGTGGGGGATGCCGAGATATTCCGCTTCCAGCGGCGCGGCAGCGTCGTGCTGTCACACCTGGCGACTCGCTCGATGGAGGGCATCCGCCGACGGCTGCCCGGTGATGACACCTTGTCGGTTGAGTCGATCGGTCGCGATGTGCGGCAGCCAGCATTCGTGATCGGCATCCTCGCCATCGGGTTCGTGCTGCTCTCGGCGCGACAGTTGTGGTCCGACGGCCTTCCCGCCGTCGGCTACACCATGCCGTTCCCGGCGTCGGGTTGGGATGCGCTCGCCGGGTATGCCGGCGGATGGAATCCGGCCGGCCTGGGAAGCGCTGAGCTCATCCGTCCACTCGTGGCCCTGGCGGGCCTTGCCAAGCTCGTGACCTTCAACGCCGCCCACGTGTCCGAGTACCTGGTCGGCGCGGGTGCGCTCCTGCTCGGCGTGTGGGGCGTGACGAGGTTGTTGCGCACATGGTCGATTCGAGCGGCTCCCGGGCTGATCGCCGGCATCGTGTACGTCGCCGGGCCCACGGCGCAGGGAATCGGGGGGAATACCCACATCGGCTATCTGGTGGGTCTCGGGATCCTGCCATGGGCGCTCCGGATGTGCCTCGCACCGTTGCGTGGCGGTCTGCGGCCCGCAGCGGGACGTATCGCGGGAGCCGTCGTCGTGTTCGGCATGTTGGGAGCGGTTGCACCCCTGCTGCTCATCGTTCCCGTGCCGGCGCTCATGGTGTATGCCGCGGTCCGGTTCTCGGATCCGACGGCATGGCGGTCCGTCGTGCTCGCGTTGGCAGGGACCGCCGGTGGTGGTCTTCTGCTCAGTCCCTGGATATGGGGCATCAGCTTCGAGGCGATCGCACGTGAGGGATACGCCTTCTGGAACGTGTCGTCGGTGCTGGCCGTCGCCGGTGCCCTGGTCGCCGTCGCCGCTGTCCTCGGTGCCGAGCGGCGTCTGGGTCTCGTTGCGGGGTGGGGTTCCCTCCTGGCAGCGTTCGGGTTCCTCCTCTCGCGGTCGGGGTCCTTCGGCCTCGGCATCGAGACCGAGTCTGCAGCCCTCGCCGTGACGGGGCTCGGCCTCGCCGTGGTCGTCGGGGTGGTCGCCGACACCGTCGCGGGCGAGGGCGTCGTGCGTTGGCGTCGGTTCATCGTCGGGCTCGGCGCCGTGGGGGTGGTGCTCCTCGTCGTGTCGGCGTCCGTGATCGTGCTCGGCGGTCGCATCGGGTTGCCGGGCGACCGATACCGGGACATCTTGTCGTTCACCATGGCCAACGAGGGTGAGGCCGAGCGAAGTCGTGTGCTGTTGGTCGGTCCTCCGGGTTTGATGCCTGGGGACAGCCGCTCGCTCGAGGGTGGTTCGTACCGCGTGGTGTCTGCTCCGGTGCCCGACCTCGGCGAGCCCCGCTTGTCGGAACCCGGTCCGCTCGACGAAGCGCTCGAGGACACCCTCGCGGTGATCGTGAACGGTGAGACGCGACGTGCTGGCGGCGAGCTCGCATCGTTCGGGATCCGGTGGATCGTCATCCTCGGTGACAGCGAGGGAGCCGATGCCGACGCCGAGAGCCTGGCATGGCGTCAGGTGTTCGCCGGGCAACTCGATCTTCTCCCCCTGAGCGCCGGTGTCTCAGAAGCAGTGTTCGTCTCGGACATCGATCCCGTCGGTCGAGCACTCACGTCGACGGCCGCCTCGTGGCCGCGGGTGGGATGGTCCTACGTCGGTGAGCCCGAGCCCGGCAAGCGCGTGTTCGTGGCCGAGAACCCCGATCCCGGATTCGGCCCCGGCGTATGGCGCGATACGGCCTCGGCGAACGAGGTCTCGGCCGAATCGGGACGCGTCGAGTACGAGGCCGACGGGGGATCGCGCGTCCAGGCGATCGCCGCGTTGCTCGCCGTCACGGCTTTGGTCGCCGTGACCATCTGGGGGAGGCGTGCATCGTGAGGAGATTGATCCTGCTCGTGGCTGCGGGGGTGCTCGGTGTCGTCGGCTTGGTCCAGGTCGCCGCCGAGCCTGCTCCGGCTCCCGACTTCGGTGCGGGTGACATCGTCGACTCCGGTGGCGAGGCGACCGCCTCGCCGAGCGCGTGGTACTGCCCGTGGGTCGCTGCCGGCGACATCGTCGATTCGGACGTCATCGTCGTCACGGAGCCTGATGTCACGATCGACCTGACGCTGCTGCATCCGATCGCCAACGAGGATCCGGGAACCGCGGCGTTCGATCTCGTCGGGCCCGGGGGCACGGCGATCTCGACCGGGACTGTGCTGCGGGTGGGCGAGTCGCCGGCCATCGTCGAGATATCCGATGGGCCGGCGTCGGCGTCGTCGATGCAGTACGCCGATGCCTTCATCGCCGCCGATCAGTGCGTGAGATCCGTCCCCAAGATCTGGTACCTCGCCGGAGGCTCGACGAAGACGGGCACGGTCACGCAACTGCGCTTGTTCAACCCCTTTGCGGACAACGCGGAGGTGACGGTGACGGCGTACTCGGAGTTCGGCGTGGACATCGTCGGTGAACTCGACGGACTCGACGTCGCCGGTCGATCGTGGACCACGATCGACCTCGAACCGTATCTGCCGTTCCGCGATGAGCTGGCGTTCACGGTCTCGGCGAACCAGGGCCTCGTCATCCCTGCGCTCATCAGGTCGGACGACCGAGGCGAGGGGATGTGGCCCGGTACCGGCCCCGCCGAGACCTGGGACTTCCCTGTCGTCGCCGGTGGCGGACTCGAGCCGTTCATCGCGGTCATGTCGGCTGGCGATGACGACATCGTGGTGAGCGTCGATGTGCTCACCACCGATGGCGCAGTGCGCAACGCCAGGGAGGTGACACTCGAGAGCTCCGTGCCGGCCCTCATTCCCTTGGCTGACCTCGCCGCACCGCCGTTCGGTGTGCGGATCCGTGCGACCGATCCGATCGCCGCGGTCGCCATCGCCCTCCAGCCGACCGACGACCTCGAGGGCGGCGAGGGCACCATCGGGGAGGAGGGCACCACGACGACGATCGACGACACGACATCCACGACGGAGGTCACGGAGGAGACCTTCATCAGCGGACTCGCCGGCACGGTCGGTTCCTCCCGTCCGGCTTCGGAGTGGATCGTCCCCCTCGACACGATTCCCGGTTCAGCGACCACGATGTGGATCATGAACACCGGGACGGAGCCCGCCAGCGTCACGTACGTCGCCCTGGGCGAGGTCGAGTATGTCGAGACGAACACGGTGACCGTGCCTGCCGAGTCCGTGCTCGGCGTACCCATCGACGTGGGCATCGGCAACTACGGATACCGCCTCTCGGCTGATCGGCCCGTGTCCGTGGCTTGGGAGATCACGGGGGATCGGGGCGTCGCCCTCGTCGCAGGAATCGCTTCGGAGTGAGCGACGTCGCGGTTCGCCTGCTCGTCGTGGCCGTGATCGTGCTGGTGGCCCTCGCCGTCGCCTTCGCCATCGGACGCGTCATGCGACCTCCCCATCCGGCCGTCCTGGTCGGCGATGTCGGTGATCGGCCCGGTGTGGTCGTGTTCACGGCGACGACGTGTTCGACCTGCAAGGCGGCCATCGCCCACCTCGAGGATCTCGGCGTCCCCTTCCGGGAGGTGACCGATGAGCTCGAGCAGCACCAGTTCGATGCGTGGGGGGTCGTCGCGGTACCGGTGACGGTGGTCGTGGCGGCCGACGACACCGTGGTCGCGACCTTCTCCGGTGTGCCGAGGGCCCGGGCCCTGACCGCCGCGGTTCGCAAGGCAGGGATACCCCTGGGGTCCTGAGTCGCAGGCCGACGCCTTCGCAGCGTGGTCGGCACCGGTGGCATCGGCAAATGCTTGGCTCCGCTCCCCGACGCCCCTACCTTTCGCCAACGATGATTGCCCCCTGCGTCCGGTGCTCCCACGGAGCGACCAGCCTCCTCACCTACGACCACGCCGGAGCCGAGGTCTACCTCGACGATGCGCGCGGCGATGAGGAGTCGTACGAGGGGATGAGGCTGTGTGCGCTCCATGCAGGCAGGTTCACGCCGCCGCAGGGTTGGTCGCTCATCGATCGGCGGCGCATGCCGCCCGCGTTCTTCGTGGGGGAGGGCTGACGGTGCCGATCGATCGGGAGGTCCTCGAAGCCGTACGGGAGATGGATGAGCCGGAGCTCCGGCGACTGTTCATGCTCACCCGGGCCCGACTCGAGCGGAAGGGCCATGCGTTCCCGGAACTCGGTCCCGATGTGAAGATCCGCAAGCAGATGATCCGTTGCGGCAAGGAGTCCTGCACGACGTGCCCCCACGGGCCGTACGTGTATGCCTACTGGAGCGAGGACGGCAGACAGAGGTCGAAGTACCTGGGGCGCTACGACGACCTGCCGGAGGACGTCGAGTAGACACGTAGCGCGCGCAATGCAATACTTTTAGTGGTCGCCTGGGCGGCGACCGACGAGGAGGGACCGTGAGGAAGGCACAAGGAGATGGTTTGACCTGCACGATGTGTGGGCAGTCGTCCGTGATCCAGATCGAGATGACGCTGCCCGATGGCTCCGATGTCGTCTTCAATTCCTGCCACGTATGCGAAGCGAAGTGGTGGGACCGCGAAGGCGAACCCGTCCCCGTGGACGGAATCATCGACCTCGTCGCCGAGTAATACCCATGCGTCGCTCGGGACCCCTCGGGCAACCGGAGTGGAGGTCGCATCGTCGACCCCGCTGATCGCGGTCCCCGACGACATACACGGCCAACCACAAAGGGGCGAGCCGGTTACTCTTCGCCCTCGTGACCGCCGAGGCCCCCCCGATCGCACCGGACCAAGCCGCGCCGGTCCCGCCGCCTCCTCCCCCCGAGCCGGAGACGCGGGATCCGGTATCGGTGTGGATCGTTGCCGCACTCGTGGCGTTGCCGACGCTGCTCATCCTCCTGACCATGTCCGGCGTCCTCGGTCCGATCCTGCGCGATGGCCAGTCGCTGTGGCGCCTGCCGTACCTGCTCGTGGCGAATACGCCCACGGGAGGCGACATGGGCGCCCACGTCCTGCTGCCGAAGGTGCTCGCCGAGAGCGTCCTGCCGTCGGGGCGGATCATGGGCTGGAGCATGGACTGGTATGCCGGATTCCCCGTCCTGTACTTCTACTTCCCGCTCCCTGCGCTCACCACGGTGGGTCTCGACCTCGTCCTCCCATATGGGGTCGCCTTCAAGATCGTCACGATCGTCGGGCTGGTCGCCCTTCCGGTCTGCTCGTACTTGTTGGCGCGGTTCCTGGGGTTCGCCCGCATCGTCGCAGCGGTCGCGGGTGTCGCCGGCTCGCTCATCGTGTTCATGGAGAGCTATTCGATCTTCGGCGCCAACATCAAGTCGTCGCTCGCCGGCATGTTCTCCTTCTCGTGGTCGTTCGCTCTCTCCGTCCTGTACGTCGGCCTCGTCGTCCGCAACTATCGGCAGGGTCGCCGGTTCACGCCGGTGGCCGGCGTGGTCCTCGGACTTGCGGCGCTCAGCCACATCATCGCCCCCATCGTGCTCGTCATCACGACGCTGCCCCTCGCCCTTGCACCGCTCGGCGCTGCCGTGACGCGGCGATCGAGCCTGGCGAATGCCCGTGACGGCGCCCTCGGCGTCTGGAGTTCGTGGGCGATCGGGTTCGGCGTTTCGGCATTCTGGTCGATGGCGCTTGGCGTCCGGGTCTTCCAGGGAATGACCTCGGACATGGGTTGGTCCCCGGTGCGCACCATCCTCGGGAACTACCAGAACCCCGGATCGCCGTTTCCCGGAGAGCTGATCCCGGTCCTCGCCATCGCCGTCATCGGCATCGTCTGGACGCTCGCCCGCCGTGACTCCGTCGGCATCTTGTTGTGGATGACGCTGTGGCCTCTCGCTGGATACTTCATCATCGCCCGCTTCGAGTGGACCATCCTGTACAACGCCCGCCTCCTGCCGTACTGGTTCTTCGGTCTGCACGTGTTTGCGGGCCTCGCCATCGGCTTGAGCGCCGTCGCCATCGCCAGACGCTTCACCAACCGGCATCGGGCGACGGTCATCGCAGCGACCGTCGCGGTGGTGGTGATGGTCGGTGCCACTGCCGTGTCGATGCACGACCTGCCGGGCTGGGTGAAATGGAACTTCGAGGGGTACGAGGGCAAGGATGCGTGGCCGGAGTACGAGAACCTCATGCAGACCGTCGAGGAACTCCCCGACGGAAGGATCATGTGGGAGGCCAACGGCGAGATGAACAAGTACGGGACACCCATGGCCCTCATGCTGTTCCCGTTCTGGTCCGATGGCCACCCATCGATGGAGGGCCTCTACTTCGAGAGCTCGCTCACCACACCGTTCCACTTCCTCAATGCGGCCGAGGTGTCGGCACGGCCTTCGAATCCGGTCCGCGGCCTCCAGTACCGATCGCTCGACTTCGACAGGGCGACGAAGCACCTCGCCGTCTACGACGTCGCCTACTACGTGTCGTACACGGATGAAGCACGGGACGAGGCCGAGGCGTTCGGGCTCGAGGTCCTGGCGGAACCCGATCCGTGGACCGTGTTCGCCCTTCCCGATGCCGACCGTATCGAGGTCGCGACCAAGGAACCCGTCGTGTGGGCGGGTGACGCCGACTTCGTCGATGCGGCGCTCGAATGGTACGACGACGTCGACAACCTCGACGCCTGGCTCGTCGAGGATGGACCTGCGGAGTGGCGACGGGTGACCAGCGTGGATGAGCGCCTCGTCGACCAGCGGCCGTACGACACGGGCGGAACCGCGACCGTGACGGTGTTCGAGGACCACGAGGTCGGGTTCACGACCGATGCCGTCGGCCTTCCCCACCTGGTGAAGGTGTCGTACTTCCCGAACTGGGAGGTCGATGGCGCCGACGGCGTGTATCGCGTGGCACCCTCACTCATGCTGGTGGTGCCGACCCAATCGGAGGTAACACTTCAGTTTGCGTACACATGGGTCGAAATCACTGGTGCGGCCCTGACGGCGGCGACGGTGGTCCTCCTCATCGTCGTGTCGGTCACGGCGATCGTGAGACGACGACGGGCATCGGTGTGAAGCAGTACCTCCAATCCTTCGCCAACAGGACATCCGCCATCCAGGCGGTGAAGGTCGCGGCCGTAGGCGTCCTCAACACCGTGGTGTCGTTCGCCCTGTTCAACCTGTTCCTCGCCCTCGGGATGGCATGGTTCCCGTCCGTGTCGCTGTCGTTCGCGATCACCACGTTCATGTCGTACGTCGTGAATCGATATTGGACGTTCGATCTGCGAGACGGCAAGGTCTCGGGCTCCGAGACCTTGTCATTCTTCGGTGTCAACCTGGTGGCCTACCTCGCAACCGTCGGGATCATGTGGTTCGCCGAGACCGTATTCGGTCCACTCGGCACCGCCGGCTACAACGCGGCAATGCTCGCGGCCGCCGGATTGTTGATCCTGCCCAAGCTCGCCGGGTATCGCGACATCGTCTTCTCGAAGGCTCTCGCACAGCCCGATACACCGGCCGTCGTCGCGATCCAGGACTGACCCATCACCGATACGGTCGGGCGGCTGACGCCCTCGATCCGGATCCCGGCTCTCGGCTCATTCCCCGGTCGGGGTTCCTCTCGCGAGCGACCGACGAATGCGCCAGACACCCCTGAGCGTTCTCGGTACGCGTTTGATGACGCTCGAGTTCGTGTCGCGTAGTTCCTCGACATGTGCCGGGAGCTCAGCGATGCGGTAGCCGGCGCGCTCGGCCCGCACGACCAGCTCGGTGTCGAAGAGGTCGACGGTGGAGATCACATGGGGGGCGACGTCCGCCACGACGGATCGGCGGACGAGCTTCATGCCATGGGTGTCGCTCACGCCTGATCCGAGGGCGAATCGCAGGATCTGGTTGAACGTCCATGTCGCGGCACGGCGGGTCACGCCCCGTTCGTCCTCGGCTCCCTCCACACGCTTGGAGGCGAGGACGATGTCGGCCTCGTCGGCGAGGACCAACGCCTCGTTGAGGAAGGACGCGGAGAAGTAGTCGATATCGAAGTTCACCACCCATTCGCTCGATGCCGCGAGGAACCCGTCGCGCATGGCTGCGCCGTAGTCGGGGGTCGCGAGCTCGAGGAGGTCGAGGTCGGAGTGGTCGTTCATGGCCGCGCGCACGAGGTCGGCGGTGTCGTCGGTGGAACCGTTCTCGGCCACCAGGATCCGCACGTGGGCATCGACCTTCGCCATCTCGTCGAAGAGCAGGGGGAGGGCGGTCGGTAGGTAGTCAGCCTCGTTGTGGACAGGGATGACGACCGTGACGTCGGGAAGGGGGGCGTCGGTCATGCGGGCGCGAGTGTAGGGAGCTGCGCACCCGAGCACTCGGGGCGCGGAGGGAACGTAGACTCGCCGGCATGGATCTCTCGGGCATCATCAAGGCATACGACGTACGCGGCATCGTCCCTGACGAGTTCGACGAGGACATCGCACGCCGCATCGGCGCGGCCTTCGCCGAATTCGTAGACTCCGATGAGGTGATCGTCGGCCACGACTGCCGCCTCTCGTCGCCCGCGATCCGCGAGGCACTCATCGATGGCATCACGGGCCAGGGCACCGATGTCCGGTCCATCGGGGAGATCCCCACCGACCTGCTCTACTACGCATCGGGGGCCCTCTCGCTTCCCGGGGTCGTCATCACCGCCTCGCACAATCCGCCCCAATACAACGGCCTCAAGTTCTGCCAGCCCGCCGCCGCACCCATCGGGCAGGAAACCGGTCTCGCTGACATCCGAGCCATGGCCGAGACCGGGGTGACGCCGGCCGCCGTCCGCGGCGTCGTCAGGGACGAGGACCTCATCGCCGGGTATGTCGATCACGTGATCGAGGTCACCCGAGCCGACGGCATCGCCGGTATGCGGGTGGCTGCCGACGGCGGCAACGGCATGGCTGGAGCCGTGTTGCCCCAGGTCTTCGAAAGGCTCGATGCCGAGCTCCTCCCGCTGTACCTCGAGCCCGACGGCACCTTCCCCAATCATCCGGCGGACCCCCTTCGGCCCGAGAACCTCGCGGACCTCACGCATCTGGTGCTCGAGGAGCGGCCAGACATCGGCGTCGCCTTCGATGGCGACGCCGATCGGGCGTTCTTCATCGATGACCGGGGCGTGTCGCTGCCCGGGAGCACGACGACGGCGATCATCGCCGACTGGTTCCTCGAGCAGCAGCCCGGTAGCGCGATCGTGCACAACCTGATCTGCTCGCGTGCGGTTCCCGAGATCGTCGAGGCATCGGGCGGCATCGCCATCCGCACCAAGGTGGGTCATTCGTTCATCAAACAGGTGATGGCCGACACCGGAGCAGTGTTCGGCGGCGAGCACTCGGGCCACTACTACTTCAAGGACAACTTCCGCGCCGACAGCGGCGTCATGGCGATGCTCGTGCTGATGCGGGTGCTCTCCGACGCCGGGGTTCCGTTGTCCGAGCTCCGCTCGACATACGAGCCGTACGCTCAGTCCGGCGAGATCAACTTCCGGGTGAAGGACACGGCGCGTGCCGATGCGGCCGTCGAGCGTGCCTTCGTCGGCAGTCCATCCGATCGACTCGACGGCCTGACCGTCGACCTTGGGGACCGCTGGTTCAACCTGCGCCCATCGAACACCGAACCCGTCCTCCGACTCAACGTCGAGGGTCCAGACGATGAGGCCGTCGAGGAGCTCGTGACCGAGATCTCAGACATCATCAAGGAGGCCTAGGTGACCAACGACGACACCCTCGTTCCGCCCGAACTCCTCGCGATCATGCAGTGCCCGGCGTGCACCGGGGACCTCGCAGAGCGGCCGGACCCGCCGGCACTCGTCTGCGCGTCGTGCGGCCGTGCCTACCCCGTGCGTGACGGCATACCGGTGATGCTCGTCGACGAGGCCGAGGGCGTCGAGTAGGCGCTCGGCGGGGGACCCGGATCCGTCTCCCGGTCAGGCCTCGGATTCGAACAGGAACCCACCTGCTCCGAGGTCCTCGATGGACGTGACCGATCCAGCGGGCGGCGCTTCGATGCTCACGTCCCCGTTGATGTCGAACATGTCGTATTGGATCGTCATCTCCTCGAAGCCCTCGCCCTCGGGGGCGGTGACGGTCGACCCGTCGACCGAGAAGACCAGCCGAACCAGGTGCCCGTCTTCCGAGATCCACAGGTCGAGGGGGATCACGCCGTCGGCGAACAGGCCCGAGGCCTCGAACTCCGTACGTTCATCGGGGGTCATCTCGGCGACCATCCTCGCCGCATCGAAGGTCACGCGATAGTGCGTGGCGTCGACACCGTTGACCCGCTCGACGCCGAGGTCCTCGACCGTGGCGTCTGCTCCGTCGTAGGCATCGAGGAGCTCATGGGGGTCAGACGGCATGTTCTCGAAGCCCGAGGAGAACTCAGCCCCCTGCTCGGGCGCCATCGACACCCATTCGGTGTCGGCACCGACCATTTCCGTCAGGAGCGGGAACCTCACGTAGCCCATGTCGCCGACCTGGCGGAACTCGAGCTCACCGAACAGCCCTCCCGCCCACGCCGCCATCGGATCGTCGGGATCGGCGGGGAAGGCGTCTGCGAGTGAGGAGAAGTCCATGCTGAACGAGCTGTCTCCGGTGGCTGCGTCGAAGGCCGTTGCGAAGGTGATCTCGGCGTCCACCGGTCCGACCTGGGGATCGATGCCCTTGATGGCGATGCTGCCCTCCACCCGGGCCGAGGTGATCCTCGAGGTCGCCTCGAGGGAGGCCACGAGCTCAGCGAACTCCCTTGTGGGCGCATCCTTCGTCGCGTCGGTGGTGGCGGTCGTCGTGGTCGATGCCGCTGCTGCCGTCGTGGTGGTCGCATCCTCGACGGTCGTCGTGCTCGAGACAGGCGACTGCGTGGTGGTCACGTCGCCGCCGACCTCGCCCTCGGCGCAGGCGGCGGCGACCATTCCGATCGCAAGCAGGATGATGGCAAGTCTCTTCACGGCACACACTCCTCGGGTTCCCGTGTGTATCGGCATCGCTCAGGCAGGAGTTGAATGCTCCATGCTTCCGTGGACGTGCGCTGGGTTGTCCCCGGCGTTCACGCCCTGTGGTAATCGTCCTCCAAACGCACCACGTCGTCCAGCTCAGGTGTGGACACCTCGATGATCTCGACGTCCCCATCGGCTGGCGCCTCGAAGCGATGGATGCGTCCTGCAGGGATGTCTGCTGAGGCGCCCACAACGAGCCGTTCCGTCGTTGCGTCCTCACCGCGTCCGAGGTGGAGGATGAGTTCGCCGGACACCACGAGCACGGATTCGTGCTTGTCATCGTGATACTGCAGGCTCAGCCGCTTGCCGGCGTCGATGTGGATCACCTTGCCCGCATACCTATCGGTATGCGTCCACAGCAGCTCGTACCCCCACGGCTTGTCGATCCTCGTCGTCATGTCGACAGCGTAGAACGATGTCGGGCCGTCGGAGGTCAGGCAGCTGCGATCGCGTCGATGCCTACCATCGGTGACCCGCATCGAAGGACTGGAATGAACTACGACATCGCGCACATCGGCCTCTCCGAACAGGGGCACCTCAGGATCGAATGGGCGGCTCGTAGGATGCCCGTCCTCGCCGCGCTCAAGGCCCGTTTCGAACAGGAGAAACCGCTCGAGGGTTACCGGATCGCAGCATGCATGCATGTCACCACCGAAACGGCGAACCTGATGCTGACACTCGTGGCAGGGGGAGCCGAGGTTGCGTTGTGTGCCTCGAATCCGCTCTCGACGCAGGACGACGTGGCGGCCGCGCTCGTCGATGCGGGCATCCCGGTCTACGCCGTGCGTGGCGAGGATGCAGCGACCTTCTACGACCACATCAACGCGGTGCTCGACACGGAACCCCATTTGATCTTCGACGACGGTGCGGATATGACGACGGTCCTCCATCGTGAACGCAGCTCCCAGCCGATCATCGCCGGCATGGAGGAGACGACGACGGGCGTCATCCGACTCAAGGCCATGGCAGAGGACGGTGTGCTGCGCTTCCCCGTGGTCGCCGTCAACGACTCGGACACCAAGCACCTCTTCGACAATCGCCACGGAACGGGTCAGTCGTCCCTCGACGGGATCCTTCGGGCGGCGAACATCCTGTTCGCCGGCCGGCGCGTCGTCGTCGCCGGATACGGGGACTGCGGATGGGGGATCGCGACTCGGGCCAAGGGCCTCGGATCCGATGTGATCGTCGTCGAGGTCGACCCGATCCGTGCGGTGGCTGCCGCGATGGAGGGTCACCGGGTGCTGTCGAGCCACGAGGCCGCCGAGGTCGGAGACGTCTTCATCACCGCGACCGGCAACATCCACGTGTTCCGCGCCGAGCACTTCGCCGTGATGCCGGACAACGCCATCATCGCCAACGCCGGCCACTTCGACGTGGAGCTCGACCTGAGCGCCCTCGACGACATGGCGGTGTCGCGCAGGGTCCTCAGGGACAACCTCGAGGAGTTCACGTTGCCGAGCGGTAATCGCATCCTCGTCGTGGCCGAGGGGAGGCTGGTCAACCTCGGTGCAGCCGAGGGGCATCCGGCGGACGTGATGGACATGTCGTTCTCGGACCAGGCGATCGCCGCCGAGTGGATCATCCGCAACGCCGACACCCTCGAGCCGAAGGTGTATCGCCTGCCCGATGAACTCGACGCCGAGGTTGCTCGCCTCAAGCTCGAGGCGATGGGCGGTTCGCTCGAGATCCTCACCGATGAACAGGTGGCCTACCTGTCGTCCTGGGAGCACGGGACCTGACTTCGTTCCAACGGTCGACACCCCCTTCGCCACCGTCGAGGCTGTTCGGTATGGCAACGGCGGGCAGGTGCGTGTCACATCCGATCGATACGGTCGTGGCATGTGGTGTATCGCATGTTCCGCCCCGGCATCTGCGCCGGGGCCGCTGTGTGGGGCCTGCCGCGGCACGCTGCAACGGGCTGCACCCCGGCGCATCGGGGGAGTCGAGGTCGATGCCGCCTTCGCCCACGCCGGCGCAGCTGCGAGGCTCGTTCATGCGTTGAAGTACCGCGGATCGTTGTCGGCTGCTGGGTTCCTCGCCCATCACATGGCGGACACCATCGAACCCACGGCGACCTGCCTCGTTCCCGTCCCGCGAACGCTCGCGCGGCGCCTGCGGTTCGGTATCGACCCCGCTGTCGAGTTGTGCCGGATCGTCGCGGCTCGAACCGGCCTGCCGGTCGTCCGTGCCCTCGATGCTCCCGTGTGGTCCGCCAGGCACGCCGGCGCCACACGGGCCCGCCGGGCGACCGTTGCGTTCCGCCGGGCGGGGCCCGTCCAGGGCCACGCCGTGCTCATCGACGACGTGGTGACGACCGGCGTCACCGTGTCGAGCGCCATGGACATGATCGCTCCGTGCGACATGTCGGTGCTGGCGGCAACATCAGCAGGTACGATGGATCAAGGAGCGGAGAGGTTTCCCGCACCGGGAGGTGACGTTGCGTAGGACCGATCAGGCGACCACGTCGGTCAGGTCGTGCGCACACGGACCCCGCTCCGAACCACGGAGCCGCAGCAATCACATGCGGCACTCCACCCCCTACGGAAGGAGGACGGGTGACCGTTCGCGTCCACGGTAGGAACATGCAGGTGCCCGAGGACATCAAGGGCTTCGCCGAGGACCGGGTCCGCCACGCCGGCAGGATCTTCGACGACGGCGGTCCCGTCGACGTCGAGTTCTCTGAGCGCACGAACCCGCGCATCGACGACAAGTACGGGGTCGAGATCACCTCGACCGTCGCAGGCCACATCGTGCGCATCGAGGCTGACGCGCCAGACGAGAAATCCGCGCTGGACCTCGCGGCCGACAAGTACGAGCGGCAGCTGCGCAGGCTCAAGGAACGATTGATCCAGCGAAACAGGGGTGCGAACAAAGGTCTCAACCAGTCAGGGGGACCCTCCGATGTAGACAGTGACCGTGGCGCTGGGATCGTCCGGACCAAGAGGTTCGCGATGAAACCGATGACCGCAGAGGAAGCTGCACTGCAGATGGAGATGCTCGGACACGACTTCTTCTTCTTCCTCAACGCGGAGTCGAACCAGCATTGTGTGGTGTATCACCGGCGCGACGGCGACGTAGGACTGATCGAACCGGAGTGAGCCGGAGCGGACATGAAGAGATTGCTCGTTGTCGACGATGTGCCCCTGTTCAGGGCTGGCCTGACGGCCGCACTGCAGGGTGCCGGATACGACGTCGTCGGCGAGGCCGCCGATGGCGAGGGAGCCGTTGCGCTCGCGGAAACGGAGCAACCCGACATCGTGCTGCTCGACGTCCTGATGCCCGGCATGTCCGGCATCGACGTGCTGGAGAAGATCCGTGCCGTGGCACCGTCAGCAGCCGTGGTGCTGCTCACCGGGAGCGAATCCGAGGAGGACATGGTCGCATCCATCAAGGGTGGCGCCCGTGGCTACATCCTCAAGGACATGCCGTTCGACCAGCTCGTGACCTCGATCGACAACATCTCAGGTGGAGGGGCGACGATCTCGCCGGGTATGGCAGGCAAGCTCTTCGACGTCACCCGCCAGTTGCTTCGCCACCAGGAACTCGTCGGGGCCCGCAAACCGACGCTGACGGGTCGCGAGATCGAGGTCCTCGAGTTGGTGGCGGACGGCAAGACGAGTCGCGAGATCGGGGATCTGCTCTACATCTCCGAGAACACCGTCAAGAACCACATCCGCAACATCCTCGACAAGCTCGGCCTGCACTCACGCAACGAAGCCGTCCTGTATGCCATCAGGGAGAACCTGATCCGTCTCCCGTGACGGTCCGACAACGGGGTTGAGAACGGCCTGTCCGTCGTAGTATCACGTCAGTATGTCGATCCTCCAACGAGTCCTCCGCGTCGGCGAGGGCAAGCGCTTCAAGGAACTCCAGGCGGTCGTCGACCGCGTCAACGAGCTCGAAGCCGAGCTCGAGCAGCTCTCGGACGCCGATCTCGCCGCCCGTACCCCGTGGTTCCGTGAACGCCTTGCCGCCGGTGAGACACTCGACGACATCGAGGCAGAAGCCTTCGCCACGGTCCGCGAGGCGGCCAAACGTGTGCTCGGCCAACGGCCCTACGACGTCCAGATCATCGGTGGCGCCACGCTCCACCGCGGCATGATCGCCGAGATGAAGACCGGTGAGGGCAAGACCCTCGTGTCGACGATGCCTGCCTACCTCAATGCCCTTGCAGGTGGCGGGGTCCACCTCGTCACGGTGAATGACTACCTCGCGAGTCGCGACGCCGAGTGGATGGGCAACATCCATCGATTCCTCGGTCTCGAGGTGGGGTTGATCCAGGCGTGGATGTCGCCCGAGGAGCGCAGGCCCCAATACGCCGCGGACATCACGCACGGCACCAACAACGAGTTCGGGTTCGACTACCTGCGCGACAACATGACGATGACCCCCGAGCACATGGTCCAGCGTGGCCGTGCGTTCGCCATCGTCGATGAGGTCGACTCGATCCTGATCGACGAGGCGCGGACGCCCCTGATCATCTCGGGGCGCGTGGGCGAGACAGGGAAGTGGTACACCGAGTTCGCCCGGATCGCATCTCGGCTGCGGTTCGAGGAGCACTACGAGGTCGACGAGAAGAAGCGGCAGGTCATCACCACCGAGGCCGGGGTGACCCGCGTCGAGGAGCTGCTCGGGGTCGAGAACCTCTACGACCATGCGAATGTCGACTTCATCCACCACCTCGACGTTGCCCTCAAGGCCAAGACCTTGTACCAGAAGGACGTGGACTACCTGATCCGCAACGGACAGGTGATGATCGTCGACGAGTTCACCGGCCGCGTGCTCGAGGGTCGCCGCTACTCGGAAGGCCTCCACCAGGCGATCGAGGCGAAGGAAGGCGTGGCGATCAAGGAGGAGAACCAGACGCTGGCGACGATCACCCTCCAGAACTACTTCCGCATGTACGAGAAGCTCTCCGGCATGACGGGTACCGCCATCACCGAGGAAGGCGAGTTCGTCGAGATCTACGGCCTCGAGGTCGTCGTCATACCTACGAATCGTCCCATCGCACGTACCGACCAGGCCGACCTCGTGTATGTCGACGAGGACCACAAGTTCGCCGCCGTCGCCGACGACATCGAGGAGCGCCACAAGGCCGGCCAGCCGATCCTGATCGGCACGGTGTCGATCGAGAAGTCGGAGCGCCTCGCTGCCGCCCTGACCAAGCGCGGCATCAGGTTCGAGGTGCTCAACGCCAAACAGCACGAACGTGAGGCCCCCATCATCGCCCAGGCCGGCATGCCTGGCGCGATCACGGTGGCGACGAACATGGCAGGCCGTGGTGTCGACATCAAGCTCGGCGGCAACGCAGAGGAGATGGCGAAGGGCGAACTGCGCAAGAAGGGCCTCGAGCCGTCCGACCCCTCGTACGGTGAGGAACTCGCCGCCATGGAGGAGCGCTTCGAACTCGAGACCGAGGCGAACCGCCGGAAGGTGCTCGATGCCGGTGGGCTCTACGTCCTGGGTACCGAGCGGCACGAATCCCGACGGATCGACAACCAGTTGCGAGGGCGATCCGGTCGTCAGGGAGATCCCGGAGAGAGCCGTTTCTACCTCTCACTCCAGGACGACCTGATGCGTAGGTTCGCCAACGAACGCGTGGCGTCGATCATGGAACGCCTCAAGATCCCACCCGATGTGCCCATCGAAGCCAAGATGGTCAGCAAGTCGATCGAGCGGGCCCAGTCCCAGGTCGAGTCGCAGAACTTCGAGATCCGCAAGAACGTCCTGAAGTATGACGAGGTGATGAACACCCAGCGTGAGATCGTCTATCGCTGGCGGAACCAGATCCTGCACGGCGACAACACCGAGGGGTTGCTGGCCGAGTGGCGCCAGGACGTGGTGGAGGACGTCGTCAGCGAGATGACCGACGGCGTGAACTCGTACGACTGGGATTGGGACGACCTCACCGTCCGGATGTCGACGCTGTATCCGACGACCCTGTCCAAGGCGTCGTTCGACGATCCCGAGGACCTCGCCCCCGAGGAGGTCGTCGAAGCCTATCTCGAGGACGCCGAGGCGGTCTATGCCCGGCGCGAGGCGGAGCTCACCCCCGAGGTCATGCGGAACCTCGAACGCACGGTGGTGTTGTCGGTGATCGACAACAAGTGGCGTGAGCACCTCGGCGAGATGGACTACCTCCGAGGTGGCATCGGTCTGCGTGCGATGGGTCAGAGGGATCCCCTCGTCGAGTACCAGCGGGAGGGTTTCGCCTTCTTCGAGGAGCTCGTCGCCACCACCAAGACCGACTCGATCCGCTACATGTACCACGTGGAGGTCGCCCAGCGTCCAGCGGAGCCCCGACCGGCGAACGTCACGACGTCGAGTGGCAAGGGTGACGGGACCACCCACCGCCAGGTCCAGCGCGAAGGCGACAAGATCGGCCGCAATGCCGCATGTCCCTGCGGTTCGGGCAAGAAGTACAAGCGGTGTCACGGTGCTCCCGGCGCCGAGCCGTTGCCGGCCTGACCCTCGCTACGCTCACCAGCGATGGAACCCGTTGAACTCCGCGGCATCGTCGCCGAACTCGCCACGCGCCTCGACGACGCACGCGCCTTCCTCGACATCGAGGGGAAGCAGGCCGAACTGACCGATCTCCGATCGCAGGCGTCGGAGCCGGATCTGTGGGACGACCAGGACAATGCCCGTCGCGTGACGAGCCGATTGTCGCGCCACGAACAGACCATCGGCCTCGTCGAAGCGCTCGCCGACTCCATCGACGACGTCTCGGTGCTCCTGGACCTCGCAACCGAGGAGGGCGATGCCGCATCGCTGGTGGAGGTCGAGACCGAGGTGGTGGACCTGTCGCGCCAACTCGCCATCCTCGAACGCGAGTCGCTCTTCTTCGGTGAGTACGACGACAACCCGGCGATCGTGTCGATCAATGCCGGGGCGGGTGGCGTCGATGCCCAGGATTGGGCCGAGATGATCCTTCGCATGTACGTGCGGTACCTCGAGCGGTCATCGTTCACCTTCGTGGTCGACGAGGTGTCCGAGGGCGAGGAGGCGGGCATCAAATCGGCGACGCTCACGATCAAGGGCGACAACGCGTACGGCACGTTCGAGTCCGAGCGTGGCACCCACAGGCTCGTGCGCATCAGCCCCTTCGATTCCCAATCTCGCAGACACACCGCATTCGCCGGCGTGGATGTGATCCCCGAGGTCGATGTCGCCGAGGTCGAGATCGATCCCGAGGATCTCCGTATCGACACCTACCGCGCGTCGGGGGCGGGCGGTCAGCATGTCAACAAGACCGACTCCGCCGTGCGGATCACGCACGTACCGAGCGGCATCGTCGTGTCGTGCCAGGCCGAGCGATCCCAGATGCAGAACAAGGCGCGAGCGATGCAGTTGTTGGCCGCCCGTCTCGCCGAGAAGGCACGCCAGGACCAGGCCGATACGGTCGCGTCGATTCGCGGGGAACAGACCGAGGCGGGGTGGGGGCGTCAGATCCGCAGCTACGTCCTCCAGCCGTACCAGATGGTCAAGGACCTGCGCACCGACTTCGAGGTCGGCAACATCCAGGGCGTCCTCGACGGCGACGTCGACGGATTGATCGATTCGTACCTGCACTGGCGCCGCAGCGAACGCGGCGAGGCCTGAGGCACACTCGCTCCATTACCCCGAGTTCCCGGAATGCGGGGGTAACCTCACCTGACGGTTGGTGCAGGGCCAGAACGACCGACCTTCCCCCTGAGTTATCCCATGATCAAACTCGAAAACGTCACCAAGGTGTACCCGGGCGGCACCGTCGCCGTCAAGGACGTCGATCTCGAGATCTCCAAAGGAGAGTTCGTGTTCCTCGTCGGTGCATCCGGCTCCGGCAAGTCGACCCTCATCCGGTTGATGATGCGCGAAGAGGCACCGACCAACGGTGACCTGTGGGTTGCGGGCAAGCACGCCTCGGAGCTCGCGAACTGGAAGGTTCCCCACCTCCGCCGATCGATCGGCACGGTATTCCAGGACTTCAAGCTCCTCCCGACCAAGACGGTCTACGAGAACGTCGCCTTCGCCATGGAGGTGACCGGCAAGCACCGATCCGTCGTGCGCAACCAGGTGCCCCAGGTGCTCAAGCTCGTTGGCCTGTCGGCGAAGGCCGATCGCCTGCCCCGCCAGCTCTCCGGCGGTGAGCAACAGCGTGTCGCCGTCGCCCGAGCCTTCGTGAACCGACCGTTGATCCTCCTCGCCGACGAGCCGACCGGCAACCTCGATCCCGGCACGTCCGTGGGCATCATGCGCATCCTCGATCGCATCAACAGGACCGGCACGACCGTCGTCATGGCGACGCACGACCACGCCATCGTCGATGCGATGCGTCGCCGTGTCGTCCAGCTCGATCGGGGGCGTGTATCGAGGGACGAATCGCGGGGCATCTACGAGACACGCCAGATCGCTGCGGTGGCCACCGACGACGGCGAGGTGCAGATCGTGTCCGTCGAAGCCGATCCCGCGGCGGACGATGCCGATGTGATGATCGACGCCGATTCCGTTGCCATGTCGTCGGGAACCGAGGCAGAGTTCTCGACCGAGGAGATCGAGGTCGTCACGGCCGCGGCGGAGCCTCTTGACGAGGAGGGCGTCGAAGCCGATGACCCCGAACACGATGAGCGGGGCAACGAGGTCGCTCCCGACGAGGTCGATGCGACGGACGAGGCGGGGACGGACGACGACGCAGCCGATGACGCCGACGATGTCGAGGTGGCGCCGTGACCCAGGTGACCTACCTCTTCAAGGAGGCATTCAACAACCTCGGGCGCAATGCCCTGGTCGTCCTCGGTGCGATCCTCGCCGTGTTCATCTCGCTCACCCTCACCTTCGGTACGGTCGTGTTCGGGGAGATCGTTCGCGTGAACACGCTCCAATGGGCCGAGGACGTGCGGGTGATCGCCTTCCTCCAGGATGACGTCACCGCCGAGGCGACCGTCGAGCTCCAGGAGGAGGTCTCGTCGTGGCCCCAGGTATCCGACGTGTTCTACGTGTCGAAACAGGAAGCCTTCGACGAAGCCATCATCCTGTTCAGCAACGACGAGGCCATGCTGCGTGTGCTCGAGGAGAACCCTGATCTCCTCCCTGCATCGCTTCGCGTCCAACCCACGGATCCGGAGGACTACGACCTCATCGTCACGAGGCTCGAGTCCACCCCCGGCGTCCAGAAGGTCGAGTCCGCCGGTGATGCGATCGATGCGATGATCGCCCTGCGAGACGGCCTCCAGATCATGTTCTGGCTTCTTGCGGTCGCGCTCGGGGTCGCGGCCGTCGCGTTGATCGCGAACACCATCCACATGGCGATCTACGCTCGTCGCGAGGAGATCGAGATCATGCAACTCGTCGGTGCGAGCAATTGGTTCGTACGAACGCCTTTCCTCATCGAAGGGGCTTTGGAAGGGCTCATAGGCGGCGCGCTCGCCGTCGCGTTCATCGTGGTGGCACAGCAGCTGGCTGTCGACCGCCTCGCTGATCTCCCGGACTGGATCAATCTGGCGATCCAGAACGACTTCCTCCTCAGGCAGGGTGCGCTGGTCCTGCTGTTCGGGGTGCTTGCCGGTCTCATCGGCAGTTCCTTGAGCCTTGCAGTCCACCGTACCTTGCGCTCGTGACCCGCAGACTTCCCCTCGTCGCCCTCGTGCTGTCACTGGTGTGGTTGCTCGCGTTCCCCGCGATCGGCGCCGACCTCGACACCGATCTCGATCGGGTGAGGGACCGCATTTCCGATGTCCGGAGCCAGATCTCGTCGACGGCCGCCGATCGGTCAGTGACCGCCAAGGAGGTGCTCGCCGCTGCCGATGCCCTCGACGTCGCCGAGCGTGAGGTCGTTGCCGCTTCCGCCGAACTGTCGGCGGTCGGCGCGGCCCTCGACGAGCGCAGGGCCCGCCTCTCTGAGGTCCGGACCGATCTGACCCTGCAGTTCGAGGCGTTGGCCGAGACACGGTCACTCCGCGACTCGGCGCGATCGGATGCCGAACGGTGGGCCCTCGATGCCTACATGGGAGGTGGGAACGCCCAGCCGTCGATCGCGTTCTCCGCCACCGCAGTCAACGACATCGCCGTCGGAGTGGCCTACCTCGACGTGCTGACCGGCCTCAGTATCGATGCTGCCGACAAGTACGCAGACCTGGTGCGGACCGAGGAGCGCCACGAGGAGGAGATCCGCACGATCGAGGAGGGCATCGCTGCCGAGGTCGCAGAGCTCCAGGGTCTCGGCCAGCAGATGGGCGCGTTGCAGGACGATCTCGTGGCGAGGCGCGCCGAACTCGCCCTCGCCCTGGTCGAGCAACAGGAGGTCCTCGACCAGCTCGACGACGAGATCGACGAGTTCGAAGGAGAGCTCGCCGCCCTCGAACGCGAGGAGGCGTCCATTCGTCGCCAGATCACGGCAGCCTCCGCACCGAAGGTCGAACCGAAGGTCCAGAGCACGTCGGGATTCGTGCGGCCGGTGCCCGGCGCGGTGTCGTCGGGGTTCGGCATGCGGGTGCACCCGATCACGGGCAATACGCGGATGCACAATGGCGTCGACATGAATGCTGCCCACGGTGATCCGATTCGGGCGGTTCGCTCGGGTCGGGTGATCCTCTCCGGCGTCAAGGGTGGGTACGGGAACACGATCATGATCGACCACGGGGGCGGCATGGTGACCTTGTACGCCCACCAATCGCGGCTCGCGGCGGCGAACGGGGCATCGGTGTCCGCCGGCGAGGTGATCGGCTACATCGGGAGCACCGGGCAATCGACCGGACCGCACCTTCACTTCGAGGTGCGGATCAACGGCTCCCCGGTGAACCCGCTCCAGTACTTCTGATCCGCCCTGTAGCCTCGGACGCATGTCAGGTCGCAAGGTCGTGGCGAGCAATCGCCAGGCCCGTTTCAACTACGAGATCCTCGACACCTTCGAGGCAGGCATCGCCCTTCGCGGGTCCGAGGTCAAATCCCTGCGCGCCGGCCATGTCCAGCTGAAGGATTCGTACGCCGACATCCGCGACGGAGAGGTCTGGCTGGTCAATGCCCACATCTCCCCGTACTCGTTCGCCGAGGGTGGTGGTCACGACCCCGAGCGCCAGCGCAAGCTGCTCCTGCACCGCCGTGAGATCGACCGCCTCTTCGGCCGCATCAGGGAAGAGGGCCTGACGCTGGTCCCCACGCAGATGTACTTCAGCGACGGCAAGGCCAAGGTCGAGTTGGGGCTCGGCAAGGGGAAGCGCCGCCACGACAAGCGGCGCACGATCGTCGAACGGCAGCAGAAGCGCGAGATGGCTCGTGCCCAGAGCCGGCGCCGATGACGATGCACGTGGTCGTCGACCAACTGATCGATGCACCAGTCGCAACGGTGTGGGCCGATGTGGCCCAGATGGCGACGCACGCCGACTGGATGACCGACGCCGAGAGCATCACGTTCGCCGGTGATCGCCGCTCGGGGGTAGGAACCGTGATGATCGTCCCGACCCGCGTCGGACCGTTCACGACCGAGGACTGGATCATCGTCACCCACTGGGAGGAAGAGCGTGCGATGGGCGTCATCCATGTCGGCATCGTGAGTGGCGTCGGCATGTTCCGCCTCGAACCCGAAGGGGAGCGCACGCGCTTCGTCTGGGAGGAGGACCTGGCACTCCCGTGGGCGCTCGGCGGACCGCTCGGCGAGATCGTGGCGAAGCCGATCGTCGGTGCGATCTGGAAGGCGAACCTCTCACGCCTGGCGGCGCGATTCACCTGATCGAAACCATGGGTGCAGCCGGGGGGCGCCCGACGCTCCCGGTGCGGAGCGTGGCGGCGGTGTGGACGGTCTCAGGCCTCGTAGTCGGCGAGGCTGGCCATCAGGCCTGCGACGCGTTCCTGGCCGAGGTACCCGGCTGAGCGCAACAGCACGGTGCCGTCGCCGTCGGTGACGACCCAGAAGGGGAAGGCATTGACCCCGAGTTGACCCGCGATGCCGAGATCGTCGTCGACGATCACCGGGAACGGGAACTGGGACGTCTCGAGGTACTCGGCGAGGGGATTGCCACGCGTCGGGTCGATCGACGTGGTGATCGTGGCGATCTCGATGTCCGGATAGGTGGTGGAAAACGCCTCGTGGCTCGCGACCAGCTCGGGGAGCTCCTGTTGGCAGTACGGGCACCAGTGGGCCCACACCATCCACATGCGCTTGGTTCCGTCTGCGGGATCGATCGTCACGACCTCACCGGTGTACGCGTCGGGTCCGGTGAGGGCGCCGAGTTGGAGCCCGATGGCGGCATCCGCCTGGCCCTGGACGAATCGGGGGAGGTAGCCGGCAGGGGCCGTTTCCGTCGGGGCGGACGGCGATCCCGACGCCGACGTTGCGCCATCAGCCAAGCCTGCCATGTCGGTGTTGAGCTGGGCGACATCGGTGGCCATCTCGTCGACGGAGATGCTCACGCCGGCGAGCTCGCCTTCGAGTGCAGCGACATCGGCTCGTGCGGCATCGAGATCGTCCCTGGCGTCGCCGAGTGTCGTGATGAGGTACACCTGGCTGGCGGCGATCAGGCCGACGACGAGCACGGCTCCAGCCACGGCCGCGACCATCCACGGCGACCGTCGGGACGGCGGCGCTTCGGAGCCCACGACGACGTACGGCGATGGGTCCGGCGCCACCTCGGGGGAGGCGTCGTCGGCTGTATCGGTGGCGGGTTCGTTGCCCTCGTCCATGTCGGCCTCGTCCATGGGTGTGAGGGTAGGGTCGCCCGCCACCAGCCGACAGTGCTCGGGGTGCGCGCCGTGGAGGGGGAGCGGGCGGATTCCGTCGAACCCGTGCGATCCGGGGGTCCGGAGCGGTACCCTTGGAGGGTGGACGTGCTTCACAGCCGTTCCCGCACTGCGGGGGTGACATGGTTTCGACCGTGAGGGTTGAGGCGCCGGAAGCGAGCCGAGGTCACCGGAGTCCTCGTTAAAGAGCCGGTATACACATAAGTGCAGACGAAAGTTACGCACTGGCAGCGTAGATAAACGCTCCTGTTCTCCCGGTGGGCACCCACCTCGCCGGTGTAGGGCATTGCAATGTGGGATGCCCCTGCCGGGGTTCCGGGACCGGCAGGGAAAGACGATCCCGGATAGGGCATGAGGGTGCTTGCCGACAGAGTCCTCGTGTTCCGAAAGCTCGCTGTTGGCTGCGCTCGGAGATGCCGACGCTGATGTCTCTCGGGACGGGGGTTCGATTCCCCCCACCTCCACCAGATGGCGGCACCCCACAGGTGCCGCCATCGTCGTCTTCCGTGTGGGGGAGGATTGGCGGGCTTCGAGGGCGCCCGCGATCGGCCGATCGGCCCCGCCTCAGCGCGGATCCGTAGCCCGAAGGCGCCAATGGGCATTGAGGCTGAGGCGATCCCTCGGCACGCCGCGATCCTCCACGACCACGTCTCGCATCGCCCTGATCGCATCGCGTTCACCCGCGATCCACCAGTAGGCATCATCGGGGACCGCCAGCGTCTCGATGAGGTTCATCGTGAGGACTCCCGCCTGCGAGGGGTCGGATCCACGATGGAGCCACACCGGATCCGTCGGTCGGGTCTCGGACACCGTTCGCTCGTCCGACCCGTCGACGACCTCGATCACCGTGGTGGATCGCGTCGCGCCATCCAGGGCCTCCAGGATCGATCCGATCGCCGGGATCGCGGTGTCGTCACCGACGAGGACGACGTGGGAACCCGGTGGGGGTACGACGTAGCCCCCCTTCGTCTCGCCGGCCCAGATGACATCACCGAGGCGGGCCGCTGCCGCCCATTCGCTCGCCGGGCCAGAGCCGTGGAGGACGAAGTCGATCGTCATGATGGTTGCGGCGAGGTCGATCCACCGCGGCGTCATGGTTCGCTTGTCGAGCCGCTCCCGGCGATCCGCTCGTGGTATCGCCATCGCCGGGTCCGAGAACCACAGTGACAGGTAGGAAGCCGGGAGCTCGCTGCGGACGAGGACCATGCCCTCGAACGTGATGCGGCGCGCTCGCCGGGAGAGCTGATCGGTGGCGACGACGCTGATGGGAACGGGCTGGGGTCTCGAGGGCATATCCGCATTCTGACATGAGCGGGGATCCGCACCGGCGGTCCGTCATCGCGGAGCCGTCCCTCGGCGCCCGGTGGCACGCAGGAGGGGCAGGGACGGTGTGTCCCTGCCCCTCCGTTGGTACTCAGTGGTCGCTCGTCAACCAGGGATCTGGAGACCAGCGATCATCATCGGTTCGCCGAGAGCGATGTAATGGCGGAGCACCGCCCTGCGGAAGTCCCTGAGCGCCCCGTTCAGGTCGTCCCAACGATCGTCGAGGCGGTTGCCGGAATCAGCCACCGATCGCACCGCATCGACGCTCGCCATGACGTCCTTCTTGGCGTCAGCGAGGTCATCGAACGTGTCGGGTGACTGGTCGGACGTCCGCTCGGCCGCCGTGGTCGTCCAGCTCACGTAGTTGATGATGCTGTCGAGGTACCCACCGATCGTCTCGAAGGGGGCATCATCCTCGGATCCCTCCCGGATCGCCATCGCGTCTGCCTTGGCTGCCTCGTACAGGTCGAGGGCCGTCTTCTCGAGTCCCTTCAGGGCGCTGACGCTCGATGCTGCCTTGGCCTCGGCACCCAGGGCCTCCACGGCTGCCGCGGCGCCCGTGTAGATATCGACCACGGCCGGGATCTTCGCAGCGCTCGCCGCCGAGGCCAGGATCGCGGTCTTGCGGGCGATCAGGTTGAGCGTCGTCCGACGCTGTGCGGCGAGTTCCTCCGCCGCCTTCTCGGCCTTGGTCTTCTCCTTCGGCGGATCCTCGGCCTTCGGCTCGTCGCCCTTGGCCGTCTCTGCCGCGTCCATCGTCGTGTGGTAGATCTGATGTGCCCTGTCCTTGAGGGCGTAGGCAGCATCGGCGGTTCCTGCGGCGGTGACCTCGGCGAAGAGCCCTTCGAGCTGTGCGAGGCCCGAGTTCACGATGCGTTGCGCCTCGGCATCGTCACAACCCTCGATCCACTTGCGCAGGAGCTGCATCTTGTACTCGATCGTGCTGGTGGCCTTGGCCTTGGCCCTGGCGAGCTCCTCCGCAGGGGTCATGCCCACCTGGTCGGCGGCAGCCGTGGTATCGCCGTAGATCGAGTGCGCTCGGTCCTTGAGCGCCCACAACGCGTCGATGTCGTCCTCGGTGGCCACTGCACCGTCGCGTAGCGAGGTGAGCTCGCCGATGCCGGCTTGGTACACGGCTTTGCGGTCGGCGTTGTCGGTCTGGGCCTTGAGATCGGCCAGCAAGCCGATCTTGTGGGTGAAGGTGCCTGCGACTTCGGATCGCACCGCTTCGATGTCATCACCGCCCGCCGTTGCCAAGGCTGGCGTCGCCGTCATGACGGCAATCATCATCAGCGTGAGCATGAGGACGATGGCGGTCCTCGATGCGTTGATCGGTCGTGTGCCCATGGGTCTCTCCACTCCTTCGGTGCAGCGGATGGATCCCACCGCGTGTCGCCACAACGGTCAGCGCGGGAAGCGAAGATCCGCTGCTTCGATCCCTATGGGGTGACCATCGGCGCACGGGCAACGGAACTAGATAGGTCGGTCGAACCAATCGCTGCGGTCGTCAGCCGAGGGAGAGCACGGTATGAGGATCGGTCGCATCCATCCCCAAGCCGTGGGCGACCGCAGCGTTGGTGAGCTCACCCGCAGCCACGTTGATGCCTGGGACCAGTTCGGGGCGTGCAACCACCGCTGATGCGAGGCCGTCGGCGAGGACGTGGACGTAGGGGAGTGTTGCGTTGGACAGGGCGCGTGACGAGGTGTGGGGCACGGAGCCGGGGATGTTGCCAACGGCGTAGTGGACGATGCCGTCGACGACATAGGTCGGGTCGCGGTGTGTGGTTTCACGGCTCGTCTCGAAGCATCCGCCCTGATCGATCGAGATGTCGACCATCACGGCTCCCTCGTGCATGGTGGCGAGCATGGACCGGTCGACGATCACGGGTGCCCGATCACCGGCGACGAGGACCGCGCCGATGACGAGGTCGGCGCGAGCGGTCCACTTCTCGACGGCTCCGCGGGTCGAGTACTCGGTGACGACGCGTGAATCCCACCGGTGCTGGACACGCTCGAGGGCATCGACGTCGACGTCGAGCGCGGTCACCCTGGCCCCGAGGCCCACGGCGACATCGATGGCGTTCATGCCTGCCGATCCTGCGCCGATCACCACGACCTGTCCCTGCGGTACGCCTGCGTGACCGCCGAGGAGGAGCCCCATGCCACCGTTGGGGGCCATCAGGTAGTGCGCACCGACCTGGGTCGAGAGGCGACCCGCGATGTGGCTCATCGGTGCCAGGAGCGGGAGGGTGCCCTTGTCGCCGACGGTCTCATAGGCGATCGCCGTTGCCCTCGAGGCGAGGAGGCCGTCGGCCACGGCCGGGTAGGCGGCGAGATGGAGGTAGGTGAAGAGGACGTGGTCGGGTCGCAGCATGGCGATCTCGGCCTGTTGGGGTTCCTTGACGTGCACGATGAGCGTGGAGCGGTCGAACACCTCTCCCGCCGTCGGAACGATCGTGGCACCGGCACGTTCGAACGCCGGATCAGGTGCCCCCGCTCCGTTGCCTGCTCCTGCCTGGACGATCACCTCATGGCCGCGATGGACGAGGTCGGCAACGGCATTGGGGAGGACGGCGACCCGTCGCTCGTCTGGCTTGATCTCGGTGATCACCCCGATGTTCATGGTGTCTCCATCATCCGCCGGCACATCATGGACCCGCAGGTGAGACCCGGGCCGTTCGATGTGGTTACGCACGCATTCTCGCAGGCAGGCCCGCCCTATCCGGGTCCTACCTCGGGTGGCGATGACAGCGGCCTAGGCTCGCCGACGTGGATGGACAGGTGGACCGCATCGAAGTGCGAAGGGTCGCTCCCGGTGACGAACAGCGGTTGCGGGCGATCCGCATCGAAGCGCTCGAGGACGCGCCGCTCGCGTTCATCACGACAGCGCAAGAGGCGCGAGCCCATCCCGATGACGTGTGGCATCGGCGGGTCGTTGCAGGATCGTCCGGAACCGACCAGGCAACGTTCCTCGCATGCTCGGGCGAGGCAACGGTGGGAATGGCCATCGGCCTCGATCGATCGGATCGTGCTCAGGGAGTCGTCGCCGTCGTGTCGGTGTTCGTCTCGGCTGCGGCACGCCGCCGCGGTGTCGGTGATGCCCTGATGACTGCCGTCGAGTCGTGGGCCATGGCGATCGGTGCCACGACGACGTCCCTGTGGGTCGTGGACGACAACGCCGCCGCCCGGGCGTTCTACGAGAACCGGGGATATCGACCCACCCTCGACCGCCAGCGCATCATGGCTCCTCCGCAGCGTTGGGAGACACGCATGTACCGAACGCTCACCGATTGATCAGCTGGATCTGCCTGCTCATGGCGACGAGCGTTCCGTCGTCGTTCCACAGCGTGCCGGACGACTCGAAGTAGGTGCCGCTGAGCAGTTGTGTGCGGAACGCAACGCCGAGACGTTCCGTCGTGGGTCGTCGCCGAACATGGACGGTGAGTTCGATGGTCGGCGTCCACAGGGCCACGACGCCGACGTTGAGGACGGGCTGGGGGAGTGCATCGGCGAACATGGGTAGCGAGAGGGTGTCGATGGGCCGCCCGTCGCGGAACGACACCCACCCCTCCATCGTCGCTCGGTCGTGAGGAAGCCCGGACGCCCAGCCTGTCGACTCGGGAGTCAACCGCAGGTCGAGGTTGCCCACCATCCGCGGGATCGACGGGACCTTCGCTGGATCTGCAGCAACGCAGCGGTCGGGTGGAGGCAGGTCCGGTGGTTCGATCGACCGGTACCCGATGTCGGTGGCGGTGGACAGGTCGCCGAATGTGGTGAGGGTCGCAACGCACACCTCGTCGTCCTGGTGCACGTCCGCACGGATCGTGGAGAGGGATCGACCCGCCTTGATCACCGTGGTCTCCACCTTCGCTGGTCCGACCTTCCCTGGGCGGACGAAATGGGCGCTCATCGTCACCGGATCCGGGTGATGCGTCTCTTCCGTGGCCGCGGCGAGGGCGACCGACATCAGGTAGCCGCCGTGGGCGAAGCCCGGCCCCATCGTCCAGCGCTCCGGGAGCACCACGGATCCGTCGTGTGCGACTGCCGTGGCATCGTCGAATTCGAAGCTCACGTCGGGTCCTGGGGCATGGGGAGTGGGGTGGCGAGACCCTCGACGACGGTTGTGTCGGGCATCCGGGTGAAGACCTCGGGATCGACCCTGACCTTCATGTCCCTGGTTCCGCCGCCGACGATGACCCACGGGTGTGCCGTGACGGCGGCGTCGACGAACAGGGGGAGCCTTTCGGGGCGCCCGAAGGGTGTGACACCGCCCATGACCATGCCGGTGACGTCGGCCGTGAGATCCGGTGGAGCGAACGAAACCTTCCTGACGCCCATGAGATCCCGGCCGGTGCGGTTCACATCCAGACGGGTGGTTGCCAGCACGAGGAACATCGCATGGATGCCCTCCGGTCGTTTCGAGGCGAGCACGATCGCGTTCGCCGACTGGTCGGGGGGGATGCCGTAGTGCGCGCAGAACGCCGCGGTGTCAGCGAGGTCGGGATCACATTCCATCGTGGTGTAGTCGGCACCGACGGCCTCGAGACCGGCGATGACCACAGCACGCAGGTCGGCGGTCACGGGGTGTCACCGAGGCACACCCCCAGCGAGCGCGCCGAACCGATCCACGGATGGTCCGTGGGTACCACCTTGCGCTTCCCTGCGACATCAGCGAGGGGAACGGTGCGCGACCCATCGCCCTCGCTGGCGACCATCACACCGAAATCGCCCGCAGCGATACTGGCGGTCGCAGCGGTCCCGAGGGTCGTCGCGAGGATGCGGTCGACGGGTGATGGCGATCCGCCCCGTTGGACGTGACCGAGGATCGTGACCCGTGCGTCGAGGCCGGTCCGCTTCTCGAGCTCCTTGGCGATGTCGAGTGTCGTGCGCCGACTCGCCTCGAGGTCCTTCGCCTCTTGCTTGAGGGCCTTGGCCTCGGGGCCGCCGACGGTGCTCGCCCGTGCGTGCAGCTCGGCGATCTGGTCCTTGCGGGTGCTGCTCATCGCACCCTCGGCGACCGCGACGATCGAGAACGGGCTCCCCGCCATGCGCCGATTCGTGATGGAGCTGGCGATGTCGTCGTACGAGTAACCGATCTCGGGAAGGAGGATCACATCGGCTCCGCCAGCGAGCCCTGCGCCGAGTGTGAGCCATCCCGCATTGTGTCCCATGATCTCCACGACGATGATCCGGTGGTGGCTGTGCGCCGTGGAGTGCAGCCGGTCGACGGCCTCGGACGCAATGTTGACCGCCGTGTCGAAACCGAACGTACGGTCGGTCCCCCACACGTCGTTGTCGATCGTCTTGGGGAGTCCGATGACGGGCATGCCGCGTTCCGCGAGTCGGACCGCGTTCTTCATCGTGCCGCCGCCACCGAGGCACACCAGGGCATCGAGGTTGTGGTCGGAGAACGTTTCGAGCATGGCGTCGCGCATGTCGAGCGTGGAGTTGCCGACCTCCATCTTGTGGACCTTGTCACGTCCGGTCCCGAGGATCGTGCCTCCCTGGGAGAGGATGCCAGAGAGGGCGTCGGAGTCGAGCCGTATCGTGCGGTTCTGCATGAGGCCCCGGAAGCCGTCGCGGAACCCGATGACCGTCCACCCGTGTGACCGGATCGCAGACTTGCCCAGGGCCCGGATCGCCGCATTCAATCCGGGGGCGTCTCCGCCCGCGGTCAGTACCCCGATGCTCTTCACGATGTGCCCTTCCCGTGGCCGGGCTGCACGATAACTGCATGACAGATGGCTGATTCCGTGCAATGATTGCCGTCCGGTGAAAGGAGGTGGTCCAGACAATGTCTGAAAGTTCTTCGAGGACCCCGGAGGTGGTCGAGCGCTAGCGCGACGATCATTTCGTGAAGGCCGCGCTCCTCAGACGAGGCAGGTAGCGACTTCAACTCGGACCACCGGAACCCGGAGCCCCGCACGATCAAGGTCCCGTGCGGCGACGTACGTCGAAGGCGCTCCGGGTTCTTTCGCGCCGGTAGGGTTCGATCCATGTCCACGGAACCCGACCTGAGCGCCTCCTTCATCCCCTCGATCGAGAGCGACGCCGCCGTGATGATCAGCATCGCGTCGACGACGCCCCTCGACCGTCCCGTGCCCTCCTGCCCCGGCTGGACGATCGAGGACCTCATCGTGCACACCGGCATCGTGCATCGCCACAAGACGATCATCCTCGCCCAGGGTTGGCACGATGAATCACCGCCAAAGCCCCCGGGTCCCGGCGATCAGGACATCGTGACCTGGTTCGCCGACGGTGTGGTGGCGATGATCGACACCATGCGGTCCATCGATCTGGCACAGCCGCGCTGGACGTGGTGTTCCCACGACCATGCTGCGGCATGGTGGGTGCGCAGGATGGCGCACGAGACGGCGATCCACGCCGCCGATGCGATCCTCGCGGCAGGTGAGGTGCCGATGCTCGATCCTGCCCTGGCGATCGATGGCGTTGACGAGATCCTCGATGAGATGCTGGTTGGGGCACCCTCGTGGGGTGAACTCAGGCCGCAACCGGGAGTCATCGAGCTACGCGCCGGTTCCAGGACATGGACACTCGGCAGGGCGACGTTCTCGGGAACCTCGCCCGCCTCGGGCACCGCGTTCACCGACCTCCCGGCCCTCCGATGGGCAGACGAGGCGCCGGACGTGCGCGTGGTTTCCGATCCCTCCACCCTGGACCTGTGGTTGTGGGGGAGGGCCGAGCTCGGATCCGACGACGTGGTCGGCGATCGTGACATGGTGGACCATGTCAGGCATGTCGCCGCGGACGCAACGGGGTGAGCGAGGCAACCGTCGTCAGGTACCCGGTTCGCTCCGACGCGGAGATCGCGGTGGCGCGGCTCAGGGCCGACGGCATCATGGCGCTGGTCGCAGCCGATGACGAGGGGGGCCTCAACCCTGGGTTCTACCGTGACTACGGGGTGAGGGTGGTGGTGAACCTCGCAGATCTCGAGGATGCCCGCGACAGCCTCGGCATCGAGCGGATCGACCTCGACCGGCCGCTGGCGGAGGCGATGGTGCGACATGCAGCGTTCTGCGCACCGAACGAGGCCTGTGGGCTGGTCCTCTTCGAAGCCGGCCGCCCGGTGTTCGTGGCGAGCCTGACCAACGCGGCGTCGAGCGACCATCGATTCGTCATCGACCCCTCCGAACACCACGGGGTCGTGCGGTTCGCCGAGGACGCCGGATGGGACATCGGGGGCGTGTTCCACAGCCATCCTCGTTCCCACGCGTATCCGTCGCAGGCAGACATCGGGGGAGGGGCCGACGCCGGTTGGGTCCACTTCATTGCGGGTCCCGTCGTGGGTCGGCATCCCGAACTCAGGGCGTACCGCATCGACGAGGGTCGGATCACCGAGGTGTCGCTGTCGGTCACCGCATAGACTCTCCGGCGATGGCGCGTTCGGAACACAATCGGGAGGCCTACCGGGCGCTCTTCGGATATGTCGGCGCAGGTCTCCAACTGTTCGCCGTCATGATGATCGTGATCTCGTTCCCCATCGCACCGGTCGGTGCGGTGATCGCCCTCCTGGTCGTTGCCATCGGCGCCTCGGCGTGGTCGTGGCGGTCGTACCGCACGAACTTCATGATGCCGACGTTCATCGGCACGGCGGTCGCCCTGATGTGGATGCTCGTCGTCGGCCTCGGGGCGATGCTCGCCGGGTGGGGCCCATGAGGCTCACCGTCCTCGGATCCAACGCCGGCGGTCCCGGCCGGACCAATCCGGCCTCCGGATACCTCGTCGAAGCCGACGGGGCCCACGTATGGATGGACGCAGGGCCCGGCACCCTCATGAAGCTCGCTGCGCTCACGGATCCCGGCGCCCTCGATGCGGTGGTCATCTCCCACACCCACGTCGATCACTGCACCGACCTCCTGGGGCTGTTCGCCTACCTCGCCTACGGTCCCGGTGGTGCGGCACCCATCGACGTCCATGCACCGGTCGGGACGCGGGATCACCTCGCGGCATTCGCACGGGCCGGAGCAGGGCACGTGTTCGACGATGTGCTCGTCTTCCACGAGCACGAACCGGGGGCAAGTGCGGTCGTCGGACCCTTCGCCGCCTCGTTCGGTGCGGCCGTGCATCCGGTGCCGGCCCTGGTCACACGCCTCGAACACGATGGCACGGCTCTCGTGTACAGCGGCGACACCGGACCGGGCAGTGACCTCGAGGATCTTGCAGCGAGGACACACACACTCATCTGTGAGGCATCGATACAAGGGGATCGCTCGCCCGACACCTACCCCCACCACCTGACGGCATACGAGGCGGGAGCGATCGCCGACGCTGCCGGGGTCTCACGGCTCGTGGTGACCCATGTGCCGGCAGGCCTCGATCCTGCGGCGTCGGTCGCCGAGGCTCGGGAGCGGTTCGACGGGCCGGTCCGCTACGCATCCCCCGATACGACATTCACGTTCCCCGACACGGAGTGACCATGCGAACAGACCGACCGAACGACGCCCTACGCCCCGTGGCCATCACCCGAGGCTTCACCGAGATGACACCGGGTTCCGTCCTCATCGAGATGGGACGAACACGCGTGTTGTGCACGGTCTCGCTCGACGACGACGTCCCGCCGTGGATGCGCGATTCCGGCGAGGGCTGGGTGACGGCCGAGTACTCGATGCTCCCCGGTGCCAGCCCGGACCGCATCCGCCGATCTTCGATCAACGGTGGGCGGACGAAGGAGATCCAGCGACTGATCGGGCGGTCCCTCCGGGCGGCGGTCGACATGAAGGCCATGGGTGGCGTGACCGCACGGATCGACTGTGACGTGCTCCAGGCCGATGGTGGCACGAGGACGGCGTCGATCACCGGGGCCTGGGTGGCGTTGGCCGATGCCTTCGATGCGTGGGTGGCCGAGGGCAGGATGGAATCGAGCCCGATCCGCACGCACGTCGCCGCCGTGTCGGTCGGTGTCCACGACGGCCTGGCGCTGCTCGATCTCGATTACCCCGAGGACGTTGCCGTCGACGTGGACGCGAACATCGTGATGACCGGTGCGGGTGACCTCATCGAGGTCCAGGGCACGGCGGAGGGCAACCCCTTCAGTCGGGCGCTGCTCGACGAGATGCTCGACTACGCGGCTTCGGGAATCGCCACCCTCGTGGCGAAGCAGAAGGAGTCACGGGAGTGAAGCGTCCCCACGGTGTGGTCGTCGCGTCGAAGAACGCCGACAAGATCGCCGAGATCGAAGCGGTCCTCGCCTGCCTCGATCCGCCCATCACGGTGATCCCCGGCCACCGTTGGCTCGACGTCGACGAGACCGAGGACACCCTTGCGGGGAACGCCCTCCTCAAGGCGCGTGCGGTGGTGGCCGCGACGGGGCACGCAGCCGTCGCCGATGACACCGGGCTCGAGGTCGCCGCCCTCGGCGGTGCGCCAGGCGTCCACACGGCGCGGTATGCGGGACCTGAGGCGACCTACGACGACAACGTGGACAAGATGCTCGCGGAGATGCGTGACGCGTCGGATCGCTCGGCGCGATTTCGCACCGCCGTGGCCCTCGTCATGCCCGGTGGCGACGAGCTCGTCGTGGAGGGCGTGCTCGATGGTGCGATCGCAACGTCGCGTCGGGGGAGTGGCGGGTTCGGATACGACCCGATCTTCGAGGTCGACGGCCGCACGTTCGCCGAGATGCAGAGCGGGGAGAAGAACCTCATCAGCCATCGCGCCCGTGCCCTCACCGCCCTCGCGCAGGCCCTCGCCGAGGCGTGAGTGGTAGTCCGTCGACTTGGTTCGTCCGGTTCGCCGACGTAGCGTTCAGCCGTCCGGCCCGCGAACGGTCGGCTGCAACCAGCGATCGGAGTCACCATGGCCCACATCGACGAACAGGGACGTCCCGAACCACCGATCGACGGGGATGAGCTCGCGACGCTCGTCGGGTTCCTCGACTACCAACGCGCCACGCTCGCCTGGAAGTGCTCCCGTCTGGACGCTGCGGGCCTCGATGCCCACGTAGGCGTATCGACGATGACCCTCGGTGGCCTGCTCAAGCACATGGCGTACGTCGAGGATCACTGGTTCTCCATCGCATTGCGGGGTAACGCTCCCCATCCACCGTGGGATGCGGTCGACTGGGAGGCGGACCGGGATTGGGAGTGGAACACGGCGGCCAACGACACACCCGGCGAGTTGAGGACCTTGTGGCAGGAGGCGGTGGAGCGCTCGCGCGAGCACCTCGATGCAGCCCTCGCTACGGGTGATCTGGCGCAACCCGCAGAGCGGAAGTGGCCGAGCGGCGAGGCCCCGAGCCTTCGGTGGATCCTCGTGCACATGATCGAGGAGTACGCACGCCACAACGGCCACGCGGACCTCCTGCGAGAGTCCGTCGATGGTGAGACGGGGGAGTGAACCCCGCAGGCTGAGGTTCGGTGCGGTCCCATCCACAGGGTTCGCCGTCAGCAGGACGCCGACGCGAGCCCTTCCCCGATCAGCGTGATGAACGCGCTCGGTACGTACGCCAGGACCGCAACGAGGATGGCGACCATCCAGGCAGTCATCTCGCGGCGGCTCGGGGCGAGCACGGCGCACCATGTCGCCAGGCCGATGAAGGCGAGTGGTGCGACGGTGACGATGCCGAACCACCAGTTCGCGCCTGCGCCGCAGGTGTCGACCCGTCCGGACCACACCAAGTAGGTGACGATGATGGCAACGGCTCCAGCAACGAGGGCCGCACCCCGCACGGCGGTTCGCTTGAACCGGAGCAATTCATCGGTTCGGAATGGGTCGACTTTGTCGGGCACCGATCAACCGTACCGACCGGTGCACGACCGCACAATGGGTGGGCTTGTGACCTGGCGGCCACCGGCTGGCGGCGACGGTCAGGTCCGCTGTCGCATCCACGCCCCGAAGTAGCCCCCGGCGAACGCTGCCAAGCCGGTGAGGACATAGGTCCAGGGGTTTGCGTCCTGCCATCCGAGCAGGTCGGTGATGAACACGGCCACCATGAGGGCGAGCGCCATGGCGCTCGCGACGATGATGGGCGATCGGGGATTGTTCACCGAAGCATCCTAAGGGCGGGTCCCGCCGCGACATGCCAACCAAGCCATCTCGGCATGCCCTGCGCCCGCACGATCGGACCGCTCGGGGACGGCCGGCGTCAATCGTGGTTGCCATGACGAGCGTCGCCGATTCTCGAGCTATGACCGATCCCTCCACTCATCGCCGCCCTTCGGTGGACGCCGCAGGAGGACGGGTTCGATCAGCATCGCCCCCGTGACCAGCACGACCGCCGCCCAACCGAGCGGGTAGACGATGGCGAGCGCGAGTGCGACGGCCATGCCCACGAGCTTCGCCGTGCGCCATGGTGGGGCGAAGACGGCATCCACCCACCTGGCTCGTAGGGCGAGCGAGATGATCAGCCCGCCGAGTGCAGCGATCGCGACGCCATCCATGTTGGTCTCCTGGAGCTTCGACGGAGGTGCGACGGTCACGGATGACCGTCGCCGACACGACCGGCTCACGCCGAAGCGCTCGCCACCGTCGATCGTGCGGGTGGAGGGACTCGAACCCCCACGGGTTTCCCCACCAGGACCTGAACCTCGTCACCGCCGTCCCAGACGATACCGCTCAGTGCCGAGAACCCCAGCGGTGCAGGGGAATGTGGCCGATCTCGGGCCTCTCCATGCCGTTCCGTATCCGCGACTTCCACCGCTTTGGGTTGCAGTGTGGTTGCAGCCAGCGTGCGCTCATAGTGACCCAAATCATCCCACCCAGCCGGGTGTGCGTGTCCCAGTGGACCCGACGTGACCGGCCACCCTGGCGGGTGCACGGGCCAACATTCTGGAGGCCTAGGTGAGGCGATCCCATGCAGTGGCAAGGGCTGCCGTCGCGTTTACGAGATCCACACCGAGTTGGTGGCCGACGACGGCGAGCTGATCGGCGGCCTGTTCGAGTGCGTCGGCTCGAGCCACCGGTTCTCCCTTGGAGCGGATCAATGTCCCATGGCGGCCTCTGGTTTCGACGACTCCGTCACGTTCGAGCAAGTCATATGCCTTGGCAACCGTGCCCCTCGAAAGGTCGAGGTCTGCAGCGAGTTGACGGATGGGCGGGAGCTGCGCTCCGATGTTGAGCTGTCCCGAGACGACCAAGCGGGTGATCTGGCGGCGGATCTGTTCGATCACCGGCACAGGAGCGGACGGGTCCACGCGCAGGATCATGGCAAGACGCGGGCAACGAGGGTGACGACGACGACACCGAGGATCGCCACAGCGAGGACCGTCAGGGATCTTCGCCGGTCTCGGTTGATAGAAGGGGACCCGAAGTTGCGGTTCGTCCACCACCAAACCACTCCGACGAATGCGAGCGCGAGCGATATGAGACCTGCCGCTTGGCCCGGCAGGCTCGCCTGCTCGTATCCGGCTCCGAGGAGCGCTGCCTGGGTCGAAACGAGGAGGGCCATCAGGGTGACCATGGGGCGAGCCAGACCATTCCGGACCGCCATGCGGCGCACCTGATCATCGGCCAGGGCGAGGTCGGGTTCGAGAGCCGGTCGGCCACGAAGAGCAACTCGGTGCTGTGCCCATCGCCGAAGGAGGGCTGCCCCGAGGAAAGCCACGAAGAGACCCACCGCTCCCCAGTTCCCTTGCGCCACTGCGGCCACCCCGATGCCAATGGCGATCACGGCAAGGACGCGCTCGCGCATATCTGCGGGTCGCGTCTGAGTAGTCGACGTCCTGACGAATCCCGAGGGACGCAGTGCGCGGTCCGCGGACCGGTCGAATCCTGAAGGCCTCGGCAACGATGGAACCAGCCACTGCGCCAGCCAGCGCAGGCAGGAGCCCGATCGTGATCGAGCCGGAAGCACCGGAGCGTGTTGCCGTTATCACCAGCGAGATCCCAATTCCGACGAGGCCGCCTGCCAGGCGGAAGCGACGCGATCGGCTGATGAACCGGCGCATGAGTGCCCTACCCGCCGGAGTGGTTGCGTTGGATGTCACCAGCGTCTCGGTCGGAACGAGCAGTGCAAGGCCCGCGATGATCAGGAGACCGATGATGAGTGCGAATCCGACGGACATTCGTCTTGTTCCTCTTCTCGAAATTGCTACTTGATTGTCACATTGTACTATGCCAATATGACAAAATGCAACAAGAACAGATCTCTCCAGAAACCCAAGCCGATATCGACCGACTCATTCCGCCACCGTGGAGCCGCCGACGACGCACCATCGTCACTGTGGGCGTTGGGGCCATCCTGATCGGAGTCGTGTACCTCTGGACCGGGGGCTGGCTCACTACCAACCTGGCGCTGTCCGGCTCCCAATTCGGCGGCGACGGTCCCGTCGCAATCGGGTTTGAACTGACGAACAACGGCGCCAGGACCATTGAGATCGTTGGCGTCGAGTCGTCCCCCGGTCTCGCCCTGGTCTCGGTCGAGATCGCCGATCAGCCACAACCTGGGATCGATGGGGCGGCCCTGATCCCTCCGAACGGAACAGCGATCGTCATCGCGACGTATGACGTCGTGGACTGCGGGGCGATAGACCGCACCGACACTGCCTTCTCGTTCGACGTCCGCTTCGCGCCGGGACCACTCCAGATGGACCGCGAGGTCCAATTCCAGACAGACGACTTCGTGTTTGACGAGCGTTCCCCTGGCGAGGTTGTGTCCTGGCCTGTGGCAATCACCCAATACATCTGTCCTTAGGACCAACCACGCTTGGTTGGATGCGTCGCTAGCCGCACCACGACCGCACATATCGGATATGGGCGGCCACGGATAAGTCGATCTGATGCGATTGTGGGCCGGAAGACCCTATCCGCGGCGACACCACAGGACGACAATTTGGGGGGAGGGCCATGGACGACAGAGAGGGGTCCCACACATGCAACTGTTCACCCTCCGCTGGCTGATCCCGTTCACCTTGATCATGCTGCTATTGCCTGCATGCAGCGACTCTGCGGACGAGGACCCAGCGACAACGGTCCCAACCACCACGACGGCAGCGCCGGAGACCACGTTCCCGACCGTCGAGGTCACAGCTCGGACCGACTGTGTCGTCGATTCGGATGGCATCTGGAGTGGACCGGTACTTCCCGAATCCGGAGAGCCGGGATCGGCGCAACGTGACTTCGTCATGACCTGTACCGCAACATCGTCGGACCCGAGGGCCGCGGTCGAGTGGGTGAACACCGCCGATTGCGACTTAACGGCGAACGGCGAGCAGTTCGTCGCCGATTGCCGGGGAACCACCACCGGCACCAACGACGAGGGAGCATGGGAAGGCACATTCGCTGGCACAAGCACATGGAGCACGACCAACCCCGCCCACCTGCACGTCTTCGAGCAGACCGCAACCGGTTCCGGGGGCTACGAAGGACTCACCTACGTGACCACGATCGAAGGCTCTGATTTCCCCTGGTCCCTCACGGGACGAATCGAACCCACGCCCTAACGCCGATACTGAAACCGCCGGTCACCACAGCACCGGCCCCACCAGCATGACACTGAGCCGATATGGGCGCTGGCGCGTAGTGTCATCCAGCAGCGCGCGCTGCGATTTCGGCCAGCTCGACGAGGGCGCCTTGCAGGTCCTCGACGTCGGTGCGTGCCTGGAGATTGATGACGGTTCCATCTTCAAGGAACACCTGGATCACGCCCAGACCGCTGCTGAAGCGAACCTGGTAACCCTCAATGTCGGGGGAGAGCTTCGCCAGCTGGGAGGTCCCCCAGCTGAGGAGCCTCGTCGGGTCCATTGGCACAAACGCCGAATCCGTTGATATGTCA
>CAVWXP010000020.1:0-23342 GCA_963759175.1 uncultured Acidimicrobiia bacterium
ACGGCGGAACCGCATCGGACGACGGATGGACCGGCGGCGAGTCGTAGACGACAGCCAGGGCCCGCGCCTGCATCCCGTAGCGGGCACCGGAAGCACCGATATAGGCGAGGGGTCGGGCGAAGGCACCCGTGACACCGGCACTGAAGGCGATGGCTACCTCGATGGGCGCCTCGATCCACGCAATCAGGGCCAGCTTCCGTTCACGTGCCGCACCGAGCAGCTCGTTCACCTGCAAGAAGACCGCCGACATGATGAAGTTGGCCAGCACCGTGACGGCGACCAGGCCCGAGACGATGAACGCCGAGGGCACGATGAACGTCATCGGGTTGAGTGCCCAATCCCACCCCGCGACGGCGGCATAGGCCAGGGCGCCGAACGCCATGACGAGCAGGTAGACCCGGTTCGTGTGGCGAGCGGTGCCCACGTCGGTTTCCATCGCCGCCCGCATCGAGCGGGGGCCCAGAACCGCCGTGAGGCCCGCCGAGAGGACGAGGACGGGTTGGGCCACGACGCGGGCCGATTCGGCGTAGCCGAGCTCCTCGGGGCTGGCGAGGCCGGCGATGATCGCTGCCAGTGCGAATCCCGACACTGCCGGGGCCGCTGCGTGGAGGACGAGCCACTTGCCCTTGGTGGCGAGCGAACGGAAGCGCAGCTGCTCTGGCGGTTGACCATGCGAGCTGAGATGTGACACCACACGGGCGAACGTCAGTGACACGGCATTGGCGAAGGCGAGAACCCCGAACGGCACCCAGGCGATCGGGACGTCGAGGGCGATCGCCACTCCCACACCCGCCGCAACGGCGAGGAACTGCACCACCGAGACGCTCGCTGCCCGCCACGACAGCGTGGCAATGTGGAGCATCTTGCGGACATGGTCCTGGATCGGGGACAAGACGATGGCCGCCGCACACGTGACGAGCAACGCAAGGCTGACGTCGGGTGAGGCATAGCTGTACGTCACCACCCAGGCGACCGCCGCACCGACCGTGCCCACGACGGCAGGTCCGAGCGCGAGGCGGATGCTCTCGGGGATGATCGAGAGGCGCACGTCGGTGTCGAACGACACGGCCTTCACCTCGGCCGGGGTGAAGATCAGCTGGCGGGGCAGCATCGTGCCGGCGACGAACGCCGTGAAGTACACGGCGTAGACCCCGCGGTTCACGTCGTCGAAGAGGTTGACCGCCGACAGGCCGACGATGAACGTCGCCAGCGACGCAAAGGCGCTGTCCACGACACCTGCGGGGAGGCGTCGGCCGTACCGTTGCTCCTCAGCCACCGTGATCGCTCCGTCCCCTGGCGCACGCCCACCGACACCCGATGCGGGGCGTGAGATCGTGATCCTTCGCCGAGGGCATCACTCGGCCTCGGTCGTGCGGCGCAGCATCGCCCGTGCCCGTCCCGAAAGGCGCCGCTCCCACAGCCGACCCAACGCAAACGGCGGATCCGCCAACGCCGCCAGCACGCCGTGGAACGCCGCACCAACGGTGTTGCCGCGCGCGAGCGACGTCCCGGCCGACCGGTATTGGTATTGGGCGACATCCGACGACCGGCGACGGAAGCGCTCGAGGAGCGGTGCGTGATGCTCGGCCGCCACGAACGACGAGAAGTCGATCGGTATGGCACCCTTGCGTAGGGTCCGCTGCCTGTAGGCGACATAGCGGTGGACCCGCCGACCACTGAAGAACACCGAATCGACGTTGCTCCCGCCATGGAGGCGGTACGACATCAACGGATCCTGGATCGCCACGACGGCGCCGTGCTCGGCCATCCGGCAGTGGAGGTCCACCTCGGGAGCGGACACGAACTGCGGGTCGTAGCCCCCGACGGCGTCGTACGTCTCCTTGCGCATCATCGAGGTCCCGTCGAGCACCATGGTGAGTTCGCCTCGTGCGTAGAGCCGATGGAACTCCTCGACGCTCTCGGGTCCCGCCGTCATGAGGCCGAGGATCTCGCCATCGGATGAGACGTGGCGGGCATTCGACCCCACCACCACGACATCGGGATGTTCCTCGAGCATCGCCACCTGGCGTTCCAGCCGATCGGAGAGCGCGAGGTCGTCGGCGTCGAGGCGACCCACGAACGGTGCCCTGGCCTCGTCCATGCCGAAGGCGTTGGGACGCACAACGCCGAGCCTGCGGTCGCACCCGAATGCTCGGATCCTCGGATCCTTCGCTGCGTACGCCTCGATGACGGCACGGGTGCCGTCCGAGGATCCGTTCTCGACGATGATCAGCTCGAAGTCGGAGAGGGTCTGGCCGAGGATGGACTCGATCGCTTCACCGATGAACGGCTCGGCGTTGTAGGCAGGCATCACCATCGACACCCGCGGATCGAGTTCGGTCGAGACGGTGTGGTCGCCGATCGGGAAGATCCCGTCGGCGAAATCCGCGCCGATGAGGACGGTGTCATACATCGACCTGATGGCATCGACGAGTTCGGTCCGGTCGAGCAGTGGTGTGCGGTCGTGGCGCTCGGTGGCGACGTATCGCTCCATGGCACGGGCAATGGCGACCATTGCGGCATCGGCGCTGGAGGTGTCGACGACGCTGACCCACTTGGGATCGGTGACGGCCGCAGCGATGGCGGCAGGGCCACCGTTGTCGAGGACGATGGTCGGGGTCCCGGACAACAACGCCTCCGTGAACGCAAGCCCCCCCTCCTCGCGCATCCCGGTGTACACCGCAACCGCGGCGTTTGCGACGAGCCGGATCGCCTCGTCGTGCGAGACCCTGCCCAGGAAGCTGACCCGGTCGGTGACACCGAGCTCGGCTGCCAGCGCCTCCATCCGGGCCCGTTCAGGGCCGTCGCCGGCAACCTTGAGGTGGACCGTTCCGTCGGTGGCGCCCAGTGCCCGGATGGCGAGTTCGGGTCCCTTGCGTGTCTCGAGCGCCGAGAGCCACAGTGCATAGGTCTCTCGGTCGGGTTCGAGCGGGGCAGGGTCGAATTGGTGGACGGACGCATGGTTGAACACGACCGTCGGTCGCTTGGTCTCGAGGCGGAGTCGCTCGAGGGTCTCGGTGTTCTGTGCGACCCGCATGGTGACCTCGCGCCAGGTCCATCGCACCGAAGGGAGCCGTTCGATGAGTCGGACCGCCACCTTGTCGACGATCTCACCGATGCGTCCACGTCGCCCGAGGAAGCGCAGGAGGCTCCGCGGGGTCACGACAGCGCCACCGACCGGACCCCAGATCGAAGGAACGGTGAGGCGACCCACCGGCGACGGCAGCCAGTACGACGAGTACGTCACGTGGTGGGCGGCATCGATGTCTCGGCGGGCGACGAGGTCATTGGCCGCGGTCTCGGCCCTCGGGAGCCACGCCAGGTAGGACGCAAACCAGCCGAAGCGGTTGCTCTGGACGAACCGGGCCCACCAGGGTTCATCGACCACGATGAACTCGGGCACCGGCCCCTCGGCCGTCTCGAGCCACTCGTCGATGATGCCCTTGTCGCCAGGGGAGATGAGCACGATGGGTTGGACGACCTCGTTGATCGCCATGACCATGCCCCACCCGGCCCCAGGCTCGGAACCCATGTCCGGTCGGCAGGCATAGGCGATGACGAGCACCGTGCGTCGTTCCTGGTTCGTCCCGGTCATCGCCAGATCCCGTTCTCGTCGAATCCTGCCCGCTGCCACCCGGTGCGGGTGAGGCGGCCACCGTCCCAACGGTATCCCTGCCCCACGGCACCCTCATAGATGTTGGCATCGAAACGGATCGTGCGTTGGAAGACGGTCGGATCGGCGTCCTCCACCACACCCATGGCGCCACCACCGAGCTCGATGATGTTGTCGTGGACGTCCAGATCGTCGAGCAGGTACGGACCCAGCGGACCTTCGCCGCGGTCCTGTTGGATCCCCGAGATGCCGTTGGTGTTGTTGCGCACCTCGTTGCCGTACACCTCCACACCGGACGATGCAGCGACGAGGATGCCGGACCCCCAGAGCCACAAGTCGTCTTCGTCGCCGTTCCCGGTCACGACGTTGTTGCGGATCACCGCTGCGTAGCTGATCTCGTGGAAGATGCCGGGTCCGAGGTTGTCCTCGACGAGGTTGTCCTCGTACAGCGTGTCGACGTTGTCGATGTCGGTCCACAGGCCCGGACCGTTGTTGTCGTGGCTGTGGTTGCCCCGCACCACCAGGCGCTCCGTGCGGGTGAACTTCGAGGCGCCTGCCTCCCATCCCCACGCAAAGCCAGCGACGTTGTTGAACGCGAACTCGTTGTCCTCGATCAGGACATCGGAGCCACCAGACACCGTGATGCCCATCTGGCCGTTGTGGTGGAGGTAGGAGTTGCGCACGATGGTCCGGTCCCCGGTGCGCACGCCTGCACCGTGGACACCGTGCACCTCGACGTTGTCGATCAGCCAGTCGCCGCCGTACTCGCCGTCGCCGAACTGCTGGGCCATGATCGCCCCGAGCTGAGCAGGCGTTGCGTACTTCTCCACGACGAGGTCCCTGATCACGACATCGTCGTCCCATCCGTACAGGGCGAACTCGGCGACCGACAGTTCGATACGTCGACCGGAGGGGTCATCGGCGATGTGGATGCCGTCATCGTCCCACAACCACCGCCCGGGACCGAGGTCGGCTTCGTCGGTCACCTGGAGCAGCATCACATCGTCGACGAACACATCCTGGGTGTAGGTGCATCCGTCGTAGTCCGGGACGCACTCGCCGTGGTCGCTTCCGGTGCGCTCGAACCCTCGGTAGGTCCACCGTCCGTCGCCGGCATCGGGTTCGGTGAGTTCGACCGCACCCGAGATCACGGCACCTTCTTCGCCCTGGATCGTGACGCCCTCCCCGAGTCGCACCGACACGCCGCGATGGACACCGGGGGCGAAGGTGAACACGGCACCCGGCTGTTGGTTCGCCGTGATGATCTCGTTGGCATCATCGGCGGTCGTGATCGTGATCGACGGGGGTTCGGAGGGATCGGAAGTGTCAGGCATGGTGGAGGTGGTGGTATCGGAGGTGTCAGGCATGGTGGTGGTTGCCGGCGGCGTCGTGGTGGGTGGGAGCTCGGGAGCGGGGATGACGGCGTCCGACGGCGAACAGGCCGCGACGACAACGAGCAGCAGCGGAGCGAGACGCACCGCGAGGCGAGTTCGACCCACCTTCCTTCTGGCCCTGTCCACCATGTCAGCCCAACACTTTGCGTGGTTGAGTTACCACTATACGGGGGAATTGAGGGGTGGCGGAGAGTGACGGTGCACAAACGGCAGCACGAAGCAACGGCATCACGCCACCTCCCTGGGAACGGAGGTCGACGAGGCGTCGTCGTTGCCGTACACGAGGCCCAGCTCACGGGCCTGGAGTACATAGCGGGTGGAGGTTCCGGCGACCCTGCTGATCGCAAGGGCAAAGGCGCCGGCGAATCCTGCCGTGGCGCCGCCGAGGACGATGACAGGGCTCGCGATCCACGCGATGCGAGCCAGGGCCCTCTCACGGTTGGCACCCATCAACTCGTGGATCTGGAGATACACCGCCGAGATCGAGAAGTTGGCGATCACCGTGGCGATGACCAGCCCATTGACGACATAGGCAGCTGGCACGATGTAGGCCATGGGATTGAGCACCCAGTCCCATCCGGCAACGGCGATGTACCCGACGGCAGCAACGAGGATCATCCCGAGGTACACCTTGCGATTCTGACGGGCCGTGGTGAGGTCATCGTCCATCGCCGCCTTCATCGCACGCGGCGACAGGACAGCCGACAGGCCAGCGGAGAGCACGAGGATCGGCTGGGCCACGACCCTGGCCGCCTCGGCGTAACCCAGGTCCTCCGGGCTCGCCAACGCGGCGATGATCGCGGCAACCGCAAAAGCGGCAACGGACGGGGCGAGGTCGTTCTGGATCAGCCACACGCCCTTGCCCATGATCGCCCGCAGCCGCAGCGGCGGCGCCGAACCGACATCGAGACCGAGGTTTCCCAGCACCCAGGCCACGGAGAGTGACACGGCGTTGGCCACCGCAAGTGCCCCGAACGGGATCCACGCCCGCTCGACGTCGAGGGCGAGGCCCGCGACGATCGCGATGACGACGATCGTGAACTGCACGATCGATACCGCTGCGGCCCGCCACGACCTTGCCGCGATGTGGAGCGCCTGGCGCACGAAGTCCTGCATGGGTGACAGGACGATCGTGACCGCACAGGTGATGGCGAGCGCGAGGCTGACCGACGCGTCGGCGTATCCGGAGGTCACCGCGTACGCGATCGGGGCGCCCAAGGCACCGACGAGCCCGGGAACGAGACCGAACTGCAGACTCTGGGTCACCACGCCCAGGCGATGGTCGGGCGGCTCGAGTGAGACGGCCTCGATGGAGGCCGGGGCGAAGACCAGTTGCCTGGGAAGGACCACACCGACGAGGAACGCTGCGAAGTACACCGCATAGACGCCCCGGCTGACATCGTCGAGCACCGTGACCGCCGTGAGACCGACCGCAAAGGTGGCCAGCGAGGCGAAGGCGCTGTCGACGATCCCTGCAGGGATTCGGCGCCGGTAGCTCGGTTCGTCGGGCGCCACGCGTCGCCTTCCTCGCGTCGGTTGCCGATGGTACCGGCCATGGCCCCACGGTCACCCCGATCCTTCGAAAGGCCCCGATGTCGCCACCGGTGGGTCCACATGCGAACGAACCCCCGGTGTGGGGGTTCGTTCGAGCTCGGACCGGATCGGCGATCGGGTCAGCGGTACGACCCATTACGGTCGAGGCCGTAGCTGCGCCACGTCGACCAGCCCACGTTGCCGCCGTTCCACTCCCAGCCGCTGTCACCGATGTAGGTGTTGCCCTGGAAGTCGTTGCCGTCGTAGAAGATGGTGTCGTCACCGATGTCCTCGGCAGCACCGGAGATGCCCGAATCGATGATGGTGTTGTTCGTCACCACGTTGTTGCGTGTCTTCCACGCTCCCAGGTCGCCGCCGCCGCGGTTCTGCTGGGTCATCGTGATGCCGTTGTGGTTGTCCTCGAGCCGGTTGCCGTAGATCTTGACGCCCGACGACGAGGCGAGGGTGATGCCTCCACCCCACAGCCACGCATCGTGCCCGAAGCCGTTGCGGCGCAAGGTGTTGTTGCGGATCGTGGCGTTGTAGCTGATCTCGTGGAAGATGCCTGCGGCGTAGTTGTCCTCGACGAGGTTGCCCTCATAGACCGTGCCGACGTTGTCGTGATCCGTCCACAGGCCCGGACCGCGGTTGTGGTGACTGTGGTTGCCACGCACGACCAGGTTCGTCGTCGACCAGAACTTCGTACCGCCGGCCTCGAACCCCCAGTTGAACGTGTTGTTGTAGTTGTTGTAGGCAATGACGTTGTTCTCGAAGAGCGAGTCGGTGGTGAACGACGCCCCGAAACCGGTCTGGTCGTTGTGGTGGACGTTGTTGTCCATGACGATCGCCCGATCGGCGTCGTAGACCCTGATGCCCACGGCATCGTTGTAGGACACCTCATTGCCGATGATGACCCACCCGTCGCCACGTGCCTCGATGGCGCCGTGCTGCTCGGGGCTTCCGTAGTTCGTGACCTCGATGCCCTGGATGTGGACATCACGGGCATTGGATCGGAAGGCATGGTCGACCCAACCCTGGCCGTCCATCAGGGCACCGGCGCCACCGACGAAGACCTGGCCGTTCCTCGGCTCGACGGACTGTCCGTAATGGACGCCGTTGATGCGGAACACGGTGCCCTCCGGATGGCTCCACGCGACATCGTCGATGTTCTGTCCCGGGTAGATGTCGACATCGATCTTGAAGTTCGTGACGACACCCGTGAAGGTCGGGAGGCCGGACGCCGGCATCGCATGGGCGTACCCGCCCGTGAAGAACTCTGCGTCGGCGGGGCCTGACCTGTTGGAGAACCGCATGTAGACCATGCCGTTGGACGGGCGATGCGCCGCCACCGAGTCGCGGCCGTTGCCGTTCCAGTCACCTGCGAAGACGATGTCGCCCGGGTTCCCGAAGATGAAGTCTGCGTCGGCCTCGCCACCTTCCATGTCGTTGGTGAGGTAGACGCGTCCCGTCGACACCCGGTGCAGGGCGACCGTGTCGCGGCCGTCACCGTCGAAGTCGCCAACCAGGGGCGTGTCGCCGGGATTGCCGAAGTAGAAGGTGTAGTCGGCTGCGCCCCCACCGATGCTGTTGGTGATGTAGAAGCGCTGTTCGGACGGGCGATAGATCGACACCGTGTCGCATCCGTTGCCGTTGAAGTCTCCGGCCAGTGCGATGTCGCCGGCGTTCCCGAAGAAGTACTGGGCATCGGCGTTGCCTGGCGTGTTGGAGTTGCGCAGGTAGATGAGGCCGCTCGAACGCCGGTAGACGCCGGGGGTGTCCTCGCCGTCACAGTTCCAGTCGCCCATCAACGGCTCATCGCCCGGATTGCCGAAGTACATGCGCTGGACCCCGGAGCCGGGGACCGCATCGGAATACATGGTGAACCGCGCCCTGCCGTCGACCATGACGACCGAGTCGCAACCCGGGCCGGTGCATGCGTCGGCTGCTTGCGCGGGGGCGTTCGATGAGGCCACGCCGATCGCGAGGATCGAGGCGACGAGGGAGAGGGCGAGGATCAGGATCCTGCGCCTGGGAATGGCGAATGAAGATGAACCAAAGGAAGGTGAATGCATAGACCTTGTGGCCGCTGGGGCCGGATGGGGGATGGGTGTACGTCGTCGTCGGTTGATGGAGCCGAGACCGCCCAGGCGTCGGGTGCGCATCCACCGGCCTCCGCTGCCGGGTGCACTACCTGACTTCTCAGTGCACCCGACAGCATACCGGCCGGTGTAGCTAGTCACTTTGGTCAGCCCGAGAATGACCCGGAGCCGTCGTTGCCGAACGACCGCCAGGTGTCCCAGCCGACCCGGCCATCGTCGTACTCCCAGCCGACATCACCGATGTAGGTGTTGCCATCGAAGCGGTTGCCCGAGTTGAACACGGCACTGGTGCCGATGTCCTGGGCGACCCCGCTCACGCCGGAGTTGCGGATCGTGTTGTCGTGCACGTAGTTGTTGCGCACGATCCACGGACCGAGGGAACCCGAACCACGATCCTGTTGGGCCATCGTGATGCCGTTGAAGTTGTCCTCGACGAGGTTGCCGTACACCTCGACATCCTGGGATGCAGCGATCGTGATACCGCCGCCCCACACCCACGCCGCATGACCGAAGCCGTTGCGGCGGATGGTGTTGTCACGGATGGTGGCCGAGTAGCTGATCTCGTGGAAGATGCCTGCGGCGTAGTTGTCCTCGACGAGGTTGCCCTCGTAGACCGTGCCCACGTTGTCGTGGTCCGTCCACAGGCCGGGTCCGTGGTTGTCGTGGCTGTGGTTGCCACGGACGATGAGGTTCGTCGTCGACCAGAACTTCGTACCGCCGGCTTCCCATCCCCACGAGTACTTGACCTCGTGGTTGTTGAAGGCGATCTCGTTCCCCTGCACCACGGTGTCCGTGGAGAATGCGACCGAGATACCGAGCTGTTCGTTGTGATGGATGATGTTGTCGAGGATCAGGCCCTGGTTGCCGTTGGCGAGGCGAACCCCGACGGCACCGTTGTGGTGGATGTTGTTGTTACGCACCACCCAGCGATCCCCGAATCCGTGGATGACGCCTGCTTGCTTCCTCGGCATGTACCCGGTGATCTCGAAGCCGTCGATGGTGACATTGTCGGCGTCCGAGTCGAAGGCAGCACCTGCGCCGTTGCCGACGAGTCGTGCCCCAGGGGCTCCGACGAATATCTGGCCGTCCTTGGGGTCGATGTTCTGGCCGAAGTGCTCGCCGTTGATGCGGAAGACGGTGCCGGCCGGGTTGTTGCGTGCCGCGGCTGCGATGTCGTCACCGGGGTACAGCTCGACATCGACGTCGTAGTTCTGCGGCGGAGCTGGTGCCGGATTCGACGGCGGCGTGCTGGGAGCCGAAGGGGTCGAAGGGGTCGACGGCTTCGGTGCCGGCTTGGCCGGGATGGAAGGCAGCGTGGACCCACCGCTCTGGTCGATCGAGCCGACGGTTGCCGACAGGACATCGGTGTTCGGCCCCACGTAGACCGCCTCGAGACCGTTCTGGAAGTACACCCAGCCGGTCGAGGGTCGGTACAGGGCGAGCGAGTCCTTGCCGGATCCGGTCCAGTCCCCTGCGATGGGCTTGTCGCCGGGGTTGCCGTAGACGAACGACTGCTGAGCGATCCTGCGTGTGAGGTCGTTGCTCAGGTAGACGCGGTCCTTGCGGTAGACGCCGAAGGTGTCGCGACCGTCACCATCGAAGTCCCCGACGAACGGCTTGTCACCGGGATTGCCGAACGCCACCGTGACGTCCGCGCTCCCCGAGGTGAGGCTGTCGCGCAGATAGAAGGTGGCGGTCGAGGGCCGGTACAGGGCCACCGTGTCGCAACCGTCACCGTTGAAGTCCCCGGCAAGGGCGATGTCGCCCGGGTTGCCGAAGTAGAAGTCGACGTTGGTGACGCCTGACTGGAGGTCGTTGCTGAGGTAGAAGTGCCAGAACTTCGAGCGGTACACGCCGGGTGTGGCGGTTCCGTCGCAGTTCCAGTCACCGATCAGCGGCTGGTCCTTGCCGGAGCCGAAGTAGCCGGTCGCCGTGGCGGCTCCGGTCTTGTTCTCGAGGGCGTAGGCGAACTGTGCGTCGCTATCGACCGTGATAAGGCGATCCTCGCCGTTGCGCGCATCGGCATGCGGTGCAAGCGCGATGGCGTGGGTGAGGACCGCTGCAACCGCGACGAGAAGCGCCACGGTGCGGAAAAGGGGACGGGGGGCTGCGTGCGAGGGGACCATGTGATGGACCTCCGTATTGACTAGCTCCCCGCATGTTTCGGCTCCTCCATCCACGAACTTGAGCAAGACATAGGTCGATCGACCCATGCCGCTCCCCTTCCGTTCTTGCGTAACTCCTATCCGCACGGGTGGACAGGATCTACGCAAGAACGGGGAAGTGGGGTCGACGGCCACGGGTCGTACCCGGTGCGCGGGTACCTTTCGAGGACGCGACGAATGGCGATGCATGGAACTCAGGACCCTTGGAAACAGCGGCACGTTGGTGAGTGCACTCGGTCTCGGGACGATGACCTTCGGGAACGAAACCGACGAGGCCACGGCGCACCAACAACTCGACACCTTCGTCGAGAGCGGTGGCACGTTCGTCGACACCGCTGACGTCTACACGCGGGGCGCGTCCGAGGAGATCGTCGGTTCGTGGTTGACGTCGTCCAGGAAGCGGGACTCGATCGTCCTGACGACCAAGGGCAGGTTCCCGATGAGCGACGATCCGCTCGACCGGGGCGCCAGTCGGCGGCATCTCCTCTCGGCGATCGACGCGAGCCTCGCCCGACTCGGCGTGGACCACGTCGACCTCTACCAGGTCCACGGATGGGATCCCCTGACGCCGCTCGAGGAATCCGTCGCGGCCCTCGACACGATGGTGCAATCGGGCAGGACGCGCTACGTCGGCTGGTCGAATGTGACGGCGTGGCAGATGCAGCGCATCATCGACCTGTGTGAACGCGATGGCCTCGCCACGCCGATCACCCTCCAACCCCAATACAACCTGCTCGACAGGACGGTCGAACTCGACATCATGCCGATGAGCCTCGCCAACGGCATCGGGCTCCTGCCGTGGTCGCCGCTCGGAGGCGGCTGGTTGTCCGGCAAGTACAGGGCCGATGAACGTCCCACGGGCGCGAGCCGACTGGGTGAGGACCCGAACCGTGGCGTCGAGGCCTACGACACCCGCAACGTGGATGCGACATGGCGCGTGCTGCGCGTCGTCGAGGACATCGCTGCCGACCGTGGTGCCTCGATGGCCCAGGTGGCGCTGGCGTGGGTTCGTGACCGACCGGCCGTGTCATCGGTCCTGCTCGGCGCGCGCACGGTCGCCCAGCTCGTCGACAACCTGGCTGCTACCGGACTCACGCTCACCCGGGACGAGACACGTCGCCTCACCGAGGTGTCGGCGCCCGGCATCCCGCCGTACCCCCACGGCATGATCCGCAAGGCCTGCGGCGAAACGGTCTGGGACGACCTCGGCACCACCTAGAGGCGGTCTCTTCCGTTCTTGCGTAACTCGTATCCGCACGGGTGGACAGGATCTACGCAAGAACGGAAGAAGGGGACAGTTCAAATCCTATTGAAGTGTTGGGCAATCGGGCGTACGATGTCGCAATGGCCACGTCGGTGCATTCGTCGGTGAACGTTGTCTCCTCGAGAGCAGCAATCCTCAAGGCTCTGGCCGATCCGATCCGGCTCGAGATCCTCGACATGCTGTCACCCCAGACTCGGTGCAACTGCCACTTCCAGGACCACCTCGACGTGGCACCGAACCTGTTGTCGTATCACCTGAAGGTGCTGCGCGAGGCCGGGCTGATCGAAGGCACGAAGCGTGGACGATGGGTCGACTACGCCCTCACCACCGACGCGGCCGAACGCATAGCGGCCGCCCTCCCCCAGGGATTGAGATCATGACGACGGCGCTGCCCTCGTCGCACCAGCAGTCGCGACTCTGGGGCCTGGCCGCAGCCGGCACCTTCGCATGGATCATCGGGTACTTCGCCAACGGGTCGTTCTGGGACACCGTGGTCTACGACGTGATGGGCCTCGACCCCGACAGCCGCCTCGGCTCGTCGATCCACTTCTTCGTGTACGACACCACGAAGATCCTGTTGCTGCTGGGCGGCATCATCTTCATCGTCACGGTGCTGCGAAGTTTCGTCACCATCGACACGACGAGGCGCCTCCTCGGGGGACGGCGAGAGGGATACGGCAACGTCGCGGCGGCTGGACTGGGCGTCGTCACACCATTCTGCTCGTGCTCGGCCGTGCCGGTGTTCATCGGCTTCGTAGCCGCCGGTGTCCCGCTCGGCGTGACCCTCAGCTTCCTGATCGCATCCCCGATGGTGAATGAGGTCGCGGTCATCCTCATCTTCGGCCTCTTCGGCTGGAAGGTCGCCGCGATGTACGTGGTGTTCGGCCTCATCGTTGCCATCACCGCGGGTTACATCCTCGGTCGCCTCGACCTCGGTCGATGGGTGGAGCCCTTCGTCTTCGAGACCACGCTGCGTGGTGAGACCGTCGACCCATCGGAAGGGTTGCCATGGAGTGACCGGATGGCCATGGGACGCCAAGAGGTGCGAGCCATCGTCAAGCGCATCTGGCCCTATCTCCTCGTGGGAATCGGTATCGGAGCGATCATCCACGGGTGGGTCCCCGAGGACCTCTTCGTCGAGCTGGCGGGAGCCAACAATCCCTTCACCGTCCCCCTCGCAGTGATCCTCGGTATTCCGCTGTACTCGAACGCCGCGGGGATCGTCCCCCTGGCGGGCGCCCTGGCGGACAAGGGCGTGGCCCTGGGCACCGTGTTGGCCTTCATGATGGCCGTCGTTGCGCTGTCGATACCCGAGATGGTGCTCCTGCGTCGTGTCCTCAAGCCCGCCCTGCTCGCCACCTTCGTCGCGGTGCTCGCCACCGGCATCATCACCGCCGGATACCTGTTCAACGCCATCATCTAGCAAGGAGACCGCCCATGGAGATCGCCGTACTCGGATCAGGCTGCAAGAACTGCGAAGCCCTCGAGGCAACAACGCACGAAGCTCTCTCGAATCTCGGGATAGACCAGGAGATCACGAAGATCACCGACTTCGGTGAGATCGCCTCCTACGGCGTCATGAAGACGCCGGCCCTCGTCATCGACGGCACCGTGGTGGTCAAGGGACGAGTGCCACCCACCGCCGAGGTCACCTCCCTCATCACCGCTGCTGTCGCGGCAGTGACCTCTTCCGTTCTTGCGTAACTGGTATCCGCACGGGCGGGCAGGATCTACGCAAGAACGGGAGGTGAGCCTCAGCCGTAGATGTCGTCGATGACGCCGGCGTACTTGCTGGCGACGACCGAACGCTTCACCTTGAGGGTCGGCGTCAGTTCGCCGCCCTCGATCGTGAGGTCATGCGGCAGGACGCGGAACGTCTTGATCGCCTCGGCGCGTGACACGGCCTTGTTGGCGTCGTCCACGGACTTCTGCACCTCGGCGAGGACGTCCTCATCGCTATGGAGGTCGGCGATGGACATGTCCGCCTTGTCGTGCGCCGCGGCCCACGCCGGGAGCGCCTCCTCATCGAGCGTCACCAGAGCAGCGATGAACGGCTTGGCGTCACCGACGACCATCACCTGGGACACCAGCGGATTCGAACGCATCCGATCCTCGAGCACGGCCGGAGCCACGTTCTTGCCGGCGGCGGTGACGAGGATCTCCTTCTTGCGACCGGTGATCGCGAGGAAGCCCTCCTCGTCGAGGGCGCCGATGTCACCGCTGTGGAACCAGCCGTCCTCGTCAATCGCCTCGCGGGTTGCCTCCTCGTTCTGCCAGTAGCCCTTGAACACGTGCTGGCCCTTGACCAGGACCTCACCATCGTCCGCGATCCCGATGCTCGATCCCTGGATGGGGCGACCGACCGTCCCGACCCGGATCGCCGTGGGCTTGTTGGCCGTGGCAGCAGCTGACGTCTCGGTCAGGCCGTACCCCTCGAGGGCAACGATGCCGATACCTCGGAAGTAGTGGCCGAGGCGCGCACCGAGGGGAGCACCACCCGAGATGGCGTACTTGATGTCACCACCGAAGACGTCACGCAGCTTGCCGTAGACGAGCTTGTCGAAGATGCCGTGCTGGAGCTTCGTGCCGAAGCTCACCTTGCCGCGGTCGATGCCCTGGCTGTAGGCGATGGCTACCGAAGTCGCACGGTCGAAGATGCTTCCCTTGCCGTCGGCGTCGGCCTTTGCCTTTGCGCCGTTGTAGATCTTCTCGAACACACGGGGAACCGAGAACACCCACGTGGGCTTCACCATCGGGAGCTCCTCGAGGAGGTTCGGGATACCCGATGAGTACGCGATGTGGACACCGTTGGTCACACACGCCGACTGCGCCAGACGGGCAAAGATGTGGGCGAGGGGGAGGAAGAACAGGGTCCGGTTGTCGTCGGAGAACAGCTCGGCCATCTGATCGTCGACCTGCACCACCTCCCATGCGAAGTTCTCGTGGGTGAGCATGCAGCCCTTGGGCAGTCCGGTCGTCCCCGACGTGTACACCAGGGTGGCGAGGTCGTCGTGGGTGATCGAATCGATCCGACGCTTCAACTCCGCCCGAGACTCATCCGTGGCCATTCCCGAGATGGTGGCCACGGCGCCCTCGTCGATGACGAACACATTGCGGCAATCCGGCAGGTCACCCTTGACCTGGTCGTAGGAGGCATAGGTGTCCGCGCCTTCTGAGATCAGTACGACGGCACCCGAGTCCTGGATGATCCACTTCACCTGATCGGGCGACGAGGTCTCGTAGATCGTGGTGGTTGCGGCTCCGGCGGCCCAGATGGCGTAGTCGAAGTAGGTGAACTCGATCCGGGTCGCACAGTGGAGGGCGACACGGTCGCCCTTCTGGACGCCGAGAGCGACCAGGCCTGCAGCCAGTTCCTGCACCGTATCCCACAGCTCCCGGGTCGTGACGGGCACGAACGTGTCACCGTCGCGATACGACAAGGCCGCGTGATTCGGTGCTGCGTCTGCGCGCACCATCAGCTGCTGGACGACGTTGACATTCGGCGCAACCGTTATGCCGCCCGGCGTGGTGTACGTCTGCATCTACTGGCCTCCTCGGGGTTTGGGGCGATAGTAGAAGTGTCCCCAACATCCTGCGACCTGTATTTCGTGACTAGTGCCCCCAGTTACTGGGAAACGATCCTCCACCTCCATGGGGCTCGTGCCGAAGGATTGGCATGGAACACGGAGCCACCCACATTGCCGGTGAACCGCTGCGCTGCATGCGTTGCGACAGGGATGCCCTGACGGTCAACGATGCCGGCTCGGCATTGTGCGCTCGCCATGCCACGATCTTCCTGACGGTCGCACGAATCGACGCCGAGCGACATGGGGTCATGGAAGCTCTCGAGCGGTCCGAGCTGACGCCGGCGTGAACCAGACCTGGGCCCCATCCACCATCCCCAGCCACCCGAGGACTACTTCATGCCCGATGACGCAACCCTGAACTTCGAGGTTCGGCCGACGTGCGCCAAGTGCGAGCGCCTCGCCGTCGTCTACAACGACGACAACACCCCACTGTGCGCACGCCACGCCACCATCTTCATGGTCGACTCATCGGCGACACCGCCACCGAGACCGATGGTGGCGACCAGGACTGAGCAGGTCAGTCAACGAGAACGACCTCGTCGCGGCGGACCGTTCCGCCGATCGTGACACCGTCGGCATCCCACGACAGTTGGATGGTCGAAGGATGGCCGATCTCGTCCCCCTGGGTGATCGTCACCGCACCGGTCCCCTCGCCTCGTCGCATGAACCCGTGAGCCAGGGCGACGGCTGCCGATCCCGTGGCGGGATCCTCCGGGACCGCCGTGCCGGGGGCGAAGAACCGGGCCTTGACCCGGTCGGCTTCGCGGGCGTAGGCGAGCAAGCCGAATCGGCTGGTGAGGGCGTCCATGTCGGGCTCCAACCCGGCGATGTCGTCGAAGGCCTCGTACTCGGCGATCAGGTACTCCTTGGGCAACCCAAGGCGCATCGTCGACTTCGGCTCGGGAAGCCCAGCAGCCGCAGCCACAGCAGCGACATCGTCATCGAGATCCGTCACCTCGATGTCACACGTGACCGAGACCACATCACCATCGACCGCGAACTGCACCGGACCAACACCGGTGTGGATGCCGTAGGTAGGTCGGGGACCGAGCATCGACAGCACCCACGACGCCCCGACCAGGGGGTGGCCCGCAAAGGGGAGCTCGTCGGCAGGCGTGAAGATACGCACCTTCGGGTGATCGGCGGTGTCGGTCCAATCGATGAACACGGTCTCGGAGAACCCGAGATCGGTGGCGATCGCCTGCATCCGTTCGGTGGGGAGGGCGATGGCATCGACGACGACGCCGAGGTGGTTGCCGCCCTCGTCGCCACGGGTGAAGACACGCAGGACATGGCATGGTCGCGACATGGGACGATCGTAGACCGCCGCCCGCCACGAACCACCTGTTCATCGGGGCGACCGGGGTATACGATCGAAGGTGGGAACAGGGAGGTTTCCATGGCATACGGATCGACGCATCCTGCCGAGGTACACCATCCCGACACCGCCGTCCATGTGGTCACATGGACACTCTCGATGCTGGGGATCCTCGCTGCCGCCATCGGGGCATGGATCACCTTCGCACCGGAGGATGGCACGATCACCGTCTTCGATCGCACCTGGGCGGCCGCCGACCTCTCGGAGGTGTGGGCGCCCTGGTTGCTGATCGCAGGAGGCGGTGTGGCTGCCATCGGCATGATCACGTCCGCCGTCCGTGACATGCAGCACGGAGCCGATCGGTGGCTGATGGCCGCCGAATGGGTGCTCGCTGCACTCGCGATCGCCGCCGTGGTCCTCGGGATCGTCGTCCTCGTCTAGCCGGACGGGCGGGCGACACAGAACGTGTCGCCCCCAGCCCGATCGAGCACGGGTGCGCCAGCGAGCACAGGGGCCAGGCGCACCCGCTGCTCGAACCCAGGGTTCCAGAGACCGAATACGACCACTGGAACCCACAGTTCACCGTGAACTCGCAACGCCCCCTGGCCCTCCGCAAGCGCCTCTCGAACTGTGGGCTGGAGTGTTCGAATACGACCACTGGAACCCAGGGTTCAGGAGACCGAATACGACCACTGGAGCCCACAGTTCACTGCGGATTCGTACACCCTCTGACGCTCCCTTGGCGCGCACCCGAACTGTGGGCTGGAGTGTTCGAATCCGAGCACTGGAACCCTGGGTTCGCCTTGGGATTTGCCGAAGGGTCAGAGGCCGAGCCAGTAGGCGACGTCGGCGGCGTAGGTGGTGTGGACGGGGCACAGGGTCCGGGGGGCTTCCATGACGATGTCGCCGTAGGCGGCCTTCTGGGTGGATGTCGCGCCCACGAGATCGGTGTCGGACAGCGACCGAGCGGCGATCGGTGGGATCACGCCGGCATTCACGAACAGGTCGAAGGTGCGGCACATCTCCTCGGCGGAAACGATGACGTCCTCATCGGGGATCGTCGTCTCCGGAGCGCCCTCCTCGATCGAGGTCGTCGTGGAGCTGCCGTCGTCCGCAGCGTCATCGTCACCGGATGAACACGATGCAGCGAGCATCGCCAACACCGCTACGACCACCACCAGATACCGAGCCCTGACCATGACCCGACAGTAGACCACGCTCGTGGGATTCCGCCAGCTCGCCGACGGACTCACACCGTGGCGAATTCCCTGGTGTCGTCGTCCGAGAGGTCCGGTGCCGCCGGGACAGTGCGCACCTGGGTCCGGCGCCACGCGATGAACCCACCCCAGGCCCCGACCATCGCAGCCAGGACCGCTGCGATGAGGAACACGTGGCCGTTCGATCCGAGCAGCACCGAGCCACCGTTGAGCACCGGCGAACGGCCACGTTGGGGATCGAGCGCCCACGCAGCCACACGGAACAAGAGGGCATAGGTCATGGCCGAGATGAGAACCCTCACCGACAACGTACGGACCATGGCGTACCTCCGGTCCGACAGCGCCACGGCCAACACCGCAGTGACAGCCATCGCGGCGGCGGCAAGAACCACGACCACCGACAGGAACGTGCGGGTCTCACGCACGGCCGTCGCGACCGTTGCCCCCTGCCCCGTGTCGAGGGCCACCATGGACGCGGCGTCGAGCGCCCGTTCTATCTGCGCGGCTTCGACCGGCACATCTCGGCGTGCCGCCTCGGCGACCACCACGGGCACCAGCGGATCGAGCGCCGCCTCGACATCGACCACCGCCTCGGTACCCGGCTCGGCGAACAACCCGGCAACGAACTCGTCGACAACCGCATCCACGGCCGCATCGAACTCGGGTCGCTGGGCGATCGCAGCCGACACGTCCTCCACGGAAGCGGGTGCCGCCCCCGTCGCCGTGGCGATTCCGGCCTCGAGCCAGTCATAGATGCGTTCGGTGGCGACCTCGGCGTCGACGACCGTCTTTGCCGCCTCGGACACGGTCGACGAATCCACCGTCACGGTACGGCCCCACATGCCAATCAGCAGCAGGGTCGTGGCGAATCCGAAGCCCCACATGACGAGCGGAAGTGCACCCCTGCGGGTGCGGTCGAGCCAGGTGGGACGCACGGAAGTCATGATCCCGGTGAGGCTATCGGGAAGTCCCTATAGGCACAGCCGAATCTCGAACACATCGCGTCGGGAATCCAGACGCTGGGCACCGTATCGGTGGTCGTCGGACCGGTGGCCCATGCCGGTCATGGCCTGGTGGCGAGTCCATCGATGAGAGCCAGTGAGGCCTCGGCGATCTGGGCCTGGGCATCGGGCCGGGTGATGTCCGCCGAACCGTCGCCGGGCTGGAGGCCGTAGTCGCCGAAGTCTGAGTGGATGGCACCCACGATCGGCACCAGAACCGCCGTGGGCGGCAGGTCGACGACCGATGCCTCAACCTGCTCGGGGGTCGCAAGGCCATCGTTGGTTCCGTAGATGGATGACACGTCGAGGCCGGTGCGACCCGAGATGTCGGACGCAGGGAACGACGCATACAGCAACAGGCCGTCGACAGCCTCGTTCCCGTCGGCAGCAATCGACGACACCGCTCCCCCGAGGGAGTGGCCACCGATGATCCACGCACTCGGTCCGGGGTTGTCTGCGATCCATCGATCGGCGAACGAGGTCGAGAAGAAGGCGATGCCGAGCGGTTCCTTGACGATCACCACTTGATTGCCCGCCTCGGCGAGCGGCATGAGGATGTTGGCGTAGGCCCGTGCGTCGACGCGGGCGCCAGGGTAGAAGATGACCCCCGTGTCGAACCCGCCCGTCGGCTCCATCACGATCCGTCCACCGTTCTGCGTGACGGTCACCGTGTCCGTGCCTTCCATCGCTGTCAGAGCGACGTCGGTGGCACCGAACGGCTTGAGCCAGATGGCAATGACCGTGAACACGACGAACAGCACGGCACCGATGATCGAGAGCCACAGCCGTCCGCGCTTGTCGGGATTGCGCAGGGCCAAGCCCGCCACGAGGACCCCGGCGGCCAACAACCCGACGTAGAGGATCAGATAGGTGGGATGGCCCGCAGCGATGGGGCCCCAGTTGGTGATGAGCAACCACACGCACACCGCGGCAGCTCCCGCCCCCGCGATCGCCGCAGGCCGCTTCGCAAGTTCACCGAACATGGGGTCGATTGTTGCAGGCGCACGGCACGTGGCAGCGGTCGATCCTCGGCAGGTGGCTAGTGACGAACGGGGGGTCTGCGATTTGTGCCTTTTCACCGACCCGCCGATCGGAGATCCTCACATGGCGCTGGGACCCGCCATCGGCGGTCTCCTTGCTGCGCTCGGTCCCCGCACCCCATGACGGCGGATCGAGCGCGCCCGAACGTCGGCCGTGATCAAGCCGGGCCTTCGCACGTCTGCCGATCCCCCTTGAAAGGGGAACCGAAGATGGCGTTGCGTCGGTCCCCCTTTCAAGGGGGACGGGCGAGCAACGAGCCAGGGGGATCGTCGTCAGTGATCAGCGTGGGTCTTCGAAGGTCTGCCGTGGAGTCAGTCCCCCTTTCAAGGGGGACGGGCGAACGCGAGCAGGATCCCCCAGGCACCGGCGCAGCCCTGCATCGTCGCTGCGCTCAGTCCCCCTTGAAAGGGGGACTGAGCTCTGGCGTCCCCTTGAAAGGGGGACTGAAGAACTGGCTCCCCCGGGCACCGGCGCAGCCCTGCACTGCCGTGGAGTCAGTCCCCCTTTCAAGGGGGACGGGCGAACGCAGTGAGCCAGGGGGATCGTCGTCACGAGATTGGCGTGGACCTTCGCGCGTCTGCCGATCCCCCTGCATCGTCGCTGCGCTCCCACCAACACGACGGCGCAAACTCGGCACGCTCGACCCCACGCAAGGAATCCCCCTGCATCGTCGCTGCGCTCCTCTGCCGTCCCCCTTGAAAGGGGGACTGAAGAACTGGCTCCCCTTCAAAGGGGGACTGAAGAACTGGCTCCCCTTCAAAGGGGGACGGGACAACGAAGGAGGAGAGAACCGTGCGAGCGGAGCGAGCTCCTCTCCTTCGTACCCCTTCAAAGGGGGACGAGACGCGCGGCCCCTGTATGGCGATGGGATCCGGTGCCTACGATGCGTGCATGTCTCAAACAGAACCGCGCACCGTCTGTGCGCTCAACGCCGATGTCGTCGGCTATTCGCGGCTGCTCGCTGACGATGCCGCTGGGACATCCGAGGCGATGTCGGAAGCTCGCCACATCGTCGAGATGGCGATCGGCGACCACGGTGGAAATCTGGTCAACTTCGTCGGCGACAACTTCATGGCGGTGTTCGACAGATCCATCGATGCGGTCCAGGCGGCTATCGGCATCACGACGGCCCTCGAGGATGCAAACACGGATCGGCCATCGGCACGCCAGCTGCGCTTCCGGATGGGACTCGAACGCGGCGCGGTCACGGTCTCCGACGGCCACTACGAGGGTGATGCCCTCAACATCGCCGCCCGCATCCAGGCCATCGCCACTCCGGGCGGTCTCTCGGTGTCAGGGTCGGTCTATCGCGACCTCGACGAGCCTGCGCTTCGGTTTCGTTCCATCGGTGCCCAACGGCTCAAGAACATCCCGGAGTCCGTCGAGGTGTACGCGTTCACGGACCTTCCCACCGAGTCATCGGTGGACACCTCGTCGCGTCTGGCCCTCGACATCCCCACGATTGCTGTGCTGCCCATCCACACGGAGGGCACGGACGCGGACGTCGCCGGTGGTGCTGCGATGATTCGGTCCGACATCATCCACCGCCTCTCATCGATTCCCGAGCTCGAGATCACCGATACCGCCCTCGAGGATCGAGCGACGACCTCGGCTCGCTACATCCTCGAAACGGGCATCCACCAGTTCGGGGACCAGATCCGCATCTATGCGATCGTGCTCGACGTCACGACCATGAACATCGTGAAGTCACACAAGGTGATGGGCGGAAAGGCCGACATCTTCACGCTCTCGGACTCCTTGTCGGAAGCCGTCGGACACACCATCGAGGTCGAACTGATCGTCGGTGCGCCGGCCGGGCTCTACGCCGAACTCGATGATCCCGCGGCAATCGAGAAGGTCTACATGGGCTGGTACTACCTGCGGTCCGACACTCGTGAGGACTGGGAACAGGCGGTACGGCTCTTCGGGGAGGTTGCCGAGTCCCACCCAGATCACTCCTATGGATGGGTGCTCTCGGCCTTCGCCAACTGGGTCGGTGCAGCCAACCAGTGGGCCACCGACACTTCCGCAACCCTGGAGAAAGCACGTGCGCAGGCCCAGCGCGGCCGGGAGCTCGACGATCCCACCGGCATGGCCCAGGCCGTCGATGCCGCGGTGCTCATGTCACTGGGGCGTATCGACGAGGCAGTCGAGATCGTCCAGAACCTCGAGATAACCCGGCCGACCTGTGATGTGACCTTTGCCCTCGAAGGGAGCCTCAAACGGTTCATGGGCGAATGGGAAGAGGCCGTCGATCTCCTCGACATCGCCATGCGCCTCACCGGCGTCAACAAGCCCTGGTATCCGACCGTCAAGGCTTGTTCGCTCTTCATCGGCAATCGGGTCGAGCAGGCAGCCTCGGTGTCCGAGTCGGTCCTCGAGTACCAACCGAACAACGTCGAAGCTCTGCTCGTCCTCGCCGCGTCGCAGGTCGAGCTCGGCCTCGATCGGCGCGCAGCCGCGACGGCCCACACGATTCGAGAGCGGTTCCCGACGCTCGATGTCAACGCGTGGCTCGACCGGAACCCGTACCAGGACATCGCGTTGGTGGACCGCTGGAAGGCCGACCTGGCAAAGATCGACCTGATCACGCCGGTCGCCTGACCTGGACGCCCAGGCTGAATCTTCGCACTTCTGCCGATCCCCCTGCATCGTCGCTTCGCTCCTCTGCCGTCCCCCTTCAAAGGGGGACGGGCGAACGAAGAGAGCCAGGGGGACGAACGTGAGTCCTCGAAGGTCGCCTTCCCTCAGTCCCCCTTTCAAGGGGGACGGGCGAACGCAGTGAGCCAGGGGGATCGTCGGACCTGATCGGGGTGGGTCTTCGAAGGTCTGCCGATCCCCCTGCATCGTCGCTTCGCTCCCAAGAGCACGATGGCGCGAACTCGGCACGCTCGACTCCACGCAAGGAATCCCCCTGCATCGTCGTACGTCACCAGCGTGGATCTTCGAGGGTCTGCCAATCCCCCTGCATCGTCGCTTCGCTCCTCTGCCGTCCCCCTTGAAAGGGGGACTGAGGAGCAGGCTCACGCTCGAGACGGGAGATGGGCGAAGCCGGAAGAGAGCAGTGCGAGCGGAGCGGGCTCCATTCTGTTCGGTCCCCTTCCAGCGGG
>CAVWXP010000021.1:0-6327 GCA_963759175.1 uncultured Acidimicrobiia bacterium
GGTGCGAACCCGCCGAGCCTTTTCGCTTCGCACCGAAACAGTCGAGCGCATCCCCGACCCCGACGGGTTGTCACCGACAGACGACGCCCGCGCCGATACCGTCGACGCCTCATAGCCGTCACGTCTCGCGGGTCCTCGCACGACGAGGACCTGGAGGCAGGCGGGTGGACTCCGTTGCGACGCTTTGGCCTCGCGCCCCACGCCACCTCCATCAAAGGCGCGAGCACCAACCAAGCGTTAAGGCTTCCCTAATTCATTTCATAAGGCCTACGATGGACAGAGGAGATCGACCGCGGCTAGGTTGATCGAACCACCTCCATCGAGGGGTGGCTCAAACGGGAGAAACACGGAGGGAAACCCCATGAAGCGCAGAACCGCTTGGTTCGTGCTTCTGCTCGCACTTGCCATGGTGGCCGCCGCCTGTGCCGGAGATGATTCCGGCGACACGGACGACACGACAACCACCACGACAGCTGCACCAGCAGAATCGACAACGACCACGACACGTGCACCCGATCCCGGCTTCGAGGGCAAGGTCCTCTCGGCAGGCGGATGTGACTACGGCGGCAGCATCAACACCCTGACGGCTGTTGATGAGTTCACCGTCGAGTTCAACCTCTGTGAGCCAAATCCGGCGTTCGAGGCACAAATCGCCTTCAACGTGTTCGGAATCCAGCCTGAGGAGCATCTCGAGGCCACCGGTGGAGCACCGCTGGACAATCCCATCGGTACCGGACCGTACGCGCTCGACACGTGGAACCGGGGCGAATCAGTCGTCCTTGCCCGCAACGACGCCTACTACGGAACCAAGCCGGCGCACAGTCAGGCGATCTGGACCTGGGCGACAGAGAGCGCTGGCCGACTGCTCGAGGTCCAGAGCGGCACCGCTGCTGGTATGACCTTCCCATCGAAGGAAGATCTCCCAACGATCGAGGCCGACGAGAATCTCGTCCTCCTTCCGAAGGTTGAGGCGAACATCTTCTACATGGGGTTCACCAACATCTTCCCGCCGTTCGACAATGTCGACGTACGGAAGGCTGTCGCACTTGCGATGAATCGCGAGCGGATCGTCGAAACGTTCTATCCGCCCAACTCAGAGGTAGCGTCGCACTTCACTCCATGTACCGTGACCAACGGATGCCAAGGTGAGAGCTGGTACGACCAGGACGTCGAAGCCGCGAAGGCGCTGCTCGAGGGTGCTGGACTCGGAGACGGGTTTGCCACGAAGATCTACTACCGCGATGTCACGCGTGGGTACCTGCCGACGCCTGGCGACGTTGCAGCAGATATCCAGGCGCAGCTGAAGGAAACCCTGAACATCGACGCTGAGATCGTGTTGCTGGAGTCGGCCGAGTTCATCGAACAGTGTTCGAACGCCGGTCAGTGCGACGGAATCCACCTACTCGGCTGGACAGGCGACTACCCGCACGTGACGAACTTCCTCGACTTCCACTTCGCTGAGACGAACCCACAGTTCGGCGTGGTGCCAGAGTCGATCTGGGGTCCGCTTGCCGAGGCGGCTGGGTTGGCTTCGGTCGACGAAGCAGCGCCGCTGTACGAGGAAGCGAACAACGCGATCAAGGAAGACGTCACCATGATCCCCGTTGCACACGCCGGTGCCGCCTATGTGGCGCAGGCCAACGTGCAAGGTGCCTACGCACCGCCGTGGGGCCACGTGCAGTTGAACCTCTGGGACAACGGCGAGGACACGTTGGTGTTCGTCCAGAACAACGAGCCGATCTCGTTGTACTGCTCGGACGAGAGTGACGGCGAGTCGCTGAACCCCTGTGGTCAGATCGTCGAAGCCCTGTACTCCTACGCACCAGATGGCGCGGTTCAGCCGCAGCTCGCTGAGGCGTGCGTCAGCAACGAGACACTCGATGTATGGACGTGCTCACTCCGACAGGGAGTGGTGTTCCACGACGGATCGACATTCGATGCAAACGATGTCGTTGTCTCGTACACGGCTGGCCTCGACGCAGCAAGCCCGCTGCACACAGGCAACACGGGTGCCTTCGAGTACTACGCCTACCTGTGGGGCCTGATCAATGCCCCGGACGAGGGTTGATTCCCTAGGTAGTCGCTGATCAGAGTGGGGGAGGCACGGCCTCCCCCACTCTCTGTCCAGGGCAACACACCATGCTGAGCTTCATCACGCGAAGGACTCTCTATGCGATCCCGGTGCTCCTCGGGATCATCATTGTCGTGTTCCTACTCGTCAGGGCCATACCCGGAGATCCGTGTTCGGCGATACTCGGTGAACGAGCGACCCCTGAGTCGTGTGCTCGCTTCAATGAAGCCAACGGCCTCAACGACCCGGTGTTCGTGCAGCTCGGCATCTACATGAAGAACGTGCTGACGTTCAACCTCGGTGAGTCGATCCGATTCTCGAGGCCAGTCACCCAGCTGTTGATAGAACGTCTGCCGACCACAGCCGAACTCGCGATGTCGGCGCTGTTTCTCGCGGTGATCGTCGGCGTGCCACTGGGCATCATTGCTGCCCGCAAACACAACACACCGATCGATGCCGCCACTGTTGCCTTCGCCAACATCGGCGTCTCGATGCCGGTCTTCTGGCTCGGTCTCATGTTGGCCTACCTGTTCGCGGTCATCTTGAAGGACACACCGATTGCGTTGCCGCCTTCTGGGCGCCTCACGCCAGGTCTGGTGTCGATCCCGTACTACGTGGTGTGGGAGTGGAACCTGGCCGAGGGCACGAGTTGGGCAAAGCTCAATGAGTTCTTCGCCAACTTCATCATCTTCAACAGCTTCATCACCGCGCAATGGGAGGTTTGGTGGGATGCCGTCAGGCACATGATCCTCCCGGCAATCGCCCTGGCAACCATCCCCATGGCGATCATCGCCCGCATCACTCGCAGCTCACTCCTCGAGGCGATGAACAAGGACTACATCCGCACGGCACGAGCCAAGGGGGCGAAGGAGTCACGAGTCGTCGGACGTCATGCCCTCCGGAACTCCATGCTTCCGGTCGTCACGATCATCGGCCTCCAACTCGGCCTGCTCCTGGGCGGCGCAGTGCTCACGGAAACGGTCTTCAGGCTGGCCGGTGTCGGAACGGCCTTGGTCGATGCCATCACGGGGCGTGACTACGCAGTCGTTCAGGGGTTCACTGTCGTCATCGCACTGATCTACGTAATCGTCAACCTCGTCGTGGACCTGTCCTACGCCTATCTCGACCCCAGGATCAGGGTGAAGTAAATGGTGAGCAAGAAAACCATAGAAATGCTCGAGGCCTCTGCTTCTGATGTGAATCTGGTCGCAGACAGTCCTGCGGGGCAGTGGCGGCTCACGGCTCGCCGTTTCCGAGGTCGAAAGTCGGGCATGATCGGGCTCGGCATCGTCCTCTTCCTCGTGCTCATGGCACTGCTCGCACCATTGATCGCCCCGTATCCCCCCAATGAAGTACTGATCGGCAAGGAGGAGGTTGGTCCCCGAGAGAAGCCCTGCATCCACGTCTTGGGTTGCCCCGCGGACCAACCCCAGCACATCATGGGCACGGATGGGAATGTTCGGGACGTGTTCTCCCGCATCGTCTATGGCGCTCGCGTCAGCCTCACCCTCGGCTTCTTCACCGTCACCCTCGCACTCATCGTCGGAACAACGATCGGTGCCCTTGCTGGCAATGCGGGCGGATGGCTCGACAATGTCCTGATGCGGATCATGGACGTGATTCTCGGCTTTCCGTCGCTCCTGCTTGCCATCGCGATCGTCGCGGTACTGGGCCCTGGTCTCCAGAACGCGCTCATCGCCATCGCGATCGTATCGATTCCCGCATATGCGCGGGTGACCCGCGCCCAGGTCCTGTCGATCAAGGAGTCCGACTACGTCACTGCATCGAGAGCATTGGGAGCTTCTCCCATGCAGGTGCTCACGCGTCGTGTGCTTCCCAATGCCATCACCCCGCTCGTGGTGCTCGCCACCCTCGGCGTCGCAACAGCCATCCTCGAGGCAGCTGGCCTGTCGTTCCTCGGACTGGGCGCACAGCCCCCGACGCCCGAGTGGGGAACGATGCTCGCATCCGAACGCAACAACGTCTTCACCTCGCCGCATCTCGTGTTCTTCCCCGGCTTCGCCATCATGCTCACCGTGCTCGGCTTCAACCTCATGGGCGATGGGCTCCGCGATGCCCTCGACCCATCATTGAACAAATGACCACGCAAGAACCAGAGGCGTCCGTGACCATCGTGCCGCCAGAAGTCAAAGACGCCTGGGATGGCCCACTGCTCGAGATCAAGGGGCTCAAGACCCATTTCGATACCAGGGAAGGTGTCGTCAGGGCCGTCGACGAGGTGACGTTGCATGTGAACCGCGGCGAGGTACTCGGGGTGGTCGGCGAATCCGGCTGCGGAAAGTCGGTCATGTCGTTCTCGATCATGGGTCTCGTCCCCAAACCGGGCAAGGTCGTCGCCGGCGAAGTCCTGTTCAACGGCAAGAACGTCCTCGACATGTCCAACGACGAGGTTCGCAAGCTCCGCGGCGAGCACATGTCGATGATCTTCCAGCAACCTGGTTCCGCGCTCAACCCGGTGCAGCGCTCCGGGGTACAGATCACCGAGGTGTTCAAGCTCCATCGTTCATGGAAGAAGGACGAACGCAACGAGAAGGCCATCGAGATCCTCGCCAAGGTCGGGATCCCCGATCCCGAATCGCGCGCCAAGGCGTATCCGCATGAGCTCTCCGGAGGTATGGCCCAACGCGTGATGATCGCCATGGCGCTGGCATGCGAACCGGAGCTCCTGATCGCCGATGAGCCAACCACTGCTCTCGACGTCACGATCCAGGCGCAGATCCTCGACCTCATTCGCGATCTCCAGGCATCCTCGAGGACCGCCGTGGTCCTCATCACCCACGACCTCGGCGTCGTCGCGGAGATGGCCGATCGGGTCGCCGTGATGTACGCGGGCGAGATCGTCGAGGAGACCGACGTGAGCACCCTCTTCAAGGACCCGAAACACCCCTACACGACGGGACTCATCGCTTCGATCCCCGTCCTCGGCGACATCAGGGACGAACTCCAGACCATTCCCGGCATCGTGCCCAGCCTCATCGATCTGCCGAAGGGATGCCGATTCGCGGCTCGATGCACCGCCCGCGTCGAGAACGACCTCGCCATCTGCCTCGAGAAGGAGCCCACCCTCGAGGAGATCGCCCCGAACCACAGGGTCCGATGCTGGCTGTACGACGACGCCACGGCCACGATCGCGGAGGAGTCCGATGGCTGAACCGCTCGTCATCGCCAAGGACCTCGTCAAGCAATTCCCCGTCAAGGGCGGAGTCCTCCAACGTCAGATCGGAACCGTGAACGCGGTCGCCGGCGTCGACCTCACCATCAACCGCGGTGAAACCGTCGGGCTCGTGGGCGAGTCTGGGTGCGGAAAGTCCACGCTCGGCTTGGCGCTCGTGCGTTTGATCGAGCCAACATCGGGGACGATCACCTTCGACGGTGAAGACATCACCCACGTGAAGGGCTCCAACCTCAAGCCGTTCCGTCGGCGCGCCCAGTTCATCTTCCAGGACCCCTACTCCTCACTCGACCCGAGGACTCAGGTCGGCAACTCGATAGCCGAAGGACTGAAACTCCATGGTGTCAGGGACAAGGACGAGCGCCAGGTTCGGGTCAACGAGATGCTCGACCTCGTGGGCCTCCAGCCCAGCCACGCCGGTCGGTACCCGCACGAGTTCTCCGGCGGCCAACGCCAACGAATCGGCCTTGCACGTGCGCTGATCCTCAAACCCGACTTCGTCGTGGCCGACGAGCCCGTGTCGGCTCTCGATGTCTCGGTGCAGGCCCAGGTGTTGAACCTCCTCAAGGAACTCCAATCCGAGCTCCAGCTGACGTTGCTGTTCGTTGCACACAACCTCGCCGTGGTCGAGCACATGAGCGACCGAGTGGCGGTCATGTACCTGGGCCGCATCGCAGAGATCACCGATCGAGAGCAGCTCTATCGAGCGCCACTCCATCCCTATACGGAAGCCCTGTTGTCGGCGATCCCCATGCCGGATCCGGATCGCCCACGCGACCGCCAGATCCTCCAGGGCGAGGTTCCATCCCCGATCGATCCGCCATCGGGCTGCTTCTTCCATCCACGCTGCCCGATCGCCGAGAAGGGGTTGTGCGACACCGAGGTGCCATCACTGCTGCCAGGTGAGGGGCGCACCGATCACCTCGCGTCATGCCACTTGCGAGCGGGACCACGCGCCAAGGCCACGTCGTAGGTCGCGCCCCGAAGTCAGCTCATTCCCCACACCCCGCCGACGACGTCGCGTAGCCTGAGGTTGGTGGTTCGGAGGATCGCATGGCCACGT